>CAZOAL010000009.1:0-206053 GCA_964577695.1 uncultured bacterium | reverse complement strand
CAACAATTCATACCAACTTAGTTGGCACTTCTACTCACCGCTGATGCGGCGCACAACAGTTCATTTTCATCGTCTTTCCAGACATCCTGATCATGTCCGGGGGAGACGGTCGTAATTTGACCTGGATTGGGTTCACCGTTGTCAATCGCAATGTACAGGTATTTGTCATCATAAGCTGCCATGGCAGTGCTGACCCTTGCTGCCTCGACCAGGGTGCCAGTCGCATCGTTGAGATGATTAATCTTTACCGACGAAACCTTAGACCAGATGGAATCATTGAGAACCCCATCGATCGTTGGCGGATTCCCCATTTTAGGAATCTTGTATTCAAACCCCGGTTCCAGTGCGAAAACAATCGTGCTTATCAGTCCCATCAGCGTGATGGCCGTGATTAAAAATTTTTCTCGTTTCAATTCAAAACCTCCTTGATAAAAGGGTTGTACGGGGCTAATCGCCCTCAACATTCGTAAACATAATTAAGCGATTAGACGTAAATGACAAAGAAAAGATTAGCATAGGAATGATAGGCTGTCAAGCGTTTTTTTATCGTGTGCTCTGTTTCAAATCTGTACTATGAACTTGACACGCTACCACCCAATCACGTATCATCTAGTGGGTGCTTAGAGCAACGATCGTCTATGTCGCGGAAATCAGGGGGGACAAGAAACCGAGTTTTTGCGAAAAACTCGGTTTCTCATCTTCAGGGGGTATTGCAATGAGAATATGGGACAAATGGTCGCTTTGGCTCTGGGTTTTACTTTTAGCAAGCTGCGGAGGGGCATACCAATCCGAACAGACGGGGCAGGGGATGGCTACGAGGTATGGCAATCCATATTTTGACCAGGGTAACATCTATCTCAAGAAAAAGGCGTATCACCAGGCGATTGAGCAGTATCGACAAGCGCTCCGTTTAGAACCGGATTCCGCAATTATCCACGCCGCACTCGGTTGGGCGTATTACAATGCAGGAATGCTTGACGCTGCCATCGCGGAGGGCGAGAAAGTGATGCGCTTAGAGCCAAATCATCCGGACGTGCCTCGGCTGATGGAGTTGCTTTACCAGCAACGGGCTCGACAACGGCAATAAGGGGCATGTTGTGGAAGGATGGAAGGATGGAAGGACGTGCTTCCATCCTTCCATTCTTCCAAAGTGTCAAGTCATTTTCCAGGAAAGTTGAAACATGCCCTGAAATCTCTCTTTTTTATTCGCTATTTTTTTCAGACCCTAACGGAGGCAACATGATTATTACAGGACATCGCGGCGCGGCAAAACTCGAACCGGAAAACACCCTGCGCTCCATCCAGAAAGCCATCGATCTGGAGGTTGATCAGATCGAGATTGATGTGCATCTCACGCGGGATGGGCACCTCGTCGTCATCCACGATGCCACCGTGGAGCGAACAACGGATGGACATGGCGCGGTCGCAGATTTAACGTTGCTGGAGGTCAAGCAACTCGACGCCGGTAAGGGAGAGCGCATCCCAACGTTACTGGAAGTGATGGATGTGGTGCGGGGAAAGGTGATTCTTCAAATTGAACTCAAGGGACCGGACACCGCCGAGCCGGTGGTTCGTGCGGTTGAACAAAACGGGATGGTGGGAGAAGTGGTTTTGACTTCGTTTGTCCATGAGCGCTTGCGTGAAGTGCACCGCCTCAATCCGAATATCGCCCTCGGCGCGTTGTGGTCACATCCCCCCGATGACGCTTGTGAACAAGCGATCAATATCGGGGCGGAGGCGTTGCACATTCAACATCAAAACATCGATGCGGGGCTCGTTCAAAAAGCACACGCATCCGGGCTCAAGCTTCGCGCCTGGAACCCCGATACTATCGAAGAGATGCAGCGCGTGATAGCGTTCGGGGTTGATGCGGTTGGATCCAATCGACCGGATCTGTTGATTGCGCTGTATCGGAAAAATGCACAAGGTGAACCGTAACGGTGTGCGTCACGAATTTCATATTTTACGCTTTCGCCGCGCATTATTCAGCGGCTAACAGTTGAATGCTGAATGCCGACTCGATATCCGGCAGATTGAGTTTGGGCAGATCGCCGAAGATTGGACGGAAATAGGCAATCCCTGCACTGGAAATCTGGTAGTTTTTCGCATCGTAAAAGCGGAGATCGAGGCTGCGTCGAATCACATCACCTGCCTCATCACGTTTGATGACGTGTTCCAAAGGCAACAATTCCGGTTGGAGCCCTCCTGAGGTCCGCCTGATTGCTGCGACATAGTTAATCTGTCCTTCGGCCAGCGCTTCCACCGCTAGCTGCCCCGCTTTGAGCGCGCAATCCCGATCTATGGGTGTCGGGCTGCCACACCGCTGGAGATACCCCAGTATAACATGACGAAAACTCGATCCTGAAATCTCCGGGAGAAGCTTTTTCATCTCCTCCGCAATTATTTCTGAACATCCCCCAGCTTGCGGATGACCAAAAGCATCAAATTTTCCCATGTAGAGGTTTAGCGTATCTCCCTGGACAGTTTTTTTGACAGTGTACGTCTCAGCCCCATCGGTTATCTCCCATCTGTTATCTGTCTTCTTAACAGTGGTTTGCTGAGAAAGCGAGTATCCGAAAACTTCAAGCTTCTGCCGTAAATCCTCTGGGACACCGCCGCCGTTTAAAGTATCTTCGCAACTCAAATAAATGGTAAACGGTAACTTTGATTTCGTTATCAATTCGTCATTTTCATCCCGAATCCCTTCCGAAACGACCACAATCACGTTACCTTTTGCGGCGTGCTTTTTTTGGATGGCTTCTGCAAGCCGATCCGGTTCATAAGGGATTTCAGGCACGACAATCAAATCCGCGTGCCCGTAAGCGGACGAAAGCGTGAGCCACCCCGCATCTCGCCCCATCGCTTCGACGAAAATCACTCGATCGTGTGAATAGGCGGTTGTCCGAAGATCGCGAACATAACTGATGAGGCGGCTCGCTGCCGTGGGAAATCCGGGGCAGAAGTAGTTGATCATTTGAGAATAATCGACGGAAGCACCGGGGGGGGGATTCGTCCCCACATCATTATCAATGGTTTTGGTCACAAACGTTGTCGTGAACATCTCAGATAGTCTCGCCCCAACCGTCATGGTGTCGTCTCCACCGATTGGGATGAGTCCATCAATGCCGAGTGAGCGTAAATTGTCAACGGCTTCACTAATCTGGTCCTGGTTGAGATTGGTACGGGAGCTTTTGAGTAACGTGCCTCCCTGATTTTCGTCAATCAGATCCGGAGTCAGTGTGAAGTGCAATCCATCTTTGAGAACCCCCTTCCATCCCTTCATAAATCCAATAAGTTCAAAACCGAGTTCTTCTGCCTTCAGTGCGATTCCTTTCAGCGTAGCATTGAGGGCGCTCGTATCTCCTCCGCCTGTCAAAACGCCAATCCGTTTACCCATGTTAGCTCCTTTCAATGATTCGGTTTCAAATCCTTATCTTTCCCAAGCGATTTTACGCTTCGTCTACATCAAAAACAAATCCGTGTTGATTGAGCCAAATTGTCAGCATATTCCACAGTCTCACTCTCTTGTCATCACTCCCGCTCGCCAAGGTCTGCATAGATAAATATCTGCCTGGCGCAGATTATTATAGCATTTTAACAATAGACATGGCATATTTTTTTCAAGCGTTGCCACAATGTAATCATTGGGTCACTTGGTTTTTGAACTACCTCAAATTTTATGTAGGATTTTTTGGGGGTTTATGGTATCATCTGTTGAAGGTTAAATCTGGAGGGGCCATCATCGTATGAAATACGCGATAACCGCTCCAGAAATGTGAATACGAACTCACACCCAACTTTGAATGGAGGGTACGATGAAAGATTTTGCTTTTACGGGCGGACGACCCGACCCGTATACGTTTCCAACAGAAGGTTTGATTGAGGCCAGTGCAAAGGCACTCCGGGAGCTAGGCGGCAGTCTCGTGAACTATCCTGGCGAGACGGGGTATCGTGGTTTGCGGGAATTAGCCTCAATGCGCTTTGAACGGCGCGAAGGGGTCCCGTTACCGATTGATAACATCTCAATCACCTCCGGGTCCATGCAGGCGCTGGAACTCGTTCTGGGCACCTTTATTAATCCGGGGGACACGGTTTTAACCGAGGAATTTACTTACGGTGGCACGCTCGGCATCATGAGGCACCTCAAAGCGAATATCCTGGGCGTGCCGATGGACTATGTCGACGGCATGAACATGGACGCCCTTGAGGGGATGCTGAAAGACCTGAAAGCGAAGAAGATTCGTCCAAAGTTGATCTATACCACCTCCAATCACCAAAATCCGACGAGTGCCATCCTTTCGCTGGACCGCCGCAAGCGGATGCTTGAACTGGCGAATGCGTATGACACCCTGGTCGTTGAGGATGATTGCTACGGTGACATCGACTTTGTGCCCCATCCGACGCCTGATGCGCTATTCAAGCTTGATGATTCCAACCGCGTCATCTATGTCGCGACCTTCTCAAAGATTCTTGGCGCAGGGTTGCGTCTGGGATACTTCGTCTCAAGGCCTCCCTATCACGCGATGATTCATCAGAACCGATGGGATGGGGGAACCAGCGCCCTCGCCAGTGCGATTGTTGCGGAGTTCTTCAAGAAACATCTGGATGAACACCTTGCCGTGACGAACGCTGCTGTCGGAGCAAAGTGCCGCGCCGTAGTTGAGACACTCCGAAAGAACGTCAGCGATCTCTGTACATGGACAGAACCGCGCGGGGGACTTTTCCTCTGGATGCATGTACCGGAAACAACGGATATGGAGAAAGCCAGAGAACTCGCTGCGCAACACAGGGTTGGCTACAGCAATGGGAGTGGATTCCACTATCGCGGTGACCCCGTTAAGTGCATCCGCCTGGCTTACGCTTACTGCCATGTTGATGATGTTCCTGAAGGTATCACTTATCTCTGCGATGCAATTCGTGAGGCGCAAGTGGAACAGATGGAAATTGCAGCAGATTAGATTTCTACCCTTGATGCGGCATGTTGTGTTATCATTTAATTCGTGAAAAGTTGCACGATGACTGCATCCGTAACTGAAACGTGAAACGTGAAAATATAGCCCTTCACGTTTCACGCTTCACGCCGAGCCCAGCACCGTCATGACCACAATCGGACGGATTTTCTCAAACATTTAGTGATAGAACAGAAATTTGAAACATGCCCACCCCGGAGCCAAAACTATGAGAAATATTCTCCTAATATCCTTAGACACCCAACGTGCTGCAAGCATGAGTTGCTATGGGCATAAAAACTTAACAACGCCCCATCTCGATCGGATTGTTTCGCAGTCTACGCTGTTTGAAACCTGCATCAGTCCCCATATCCCGACGCACCCGGCGCACACCACGATGTTCACGGGTAAGGATGTGTTGACGCACCAGATCATTACGCAAGGCGGGAGTCTCAATTTAGATCAGAAGGTCAAGACCGTCGCTGAACTGTTGAGCGAAGCAGGGTATTTTACGGTTGCAGCGGATAACCTCGGACGATGGTTCAAGCGGGGTTTTCCCGATGACCTCTATCGGGGCTACAAATGGGAAACGAAATACCACAATGCGCGAAAAGCCGAAGCGGTGAATAAAACGGCCATGGAAGTTCTCGACGTTGCACGGGCGCAGGATAAGCCGTGGTTCGCGTTCCTGCACTATTGGGACCCGCACACGCCTTACCTGCCTCCGCCGCCTTTTGAACGGATGTTCTACAGCGGCGATGAGTGCGACCCGAACAACCGGAGCATGGATGCCGTCTACGATTTTGAACCATTCACAGCCTATTTCAGGCAGTGGATGTGCAAACCCGACCCGTCCGACCCTGACAATATCCAGAAGAAAAGGCTCTGGACGGATCGGCATTATGTGAACGCCCAGTATGACGCCTCGATCGCGTACATGGATGCCTCCCTTGCCAGCCTATTCCAGTACCTGTGCGACCATGACATCATGGACGAGACACTACTGGTTATCACCGCGGACCACGGCGAGGAGCTCGATGAACACGAGCTCTGGTATGACCACCACGGACTTTACGAGACGAATTGCCATATCCCGCTCATCATCCATTGTCCCGACGTCGTACCCGCCGGTCAGCGATTGGAAGGGTTAGTGACACTCAAGGACATTGCGCCGACACTCCTCAATTACGCGGGGCAGACCGAGCTCGCGGAACGGGAAAAGATGGAAGGGGTGAGCCTGCGACCCCTCATCGAAAATGGGGGTCATGATGGGACGACCAAATCCGTCTATCTCACAGAGTGCGGATGGATGAAAAAGCGCGCGTGGCGAACCAAGAAGTGGAAACTGATTTTGGAAACGGGTGGAACGCCCGAAGTTTATAACAAGCCAGACCTTGAACTCTATGACCTTGAGGAGGACCCGGATGAAATCTATAACATGGCGGAGGAAGCCCCGAAGGTGATTCAGGAATTAAAAGCGGAGATGGAGGACTTTCTCAAGCGACGCCTCGCTGAAACGGGGCTGCCCGATCCGACTGAAACGCAGGATATCACGATGCGGCGCATCGGCAACATGGAGATGGCGGTGCCGCGCAACCAGATTATTCAACGGGAGGCGTGATGCGTATTGCGTGTTGCGTACTGCGTAATACGTATTGCGAGGTCAATAACAAGTACAGGGGAGAGAGACATAAAGGATTCTCTCACTTACGAAGGGGGAGTTAGAGAGGAAGGAGGTCCAGCATCATGTCACACTTTACTCGTATCAAGACTCAGATGGTAGAGAAAGAATACCTGACGCAGGCGCTCAAAGATTTGGGCTACACCCCGATAGATCGGGGTAACGTTGAAATTCGCGGTTACGGCGGCAATCGCACTGACGTGGAAATCAAAATCCCTACAAAAAGCCCCGGCTACGATATCGGCTTTCGTAGGGCTGGCAATGCCTACGAAATCGTCGCGGACTGGTGGGGTATCCGCGACATCAATCAAACGCAATTTCTTCAGCAGGTGACGCAACGTTACGCCTACCACGCGGCAAGAGCCAAATTAGAAGCGCAGGGCTTCGCGCTGGTCAACGAAGAGGTGCAGGAAGGGGAGCGGATTCATCTGGTGCTCCGGCGGATGGTTTAGGTTAGTAGAACAAGCTGCCAGCTTGTTCAAAAAAATCGCAGAACCTTCACCGACTTTTCTGAAAGGAGGGTGCAAAATGGAGTTGCAAGAAATCGATGTCTTTATCGAAAAGGATGGGCAAGTCCGTATCGAAGTGCGCGGTGTCAAGGGGATGTCCTGCCTTGACCTGACCCAAGCCCTGGAAGCGGCGCTCGGTGGTCAAGTTGAGGGTCGAGAGATGACGCCAGAGGCTTATGAGACTGTCACTGAGCAAGTGCAAGAACAGCTTTGGCAAAAGGTCAGATAGGGCAGTTTTCTCCCTCTCCCCGCCGTGGGAGAGGGCCGGGGTGAGGGGGGGAGGTAGCGATGGCGACAAACGACACGATTTTGCGAGTTCATCAATTTCTCCCATTCAGCCGCGCTAACGGCCCCGGTGTGCGTGCGGTGATTTGGGTGCAGGGTTGCTCGCTGGGGTGTCCGGGGTGCTTCAACCCGGACACACACCCTTTCGTGAGCGGGGAATTGGTCTCTGTCCACGAATTGTTCGATCACACTGTTGCGCTCAAGGACGCGGTTGAAGGCATAACGGTCAGCGGCGGTGAGCCCCTTCAGCAGCGACGCCCCCTGCTCGCACTGTTACAGCGGGTGAGAGGGGAAACCCCGCTTTCCGTCCTGGTATTCACCGGTTACACCTGGGAGGAAGTTCAGCGGATGCGCGACGCAGAGGCTTTGCTGCCGTGCATAGATGTCCTCATCGCTGGACGCTACGACGCTAAAAAGCACTTCGCCCGTGACCTGCGCGGCTCGGCAAACAAGACGGTGCATTTTATCACCGACCGCTACACGATGGCCGATTTGCAAGCTGTGCCGCCTGCTGAAGTCATCATCACAGCGGAGGGTGAGGTTGTGGTGAGTGGGATTGACCCGATTAGGTGGTGAGTGCATGTGTAGATGGTAGCCTAGCCCCTTGTGAGTGTCTGTTGGCGAATCGAAGCTGGAGAGTTTGACATTGAGACTGATACGTGATAGGTGGTCTTCGTTGTTCACGTTTCACGTTTCACGCTTCAGGAGGTATCCACGATGACATTTGAGCAAGAGTTAGATATTTACTTGCGGGCGCGGTTCACGTTGATGGTGCTGGTAACACCGGAGGAAGAACGGGCGCTGCAAACCGTGAAATCGGTCTGCGAGCGAACCAGTCGCCCCTGCCTGACCTGGGATGTCGCGGTAGGCGGCCACAAAAACGCGACGCGGGTACTGGCAGAGGCACTAACAAAACAGGTTGCCCCTACCGTTAAGCAAATAGTCACTGATGCGCTTCGCCAAGTCAGCAACCAAAATGCGATCAACGCCGCCTGTGCTGTTTGGCAGGAAACACGCCATGGCGATCTGACTGCCCTGTTGCGCAAATGCCGCTGGCTAGCAACCCGCCCCGCCACATTGCACCTGCTGACCGCATTGAAAACAGGACGTCGGGTGGTGATGGCGGCTGAAGGGGAGAAGATTGTTGAGCCGCTGCTACAAGCATGTGAGGATGTGGACGCTGAGATTGCCGCCGAAGCTATGGCACTGCTGGGCGAGTTGCGGAATCAGGAGGCGATTGACGCTCTATGCGTGAAATGGGCAGGGAGTCGCTCGAAACGGCTGGCGGAGGCACTGTGTCGGGGGCGGTATGTTACAATCCAACCTGTCGAAGTACGTGGGCTAACTGCGCTGAAAACGGGGCAGCGGGCGGCGATTGTGGGAGAGGTAGCAAAGATGATTGAGCTGCTCTTGCAAGCGTGCGCAGATGCTGATGCCAAGATTGCCTCTGAATCTGCCGCGTTATTGCGGGAACTGACCAACCCCGAATGGCGTGAGGCGGTCTGCGATGCCTTCACCCGTGCAGATTATCCCGCAGCACGAAAGGTCGTGGTGGCTGCAGGCTATGCGCCCCGTGAGGCGGGAAAGCGCGCCCTGTTTTACTTTCTGACCGACCAGATAGAGCGGTATGAGTTGCTCGACTTCGACCAAAGCCTGTTGCGCACAGTCTATGAGTCAGCTAACACCGCTCTGCGCCAGCGCATCAGGGAGAAAATTCGGGCAGCAGGCAGGACCGATTTCATGACCATCCTAGTCGGGGGCGACTACCGCCCCCGCGCTGTGGTCATGACGTCAAGTGAAACAGAGTTCTTGGTACAGATGCTTGTAGCGAACAAGGAGTGGGCAAGACTGTGGGGGTTGGTGTTTGAACTGCCATTTGTCTGGAGCGTGCGCATTGTGCAAACCCTTGCTTGTAGTGGATGGAGGCCAGAGAATAGCGATGAGGGGACAACCTTTGAAGAGTTGGTCTCTGCTGCCTCCTCCGAGATAGTCATGTCGGATGAAGAAGTGAGCCGCTTTTTGCCGCCCGAGATGGTCATGTCGGATGAAGAAGTGAATCGCTTTTTGCCGCCGGCGGTGCAGCGAGCGCAGGCACGGGTGTCCGGGCGGGTCAATGATGTTGCCTTCTCACCAGTCTGTCCGATCATTGCCATCGGCACGGGGCAGGGGAAGGTTGGGTTGTGGAACTTTCAGCGAGCGAAACTCGAAGGGGTACTGGACACATTTGGCCATTCGGTCGGGCGCGTGACTTTCACGAACGATGGAGTTTTGCTGTGCGCGGAGCGAACGAATTCTGATGCCGTGTGCGCCGTTCACGGTTGGCACGATGGGAGGCAGTTCCGCTTGGGACAGCACAGGGGTTCCGTGACGGTGGTTGAACCCGTTGGCGGCTCGCAGGCACTCACCGCCGGACGCGACCACAAAGTAATCGTATAGAACGTGGGTGCGAGGCGCAAAGTGAAAGAACAGCGCTTTGATTTTTGGGGGCGATCCGCGTGTGTTTCTCCTGACGGTAAGCAAGCAGCACTGCTGCACGATGGCGTGACGCTTGTGACGCTGCCGCAGTTGGATGTGCTGGCAAGCACGTCAGAGGGGTCTTGGCGTGGCGTGTCACGTTGCGCTACTTTTGCTCCGAACGGGGATTGTAGGCAAGTTCAATGGGGAAGTGCTAGGGCGTGTTGACGAACTGTTTCGCAATCTAACTGTAGCCCAAGATTCTATCTTGGTTGGGGACGAGGTGCCAAGTTAGAAACTTGGGCTACGAGCGCATTTGCCCGAGTTCGTCAACACGCCCTAGTCTGTACGAGAAACGGACAAATCCTAAAGCCGGAGGGAAGCCTGCTGTTCCGTCATGAAGGTCAGGTGCAAGGGGTGGAAGTGCTGGACAATCGTTCCATTGTTACCACGGCGGATTCTAAGGGGCGTGTCCAATTCACTTCATGGACCAACCGTGCCCCCATCGACAGCGTGAAAGTCGCTGGCGAGCAGTTGACATCATTGGACGTTTCACCGGATGGTACATTCATGGCAATCGGCGATTCGGATGCTTCCATGTCATTGTGGGAATTGAGAGTGCTGGATGTACCGATGTTATTCACCCGACCCTTTGCTCAGGCCCAGCCAGTTCATCTGGTGGGAGTTGGCACACTTGCTCAGAGTGCGAACCTGCCCCCCCGTGTGCAACATGCCCTGCAGTTCTATAGAACGTGTCTTGCGGCATCGCTTCCGCTATAACATTGAGATTGATGAGGTGCCTACGATTCGGGTGGGAGAGTTTGATATTGAGATTGAGTAAGGAGGATGGAAGGTTACAGGGATGATAGCTCCGTAGAGCGGCATGTTTATAGAGGAAATGGGAGGATGAAAGATGTGGAACTGGCTAAAGCGATTATTAAGACGACCTAAGGAAGCCTCATTGCAAGCTGATGAGCGGTTGCTGGCGCTGGAGCGGGAGGCGCAAAGCCTCCGACTAGAGTTGGCGGAACGAGATCGGCTGATGGCGAATCTCAAAAGTGAGTTGGAGCGCCAGCGCAACGGCGAAAACACCCGCGTTGCTGAGGCGGTGCAGGCGCAGATGGAACGATTGCTGACCGATGTCGCAACGCCTGTCGTGCAACTGCTCACACAGGCACACCTGCTGGAAGTGGAGGGCAAGCAGGTACAGGCGAAAGATGTGCTTGCTGTCGCCAAACGGTTGGTGCGGGCGTTAGAAGATGGGGGCTTGACGCTGGAAGGGGCGGTGGGCGAGAAGGCACCCTTTGATCCCAACCGTCACCAGCCGTTGAGTGCCGACGCTTCCCCTACGCCAGGAGAAGCCGTGGTCGTGAAGTTCGTTGGGGTGTCCTATCGGGGGCAAATTATCAGGAAAGCGGGGGTGGAACCATGCCCGGACGGTTAGCGATTGACTTTGGCACATCGAACACAGTGGTTGCCGTGTGGGACGAGGCGCGGGGGGAGGGCGTGCCGCTGCACGTACCTGACTATGGACGTTTCTACCAGCACGGCGATGAGCGAATCTCCGTCGTGCCATCGCTGATTCACTACGCGGCGGACCGCCGACAATGGATGGGAGACCAGGTACTTCAGCAGAACCTCTACCACTCCGAGCGCACCTTTCGCTGGATGAAACGCTATATTGCCAATCGCAACCCAATCAAGAGGCGGTTGGACGGACGTGAAATCTCCCACTTTGAGGCGGGGGTAGACTTCCTGTCCACGGTGTTGACCTTTGCCGCCACCGAGTTAAACATCGGTGATGAGGAGATTGCCCTGACGCTGCCTGTCGAGGCGTTCGAGGACTACGAGGACTGGCTGACGGGGATTGCGGAAGCCGCCGGGATGCCGCGCTTTCGTCTCATTGACGAGCCGTCCGCCGCCGCGCTCGGCTACGGGGCTTCTATCCAGCCGGGCGATGTCTACCTCATCTTCGACTTCGGCGGCGGGACACTGGACGTGGCGGTGGCCCGCATTGAGGAAGAGGAAGGGATGCAAGCAGGGCGGCGTTGTCGGGTGTTGGGCAAAGCGGGCGCGGATGTCGGAGGCGCAAGCATTGACGGGGGGCTCTTTCAGGATGCCCTGCGGCGATGCGGGCGCAACGACAGTGACGACGATGTGCGGGGACTAAGCCGCGCCTTGCTGGTCGAGTGCGAACGAGCGAAAGAGCGATTGTCCTTCCACGAATTCGCTGAAGTCAGCGTCATGAATCCGAACACCGGCGCGGTCTTATCGGCGGAATTCACGCGAAGCCAGTTTGAAGACCTGCTCGACAAGCACGAAGCCTTCACCCAGATTGACCGCACCATTCGTCGTGCCTTGAACGCTGCTCGTGAGCGCGGCTACGACGAGGAGGACATCAAAACGGTACTGATGGTGGGCGGGGTCAGCCTGATTCCATCGGTGCGGCGGGCAGTACAGCGCATCTTCGGGAGGGAACGGGGCATGCTGAACCGTCCGCTGGACGCTGTAGCGCGGGGTGCTGCGGCGTTCGTGGCTGGCGTGGACTTCTACGACTACATCCAGCACGATTACGCGATTCGCTACGTGAACCCCAAGGTGGGCGACTATGACTACCGCACCATCGTTAAGCACGGCACGCCTTATCCGACCAAGGAGCCTGTGGCTCAAATCACCGTGAAAGCCACCTACGATGGACAGGCCCAATTAGGCATTGCCATTTTTGAAATGGGTGAGCGACGGAGGCGAGGCGGTGAGCAACCATTGGAGTTGGTTTTCGACCCATCGGGCGCGGCGCGCCTCACCTCGATCACACCAGACGACGAAGATTACCGTACCTACTTCTGGATGAATGAAGGCCAGCCGACTTTCCTGACCGTCGCCCCACCCGCCAAGGGTGGCGAAGCCCGCTTTCAAGTGGAGTTCAAGATTGACGGCAACAAGCGGCTGCTCATCACCGTCCGCGACCTCAAAACGGGACGGTTGACACACCGAGACTATCCCGTGGTCAAACTCACGTAGGGCAGTCTGTTGCCCATTACGTATTACGTTTCACGTATCACACCTCCCGCATCACGCATCAAAAAAGGGGCAGTGTATGGTCCGATTACGAGTGGAGGCAAGGTATCGCATCGCGCTTCCAGAGGATGTTATTCAAACCTTGAGGCTTGAGCCTGGACACTTTGTAGATGTGCGTTTCCCAGAGATGCCGA
Organism: uncultured bacterium; assembly: GCA_964577695.1. Classification (GTDB taxonomy): domain Bacteria; phylum Poribacteria; class WGA-4E; order WGA-4E; family PCPOR2b; genus CAZOAL01. The sequence goes on along the minus strand of CAZOAL010000009.1, from coordinate 192,963 downwards.
AACCTGAACGTGGGCTTGGCACGGCGAACCAATGGCAGCAGCTTGCGAACCAACGCCTTGAAGACGCTGAAGCCTTATTGGCAAGCAGAAAACGACGTTACAACGGGGCAGTGTATCTGAGTGGGTACGCAATCGAGTGTATTTTGAAGGCGGCTATTTGCCGTTTGAGGAATTTGACACTGTTGCCAGAGGAATACAAAACACATGACCTTGACGATTTGCTAGGAGCGTCGGGGTTACTTTTGCCGGGGGCGATTGTCCGAAAATTTGTCCATATCAGACGTTGGTCTGTGGATTTACGATACCAAACGCGAACATGGAGTGCTCGGGAAGCGCATCAATTTTTAGAACAGGTTAAGGGGGTGAAAGAATGGATAGAAACCGAGATATCGCCAAGATAAAACAGGTCATCCACAAAGGATTAAAAGAATTTGCGCCGGAAGTTCATGTGGAACGACTAAAGACAACAGGACACCTCGAAATTTTTGTGATTTCCGATGCTTTTGAGAAAATAAGAGATTGGGACAGGGAAGAGCTCGTCCTGGATGTTTTGGAGGCAAATTTGAAAGGTGACCCGGTGTATCGAACCATTGTCAGCGTGTTTCCCCTAACCCACGCAGAGTATGCGGAGGATTATGGGCTTGTGTCAGTACCCAAGAATGAAATTTAGGAAATTGGGTGTGCTATCACTCAACCCGTGAGAAGATTTCTCCGGTTGGAGGCAATCCATAGCGTGGGAGCGAGTGAGCGAGGAAAGACCCGTTTTTTCACGTTTCACGTTTCACGCTTCACGCTTCACGTCCCTAAGGAGGACTCAATGTTAAAAGGCATACCCAACACCATCTCACCCGATTTGATGCACGCCCTGATGAACATGGGGCACGGCGACGAAATCGTGCTCGCCGATGGAAATTTCCCGGCGGCAAGTCACGCACAACAGCTCATCCGCGCAGATGGACTTGATGTGTGCACACTGCTCGAAGCCATTATGAAATTCTTTCCGCTGGATACCTTTGTGGATGACCCCACCGTTGTGATGGCGGTTGTTGACCCGACAGCGGAAAATCCACCCATCTGGAAGGATTTTGAACGCATCCTAAAATCAGCGGAGGGGGATTGGGTCAAGCTTACACCGATTGAGCGGTTTGCATTTTATGAGCGTACACGGGGAGCATACTGCATTGTGGCAACCAGTGAAACCGCGCTGTATGCCAACCTCATCCTGAAAAAGGGCGTTGTCACTCACTGACAGTAAACAAAGATTCAAGATTCAAGATGTAGGAATCCTGAATCCTGCATCTTGAATCTTGAATCCTGAACCCCTGTATAAGGAGAACCTCATGCTCTCACTCCTAAGATTATTACGCAAGAAGAAAAACACGGGACGTCTCATTGCCCGAGGACTTTCCTACGCGAAAGGCGGACTTTACACCGAAGCGATTAAAGTCTATAACCAGGCCATTCGCCAGAATCCCGACGATGTGAACGCATACAACAATCGCGGGAGCGCTTACGAGCGCGCCGGGGATTATCATCAGGCAATCGCGGATTATGATAAGGCCATTGAACTGAAACCCAGAGATGCAGAGATCTATTACAACCGGGGAATTGCCCACGGAAAAGCTGATCAGCCCAAGCCCGCAATCGCAGACTTCGACAAGGCAATCGAACTAAACCCGAAATTCGCCGATGCCTATTTCAATCGCGCTTATATTTATGATGTCCTCTTGCAAAATCCGCAGAGAGCAATTGAGGACTACACCCAAGCGATTAAATTAAAATCAAAGTTTACAGAGGCTTATCACAGTCGAGGAGTCGTCTATTTAGGATTAGAGGACTATCAACACGCGATTGATGATTTCACGCGAGTCATTCGGTTGTCTAAACAAAACGCAGATGCCTATTTCAATCGCGGACTTGCATACACCGCGTCTGGAAACTACCAGCAGGCAATTGCCGATTATACGAAATTAATCGAATTAAACCCTCGAGATGCAGAAGCCTATTATCAGCGGGGCGCATCTCATGCCGAGTTGGGGGATTACCAGCAGGCAAGGGAGGATTATCAGAAAGCGATTGCGCTGCATCCAGAATCCGAGATTGGGAATTTGGCGAAGGCGAAACTCAAGGCTTTGAATTTAGAGCAAGGATTCGCACCTGAAACGTGAAACGTGAAGCGTGAAAAATCGGCCCCTCACGTTTCACGTTTCACGTTTCACGGTGTCTCGAAGTGTCAGCCTATTTATGAACCATCCCGATTTGTGGAGGAAGAACATGAACACCCCTGAACGCAACGTCATGGAGTTATTCAGTTTACAAGGCAAAGTCGCTATCGTGACCGGGGCTTGCGGCTGGTTGGGGTCGGCGATGAGCCGGGCCCTGGCCGAAGCGGGTGCCCGGGTCGTGGTCACGAGCCGTGACGCGGAAAAATCGGCTCAGTTTGCAAACACCCTACCCGGCAGCAGTCACCTTGGCTGGGGCTTCAACCAAAGTGAGACAGAGACCATCCCTAGCTTCGTCGCCGAGGTGGTGGGAAAAATGGGGCGAATCGATGTGTTGGTCAACAACGCTTATGGTGGTACCGCGCCGAACATTGACACGGCCACTGCTGAAGACTTTGATCGCGCGTATCATGTGGGCGTGACTGCCTATTTCCTGCTGGCGCGAGATGTGATGCTTCATTTACGTCAGCGCGAGGCTCCCGGCTCAATCATCAACATCGCCAGTATGTACGGCGTCGTGGCAAGTTATCCGAGCGCCTACGAAGGGTTGCCGGTCAACAGTCCCCCCAATTACCACGCCCTCAAGGGCGGCGTGGTGCATTTAACCCGTCACCTGGCGGCTTACTGGGCAAGATACAACATCCGGGTCAACGCCATCAGCCCCGGTCCTTTTCCCAAGCCAGCCATCCGCGACTGTATCACCGGTTTCATTCCTCGCTTGGAGGAAAAGGTGCCGCTGGGGCGTATGGGACGCCCCGAGGAACTGAAAGGCGCTGTTGTTTTGCTGGCGAGTGATGCTGGCAGTTATATTACCGGACAGAATCTGCTGGTCGATGGGGGGTGGACGGCCTGGTAAGGGGAGTCACAACTTTCCCTCCTCTTTCAGCACTTCAACCAGTGACTCACCCACACCGAGGGGCAAATCGACCCAGCCGTTGCCACGCCGCTCCGATTCGTAAATCGCCATGATAACCTCAATGGCGGCACGACCATCGCGCCCGGTGCAGCGTGGCTGGCGGTCACTCTCGATACAGTCGATCAGGTCTTGGGCGGCACGCAGGGTTGATGTTTCCGTCCAAGCGGGGGCGGGGAGCGAGCCTGGTGCAAGATTCCACCACGAGCCTTTCTCAAATTCGATTGGCTGCGACTGCCACAGTCCTTCCCTAAAGCCTAACTTCACAATCCCCTTTTCACACTGTAATTCCACATCCCACCGCTCGTACTCGGTGAGTTCATCGCTGATTACGACCCCATCCACGCCGTTTTGGAATTGCAGCAAGGCGTAACTGGTGTCCTCCACGCGAAACTCATGTCGCCTCCGCCTTCTCGCCGTGCCCAGCACCGATGCGACATCACCGGCAAAGAAGCGGAGGATGTCGAAGGTGTGAACGGCATCGTGCAGCAAGGGACCTTCTGTGTCCGCAACCCACTCTGGGAACGGCTTACACCCCTCGCAGTGGGCGACAACATGCAGTAGCGGCCCAAGCGAACCTTCGTCCAGCAACTGTTTGACAGCTTGATATACCCCCGACCACCTCCGAGAGCAGTTGACTAACAGCTTTGTTCCTGTCTGATCGCAGGCTTCCAGCATCGCATCGCATTCGCCCAGGCTGAGTGCCATCGGTTTCTCACAGAAAATGCCTTTTGCACCCGCTTGGGCGGCGGCGATGACCATCTCCGGATGTAGCGGGGGATGCGTGGCGACACATACGATGTCCAGTTCTTCCTGTGCCAACATCTCACGATAATCGTGATAGCGCGCGTCTACCCCCCATCGAACCCCAAAAGCCCGCAGCCGTTCTGCGCCACGGTTGCAGGCAGCAACGATTTGGGCATTGGGCATCGCATCAAAGGCACCCGCAATCGAGATCGGATGCACATCGGACTCGTCCTCCATTGTGCTGGCGATACGCCCACAACCGATAATACCAACGCGATATGTATTCATAACCTTCACAGTTTTCCTTCCTGACGCATCCGCGAGCCGTAAGCCTCAATGTCAGCCCTCTCCTGTGGCGTCAGTGTCTCTCGCTCAGACAGCGCGTTTGCAACGCGGCTGAAGCGTTCGATGTCTCTTAACCCCATTATCGTTACATTCACGACATCGTGACTCAACACATAACGATAGAACTGTTCAGGGACAGGGGCATCCGCTCCACCGAAGAGCTTATCATTCCGTGAAGCGTTCATGATGACCACACCGGTGCGTTGCTTGCGAGCTTCAGGAAAAACAGTATCTTCCGGCTCCTTCATGGCACAATTGTACCAACATAAGACAGTATCAAATAGCCCGGTTGCCACTGCTTGTTGTATCTGAGCCCAATCATGTCCGGTGACGCCGATGAACCTCACCAGTCCTTCCTCCCTTGCCTTTTGGGCGGTCTCGATTGCTCCACCTGGTCCCAACGCCTGTTGACGCTCCGGCTGTGTATTCAGATGATGAAGTTGATAGATGTCAATGTAATCGGTGTCAAGGTTTCGCAGAGAGGTTTCAAGGTCGCTTCGAGCGCCGGCGGCGTCGCGCGTGGGGGTTTTTGTGGCGATGATCAGTTCGTGCCGTCGGCCCCGAATCGCCTTCCCGATTACCTTTTCATCCTCCCCATCTCTATATACACGGGCTGTATCCACATAGTTTACGCCGCAGTCCAGCGCCCTTCGATAGCCATCGGGTGATTCACAATATGCACCGCCGATTCCGAGTCGAGTGACCGCCAAACCGGTGCGCCCCAGAACGGTTTTTGGAATCTCATAAGCCATGGTGTTAGGCCTCCTTTTCTAACGTGTCTGTGTGCTATCACGCAACCTGTGAGAAGATGCGTCCGATGAGGTGCCGCTCTCCACACGACATCGCCCGTAAAACGTAAAACGTAACGTGTGAATTGTTACGTTTCACGTTTTACGTTTTACGAAAGGAGTAAGTCATCATGTTGAGCGAAGCGAAATCCCGCAAAGCGGGGCGGATTCTCACGGATTAAGTGATAGAACAAAATTTGAAACATGCCCATTTTTCGAGATTTTAACACAAAATCAAAACAAAATCTACAACAAAATTCAGAACGGCTATCTCCGCCTTAAACAATTGACACACAACCCAGTCAGTTTTTTATGGATGAACTTTCCAAATTGTGCTAATATAAGTAACTTGACTTTGTTAAATTCAAAACGGATGCCCTTGTAGCCTAAGATTCTATCTTGGCCCTGTAGCCCAGGAACCAAGATAGAATCTTGGGCTACGGGTCAATCTAACAAAGTCAAGTTACCTACCTAACTATAAATAAATATCTTGAACGTTTGACCGGGGTTAAACCCCAGTCAAACACCGCCGGGGTGCAACCCCCGGCTCAACGGAAAGTGGCGTTTATTTTCTAAAGAAGAACGGAGATTCCGCTTAGATACGATGTCCAAGTGTTTGACCATGGGGATGCCCTTGCAGGAGGTCATCTATCGCTCCACGGTGACGCCCGCACGGGCGATTCGGCGATCTGAGTTGGGCACGTTGCGCGTGGGGGCTGAAGCGGATGTAGCAGTATTGCGCCATCTGAAAGACGCATTTTCCTACCGGGATTGCGGTTGGGGGCGTATGGACGGCGCAGACCGTTTAGAATGTGCAATGACGATACGCCGGGGTCAGGTCGTTTTTGATCGGGATGCGCGCACGGTGCCGCCGTGGGAAGAAGCAGCGGAGGCCTATTGGGAGGTCATTGAGGTCCCGGTTCCCATCCGGCGACTGTGGAGAGAGGTTTGACGCTAACTACCTTTCAATATTAAAGTTTACATTTTCAGACTTCCGAAGTCTTGGAGACTTCGGAAGTCTGAGGTATCGTTTATTTTTCAAAATTAGTTATATGCAAGGAATAGATTATCTCTTCAGCCATCCCAAACCGATCATCGGCGTACTGCATCTCCTACCACTGATCGGTAGCCCCAGAGCGACGCTCCCTTTCAGCGAGATTCGCGCCCGTGCGCTCTTAGACGCCGGGGCGATGATCGACAATGGGTTCGACGGGGTCATCGTTGAAAATTACGGAGATGCGCCGTTCTACCCCGATCGCGTGGAGGCGCACACCGTTGCGGCAATGACAATCATTGCGCATGACATCCGTGAACGCTATCCGCGGATACCGATCGGGGTCAATGTCCTGCGCAACGACGCCAAATCCGCCTTGGCGATTGCGGCGGTCACGGAGGGGAATTTTATCCGCGTCAATGTGCATACCGGCGCAATGCTCACAGATCAAGGCATTCTCCAAGGGATGGCGCATGAGACCCTGCGCTATCGCTCCACCCTGAAAAGTGATGTGAAGATTTTCGCGGATGTGGCTGTCAAACACGCGGTTCCGCTTGCACCCATCCATCCCGCCGCAAGCGCGGAGGATACCTATCACCGCGGGCTTGCCGACGCGCTGATCGTTACAGGCACCGCAACCGGTAAGAGCGTCGCTCTCGATCACCTGAGAACCATCAAAGCGGCAGTTCCACAAGCCAGTGTCTTCGCTGGGAGCGGCGTGACAATCGACAACCTTGCTGAGATTTTGCAGTATGCGGATGGCGTGATTGTCGGCACATCAATTAAATGCGACGGCGTGACAACCAACGAAGTCGATGCCAACCGTGTGCGCACCCTCATCAAAGTGCGCGGATGATTGCTGATTGCTCTTGACATCAATTCCGTTATCTGATAATATAATTGGCGAAGTGGTCGATTTCTTAACTTCGACTCGGGTATCAAGACTTCCGAAGTTTTGGAAACTTCGGAAGTCTGACCCGACACGGACTTGTGAAATAAACCATTAAGTAGGCATCAGGTCGATGCTTACACTTCATTAACCTTTAATGATTAAGGAGAAGTGTATGAAAAGATTGTGCTTCATGGCTACCATGATATTTGCCTTTGCCGTTGTTGCGGGCATAGCGTCCGCAGCGAAGGATGCTTTCCTAATCCTTGAGGAAAACGTCGATGCTGTGATCAAAGATCTCACCGGTGGCGAAGGCACACCATCGAAGAGCACGGATCACCTCTTTGGTTCGTTGAGCTTGAGCGTTGGATCCACAGGGGGTGATGGGCAAAAATTCAATGATAAGATGCCGGGCTGGGCTTTCAAAATTGTTGAGAAACCAGCGGCTGATGATGAGTTCCGTTACATCACGTTTGCATGGAAAAAGATAGGTGGGAACGGGATTCAACTGCAATTGCACGGCACCCCCGATACATGGGGGCACCGTTATCATGCGGGTGCGAACGTGAAGAATTGGAACCCCTCCATTCAGGTTTCAAAAGATGTTCCCAAAAACTGGACATCCCAGACCCAAGATCTCTTCGCCGATTGGAAGGCGTTTACCCTGACGGGAATCGCCTTTTCAGCATGGGATGGGAGCGCTGGGCTGTGGGATAATGTCTACCTGCACAAGGCATTGGGAGTCACCCCGGTTGAACCAAAAGATAAGTTAGCGACAACTTGGGCAACACTCAAGACAGCTCGCTAACGTTTTATTCACATTGTTTGAGCCGTCTTCTTCAGAGTGCACGGCTCAAACAATTACAAACTGATGAAAAAGGAGAAATAAGAAAATGCGAATGAACAAAGTAGTTGTTTGGGTAGCCACTCTGGCGTTGTTGCTGCTTCCTAACCTCACGGGCTGGTCAGCCCAGGATATGTTTATTATCATTGATGATGAAGCAAGTATCAAGGGCCTTATTCCGAACTTGACAAATGGAAATGGCACCGTCGCGCTGGAAAAAAAAGACGTGTATCAGGAGGACGATGACCGAAAAGCCTCCCTCTTCGTCGATGCGGTCGGCGGTGATTTTCAGAAATTCAACCCGAGCATACCGGATTGGAAGATCGAAATCAAGAAAAATCCGGGGAAAGGTGAGTTTCGGTACCTGACATGGGCCTGGAAAAAGACAGGCGGGGCGGGTATTCAGCTTCAGTTGAGCGTGTCTGGCGACTGGGGGCATCGGTACCACGCCGGAGTAAATACACAAAACTGGAATCCTTCACTCGAAGTGGATCCCAAGATGCCGAAGGAGTGGACACTGGTGACACGAGACGTTGCCGCCGATTGGGGGGAAGTAATAATTACCGGAATGGCATTCTCGAATTCCAGCCCCACGTCGAGTGTTTGGGATCATATGGTCTTCCATCAAACCAAGGATGACCCACTGGCACCGCAGGCAGTTGACCCGCAAGAAAAACTCCCGGTGACCTGGGGGAAACTCAAACTCGGAAATTAGGATTTGCTCGCAACCCTCGAAAGCCATTGGACAAACTCCAATGGCTTTTGGGGCTGTTATTTTTCGCCTTTTAGGTTGAGCGTGTCAAAACAATGTACGCGACTCAGAATAAAAGGGAGGTCATCATGTTTCAGTTAATCAAAAGCATGTTCAAATCCTTCGCTATACCCAAGCAGAAAGAACCCAATGGGATACAACGGAGGCTTACGCTTGTCAACGGCAAACTGGTTGACGTTCTAACCGGTAAACCGGTGATGGCTGTACGGCGCAAGGAAAACGAAAAGATTCTCCGCTTATTGGAAGAGTGGTGGACTGACGAGTCTGGGTATGATGAAAAAGCGTGGCCAGTCCTGAAGAAATCCCTTGAGGAAAACCGTGCCCCCTATAGAAAATGACTTAGTGATTAGCTCGATCATCTTAGATTCAGGCCCTTTAGGAAGCGTTGTATATCCGCGCCCAAATCCAAAAATTTATACATGGTTTCAGCAAATCATAGCACTTGATGTCAAGGTCATTCTGCCAGAAATCGCCGATTACGAATTACGTCGTGAACTGTTGCACCAAGACTTTACCAAGGCAATTGAACGCCTGAATCGGCTTAAAGAAAACCTAATCTATTTGCCACTCAATACCCAAGCCATGTTAAAAGCAGCAGAATTATGGGCTCATGCAAGGAAGCGTGGGCAAGCAACTGTGGATATGAGTGCATTGGATATTGATGTCATCCTGGCAGCACAAGCTTTACAAGTACAGGCCATCGTTGTGACAGAAAACGTCAAGCACATATCTCGCTATGCCCCAGCCAAGCGTTGGGAAGAAATTGCAGAAATGCTTAATCTGGAGACAGGCTAATTCTCTCCTTGTTGTAACGTACCGAGGTCTTGATTTCGCTGTTTGGGATGGCGTTGTCTTCCACCGAGCCAAGGAAGCCCCCCTTGCACCGAAGGCGGTTGAACCGCAAGAAAAACTCCCGGTGACCTGGGGAAAACTCAAGCGCGGGAATTAGGATTTTTTCGTCACCATCGAAAGCCATTGGACAAACTCCAATGGCTTTTTTAATATAGGGAGGTTCCGAATGAATGAAAATCACCCAACACGATAGGGAGGGATTGAGAATGGGAAGTAAAACGGCTGATTTAGCAAAGCAGGGACTGATCTCTCCACCCAAGTGGTTACCGGATAATGTCATGTACGAGACGATTGCGGGCAGTGTTGCATACGGGGTCTCCAACGAATGGTCCGATGCAGATATCTACGGTTTTTGTATTCCTCCAAAAGAGGTCGTCTTCCCGCATTTGGCTGGGGAGATTCTGGGTTTTGGTCGTCAGAAGGAGCGGTTTGAACAATATCAAGGACACCACATCACAGATGGAGAAAAGGAATATGACATCACAATCTTTAGCATTGTGAAGTACTTCCATCTTTGCATGGAGAACAATCCGAACATGATCGACTCCCTGTTTACGCCTGTCAACTGTGTGTTACACGCCACTCAAGTCGGACAGAGGGTCAGAGAGAATCGGCGAATCTTCCTTCATAAGGGGTGTTGGCACAAGTTTAAGGGCTACGCCTATAGCCAACTTCATAAGATGACTTCCAAACAGCCAGAAGGGAAACGCTTGGCGATTGTCGAACAGTACGGTTATGATGTAAAATTTGCGTATCACGTTGTCCGTCTCATTAGCGAAGTCGAGCAGATTCTCTCGGAAGGCGATTTAGACCTCCAACGCAATCGGGAGGAGTTGAAATCCATCCGACGCGGGGAATGGACCGAAACAGCGGTGAAGGATTACTTTGCGCGGAAGGAAACGGAACTGGAAAAGGTGTATCACGAAAGCCAGTTGCCTTATTCACCGGATGAGGAGCGTATCAAGAACCTTCTGCTGGAATGTCTCGAGGAGCACTATGGGAGTTTGGACAGTTGTGTCGTTGTTCCGGAGCGAGCCGTTACCTATCTCCGGGGCATCCAAGAGATTATCGCAAAAGCAACGGTGGCGGGTTTGATCTCTTAAGCAATCTGACAATCGTGAGTGAACATGAGGAGAACGCGATCGTTGTGCAAAGTTTTGAATGGTAGCCAGCAATAATTGAATTTTTCCTTGACGGCTTAACTTGTGTATAGTATAGTTAAAGGTATTCATACACAGGAGGAAAAGGAAATCATGCGTAAACAATTAACCCAAAAACAAGAAAAGATTTTTGAATTCATTCGTGAGCAGTTGCAGAATGCAGGTTATCCGCCAACGGTCCGTGAGATTGGGGCTGCATTCGGGATTTCCGAAAAGGGAGCCCATGACCACATGAATGCCATCGAGAAGAAGGGCTATATCCGGCGTGTTCCCAGAAAGCCACGCGCTATTGAGATTTTGGAATTTGTGCCGAAAAAAATGTCTCAGACGGTTGTCGAAGTGCCACTCGTGGGGCGTGTCGCGGCTGGAGAACCCTTGTTAGCCTCTCAAAATATTGAGGGAACTTTAGCCCTCCCAAGGGAGATGGTCAAAGGCAACACCTGTTTTGCCTTACGTGTCAAGGGGTCAAGCATGATTGACGCAGGTATCTTTGAAGGGGATTTCGTCATCGTGAAACCTCAAAACTACGCCGACCCCGGAGATATCGTTGTCGCCTTGCTCGGTGACGAAGCAACCGTGAAGCGATTTTTCCGTGAAGGCGTCCAAATTCGCCTCCAACCTGAAAATGCTTCCATGCAGCCAATTATTGTTCGCGATGCACAGATTTTGGGGAGAGTGATCGCGCTCTTCCGTCAAATGTGAAACGTAAAACGTAATGCGTAAAACCTGAGAAGATGCGAGTCTGAGAAGATGAGACGATGGGACGATAGGACAAGGGGATTGGAAGGAATGGAAGAATGGAAGGATGGAAGGATGAAAGGAAAGGTGGGGCTCGGTCCATTCTTCCATCACGTTTCACGTTTCACGTTTCACGTTTCACGTTTCACGTTTCACGTTTCACGTTTCACACAATACGCATCAGGCTTTCTGATCTTCTGGCTTTTTGGCTTTGTGGCCTTTCCCCTCTATGCGTTGCCCGAATTCTGGACGGCGGAAAGACCACTGTCCCTCGGAACCACTCGCTCCAGTGAGCCGGCAATCTGTGCGCGGGGCGAAGAGATCTTCGTAGCTTGGAGCGATAACCGATTGGGAAGATGGGAGATTTTCTTTCGCTCGAGTCCCGATGGCGGCGTGACGTGGAAGCCGGAGGAGCGAGTGACTCCCCTCCCCCCCTCAATCCCCCCCAACTTTGGGGGGGAGGGGGGGGCGGAGAAGGATTCCGTCCAACCGGCGATTGCTTGTGACCGCCAGCGCGTCTACCTGGTTTGGCAAGAACGCAGTCCAACACAGACCCAAATTGGCTACAAATCCTGGGATGGCGCGGTCTGGAGTCCAACGCAAATTCTATCGCGGGATGTCGGTTCAGTTCGCCGCCCGAAAATCGCAACAACCCAAATCTTCCCCGGCGGGTTTATTTACGTCGTCTGGGAAGCCCAAACCGGCAGCCGCACAACGGCCTATATGACACGTAGCAACGATGGAGGTCGAACGTGGTTAAATCCGCAGCCCATTACGTCGGGAAACTGGGATACGAGCGAACCGAATGTCGCCGGCGGGATACGTTCCGCTTATGTGACGTGGCGGGATAATCGTGAGGCAACGTCACAGATTTATGTCAAACGGTGGGATGAGGTAACGGTCAGCGGGGATTTTCGCCTCGCTTCGATCGGCAATTGCCGCCGCCCATCCATCGCAGTTCTGGAACCACAAGTATTTGTCGCGTGGGAATGCCGCCTGAGTGACATATCGCCAGCGAATATTTTTACTTCGGAAAGTCTTAATCAAGGGGAAAGTTGGCATCCAGCCCAACAGCTCTCGGTGAACACAGCAGAGTCAATTGTGCCGCAAGTAATCGCACCCCCGGACGATGTGTGGGTTTTCTGGCAAGATGGGGAATCGGGGAATTGGGAGATTCGCTTCGATCGACGTTTGACGGAAGGTCAGAATGCTCCTCCCCTCACCCCTCACCCCTCTCCCCCCGCTGTGGGAGAGGGGCCGGGGGTGAGGGGAGGGTGGCCCCCCGCTGAACCGTTCACAGCCAACAAAATTGACTCAATTCTTCCGGCAGTTACAATCAGCGAATCCCCCTTCACCATCCACCTCGTTTGGGTTGAACGCCCCAATGCGGATGTTTCAACGATATTTTATTCCCGTCGCAATACCCGTCCACCTGAACGTCCCGCTCAACCTTCCCATATCGATTTTGACGCGCCGCCAGGGTTTGACAACGATTCACGTCTGACCTTCACCTGGGAAACTTCAGCCCCCCCGCCCGCGGGGGGGATAGGGGGGGGCGTTCAATATCACATTTTCGTTTCGATCGATGGCGGCAATTTTACCGAAATGGGTTCAACGGATAAAGGAATTTTCGAGTTCGATAGCGAAGACAATAAGGTCTATCGCGTGAGGCTGCAAGCTTCCGATTCCGTCGGCAATCGAAGCGAGTTTTCTGACCTCTCCCCTCCCGTATTCGTTGATCGCCATCCGCCAATGGTTCAGATTCACACGCCCACTCCAAACACCGTCATTACGCACCCTATCCCTATCATTGCGACGTGTCGTGATTCCAACCTCGTCGAGTGCCGACTCCAGTTTGGCCCCACGATTGCCCCCGGTGCGTGGACGCCGCTCGGTGAACCCATCCGTGTCCCGTTTGAGCAGGAACGCCTCATCCTGTGGGACACGAGTCACCTCAATGGCATTTATACCCTTGCGCTGACAGCAATTGATGAGGCTGGCAATCGCTCAACTACCCGAATCCCGCTCGTCATCGATAACACACCGCCGTTACCACTAGCAAGGGGTGAAGGAAAGATGTTGATCGATGAAAATCTGGAGGTTTCCTATCGCACGCCCGTTTGGTCTCCTGATGGAAAAAAAATTGCGTTCTCGAGTAACGAAGGGGGCTCGGAAGCCATCTGGATACTCGACCTCCAAACGAATACGCGCCATCGCCTGACCCGCGATGCCGCAATTAACCTGAACCCGTCGTGGCATCCGGACTCGGAGCGGGTGGTTTTTCAATCACAACGTGGAAATGGGGGGGAGCTCTGGACCGTCCGCTCTGATGGCAGCGATTACCGTCCTTTAATTGACAATCGTCAATTGTCAATTGTCAATTTTGTGACGCCCGCATGGTCGCCAACAGGACGGCAACTTGCCTTCGCCACAGATATTGATGGGGATTTAGAAATCTGGGTTATGCGTAACGCCAATGATGTTTTAGCGGGGGCCAACCCGGACCTTCTCCAATTGACCCGAAACACCTATCAAGACCTCTATCCGACCTGGTCGCCGGATGAGACTCAGTTGGCATTTCAGTCGGATCGGACAGGAAACTGGGACATCTGGCAACTCAATATTGATGGCTCGGATGAAAAGCCAACGTACCAGCGTTTTGCCAACGAGACTCGTCCGAAATGGTCTCCGGATGGCAAACGGATGCTCTTCCTTTCTGATCAAACTGGCATCGCCCAATCTGCCTTCACGCTCAATCTACAGGACGCAAGCCTCACAGAAATTTCTCCGAACGGCGTCGCGGTTGATAGCGTCGATTGGGCACCCGATGGGAAAGCGATTGTTTATCAATCCGGTGATCTGTTATACACGATGGCGTTTGGATTTCCCGCACCGCCTATTGAGGCGGCGTTCAAACGTCCATATCAAGGGGAGCAACTACGAGGCAAAGTCGATCTCTTTGGGCTTGCCCGCGGAAGGTTTTTTCAGGAATATCGGCTGGAATATGCCTCAACTTCTACGCCCAACAAATGGAACCGAATCGGTGGAAGAGCGACTGCCGCGGTCGCCGAGGTGGGGTTTCTTGGGCAGTGGGATGCGCGGCAATTGCAGGGGGAATACACGTTGCGATTGGTTGTGGTTTCAACGTCAGGCGATACGATTGAGGATGCGGTGAAAGTGTTTGTGCAGAACGAGCGCCCACGTCTGGAGCTCTTCCATCCACCGGATGGCTTGTTGACGACGGACGCGTTGATTACAGTGCGCGGACGCACAGAGAAGCAAGCCACCGTTACCCTGAATAACAACCTGATTCCTGTCAATGAAGAGGGCAGCTTCGAGACGCAGTTATTTTTGAGTGAAGGTGCTAACCGAATCGAAATCAAATCGACATACGCGATTGGATTAGAGACAAGCGTTCATCGAACCGTCTTGCATGATAGTCAGCCCCCGGACATCACCCTTGATTCACCGCAAGATTTCGCCATTTCTGAAGTGCCTTATGTGACCGTGTCCGGTCAGGTTGATGACGCCGATGCGCAGCTTTCGATTAACGGGACGGTTGTTCCGCTCAAACCGGATCGGCGTTTTCAGCGAAGGCTGAGGCTTCGGCAGGAACTTCAGCCTCCCGAGGCGCAGGAGACAAATCTCGTTCGTGTCGAAGCCGTGGATGGGCTTGGCCGCCGAGCAGAGCAACAGCGCCGCGTCATTTATGAACCGAAAGCCAATCCCCGAAAAGATTTGAATCCGCCCGCAATTACGGACGTTTTGCCCCCCGATGGTTCAGTTCTGGCACCACCCTCTACCTCCGGGAGAGGGGCCGGGGGTGAGGTCCCTCCCCTCTCCCTTGATGGGAGAGGGGCCGGGGGTGAGGGTGTCAAAATCACAGCCATCCTGATTGACGATGTGAAAATTGACCCATTGACGATTCGGTTCACTTTTGATGGGAAAGAATTTGTATTCGATGGGACGGAGGGCAGTGCGACCTTTGACGGAAAAAGATTTGATTTTAACCCTGACACCGGTCAATTCACGTATACGCCACCGTTTGAGTTAATCGACGGCTCACACCGGTTCAAGTTGGAAGTGCGAGATGCAGAGGGCAATTCGGCTGACCCGATCGATTCTGCGTTTATCATTGATACTCAGCCGTTTGACGCGGCAATCTCAGCGGAACGGGCGGGTAACATTCTCAAGGTCATCCTGACGATAAACAAGCGATTAAGGGGCGTACCTCCTTTGGTGGGAATCTTTCCATCAGGCTCAGTATTTGGATACACGCTCAATCTTGAACTGGTGAAGCCCGCTTCCCTTATCCCCCCCGCGGGCGGGGGGGGAGATGAAACAAGGGGTGTATTTCGTTATGAAGGCGATTTTCCGGCTTCTCCTTCACAGAGCGGCTTTACCCTCTCGGCGACTGTCCACTCTCCCAACGGCGCTCCGATTTCCGTCATCGGTTATTTTACCGATCGGGAGCGTTTCCCTGAAGTTCCCCTCGTTCCATTCCCACAATTTATTCAAGGACAGGCTTCCCAACTCACCGTGTCCCACCTCTTTATTGAGGGGGGACCCAGCGTCATGTTTCTACAACAAGGGTTCGGAGCAGTTTTTCATCCGACCTTACGAAGTCAGGATGGCTTGGATGCGGCCCTGATTCTTGCCCAAAGGCAAAATGCCGCGGATCGGCACCTCACGATACTCCAACCGGTCTATGTCGTCCAAGCCTCTGTTGAAAAGAAAGAGATTCCATTTCGACTGGCCCTCCCTCTCACCCCCAAATCCCCCCTTCCCCCCTTTGAAAAGGGGGTGGGCGCCCTCTGGGCACGGGGGGATTTGGAGGCGGGGGGAGAGGGGAAAGTTGAAACATTGCAGGTTGCGCTGTTTCAGTGGGATGATCGGCTCCAGCGATGGCTTCCACTTGATGCGGTGATAAACAAATTGGGCATGCTCGAAGCGACCGCCAATCAGCTCGGCCACTACGCGCTCCTCATAGATCAAAAGCCGCCGACCATCAGCGTCCTTCACCCTGCGGATGGGGGCGAAGTTTCCCTGAATCGGTTCCTTGTCGAAGCGGAGATCACCGACGACGGTGCCGGGGTTAATACCATCAAATTGCAAACCGACGATCAACCTGTTCCATTCCTCTATGATCGAGGGACGGGGCGCTTGACTTACCTGCCGAGCGACCTGGACCCGGGCAGACATACGCTTGAAATTCGCGCAACAGATCGCTCCGGCAACGAAGCGCGCCACACGATGGTTTTCTTCACTCGTGACATTTTCGATTTTGCCGATGAAGTGAGGGCGTATCCGAATCCCACCTCGCGTCAAGTCACCGTTGCCTTCAAGTTGACCCAATCCGCCGATGTTGAGTTAAAGGTCTATAATGTCGCCGGGGAATTGCTCTATCGGGATGAATTGCGCGATGTCATCGGCCAGCAGTCAGCCTCCAGGAATCAAGCGTTCATCTGGAAGTGCGAAAATCAGGCAGGCGAATCCGTGGCCAGTGGCGTTTACGTTTATATCGTAGATGCAAAGCGGGGAGGACAAACCGTGCATCGAAATGGGAAGGTTGCCGTTGTGCGGTGATGTGACATCTCCAGTTGTCATGAATCCCAGTAAGAAACCGAGTTTTTCAGAAAAACTCGGTTTCTAAACCTCCCATCAGTCCATTTGCAGAACCTGTCCTTGAGTGAAGCGAAGGATTTGCTCATTTGCGTGATTGCAAATTCCTACCTCGTCATCCGATTTTTGGTTTACAGGTTTGTGAAAATCTGATATAATGTATCATATAATGTGGAGAGAGCGAGAGCGCCTTGCTTTCTTTACTTCGCTAACGCACCTAAAACCTTAGCAACCTTAGACACTTCAGGCACTTGAGTTCACTTCTTGGTGAAGGAGGTATATATGGACACTGCCTGTTTGGATTATTGCCTGACGGAGAAAGAACGCCTCGAATTTGAACAGAATGGTTTCTTCGCGGTTGAAGATGCCCTGCCATCACAGATGGTCGAGGACCTCGCGGCTGTGGTGGACCGGATCGACGCCCAGCACCGCCCTGAGATGGGACTGGGGCCTCATGATCGGCTGAACATGATAGACTTTATCGGAAAGGATGAACTCTTTCTGGAGCTGCTCGACTGGCCCAAGACGTTTCCCAAAGTATGGGGTCTGTTGGGGTGGAACATCCAGCTCTATCACACCCACCTGGGAATCACGCCCCCTCCGGCCCCTGGCACTGAACCAGCGAAGAAGCGGTTGGGATGGCACCAGGACAGCGGGCGCTTAAACATTGAGCTAGAGAGCACTCCCCGCCCCCGTGTCTCCCTCAAAATAGGCTTCTTTCTGAGCGATACGACTGAAGTGGGCCGGGGGAATTTCTATGTCATCCCCGGCAGCCACCTACAGAACAAGCTGGAGCTCCCCCCTGATGGGGTATCAGACCCTGAAGGGACGACGGCCGTTCGGGTGCCGCCCGGCACAGCAGTATTTTTCGATCGGCGACTCTGGCACTCCGCAAGTTCAAATTATTCAAATATTACACGGAAGGTGCTCTTCTACGGCTACAGCTATCGATGGTTGCGGCCGAGAGACAACATGACCGTGGCTCACTTTATGGAGCGCTGTGATCCGATTCGACAGCAGTTGCTGGGTGCCAGCCCCACGGGTGGGATGGGCTATACATCCCCGAGCGATAAAGATGTGCCGCTGAAGACCTGGCTGAAGGAGCACCCCGGAGAATCGGTGGTTGCGCCGTGAGCATTCGATCTGCATCTTATACCGATTTAGTATTGAGATTTCCCAGACGAATGTCTCAATCTGGAAGGAAGGGAAGAATGGAAGGAAAGAAAGGAAGGGGACCCCTTCCTTTTCCTTCCATTCCCTCCTTTTCTTCCCTTTCTTCCTCTGAATGGGCAAATTCAAGCCTAAAGTCGGTATTCGTATTTGAAACTCGGTTTCTGTCTAACAAAGGAGTGAACAGCAATGGTAAAGGTTGGAGTTGTGGGTGCATCAGGCTACACGAGTAGCGAGTTGATGCGTTTTCTGGTGACGCACCCCGGCGAGGTAAAAGTCGAATTGATGACCTCAGAGACCTACACCGGTCAGCGTGTGGAGCGGGTATTGCCGAACCTGCGGGGTTTTATCGACCTTGAGTTTGAAAAGCTGGAACTCGACCAACTGAAGGGGCGGGTCGATGTGGTCGTTCTCGCGGTGCCACACAAAGTTGCTATGTCTTATGCGCCTCAGATTCTTGAGCAAGGCATCCGCGTCATCGATTTCAGCGCGGACTATCGCTTGAGGGACCCAGAAGTGTATCAGGCGTGGTATCATGTGGAGCACACGAGCCCAGAATGGCTGACCCGTGCGGTCTACGGCTTGCCTGAACGTTATCGAGAACCCATCCGAACCGCGGCGCTCGTTGCGAACCCGGGGTGCTATCCAACCGGCGCTATCCTCGCTGCGATGCCGCTTCTTGATAAAGATCTCGTTGAGTTGGATAGCATCATCATTGACTCGAAATCTGGACTCTCCGGCGCAGGCAGTAAGCCGAGTGAAAAGACGCATTTTCCCCATCGCGACTCCAATTTTGTCGCGTACGACATCGGTGTCCATCGGCATACCCCCGAAATTGAGCAGGAATTGAGCAACATCGCCGGCGAAACGGTTCGCGTGACTTTCGTGCCTCATCTGGTTCCAATGACACGCGGTATCCTCAGCACCCTTTACTTCCAACTGAAGCCGTCAATTTCGACGGAAACGCTGCTGGAGATCTACGCAAAATACTATGAGAAAGAGCCGTTTGTGCGCGTCCTTGACAAAGGGGAATATCCACAGACGAAAGCCGTTATGGGCAGCAATTACTGCGACGTTGGGCTTGAAGTCGATGCTCGAACCCATCGCGTCGTTGTGATGTCTGCACTCGATAACCTCGTCAAAGGCGCATCAGGAGCGGTGGTACAAAATCTGAACTTGATGTTCGGTTTCGATGAGACCGCCGGGCTAAGGGTTCCGGGCATGATGCCGTAGCGTTCGTGTCAACTGAACTATAATAATTACTCATAGCACCTACACAAAAGAATCGACTATATGCTAGAACCTACTTACTCGGCAATTGACAAAGCCATTCGTGAAAATCGCTTTGGGGAACGTCTCCTTTATGCTCTCTCTACACTTATCACTATTACTGGGATATTTGCGATTATTTATGGAACAATCAAGGGTGAGGGTTTGGTCGCCCTATCTGGAAGTATTGCCACCGCCTTGATATTCCCGGCCTTCAGGGAGGCCAGGGAGATACGGCGACAAAATATAGCTATTCGTCTTTTAGAAGCATCTTTAACAATAGCTGAAACGTCAGAAGAAGCGGCCAGGGCTATCAATGATGCGTTTCAACAGGTTTTTATCAGAGCAAACAGGAGGATATAATTATGTTGTTCAGACTATTCAAACCCAAACACACCCTTTTTTCTGTAGCCGAACGTCTCGAAAAAGGGCTTAGAGATGGTTCGATCATTTTGGAAAAGAGAAAGCCTGACCTGAACGAGAAGCAGCGCCTGTTATTACTGAAACACATTCTCAGGTTTCTCACGCAGTTTTAAGAGTGAAAAGCTGGTATCAACTCCCCACCTGAATCAGAATCGACAAGCGTCAAACCTGAATTATGCCAACAATCATGATAGTCGCCGGAGAGCCCTCCGGTGACCTCCACGCCTCGCGTGTTGCCGCAAAACTCAAAGAACTTTCGCCCGATGTTGTTCTTTTCGGAATGGGAGGGGATGGGATGGCGAAGGCGGGTGTTGATTTGATCTATCACATCCGTGACTCCGCCGTGATGGGGATTGGCGAAGTGCTCACCTCCCTCCCCACTTTCCTGATGAAACGGAGAAATCTGAAACACATCATCAGTGAAAGAAGGCCCAACGCCGTGCTTCTGGTCGATTTCGCTGAGTTCAACATGGAGTTGGCGCGTTTTGCGCATCAACGTGGCATCCCCGTCATCTATTACATTCCTCCCAAAGCGTGGGCGTGGCGCGGCGGGCGTGCGAAGAAGATAGCGAAAACGACAACCGTTGTCGCATCAATTTTTCCGTTTGAGGCGGAGTTCTATCAGCGTGCGGGCGCAAACGTGAAGTTCGTGGGGCACCCGCTGTTGGATTTTGCCCGAACAGATCTGAGTTGTGGGGGCGCACGCCGATGGCTTGGCTTACGCGAAGATGCGCCTGTCATGGGGCTCATGCCCGGCAGCCGCCGCCGAGAGGTGGATGGGTTGCTGCCTGTCATGTTAGAGGTCGGCCATCAGATTCGGCAAGCGCTACCCGATTGCCAATTTATCCTACCGCTCGCTCCGAGTATCCCTTCCGCATCCCTTCCTGAAATGCCGTTCGTCAAAATCGTCACCGGAGCCGTCTATGAGGCGATGCGGGCAGCGGACCTGATGTTGATTGCATCGGGGACGGCGACCCTCGAAGCGGCGTGCTTGGGAACACCGATGATTGTGGTCTATAAAATGTCGTTATTGACATGGTGGGGCGCGAAAGCATTGGTCAAGCTAGAGCACAGCGCCCTCCCAAACATTATCGCGGGGCGTGAAATCGTCCCGGAACTTCTCCAGGATGAGGTGCAAGCGGAGCGCATCACACCGATTGCGCTTGAGTTATTGCGGGATGCAAAGAAGCGGGAGGCACAGCAAGCGGAACTTCGCAAGGTGTATGAACAGCTTGGCTCCCCTGGGGCGGTTGAGCGGACAGCGCAGTTGGTGTTAAGCTTAATCAATCGTGAAATAAGTGAATGAGAAGGAAGAAGGGAAGGAAAGAAAGGAAAGGAAGAATTCCCTCGCTCCCACGCTCTGCGTCATCTTTGGGGTGAGTGAGGGGGAAGAATAGAAGGAGAGGAAGGGAAAAATTCGTTTCACGTTACGAGTTTTTCGCTTAGACTTCCGAAGTTTGACACCAAACCGGTACGGGACAGTTCCTTCAAGGTTTCGCATCGTCTCGGTTCGCCTCGTCTTTTAAAACTTCGGAAGTCTGGGTCTCACTTTTGCTGATAACCGAAAAAGTCGTATCACGTTTCACCTTTCACGTTTCACCTTTCACGCATGAAGTTTATGGAATACCTGTACCACGTTATCACAGGACATCACGTTGGTGTTCTCCCCGCTCTGATTCGCGCCCTGCTCACACCGTTGAGTTGGATTTACGGCTCACTCGTGCTTGCAAGGGGTTGGCTTTATGAGCGACGCATCCTCAAGCCTAAGCGTCTGCCTTGCGCCGTGATTAGCGTTGGAAACATCACCGTTGGCGGGACGGGCAAAACGCCGACGGTCATCTGGATTGCCAAATATCTGCGAGATGCGGGATTTCGCGTCGCTATCCTCCTGCGCGGGTATCGGCGTCAAAAAAGCTCATCTCCCATAGCAGTCGTGTCAGATGGTAAGGAGATTTTGCTGTCTACGGCTGAGAGCGGCGATGAAGCGCAGATGATTGCGAAGGCGACGCCGGGCATCCCTGTGCTGGTTGGAAAAGACCGCTATGGGACGGGGCTTGAAGCCATTCGGCGCTGGGGCGTGCAGGTGGTGATTTTGGACGATGGGTTTCAGTATCGGCAATTAGCGAGAGAGCTGGACATTGTCACAGTTGATGGCACGCAGACTTTCGGAACGGGGAGATTGCTACCGGCGGGGACGTTGCGTGAGCCTATATCAGCGTTGAGGCGAGCGGATGCAATCCTGCTGACGCGGATGGATATTGTGAAAGCCCGGGGGGACAAGGCTCCCGCCGCAGTCAGAGCCGCCATTGAGAAATATGTAAAAGCAGAGCAGATTGGGGAGAGTTGTCATCAACCGACAACGCTCTATCGGTTGGGGACGGGTGGTTTCGATAAACTCAACCCGGCGGAAAAAATCGGGCTCAGTCTGTTGAAAGGGCAACGTGCCCTGGCCGTATGCGGTATTGGAAATCCGAGTGCCTTCGCTGATACGCTTCGCCGCTATGCGCCGCAACACGTTGAGTTGTTGGCATTCCCCGACCACCATCGGTACACGCCGAGCGATCTCATCGCCATTAGGGAGCGAGCGCGTCTGGCGGGTGCGAATATGATTGTAATCACCCAAAAAGACGAGCAAAAGTTACCCGCCTTTTCGGATGAATTGCCAATCTTTGTTTTAGCTATTGAACTTGTGCTCACAACCGGTCAAGAATCCTTCAGACAGCAACTTAGACAAGCTGTTGAAAAGACATGCCATTGAGCCTGGCTGAAACTCAAAACGGCTACCCTTACCCACATCAACCTTCATTGCGGATGACCTTCAGAGTCTCCGGTGTCACTCCGCGCTCTAATATACGACGGCGGAAGTTTGTAGGAAAACAGATCCTTGAAAAGGTTTCAAACCTTTTCAAGGTTACTTGGGCGATTGATTACAAATTCCTGCATATTTAGCTTTCTTATTGCAAGATGACCAGCCATTTGTTACAATGAAATGACAGGAAAATGAACCATCCCCGGATTCGGATGGAGTCAATATGGACGAACTCAGATCAAAACTACAATTTGCCCAATCCGTTGCCGTTCTCACAGGGGCAGGGATTTCCGCAGAGAGCGGTGTCCCAACGTTTCGAGGACCGGACGGTTTATGGCGGAATTTCCGTCCTGAACAACTTGCCACCCCGGAGGCGTTCGAGGCGGACGCCCGACTCGTCTGGGAATGGTATAATTGGCGACGTGAACTCATCGCACCACTTCAACCGAACCTCGCCCACTATGCCCTCGTTGAAATGGAGCGGCGAGTCCGGCAATTTACCTTAATCACTCAGAACGTCGATGGCTTGCACGGCAAAGCCGGCAGCCGTAATCTGTTGGAAATCCACGGCAGTATCTGGAAAGTGCGCTGCACCTGTTGCGGCATCGTCACGGATAATTTTGATGTTCCTATCCAGATTTTGCCAACGTGCCATCAGTGCGGCAGTTTGCTGCGTCCCAATGTGGTTTGGTTCGGAGAAATGCTGCCGGAGGTTGAACTCCATGCCGCTCAACTCGCAGCGACTCGGTGCAATTTGATGTTCGTGATTGGCACATCAGGCGTGGTTCAACCGGCTGCGTCATTCGCCGTGATTGCGAAGGGCGCGGGTGCTTATGTCGTCGAAGTCAACATCGAACGCACGCCGCTATCGGGTGTCGCTGATCGGACGTGCATCGGCAAGGCGGCGGAGGTGCTCACTCAGGTGATAAGATGAAGGTAAGGTAATAGGTGTTAGGTCTTCGTAAATTCCTAACACCTAATACCTAAATGAGGGATGGTCATCATTCGGACAAAACCCTTCTGTAGCCCAAGTTTCTAACTTGGCTCTTGTGCCGGAAGGCCAAGATAGAATCTTAGGCTACGACCAGATTTGTGGATAATTATGACCAGGCCTCACCTAAATACCTAACAACAACTGAAGCAGGAGTTGAACCATGATGGAATACAAAGGTTATCTATCTCGTGTTGAGTTTGATGATGAGGCTCATATTTTTCACGGAGAAGTCATCAACATCCGGGATGTGATCACGTTTCAAGGAAAATCGGTTGATGCAAGATCGCAGAACAAGCTGGCAGCTTGTTCTACTGGTTCAACAAATTTCAAGAAAGGACAAATGCAATGATAACAAAATATAGGAAGCTACTTTCGATTCTCATCGTTGTCTGCGCAATTCTCACCTCATTACCCACTTTTGCGCAAGAAGGAGACGTTAAACCAGGGCGCAAGTATGTGGAGATGTCAATCGGCGGGTCACTGACGGAAGTCAAAGCACCGTTCGCGCTGAATCCCACAGTCCGGACGATGCGGAGTATCACAGAACAGATTGACAGAATCCGAAGGGATGACGCCGTCACTGGTGTGCTGCTGAAGATTGAAGGGCTTGACATCGGTTGGGCGAAACTTCAGGAGATACGCGATCAGATTCTCCAACTTCGCAGTGATGGGAAAAAAGTCATCAGTTATCTGGAGAGTCCTGACAATGCCGAATACCTGCTCGCCTGCGCTACGGATGAAATCGTGCTGATGCCATCGGGCACAATCGGTTTGACAGGCTTACGGGCGGAGGTGACCTTCTACAAAGGGCTTCTCGAAAAACTCGACATCAAAGCAGATATACGCGCTATTGGTAAGTATAAATCAGCGGTTGAGCCGTACACGCGGGACAGCATGTCGGAAGCCCAGCGCGAGGCGCTGAATGCCATCCTCGATGACCTGTACGCGCAGCAGATCGAGATGATTGTCAACGGACGCAATGGGTTCGACACAGCGATGGTTGCCGCTCTCATTGACCAGGGGCCCTTTACTGCAGCAGAAGCGTATCAGGCACAGTTGGTCGATGCGCTTCAATACTACGATGCGTTAGTGAAAACGCTCAAGGAAGCGCAACCGGACGGAATCGAAATCGTTTCTAACTATGGCAAAAAGCCAAAGGAGTTGCTAGACCTCACGAGTTTCGCAGGCTTCATGAAACTCTTCTCACTGCTGGCTTCACCGAAGAAAAGTCCAACGCAAACGGAGAACCCCAAGATTGCCTTGATTTACGCAACGGGGCCGATTCTGTCCGACATGCCCACGGTTCTATTCACCACAGGGCAGGCGATTACTCCCGGCGAATTGACTCAAGCGCTACGCCAGACCCGCGAGGACAGCTCCATCCGTGCAGTTGTTATGCGGGTTGACAGCCCCGGCGGTTCAGCGTTAGCATCTGATGCCATCTGGCGCGAAGTGATGCTGACCCAACGTGAAAAGCCGGTCGTTGTGTCGATGTCTGACGTGGCGGGGTCGGGCGGTTACTATATCGCCATGGGGGCGGGAACCATCGTCGCCGAACCGGGGACGATTACCGGCTCCATCGGTGTGCTTGGCGGGAAACTCAACCTGCAGGGGCTCTATAACAAGGTGGGGCTGACAAAGGAGATCATCACACGCGGCAAGAATGCAACCCTCTATTCTGACTACGGGGATTTCACGCCAACGGAGTGGGAGAAGGTGCAAAAGATGATGGAAACAGTTTACCAGGATTTCGTCAGCAAGGCAGCAAAGGGCAGGCGTAAAACCGAAGCAGAAATCCAGGAGGTGGCGCAAGGGCGTATCTGGACAGGAAGGCAGGCAAAAGCGATCGGGCTCATTGATGAGTTGGGCGGGCTTGACACCGCATTCACAATTGCCAAAAAACGGATCGCCTTGTCCCCCGATGCTGAAATTGAGACTATTGTGTTGCCTAAGCCCAAAACGTTTTTCGAGACCTTAATGGAAAGCGGAGACATGGAGCTTCGCACCGCAATGATGTCCCATCTATCCATCCCTGCATCCATCGCGAAGTCCACCCCCTATCTCTACTGGATACACCTGTTCGCTAACGAAATGGTCGCCGCGGTTCTGCCATTTGAGATGACGATTCGGTAAGCGCATCGTTCGCTTATTGTGAAATCTATTCGCTGAAAACGGAGGAATGGAAGGAGGGAAAAACACCTCGACCCCTAACCCTTATGAAAAGGGAATCTGAGACGACAATTACCATTCCAAACTTTGTTGGTGGGGTACTAGAAACCGAGTTTTTCTGAAAAACTCGGTTTCTTCCCGTGGTTCATGAGCGAATACTTCCAACCACGGTATGCAAGTGGCGGGATGATGACTCTCTAAAATCGAACGATGACCGAAAAGCGCTGGCTTGCCCCAAGCGCTCGGTGAGGAGAGAGCGAATAGTCCAATTGATAAGCATCTCGCCAATTCACGCCAATTCCCATAGCGAAACTAGAGAGCAAACCGGAGGGCGGCGGCATTTTCAAGCCTGCGCGGAAGGCGATGACATCCCGATACCAGTATTCCGCGCCGATGTTCAGGGTATTTCGTTGGCCCGATACCAGGTTGAGATCAGCCGCTAAAAACAGGGGTCGATCGAAAAAAGTATAGAGGGCGGCGAGCTTGAGAGTCGAAGGTTCGTGCAGTCGTTGACTGATAAAGGTGTACCGTGTCGAGAAATTTTGCAGGGCAACTCCGATGCGCAACGGTTCTATCGGCGTTTGATACAGCACGCCGCCATCAATGGCAAGGGCGCGCGCGCTTTCATCTGCGATGGTGTGAGAAATCAGTTTCACGCTGACCCCATAAGAGGCGTTTTGCGTGAGCGCTTTGCCCTGAGAAAGACCAAACCCAACGTCCCTTACCGAAAATACCTCGCCGAGCCCGCCAAAGGAACCATCCGGGTTTTCTTTCGTGGTGATAATATCCCCAGAAGTGAGGACGAAAAGCTGTGCTGCCAGCGTCCCATAAGAGCGAGTTGGATGCGCATAACCAAGAAAGTTATAATTTAACCCCTGGAACATGTTTTGGCGTGTAAACGCCACTTCCTTCAACAGTACCTTCGCCAAACCCGCCGGGTTCCAATATACAGCGTACACATCCTCTGTTGCCGCACCCTGCGCTTCGCCCATAGCGACGCCTCGGGCATCAACGCCGATGCGAAGAAAAGAGGAAGTTGGAACATCAGCTCCGTTCCGTGAGTGTTCCACCTTTTGCGCGACCGCTTGCTGAATTCCCCAGCCCCCCAAGCAGATGCAAACAATTATTACCCAATGATATACTGGGACTCTTTTCAACAAAAGACTTATCATAAAAAAAATATAGCCTAACCCTTTATGAGGACACCTCAAAGTGCTGGGCCGGTAGAACCAACCGTTCATGAGTTACTCCTGTTCCCTTTTGAAACGACTCCAAGGAAGTTTCAACGCCGCCTTGTTGTGGCGCGGCGAACTGGTTTCAATGTCACTGTTTCGTGTTCATAATCGATTTCTAACTTCTGATGTTGAAACATTCCAGCACCGATGAGCCCTTGTTCAGATTCAGTAAGGTAAACTTCAACCTCACAGGTTGGCAGGCCTCCTAACTGTGCGTTTCCTTGGAAGAAGAATTCTTTGTGGATGCTTCCATCAGCCAGTTCAACAAAGTCGAAACCCTTTAAGGGCAAGCCGAGGGTAATAGCAACGGGTATAGGAACACAGATATCGCCATCAAACCCTGTGTCAACAACTAATATCACCTCAACAGTCCCATGAAGGCCGCTCAATTGAACAGGAAGGGTCGGCTGTCCTTGTTCATCAAATCTTCCACGAATCATTAAAACCCTCTCCTTTTCAAGCCTATAGGACGTGCGCGCCCTGGGAATCGATGAACGGCAAGTTTCCCCACTCGAAGCCTTACAAACAGTTCCCCTGGGTGTTTTTCATAGAACTTTCGTTCCGCTTCTTTTGGTTCTTTGGCGAGAAAGTAATCCCCACTATCCGGTTCGATAATCAGAATTTCTCCCCAATGGTCACGCTCCAGTTCCGATCTTAGCCGCGCGTAAATGGCGTCTGCTTTTTCAGAAAACTCGCGCCAATTGATGTATGGTGCTTTCTCAATTCCTGCCATCTTCCATTCCTCCTCTTCAGGTGTTATATCATTTGTCGTTTTGAATGAGACGATTCGTGAAACGTGAAACGTGAACAGAATCACGCTTCACGTTTCACGTTTCACGCCTTATTATCATCTTAACACCGCTATCTTGCCGAACATTTCTTTGTCTTTCAGCCGAATTCTGTAGATATATAACCCACTTGTGACCGAGTCTCCATTATCCTTTTTGCCATCCCAGGAAACTTGAGGCGCGTTCGGTGCTACTTTGATTTTTTTGATTTTCTCTCCTGTCACCGTATAGATTTCGATCTCCGCGTTGGGGGGGATGTTGCGGAATTTCAGGGTTCTATTGGAGTTTTCAAACCGAATCGGGTTGGGGTATGCGAGGATGTCCCGTAATTCTGTGCTCGTCTGGACAAGCACCCGGTAAATGCCAAACTCGGAAGCGACTTCTGTCTTCACCATGCGGCCGGAAAGGTCTACCTGAGATGTGACAGGCGACCATTGATTGCCCGATAGCACAAACAACCTCAGATTTTCTGCCACTTCTGGCCCAATGTCGCTTGAATACCCAAGTCCCAATGTAAAAGTATCTCTGATCTGCTCCGCCTTGATTGGAACGCCCAAAAGGTCTTCCGCAATAATCTGGTACGCCTTGCTTCCCTTGGGGATGTACGTTTGTTCAGGAAGGTTCTGATCGGCTTCCGCCACCGCCGGTTCTACAACAACCCATATCGGCAAGACCCGTTTATCAGGAATGGTGGACGGTTTCAATTCCACCACCACGTTCGCGACGCCATCTGTGGAGACGGTC
This sequence comes from uncultured bacterium, assembly GCA_964577695.1. GTDB lineage: Bacteria > Poribacteria > WGA-4E > WGA-4E > PCPOR2b > CAZOAL01. The sequence goes on along the minus strand of CAZOAL010000009.1, from coordinate 164,476 downwards.
ACTACGGTTTCCTGACTCGCCGGAGGTACAAAGACAACCGCCTGGGCAGACTTTTTTCCTGAAAGGTTGCCGGCGTTGTCACTCGCAGAAACTGTCACGGTGAGTACCCTCCCGCCCTGGAGATTCGGGCTCAAGGAGGTAAACCAGTTGACCTGCACAAAGTTATCGAAAACGGAGAGGTTTTTTGCCAGCGGCTTCACCGCGCGATCCGCGGCGTTGCCTGTCAATTGGCTGAAATCAACGGCAATGCCTTCTTCTGTCACTGTCGCATCTTTAATGCGGGCTTTGAGCTGTACTCTCCCATCCCCCTTTGTCACTTTGCCCGTTACGCGATGGTCGCCCAGGATTTCTACTAGCTCGACAACAGGCGGTTCGGTATCCACGAAGATGACCTCTGAGGGCGGCGACTCTGGGCTAACATTGCCCGCTTTATCAACTGCCCGCACCTTAATCTGATAGGTGTTTCCATTTTCTCCCGCAGCCGTATAAGGGCTTTGAGCGGATGGGGTGGCGATTTTCCGTTCATCCGGCTTAAAAGCGCCCCCGTTCCTGGAGACCAGCGCCTGATAATAGTCAACCTCAAAGTTATCCTCTGCCGGTGGCCAGACGAACTTTACCGATGAACTGTTGTCCAGGTTCGGCACGAATGCCTCCTCTGGTTTTAAGTGTCCTGGTTTGCTTGGGGCGCTTGGCGGGATGGAATCCTGGGTGACTTGTACCGAATTGACGCTTTGATTCCCCGCTGGGTCCACTGCCCGGATGGAGAGTGTATTTTCCGCATTCGGCGCCAGGAAAAAGCGGAACGGACCGGTGGTACTCACATCCATCCAGAAATCCAATTTTCCGCCCCGAATCTGATACTTCACACCGTTGGCATCGAAACTTTGCCCATCAGTGGTAAGCTGAAGCTCGACCTCAAAGGCAGAAGTGAAGGGGAGGACGGGCTCAATGACGGGTGAGGTGGGAGGAGTCGTATCGACGAGCACCGGGAGAGAGGCTTCTGAACGCGGTCCAACGTTGCTCGCCTGGTCTACCGCGGCGACTTGAAGTCGATAGACATGGCCTTCAGCCACAGCCACGCTGAACGCCGGACCAAATGATTTCCCTATTTCTTCATAAGGCAGCCCATCCACGGAGAGGAACACCAAATAATTAGAAACTGCAGCAAAGTCATCTTGAGCAGGTGTCCACTGAAAATCTAACGTGGTATCATCGTCAAACCCGATCGTTGCGGCGGTACTATCGAAATGCAGGGGCACCCCGGGCCGCGCAGGCGGAATCAAATCCTGAACCGCCTGCACCTCCACGGGTTCACTGCGATGCCCCAACCGGTCAATGGCGCGGATAAAGAGCCGGTTGATTTGGTCCGGTTGAAGCTGAAACCGAAACTGGTTGGTCTCCGGCGTCCGTGTCCAATCGGAATATTGACCGCCCCGCAGTTCATAACCGTCGAAAAAGGGGTCAACGCTGGGGGCGACCAGTTCCACCACGACCGAATTTTCTCTGGTAGCCAGCCGTGTACTGCGCACAATGGGAGGTGTAGGGGGAGTTGAATCCTCAATCACCTGAATGGTTGCGGTGCCACTCACGTTTCCCGCTTTGTCACTCCCACGCACGGAAAGAATGTTGACTCTATCCTGGATGAGATTGAATCGAAAAGTGGTCGTTTCCGTTGTGCCCGTCCAGGTTGCGTATTGCCCCCCTAGCAGTTGATAGCCCAGAAACAGGTCATCCTCGCTTGGGACAACCAGTTCAACCAGAATGGAGTCCGCATCCACTAAATTTCCAGGGAGCACCCTTGGCTCGCGAATGCGGATACTCGGCGTCGTTGGACTGGTCATATCCACGAAGATGGGACGCGAGAGTTGGGAGAAATCCCCCAAATTCCCCGCGGCATCGACTGCTTGAACGCGCACCTGGTAGCTTCGCCCCGTCGTCACGGCGAGAGGAAAACTGGCTGTTGGCGTAGAACCCGCTAAGGTCAAATTGCCGCTATCGACGAGGACAAACACCTGATAGGAATCCACACGGAAATTGTCTTTCGCCGGTCCCCATTCCCAGGTTAACGGGAACGACCTCGCGAAGCCCGAACCTGGCGAGGTTTCCTCGCGTGCACTGGGTTGCCCCGGCGCTTGTGGGGGAATGGCATCGTGAATGGCGCGAACCGTTACCGCTTCACCGATATTCCCTGCCTTATCAACCCCTCGCACGTTGAGGAGGTTTTCCGCATTTCGAGCCAGTTCAAAAGAAAAAACGGCTGTCTCGCTCACGCTCGTCCAGTTCTGATATTGCCCGCCACGCAACTGATAGTGGGAGAAATGCGGGTCGAGACTTGGGACATCGACTCTCAAACCAATGGTAGGTGTATTGACCGCCTGCCGGTTCAGCGGCGCTAATATCGGAGCGGTCGGCGGAACGGAGTCCTGAATGACCCCCAAAGCCGCAACTGGGCTTGGATTCCCCGCCAAATCAACGCCGCGAATTTGCAGCGCATTGGTGGTGTTCGGCTGGAGTTGGAACTCAAAAGCCGCCATCTCCTGTGTGGTCGTCCAATCGGCAAACTGACCGCCCCGGAGTTGATACGCATCAAAATTGGGGTCGTCGCTTGTTCGGGTCTGTGGGTCAAGCGGCACAACGAACTTGACAGTGCTGACCAAAACAGGGTCTTTGAACTGCAGGATAGGCATCTCCGGCGGGGCAGTATCCACCACAATCCTGTTGGACGGTTGGGAAGCCTCCGATTCTTCCCCATTTGCCATGCTCGTCACCCGAATCTGATAAAAGTGTCCGTTAACGCCTTGGAGGGTATATTGGGGCGCAAACACAGCACTCTCCAATTGAAAGCCCCCCCCATCAATCGAAAGATAAACATTGTAACTCTTCGCCTCGGGGACCCCACCCCACCGAAACTCCAAGATGGAATCATTATCGTATCCCAAGCCCGTTTTGGCGGATAAGTTGGCATTGGGATTGTCATCCAGATGGATAGGGGCGTTTGGCGGGTCAAGGGCGTAAGTTGAAGGGATAATCAGCGCACAGAGGGTGCTAAGAATCAAGCAGAGATAGAACCACCTTAACCTGTATATACAGTCAAGTTGAGAATTGAAGTGCATAAAGTCCCTTTCAATCGACAATCGACAATCGACAATTGTCGATTGTCGATTGTCAATCCTCACTTTTTCGGCGCAAGTGCCTTCGCATCCTGGGCATAAGTTTGGGCACGTTCGAGAAAGTAGAGGGCGTTCTCATAACTTCCCTGTGCCGCGGCTTGTCGTGCCTGCTCATACCAGGATTGAATTAAATCAATCATCTCCTTCGATGCACGGCTTTCCCGCACCTGTTGAAGGGTCGTCTCTGCCATGGATAATCCAATCTCGGTCTGAATTTTGAGGACTAACAGCCGCGCTGCCTGCACCGTATTTTGGGCTTCTTGCAGCGCCTGGGCGGCAGCTTGAACCCGGTTTTGCATCTCTAGCAAGGATTGTTCTTGTGACGTCAGGTTGGACGGGACGCGCTCTGTCCCTTGTCGAAATTGGGTGAAAGGTTGCGTCGTTGTGCTATAGGGTGTCAGTCCGCCAGGTTGAGGGAATTGGCTGAAGGGAGAAGTAGTTTGTAAGCGCTGCAAACGTTGTTTCGCTTCCACTTCCCCCGCTTTCGAGGCGTCCAACGCTTTGTTTGCGAGGCTATACGCGCGTTGCCGCCGATTGCGCAATAATGCTTGCTCCGCTTCAGCTAAAAAGCGCTCTGCATCGTTCAGATTCCCGGGGGAATAAAGGTCAGCGCGAGAGCTCCTTGCCAATTGAACGGAAATCTGCGCGTCGTCTACTGCCTGCTGCGCCGCTTCCTGGGTGATAACAGACCCACACCCAAACAGACTGAAGAGACAAATGGGCAAATATGCAAATGCGCAAATGGGCAAATATGCAAATAACAACTTTACTTTATGGAGGCTATCAGTTTTCATTGAATTTTCCTTCACAGTCGCACAGACAGAGTTATAGAAACCGAGTTTTTTTGAAAAACTCGGTTTCTGAGACTTCCGGCGTGACAAACAGGTTTAGAATCTGATAGAAGTTCCGAGATGCCAGGTCCATTGCGGGTCATTGGAGCCGACCCGCGCTCGATTCACCTCCAGGACAGCCTGGACAAAAGGACTGATGTAAACTCGCACCCCGGCGAATGGAACCATCTTCCAAAGGTCGGTTAAATGGGATTCGGACGCATTAATGTAAATATAATTCAGCATGACACCGCCATAAGGCTCAAAGATCAACGAGACCTCTTTGCTGGCGACTCCTGTAATTGAAAAAACACCGAAATCTAGGACAGATTGCCGTAACGTTGCTTTAGGTAGCTTTTGCGTTGCGAATTTGAAATCCACGGCAAAAGCGGTGCGGTCATCTCCGCCTTGAAGGGGCAGTTTGTAATCCACTGCCAAAATCTGGGGCTCGGACAATTTCGATTTTGGTCCATCTACCCATCCCAACGTCGCCCCCCATCCTTTGAGGCGAAGCGTCAAAAACCGTTCCGCGGTATCCCATATTTCATTAAAATCTGACGGCACCTCTCCTTCCTTCTCGGTGGTTCGTAAATAGGCAGAAACCATCAAGTCATCCTCACCCGCAGTGACAAAGGGGGATGGGGCAAACAAAATTTCCTCAAGTCCAATTTTGTCCCGCGTTGGCAAGGTACTGGTCGGTTCAGCCGCCATACAAAGCGAGGAGGCAATCACAGCGCAAAAAAGGTAGGGAAGGACGAAAAAAATAGCTACCGCTCGCATTAATACTGGCTCCTCTTCTGTTTTTAGGGGACAATGGGTGAATATACGCTTTTTGAGCTATACCGCGGCGGGTTACAAATAAGTACCTGGACAAATTTAATTTTATAACACCCCGGTTGTCCACCTGCCTGCGCCGCTGCGTAGCGCGGCAGGCAGGAAGGACACCGGGTGTGTCAATCTCAAACACCCGGTGTCCTCACGGACAACCGGGGTTTGAACAGACGATCCAAATCATTCTGTCCAACGACTTAGCAAAGATTCAAGATACAAGATACAGTCGGTTATTCCCCACAGCCTCAGCGTGTGGTTGCCCTTAGACCCCGCTACGGTGGAGAGTGGCTGCATGCACTATTGAACACTCCGAATTATGGTACGATTCATGTGCCCACTAGCTAGATACTTTCCATCAGGGGAAAACGCTACTGACCAGCAAGCCTTGTTCTTATCGTTCATCAGAGTGACAACCTCTTCAAAACCACCCACTTCATGAATCTTAATCACGAGAATACCCCCACTAGCTAGATACTTTCCATCAGGGGAAAATGCTACAGAATAAAACAAAATGCTAGGGAATCCATCTTCTACAGTTCTGATTTCCTCAAACCCATCTACCTGGTAGATTCTCAATGCGCGTGCATCTCTGACAGCTAGGTACCTACTATCAGGAGAAAATGATATAGGGAGAGAAGGGTAGGCATCAATTTCTACAGTTCTGATTTCCTCAAACCCATCTACCTGGTAGATTTTGATTCTTCCTTCCTTCGTCCCTGGATTCCTTCCGTCTTTCTCTCGTATACTTCCAGTAATGGCTATATACTTTCCATCAGGGGAAAAAGATGCGGAATGTAGGTACAAAGAACCTTCCGTAAGGGTTGTTACCCCCTCGAAACTACCAACCTTGCTGATTTTTACTGTATAGTCCCCACCACCACTAGCTAGATACTTTCCATCAGGGGAAAAAGCAACGGAACGACAATTACTACTCAATAGGGTTGTAACTTCCTCGAACCTATCCACCTCATATATTTTGGTTTTGTTGTCGGCACCACCACTGGCCAAATACTTACCATCGGGTGAAAAAGAAACGGAATAGATGGAATTAGAATGGTTTCTTAAGACTCTTTTATTTCGGAACTGGTAATCAGTTCCTCTGGTCTTATGTCTTTGATAAACGTTGATTCTGCTGTCTCGACCTCCTGTTACCAGATACTCACCGTCAGGGGAAAACGACATTGACCAAATACAGTCAGAATGCCCCCCTAATCTTTGAACTACATGAAACTGTTGAGCATGAGACACCATGTTTTTCACCTCCGCTTAAGTTTGGATATTGAACAATTCATGTCTGCGTGATATTATATGAGAGTTCAATGATATTATAAGGGTCACAACAAACTTTTTCAAGGAGAAATCGTATGGGAGCGAACACTGATTTAGAGGTGAACGTTACGGAGGAGCAGGTTGCTTTCTTTCGTGAAAATGGATTTTTGAGCATTGAGCGTATTACCACTGATGCGGAGGTTGAGTGGATGAAGGGCATCTACGATCAGCTCTTCAATCGGCGGATGGGTGAGGCGCAGGGCCACTATTTTGACCTCGCCGGGCCACGGGCGCACAGCGGCACTGAAACGCTCCCGCAGGTGCTCGGGCCGGAAGGGAAGTTCCCGGAACTCCGGGAGACTGTCTATTTCCGAAATGCGCGTCACCTCGCTGCCCGGTTGCTTGAGGTTGTGGAGGCGCAGGTCAATGGGGGCGGGCACATGATTTTGAAGCCTGCCCGTTACGGTAGCGAGACCCCCTGGCACCAGGACGAAGCCTATTGGAATCCGTCGGTCATTCCCCACAGCCTCAGCGTTTGGTTGCCCTTGGACCCGGCTACGGTGGAGAGTGGCTGCATGCAGTTTATTCCTGGCTCACATAAGGGTGAAATCTGCTGGCACCGCCACATTGACAATAACCCGCTCACCCACGGCTTGGTGACCGACGACATAGACCCATCGGAGGCAGTTGCCTGTCCCATTCCGGTGGGCGGGGCGACTTTCCACCACTGTCGAACTTTGCACTACTCGGGCCCAAACATGACAGACCACCCCCGTCGCGCTTACATCCTGGTGCTCGGTGCACCGCCGCAAAAACGGGAAAAACCCGCCTATCGACCCTGGCAAACTGAAGAACAGGAAGTGCTGGCTCAACTCAAATCGTTAGCGGCACCGAGCGAGAAAAATGAAGATGAGGGAATTGAAGGCGAGACGATCCAGAGGTAGGAAAACGAGAAAATGAGGGCAAGGATACAGAGATGTAGACCGGAAGGAAGGGAAGAATGGAAGGAAAGGAAGGAAATCCAGGACTTCTTCCATTTCCTCCTTTCCCTCTCCCTCTTTCTCTGAATGCGCACCGTCAAACCTTGATATAAGTGATTCGATGTATTCTGTATCTTGATTGCGTTTCGCGTTTTACGGATTACGAGCCAATTTCAAGCATTCGCTCAATGGGAACCCTTGCCCGCTCAATGACTTCGGGGCCAAGGGTGACTTCATAAGGACGCAAATCGTCACCTCTGTCTAATGCCTCAAGGATATTGAGCACCTTATGGAGTGTCACTTTTGCCATGTGCGAACACCGCACAGAGCAGGCTGTCCAAAATTGCACGGTTGGAAACTCTTGCATCAGGTTGGAGGTCAGTTCACATTCTGAAGCGATAAAGGCGCGTTCCAGTGTATTTTCTGCCACCCGTTTTGCGATGTCCCGCCGTATCTGACTGGTGCTGCCGTAAAAGTCTGATTCCCGTAGCACCTTCGGCTTACATTCCCAGTGAACATAAAGTATTCTCTTAGGGTGACCTCTCGGGATGTCAAACGATTCTCGGACTGCCAGAATGTCTTCAAGTGAGAATTTTTCATGGACCTCACACACCGCCCCTCTCTCCTGGTTGTCTTTGCCAGGATAGATGACGGTTTTTTTACCCTTGAGTTCCTCTTCTAAATTCTGCGAAAAGTAGATGTCGGGAACAAAAATAATTTTGTCGCCCGGCATTTTTCGCGCTATCTGGGCCGCATTCGCCGATGTACAGCAAATATCGGATTCTGCTTTCGCGTCAGCGTAGCTGTTGATGTAAATCATGACCGGGACACCTGGGTAAAGTGCCTTCAGCTTCTTGACGTCATCAGCGCCGAAATTATCCGCCAGCGAACACCCTGCCGTTTTATCAGCGACGAGGACTGTCTTTGAAGGGTTGAGGAGCTTGGCGGTTTCTGCCATGAATGGCACACCATTAAAGATAATGTATGGAGACTCCGTTTTTGCAGCGTGCATGCTCAATCCAAGTGAATCGCCCTGTTCTTGGGTCTCTGATAAACCAAACACAAGCGGTTCCATGTAATTATGGCCGAGCATCAACACGTTGTGTTTTTTCTTGAGCCTCAATATTTTGTACACCGTTTTCGCGTGCGCCTCTATATCGATAGGCATTAAACTCGGGTGATGCCGCTCGTAGAGTTCTTCTTTCACACGTTCGGGACTGAGATCGGCTATGTGCGCGTTTCCGTCGTCTCTCTGCTTCGTGAGTGGGTGAGATTTTAATAGAATGGGTTGGGAATACATTTTTTTTCACTCCCATATCTTTGGGAGTGTTTGTCACCTCCCATTTGATTCGAGTGTACGGGGTATTCTAACGTTATTTTTCCACATTCAGTAAAAGAAAAGTGGCAAGGGCGAGCGCAAGGTGCTGCCCCTATATGCCATTTTTATGAATCGTCTTAGTAGAGTGTACACCAGTATAGAGAATTTGTCAAGTTTGATTGCAAATTATTTTTATGAGACGCGGCTCTTGACCCCTCCCCATCGGATCTGGTATAATCACCTCGACTTTATCAAAAGGAGAAAGCCATGTAACTAATCGAATTAACGGACGAGGAACTCGCCAATGCCATAAGTTCCCACCGATGAATCGGTGGGCTATTTTCAAATGTCCCGACGGGACAGGGGGTTCAGAAGGTCATCCTCCCTCGTCCCGTAGTGATTCATCACGGGGAAGGGATTTGATGCCGAGGTCCCTTATCAGACGGCGCAAGTTTGCCACCGAGATGAAGGCCTCTTAGATTTGCCGGTGTTGGGTCGTGATGTATTACACAATCCGCCGCAATCCCTGCTTTGTAGGGGCGACGCATGCGTCGCCCCTACGGTGTGCAAGATGTTCTTGCCCAATACAAATTTCCGAAAAAAGGAGACAGATGATGGCTAAACGACTCTTGATTACGAACGGAAAGGTGATTACCCCCAACGAAATTTTAGATGGATATACGCTGCTCGTAGAGAATGGCGTGATCTCCCAGATTACCCCTGGGGTCTTGCCGGTAGCGGATTGCGAGACGATAGATGCCCGTGGGCTTTATGTATCGCCGGGGTTTATCGACCTTCATATTCACGGTGGAGATGGAGCGGATGTGATGGACGCAACGGCAGATGATTTGCTCACGCTCACCCGTTTTCACGCGACGGGAGGCACAACAGGGCTACTTGCAACGACGGCTGCGGACTCACTGGAAAACATCTTCGCCGCAATTGATGCCGTCCATCAAGTTCAATCGACCCCTTCCCACCCCCACCCCAGCCCTCCCCCTGGAGAGGGAGGGAGTGAAAGGATGGGGGGCGCAAAGATTCTCGGCATCCATATCGAAGGCCCATATTTCAACTTCGATAAGAAAGGTTGCCATCTGGCGCATACCATCCGCAATCCGCTCCCTGACGAATATCTACGACTCCTTGATTACACCGATCAGATTCGACTGATGACACTCGCCCCCGAAATCGCTGGCGCAGATGGGTTAATTCAAGAGCTGTCCAAACGGAATATCGTTCCGAGCTGTGGGCACTCCAACGCCAGTTACCATCAGATGGTCCGTGCCGTTGCATTGGGTTTGCGACATAGTACGCACCTTTACTGCGCGATGTCTGGCGTCATCAAGACCGGGCCGAAACGCGAAGGGGGAGTCATCGAATCGACGTTGCTGATCGATGAACTGACCACTGAGGTCATCGCCGACGGGAAACATCTGCCACCGGAACTGCTGAAACTCGCCGTCAAGTGCAAGACTCCGGAGCGCCTCGCCGTTGTCACCGATGCCATGCGTGGCGCGGGGATGCCGGACGGCGTTTACACCTTTGGAGGCAAGAATGGAACACAAGCGATTGTGAAAGATGGCGTGGCGACGATGCCGGATAACACGGGGTATGCAAGCAGCACCATCCGCATGAATGAGACCATCCGCGTGATGTGCAATCTCGCCGGCGTTCGTCTTGAGGCGGCGGTTAAGATGGCGAGCCTTGTCCCCGCACAAATCATCGGGATGGATGATCGGCGCGGCAGTTTGGAGGTAGGTAAGGCGGCGGACATTATCCTGTTTGACGATGCGATTAACGTGCATCGAACGATTGTTGAGTAGAAAGATGAAACGGATGTGTCATGCGCTTTCCATGAAACATAACGCCCGTACCGGGCTTTGGCTGCCGCCCTGTAAACGTCAGGTTGATATCATAGCACGACAAAGCGCATCCGGTCAAGAATAATCATTTGTACTTGCCCTTCTATCCCAAATTTCAATAGAATACGACACTTTGGGCTCGACTCAATCAAGGGGGTTCCCTTCTTCAGTTTTCCACCGGACCTCGTCGTGGAACTTGTTTCGCCGAGCGAATCCAAACGTAGAATTGAAGATAAACTCATGGACTATTGCAAGATTGGTGTGCAAGAGTGCTGGTTAGTCCGTCCGGGCGATGAAACGGTTGAAGTATTGCAGTTGAAAGCGGATTCTTCTCAACGGCTGGGGCTGTTCGGTTGCGGTGAAACCCTGGGAGCAGCGGTTCTGCCCGGATGGAGTCCCGCTATTGACGACTTTTTTGCTCCCCCTGATTTTCTCAAATGGCTGGAGAGATGAACTATTGCTTCGTGTTCTAACACCTAACACCTAACTTGACTTTGTTAAATTAGAAATGGATGCTCTTGTAGCCCAACTTTCTAAGTTGTTGTCTTTTAGAAACGTCGTCTTAGCCGTCTTTAGAACCTAAGACGGCGTTGGCTTCTAAAAGACGACAACCTAAGACAACGTTGGCCTCTCCGCTCAAAAACCAAGATAGAATCTTGGGCTACAGAGCCTGCCCCCCGAGGGATCGGGGCAGGCCGATCTATCGGGGGAAATCTAACAAAGTCAAGCTAATACCTAACACCTAACACCTAACACCTAACATGATGACACCAGATTGGAAAGCAATTATTCCCCGCCTGGAACAAATCCTCGACAAGGCGGAGACATTACTCACTCAAGCGACAACAACCAACGGAAACGGGGCTGAACTCCTCAATGGATACATTGCCTTTCGGTGGAAGAGTCAAAATGGATTCGGGCGTCTCATTCCTGTCAAGCACCCCGACCTCGTAGACATCGCGAATCTGATTGGAATCGATCGGCAGATTGAGGCGTTGGATCGGAACACCCGGCAGTTTCTGCGGGGGGTTCCGGCAAACCATGTTTTGCTGTGGGGCGATCGCGGCACGGGCAAATCATCGCTTATCAAAGGCATGCTCCACCGCTATGCGGCGGACGGTTTGCGGCTCATCGAAGTGAACAAAGACGGGCTACTCCATTTGCAAGAGATTACAGATATGTTATGGGAACGCCCAGAACGATATATTCTCTTTTGCGATGACCTCTCCTTCAGCGAAGGGGAACCTGAATACCGGGAACTCAAAGCGATGTTGGAGGGTGGGATTGCGGCGCGCCCTGAGAATGCGCTCATCTATGCGACATCAAACCGTCGCCACTTAATGCCACGCCAGGTCAGTGAGAATCAGTTTCCCCGCAGTGATGAAGATGAATTGTATCCGCGGGAAACCACCGAGGAGAAGGTTTCACTGAGTGATCGGTTTGGGTTACGACTCGCTTTCTATCGCATCTCCCAAGACACCTATCTGAAGATCGTCTCGCACTGCGCCCAACAGCGGGGTTTGACCATCCCGACGGAATCGCTGCATCGCGCCGCGTTGGCGTGGGAAGCCTCATCAAGTGGACGGTCTGGGCGCGTCGCCCGCCAATTTATCGATGACCTGGAAGGACGGTTGGGTTTGGGAGGAAAGTGGGGAAATGAAATCGGGCATTAATCATGAGACTGTTATAAAAACCCAGGCATGTTTCAGAAAACCGTTGACACTGAACGCAAGTAATGCGTAATGCGTAATGCGTAAAGGATTTCACTTACGCATTACGCATTACGCATTATCTCAACCGTGTCAACATATTTTTTCAGAAATTTGAAACATGCCCTTTAAAACTTGCTTCATGAATGAGGAGGGGACAAATGGCGATTTCTCGAGAATAACAACGGGAATTGGATGAGCGCGGGTGCATCCTCATCCCAGATGTGCTTTCTGAGTCAGAAATTCACGCCTATAAAGCGCGTCTATTAGAGTTGGCGGAAGAGGCGAAGAAAGAGGGTTCAGCGATAATGCACACGAATGGAAAGGGTCAACACGTCCGGTGGTTGGTGAACAAAGGCGAGATGTTTGAACGTTTGGTAGCCCATCCCAAAGTTGTGCCGTTCTTTGCGTATTTATTGGGGGCAGATTACACACTCAGCACACTCACTTCCAATATCATTTCCCCCGGCGCGACGGATGGACACTATCATGTTGACCATGTGCTGGGAGCAATGCCGGAACCGCTGCCGAGCTTCCCAATGGTTGCCAACAGCCTCTGGCTTTTAGATGATTTCACCTCTGAAAAGGTGGTACGCGACACATCCCGGGCAGTCATCGTAGCTTAACCAAACCCCCTGCTTGCGTTTCGCTCCCCCCCCCGTCCACGGGGGGGACCGCGGGGATGCCCTTGGTGCCCCCCGCGGGCGGGGGGCGCAACCGCGTGACACGCGAAGTTCAAGTCCTCGCCGATGCGGGGGTTCGGTATCGCGGCGACGGTCAGCTCGACGGGACCGGCGGTGCCTTCGACCCGGAAACCGGCTGGACTTCACGGCTGCTAATGGATGCGAAGCAGGTAGTCGGAACGCCGATTCATCCAACGGGAGTTGCGCTACGGGGAAAGGTCTGTTTGCCCCTGGATACCTGGGAACGCATTCTGGCTCCGGGCGATCCAATTCTGGAGATTCATATTCCGGCGGGGAGTCGCATGGACTTTGATGCCTGCGGCGATTCGTTGCACCAAGCGGCTGATTTCTTCCCGCGCTATTTCCCCGATCGACCGTTTCAGGGGTTCTGCTGTGCTTCGTGGCTACTGAACACACAGTTTCAGGAGTGGCTTTCGTCCGATTCCAATATGGTGCGCTTCCAACGCGAATTTTATCTTTTCCCGATCTTCTCCGGCGGTAGAAGCGGGTTTGACCGAATCTTCGGGCGCGATATTCAAGACCTCTCAACGGCACCGCGTGACACCCGCCTTCGACGCGCCGTGTTAGATCATCTCCAATCTGGGGGCTACCTGCGAGGTGGCGGCGCGCTGTTGTTTGTGGAAGATTTAGCATGGGGAACTCAGGTTTATCAGAGCCACCACCATGAGCGTTCAGAACGGTCAGAAACCGATTTTTTCTAAAAAAATCGGTTTCTAGGGTAGAGGTGGGAGGGTGAGGCTCTCCGATTCTCGGAGCAGGCTCTGCCGAACCAGAGCAGCGGCTCGGCAGGAGCCTTGCCCTCCCGGAACTGCAACGGCTGGTTAGGTTAATGTGGGGCGTTGGGTTTCGTTGCTCTATTGAGATTTCGTGCTCTGGAAACAAGTCCTCGAATGGCTTTCGCTGAGAGGAATCTTTTTCTGAAGGAGAGCAGGCCCACCAGCCCGGAGCCGAGGAGGACGAGGACGAATGAGGCGGGTTCCGGGATTGGCACGACATTGCCATTGCCATCGTACTCAAGGCCGCCGCTGAGAGTGCCGGTGTTGGGGAACGGGGAATAGATTGTGACCGTGTTGGTGTCCATCGTCACCGCCCCATTTTGCGCCAGGGCTCTGCCGTTATGAATTGTTGCGGTGGTGTTGAGAGTGATGCTCGTAAGCGCCAGGATATTGCCCTCGAAGTCCGTGCTTGTTCCGAGTGTCGCCGAGCTGCCGACCTGCCAGAACAGGCCGTTGTCTGAACCGCCGTTCGAACCGACATTGATCATTTGCACCACCGAGGCGCTGGCGGTCGTGAGCGTACTCCCGATCTGGAAAACCCAGAACGCGTTGTTGAGGCCTTGGGCGTCGAGAGTGAGTGTGCCCGTCAACTGCGCCGAACTTGCAAAATGATAGACGCCCGACGTAAGCGTCAGTCCACCCAGATCAATACCGGTCAGGTCGGTGTTGAACGGCATGGCTGCCAGACCGTTGTACGCCGTGGTGTTGTCAATTTGGGCCTGCTGCGCGACCGCATCTGTCTGATGCACCGTTCCTGTGAGCGTGATGCTCCCAAGGTCAGTGATCGAGCTGCCGGGATACACGCCCAGATCTCCGATGATGGTGGTAGGGCCGGTATTGGTCACCGTCGAGCCGCCGAGGACGGCGAAGCTCTCCGCCGTAAGAAGAATGCTGGTGGCGTGAGCTTGCCCGTGGAAACCGGCTAACGCCACAATTGCCAATAGAATCCAGTACTTGCACTTCATTTGGAATCTCCTATTCTTGAGTTTGTGAATTATTTGAAGGTTGGTCTCAGGGGAGGCAATCGTAGCCCAAGATTCTATCTTGGCTCTTATGCAGGGGACCAAGATAGAATCTTGGGCTACAACTCAACCGCCGCCGAATTATGACCACGCTTCAATTATTTAGCACCAACGTAGACCGTGTGCTACTTGAGGATAACCATCCGCTTCGCCGCCGTGAAATCTCCCGCCCGGATTTGGTAGAAATACAGCCCGCTGCTGACCCACTCGCCGGTCTCACTCCATCCATCCCAATACGCCGCGCTCTCCTTCGATCGGTATGCCCCCGCGGTTTGTGTGCCTAACGCCAGCGTGCGGATGCGACCTCCGCGAGCGTTGTAGATGGTGATGACGACATCCGCATCGGCAGCGAGGTCATAAGGCATCCAGGTCTCCGGGTTAAAGGGATTGGGGTAGTTCTGATACAGGGCGAATTGCGTGGGGAGGACTTTCAATGTGACAGCGTGACGACGGAATATCAGTTGGATCGGATGGGATCTCTCGGCCACACCAGTAAAGTCCACATCTTCGATGAGATACCAGTAGGTTTGGCCTTCCTCCGCTGTCTCATCAAGGAAGGTGTAATCGTGCGGTGTGGAGTCTGTGCCGTGCCCTTTGATGAGCGTCGGCGTGACGCGAACATAATCGCCATCTCTGGCTGTGCTGCGGTAGATATGGAATCCCAAGTTGTTATCTTCTGATTCAGTACGCCATTCCAAAAAAATTCCCTTAGGAGTCAATGTACCAGCAAAACTTGAAAGCGAAACGGGTAGCGAGTGATCGCCATTGAGTCCAGTGAGTGTATTACCGTTCCCTGATGAATCTGCAAATACTGTTGAGCCAACGGATTCATCAAAATGCCAAAGGGCGCGGGTATTCGCATCAGGAACAAATGGTCCTGAGGGTGAGGAAAAATCACTTGAATAGCGTGCAACATCCGAAACCCGAATTTCATCAATTCGACCATTAAAGTATTTATCACCAGATGACGGTGGGGGGCCACCCACAATAAAAGTTTCCGATGAATTTGTAAGATTAGAGCTAACAGTAGAACTAACCTTTTGCTGACCATTAACATATAATTTAATCTTATCTGCAAAGTTATCAAAAACCCCTGCTATATGATACCATTGGTTTAGCGTCACACTGGAAAAACTTGCTACTACAGCAAAACTTGACACTGTATCTATCTGTACTTGAAATCGAAATCCTGGGAATGAGTTCCCAAAGGTATCCTTGTCTCTTTGGATAGATAGTCGGTATGCATTGGACTTAGCAGCAATAATCATTTCATTTTCCCCTGTTGTAGAGGGAGCAGCGGGAAAGCTCCTTGGATATATCCATGCCTCAACAGTCAAGCTTTCGGAAGATTCATCTCCTACATCCAAAGATGCGCTATCAGGTGCTGAAGCAAAATCATCAACGCTGTCCAGTTCATTCCAGTTTCCACCTTCGAGTGCCCAGCTTTGTGCGTTTGCTTCAAAAGGGGTTAAACCCCCAATGGCAATTACTAAACCCAGAAATACGAATAGATTTTTCATCATATCCTCCTTGTGTTAGGTTTTCATTACTGTTTGGGTTATTTACCCAATTTCCCGCCTTTGATTATGGGTTATAATACCAGAGTTTAGGAAAATAGTCAATATTTTTCTTGGATTTTTGGGAATATGGCAGATCGCACTTCCCTCCTGTAAATGCTACTATTTTTTCAAATTTGCAGGAGGCGTTTTCATGTCGGATGTGCTGAAAAACTTGGGGGAGAGGATTCGGACGTTCAGGAAGGCAGCGAACTTGACACGAGCCAGGCTTGCGGAGAAAGCAGCGATCAGCGTGTACTATGTCGGGGAAATTGAACGGGGAGAGGCATCGCCCTCTCTGAGCGCCATCCAAGATATTGCCAGGGCGTTAGGGGTGAAAATCTGGGACCTGTTTTATTTCCCTTCCGAGCAGGAGACGCCGAAAGAGATCGTCGAAGAAATTGTCACGAGGTTACAGGCGGAAGAGTTCTCCGATGTAGAAGGGTTGATGTTGATCAGAGAAATGGTGAAGCGGATAGCTGTGGAGCGGGAAAGGTAGATAAGGATCTAGCTCGAACTTCAGTTCAGGTGCTTGCATCCCGCCTGGCGAGGTTGATTTTCATATCCGGTTATCGTGGGCTGATGCGGCTACATTATAGTCGATCTCGAAAAAAAAGTCAAGCGTCAAAAAGGTCAATTTTTTGATGGAGCTCGGATCTCTTTTTTGGTATACTACTGACACATACGCCAGCGAAGCAGGAACACATAGATGAACAAAAATAGGGAGACTTTTGGTGAGATTATGCTCGCTATAGAAACAATCAAAAGGACAATTCAATCTAAATTCAGCCAATTTCCTGAAACCCATTGGATTCAAAACCTTCGACACCCCTCCTACCAACTTCGCCATCCCATTCCAGTCGTGATTGAGAGAGACAGCGATGTTGTGATTGCAACTTATGATGACATTGACCTGTATGGCACCGGTGAAGGGGTGCAGGAGGCCATTTCGGACTTGTGTGCTGCGATTGTCGAGTATTATGAGGGGTTAAAGGAAAATGAGAACCGACTGGGTGCTCTTCCAACTCAGGAATACGCTTTCTTGAAACAGATGATTGTGGAGATTCAATGAATATCAAATTAAGAGAGGCAGAACAGGTCTTAAATAAACTTCGCTTTCAACCGTTAGGACAGAAACATCACGACATTATGGGCTTTTTCTACGACAATAAACTCCTATTCAAGACAAGATTCTCCAGAGGCAAAGGAGATATGCCGGGGAAAGTGGCAGACAAATTTCGCACACAATTGAAGCTAAATGAAGAGCAACTCAGAGGCGCAATTCAATGCCCCTTCCGGTATGAGGACTATATTAAAGTCTTAACAGAGAAGAGAATCATCCATTGACTCATCAAGCTGTTATCGTCTCGTTCCTACGCTCTGCATGGACTTGGATTGAGTAGCGAAGCGTATCAAAATTCGGCTGAATAGCACGGATTGACAGAATGAACGGCTTAAAAAATCCGTCTATTCTGAAGATCCCCCGATAGCTCGGGGCAGGTTGTGCTATCAGGGATTTGCTCACTCACAAATTTTCCAATGCGGTTAGTATAATGCGTGTGTTTCATCAACGAAAAAGCCCCGTGCCTCTCGTACGAGGCTTTTTCATCACCCCTTCGATATGACGCCTTTTGGCTCTGGTTCATGAATCCACTTTTTCCTTTTCCCCGTTGCTTTGCGATTGTCTGATCTGTTCAATAAGGGTGTCTTTCTCCTCATCAGTCAGAGAAGACAAAGCCGTTTGAATCACTTCCTTCAGACCGATGGTTTGAATCACTTCCTTCAGACCGACGGTTTGAATCACTTTATCTAAACCAATGTTTTGGATAATCTTTTTGGTTTCAAACAAATCCAAAATCGCAGGCAAGTCGAAGTCATAACCGCGCAGGCTGTCGAGATTCATCTTCCTTAACACCTCCTTCAGTGCCTGAGGGTGAAGCAGTTCTTCCCCCCCGCCCGCGGGGGGGCCAAAAGGCAACGTCTTTGGTCCCCCCCGTGGACGGGGGGGGGGCGAGAAACTCGGTTTCTATAAAAGCGCAGTTTCATACGGGGCTAAGTATAACAAATCCAGAATCCGCTTGACAACCACAAAGTTCTTCTCACCGATGACGAGAGAAAATGGGGTGACAGATCGCTGGCATTTGTGATAAAATAAAGCATAACATGGAGGATGTCACAATGTCACCAACACAAAGTTTAGAAGAACTCATCAAAACCTTGGAACAGCACCCGGAGTGGCGAGAGCGGTTGCTGCAGGTCCTGTTGACCGAAGAATTCCTGCGGTTGCCTGCTCGGATGGACCGCCTGGAAGCAGTCGTGGCGCAGCTCGCCGAACAAGTGCAGGCGCTGGCTGAAGGTCAACGGCAATTACAGCTTGAGGTGAAAGCACTGACGGTGCAGGTGAGGGAGATGGCAATCCTCCAAAAGAACATGCAGGACGATTTAGGCTACCTCAAGGGCCGCGATCAGGAGCGTTTTTATCGTGAAAACGCCGGTGCCATCTTCGGAAGATACCTTCGGAACATCCGGGTCATGGATAAGGGCAAACTGCTTGAACAAATGGATACGGCGAAGGCTTTGACCGATGAGGAATGGCAGGCGATTGTAGACCTGGACCTTGCCATTGAGGCGGTGACCCGAAAAACAGCGCGCCCCATCATTCTGGCGATGGAGGTGTCATGGATTATTGATCCGGTAGATGTAGAACGGGCTGTCCATCGAGCCGCGCTCATGCGAGAGCGTGGTCTACCGGCGATTCCTGTTGTCGGTGGAAAGGGACTCCTGCCTGACGCGGAAGATAAGGCTCAATTCCATCAGGTTCTCGTCATGTTGGGCGGGAGGATTTTCTACAAAGAATTTCTGGAGTAAGGTCTGTGGGGGTATCAGGCATGATATTGAACACAGTCAAGGTCAGTCCAACCTCAGATTCCCCTCGTTGATAGCAACAAACTTGCTCAATTAAATGGGGGTTGGTCATAATTCCCAGGGGAGGCAATCGTAGCCCAAGTTTCTAACTTGGGCCGTGCGCCAGGGGCCAAGATAGAATCTTGGGCTACAACTGAACCCCCGGCGAATTATGACCAACCCTCGATTAAATGATTGGAGGATAAAATGCTACTTTCAAAATCTGTAGATTCACAAGAACACCTGGATAGTTCCAATATGCGTGACTGGGATATCGTGGTCGCTGACGAAGCGATTCCTGCCGAAAGATATGCGGCGGAGGAATTTCGACGCTGGTTTGGGCAAGCGACGGGAATCGAACTGCCACTGTGTTCGACCCCCGAAACGCCAAAGCATCACGTTTACATCGGTTCGGACGTGGCGAATTTCCATACGAACACGATGGGAGAAGAGGAGCTGCGGATGGTCGTCCAGAGCGACGATATATTCATTGCCGGCGGGCGACCTCGCGGGACACTCTACGGCGTGTATCAGTTTCTTGAGGACTTCGTCGGCGTGCGCTTCCTCACGCATGACCACACGCACGTTCCAGATGTGTCCGCGCTGAAGATTCCCTGTGGAACGCATACTTGCAACCCGCCGCTCTCGTTCCGATGGAGTTACTATCGCGAGAATGCGGAGCACCCCGAATTTGCCGCGCGACTGCGGGTCAACACGGTCACGTCTGACAAACGGCTCGGAGGCAAGACGGGGCAAACGCTGATTAATCACTCCTTTCATTGGTTGGTGCCGTTTAGCCAATATGGGGCAGACCATCCCGAATATTACGCACTGGTTGACGGGGCACGGGATACGCGCACGCACGGCGGCGGTCCCCAATTATGCGTCACGAACCCAGAGGTCATTGAAATTGCCGCGGCATCCGCGATTAAGTATCTCAACGACCATCCAGACGCCAAAAATGTGAGTGTCAGCCAGGCCGATACCAATGCCTACTGCCGATGTGACCAGTGCGAGGCGCTCAACCAGCGCGAAGGCTCTCCGATGGGGTCTCAACTCACGTTCGTCAACGCGGTCGCGGAACGGATTGAAAAGGCACACCCGAACGCCAAAGTGGGGACGCTCGCTTACTGGTACACCCGTAAACCGCCGGAAACCATCCGCCCACGACATAACGTGCAGATTCAACTGTGCAGCATTGAGTGTTGTACGCTGCACCCAATCGACGATCCAAACTGTGAGAAGAATCGCGCGTTCTGCCAGGATATGGACGAATGGGGGAAAATCTGCGACGACATCTGGGTCTGGAACTACAACACCAATTTCCGCGCCTACGACCTGCCCTTCCCCAACCTGCGCGTTATCGGCCCCAATGTGCGCTACTTCCTGCGCAACAACACCAAGGGCCTGTTCATGCAAGCCAACGGAAACGGCCTGACAGGCGAACTGTGCGACCTGCGGAACTATATCATCGGACGGACGATTTGGAATCCCGACTTGGATGACAGGGGGCTTTGCGAGGAATTTGTCCGGTTGCACTACAAAAGCGCCGCACAGCCAATTCTGGATTACGTCAACATGCTCCACGATAACGCCCAGGCGAAGGGTGTGCATCCGGGTTGCTTCCCCTTGCCGCAGGATGTTGGGCTTGACCCGCAGGTTTCCAGGCGGGCTTTTGACTACTTTGAGTGTGCCCTCGCTCTAGCGGACGATGACGCTGTCCGAGCGCGGGTCGAGAAGGCATCCATCTGCGCACACAAGGCGATGATCGTCGCGGGCGGCGAAATGGAAGCGACGGCTCGCGCGGAACTCATTGACCGCTACATCACCTTATGCCAGCGCTACCAGATGACCCATGCCGCGGAAACCAAGCTTGCCTCCGACTACTTCAAGGAGCTCAAATGAGCCGGGGAACGAGGAAATGGGGAAATGAGAACACGCAAAGGAGGAATTGGGGCCGTACAGACTCAAAACCCTGAAAGGAAAGCAATTATGCCACAATTGAAAGATGTTGAAGGCTATGCCCAACTGCTTAACGACCTGAAAGCGCGGATTCAATCGGCGCGCACACGCGCAGCGCTGGCGGTCAATCGAGAACTTCTCGCGCTCTATTGGGACATGGGCAAGCTGATTGTCGAGCGCCAGCAGCAGCACGGTTGGGGCGATGCTGTCATTGACCGCCTTAGCCAGGACCTGCGGCGAGAGCTCCCCGATAACAAGGGGTTCTCAAGAGCGAATCTATTTCGGATGAGAATGTTTTATCTTTCATACAAGGACAGCGGGGAATTTGTCGCACAACTTGTGCGACAAATTCCGTGGGGTCACAATATCGTCATTTGGGAAAAGGTCAAAGACTCCAAAGCGCGCGAATACTACCTGCGGGCGTGCATCGAAAACGGCTGGAGCCGCAACGTTTTGGTTCACCAGATTGAGACCGATGCCTATGCCCGCCACGCGCTGGCGGCGAAGACCACTACCTACCTGACCACCTTGCCTGCACCGCTCGGCGAGCAAGCAGAGGAGATGCTCAAAGACCCGTATGTGTTTGACTTCGTTACGCTAGAGTCAGAGGCAAAGGAGATGGATGTGGAGCGGGCGCTGCTTCAGGGAATGCGCGACTTTCTGCTGGAACTCGGAAAAGGCTTTGCGTTTCTGGGCAGTCAATACCGCATTGAGGTGGGCGGAGAGGAGTTTTTTATCAACCTGCTGTTCTTCCATCGAGGGTTACGCTGTCTGGTGGCGCTCGAGTTGAAGACGGGCGACTTCAAGCCAGAATATGCAGGCAAGATGCACTTTTACCTGAACGCGCTGGACGACCTGGTGCGCCTGCCCGACGAGAACCCAAGTATCGGCATTATTCTGTGCAAGGGAAAAAACAAAGTCGTCGCCGAGTATGCGTTAAGGGGCCTGACGAAACCGATTGGCGTTGCTGAATACCGGCTGACGCAACAACTCCCCCAAGAACTCCAAAAGCAGTTACC
This sequence comes from uncultured bacterium, assembly GCA_964577695.1. Taxonomy (GTDB): domain Bacteria; phylum Poribacteria; class WGA-4E; order WGA-4E; family PCPOR2b; genus CAZOAL01. The sequence continues at coordinate 142,564 of CAZOAL010000009.1, read as the reverse complement.
GAGCGTAACGGAACTGGAACAACAACTTCAGATCGAAGACTCTCGGTTTACCGGAGACGAATGAGCAACGTGAAAACGTATCATCTCAATATGCCGGGGAACAAGACTTCCGAAGTCTACAGAAGATGAGTCAAATCAGGACAATGGTGCAAAGACTTCGGAAGTCTCGCCCCTTATCACGGACATAGGAGCCTTGCTGGAAATGAAATATGTAATGCGTACTATCTGCCTCTACAAATTTGCTGAAGTCCTTATCTAAAAACCAGAGGAGACCATGCAAGCACTCAATCCTTTAGCCATCGAATTGAACCAGCAGATAGCATCGGCGGATGCCGTTGTTTTTAATCTGCTCTCATCGCTTGGGAAACGGATTTACCTCCCCAAAGGCATCCTGAGTCAAAGCGCGGAAGCGGCGCAAAAGGCAAAGCGCGTCAACGCGACGCGAGCCCTTGCGCTTGAAGGCGGCCACACCATGCACCTGCCAAGCTCCCATCAGTTTGTCTCTCCACTCCACCCCGACTTGGTCTATGGCTACCCTCCGGCGCTGGGACAGATGGGCTTGAGGCAACGGTGGAAGGAGAAGTTAAGGGCGGAAAACCCGTCGCTCAAAGGGAAGGCGTTCAGTCTCCCGATTGTGACGTGTGGAATGACGCACGGTCTGAGTTTAATCGGGGAGCTATTCGTTGAACCAGGGGATACGCTCATCCTGCCTGACAAAATATGGGGGGAGTATCGGCTCATCTTTCAAACCAAATGTGGGGCTGAAATTCAAACCTATCCCTTCTACAACGCGGACGGTCATTTTAACACAGATGGATTTCGTGAAACCATCAAGGGTGCCAGCGCGGCGAGTCGCAAGCGGATCGTCCTCCTCAATTTCCCGCACAATCCCACCGGCTACGCCATCACAGCGGCGGAAGCGGAGGGCATCACCCGCGCCATTGCGGAAGTCGCCGCATCTGGGTGTTCTCTGCTTGTGCTCGTCGATGACGCCTACTTTGGGTTATGGTACGATGACCAGGCGTTGCGGGAATCGATTTTCGGCTGGCTAGTGAATCTCCATCCAAACGTCCTGCCGATCCAGATCGATGGCGCAACGAAGGAGGAGTATGCGTGGGGCTTGCGAGTGGGATTTCTCACGTATGGGCGGGGTGACGATGTAATGAAAGGACTGGAGAGCAAGATGACCGGTTTGATTCGTGCCAACACGTCGGGGGCATCACAGCTCTCTCAAACGCTGGTTCTCAAGGCGATGGACGCGCCCCACTACGCCGCCGAGAAGCGCGAGAAGTATAACATCCTGAAGGCGCGCGCTTTGAAAGTGAAAGCGGTGGTCTCGCATCCACTCTATGCCGATCTCTGGGATGTTTATCCGTTCAATGCGGGCTACTTTATGTGCCTGCGCCTGAGATCGGCTAACGCGGAGGCGGTGCGCCAAAGATTGCTGGACGACTCTGGAATCGGTGTGATTGCGTTGGGAGAAACGGATCTGCGGATTGCCTACTCTTGCATCGAAGAAGGGGAGATTGAGGAAGTATTCCGTGCAATTGCTCAAGCGGTGATTGATGTGAAACGTGAAACGTGAAAGACCGGTGTTTCACGCTTCACTCGTGGGGGTGAGGTGCCGGATATCACGGGTTAGATTCCTGGATTAAGCCTTTTTCAACCAAAAGTCCAGATATGTATTTATGCAAAATACTCGAAATCAACTCCTGGTAAAGCACCCCTTCGTCCAAAGCCCTTTTCTGAATCATAATGAGATCTCTTTCCAAGATTTGTATATTCACATACTTATCTCGTTTGCGCGTTGCCTTTGCATATTCCCGGTAACGCTTCATTTCGGATTGAACGCCGGGAACAGGTTGCCATTCGCCTCGATCAAACGAGTCGAGAATTTCTTGTTCTTCTGAATCTAATCTAGCTGTCATCCTTTTTTCCTCTCAGATATCTTCTTGTTGCCTTTCGACTCGGAATAATGGTTTTCAAAAAGATTTCGTTTTCTGTTTCAACAAATGGAACAAGATAGGCATATTTCCCCCAAATATGTTTACACTTTTTGTATGGAAGGATGGAAGATGGGAAGGTTAGAGGGGGTATTCTTCCATCCTTCCATCCTTCCAACTTTTCATATATTTTGCTTCTGACGATCACGATCACATATCTCTATCGTTGCTCGTACTCAAACGGAAACGTGACGGGCTCGCCATTATTCGACCAGGAGCGCATCATTCCGACATCGATCTCCCGGTCTTTGCGGCCATTATAATCTCCGTATTCTGGTTCGGTATTGTTACGAACAGCGTTTGCAATGCTCATCAACTCTGATGCGACGCTGATCTCCCCGTCACTGAGCGGATAATTTCGCAATGGGTTTTCCCACACCACTTCCGGTGTTGTGTCGGCGACGAGGACAGCGAGCGTTTCATAGCCATCGACGGTGGTCGTCTTGCGCGTGATGGTAATCTTTCGTTGCGCATCGGCGTCGTCGTTCAGGATGATGGCTTCTTCGCGGAAAGACATGCCGCGCTCCGCGTAGAACTTTGTGCCGTTGAAACCGCGCAAAGGCGAGCCGTAAGACAAGCCGCTGAAATTGAATACCCCCACCGCCCCATCTGCAAACTCAATCACACCGTGTTGCCAATCCTCCGTGTCGCGCGCCGGCTGATCTTTACGCCAGACGTGCTCCTGTACCTTGTAATTCTTGCGGAAGCCGACCACCCGGACAGGCTCATTGTCGAACCCGACGTAACTTCGGATTAAGCCGATTCCGTGATACCCGTGTCCTCGAAATTCGTTGTAGGCGGCATTGATCTTTCCGAACACACCGGCGAGAATCAACTCCCGCTTAATCCGTTCCGAGGGAACGCGATAGTAGTTTTCGTTGACTTCGATCTTTGTCCCGGTCTGCTTCGCGGACTCGATCATTTTATCCGCCCATCCGAGGTCGGTATCAATCGGCGTTTCCGTGCAGTAGCTGACGCCATGCTCCGAACACAAAATCCCCGCGATGTGATTATTGCTCGGGGTGATCACGATAGCGCAGATATCCGGCTTGGCATTCTCCAACATCTCCGCTGTGTCCGTGTATGCAGAGACACCGTATTTTTCGCCCTGCGCCTTGACCGATTCTTCGCGTGGGTCACAGACAGCGACCAGTTGAAGGTCATCTTTGAGTTTCAAGATAATCGGGAGATAGGTGCTTGTCCCACGATTCCCTGTACCAATTAACGCAATTTTTAACGTGTCCATTTGTGATACCTCCTGCCCACAGCCAATCGCTACGAGCACTTTATACCAGACCTACGTGGATGTCACAGATGAATCTTGAATCTGGCATCCATTCAAGATTCAAGATGCAGAGCGCCGATAGATCGGCGTTTTCGCTTCGCTCGACCTGTCCCGATTCTTCGGGGAGAGGCGCTTATTTCGTTTTGCCCCTGCGTAAGTCCTATTTATTATAACCAAAGAACCTAAGAAGAAACCCGTTACCGTAACACAATCCGTCGATTTTCCCGTATCGAACGTTCGGCGGAGAGACTAATCCGGATGGATTCGAGGGCATTTGTGGCGTCGATGTGTGCTGCGCTCGTATCTCCACCTTGTATTTCCCGAATCCATAACTCCTGAAGCGAAATGCTCGGGGCATCGATCGGCGAAATCGTCTCAATTCCGGAGCGAGTTGAACAAACCCAACTGTCGCCACGATGGAGGATGGCCCCGCCGGTCAAGACGTATCGCTGATGTTGCTCTGCCTCTTTGATTTCGATGCCTCCTGCCCATGCCCACTGTCCAATACCACCGCCCTTGAACCCCACATTGACCGTGTTGGCAAAGCGATGGTATTGTCCACCCTCCGTTAAGCCTTCATAGACAGCGCCTCCCTCGACCCACGATGCAGGACCGAAAAGGTCAACGATCGGGTAGATGTGGTAAATGAAAAAATGGGCAGGCGGCCCCGAGACCGGCAGATTGAACAGGATTTCAGGGCGTCCACCGCGCCCCGGTGTCAGGCGCAAAAAGGACGTCAACAGCAGATCGCCGAGTTCACCGATTTTCCTTTTAATCGCCTTGTGTGAATTTGACACCGCTTCGGGGTGGGAAACTCGCAACACTCGACGATTGGATTTCGCCAGGTCGATTGCGGCCTCGCCTTCATCAATTGACCGTGCGAGCGGATATTCCACAAAAACGTGTTTGTCCGCCCGTAACGCGGCGACAGCAATCTCGCCGTGACTGTTGTTATGCGTGCAGATGACAACCCCATCCAACTCGTCACGCTGGACAAGCTCTCGCCAATTGGGCACAAATTCTGCCCCGTATGTTTTTGCCAATTGCGCCCCTGTTTGGGCATTCCGTGACGCAATCGCCACGACTTGGGTCGCATCAAGTTCGGAAAACCGGTCCGCATGGTGCCTCGCCATGCCGCCGGATCCAATGATACCGATTCTCATTTTGGACATGCTGATTACCTCCCAGAGAATTGCGCGACGATTCGACAAACGTGAAGAGAGAAAAGTGAAACGTGAATCCTGAATCCTGAATCCCTGTTTACGCCCACCCTTGACCGCCGCCACCGACGCGTTCTCTGCTAATCTTCTCGAAATAGCCACTCTTGCGGTAAGCCAACAGCGGATTTGGGTCCCTACCCATCTCCAAACGCACCTGTTCGAGCAGTGGACGCACATCCGTCTCCGCGGCGCGCTGAAGGATCTGCTCGGCATCAATAATCTCTCCCGCGTCCTGGGCCTCCGCTAACGCCTGTCGATCGACGATCAACGCCCGCGCGTAGGCGGTTTGCAGATTGCAGACGGATTGGATGCTGGCTTCCACTTTCAGCTTGAGGTTGTGGCTCTGGTCGATCATGTAGGCGATGTCCGTCTCGGTGTCCGGGTCCAACTCAGCCGCGACCAACTCCGTGTAGATGAGGAACAGTTCCTGTGGGTTGACTGACCCGACCGTCAGATCATCGTCGGCATACTTGCGACAGTTGAAGTGGAATCCGCCGAGTTTTCCTTCGTCGATCAGGTAAGCGACGATGTACTCAATATTGGTGCCTTGCGGGTGATGTCCCAAATCAATTAGCACCTGCGCTTTAGGCCCCAACCGGGTCGCCATCACGTAGGCGTTTCCCCAATCCGCAAGGTCAGTATGATAAAAAGCTGGCTCAAAAAACTTGTACTCGATCAGCATCCGAGCGTCTGCCTCGAGCGCTTCATAAACCTCACCGAGGCACTCGTACATCCAGCGTTTGCGCTTGCGGAAATTCCCTTGACCGGGGAAGTTCGTGCCATCAGCGAACCACAGGCTCAAGACCTTCGATCCGGTGATTTTCATAATCTCTACGCACTCAAGGATATGGTCGGTGGCAAGCCGCCGAATCGCCGGGTCGTGGTTGCAGATGCTTCCGAGTTTGTACTGCTGGTCCTGAAAGACGTTCGGATTGATTGCCCCGATCCCAATTCCGAGGTCTGCTGCATATTGCTTTAAGCCATCCCAGTCGTCCGTCTTGTCCCAGGGGATATGCAGCGCAACGGTTGGGGCAATCCCCGTATACCTGTGGACGGTTGCGGCATCCTCCAAGCGTTCGCGGGCATTCCGTGCGGCCCCGAGCTGGTGAAACACGCCGAAGCGCGTGCCTGAATTTCCGTATCCCCACGATGGGGTTTCGATGTGCTGCTGTTTCAGACGCGCTTTCACCTCGTCAATCTGAATGTCTTGTTTCGCTAAATCTTCTGCTAAGAGCTCATATCTTGGATTGCTCATAGTGTTCTCTCCTCTATTATTCGGTTTTTTTCTGTCAATATTACCTCGCCATATTGGGGAAACGATCGCTTGGTAGAGCCTGCCGTGCTCGTCCGAGAATCGGACTGGCTGGTTTACCGGCGTCTGGAACAAGCGAGCCGTGCTCGTGTAGGGAATCGGACATGCTCTACGACAGGATTGCAAATTTAATAATGTGATATTGGCGAATTACGACTTTTTCAGTTATAAGCAAAAATGAAACCAAGACTTCCGAAGTTTCAACAGGCGAGTTGTCCGGAGACGATGCGACACCTTGAAAAACAGATTCAGCAAAAGCCTCGTATCAAACTTCGGAAGTCTCAGTGGAAAACTCGTAGTAACTATGGCTACCGCCATTTTAACATAAGAGATGAGAAGTGTCAATCGAAACGAAAAGGAAGCCAGAAGAGGAAAAGGGTGGAAAGAGGCAATCTTCCCTCCTTCCCTTCTTTTTTTCACGTTTCACGTTTCACGCATCCTGCGTTATCCACGCCTCGTCAATTTCGACGTGCATGATGCTGGTGCGGCGGTAGGTATACGTGATATGGATGCCGCCATCGTGCGTCTGAATGATGGCAGGATAGGAATACTCACCCGCATCAATTTCGAGGTGTTGTTTGTATGTCCACGTCTCCCCCTCATCCGTTGATAACGCAACTGTCAAGGGGGTGCGTCCGTGCAGTGTGTCGTTGTAGACCAGCGCGATGTTGCCACTGTGCAGCCGGACCATATCGACCGCGCTGTTCGGGTTCGGCAAGCCCGTTGGGATTGCCGCTGTCCATGTCCTTCCGAGGTCATCGGACGTGGAACGGTAGACCTCTCCGTCTCGGCTGCGCATGAGCATCAGCAAACTCCTGTCGGACCGCTGGACCACCGTGGGTTGAATGACACCTTTCGGGCTGGACAGGTCCCCGAACGTCTCCCACGTTTCGCCGCCATCCCCAGAGACCACCACCATCGAATGCCAGTTGCGTTCGTCGTACACAGGCAGCAGGATCTCGGTATCTTGTAGAACATGCTGCCAGCTTGTTCCACCTTTTGAGAGATAGACGGGTTTGTTGCGCGTCATCCAGCCCAACTCCTCACGCAAAATTACGTTTTCGTCCCAACTGTATCCGAGGTTGTTTGACTTCTGATAACAAAGTTTGCACTGCGTCCACCTGTCGCCGTACATCGTGACGTGGAACAGCCAGACGGCATCCGCCACATCAACAAACAATACCGGATTGCCTTCTGAGCCATCCGGCGTTTTAATGACTTTCTCTGGCTCGGTCCACCCTTCGTTGCCGTAAAAGCGGCGTGCGGTAAAAATGGCGACATCTTTGGCCCCCTCTCGTGAGCCCGCATACCATGCGGCAAGCAGATCGCCGTTGGGGAGTTCGGCAATTGTAGAACCGTGACAAGATGGATAGGCGGGATTGAATTCAAAAATCTTTTCAGCACTGTACATTAGGTTGAGCTCTCCCAAAAACTGAGGTTTGTATTTCATTGTAAAATAGATTTTGGACGCATTCATTACGCATTACGCATCACGTTTCACGTCCCATATTTTTCCATTGCTCTCCCGGATAAATTCTGGTATAATAAACGAATCTATTTTTTACAGAAAAATATTGTAAAATCTGGTAAATTGTAAAAGATTAAATGGCTCGCCTTATGGCGAGCCATTCCTCACATCATGTCCTTTAAGACCTCCTGTGAGGTGGAGTGAAATACTCCTCGTGACTGTTAAATCGGCTTTTGACGCCTCGCACACCTTCACCTTTCGGCTACCCTTAATACGAGACCACAGAGCGACCGACTGGAATCACATCTGTCGGTGTGATGACCGATCTAACTGCTGCAACGGAGTCTGTGAGTCGGCGAGTGTGTGAGTCTGTGAGTGAAGAGGCTGACCTTGTGGGAAATCTTCCCCATGGTTAACCTCTTTCCTCAAAGACTCGCTCCCTCGCTTCCCCACATACTCCATTGCCCACTGTTAGCCCCATGTCTATGAATATTTTTCAATAGATTTAGGGACTATAATCGTAGGTGTTGTTTGGGCTATTGATTATTATAAACTTTTTCACAAGATGGGACAAGGAGAAAGAATTATGGGACGAACAGGTAGAGCGGTTATCGCGCATGGGCAAGATTTTGAGGTCCGCGAATACCCCGTGCCGCAGCCAGAACCGAACACCATTCTGCTGCGTCAGGAATTGGCGGGCATCTGCGGCACAGACCTGCACAACTGGCAGAAAGGCATCCAGGGGGAGATGTTACTCGGTCATGAGAACGTGGGAATCATCGACTCGATCGGCGAAGGAGTCAAGACGGACTACGTTGGCAACTCAATCCGCGAAGGGGATCGCGTCATCTTCGCGCCGGGGACGAACTATGGCGCCTACGGCTTCCAATCGAACCCGGACCAACCGCCCCACTTTCGCGGCGGATTCGCAGATTATATTTATCTCAACTATCCCAATACCTGCTTCATTAAAACGGACGCCCCTCCGGAGATTGCCGTGTTGACCGAGCCTTTCACGATTGGGGTGCATGCCGCGATGCGTGCCAATGTGCAGCTCGGGGATACGATTGTGGTTCAAGGCGCAGGGGCCATCGGTTTGGTGACGTTGATCTGTGCCAAAATCAGTGGTGCAGCAAAACTGATTTTGGTGGGCGGTCCAGAAAGACGCCTGGAACTGGCGAAGCGGATGGGCGCAGATGTCACCATCAACATTGAGAAGGTAACATCTGTAGCGGAACGCACCGAGTTGGTCAAATCGCACACCCGGAGGAACACGGGAGCGGATGTCGTTTTTGAGTGTGCTGGATTCTTGCCCGCTACGCCCGAAGGCTTGGGCTATGTGAGGCACGGCGGCACGTTTGTTGAGGTTGGGCATTTTGTCGATATGGGCTCAATCCAATTCAACATTAATCAACTGCTGATGCGCAAGAATGTCCGTGTGGAGGCGATCTGGGGAAGTCAATACGACCACTTCGTGCGTGGGTTGCCGATCCTTGAGAAGAACGAATTTCCTTTCGCGGATATGGTGAGCCACACACTACCGCTTTCCCGCGTCCGCGAAGGATTTGACGCCCTCAATGGCACATATCGGCTGGGTGATGAGATGGTAATCAAGATTGCCATTGGCACCCAAACGGAATGATAAAGAATTCGTCTGATTTGCGGTGTGGCAAGGCACCACACAAAAACACCAGACCGGGAGATTATGAAAGAGTCAGTTTCTTACCAGTACATGTACAATAAAGCCAAAATCGAAGGGGAAAGGCATTTTCTGCTTTCATTGATCACCACCCGTTTTGATTCGATTCCCAAAACGATTTCCGAAAAAATTAAAGAGATCGAAGATGAGCAGACCTTGTTGGAGCTCCAAAAACTGATAGTGACTGCCGAAAACAAGCAGGAATTCCTCAAAGCCTTCCGCATTTTGAAAATCTGAGTGGGAGAATCCCAGAGAGAACACGGATAGCGCGGACTAACGGCAATGTAATCCGCGAAATCCTATAAATCCGTGTTCTCACTTTAGCTCACTTTCAATATTAAAGTTTACATTTTTAGACTTCCGAAGTCTTGGAGACTTCGGAAGTCTTCCGATAATTCCGTAAATCCGTGCTATCATACGCCATTGGTCTATTCGCTCATCTGCTCATTTTCAAATTTCTAATATGAATCACCGACTCTTGACACTCTGTTATACACTGGCGGAGGATGAAGTGGTACGCCCTATCCTTGCCTACTTCACAGAACAGGGCTATCGCGCTTCCTATCGCCGCTACTATCCGCGCCTCGTTTCAGCGGACATCGTGGCATACGACGCCATCACCATCGTCAACGCGACAAACTGGCAGGCGGCAAGATACGCCATCACAAAGGCGGAAATAGAGCGCCTCGCTCAATTTGTCCGGGAAGGTGGGTTATTGCTCCTTGCCACGTCAACGGCAAGTGAATATTATCACAATCCGACCAATGTCGATTCTTTCAACGAACTGTTGCGGCTGCTGGATATTCCGATCATCATCCATTACAATCAGGTCAAAGACCCGATCAATAGCTATGCAGGCACCATCCGTCAGATGCCGTATCAGCGCAGTGTGCCAGGTCATCGGCTGCATCCCGATGGGTATGAAAAGTTGACGCTTGGCCCGACGAATACGTTGACCGTTGGAGAGGGGGTCGATGTCCTCCTGACAACTGATGAAACCGCTGAAGGTGGAATAGCCCCAACCGCGGCGATTGGGAGAGCTGGCAAGGGGTATCTCTGTGCCCTCAATGCAGAGGTTTACCTCTGCATGGGGATAGGGGTGATATCTCCGCCGCTGATCGAAACCAGGCGATTGGCACAAGCGCGGGCGTGCGTTGGGAAGCTGACCGCTTACCTGCACGGTCTGCGGATAGGCGAAATCGCATGGCAACCACCCCCCTCCCACCTCTCCCCCTTCCCCTCCCCTCTAGGGGAGGGGTGCGAGGGGAGGGATGGGGAGGCGGAAAGGGGAGCAACCTCGCTACGACAACGCATCCCTGAATCGGTGACAGTATCGGAAAATTTCCTCAAGCCCTCTGAAATTTTTGGCAATATTGCTGAATCTGGGGATAACGCATTTGAACCGTATCGACCCCGGTGGCGCAATGAGGTCGATACGGCGATTTACGGATGGATAGAGCGAGAGAAAATTCGAGGCGGGTGGTGCTACATCGCAACCGGAGATAGGGCGTATCGGAAGCGTCTGGTACAGATGGCAAAGGATGCGAGGCTCAATCTCTTTTGGGGTGTCACCAATTCCCACCTAGAATTTCAGAAGGGGACGCCCAACCAGGCAGATTTCATCCGCTTGGCTGAAGATATTACGACGGAATTAGACCCATTGTGGGAAGAAAGGGGTGCCCATCAACCTAAGATCGGCTGGTTCATGGGGTTTCAATTCCCGAATATGATTGTGGCGCGCGCGGCACATTTGCATACCGCCCAACTGGATGGAGTGGAGCGAGATAACCCATCTCCCGTGGATGTCGGATATTGGGAGCGGCATATTTTCCCCTGGGCGCGCGGATTAGCGGAGTTTAGCCTCGCTCATCCCTCCGTTCGTGGCGTCCTGCTAGACCTAGAGATGTACGGATTTCCCCTCTGGTTTTATACCGACACCTGCGATTTTGGCGATATGGCATTTGACCTTTTTCTGTCTCACCTCCCTACCTCTCCCCCTTCCCCTCCCCTAGAGGGGAGGGGAGAGAGGGGAGGGGTAAGGGCGGGTACACCGTCACAAATCGAATCGGCGCGTACCCTCACTTCGGCAGGAGCTTCAGGCTCCCGCGCCGCGGAGCGGTTTGAATGGCTAATGGAGGAGGGGCTATTGGGTCGGTATTTCGAGATACTCTCCGAAAAAGCGGAGGAAATTGGACGGGGGTTAAGGGGGGCGATTCATGACATCAATCCCAACCTGATCATCGGGTTCTACCTGTTGAATATCGAACGCAGTTGGTTTTATCGCGCATTTCTACGCGGCGTTAGCACACCGCAACGGCCGGTTATCTTTCTTTCATTTAACATGGAAAGCCATCGGAGCCTGCGTTTATTGGAACAGGACCAAATTTACGTTTATCACGCCTCGGCGGCGCTGATGGGCAAATTTCCACTCTCTGCTTATGACAAAGTGTTGAACGATGCGATGATCAATGGAGACGGCTACTGGTTGAATCGGGTTACTTCATTAGTGATGGAAGGAACGTCGGGGCACTTTTCGCAGATGGAATCCCCCTTCGAGCTGGATGCGGAGGGCAAACCGCGCCATTTTGAGACATTGGCAGAAAAGCAGCGGGTGATTGAAACGATCGGGCGTATCAATCACAGACAGGATCAGGCGTTGGAAAAACTCACTCGTGATGCGTGAAACGTATGATGGTCTATTTTTTAGTGCGTCATTCTCGTTCACACCAAGAGCCCAAGTTCGCGGCCAATCTATACTTTCCACCGCCAGAAATTGCGCTTTTGGGATGAGCAGATCCTTGCGAAGGTTTGAAACCTTCGCAAGGTTTCAAACCTCAATTTGATGCGATGCAAAGTATATGTCGATTGGGCTTTCAATCGGCCGAAAGTGTCCGCTGGAACCAATCAACAGATCGCGTAATGACGACACCCTCCCAAGCCTTTGCATTAAAGGTATGGTTGGCTTGGGGAATGATTTCAATCTCCGTCAAGGCATCACGACCCTTCATCAACTCATAATAACGCTGCCCATGGGTCACAGGGACACTTTCATCGCTATCACCGTGTATGACGAGCAGGGAACCTGAAAACTTTTGAATCTGCGTTGATGGCTTAATCTGTGGGAGCTCTCCAAAAAACGCTTGGCCGATCGCGTTGCCGTTATAATCGGCGGAAGCCTCATCTGGATTCGGGCGATTGGCGTAACCTGTCAACAGGGCTTGCATCACATCCGGTGGGTCATCGGAAAGCGGTGCCCAGAGCACGGTTGATTTGACGCGCCCATCCTGTCCGGAGACGCAAGCCGCGACGCATCCGCCCATACTCAAGCCAAGCACGCCGATTCGCCCCGCATCCACGCCTTTCATTGCGGTCAACACATCAATGGCTCGAATGGCATCGGAAATCTCACCGCCGATGGTCATCTCCGAGAAATCCCCTCCGCTGTCACCGGAGCCTCGAAAGTCGAAGCGGAGGGCGTAGAATCCAACAGATGCCAGTTTTCGTGCGGTCTTGACAAAGATTCGGTGTGGTTCAACCTTTGTCCCTGTAAAGCCGTGAAAAAATACAACGGCGGGACAGGGCGCTGTCAGTGGATGGGGGGTATGTAACACCCCGATGAGTTGTTGCCCGTGGTTATAAAATACAATTGGTTTTTCCATAATTGCTTGATTCATTATTTTGAGACTTCCGAAGTCTCAAAGACTTCGGAAGTCTGGCTGGAAACAATTGAAATAAATTTTTCCAGCGACTTATCATCTGGACCACTACACTCATTCGCTAATTCACACTGGCATTTGCCAACGGAATGCCCGTAATGTATTGCTCGATTCCTTTGACGATGGCTTGGGCAAGTTGACGCTGGTAATCCTCTGTGGTGAGTTTCCTGCCTTCGGTGGGGTTAGACATAAAGCCAACCTCAATGAGAACTGCCGGAACCCTTGTGCCAATCAGTACAACAAAGGGCGCGTGCTTCACACCGCGATCTTTCGCTTGAGTCGCAAAGATGAGCTGCTCTTGAATGGCGTGGGCCAGGCGGAAACTTTCTGCACTTTTGCTCTCCATGTAGGTTTCAATGCCAGACCCGCTGGCACTGGTGCTGGCGTTTACGTGAATGCTGATAAACAGATCGGCTTCCTGTTCTGCGGCAAATTGAGTGCGTTCGTTGAGGGGGATGTAGACATCGGTGTCACGGGTGAGCCGAACCTGATACCCTTTCTCAACCAAGAGATCGCGAAGTATTCCTGAGATACTGAGGACAATATCTTTCTCCTGGCCCGCAATCTGGCTCATAGCGCCGGGGTCTTTACCGCCGTGTCCGGGGTCAAGGACAATGGTTTTGACGTTCAGTCCGAGTTGTTGAGCCAATGATGGATTAAAAGGCGGTTTGGACGTTTCTACAGATTTGAAGGATGAGTCGGCATTTTCTTCTGTCGCGATGGTTGGGGGGGGCACATTGACCGGTTGGGAAGTCGCTTCCGTTGACTGTGCAAGTGGGCCTTCCAGAACAACGGGTTGAAGCTGACCTGCTTCGATAATTTTGGGAGGCACATCGCCATGCTTGGAAACGATAGCCTCTTTCGCCTGAAGATAGGTGATGCGTTTCTTGGTCTGGAAGATAAGCTGGGGGTCTTGGCTCCGCTGAGAGAGGGCTTGATATGTCGCCATCGCCGAAGCCAGATAACCCTGGCGTTCGTAAGTTCTCCCGAGATGTAACAGTGCATCATCGGAAATAGGGTTGCTGAGATAGAGGCGAATCACCGTCTGATAGTGTGTTATCGCCTGGTTTTCGTCTTCGAGGAGCGCATAGCAATTCCCCAACCAGTGATGCGCTTCGGCCGCATGAGGCGAATCTGGATAATCCTGGAGCAGCTTCTTGAACGCATCAATCGCTTTTTGAGTGGCTGTTGAATTATTGTTGCTTTGTCTCAACCACATCCAACTGGAACCAATCGCGTATTGCGCATCATCTGCCCACTCCCCTTGGGCATCCATGTCGATGATACGCTGAAATTCTCCGATCAAAGTCAGCCACTCCTGATCCGAAGTGGGGGTTTGCCCATGAGACAGTTGATAATGCCTAGTTGAAGCCGCACGATAAGCTGTTGATAACGAAGTTGAATTGTAAGCCGCTGATGACGGGTCCATTGAGCGACCACAGGAGAACAAAAATGAGGCAAGCAATACGAGGGGATAAATAGATAAGTTCTTCATAACACTCCTTTTTCCGATATGTGAGGTGTGATGTGTGAAACGTGAAGCGTGAAATGAATCCCTTCCTTCCATCCTTCCATCCTTCCATTCTTCCATCCTTCCATTCTTCCATCCTTCCATCCTTCCATCCTTCCATTCTTCCATCCTTCCATTCTTCCATTCTGTTGTTGATTCATTGATTCGTCGATTCTGCGATGACTTGATTCAAGCGGTTTGCAAGGTCAGCAAATTCAGTGATGTCTAATGTTTCTCCCCGTCGGTGCGAATCTATACCGACCTGGTTAAAAATAGCATCCAGTTCTTCTACTGGAATCAGAACGCCACTTCTCAAGAGTGCGTTTCGTAACATTTTGCGGCGAGCTTGAAACGAGGCACGGACAATCGTGAAGAATAATGCTTCATTTTCGACGGCAACTTCAGGCGCGCCTCGCATCGTGAGCTTAATAATAGAGGAATGGACCTGAGGAGAAGGATAGAATCCATCTGGCGAAAGGCTTTGGATGATTTCGGCTTGGGCATAGTAGGAGACACCGATTGAGAGGGCACCATAATTTTTATTCCCCGGCGGTGCGACGATTCGTTGAGCCACCTCCGTTTGTACCATGAGGACACAGGTGCCGATCCGCTCATGGTATTTCAATAACTTCCCAAGAATTGGCGTTGTTATGTAATAAGGCAGATTCGCGATGACTTTGGTGTTTTGGGGCGGAAATTCATTCAGCAAAAGGGAGACATCCACTTTGAGAATATCCGCCTGGATGAGTGTCACATTGGAGGACTTTGAGAATTTGCGCTGTAATTCTGCATATAAAACGTCATCTAGTTCAATCGCAACCACCTTTTTCGCCTTGTCTGCCAGCGCGGATGTCAGAAAACCCAGGCCCGCCCCGATTTCTAGGACAAAATCGGCATCCGTAAGTTCCGCTGCCCAAACAATTTCTTGCAATACGCTTGGGTCAATCAAAAAATGCTGCCCAAGTTTTTTTTTCGGGCGCACACCTGTGCGGTTGAGAAATTCACGAACCTGTTGGTAGAGGGTCATCATAGCGCTTCAATGCCTATCCACATGACAAGTCATCACCTCCGAACCTCTGATTAGACTTCTCGAATCAAGCGGTGATAATAGTGGTTACCTTATTTCCTTCATTTCCCCGATTGATGGAACGGCACGAAACTCAACCTCAATCCGCTTGCCGAGTGCTTTGGCGACGCGTTGAAGCATTAACACCGCATCACCCAACTCGTTGTCTTCGTAGTCGGTCATCTCAAGGTCATCAATCACCGTTGCAGTTGTCCCAACCTTCTCTGCAAGTTGTTTCTGAGTCAGCCCCGCTTCTTCGCGGAGGTCATAGACCCGTTGGCCAATTGCCCCCTTGATCCGTTCCGCTTCAAGCATCTCCATCATCTGGGGGTCATTCTCAAAGTAGAGGCGGTGGAGGATTTCCACGGCATCCGTTGTGGGTTTTCGTTCTGCCATTTTAAGCTATCTCCTGTGTGTGTGTCGTTGGGGATGCAGAACACAAAATCGCAGTTAATGACCTTTCGTGGTATAATTCCCTTTTCGCATCATCGCCATCACGCGATCCAAAAGGATGTTGGCGACTTCGTACTTGGAAAGCAGAGGCAATTGTTCGCAGTTGCCCTCGCGGTCTAACAGGGTGACAATGTTGGTATCGCCTTCAAAACCCGCTCCTTCCGCCAAGACATCGTTCGCGGCAATCACATCCAGGTTCTTATCGATCAACTTCTTTCGGGCGTTTTCCAAAAGATTATCCGTCTCGGCGGCGAAGCCGACCATAATCTGGTGGGTTTTCCGCTGCCCGAGCTCTCGCGCAATATCAGGATTCTTTTCGAGAACGATGGTCAGGTCATCCGTTGTTTTCTTGATTTTATGGGGCGTAAATTCTTGCGGGCGATAGTCCGCAACGGCAGCCGCCATCACCACAACGTTCGCTTGATCAAAAACGTTGAGCATCTCTTCTCGCATCTCAAGGGCGGTTTCCACATAACGGCAATCGACCCCTGCGGGCGGTTTCACGGTCGCTGGACCGCTGATGAGGATAACATCCGCCCCACGATGATGCGCAGCCTCGGCGATGGCATATCCCATCTTCCCGCTGGAGCGGTTGCTGATGAAACGGACCGGATCCAGATACTCGCGGGTGGGGCCCGCCGTAACAACGATTCGTTTGCCTAACAGATCTTTTGAGCGCGTCAGCAGTTCGATAATCTGTTTGAGGATGACATCAACCTCGTTCAGTCGTCCAATACCCTCGTAGCCACAGGCGAGTCCACCGCTTACTGGTTCCACAATCGTGACGCCGTGTTCCCTCAACTTTTGTAGATTCGCTTGCACAAACGGATTCTGGTACATGTGTCCGTTCATCGCTGGCGCAATCAGGATGGGACAATGGACAGAAATCGCAATGGTGGAGAGCGCGTCATCCGCAATTCCATTGGCGAGTTTCCCGATGATATTCGCCGTCGCTGGTACGATCGCCAACACATCCGCCCTGTCCGCCAAATCGATATGCGGCGGCTTCCAGTCATCTCCCAATTCAAAGAGATCGAGCAACACAGGATGACGGGAGATGACCTGAAATTGAAGCGGTTGCACCATGCGTGTGGCGTTTTGGGTCATGACCACATGGACGGAAGCCCCGCGCTTCACCAATTGACTTGCCAAATCAATCGATTTATGGATGGCGATTCCGCCGGTGACACCTAAAATAATCTGTTGGTCTTGAAGTTCCATAGACGTGAAGCGTGAAGCGTGAAACAGAATTCCTAAATAGGACGAGAAAACTCACGAGAAATCAATTCCAGCAGTTGCGGATGGATTCGGCAACGTTCCGCGGAAATGATATGACGAATTTGTTGGACAGCTTGGGCGACATCGTTATCCGGATTGACGACACAATAATCATAATCTTTAATGTATGCAATCTCTGACCTTGCTTGCAGCAGGCGTCGTTGAAGCTCCCGATCCGATTCTGTTTTGCGTTCGCGAAGCCGTTTTTCCAGGAGGGTAAAAGAAGGGGGCAAGATAAAAATGAATATGCCTTTCAGGGCAAGCGCCTTGAGTTGCATCGCGCCATGCACATCGATTTCCAGGACGACATCTCTACCCCCTGCTATCGTTGGCTCGACCATCGATTTCAACGTCCCGTAGTAGTGGTCCCCATACTTTGTCCATTCCAGGAAGCCGCCCTGCTGAATCAGCTTCTCAAACGCCGGGGGAGATAAAAAGTGATAGTTGACGCCATCAATTTCATTGGGGCGCGGCGGACGTGTCGTCGCAGAAATCGAATGCGTCAGCGTTGCATCGACTTCGCAGAGCGCCTTGACAACACTTGTTTTTCCGGAGCCAGACGGTCCCGAGATAACGATAAATAATCCCCGTCGGTAGGGTTGTTCATTCCACATTCTGTACCAATTCCCGAATTTTTTCGATCTCCGTTTTCAGGGAGACACAGATGGAAGAAATAGAAGCGAACGACACTTTGGAAGCAATGGTATTCACTTCGCGATTCATCTCTTGCAGCAGAAAATCAAGCTGCCGTCCCACAGGCTCCGTCGCCTGCAGGTAACCCTCAAACTGGATACAATGGCTGTCGAGTCGAACCAGTTCTTCCGTGATGTCCGCGCGAGAGGCAAGAACGCCGGCTTCCATCACAAGACGATTTTGGTCAATCTCAACACGCCCCTGAAAAAGTTCATTGAGTCGAGCCTCAAGTTTCGCTTGAGCGGCCTGCATCACATCCACGCTGGCGGCTCTAATCTCTTTCGCCAGAGACTGAATGGAGCGAAGCCGTTGGTCTAGCTCGTCAAACATGGCCCTCCCCTCGGCTTGCTTGGTCATGTCCAATTGCTCCAGGGCGGTCTCAGAAAGGGATTTTACTGCATTCCAGGCCGCCTCTTCCTCCAAAACAGATTCCTGGAGGGTCAAAACGCCGGGGAGTTGCGCCAAAAGGGCAACTGAAATTTCACTTTGCATACGCAGTTCATTTTGCAGTTGCACCAATTCCTGGTGATACTGCTTCGCCAATGCCAAATCGAGAACAGGGCGATTCTGTGAAGCAGAAGCATTTTGGACTAACTCGATTGATACTTGAATTTGACCCCTGGGAACGCGATTCCGAATCAGATTTTGGATTTGATGCTCAAATCTGGAAAGGGGCTGCGGTAGACGCACCGTGACGTTGCAGTAGCGATGATTCCACGCTTTCAGTTCAATGATCAATGTGCCGAAGGGCGTTTCAGACTCGCATCGGCTATAGCCTGTCATGCTTTTGATCATGATTAATCCGCCGCCTCTTTCCACTCATACAGGATGGGCGACTCTACCCGAATCGCATCCTTAATGCAAACCTCTTCGCAGAGTTTACAGCCAACGCAATCTTTAGGGTTCACAAGGTTAGCTATCCCAAAGAAGCTTTCAGCATGTTGACCCGTTTTTGGATCTAGCAGTTCAAGGCAGTCCCAGGGACAGATGTGAACGCAGAAATCACACCCTGAACAGAGTTCTTCATAGATCACCGCAACCGGTCGCTCTTTTGGACGTTTAATAAATTTGCAAACCTCGTCCTTCTCATTGCGGATGGCTTCGACAGGACAAACCCACCCACAAGCCCCGCAATCGATACATATATTGGGGTCTATTACATGAAGCATGTTCCGAGCCCCGGTAATCGCATCGACAGGGCAATCCGTCAGGCATGCCATGCACCCCACACATTCTTCTGTAATATAATAGGCCATTAGGGACTTTTCTCCATTCTCAGAATATAAAGTCTGGATTATCGAGCAGAGATTAGCCATTCGTGATCGGCTAACGGCTAAGTGTTTACAATTATAACACAGATTCCTCTGTTAAAGCAACTGAGAACATCTAATAATCTTAGGACTTACGCCATTGGTGACAGAGAGGTTTTCTGTATCTTACATCTTGCATCTTGCATTCCAGATTCAGGATTCAGGATTCATCATGCTGCACCTGCGTCCCCGATGGAGCGGGGTGCGTAACCTCTAAATCTAATAACCTGATTCGCTTATTCGGCTGCTGCACGCTCAATAAGATCGGGATTGACTGCCCCTTTGTGGAGAATGACCCGATACTTAAATTCTAACGGATTGCCTTGAACCAGGTGAAACGGCTCATAATAGGTTGGCGACGGATGCAATATGCCATAGTTTTTCCCGTTGCGTACCCACCATGTTGTCGGGTGACGCGGGTTGGATGGGTGGTCAATAATGGTCGCCCCGTAAATCTGCCCATCCGCTCCATGTCTGCCAGCGAAGCCGCACCAACGGCTCTGCTTCCCGAAGATGTCCATCGCTTCCGTGCGCCCGTTGGCATCCAACAATTGCCCCGGTGTCATGGCATTATCAAACCGGATGGCCAGGCCACTGTAAAACAATCCACCCTGCCCCGGCTCACCCCGATTGAGATCGAGCGTCACCTCGTGACGATGTGGGCGAAATTGAATCTGCACATCAATGATCAGGTGCTCTGGCTGCGGGGGGAATACGACGGTTCGCCGGGTCTCAATCAGATGCGTCATGCCCTGCCAGTCAATCCACGCATTTTCGCCAGTAAACTCCGCTTGCTCTGCACTGATAGACTCCTCCAACATCCGCTGATGGACAATCTTCCCGAAACCCGTTGGGGCTGCCCCCGGACCGGGTTGTTCCCAGAAGTTTACACCATTGACCTTTTTCCATGCGACCCACATCCCCTGATGGTGAACGTGGTCTTCCGGTTGATTCATTGTCAGCGAGGGTGAATCCGGCAATCGGAGCGGGTGCCAATAGGTTCGCTGTCCATCCGCTTGGAAATGGTAGTTGAGCAGTGTCTGCCCATTCCAAGTTAAGTCTAAGCGACCATCAGTTAATTTCAGTGAAAACATAATTTCTCCTTGTCAGGTGTCAGGTGTTAGATTAGGTGTTAGATGAGTGATAAGACCTAACACCTAACACCTACAGGACTTACGCATGACGTCCGCTGCATCTTGAATCCTGCATCTTGAATCAGATTCAGGATTCAGGATTCAAGAGACAGGAAAGGTGCCCCCTGCGTAAGTCCTAACCTAATACCTAAATACGTTTGAGTTTTACAAAACTTATCGACCAAACAGCCCTGTGAGACGCGCTTCTGCGAGAACGTGGCCCTCAATAGCGTTAAAAAAGTCGGAACGCGCTGCTTCGGGTGACAGAGCAGGCTTGGTGTCGATGGCAAATAGACGAAAGCGATAGTGGTGCGTTGAACCGCGTGGAGGGCAAGGCCCCCCGTACCCGATTTTGCCAAAGTCATTCCGCCCCTGGTTCGCATTGTTGAGTCCGCTGATGGTCGGTGGTCTGGGGAGATTTTCGTCGAGGTTGCGAAGGTTCGGAGACAGATTGTACAGAATCCAATGCGTGAATGTCCCTCCCGGCGCGTCCGGGTCGTCCATCAGCAAAGCGAGACTTTGCGTGCCCGAAGGTGGGTCTGACCAGGAAAGCGCCGGAGAGATGTCCGCGCCTTCGCAGGTGAATTGTTCAGGTATTTCACCCCCCTCCGCAAACGCACTGCTCTGGAGGTGCCAATTGGAGTCGAGCTTGGATTCGGAGAGTTCTGCTTCGTTTCCACCACAACCCACGATGCGAAGGGCAAAGTAAACAATAGCCAGGCTGTAGCAGACCACGCGCATCGTCTTCAGTTTTTGCGAACGTAATTGGGGGTACATGCTCTTGAAAACTCCTATAGCTTTTTCTTGACTATTTTGTAGAAGATGCGTATAATTTGTCCAACCCATTGTTTTTTATTTTATCAAGTTTTAGAAATGGTTTCAATAGGAAAAATTGGGATGGTTCATTAGAAAGTGGATTGCAGAAAAACTTGAAGAACTTAATAGATTAAATCATTCAAAACAATAGAAAGGAAGTGACGGAAATCATGGTCAATATCCAATTACAATTACAGCCTCAGACGGAAGAACGCTTACGAAAGATTCTGGCTCAATATCAAAACCAAGAAGGGTTTGCCCAAAATATCATCGCGTATCAAATTGCCGAATTGAAGCGAGCGAATCTCAATATGCGGTTAGATTTACAGCAATTTGAACAGAAACATCAATTGTCAACAGAAGCATTCTATCAGCGATTTGAGACGGGGGCACTTGAAGATACGGACGACTTTATGGTTTGGGCGGGAATTTATGAGATGCTATGTGAGAATACCCGAAAGTTAGAGGAATTACGATGATTGAAGCGTATTTTGAATCCGTTGAAAAGACGATTCAAGATTTTCCAGATGTCCGGTCCTATACGTTCAGTAAGAAGGTCTACAATGCGAAACAAGGTTTTATCAGAGGCGTGATTCTGTTTGAAGATGACACTCGACTTGAGTTTGTTGAAGTCAAAGATACGGATGTCACCGATAAGATTAAATATCGCTATCAGTATATGAATCAATCCCATGCGATGATTTTTCGATACGATAATGCTCCGCATCACGCTCATCTTCCGACGTTTCCACACCATAAACATGTAGACGAAAAACAGGTGAGAGAAAGTCATGAGCCAACATTAGGTGATGTGTTATTGGAAATTGCCCAAAGGAGACGCTTACAGGAGCAAGAGTGACCATGGCAGAGAAAAAAATGTGCTATCACTAAATGCGTGAGAAGATTCGTCTGATCGGGAATTGAGATCCGACCGTGCTACACATGAAGCGTGAAATGTGAGGGGCAGTATTCTTCACGTTTTACGAAAGAATCCAGTCATCATGCGGATTCTCACGGATTAAGTGATAGCACACAGTTTTCTGAAACATGCCGCCTTTCATTCCATTTCTTTTTTCCGACCCCCAGATTCAACCGACATCGCACAGATGAAACGCCGCCCTCAGTCCTTCAATCGGATCGCCTTTGGGGATAAACTCGTGGCCAACATAGAGGTCATAGCCGGTCTCCACGATGGCTCGCATCACAGCCGGATAGTAGAGCTCCTGCGTCTCATCCATATCCCGGCGCCCCGGGTTTCCTGCTGTGTGGAAATGGCCGATATACTGGATATTCTCTTTGATGGTTCGGATGATATCCCCTTCCATAATCTGCATGTGGTAGATGTCGTAGAGCAGTTTCACCCGCGGCGAATTGACGCGCTTGCATACCTCGACGCCCCACGCGGTGTGATCACATTGATAGCCGGCGTGGTCTACCTTGCTGTTGAGCAGTTCGATGCAGAGGTTGATCCCTTTCGTTTCTGCGGCTTTGGCGACTCGACTCAACCCCTCTGCGGTGATGTCGATTCCTTCTTCATCGGATAAGCCTTCATAACGATTCCCCGAAAAACAGATCAAACCGGGAATGTTGTTGGCAACGGCAAGGTCGATGTTGGCCTGGAGTTCCTGCTCAATCCGCCCATGATTTTCACGCTTATTGAGTCCATCCGTCAGCGAGCGGTGTCCACCCGCGATGGCGATCTCCAGCCCGAGTTCTTTCGCAAGGGGCCAATGCACCGGATCGATGAGTTCGACCGCCGACATGCCAACTTCGGCTGCGCCTCTGATAAACCGCTCGGGCGTCATATCGCCTCGAACGAAACACCATGCTGCTGCGGATTGCTTAATACGAGCCATATTGTGCTCCTCTCATATCTGGAATATAACTTGACTTTGTTAAATTCAAAATGGGTGCCCTTGTAGCCCAAGATTCTATCTTGGCCCCGTTGCCTAAGAACCAAGATAGAATCTTAGGCTACGGGCCAATCTAACAAAGTCAAGATAATACTGACTGTCAATGGATAAAAAAGCCCACATAGTTTACTGACTATATGGGCTTTCTTTCTGAAGGCACCGCGCTGTTGTCAAGCACAACGTTTCTATGTCGTTTGAAGGGTGACTATTGTTCAATAGTGCCGGAGGATTCCACTTCAACATAAGAGCCGTTGGAGTTATCGAAGGCAAAAGAACCTTCGCCAACTTTCGCATTGTAATTTGCGCGGGCGAGATTGAAACCATAGTTCTTTTTCGCGGCGAAGTAGGCGAGGTTGTTAATGACGACAGGCGTTTTCTTATCGCTGCCTTTCACAAACGTCAATGCAATCTCCCCCTTTCCATCGCCACGTTTGGCATAAGCCTTATCGCTGTCTTTCCTCCATTCAATCGCCGTGCGTTCAACACCGATGATTCGTTTCCAATTCACCGGATAGATATTGCTCAGAATATCCAGAACGCCATCAACCTGGTCATGGGTTGCTGCCCGTTCAAAAGCAAACTGCACCACTTCGCCCTCACCGTCACCCAAATCGCCGCCCAAGTCACCGGACAGCCAGATTTCCAGACCATCAAGCTTGGTATCACCATAGTGACCCTGCTTAATTCTGATCGCGATATTGAACTTGCAGAAGTCCGCATCCGGCGTTGTGTTCAAATGGCACGGACAGAAGAGCTCGCAACTAAATGCTTGGATGAACTCTCCTCTGAATGACCAGGTGGATGTTTGCACTGTTGTCGATGTTTGCGATTGAACCGTCGCAACGATACATACTGACAGCACCCCTACAATTAAGATAAATCGCCACGTATATTCATCATCTCCTTCGTTACAAGTGATTCAGGTCAACAAAAAGAACAGATTCGATATAGCTTTGATTGTACCTCATTCCGAAATTGGCGTCAATGAGAAAATTTCGCGGAAACCAACATTCGCCTCGGCCACATCTTGTTCTACTTCCTCGGGAGGGAGATCTGGCAGCCGGCTGCGGATGCGGTCCAAGATTTGGAAGCGGGCTTCCCGCTCGGCCACCAGTCGATCATACATCTCTGCCGGGATAATAGCTACCATTGGCTTACCTGAACGCTCAACAATGACAGCCTGACCGCCGTTGTGGACACGCCCTAGCAGCGCTGCAAAGTTGTTGCGGGCCTCACGAGCCCCGATATGAAAATCCATGTTGCACCTCCGATTCTCCGGTTTGGAATGCTTAAAAACGACTAAAGTCGTCACGATAACAGCTAAACTCTGGATTTTCAACACGCTCTGACTTCAATTAAACAACGCCTTCCGAATCTGCCTCACTGCTTGACGGATGCGATCTTCATTCTCAACAAGCGCGATCCGGACATACCCCTCTCCGTTGTGACCGAAACCTGCCCCAGGGGAGACGCACACTTCAGCTTCATCCAGCAACTTCATCGCAAAATCCATTGAACTGAGGTGGCGGTACGGTTCGGGAATCGGTGCCCACACGAACATCGTCCCCTTCGGCTTCTGAACCTTCCACCCAATCCGATTGAGCCCTTCGACCAGAACATCGCGGCGTTGGCGGTAGGTCTCTACATTCGCCTCCACCATATCCATCGGAGTTCTCAATGCCACAATCGCGGCGACCTGGACAGGAGCAAAAATCCCGTAATCGTAATACCCTTTAATCTTCGCCAATGCGTCGATCAGATCGCGATTGCCAACCGCAAATCCGCAACGCCACCCTGCCATATTGTAAGACTTCGATAAAGAGATAAATTCAACGCCAATGTCCTTAGCCCCCTTCACCTGCATCAGGCTCGGGGCCTTGTAGCCGTCAAAGACAATGTCCGCGTATGCCAGGTCGTGTATCACAATGATGTTTTGCTTTTTGGCAAAGTCGACAACCGCCTCAAAAAAGGAGAGGTCCACCACTGCTCCGGTTGGGTTATGCGGAAAACTCAGGAGCAATACCTTGGGTCTTGGCCAAATGTCCCTGGACATCTCAGTCAGGCTGGGAACAAACTGATTTTCTTCGCGTAAGGGGAGGCTGATCACGCTTCCACCTGCGATGACGATTGCATAAATGTGAATCGGAAATGTCGGATTGGGAACCAGTGCCAGGTCGCCCTCATCGATTAACGCCAACGCCAGATGGGAAATGCCTTCCTTTGTTCCAATCACGGCGATGGCTTCATGCTCCGGGTCAATCTGAACGCCAAAGCGTCGCTCATAATACCAGGACACTTCACGCCGCAAATTGAAAATCCCTCGTGAAACAGAGTAGCGGTGATGTCGCGTCTCTTGTGCCGCCTCGCAGAGCTTGTCCACAACATGTTGTGGTGTCGGCTTATCCGGGTTGCCCATCCCGAGATCGATAATATCAATTCCACTCTGTCGTTTCTCGTGGGTCAACTGCTTGAGTTTGCCGAGCATATAAGGGGGCAATCGATGGAGGCGCTTTGAATAGATGTTCATATTCCCTCCATTGAAATGTGATGCGTGAAACGTGATGCGTGATATGTAAAACGTAAAACGTGAAACATGAATTCTTCCTTTCCTTCCATCCTTCTCTTCCTTCCCGTCTCCTGAACGGGCGAGCCGCCCGCTCTACTCCCTTTCCTTCCCTTTCGTCCTTCCCTAACTCGCCCGGAAGATTAGAACAACGTGAGCTATTCCTCCGTTTTGGTACTTCTTTGTACAAAGCGTGTTCCCGCCGCGGCTTGATGGGCACATCTCGTGGTTTCAGGCAGTCTGTAATTCCGACAACACGCCAATGTCAACCGGATTGCTGAGTCCAGTGAAATGCGATGCCCAATTGAAACATAAACAACACGAGTATGAGATTTCGTGCGAACCGTTGCGCCGATAATCTCTCCCTTGTCGTACAAATACGCCGTCGAGCCCGCTTCACCATCAGGTTCATCGTGCGTCCCCCACAAGCGCGATTTTGCGCAACCAATTGTGGGTTTGTCCAAAATTAACCCTAAGTGCGATGCCAATCCGAAACGCCTCGGATGCGCAATCCCTTGTCCATCAGCAATAACGAGATCGGGTTCGATATGCAGTTGATCAAAGGCACTTAAAAGGGGGGGGATTTCGCGGAAAGATAACAAACCGGGAATGTAAGGAAACCGGACCGGACACGCAACGACAGCACTATCCACCGGCTGTAGTTCTGGAAAACTGAGCACCACCACTGACGCCCGCGCCAGATCGTTCTTAAAACCGAGGTCGACTCCAGCAACAGTCTTGATTTCGCCAAACAGATCCTTTCGTACAACCAGATCGCGCAGTTCGTTTTGGATGTGACGTGCTTCAGCGGGGGTTATTTCCCACGGATGAAGTTGCTGATAATACATAAGTTTAAAATGTCGGCGTGTTTCAGAAAAAAGTTGACACCTTGAGAACGTAATGCGTAATACGTAATACGTAAGAAGAACCTCTTAGTTACGCATTACGCATTACGCATTACGCCACATGTCAACACATTTTTTCAGAAATTTGAAACATGCCAAATTTGAAACGTGCCACATGAGCGACGATATTATATGCTACCCAAAGACGATTTCAAGTGTCAAGTTTTTTTTCTACTTTTTGTCTGATGAACGGGGTTTGGCGATGAACTCAATGCCTGCAAAAACAGTCGCCAAAAGAAGATACCCAACTGCAATTCCCATAAACGAGCAAACAACTCCCAACATCAATTCAATACTGTTGAACATCGTATTTTCCTTTCATGTCAATTCTTGTCAAAATCGATCAGATGAGAGAAATAGATAATAAATTGATTAGGACTTATGCAGTGAGTGACAGAGAGGTGCTCTGAATCTTGCATCTTGCATCTTGCATTCCAGATTCAGGATTCAAGATGCAATGGGCGTTCGGAAACGATTTTGCCCACTGACGTGCGTAAGTCCTGTTGATAACAATGATGACGTTTGGTCAACAGCACAATATCACCAAGCGTCGAACGATGGTTCCCTGACATGATATACGATGAAATGCTCATCCGGTTTCACCAGTGATTTGGGGTTAAGGCTCGTCCGTGCTTTCTCATACGTCATACGGATTGTCAAGGATTGCCCCGATGTGCAGATGTGCTCATTTACAAATTTTTATGACTTACGCCGTGAGTGACAGAGAGGCGCTCTGAATCTTGCATCTTGCATCTTGCATTCCAGATTCAGGATTCAAGATGCAATGGGCGTTCGGAGACGATTTTGCCCACTGACGTGCGTAAGTCTTGATTTTATCATCGCGTAAAGATTGTGCCTCTCACATACGAAGCATCATCGGACGCGAGGAAGGTCAGCACGCGCGCAACGCCCTCCGGCTCACCTAACGATAGGCGGGCACTCTCAACAGCCGCTTCAGGAGATTGTCCTGCCCGTTGAGCGGACTCTGCAATTTGCCCAAGCTTCAAAGGCGTTGCAATGCCGCCAGGACAGATGGTATGCATCCGAATATTGAGCGGGGCGAGTTGCGGTGCAACGGTCATTACCAGCCCGTTTACCGCGCCTTTGCTTGAGCCATAAGCCACTGACGAGCTGCCACCTGTTACACCAGCGCCCGAAGCGATACACAAAATGACGCCGCCACCGCTGCGCTCCATAATCGGCACAGCGTGTTTAATGGATAAGAATGTGCCTTTGAGATTCACATCAATCACGGAATCAAACATCGCTTCATCGTATAGATCGACTCGGATATGCGGGCCGCGCAAGACACCGGCGCATGTCAGCAACACATCCAGCCGCCCAAACGCTTGATCGGCGGTCTTCATCAAGTTTGCCACTTCAACCTCCACCGCGACATCGGTGCGGACAAATCTGGCAATACCGCCTTCAGACTGGATGGAGGCAGCCGTTTTTTCTCCATCTTTGACATTGATATCACCGAAAACGACCTTTGCACCGGCTCGGGCATAAAGGAGGGCTGACGCTGCCCCGATCCCTGTTGCGCCGCCGGTAATCACAGCAACTTTGTTGGCTAACTGCATATTTTTCTCCTGATGCGTTATGTGTGAAACGCACGTAAGGAACCCATTCGATTTTCAAACAGTCAGGACTTACGCAACTGATGTTGAAAACGATGGCCCCGCCTGAATTTTGTATCTTGAATCCTGAATCCTGTCTCGGTGGAATGTAACGTTTTATTCTAGCACGTCTCAGAATCTCAGGTCAACCCGAAAATCAAGAAAATGCACTTGACAGATTGATGGAAGTGTTGTAAAATCCAAATATATTCAAGAAACGTTGGTTTCTGCTTAAATCCCGAAATAATTCCCAGGTATATCTTTCACTTTTCAGACTTCCGAAGTCTTTGAGACTTCGGAAGTCTGCGAAGCCTGACAGTTGAAAAATTTAATTAGAATTTCACTAACTGATTACAATACGTTTCACGCACCACGCATTACATTTTCATGGAGATAGAATTTATGCGATTACAAAGGGCCCAAGTGACCTGGTCACAATTAAGAGTCGGATTTTTTGCCTTAATCTGTTTAGGATTTCTGCTCTGGGTGCTTCTTTTCTCGGGTAGTGGGTTTCGAGCAGTCCGTAACCAGTTTAGCGTTTACACGATCCTTGATTCTGCAGCCGGGCTAAAACCGGGGGGAACCGTCCGGCTGGCGGGAATTGAAGTTGGTCAGGTTAAGAACGTCGAATTTGTTCGTGAGGATGGCATGGATAGAGTCCGCATTGAGATTAAGCTTAACAAAGATGCTGCGCAACGGCTCAGAAGCGATTCAGTGGTACAAATTAAATCGGTTGGATTTACCGAAAGCCGGTATATAGAGATCTCGTTAGGAACGCCGAAAGGCACATCTGTCACAAGCGGTGTAACGCTGGCAGGTGTTGCGCCGATAGACATCATGCCGGTCGCCTTAAATCAGGCAATCGTCGTCGGCGAGAGCATGAATCGTTTTCTCACTCGGTTCGAGCATCTCATAGTTCAGATGGAATCAGGTAACGGCACATTCGCAAAACTCTTGGGGGATGCGGAATTCTATACCCATTTGAATCGAGCGACCGAGGGTGCCTCTGATTTGATGGGAGAATTAAATCATGGCCGAGGCACTATCCCCCAATTGCTTTCTGAGGGACAGCTCGCTGAGAATATCAAGCAAAGTGCCGCTTCGACTGCCGTTTGGAGCAAACAAGTGGCCCAGGGAGAAGGCACTTTGGGGAAACTGATCACCGATCCGGAACTATTTAATCGAACCTTAGACCTGATGACGAAATGGGAGCGCGTCATGACGAGCCTCGAAGCCCGGCTGGAGCATTTAGATTCGGTGATGGCTTCAACCAATGCACTGGTTCAAAAAGTTGACCACGGCAACGGGACAGCGGCCAAACTGGTCAACACCCCCGACCTGCATGACCAGGTTCATGCAACGGCGGAAAAGATGGAACAATTTGTGAATCTCGCCCAATCGGGTGAAGGTACAGTGGGGCGATTGGTCTCCGATCCCACATTGGCGAAACAGATTACTGCATCGACTGAATCGGTTGCTACATTGACCGAAAAACTGAATACTCCCGGAAACACGCTAGACAAACTAGCGACTGGGGCTGATTTGCTGGAGCGCCTCCAGAGGACGACAAGCCAGTTAGAATCAATTCTGACAAAAATCAACAGTGGAGACGGTTTACTGGGTAAGCTAACCAACGATAGGCAAACCTCACAAGACCTGTCACAACTGATTACGAATCTCAAAACACTCATCGCAGATATTCAGGCGAACCCTGAGAAGTACGTCAACTTAAAGTTCAAACTCTTCTGAGAGAGGCTTATGAGCGCACAGAGGCCGTTGCATCCCCAGAATTCTTGATTTGACGCGATGTCTGGCGATACGACCCAGTAAAATCAGGGGGTTTACCCCCAACTTGACATCGCCCCCAAACCCGCGTCCGGGTTGGTACGTTCCGAGACCGATGGTCAGAAAATTGAAGATAAATTCAAAAGAGTAAACCCCAAGTATTGGGATTTACTACGGAAAACGTTGCTGTTCGTTCGGAATCCAAAATCCATTCTCGAACTTCTCGAAAGACTCGGATTTCCATTTTGGAAAGTAGGGGAAACCATGAACAAAACAGAACTCGCAAAGCATATCAAAGCCGCTTCGTACTTGACCGGACAATTCAAGCTGCGGTCTGGACAGATGAGCTCGTTTTACTGGGACAAGTACCGCTTTGAAAGCGACCCGATTTTGTTGCACTCGATTGTGGCGGAATTGGAGAAACTTTTACCGGTGTCTTTCAACAAATTGGCCGGTTTAGAGTTGGGTGGCATTCCACTGGCGACCGGACTCTCCTTAAAAACGGGGGTGCCCTGCCTGTACGTCCGCAAAGAGCCCAAGACTTACGGCACTTGCAACCTGGTAGAGGGCGGACTTCATGCCGGCGAAACGGCCGTCGTGGTGGAAGATGTCATTACGACCGCCGGACAGGTGTGCACCTCAGTTAGCCAGATGCGGGAACTTGGGCTGATTGTCGAGCATGTCGTGTGCGTCATCGATCGGCAGCAGGGCGGCCGTGAGAAGATTGAAGGGAGCGGCTGCACCTTGTCTTCAGTTTTCACCTTAGACGAATTGGATCGTTTGGGGCAAGAACGGGAGAAGTAATGTGAGCACAGGAACGATTCATAACCTCATAGCTCCAGCCCATAAACTTATTCTTAACCCTTCCATGCGTTTACGGATTGTCATTCTCATCAACTTTCTGTTTTTGATCGGATTGCCCGCAAGGGGCCCCGCGCAATCGAACGCACCGGTTAGGCTGAACGTGAGTTGCCGGGACGCCAGCCTGCGCGATGTGTTGAGCGCGATTGGGATACAACATGGCGTCAGCCTGGCCGGGCTTGGCGCGGTGACCGGAAATGTCACGATTCATCTGGATGATGTGCCGCTTGATGAGGGACTTAGGGCGCTGTTAGAGCCTCAAGGCTACACCTATGAAAAGCGCGGCAACATTTACTACATCCAACGCCAACCTCCTGAAACGGCGCGGGTGACGCTTATTGTGACGGACGGCAAGCTGACCATTGACGCCAACAATGCGGATGTCAACCAGGTCATCAGCGCCTTAAACGCACAATCGAAAAACACGCCCTCAAAGATCAATATCACCGCGGCACCCAATCTCGTCGGCGCAGTGACGGCGCATCTCACGGATGTGCCCATCGCTGACGGAATACAGGCCATGTTCACGGGCGACAATTTTACACTGAACGAAATCAACGGGATTTACCAGGTGGGGGGCAGACAGACAGCACAGGGCCCTGGCTTGGCCGTTTTTGTTTCCAACGGGCTTGTGTCCATTCAAGCTAATGAAGCCTCGTTGACCCAACTCCTGGCGGCGGTGGCGGAACGGGCAAAGATTAATTTGGCGACGGTGGGCAATGTAGAGCGTCGGGTGACGTTGCGGTTAAGCAACAAGCCTCTGGAAGAGGCATTGGGGGACATCGCCTTGATGACCGGCAACTCCTATCGAAAGGTGGGGGATATCTACTTCATCGGCAAAGGCGTCGTCCAGCCGGGTGAGGAGAATCCCCTGCTGGAGCGCAAGATTCTCTGGCTGAATCATCTCGAAGCGACGGATGCCATCACGCTGCTACCGGCTGACATCCCCAAGCAAAATCTGACGGTCTCGCCGGAGCGCAACGCCCTCATCGTGGTGGGGACAGCCGATGTCATCAAAAAAACGGAGGAAGTGATTGCTGAATTGGACATTGACACCGATGCAATTCGCACCCGCCAGCAGTGGGCAATTGCTGTCGATGTAGATGGTGAGACCGGACGGCTCGCGGTTGATGTGAAGGATGCACCCATCGAATTAGTCGTGCGTGAGGTCTCCATCCGAACGGGGATTGACGTTCTGATTTTAGGAGAGACCGGAGGGGGCACACTAGCGACTCGGCGCGTCAGCAGGCGAGTTCGTGGCACATTGGGTACGGCACAGCAAGCTCAAGCCCAAACCCAATCGCAATCCCAATCCCAACAATCTGCCCTCGCGAGTCTGCCGCGTGGGGCTGGGACGCTACGCAATACAGTCACCCTTCGCCTCGCCGATGCTACGCTGGATGAGGTTTTAGCGGCACTCTTCAAAGGGACGGGCTATACTTATAAGTTGGAGCAGCAGGGGGACAAGGCACTTTATATCGTCGGCACCGGCGAACTGACCTCTGGGCAGACCAATCCGCTCGTGGTGTCGAAACAGATTCCGTTGAAGTATCTGGATGTGACCAAAATCGCGGATGTGCTGCCTCCTACTGTTCAAGAGACTAACATTACAATCATTCCTGACCAAAACGCCCTCATGGTGATGGGCGTACCGGAGATGGTAGAGCAACTCGAATCCTATTTGATGCAGATTGATGTGCCGACGCCACAGGTGATGATTCAGGTCTATCTGCTGGAACTGACGCACGGCAGCCGACAAGAGCTCGGGCTCACGTTCGATGGCGGCAAGGACCGAACCACGATCAGCCTTGCGCCGGGGTTTGGGTTGAGCTTCGATACGCTTGACCGTGTTCCCGAAGCCTTCCAGACGACCCTGACGGCTTTGATTAACGCCAATCGCGGACGGGTGCTGGCAAACCCCCTTGTGGCTGTTGTCAGTGGGGAGCAAGCCACCATTGATGTGAGCACCACGACGTACTTTGAAACTACCACGGAAATTTACCGGGGCGTGGATGTGCCAGCCGGTGGTTTTACCCGCCGGGGATTTAACGAAATCAAAACCGGGATTACCCTGGGGATTCAGCCTTGGATTGGCGCGGCGGGTGACATCACCATGGCCATCCAGCCGAAGGTGATCACCCCCGGTAACATCGCTCGTGAACAGTCGGCGACGGACACGCGGTCAATTGACACGGTCATCCGAGTCAAAGACCAGGGTATGATTGTCATCGGCGGGCTGTTGCAGGAGAAAGAGGGGGTGTTGGAGGATAAGATTCCTGTGCTTCACCACATTCCCCTCCTCGGCAAACTCTTATTTACGAATCGAAGCACGAACTCGGAACAAACCGAGCTGATTGTGATTATCGAACCGAAGGTGATTCATTAGTCAGACTTCCGAAGTCTCAGAGACTTCGGAAGTCTAGAACGGCCTCAGACCCAACGGATTTCTGAAACCCTTCGGGTCTGGAAATCAACAAAAACTGAGGTTCAGGTTCTTATACAATAACATTGAGGTGAAAACATGAAAGAGAAATTGCCCGATTTTCTTGAGAAAGTGATTTCAGAATATCCCAGCGTGTGGAAAGCCTATCAAGACTTAGGCGAAGCCTGTAACAACGCTGGTCCGCTTGATGAAAAAACGGCGCGGCTAGTCAAACTCGCGCTGGCGGTTGGCGCACAGTCGGAAGGGGCTGTGCATTCGCATGCTCGCCGCGCATTGAAGCAAGGCATCACGCGAGAGGAACTGCGACAGGTGGCTCTGCTCGCGGTGACGTCCATTGGATGGTCAGCGAGCATGGCTGCCCTCTCCTGGATTCAAGATGTCACTGACAAAAACGCCGCAGACAGATGAACATCTCCTTTGCCAACCTTCGGAAGGTTTAAGTTGTTTTGCCGCGGTTGTGGGAATGAACCTTCCGAAGGGTTCCTTTGGACTTTTCAAAAAAATAGGAAATATCATCCGTTCATGTTTAATGGGAGTATTGAGTTGATAATCTGGCTTTACGAACGACTATCCGACCTGGGAAGTGTTGCCTCAATCCTTGGCTTGGTTATCACTCTTGTCGTCTTCTACCGCATCCGAAAACTGGAAACCCATTTCCTTTTTACTGCGCGAATTCCAGAGTACATCAGGCAGTTTCATGAGCACGTCTTAAAAATCGCCGAATTGCTTCAAAACTTTGACAGGTCTTCAAGAGACATTCGAGTTGAACTGGCTTTATGTGAAGCGAATCTGAAAAGTTTGAAGCCCAAACTGCACGGTGAAGCGCGAAAGTCTGTTATGAAACTGACAAGGCTCATTATCAAGCAACGAGAATCTGTCACCCGGCAATCGGCGGAGCAAATTGAGAAAATATACGAGGAACTTATTAGGGTCACTCGAGAATTAGAAAACTTACAGGAAGATGAAAGATGGAGGCATTGACATGTTAACGGAATATCAAAAGAAGTGGATCGAGGCGATTGTAAAATTAACTCGATTCACCCGAGAAAACAAATTAAAATGGCACTCCGAATCCTCAGAGACGTTACAAAAAGGCGTTGTTGACATTGTGTATGTCACCTGTTTCAAGGGAAGGAATTTGCGTCTTTATGAGCTTCATTACAGGGAGGAGGAGTTAAATTCTCTTCGACCTAAATTGTTGACATCATGGAGACGTGATTCATGGAGAGACAATTGGACGAAGAGAACTGTCTTGGAAATTAGCTCTCCTGTTGACCAGTTCGCATGGGAGGAGGCACCTCGAATTGAAGGCCTTGATGGCTTGTTACAGACAGTCAGGCATCAAAATACCAATTTGGCGGATTTCCTTGATGAATTGCTTCAAGAGGAATCATAAGCGTTGTGAAAATTAACCAATCAGGAGCTCACAGTGTCGAACAACTCAAATCGAAAACAAGCTGTCGTCATCGGCGGCGGCATCACAGGACTGACGGCGTGTTATCGGCTCATCGTAGAGTCCCAAAAACGCGGCATCCCACTCAATGTCAAATTGCTCGAAGCGAGCCATCGCGTTGGGGGAGTCATCAGCACGTCAAAACAGGATGGCTTTATCATTGAGCATGGCCCGGATGCCTTCATTTCCACCAAGCCATGGGCGCAATCCTTGTCCCAAGAGCTTGGAATTGCGGATAAACTGATCGGCACGAATCCGAAGGAGCGACGCAGTTTCGTGCTCCGCAAGGGAAGGCTGCACCCTGTGCCTGAAGGATTTTACATGATGGCCCCCGGTTCTCTTTGGCCATTTGTGAAGACCTCAATTTTCAGTTGGCGCGGAAAGCTACGGATGGCACTCGATCTCGTGATTCCGCGCAGCCGCACTGATGCGGATGAATCGTTGGAGCGTTTCGTTGTACGCCGATTGGGAAAGGAAGCGTTCACGCGGATGGCGCAGCCAATGGTCGGGGGAGTCTACACCGCAGACCCCACATACTTGAGCCTGAAAGCCACAATGCCTCAATTCCTTGAGATGGAACAGAAGCACGGCAGCATCATCAAAGCGCTGTTAGCGAGGAAGCAGGAATCGAAGCAAAAAGGCAAGTTGAGCGAAGCGAAATCCCGATCTAATCAGAGCGGTACGAGCGGCCCCCGCTACAGCCTGTTTCTCTCTTTTGAAGCTGGGATGCAAACGCTGATTGACACTCTGATCAAGCGTTTGCCTGCTGATTGTATACTGCTCGGGTGTGCAGTCAGTCATATTGAGTATGCCGCTCACTCCCCCCTCCTTCCCCCCCCGCGGGCAGGGGGGGTGGCAAGCCAAAAAAGCGATCAAAATGGTTGGCGCGTTCATCTTGATAATCAGCAACACATCAACGCAGATGTTGTTTGTATTGCCCTCCCTGCGCCGCGTGCTGCCACAGTCGTCAAAGCAGTTGCGCCTGAACTCTCGGACCTACTCTCTCACATTCCTTATGCCTCCTCCGCCACTGTCAATCTCGCTTTCCGACGCAAGGACGTTGGACACCCACTCAACGGAATGGGCTTTGTGGTTCCCGCTATCGAAGGGCGTTCCATCCTTGCGTGTTCATTCAGCAGCGTCAAATTCGAGGGGCGTGCCCCCGCAGATTACGCCCTGTTGCGTGCGTTCGTGGGGGGCGCGTTACTGGAAGAGCGCTTCCTTCAATCGGAATCTGATATAATCGAGTCGGTCCTCAAAGAGCTGCGTGAGTTGCTCGGAATTAAAGCGGAGCCAACCCACGCTGTGGTGAGCAAACATGCGAACGCAATGGCGCAGTATCATCTGGGGCATCTGGAGGCGGTATTACAAATCGAGACACAGGTTCGTAAGCTCCCCGGACTTGCGCTCGCCGGTAACGCTTATCATGGTATCGGCGTTCCCGATTGCATCCATAGTGCGGAGAAAGCAGCGAATGCGTTGCTTGAGTCCCTGACAGGTTGATTGCGGATAAGAAAAGAGTGGAAGGAAAGGAAGGGAAGGATGGAAGGAACAGAGAATAGGCTCTTTACGTTTTACGTTTCACGCATCATACTAATCTGCCTCATCATTGGGTTATTTGCACTTCCGATTCTCGTTGCCCAAGATGAAGAAAATCAACCCGCTGAGAGCAGCTATCTTGGATACGATGACATCTACCGAGAGTTCAAAAGGGGAAAGTGTAAAAGTTGTCATCCGGCGCAATGGCGTGAGTGGGAAAGTTCGATGCACGGACAGGCGTGGAAAGACCCGATCTTTCAGGAGGCGGCGAGCAAAATCCCCGATCGGGAGAAAAACTGCGACCCGTGCCACGCGCCTGAACCGCTCCTGGTCACCGGGATCGGAAAGATGCCTAAGTTGCGGAAGGCAGACCGGGATTACGGCGTCTCCTGCCTCGTGTGTCATGTAGACGCAAAGGGGGGGATGCACGGCCCTCCGGCGAGCATCGACGCGATGTTCCACGCCAATATTACTGACAAAACGTATAGCAACCCGACCGAGCTTTGCGGCACCTGTCACGGCCAGCCGAGCGTCCCGGCTCACAATCAACTTGCCAGCTTCAAAATGGGGCCCGCCGCAAAAGCGGGCAAAAACTGTGCGACCTGCCACATGCCCGGGATGAAGCGGTTACAAAGCAACCAGAGTTACGATCCAATCGAAGGGAGACAACATACATGGATTGGCAGCCGTAGCGTCCAGATGCTCAAAAGCGCGGCGGATTTGACAGTCAAACTCACCGGAGGCAAAGCGACGATTACGATGACGAACAAAGCGGGGCATATCCTCCCCGGTGAGGTGTTACGCGCGGTCATTCTTGATGTGAAGATTTACGATTCAAAAGCGTCTGTCACCCGCCATGAACAGGTGCCTCACTCCGTTTCTTCGGGTGAAGGCGGAAGTGATAACCGCCCACAGCCTGGCGAGACGCGGCAGTTTGTTTACCCGATTGGCGCAAAAGAGAAAATTGAGGCGAAGTTGCTCTATCGTTTACTACCAACGACGCCGGAAGCGGAATGGGTGACGATGGCTGAAGTGAGCCAAGCCACCCAGTAGTGTTGAGAAATCGGAGGGGAGTTCATTCGTTCAATAGGGCGTTTCCAGTTTTTTAAGAGGAAATTAAGCCGACGTAGCGCATGTTAAGCACCTGGACAAAATTAAATTCATGTTCAGACTTCCTAAGTCTCGAAAACTTAGGAAGTCTAGCCGGTCACCTATGAAAATAGTTAGGTCCATATCACTCTACCTCACGCGGCTCCATCAGGAGCTGAATCCCGTCGAGAATCTGACGAACACGCTGAGGAGACAATGTCCCAATCTTCTCAACGAGATCGGATTTATCGACCGTGAAAATCTGAGAGACATTGACAACGCTCTGTTTCAGAAGATTGGCTTCACCGCGATTGAGTAGCACGTTTCCTGGGGCACTCGCACGCTTGAGGTTTGAGGTGAGCGTACACACGACAACGGTGTTGATTCGACTCTGGCTAAACAGGTTGTTTTGAACGACAACATGCGGGTGCCGATAGCCCGGTGCTGAACCCGATGGCTCGCCGAGGTCTACCCAGAAGATGTCTCCTTGATTGATTACCATTGTTCCTCCAACAATTGACGCTGTTTGGTTTTCATCACCTGAAGTTGTTCGGCTTCGGAAGCATCCGGCATGTCATCATAGGCGGCGTTGAGCTGGTCTAGCAGATATCGGTTCTGTCGCTTCTGGATAAATTCGGCGATCGCCATCGCGAAGAGTTGACTCCGTGAAACTTTCATTTTTGCTGCGAGGGCTTCGGCTTCCTGAAAAAGGGATTCCTGGATTGAAATTGCGGTTTTCAGATGTGCCATTAGTTATACCTCCTTTATACTGAAAGTATAAAGGAGTGACAGTCGATTGTCAAGGCGAATAAACAGCATCACATCAAAGAGGAAGAAAATCATGCGTGAAGAACGAAACGCCAATCTTCTTCTCGTGGATGATATTTTCGCGGTTATGCCATGCCCTTGAATCGGAAGGTTACAATATCCTTGCTGCACCCACTGGCGAAGTTGCGCTAAAGATTGCCGCGCACACGCGACCTCGATCTGATTCTTCTTGACATCATGATGCCGGGGAGCTATGGCTTTGAAGCGTGTCGTCGTCTCAAAGCCGACCCGGTCACGGCAGAGATTCCGGTGATCTTCATTACCACGCACAACGAAACGAAGAAAATGGTTGAGGGCTTTGGGGTTGGTGGGGTTGATTACATCACCAAGCCCTTCCAACACGAGGAAGTTCGTGTCTGGGTCCGAAACCATTTGATGATCAAATTTCTTCAAGACGGATTGCGTGGGGCGAATGCGAAACTCGAAAAGGCTTATCAGCAAGTCGAATGGAATCCCTCAAAATGATGCACTGGTTGTGCTGAAAATCAAACAAAGCAATTCCGTACCCAACTATAAATCTCCCAAACTGCAAATTAACCCTTGACATATTCTTTCACATGCGTTATGATTATATACCAATATGTTCCAGCTTTTTGATCTCGCCTAAAAGTTTCATTTTTGGGTGAGACATTTTGGAAGCTAGGGGCATAATGTTAATGAAAGAGATCGGTTGGCCGGTCATATACGTCAGATTACACGGGCTTTGCGGCTTACTGCGTTTGTCAAAATGCTTCTCATTTCGCCAAGTTCGGAAACGTTATGCAAAATCGGTTCGGCTGATTTGAAGTTAGGCGTAACTTTTTTGGTTCATGAAACAGTAAACGAAGGTGTCGTTTCTGGTAAATAAATTTACAAGTGATATGCAACGACACCAAGCAGGAGATAGCAATGAATATCTATGTTGGTAATTTAGCTTATGAAGTCACCGAATCAGATTTGCAAAAGGCTTTTGAGGGTTTTGGAGAGGTTGCATCTGTAGCCATTATTCAGGACAAATTCAGCGGCCAATCGAAAGGATTCGGATTCGTGGAAATGGTTGAAAAGTCCGCGGCCGAGGCAGCCATCAACGGTTTGAATAGTACGGAACTGAAGGGGCGCACACTGACGGTTAATGAAGCTCGTCCTCGAACTGAACGTCGTGGAGGGAGTCGTGGCGGTGGTGGCGGCGGCGGTGGTAGAGGAAGAGGAGGAGGAGGAGGAGGAGGAGGAGGTTACGGCGGCAGAAACAACTGGTAAATCACACATTGAGACAGGGCAGCAGTAGACAACCTGCCCTGTCCAACTTGTTGCATGCACACAACGTTTTTGGAGATTCTCGTCATGGTTTACACAATACTGTTCATCAGCAATTGCATTTTCTTTCAAGCTGGCAACGTGCTCAGTTTGGCCGGGTTATGCTTGCGTTGTGAGATGGGCAGTGGTGTGTCAGATTGGCGTTAAACTGCATGAATCTGAAGTTTTTGAATCACAGCCCATCATCGAATGTCCTTCGATGATGGGCTTTTTATTTGCTATCTTTAATTTTATCAATTCGTTCAATATAATTTGACAACATCAGATGGAGAGTAGAGATATGGAAAAGGGAGGGTATAATTTTCGTCAAATCGAAGAGCGGTGGCGCTCGCACTGGCTTGCACAAAAAACTTTCCGAACCGCAGGCCCCGACGATAAGCACTTCGATCAGAAAAAGCCAAAGTGCTATGTCCTTGATATGTTTCCATACCCAAGCGGCGCTGGCCTGCACATTGGCCATCCGAAAGGGTACATTGCCAGTGATATATATAGCCGTTACAAGCGCATGCGGGGTTTCAATGTACTGCATCCCATGGGCTTCGATAGCTTTGGTCTTCCCGCCGAACAGTATGCCATAGAACATGGCGTGCATCCGGCAATCGTCACTGAACAAAATATTGATATTATACGAAACCAACTTCAATTCCTGAGCCTGAGTTACGATTGGGACCGGGAACTGGCAACTTCTCGCGAGAACTATTATCAGTGGACGCAGTGGATTTTTCTCCAGCTCTTTGACAGTTGGTTCGATACGTCATATCAATGGAAGGATGAGGGCGGACATGCGATACGTGGCAAGGCGAGGCCAATCCCAGCACTCGTCGCCGCCTTTGCGTCCGGGGAGCGTCAACTTTCGGATATGGATGTTAAATCTGCGGGATGCGAGCCTGACGCGGTTTGGGCCTCACTCACTGCGGCGCAACAGGCCGCGGTCCTGAATAATTATCGCCTCGTTTACCAAAAGGAGGTCACGGTGAATTGGTGCCCTGGCCTCGGTACGGTACTGGCAAACGAGGAAGTGACCAATGAGGGCAAGAGTGAACGAGGCGATTTTCCCGTCTACCAACGCCCACTGAAGCAGTGGATGATGCGCATCACGGCGTATGCAGACCGGCTGCTGGAAGACCTGGATGCCGCCCTGCCGGATGGGAAGGGCGGAACGTTCAAGCTGGAGTGGCCCGAAGCCGTCAAGCTGATGCAGCGTAACTGGATTGGGAGCAGTGAGGGCGCGGACGTTGTTTTTGAAATTCTGAAGCCGGGAACGGAAGAGACCGCCACCACAGTGACGGTATTCACAACCCGCCCGGATACGCTCTTTGGTGCGACCTTCATGGTGCTTGCACCGCGCCACCCGATGGTGACGAAGGGTAGCCCTGAGTATCTCGTCCCCGATCGTTGGCCCGAGGGAACGCCGGAAAACTGGAAAGGGGCGAATCCATCGCTGGAAATCGAAGGTGCGATTGCGGCTTATGTTGAGGAAGCGGAACAGAATGCGCTCACGCAACAGGAAACCAAAGACAAAACGGGCGTTTTTACCGGCATCATGGGCCGAAATCCGGTAAACGGGGAAAAAATCCCCGTCTTTGTCGCTGACTATGTGAGCATGGAGTACGGTTCCGGGGCGATCATGGCTGTCCCCGCCCATGACACAAGAGACCTTGAATTTGCCAGGAAATACGGCTTAGAGATTATTCAGGTGGTCGAACCGACGGAGGGTGAAGATTGGGAAGGCTTCACCGGCGATGGGATATCCGTCAATTCACCGAGCATGGGAGCGCGAGGCTCCAGCCGATGCGATAGCAATAGCCCCTTCGCCATCACTGGGCTTCCCACTCCCGAAGCCAAGCGGAAAATCACAGAGGCGCTGGAATCCGTGGGCCTTGGCAAAGGAACCGTGAATTATAAATTGCGCGACTGGATCTTCTCCCGCCAGCGGTATTGGGGGGAGCCATTTCCGCTGGCGTCCATGCCCGAAGGTTATTCCGTTCTGGTTGAGATACCGGTTCTGCTGCCCGAAATGGCGGATTTTCGTCCCGAAACATCGAACAACCCGGACGCACCGGTGCAACCCCCGCTGTCACGCGCCGATGAATCGTGGCGAAAGATTGTCGTCAACGGGATGGAATGTCAACGGGAGCTCAACGTCATGCCGCAGTGGGCGGGGTCTTGCTGGTATTATCTGCGCTTCATTGACCCCACAAATGACAAAGCCTTCTGTGATGCGGAGAAGGAGCGGTACTTCATGCCCGTAGACCTCTACATCGGCGGGGCGGAGCATGCGGTGCTGCACCTGCTCTACTCTCGATTCTGGCACAAGGTGCTCTATGACCTCGGTGCCGTATCCACCCCGGAGCCATTCAAGCGGCTCTTCAATCAAGGTATGATTACAGCCGATGCGTTCGCAGACCATCGCGGTGTCTACATCGATATTCGTGAGGTGGAGTTCCGCGACGGCGAACCGTACCATACAAAGACCGGTGAACATCTCCAGCGCTTCAGCGGCAAGATGGGCAAACGCTACAAGAACGGTCTCCCGCCCGAGGAGGTCGGCGAGGAGTACGGCGTGGATACGCTACGCCTCTATGAAATGTACATCGGGCCGCTGGAGGCCAGCGCGCCCTGGAGCATGGAGGGCATCAAGGGGATGCAGCGGTTCATGCAACGGGTCTGGCGTAATTTTATCACCCCGGAGCGAACCGCGAATATCGGCGGCAAAATGACGCCTGCCCTTGAAAAGCGGATGCACAAAACCATCATGCGGGTGACCGAGGATATAGAAAACCTCCGGTTCAACACTGCCATCGCCGCGCTGATCGAACTTAACAACGAGTTGGTTCAACTCCCTGCTGTTCCCCAAGAATTAGCGCATGTTTTCCTGCGACTGCTCGCGCCATTTGCCCCGCATATCGCGGCGGAGCTCTGGGAGGTGTGGGGTTTCGGCGCGGATGGCATCGCTTATGAGCCCTGGCCGGTTGCGGACGCGGAGAAGGCAAAAGATGAAGAGATTGTGATGGCGGTGCAGGTACAAGGCAAAATGCGGGACACGATCAAAGTGGCGGCTGACGCAAGTTCTGATGAGATTGAAGCCGTTGCAAAGGCGTCTACGCGGGTTGCCAACGCCCTCGTGGGTAAGGAAATTCAGCGCGTCATCCTGGTGCCGGGAAGGGTGATTAACTTTATTCTGAGGAAATGAGAAAATGAAGAATGGGAGAATGGAAGGATGGAAGGATGGAAGGGGATAATCTTCCATTCCTTCCAACCTTCTCCTTCTCCATGACGCTTTACGTTTTACGCATGACGCATCAGTTTTACGTTGCATCATTTTAGCCTTACAGACCACTACCAACAATTGTCATTATTACAACATGTGGCTGAAGGACAAGAAGGAATTGGACAATCTGATTCGGTGGAACATCCTGGATTAGGCATTAATTTACAGCAGTAGTTCGTCTTTGACACGCTCCCCCACGCGATTACCTGACTACTACTATCATACTCTGTACTCGTAGCAGTACAGGAGCGGCTGAAGGTTTGTGGATTCAGTATCCCCCCACCCTGACTACAATCGACGCTGCCCCCGGAGCCAGAACAGGTTTTGGTCCCGCTATTTACGTGCCAATATGTAGCTAATCCTCTCCACCCCTGAATACTACAAGTGTTACGCAATTCAGGTGGAAAGATAGTTGGCGGGGTGTTTTTGACAGCCTCTCTATCCCGCTTGATATCCATTACTATACGTCCCCTGATGGTGTTTGGATCTGGATTCTCCCAATCCTTGGGTTCCCAGCCCCCCCAACGGTGCACAAAAAATGCCCGGTAGCCACGTTCAAACCAAACAATCCCATGCTCTTCCCCATCGTCATCTTCATACATAATTGATGACTAACTCGTTAATTCTCGAAGAACTACCGTTTCATTTCTTTCTGGATCGAGAATTTCTATGGTTTCCATAATTTTACCTCCTCTAAATTTATTTATGTCTTGAATCACCAGGATTCTCTTGTGTAAGGTTACGAATTACCTCTTCAATAGCGGAAACAACCCACTTTGCAGTTTGAAGTTGCGGATGGTCGTTGGGGAACATCTTTTCCAGCTTTGCGACTTCAATTTTGGCATCCAGCAATCGCAATCGTAGGGCAGAAAATTCAACTCGCCACTGCTGCTCAACCAGTGCTTTCTGATATTCCTCTGTTGTAGTATCAAGCAGTTTCTGGACCTCCTCAATCTGTACCTTCAGGGGTTGCAGCCGATCTGACGTATCTGTGTATTGAGCACGCTGTAGTGCCAACTCAAGCTTCATGTCAATCAGCTTTATCCGCAGATACAATAGTTCGGACAGGTAGACATCCACCACAGACGACATCGCGGGCTTTGGAAGTATTGTATTGATTCTTGAATCATCCTGGGGCTTCACTTCAGAAAACAATGGCTTACTCATCTGGATGGACATCAGCAATATGATGACTGCCAGTCCTAATATCAGTATAGTCTTATTACGGAACATCTCAGGCACCTCCTATTTGCGCCACCACTTCAAAAGG
The DNA here is from genome assembly GCA_964577695.1 of uncultured bacterium. Lineage (GTDB taxonomy): Bacteria > Poribacteria > WGA-4E > WGA-4E > PCPOR2b > CAZOAL01. The sequence continues at coordinate 98,770 of CAZOAL010000009.1, read as the reverse complement.
CGATATCACCCTTCCATCTTCCAATGTATAATAGACCGCAATGACCCATTCGGCACTTTGGGGATGGCGCTCTTTCTTTTTCTCTACCTTCACGATGCGCTTACCTCCCCAGGTGTGGCGTTCGCTTAATCGTTCATCACAACCACCTCCGCACCCAGCGATGCGGAAGCGTTTTCGCTCTTTGTCACGGATAAATTCCATAGATTCTTCCTCCTTATACTATTATCAACAAGTGCTCGTCTTACAACCTGTGACTTAACGGACAAGGAAGATATAACAATCCTTTTGGGACGGACATTCCTAATATCCCTTCATCAACTGATTTTGTCTAAACTTGAGATACTGCGTTAAGTCGTCAAACTGTTCAAAGCGCAATATTTGCGGGTTAGCTGCATTTTCTGCAAAGCTAATATCAATCCGCATCGGTCTGCCCATATTCAAATGACCTAATGCATCTTGGTAGATAGGAAAGACCACTTCAAACAGAGGGTGCTCGGGATGACTGAAATGCTCACGCCAAATTGTCACAATATTCCACAGATGCTGTTGGGCTGTCGGCGTTACCCTCCCATACGTTTCTACTTCCCAATGCACCATATTAAGATAGTCACGGGCCAGTAAAGATAAGCCCAGTTGACGATCAGGGTATTTCTGGCGATCTAACGCTAACAGTTTGAGATTTCGCTCCATACCTTTCCGTCGCCGCTCTCCTTCCGTCACATACCCAAAATGAGCAATATCCACATCTGGGAGCAAAAATGACGGAGCAATCGGTTCATTCAGAGACTTGTACGCGTGCTCGTGAATGACCCCCCAAAAGCGATAGCCTCGCCCATTTCTAAAAAGTCTAACGGGTGTATTATAGTTATTAGACCCATCCAACATTAGATGGTTCTGTCGAATGCCATAGCCTTCAAAGACTGTATCGCTGATTAAATATTTACCCAAATTCTCAGGATGAATCAGTTTTTCATCCGTATCAATCCAAAGAATCCAATCTCCACTAGCAGGTTCAATACTTTTATTGCGTGCCCATTCAAAACTCCCCGGTGGTGGGGCGTTTGGATAGTCCGGACAGGTTCCGATTTTAAGGATCGTATCTGTGAATCGGCTGGCAATCTTCAGAGTGTCGTCCGTACTGCCTGTGTCGGCAATAATGATTTCATCCGCAATATCCTTCACCGATTTCAGACAACGCCCGATGTCATCTTCGTTATTGCGGGTAATCATACAAACACTCAACGATTCATAAGGACGAATTAAAGTTATTTTCTTGTTCCAATCAATGTCGCCAGTAGGAACCTCGCTCTTGCGATACCGTACTATCCAATGGCCCATTGGACTTCCGCGCCTCGTCTTTCCCATGCTCAAGTAACAAATCTTCAAATCTGTTTTCGCGCCAAAGAGTTCGATGAGTGTATTCTCCTCAAAATGAATTCTGTGAGGACGAAATTCTGGATCTTGAGACTCCTCCACCAAAGGACCGGAAGGAACGGTAAAGCATAATATCCCACTTTCAGCAGTATGTTCTTCCAAAGCGTTAATCGCCTGTACAGGGTTAGCAAAATGCTCAAGGATCTCACCAGCAAAGATGAGATCAAATTTCCCTGATATTGTTGAAAGTGAACCATGTAAAAAACAGATCCTTTCTGGGTATTTAGATTGTTTAAGAGCGAACTGCTGCGCCATCTTCAAACAATCTGGAGCATAGTCAATACCAACCACTTCCGCCTCTGGAAACCGATTTGCTAACTTCACTGTCATACTGCCATTACCACAAGCAAAGTCCAGAATTCCTCTTGGTGAAATCTCCCCTAACATCTGCAAGACCAGTTCAAAACGATTGGATGTATATTCATTAGCGGGATTGACAGCATGCTCAAAATATTTGTATGGAGAATTGGGAGCATCCACCAAGCGAGAATCCATTTTGACCCCTGCATCATCGTGCAAAGTTTCTACTAATCCTCCACATGCCGTACAAATAAGGGGAGTCTTGCAAGCTTGTGCCTCTATTGCTGCAATACAACTGGTCTCATCAAAGTTTGGAACCCCAGGGTATAGCATCAACATGCTGCTCGCGATTTCTCCGTAAAGTTCTTGTTTGTCGAGATGCCCCAAGAAGAATGCGCCTTCAGTTGCCGAGACTAAAGCATCAGCTTCTGCACAAACTTGCTGCATCCCTGGGTCCAGTTCGTACATCGAATAGTACCGTGCCACATATAGCTGTAAGTTCGAGCGATTTTGACGCATCCGTGAAAAAATCTGCAATAAAGGCTTTAAGCCTCGTTCAGGGCGGGAGATATAAATCAATTTGTTTGGAATTTTCTGCTGCACCGCGCACGCTGATTGCACAGTAGTCAGATCTATGCCATTTCGGGTCACAAAACATAACTTTTCAATCGCTGATATCAATTCACAGTATTGCCGTTTCTGCCATTCGCTCACCATAAATAGACGATCCACTTGCCACAAAGCTGCCAAATATTTATTCTGTAACCACGCCATTAGGATATCCTGATTCCAGATTACCCGACATTTTGCCCGAATACTTTGATGCATGATGTCGAAGAAGCGTAGGGAGATAAACACATCCCATTCGGTGCCTTCACATACAGCCTGCATTTCTGAGAAATCGTACCATTGAACCCCCCTATATTCGCCACGATGTGATTGTTCGTCGATTTCGGTAAATACACTAACCCGATGTCCTTGTTGTGCTAAAGCGCGCGCCATGTATATCAATGCAGATTCACTTCCCCCCAGACTGGTCTGGAGTTCTATGGTTTGATTAGTAAATGGAATTGACTTACAATAAAACCCAATACTGTATTTCATAGCGTCACCTGATTTTCACAGGGGATTTTAAGCGAGATAAAAGATTAGGAAACTCAGACATTCTTTTTTCCTCTGGAAGAAATTGAGCCAATTATACCGCACGTCCACATCAAAATCCACATTTTTTGTTCATTCCCTCGCTTGAATTTTTCCTATTCAGGTTTTGCACGTTCCAAAGGCGATTGCCAAAACGGTTCAGGCGCATCCAGGCGGTGGTTGACGAGGCGGGCAAGCACAAACAGCAGGTCTGAAAGCCGATTCAAGTATCGCAAGATCTCCGGGTTCATCCGCTCCGCTTTGGCAAGGCTGACGGCGCAACGTTCAGCGCGACGACAGACGGTTCGGGCGAGGTGCAATGCGGCTCCACCTGTGGACCCCCCCGGCAAAATAAAATGGGTCATCGGTGGTAGTTCTGCTTGAAACAGATCGATTGCGTCCTCTAGCGAAGCCGTCAACTCCGAAGTGATTCGCAAACTATCCGCTTTCGGGTGCTCGTCCAGCGTTGCAAGGTCTGCCCCCAGATCGAAAATCTCATTCTGAATGCGATGCAGAAGCGGACTTATTTCCGAATCGTGGATGTGTGATTTGGCGAGCCCGATACAGGCGTTGAGCTCATCAACCGTACCACAGGTCTCAACACGCCTGGAATCTTTGGGGATGCGTGTGCCGCCATAAAGCCCCGTTTCACCGGTATCGCCGGTTTTGGTATAGATTTTCATAGCAGTCAGTAAAGTGTCTAAAGTGTGCTAAAGTGTCTAAAGTGCCTAAAGTTAGAAAAACCTCGTATGTTTCAGAAAACAGTTGACACTTCAAGCAAGTAATCCGTAATGCGTAATGCGTAAAGGATTTCACTTACGCATTACGCATTACGCATTATCTCAACAGTGTCAACACCTTTTTTCAGAAATTTGAAACATGCCCGATATTCTGCCATATTTATGCGGAAATGTCAACAGCAAGTAGTAATCAACTTGAAATCGTTCAATCGGTTTGATATAATTACCCTTTGATCGTTATTTCCCACAAGAAATAACGAAACCTCAACAAGGTGGGACAATCATGGAGAAAACTGTCAAAACTAAAGTCTGGCTAGAGCTTGGTCAAGGGGTTGCCTTCTGTCACGGAAAGGCTGACCTGCTCTTGGCGATTGACGAATTGGGGTCAATCAACCGTGCGGCTCAAAAGCTGAATATGTCCTATAAGCGGGCTTGGAGATACATCCGTGAACTGGAACGGAGCCTCGGCACAAAAATCCTTTTGACAACAGTTGGAGGTATCAATGGCGGTGGGGCCCAACTCACAGAGGTTGGGAAACGCCTCCTGAACGAGTACGAAGAAACAAAAGAACAGGTGAATCGCACGTTGGAACAGCGTATGAGCTCCTTCAGTCAGTCTTTCTAACAAGCTGTTTTTTTTAACAAGCGTTATTTCCTGAGCGAAATAACGAGTACATCACGGCAGAAATATGTGGTTAGTAACCTTGAAAAGGTTTCAAAACTTTTCCGCTGGATTGAGCCTGTCGAAATCAAGGATCTATTTCCCCAGGAACTTCTGCCGACATGTACGAGACCGTTTCCATTGGAGGGAAATATGAAACGTCATTTTCTGGTGCTCCTGAGTTTGGCATGTTTTCTCGTTGGTTGTTCAAGTGACCGAAAAACTGAATCGACTCGCCGTACAGAAGGGACGCAAACACAAAGACGCCAGGTGGAGTTGATCGTCTACGCAGCAGCGAGCTTGACGGATGCCCTCACGGAAATTAGCCAGCGTTTTGAATCGGAAACGGAGGTCAAGGTTTTCTGCAATTTTGCCAGTTCTTCAGTATTGCAACAGCAGATTGAAAAGGGTGCCCCAGCCGATGTCTTTATCTCCGCCAGCCCCCAACAGGTCAATGCGTTGCAACAGAAAGGGCTGGTTTATGAGGAGACGCGCCGGGATGTGTTGAACAACCGGTTGGTATTGGTTGCTCCCGTTGACAGTTCACTCACCCTGACCGACCCCCAGACGCTTGCCCAAGCGTCGATAAAGCGAATTGCTATCGGTGAACCGAGTTCCGTCCCCGCTGGCATTTACGGCAAAGAAGCTCTAACACGCTTAGGGCTGTGGGACGCTGTGCAACAGAAATTGCTCCCCGGTGCGGATGTCCGAGCCACCCTGGCGTATGTGGAATCCGGCGAGGTTGATGTGGGAATTGTCTATCAAACAGACGCAACAATCAGCAGAAACGTCAAAGTCATCTATCACTTTCCTGATTCTAGCCATGCCCCGATAGTGTATCCTGCGGTTGTGCTGAGAGAAACGAAACAGGAAGGGCTCGCGCGGGAGTTTCTTGTGTACCTCAAAACGTCGAAGACTGCGGAGATTTGGGGGAAATATGGGTTTTCCGTGGTGCAATAAGACAGACTTCCGAAGTCTTGGAGACTTCGGAAGTCTGCACTCCCAGAACTGGGAAAGGGTGAGGGGGAGCAATTCATGATGTTGACCCAAGCAGAAATCGCAGCGCTGGTTTTATCCATCAAAGCGGCTTTGTTAAGCCTGATTTTCATTTTACCACTGGGGCTTCTCTTGGGATGGGTTCTTGCCAAGTCTTCCTTCCGTGGAAAATCGCTCCTCAACACGGTGGTGATGCTACCCCTGGTGCTGCCACCGGTCGTGAGTGGGTATCTCCTGTTAATCCTCTTCAGCAAGCGAGGGCCCATCGGACACATACTATTCCGTCTTTTCGGGCTTGAAATCGTATTCTCATGGATGGCAGTCGTGCTGGCGGTCTCTGTGATTTCGTTCCCACTATTGGTGCGGGGCATCGTTATTGCCATGGAAGGGGTGAGTCCGCAACTGGAGAGCGCAGCGAGGACGCTTGGCGCGAATCCTGTGAAGGTTTTCTTTACCGTCACGCTCCCTTTGTCCTACCGAGGGATTGTGGGCGGGGCCCTGCTCGGATTTTCCAAAAGCCTTGGCGAATTCGGCGCGACGATGATGGTGGCAGGAAATATACCGGGGAAAACGCAAACTTTGTCCCTGGCAATCTTCAACTATGTTCAAATTGGGCAAGATATGAGCGCCTATCGCCTGGTGTTCCTATCGACGGTAATCGCCTTCAGTACCCTATGGGTATCGGATAGGCTATACCTCAAATCGTCGCGTCCGTAGTCTGAGGTTTGGATGCTCTGCTTTATGCCTTTCAATTTTTCGATTGTATTGCCTGGCTAAGTGTGATAGCATATAATACCTGTACAACAAATCGGAGAGCCCTAATAGATTGGGGTAAGAATTCCGCGATCAAAATCGTATCATTTCTAAGAAGATCAGGCCTCAGCGAGGCCCGGTCATATAGATAAGGAGGACAAAATGAAAAACCTTTGTGCAATTTGCTTAACGGTGCTCTGTGTGACAATGATGAGCACGACGGCGTGGGGTGCCACGTATACCTGGAATCAAACCGGTTCAGCGGCCTGGACAACCGCAGGGAATTGGACTCCGACCCGCACCACGCCGGATACCACTGACCTTCTTGTGATAGATGGCGATACAACGCCTTCTCCAACGTTAACCGCTGTTCCGTCGGAAACCATTGGCGGACTATGGGTCATCGGTGCTAACGCAACACTGACTTCAACCTCACCAGAGACGCTCACGATTGTCGGCGGAACGGGGTCGTGGGTTGCAGAGATCTCCACCCTGACGATTGGCGCAAGCATCGGGATGACACTTTCCGGAACCACCTTTACCAGCGACGGCACGGTCTCTGGGGCAGGGACGTTTCGGACGCAGGGGAGCGTGACCCTCGTAGCTGGGATCTCCTTCAGTCCCCCGCTGGAGGTCAACACGGGCACCACGACGGCACATGGCTCATTTGATGGGACGATTTCGGTGGCCCCTGGGGCGACATTGCAGGCTAGTGCCCCCCCCCACGCATTGATCGCCAACGCCAACGTGACCGTGAACGGGACGCTGAGCGGGGTCGATGGTGCCTTCATCTTCAACGGCTCGACGTTCACTAACAACGGCTCGGTGACGGTTAGCCAATTCTGGTTCAGCCTCGCCGGGGCGCAAAGCATCGCTGGTACGGGGACATGGACGGGTTCGAGTCTGAACATCGAGAGTACCTCCACCACGTCGCTGTCCAACGCCGTCACTTTTGCGGTGAGCACGTTCGTCGTTTCCGTGGGCTCTACCTTGTCTCTCGGCGGCAACACCTTGACCGTTTCCGCCGGCACCGCCTTTAGCAACTCCGGCACGGTCTCTGGGGCGGGGACGTTTCGGACCCAGGGGGGCGTGACCCTCGTTCAATTTGGGTCCTTCAGTCCCCCGCTAGAAGTCAACACAGGCACCACGACGGGACTTGGCTCATTTGATGGGACGATTTTGGTGGCCCCTGGGGCGACGTTGACGGTGAGTGCGAGTGGGACAGTGATCGCCAACGCCAACGTGACCGTGAACGGGACGTTGAGCGGGGGTGACGGTGGATCCATCTTCACCTTCAACGGCTCAACGTTCACCAACAACAATTCGGTAACCGTTGCCCTCTTCCAATTTCGTTCCGTCGGGGCGCAAAGCCTCGCCGGTACGGGGACGTGGACGGGTTCGAGTCTGACCATCCTGGATAGCTCCACCACCTCGTTGTCCAACGCCGTCACCTTTGCGGTCAGCACGTTCACTGTCAACAGCGGCTGTACCTTATCGCTCGGCAGCAACATGCTGACCTTCGTCGGCACCACCTTTACCAACTCTGGCACGGTCTCTGGGGCGGGGACGTTTCGGACCCAGGGGAGCGTGACCCTCCATCAACTTGCACTTGGGACCTTCAGTTCCCCGCTGGAAGTCAACACAGGCACCACGACGGGAGAAGGCTCATTTGATGGGACGATTTCGGTGGACGCTGGGGCGACGTTGACGGTGCGTGCGAGTTGGACAGTGACTGCCAACGCGGACGTGACCGTGAACGGGACGTTGAGCGGCGCTGATAGTGCATCCACCTTCACCTTCAACGGCTCGACGTTCACCAACAACGGCTCCTCGGTGACAGTCCCCAACTTCAATTTTGGGGATGGCGTACAAACTCTTACGGGAACGGGGAGTTTTTCATCCAATACCGCTAACATACTGTTTGGCTCGACGCTCACGCTGGGCAGCGACCACCAGATGAGCACGGTAGTCATCAACGTCGGTGGGACGATTGGGACGATGGACATTACATCGCGCACGCTGTTGCTTTCCGGCAGCGGAACGCCTCTGACGAACAATGGCACCCTTACCACGACGGGAAGCACCATCGCCTACAATGGCTCATCAGCGCAAACCGTGGCGACCGACAATGTTGACTATAATAACCTGACAATCAACAACGCGGCGGGTGTGTCGCTCTCCGCAGCGGAAACCGTTTCGGGCACACTGACGCTGACCAACGGTAAGATAACAACAACCGCCTCCAATCTCCTGACGCTCGGCTCCGCCGCAACTATGAGCGGGGGAAGCACATCAAGCTTTGTGGATGGGCCGATGGCACACACCGTTGCTTCGACATTGAGCACCGCAAAGACATTTCCGGTTGGCAAAGGTTCCGCCTATCGCCCCGCGACTCTAACGGTGACACAGGACGCCGCAACTGCTACGGCTTATACGGGAGAAGTCTTTAATTCTGCCCCCCCAAGCCGAACCCTGCCTCCTACCATTAATAACGTTTCAACCGTTCGATACTGGACTGTGACCAAGGGGGGCGGCGCGGGGGTGAGCAGCGCAGCTATCAAACTTGACTACGGGACTGATGACGGCGTTACATCCCCGACCGATCTTCGAGTTGTCAAAGACACTGGTTCAGGTGACTGGGCGGACTTGGGGGGGACGGGTTCTGGCGCACCCACCGGAAGTATAACATCAACCAATAACTTCACATCGTTCAGTGATTTCACGCTCGGAAGCGCGGTTGGGGACAACCCCCTCCCCGTCGAGCTCTCCGCTTTCACCGTCACATCTTCCGGTGGCAAAGTCGCGCTATACTGGCGTACCGAATCGGAGTCCAACAACCTGGGATTCCATCTGTACCGCAGCACAGCCAAAGATGGCGAATATGTCCGTATCACCTCAACCCTTATCAAAGGTCACGGCACAGACTCCACACCGCACGATTACAGTTTCCTTGATGAGACGGCAGAGGAAGGTCAAACCTACTGGTATCTCATCGAATACGTGGACTTTGCAGGCGTGGTTGAGCGATCTGAGCCTATCCAGGTCATCTTTCGTCGCCAGGCTGTCCCGTTGAAAGTCCTCCCCACGCAATTCGCCCTCTTTCAGAACTTCCCCAACCCCTTCAACCCGGAGACATGGATTCCTTACCAGTTGGCGGAAGCAACTGCCGTTGAGATTCGCCTCTATGAACCGCAAGGGAGAGCGGTGCGGGAGCTTTTCCTGGGCAATAAGGAGACTGGTTACTACAAAACCAGGGAGACCGCCGCTTACTGGGACGGGAGGGATGGTTTGGGACAACCTGTCGTCAGTGGAATCTACTTCTATCAGATTAAAGCGGGAGATTTCATGCAGACAAGAAAGTTGGTCATCGTGAAGTAAGAACGTGATTTTCCCAGGAGTTACGCATTTGTAATTGCGTAACTCCTTTTTCCTTTGTAATCTCCTTCAGAAATTGAGTGATAGAACAGAATCTCTCATCATGTTAAAACTCCGATTCCGAAAGCAACTCGGTCATTTCCAACTTGAGGTCGATCACACCATTACCGAAAAAGTCACGGCGTTTTTAGGCCCTTCGGGCAGTGGCAAGACCACACTACTCAACTGTATCAGCGGTATCCTGCATCCCGATGAAGGAGAAATCTTATTTTCCGGTCAGACCCTTTACTCTTCCAAAGATAAGGTGCGTCTCGCTCCGGAAAAGCGGCGTTTTGGATATGTCTTTCAAGCGGGCTATCTTTTCCCCCATCTGACGGTTCGACAAAATATCTTCTATGGGCATCCCCGTCGATTCCGCGGTAAAAATCAGATTGATACGGCGGTGGTCATTGACATCCTTGAGATTGGCGCGTTGCTGACCCGGTATCCCCATCAACTCTCCGGCGGTCAGCGTCAACGGGTTGCGGTTGCCCGTGCATTAGCAACATGTCCACAGATGCTGTTGATGGATGAGCCATTAGCGTCACTGGATGTGGGATTAAAAAATCGCATCCTTCCTTACTTGTATCATATCAAACAAGCTTTTGACATCCCCATCCTCTACGTGACCCACTCCATTTCGGAGGCGATGGCGCTGGCAGATGAAGCCTTTTGGCTATCCGATGGCCGAATTACCGCACAGGGGGCACCTTATGAATTGCTCGCTTCCCCTTCCGCATTGCCGATTGCACAAATGACCGGGGTGGAAAACATTCTCTCCTTGCCAGTTATTGCGTCTGACGAGCAACGTGGTGTGACGGAATTAGCACTTGGGACGCAGAAACTTTTTGTTCCCTACACGCAGGTCACGGCAGGGGAACTGATGCCTATCGCCATCAGGGCACAGGATATTATGGTCGCGACCGATTGCAATTTACCTATCAGCGCTCGCAATATCTTGAGAGGAACCATCCGCCAGATCGTTGTCCATGGAGGTCAGGTGATGCTATCCGTAGCAATTGAGGAACACCTGTTCTCTGTGAGAATCACCAGCGAAGCCCGCAATCAGCTTGCCCTGGTGGAGGGTATGGCGTGTTATTTTATCATCAAGGCAAGTGCAATTAACCTGCTCTGGAAATTGACAATTGACGATTGACGGCGTTGTGTGCGGCGTTGATGGCGGCTTCCCATTCTTCATCAACCAGTTGGTACAGTTCCGTTTCTTCTGCCGGTGTCAGCTTACCCTTTCGAGCCAATTCTAACAATGCACGCACCCGGGCTTTTTTCCTGGGGGTGAAAGTGACTTTCTGTTCTTTTTCTTCCCGTTGTCCAATGACAAAAAGATCCGCTAATCCGATTTGGAGCAACGAACAGATTTCGGCAGCGATCGTCAAATCAACTTTTTTTAAGGGTCGCTTTGAATTGAGCCGGTATAGCGTGTTCTTATTCACAATACGTCCCTTTTGGGCTAATTCTCGTTGCAAAGAAAGCACTGTCATCTGACGTTCCTTCAAAAGAAGGGATAAGCGCGAAACGCAAATCGTACTCATCGGTAATTTCCCCTTATCAGTTTTTTTTATGTTATTATAAGGGAAATTTCCAAGATTGTCAATAGCCACCCAATAGGGTTCTTCCTCTAAATTGCGGGAGAACCAAAAATATGTTGCATTTCTCGTTAAATCTGCTATAATGTGTACGGGGTCCGCGGAGGGTTCCATTCTAACTCTGCAACATGCGAAATCCGTGGAATTCCTTAATTTCTTCGTGGGGGAGTTGATCGGATGTCATATCGATTGCGGCAAGTTGAATTGAAAAACTACAAGAATCTCGCAGCAATAAGTGTAACCCTTGAACCGCTCACGATTTTGGTGGGGCCCAACGGTGCTGGCAAAAGCAACTTTGTGGATGCACTTCGTTTCGTCAAGGAATGTTTGACCCAATCCATCACTGTAGCATTGCAAAATCGCGGTGGGATTGGTGTCGTTCGCAGACATTCCAGAGGGCATCCAACCCATTTCGGTTTTCGCTTTCAGATGGAATCCCCTCAACTGTCGGCTGATTATGCCTTTGAGATAGCAGCAAAGCCTCGGGGTGCTTTTGAGGTCAAGCGAGAAAGGTGCCTTGTAGAACCGGTCATGGGCGAACCCCATGGGTATGATGTTGTGGGCGGAAGATTCAAGCGAGAAATACCAGGAATTCGTCCAAAACTTGAACCTGACCGTCTGGCATTGGTAGCCGTTTCGGGCGTAGAAGAATTTCGGCCTGTCTACGACTTTCTGACCTGTATGCAATTTTACGCGATAGCTTCGGAACGGATTCGGCGCCTTCAGGAACCCAATCCAGGGGAGGTTCTGAATCATGATGGCAGCAACGCAGCAGCAGTACTACGGGAAATAGAACAAAGGGATAATGAAGCTTATGAAAGGCTTTGCCGCTTGTTGTCGAAGGTTGTACCGGGGACCAGTCGGGTGGAGTATGTATCGATTGGACAGAGAGAAACAATCCGATTTAAGCAGGATGTGGGGGATACGACGCCATGGGCTTTCGATGCTCTCTCGATGTCCGATGGCACGCTACGAGTGCTAGGAATTCTGCTCGCTGTGTATCAAGTGTCACCTCCTTCATTGATTGCCATTGAAGAACCTGAAGCGACCATTCACCCAGCAGCGTTGGAAGTCCTTGTAGACATCCTCATGGATGGGGCGCATCGAGCGCAAATATTACTGACAACCCATAGCCCGGATATTCTGGACGATAAAGATATTCTCGATCACCGAATCCGGGTTGTTGAGTCTCACCAAGGGAAAGCAACCATCGGTCCGTTAGGTAAATTTTCACGTCAGGCGATTAAGCAACGCCTTTATACAGTAGGGGAATTGTTACGGATGGGAGAAATAGCTACGGACAGAGACCCCGAAGAGCAATCTGTCCAGCAGCTAAATCTGTTTAAAGTGACGACTCCCCCACATAAATGCGGGGGCTTCTAGGCCGTAGCCAAGCATTGTCGCCCCAATGCTGTGCAGATATTATATCATATTAAGCGAATATCTGCAAATGCCTGAAAGTGGAACACGATTCATCCCCACAGGCTTGTGGTGAGCTTGTCGAATCCATAAATCAGGGGGCTTTCTCGTGTTTCTGATGTAAGGAATGATTCATGACATTGGCAATTGTTCCAATCGTGGAGGGGCATTCTGAAGTAGAATCCGTGCCTGTTCTCATGCGACGAATCTTCAGCCAACACGGTATCTATGACCTGAAGGTCGCTAAACCTATACGAGTCAAGCGCTATCAGGTTGTCAAAGAAGGTGAGTTAGAAAAAGCAATCGGACTTGCTCGCTTACGTCCCAATTGTGGTGCGATTATGATTATCCTTGACGCAGAAGACGATTGTCCCAAGGGGCTGGCTCCCTGCCTACTTCGTTGAGCGCGGCAAGCGGCATCAGACATTCCTGTTTCGGTTGTTTTGCCTAAGTTTGAATTTGAGTCCTGGTTCGTAGGAAGCATCGAATCCCTTCGAGGGGTCCGTGGCATCGTAGACATGGCTCATCCACCCCCTGATGCCGAAGCCATCCAGGGCGCGAAGGAGTGGTTGAGCAAACAGATGCAGGGGCGTCGCTATATTCAAACAGATGACCAACCTGCTTTAGCTGAACGTTTCTGTCTTGCGCGGGCTCATGAGCGGTGCCGTTCATTCCGGAAGTTCATGAAAGACTTTGAAGCAATACTGACACAGCTCTCCCAAGTAACAACATGAAATAGCAACGGGAACTGCTTTGAATTTAATCTTTGCCATTTCTGACGGCTGAGAGTCGTGCAGCTATCCTGTTAGTACCTTGTCAGTGTTTTTTACGCCAAACAGTGAGAAATGGAGCTTTAGTAATAAAATGAAAATCTTGGTGACAGGTGGGACCGGCAGAATCGGGGCAAATCTTGTGAAGAGCTTGCTTGTGAAAGGGCACGACGTCCGCAGTTTTGTTTTCCCCGGCGATGCCAGTCGTGCGCACAAGCTTGATGGTTATGAGCACGTCGAAACCGTTGTCGGAGACCTGCGAAACTTCGACGATGTGAAACGGGCGGTCGAGGGGGTGGACGCCATCTATCACCTCGCGGCTGCGTTTGGTGGGCCATTTGATCATTTTCAATACCTGAATGTCAACGGGATGGGGACGCTCAATATCCTGGAGTGCATCCGCACGGGCATCCCCAACCTCCATCGTTTGGTTTATGCGAGCACGGAGGCGATTTATTGGCATCTGCCGTCAAAAGGGCGTCTCTTTGAAGAACCGATCACCGAGGAGATGGTCAGTCGCTATCATGCGATGCCGTACTTCCTGACCAAATGGATCGGCGAAGAATTGTGCATGGCGTATCACCACCAATACGGCGTGCCTTCAACGGTTTTCCGTTTCTCAACCGTGATTGAGCCGAGCGAATATCTCAATGCAGACGGCTTACCGAGCCGCTTCCTTTTCAGTCCTGTGTATAATCGGTATAAGGGGCAACGAAGCGAGGGTGCGGATGCCGCCGAACGTGAGATGCTCCACACGATTGAATCGCTTTGGACAGGTGAGGGGAAATTCCTCCTCAGTCGAAATCCCGATGGTCGCCCGCATAAAGAACACTTCTGCGACGTGCGGGACATTGTTCAGGGATTGGTTTTAGGCATCGAAAAGGACGCGGCTGTTGGGCAGGAGTTCACGCTTGGGGGGGCGGCGCTGTTCATCTGGGACGAAATCATCCCTTACCTCTCTGACCGCTATGGGCTCGGTTACGTGGATGCGAGATTGCCGACACCCAACTATTTTGAGTTTGATCTCAGCAAAATCAAAAACCTGTTGGGGTATCAGCCACAGCATGACCTCAAAAGCATCCTCGATACCGCAGAAACGATAAGACGCGGTGAGAATACGGAGGTTATCCCAACGGGGATTCGATACGGGGCGTAGGACGGGCTCAGGGCTGCACGATACAAGATGCAAGAGACATTGAAGCCCTGAATCTTGTATCCTGTATCCTGAATTCGCTTTACATTTCACGTTTCACGAAAACGACAGGAGTTCAAAATGGGAAATTATCCAACAAACATTAAAATCACCCAGATCGAACAGGTGACGTTGAAGATAGACCGTCCCGCAATCGGGGTCAATTCACAGATCAAGGCGATGATTTATCCAGAACCCAACTGGAAGTGGAATGAGCCAATTATTCGCTTATGTACCAGTGACGGAACGCTCGGTTGGGGCGTCGGACGCGCAGAGGCTGAAGTTGCCCGGTGTGCCTTAAACCGAAATCCCTTTGATTTGCTGAATCCGGCGATAGGTGTCTCGGATGAATTCAGGGGGCTCGAAAACGCTTTGTGGGACACCATTGGCAAGATACTCGGCAAACCTGCCTATCAACTCATCGGGAATCAGCGTCATACCGATTGGCTCCCTGCGTATGATAGCACGATCTATTTCAATGACCTCCTCTACGATACGAAGGAGGCTGGATTGGAGCGCATCCGTACAGACGTTGAACAGAGCCTGGCGAGCGGTTTCCGCGCTTGCAAGATGAAGATTGGGCGCGGCAACTACATGATGGAGCGCAAAGCGGGCTTAGAGCGAGACATTGAGGTGGCCAAGCAGGCGCGTCAAACGGCGGGGGAGGGATTCGATATTCTGGTCGATGCGAACAACGCCTATACTTATGATGAAACCATCGAGTTCCTCAATGAAACCGGCGATCTCGAGGTGTTCTGGGCCGAGGAGATGTTCGAGGAAGAAATCGAACGCGATCGGCACCTGAAGGCGTTTATCGCGGGACGGGGTTGGAAAACGCTGGTCGCTGATGGTGAGACCCGGAGCCGCGACATTGATTTCTTCGAGCCATTTTTTCAGGCAGGCGTTTTGGACGTCATCCAGCATGATATCCGGGCACTGGGCATCACCGGTTGGCGGCGGCTCGCTGACATGGCAGGGCGGTACGGTGTGAAATGCGCTCCCCATAACTGGGGGTCGTTGCTGGGATTCTACTTGAGCCTTCAGTTTGGGGTTACTATTCCGCACTTCCTCTATGGCGAAGTCGCGACCCTCTCCAGCGACGTGATTGATGCGTCCGGGTACACCTTCAAAGACGGCGCTTTCAGCGTCCCCGACTCCCCCGGACTTGGCTTGGAATTAAATCAAAAGGTTTATGCTGAACAATATGCCGGGCGGGAAGATTGGCAAGTGAAAATCTGATACCGATTCAGGTTTGCGATTTTCCGTACGAATGTCTTCATCTGGAAGGAAGGAAAGGAATGGCACTTCTCCCTTTCCTTCCACTGCGTCATGGGGAAGCGTGCCCTTCTGCGGCCCGCTTCCGACACCGCCAGCCATAGACGATGATGCAGAGGAGGCCGAGAGCTAACAATATGAGGCTGCCCGGCTCGGGGATAACCCTGAAGTCGAGGTCGCCCGGGTGCCCCGATCCAGTATTGCCCAGAAGCGTTTCGGCCCCAGTCACTGGATTAACGATGGAGATATCACCAACGTTAGGGCCCGCAGCGAAAAGAATTCCGTCGCTGGGCCGGATGCCAAGGCCGTCATAAAAATTGAGAAGGCGTTTCGTGTTAAGAACCGATGCAGTATTAGGATTCAATGTGTTCAACCCAAAGAAATTGGTGTCGGAAGGATCGCGGGAAGTGAAGTACAGCGTGCCGCCCGGCGCAAAGGCGATGCCTCCACCCGCTTGAGTGCCTGTGTTGCCAACGAGAGTCGCCACACCGGTAGCCGTATCAATCGTGTATAGCTCGCCAGCTACATTCGCATTATTCGTGGCGGACCTGATTCCGAACAGCACATCTGTGCCAGGCTGGAAGGCCAGGTCGCCAATGCTGATAGGAGAACCGCTAACAGTGATGTCACCAATCGTGGAGACCAGTGCCCCCGTGTCGGGATTGATTTGAACGAGCTGGCTTGTGCTGCCAGAACCAAAAACCGTTGAGCCCAAGAGTGCACCATTTGCGTTGAATGCAATGCCGCTCAACCCACCGGGCGTTATCGGGTCGCCGATCAGTGTACCGGATGCGTTGTTCTGGTCAATGACCAATAGTTCACCGGCACGAGCGGTCGGTTTATTACCGACTCCACCATACATCACATATATCGGGGCCGCCATACTGTCGTGAGCCATCAGAAGCAGGAAAGCGGCTGCCGCGACCAGCGTAGCAATGAGGGTGTTGAACTTGTAAGTTTGCATAACGATAACCTTCATATTAAAAGGGGCTCATGTTAAGAAAGCGTGCAATCAAGACAGTGAGTGGTGAGTGGTAGAGAGGTCGTCACTCGCCACTCACGATGCCTTCCAATTTGCTTGCACACTGATTTTTAACATGAGCCAGTGGTCCTAGGTGTTGAGCCCCTCTGGGAGCGTCAAGCCATACCCAAGAGGGTTCACCGGCCCAATAAAATTTCCAACAATTTGCTGGTTCTGCGGACTTTTAGAAAATCTTCCAGTCGTCGGGGGTTAATACTTTGTACGCTTCTCAGGGGAATTTCTTTGTCGATAACAGCGTCACCAAACTTCCGAAGTCTTTGAGACTTCGGAAGTTTGGTAACAATCTTACTTTTTGGAAACGCAAATTGGTATCATATATCACATAAGTCTCACATATTTTAAGTATGTTGGCAGGAGGTTTTCATGCTCACCTACAAAGACCTTGGTATAAAGCCCTTTATTAACGCGAGTGGAACTATCACCACATTAGGTGGCAGCATCATGCCGCCAGAAGTCATCGAAGCCATGCGAGCGGCATCAACTGCTTTCGTGGATCTCAACGAACTCCATGAAAGGGCAGGCGCAAAATTAGCGCAGATGATCGGCGTCGAAGCCGCGTTCATCTCCTGTGGCGCTGCGAGTGGCGTGCAGCTCTCCGCCGCGGCATGCTTGACAGGGATCGATATTGAGCGCGTTCGCAAGCTGCCTGACACGCACAGCATCAAGAACGAGTTCATTATCAGCATGGTCGATTCGCATACCTACATCCATCAAGGAATTGAGGCTGTCGGCGGAAAGTTGGTCCGGGTCGGTACGCGGAGTTCGGTTTCGGCAGCGGATCTGATTGATGGCATTGGCCCTCATACCGCCGCTATTGTCTTTTTCCTCGGCAAGCAGACAAAGGCACAGCTTGCGGAGATCGCCCCTGAAGCCACGGCGCGCGGTGTGCCGGTGATGGTCGATGCGGCGGCGCAACTACCACCCAGATCGAATTTGACAGAGATCGTTGAAATAGGCGCATCGTTAGTGTCTTTCAGCGGTGGGAAAGGAATTCGTGGGCCGCAGAGTTCAGGATTGGTCGTTGGGAAGCGAGAGTTCGTCGAAGCCGTGCGCCTCAACTCCAATCCGCACAGCGCGGTCGGACGTGGCATGAAGGTCGGCAAAGAGGAGATCATGGGGTTGCTAACGGCGGTCGAGCTCTTCCTTGCAAGGGATGAGAGCGCGGAACTTGCCGAGTGGCATGGGCGTGTGGCGCACATCGCCCGGGCGGTGCAATCGATTGATGGCGTTCACGCGGAGGTCCGAAGCAAGGGGCAGCAGGCATCACCGGATATCGTTCCAAGAGCCTATATCACCGTTGCGGATTCTCATGGAAAGACGCTGCGACAGGTCATCACTGAACTCAGGTCAGGCGAACCTCCCATTGTTGCAAGACAGGACGAGGGCGCTATCGTGATCGATCCGATGACCCTCATGCCCGGCGAGGAGGAAATTATCGCCAGGCGGCTTATTGAAGTGATGAAGTGAAAGTTTGTTTTTCAAAATTAAACTGACGGTTGGCATGTTTCAAAAATCTTTTTACACGCTTTGTTGCTGGAAGAGGGGAAGTCATAAAAAAAGCACCGACAGTGAAATCTGTGCCGGTGCTTTTTTCATTGGTTATCGTGGTTATCCTTATGCCACTTTCTTCCGGCGTCGCCAGCCGTAGCCGAGGATACCAAGCAAGCCTGCACCAATGAGAAGCAGGGATGAGGGTTCGGGGATGGGATTAACAGGATCAGCAGGTCCCTTAAAATTAAAGTTCCACGAGGGTCGCTCTTGGGCGGTGCCTGGGTTAAGAAATGTTAGATTTCCCGTTATGGTGATGGACGTCATCGGATTATCAGTAGAATCTTCGTAGAAGTTCTCGACGAAAGATCCGCTCGATATAATATCTGCCAGAGATGTACCGTTGATCGTCAAGCCTTTGAGCTCTGAACGTGATGTGCTGCCGCCTTCGTTTCCGGAAATCGAAAGATCCGTGAAGCCCTTGCCGATGTAAGGATTAACAATTTAATAAATTCCGCTCTCGTTGGATTGCCAAATCCGACGATCTGGTTTGGATTTGGCAATCCAAACCGAGCAAATGCGGAAGTTATTTCGTAGCCGTTCCTTACCATCCTCAAAGTCCGCGAGCATCTCGCTAGTTACGAGGATGCGGGCTGGTATGAACATCCACCCGGCACCGTCGCGGACCTCGCGTCGGAAGCGGAACTTCGCCGGGATTTGGGATAAAATGAGCAAATGGGTTTATGGATGGAAATGTTTCAAATTTCTAAAAAAAGGTGTTGACACGGTTGAGATAATGCGTAATGCGTAATGCGTAAGTGAAATCCTTTACGCATTACGCATTACGGATTACTTGCTTGAAGTGTCAACTGTTTTCTGAAACATGCCCCCATCTCACCTTCTGTCCGATAGCAGTCCAAATTTGTTTGCCCAGAGCAGAGGCAACGAGAACGATACCGAATGTACAGACGACAGTTGCTCCTGTTGGCAGGTTGAGTCCATAGGACAACGAACATCCGATGATACTGACGACGACACCGATGATCCAACCGAGCGCCAGTCGAACGTCAAGACGACTGGATAAAAGCACGCCACCCACAGCGGGGACAATCAGAAACGAAAAGACAAGCAGAACACCGGCAATTTGGACGGAGCTCGTGACGACGAAGCCAAATGAGGCGTAGAAAAGGAAGTCCCAAAGTCTGAGAGAAATCCCTTTTTGTTTCGCTTGCTCTGGGTCAAACGAGATCAACAAGAACTTATCTCGAAAGAGCCAATGGAATAAGCCAATCGCCGAATAGATAGCGGCGGTTTTAAGCACCTTGGGCCATGTCACAAATAGGATGGATCCAACCAGGAGGTCTTTGATATGTTCAGCTCCGTGTGGGGAACGATCCATGACGAGGATGACGGCAGCCGCAGCCACTGCGTAGGTGATACCGATAATCGCTTCCTGCGGAATGCGTTCATGCCGGACCCGCGTCAGCGAAAAAACGGCGGCACCGATGAAAGTGAATAACAGCGAGATATAATACGCGCTGGTGCTATCGAGTTCGTAGCCTAACAGCACCGCGACGGCAGCCCCGAGGGCGGAGATCTGCGCCAGAGCAAGGTCTACGAAAATCACTCCACGGGTCAAGACGTGAATCCCCAAATAAGCGTGAATTCCGACTAAAATCAGACACGTCACAAATGGGGCGGACATAAAAGTCAGAAAATTGAGCATGGATTATCTCCTATGAGTGCGTGATGCGTAATGCGTAAAAAACTTACGCATCACGCATTACGTTTCACGTTTCACTCTTTGAAAGCGGCTTCCAATTTGGAAACGATAGATTCAAAAAGATCCGCGTAGGTTTTAATGTCTTTCTCACCGCCTACAGCGATGGGAAGTACAACGAGTTTGGCACCCCCCTGGCTGGCAACCCGCTCGGCCACCGCGGGGCTGATTAGATTGCTATTCAACAGCACCCGAACCTGCTCGGCGCGCATCTGTTGAATCAGTGACTCAATGTGCCTGGGGGACGGGGGGATGCCCGGTTTGTCTTCGACGTAATTGATCTCCGAAAGCCCAAGCCAATCCGAAAGGTATAGCCACTGTTTATGATAAGTGACAATCTTTCGGTTGCGATACGGTGCCATGCGAGTTTCCCAATTTGCAATCCGTGCCGTGAAATTTTGACGGAACCGATTGAGGTTTTGATCATACACCGCGGCGTTGCCTGGGTCAAGGACTCCGAGACGTTCAGCAATCTGTTCGGCGATAATCAAGCCATTTCGCGGATCGAGCGTATAGTGCGGATTGCCCTCGGGATGCACATCCCCCATGGAGCGATCGACTTTTGCGGTTGGAATTTCGAGGAGGTGAATCCGCTCTGAAGCGTTGATTCGTCCCCGTGCGCCGGTCAAAATCTGACTGTTGCGCGAATTTTGGATAAGAGTCGGTAGCCAACCGACCTCCAACGAGGCACCGACCTCAATTAAGACATCCGCTTTATTGAGCCGTAAAACCATACTCGGCTTCGGATCGATAAAATGAGGGTCTTGAGTCCCCTTCGATAAACTGGTCACTTCGGCTGCGTCTCCGCAGACCTCTTGAGCGATTGCCGCGAGATCGGGCGTTGTTGTGACAACCTTGAGCTTTGCCTCAGCAACAAAGGGGAACAACAGACAGAGGCAAAGCATCCCTTTGATGAATCGACTTTGGAAAAACATTGAAAAACTCCTTTCGATCGGATGCAACCTTGAAAAGGTTCAGAACCTTTTCAAGGTTGCACTGGAATTAAAACTGATGTGCGCCGTGAGCGCCCATGAGGAATTCCCACTCCAAAAAGAGGGCATGAATGGGCTTCTCATCTTTGCTCTCAGATACATCGTAGTTGTATTGCAAGCGCCACTTGGAAAATTCGCTCGGATAGAAGGACATACTTGTCGAGAGTCGGTATCGCCGATCTTGTAGCGGATCGGCCGAATCTTCCCCTTTGGCATACTCGCCTCTGATGCCAGCGACCCACCGTGGGCGGAAGCCGTAGGCCAGTTGGGAGTAAAGTCCCCAATCTTTCAAGTTTTCTTGGGGAATCATGTTGCCGTCAGCATCGATAAAGCTTCCGGTTGCTCTGAATCCCGCACTTCGCGGGGCTTCATAATTTCGCCCCATCACTTCGCTCTGCCATTTGATGAATGGCCACCCCCCGACGCTGGCGAGTGGACGCCATTTGAAGTAGAGATCGGTTCCCCAGATAGTGGTGCGTGTATCTTCACCGCTTGCATTGGGTCCAAACAGGGCAGACCCACCCAAAACCATCGTCACTGTATCGGTGAGCTCAACTGACGAATTCAGACGAGTCAAATAGATGAAGTCAGCAAGGCTACCTATCTCACGCTCAATCAACGGGCGTCCGAGATAGGTTGCAGGTTCCTGGCCTGCTTCAGCCGGCGTATTGAAAAAGCTGACTGCCGTTTCACCATAAGGATTTTGCATGCTAACAATCAATTCCGTATAAATCGGCAACGGCAGCAGGTAGGAGAGTTGCGTACCAACGGAGCGCACACCGTCTCCACCCAGGAGGCGGTTGTTGATGATGGGTTGATCAACAAAGTCCCACGCATGGGGATGAATGGGATTCAGCCTTCCAAATCGGGTAAAGAACTGCCCGCCCCGCAGTTGGAGGTTAAATGGCAAAGCAACGGACGTAAAAAACAACTCTTCAACTTCCAAGAAAGATTCACCGCGTGAAATACCAAAGACAAAGTGGGATTCGCCCTCAAAGTAAGGATCGACGATGCTCTGGAGGCTCAATTCGAGGTTCTGTACGTTAAACCCGCGTTCATGCGGATCATGGCCGCCAAAATTCAGGTTTTCGGGTTCTGAAAAGTATGCGGCAGCAAACAATCCGTCCACAGAAACGTCGGGATTCATGCTCTGAAAAGATCGCGTTTGCGCGAGCGCTTGTTGGGATTCGGCAATTCCGTTTCCCCAAGCGAGCCAAGCAATGATTGGGATGATAATATGCCAGGGTGTTGTGATTCTTGACATGAAGATTCCTCCATTGGATTGAATCGTGTAAATTGATAAAAAAGCACAGAGACCGATCACATTCCAATCCGCAGATTACCCTCAAAAGAGATCACACATAGATCCGAATCAGGGCACGCAGAAAATGCTTTTCGTCCCAAAAGCAGACAAGAAGCGGCTCTGTATCACAAAAAAAGATCTGCGGGATTTGAATAAAAATAGGAATGGATTAAAAATTTGTGGACTTAAATGGAGGAAAATGGAGGGGCGCGTCCAAAAATGTTGTCATGGATGACGGTGGGCAGGAAAACGGGAAGTAAGGGGGAGGGTATAGAAACACAGTTCTGTAGCTGAATTAGATTGACTGTCACAGATTCAACTGCGATATGGTTCGCACTAAAGAAACAAGCTTGACAGTCGGGGTGGTTGAGGACATGGGCTTTGTGGTGATGACCCAACCCTGTTAGGGCCAACAACACCAGATACCAGCACAAGCCAACGCCAATTAACCCGGCATATAAGTATCTCCGTGTAGGACTGCGCTGCAAGACAGTGTACCTCCTTCAAGAATTTAGATTAGGGGTAAAATATGCGAGAATGCTTCATCGCACGTTCTAACCCCAAAATTGTGTGTTTATAGTATAACACAAGTTACTTCGCAATGTCAAATTTCAAAAGAAATTATGACCCGTAGCCGAATTCGCCAGAATTCGGGAAAAAGCATCCACCCGTAATGACGATTTTACAACTTGTGCTATAATTTCTCTTGAAGTGTGACGGTCAAGATGATAATATACAGGGGTACAAGGGGACAGGGATTTGAATCATTTTCTCTCTGTACCCCTGTTATCTTTGTGGGCCTTGTGCCCTGTTGAACGAATCAATCTGATGAATGCGTTGCAGCAGTGACTGCAAATTCACTCAAACCCCTCCAAAGAAAGGAGAATCATTTAAATGCGTTCGCTTCGACTTCTTCTCACGATACTACTGAGTCTTCTCATCGTTGTCGGCTGTGTGGGCGGTGGCGGAAAACTCACGACCCCTCCACCCCTTGAAGGTTCGACACGAATTGTGATTGCCCCGTTTTTTGCAGACCCCAAGGCAGGGAATCTCGGAAAATGGGTGCCAATCAATCTCGGCACGAGTTTGTCACTGGCTATCAAGCAGGCAGAATGGATCTATGATCAATCTGATGCTGTGAATCCAGTTGCGGCGAAACTCAATGAATTGGGTTTAACCATGGCTGACATCTTTGAGGATGCTGCCTTAGCTGCCAAAGTAGGGAAAGCCTTGAATGCCGATCTGATTGTGGTTGGACAGCTTAAGGCTCCCAAGATTCAGCGGAAAGATTATGATCAACCTGTCAAGCGGCAAGGAAAGCAGGCGGGGATTTCCGGTTCAGCGACCTACATCCGGGTGCGCCAAAGCGCAACGATACAAGCCCCTCTCAAAGTAATCGATGTTAAGTCTGGGCAAGTGATTTTTGATGCTTCGATTACCGATTACATTAAATATTGGTTCGCTTTTCAAACGCAACAGAAGGGACAGGTGACCTTTAAGAGCGAAACCGAAATTCTGGCGGATTTGGGAAAACATCTCACTGGGCGGATTGCCCATGCGTTATATCCCACAGGCATGCCTGATGTGATGCTAGGAGAGGTTCTACGGCGTCCGGACGAAGAGTTACTGGGCTCAAGCGGGGTGGTTCAATTCGATTAGCCCTCCTGTCCGTTACATCGCTTTATTTCCCTCTCAATCCTGAAGAATACCAGTTTCTACCTAAATGAGGCTTGGTCATAATTCCCAGGGGAGACCTCAACCGCCGGCGAATTATGACCACTCCTCACCTAAATCGTTGTATACGAAAAATGACTTAGGGCGTAAGTTCTTGGGTAGTAGGTCGAGATTCATATCTCGACAGGAGTGGTGTCGATTTTGGAAAATCGACCTACAGATCTGACCACATATTTACGCCGTGCTGTACTAGAGTTTACAAAACAGGAGGCACTTAGCCATGAAGAATATACTGCATCGTCACATGGCTTTCTGGGCGATGGAGGAAGTGGACAAGCCGCTGCTGAGTGTAGGTACTTACCAGCCGACTCAGCGTCGTCAGCCCTTCCAGTTAGCGGATGGTTCGCCGGTACAAGAGGGCGCTCTCCTACTTCCAGAACGGATGGATGCCAAACGCCTCATTGCACACATTGGACATCCGTCTACCGTCATAAGCGGCGACTTTATCCGAGGCTCCGCACCGTATGATCTGTGCTGGAACGAGGCCATTGTGGGCTGTCCCATCCGCTGGCAGTCAGGACATGTCTGGTCAGAGCCCTTTTGGGATAATCTCAATGATGTGGAGCGACTGCGTGTCACATCGAACAATCCCTGGCTGAACAAACTCCTTGAAATTACTCATCTCTTAGTTGAGCGGGCGGATGAACGTTACCCCGTCTGCCAACCCTTGCTACGGGGCCCCATTGACATCGCATCGGCAGTCCTGGGGGATGAGCGAGTCTGCTGGGCGATGGCAGACGAACCGGCGCAATTCAAAGAACTGCTTGAGGTTTGTACCGATGTCTTTATCACCGTTGCCAGGGCGTGGAGTGATGCTTCGCTCTCGTTTCAGAGTGGCTACTGCGAATATGGCATCTGGGCACCGGGGACAGTTGGGCGCCTGCAAGCAGATAACGCTGCACTGTTGTCGCCGAGAATGTATCAAGATTTTCTGCTGCCTTGCGATGAACGCATCTGCGCTGCCTTCGACTACCCCCTTATCCACACGCATTCTGGGGGGCTTTGCATCATGGCGGATGCACTGCTAGAACTCGAACGCCTATGCGCAATTCAGGTGAGCCTGGATTATCCGGCGGGGCCTTCTGTCGCTGCCCTGCTGCCGATTTTTCAAAAGATTAACCGAGAAAAGCCGCTCATCATCACTGGTGGACTCACAGAGGAGGAATTGAACCTGCTGTTGAGTAATTTATCACCAAGGGGCTTGTGTCTGCAAGTTAGCATTCACAATTGAGTGACCAATGACGATTATACTGTGCTATCACTTAACTTGTGAGAAACCGCATCATGACGGGATGCATGCGTCAAACGTGATTTCGACAAGCTCAATCCAGCGGAAACGTAAAACGTAAAAATTCACACGTTACGTTTGGCGATTTAGGGGCGATGTCGTGTGGAGAGAGGCACCTGATCGGACGCCTGACAGAGGGTTTAGTGATAGTGCAGTAAAAAAGTAAACTTGACAAAAAATCGTACATCGTTTAAAATGAAAACGTATTGAGAACGGGGAAGCAGAATTCCCCGATTAAAACCCGCGTTGAACGTGGAGAATTTTCTGCCGACTGAAGCAGAGACCTCAATGCCTGTAAGTAAACGGTCATGTTTTGAGGCTGGAGAGATTTCGGCGACAATCATGGCCATGGGAGTGTTAGAAACCCTAATCCACAGAATCCCTGTGATTCTCTGAACCTCAATCAACACATAGGAGAAAAGCTAATGGAAGTTGACGTTCGTCACAGAAATGGCGTCATTATCTTAAAACTCAGTGGTAAGATTATTGGATCCGCTGGTGGTGAACTCAGAGAGCTGATTAATGAGCAACTGATTAAGGTCTCCGGGGCACCTAAATTTTTGTTTGATTTTGCCGATGTCCCAATGGTGGATAGTTCTGGACTCGGAACGCTCGTGGGAACACACGTCTCCATTGCGCGAAAAGGGGGACGGATTGGTGTCATTAACGTCGGTACGAGCATCAAAAACCTCATTGTGATGGGGAGATTAATCACCATCTTTGAACATTTCAATAGTGAAGACGAGGCTATTGCTGCGCTGACAAGCTAATCGCAATTGACCTCCTCACGATGTTTGATTGCAATGGGATGCGGCTTGAGTCAAACAAAGGGCTGGAAGATTACGCCTTGTGCTTCCAGCCCTCCCTCCCCTTCTTCCTTCCATTTTTCCCCTCTTCCATTCCTTGTAGTTTCTGAAATGTAAATTATTTCTCCAATGTCATATTAGGGGGACGATCGCCCCCCGTAGAACGTGCGGCTCGCTCGTTCGATGGGGAGGAACAAGCGAGCCGCATGCTCTACGACAGCATCCCGGTTTGAATGTGACATTGGCAAGTTATTTTCTGAAACATGCCCATTTCGGTTCTTTTCTGACATCCGCACCAATTGAAAGCCTCCCATTCGTCCATTTGCTTATTTGCACATTTCCACCCGATTGATGGTTGTCTAGCTCTTGTTGTGTGTGATATAATGAGAAGACAACAGGAGTTATGCAATTGAAGTTGGACACTCCAACTTGGTGTGTTCTTTTGACACGACCACCCCAACCCGTTGGATTTTCATGGACAACGACATAACTTCTGAAGGCAATCTAACTTGACTTTGTTGAATTAGGAGAACGATCGCCTCGTAGAACCTGCCGCTGGCTGGTTCACCGGAATCTGAAACAAGCGAGCCGCATGTTCTACACTTTGCCCTTGAGCGTAGAGAAGGGACTGGAACGCTCCCTAGTGAAATTTAACAAAGTCATACTAAGTACCCGACCAAAAATTATTGCACATTTTGTAGGGTGGGCACTGCCCACCAGAAATCGGTGGGCGGTGCCCACCCTACAGAAACTTATGTTCAGGTACTTATTACTGAAAAAGGGGACATTTTATTATGACGAACAAAAACCGTGTGACAGTGACCGTCAGTGCCGGTGAACATGATCGGGACGGGTGCCCTGTTACTGTTGATGTGGAGAGTCGCAAGGTCAAACATCTTGCTGGTGAATCGGTCATCCTCACCGATCAAGGGAGCGGGAACGTCATTCCTGTGGAGTGCCATCCCAGCAGTGATGGCAAATCAGTCGCGCTGTCATGGATTCTGGATGGACTCAAGGCGCATCAGGAACGAACATACACCCTCTCATCGGGTCGTGTTGAAGGCAAATCAGGTGTCAAGTTAAACCATCGAGAAAACGCGATTGATGTCACCATTGAGGGGCGAGCTTTTACGACGTTCCGCTATGGAAAGGATCAGTTCCGTCCATACTTTTTCCCGGTATTGGGGCCAGAAGGGCGTCCGGTAACCCGCGGCGAAATCAGTGAGGCTTCCAAAGACCATGTCCATCACCGGTCACTATACGTTGCCTACGGCGAGGTCAACGATGTGGACGTGTGGAGCGAAGGCAAAAATGCGGGGCGGGTTGCGCATCGCTCCTTGACGCAAGTGAGCGGAGGGGCTGCGGTTGGAAGGATTTACACACAAAACGATTGGGTGAGCCCAACAGGCGATAAGCTGATGTCAGACCGGCAAAACTTCCGCATCTACTGCGCTCCTGAAAATGCGTCGATTATCGATCTGGATTTGACGTTCATTGCCTCCGCCGGTGACGTCCACTTCGGCGACACAAAAGAGGGCGGAATCATCTCCATCCGTGTCAACCCGGCGATGAATGCCCCCGCTGGCGGAAAAATTGAAAACGCTTACGGCGGAATCAACGAAAGCGAAACGTGGGGCAAACGCGCCCATTGGTGTGATTATTCAGGAGTTGTTGAAGGCGCGCACGTTGGGATTGCGGTCTATGATCACATCGCCAATCCGCGCTACCCAACCTATTGGCACGTTCGCAATTACGGCTTGATGACGACAAACATCTTTGGCGCTGGCACGTTTGAAGGGGCTCGGAGCAAAGATGGCGCTTATACCCTCAAAAGTGGGGAGGAGATGAACTTCCGGTTTCGTGTCTATATTCATGCTGGCGATGCGTCGACAGGCCGGGTCGCCCAGAAATATCACGACTTTATCAATCCGCCTGTGGTAACGGTTTCGTAGGGTTAGATATCAGGTGTGTTATCATACGAGTTTTTCGCTTAGACTTCCGAAGTTTGACACCAAATCTGTGCGGGGCAGTTCCGTCAAGGGGGCGCATGGTCTGGGGTGCCCTCGTCTTAAAAAACTTCGGAAGTCTGGTGCAGAAAATTTGCACGGGTGAGCCCGGGATTCCGCAAGACAGAAAGGTACATTGAATTTCAGGATGTGATTATTGAATGGGTCGGTGATGTGGCAAAAGCGATAAATGGCGCACCCCCTTGGTCAAAAAAGTGGCAAACGAAACAATGGCTGGATGATCCAATTAAAAATATTCAGCATACGACCCCTTCCAGTTTTAACCCCCCTACTTTGGAGTAATGACAATGGGACAGATAATAACATTTTATTCTTATAAAGGCGGAGTTGGAAGAACGATGGCATTGGCTAATGTAGCCGTTCTTATCGCTCAATGGAAATATAAGGTTCTCATCGTTGATTGGGACCTTGAGGCTCCGGGATTGGAGTATTTTTTTAAGGATTACCTTGATTTGGAAACAGTTACCCAACAAACTGGTATCGTTGACCTTTTGGATGGCGTTTCCAATAAAGAATCGGAAAACCTACCTGACTGGCGGGATTCTCTCATCAATATCGGCTTACCTGATATAGAGGGGACTTTGCATTTACTAACGGCTGGTAAAAGAGATTCGATGTATTTTAATAAGTTACGTCACTTGAATGTAGATACCATGTACGCTGAACAAAATGGTGGCCACTTTGTTGAATCGCTACGAAATGAGTGGAAACAGACTTATGATTTTGTGCTCATCGATAGTAGAACAGGAATTACAGATATTGGCGGAATCTGTACAGTTCAGTTGCCAGATATGCTCGTTCTACTTTTCATGGCGACCGAGCAAAGCTTAAATGGCGTTATTGACGTTGCGAAAAAGGCTACAAGAGCACGTCAGAAACTGCCTGTTGAGCGTCTCGGACTTATATCATTACCAATACCCGGTAAGTTCGATAGTCAAGAGGAGTTTAAGGTATCACAAGAGTGGTTGGATCGATTGGCTCTTGCGCTCTCAGAGTTATTCATCGATTGGCTTCCGACTTCCGTTAAAATTCGTACCATGCTTGAAATGACCAAGGTTCCATACATTCCGTACTTTAGCTTTGGAGAGAAACTACCGGTTTTAGAACAGGGTACAATCGATCCTGCCGGTCTTGGGTATGCGTATGAGACGCTTGCAGCATTGATTGCAAATAACCTGGAATCTGTTGAGCTATTGCAAGGCGATCGGGGTGGATATATACGGTTAGCCTCAAAAAGACGAAGCAAGAGTAAAACGAAGATCTTTATTAGCTACCATCACAAGGATGAGGAATGGAAAGACCATTTGCTGACTCACCTGAGGGTGCTACAAAAACGGGGTATTATCGACCTATGGGATGACCATCGCATTCGTCCCGGCCATAACTGGTATGTCGCAATCAAGAAAGCATTAGATTCAGCCAGCGTCGCTCTACTGCTGGTGTCAGCAGATTTCCTTGCCTCAGAATTCCTCCTTAACGAAGAAATCCCCAACTTGCTGAGTCGGCGAAAGAATGAAGGACTACATGTTATTCCGGTTATCGTTAGACCTTGTGTTTGGAGAGAAGTTGAATGGTTGGCTCGAATGCAAGTTCTGCCCAAAGATGGCGGATTCCTCTCTAACGGAGATAAGAACCAGATTGATAGTGCTCTGGCTGAGATTGCAACTGAGGTTGCAAAGGCTGTATCTGGGCAGGAGGATAGTGAACGGCATGGCGATGAAGTCATCGAACTATCCAACGACACCCAATCAATCGGGGGGTAGCACGTCAAGCCGGATTGATTGGGTGTAACTTTGTAGCCCTGCGATTTATTGCTGGGCTTTCTTTCAGGGGAGGAGTAATGATCTGCTATTTACAACACGTCCTGTATTAATTCTGCGGGTGCATCACCCCGCGCACCATACGATTCTACAAAAACGACATAAACACTTCATTGGCTAACATGAGCCCGCGATCGGTCAACCGCAGGTAATCATTTCTCCATTCCAGGAACTGAAAGCCCATCCACCTCTCCACGACCTCGCCAAACACCTCGGTAATTGGCTCTCCAAAGCGCCGCTGATAGCTTTCATCGCAAATCCCTTCCTGTTTTCGCAACCCGAGGATAATCGTTTCCGATTTTTCATCCCTCTCGCTTAACCGCTCTGAAGAAGCAATTGGCTTTTTGCGTTGTGCAAGACAATCGATATAAGCCCGGACACCGCGGATATTGGAGTAGCGCAGACCATCAAGATAACCACAAGCCCCTGCCCCCAAACCTATATATGGCGCATTGTTCCAATACACCAGATTGTGTTGTGCCAAACGATTCGGCTTTGCAAAATTTGAGATTTCGTAATGGTCATAGCCCTTATGTGCCAACATCTCAATCGCTATCTCATACATCTCGGCTTCCAACTCGTTAGAGGCGAGTTTCAGTTTTCCAGTATCCCACCATTCATAGAAAGCGGTGTCCTCTTCCAACGTCAAGTTATAGGTTGAAACATGCTCTGGAGCAAGTGCAATGACTTCCTGCACGGAATGCTTCCACTGCTCAATCGTCTGGTTCGGCAGGGCAAAGATTAAATCCAGATTGATGTTATCAAATCCAGACGCACGGGCCAGTTGATAGCAACAAATCACCTCACTGACTTTATGGATACGTCCAATCTGATGCAGGATGGTGTTATCCATCGCTTGCACACCGAAGCTCAACCGATTGACACCGGCGAAGCGCATAACGTGTAATTTTTCCTCATCCACGGTTCCAGGGTTGCACTCAACAGTGATTTCTGCATCAGGACCCACCTGAAAGCAAGAGCGGATATCCGTAAACAACTGAGTTAAAGATTCCGCGAAAAGGATCGAAGGCGTGCCACCGCCGAGAAAAATTGTTTTTAACGGCGGAACGCCCGGCGCGTAAAGTTCCATTTCTGTCCGGAGCGCCTGGAGATAGGCTTGAGCTTGTCCTTTGTGGAAGGAGTCGGTGTTGAAGGCGCAATAGTAGCATTTCGTGGCGCAGAAAGGGATGTGGATGTACAAGGCAAAGGGAGTGTCCATTGGTTTGAAAGCCTTTCTCATCTGTCGGTAGATGTTATAGTAACACAGCGGGATAGAGAAAGTCAATTCGGAAAGTTCTGTGCGCAAAAAAAGCCACTACCCGGTATCGAAAGTAGGGGCTTTTGCACATAATACCCATTTGCGTTTCAAAAAGTAAGAGCGTCACCAAACTTCCGAAGTCTTTGAGACTTCGGAAGTTTATCAAGTTACTACTCATGGTTCGCTTATTTTTAAGGTGGTTTAGAAAAATCGGCACAGAGCCGTTTGTAGAGGTCTGGGGAAAAACCCAGCAACGTTAAGATGCGCTGTTGCACGGCAGAAAGGGGGGTCAGATGTCGATATGTCCACTCAGCCGTCTGAATGACCGTCAGGGTAATCTCCCGGAAGGCTTCCAAGAGACGTTCGGCGGTAGGCCGCCCTGTCGCTCGCTTGGGATTGCCCGCATACACCCCGGTCAGCGGCACCCCGGCTGTGGTCAGCCGCTGCCGGACCTCAAATTCCAGCAGTGTCAACACCCGCAACCCGATGGAAAGCAGCCCTTTCAACCCGGTGGCATGGTCTTCCCGCTCCAGATACATCGGCGTCAGCGACAACGGATGACCTTTCAACCGACCCAAGCAGCGCTCAATGAGATATTCCTCCCGGTAAGCCAGCACGGCCTGGGCCAGGGTGAGCGGGTCGGCCGGCTGATTGGTGGCATAGACGCGCCACCCCAACCGTTCCAGTGCCCCGTGCAGCGCTGCCTCATCCACGACGGCAGTCACGCTGAAGGTGCGTTGGACCCGCACGGTCGCCAGCCGCTGCCCATAGCCGGACCGGACGCTCCCTGACCGTTTCCGCAACGGTCACCGTGAGCAGCCCCTCGACCTGATACTGCGACAGCACCGCGTCCACCGCCTGACGCAAGGGGGTCACCTCCCGATAACGTCGCTTGCCGCGTCTATGTGCGTTCAACGCCCCGATTGCTGCTTGGGCTGTCGCCAGGCGGGCCCGCAAGCGGCGCTCACCGGCTTGGGTAGCCCGATCGCACCACCAGCCGCCGTTCGACCCAAGTGACGAGTTGTCCATTGACGATGGCCTTGAGCGTGACCCACCGTTCGTAGCCCTCGGCAATCTGCTTCTTTTCACAAAACGTCTGTTCTCGCTCAATGGGCGTCAGCGGTTGCTCCCCGGTCCAGACCGGGGACTAATGCGTAATGCGTAATACGTAAGAAGAATAAGAGGCTCTTCTCTTAATTACGTATTACGCATTACGAATTATTCTTTACGTCTCCAACTCCGACGCCGGCAATTGGGTCGCCGACAAGGGGCACAGGTAGAAATCACCACCGCCCGCTTCGCTTCGTGACCGCACGGGTCTCCAGGGCCGCCATCTTGCAATCGCCGACGTAGAGCAACCCGCGCCGCCCCAGGTGTTGACGCACCCGCTGAAGGGTCGGCAGATACAAGGGAGCATCCGCTCGGTCCCCGGAGACCACCTCCGTCGCCACGGGCACCCCCAACGGAGAAAGCGTGGCCAACATGACCTTGACCTGGGGCAGGTCAGGTCGGTGATCCTTACTGTGTCCCAATTGGAAAAGCCCCTCCGGTGTCACGTGCCAGTACCCGCTGGCGGTGGTACTATCCAATCGCACCGCCCGCTTTGCTTCGGGACAAATCATACACGCGCAACAGTCGCTGGGTCAGCGCCCCCTCAAAGGCCGCCCATCGTGCATTATCACTCAGGGCGTGCACCACGGCCTCCAGCTTCTCATCACTCCAATCCAGGGCCCGCACCGGCTGCCCCAAACACCGACTCAACGTCTCCAGCCGGGCCTCAGCCCAGGGTTGGACGCGGTTGAGCCGATGGTCGGCCTCCGAGAGGAGATGGGTCAACCAGACCACGGTCACGTCCCCCAAGCTGAGCCCTTGCCAATTGCCATGGGGGGCAGGTGTTTACATCCCGCCTAGCGGGGCTCTGTAGCCCAAGATTCTATCTTGGTTCCCGCGGATGATGTCCTCGGTTGGCCAACTTAGAAAGTTGGGCTACGACTGGATCTCA
Source organism: uncultured bacterium (assembly GCA_964577695.1). Taxonomy (GTDB): domain Bacteria; phylum Poribacteria; class WGA-4E; order WGA-4E; family PCPOR2b; genus CAZOAL01. The sequence continues at coordinate 65,532 of CAZOAL010000009.1, read as the reverse complement.
TTTCTAATGTGACATTGGCGAAGTATAATATGGAGGCAATATTTCCATTCAATAATCGGACTGTGGTGGCCGGTCAAGCCCGATCCATCGTGTGGGGTTGAGAGCGCGGTGACTTCATCGCCGCGATTCAGTTGAGCCATGGGGCTCGTCCCTCGACCCAGCCTACAGCGTCCCCTACCGTTGCGCCTTCACCTCCCCCCACCTCGTCGCCAACTTGCCCCCCGGCGAGACGGCAAACCCCGTGTCGAAAACTTCCACCGTTGCCAAAACCGACTCCGGGAAAGGATCGTTACCCACCCACACATCCACGCCGCCCACCGCATAGATTTTCCCCTTCACCACAGCAGTGGAAAGACAACATCTTTCCGTTGGCATGTCAACCCCCTTTGTCCACCCATCCCTTTCAGGCTCATAGACCTCTACCGCTGAGATAGGAACAATCGGGACAAAAGCAAGCCCGCCGCCGATGGCATAGATTTTTCCATTCACGACACTGGTGGACAAGCCATCTCTGGCAGCAGGCATTGGAGCCTTCTTGGTCCAAGTGTCCGTTGCTGGGTCGTATGCCTCGACGGTCGATAGAACACCACCATTATTGTTGCCCCCAATGACATAGTTTTTTCCGTTCACGACGTTGGTGTATGCACCTCTGGCAGTGGGCATCGGTGCCTTCTGGGTCCAGGTGTCCGTTGATGGGTCGTATACCTGGACGATCGATAGCGGAGCACCATTCCACCCACCGATGGCGTAGATTTTTCCATTTACCACACCGGTAGACAAGCCAGAACTGGCAGTGGGCATTGGGGCTTTCTTCGCCCAGGTGTCCGTTGCCGGGTCGTATGCCTCGCAGGTCGATAGATAACTACCATTCCACCCCCCAATGGCGTAGATTTTTCCCTCTACCTCACTGGCCGATAAGAATTCTCTGGCAGTGGGCATATCCGCTTTCCGCGTCCACCGATTGGTCGTCGGGTTATATTCCTCTACCGTCTGAAAGTATTGCCGTTCATCTACTCCGCCAATCACATAAATCTTCCCATTGACTACACTGATGGCGCAATTCGCTCTGGCAGTGGGCATATCCGCTTTTTTCGTCCACTTTCCCACCTGGGCAAAGCTCATTGAAGCCACGCCCAATACCCCACACAATAGCAATCCTACAAATCGTCGTTTCATGTGATACCTCCGTTTTGATGTTTGAAGTTTTATTGAAGAGCCTTCATCTGCCCCCACATCGTCGCCAGCTTGGCTTTGGGTTCAACGGCTAAACCCAAGTTCTTGTCGGGAATCCCATCGCCGGTGATGACGACGTTATCGAAATGGGCCTCACAATTTGCTACGGTTACACCTACCCCTCCTTGATTTGGCAAAGTCGCTTGTAAATCATGAATGAGTACCCCATCAAAAAACATTTGGTAACGATTTTCACCAACAATAGCCCGCGCCGTGTACCATTTCCCTTCCTCAATAGGAATTGTACCAACATTCCCTTTATTGATTTGACTCCCTTGATGAACGATGAAGGCTGGGAATGAATTCCAACCACTTCCAGTCTTTGCCACATAAGAAAAAAATCCATTGTCTCCACCTGCATCAAGGGAGTACACTCCAATTCCAATAATTGACGGGCGACAACCAGTAGGGAAAGTTTGCCCAATTTTGAATTGACATTCAAAAACGTAGTTCTTCCATATCCACGTTTCTTCATCAGTTATCAACTCACTTTCAGGCAAACCGGCGCAGAAATTCTTGGAAATACAAATTAATTCACCCTTCTCAACTGACCACTGTGCAGTTTGGTCTGCAAACTTGTGCAGCCGCCACCCCTCAAAATTCCCATCGTCAAAGTTATCCCGCAATGTCCCCGCCCATGCCGATGTGAGCAGCAAAAACAGCGTGGTTCCGATCATTATGTGCTTCATAATATGCTCCTTTCCTGTGTTCGTGTGAAATTGGGCACCTCAACCTGTTGAGGCATCCGGTTGTAACAAAAGTCGTGACGATACCCCTGTTGATAAGCAACTTCAGTGCCACAGCACAAAAAAGCGTCCCGAAGTCAGTCGGTGAGCGGAAAGCCGACATTGGGATGTCAGAGGCAAAACGGGGGTTGGGGGGTGTTCTTTTTACATCACCTTGCCAGTCGAAAAGACCGTGAACTGTTGATTGGCAAGAGCACAGGGGGGATGTAAAAAGGACATCGGGGCGGGATGTAAAATTTACACCCCCATACGGATGGACTTTAGCCTGCGAATCAATTCGCAGGCTAATAGCGTAAGTCCACTGAAGTGGACTGAAATCTGATTCTAGTCGTCTTCAGACGACTTCAGCTATTAGCCTGAACTTCAGTTCAAGGCGTTGGGAAGCACGCTTACGCCCGAAAAATCCTTAAGTTAATCCGTATGGGATGTAAAATTTACACCACCCAAAAGCCTATGGGAAGGGAAGAAAGGAAGGATTTGAGAACTATCAGTTGGAGGGATTGGTTATGCCGTACACCATGCAAGATTATCGACGCGATGTCGCAAAAAGCTACATCAATCAACTGACAATCGAAGAACGCTTGGAGGGGCTTGATTCGGAGGAGATTTTGAAGCGGTTTTCTGCGGAAGAGGTGTTGAAGCAATTTTCTGCGGAAGAGGTGTTGAAGCAGTTTCCTGTTGAGGCGGTTCAAGCCTACCTCGACAAACTCCGAAAGCCACAAACACCAAACTCCTGACCCCCGAACTTTCCGCCTTGAAAGTGGGATGGAGGCGCTTCAGCCGTAAAACAAGCGGGCGGCCCGTTTTACGGCTGACGAATCCCAAGCCGTTTCATCAGTTTCCGCAAGTTGCCACGGTCTAATCCTAGACGCCGCGCCGCTTCGTTCCGATTCCAATTGTACGCCATCAACGTCTGCTCGACGAGCCTTCGCTGGAAGCGGTCGGTTGCCTCTGTGAGGATGTGATTCTCGGAGAGGGTTTCCTGAATCAACGCATCCGCCGATGCAAGGTGTTCGGAGAAGTGGTGAATCTGAATCTTCATCCCGTCTTCAACAAGGGCTGCGGCGCGGGCAATCTCGTTTTCCAGCTCGCGGACATTGCCTTCCCATCGATGGCTCTGGAGCATGTCAATGACCCCGGGGCCGAAGCCGTCAACCGTTCGATCGCGAGATTGGCAGAATTTCTGGAGCAAGTGTTGAGCGAGGAGCGGAATATCATCAAGCCGTTCTCGCAGGGGCGGGAGGTCAATCGGGAATTGGTTGAGGCGATAGTAGAGGTCATCGCGGAATTCCCCCGCTTTGCGAGCGGCGTCCAGATTCCGGTTGGTGATGGCGATAAGCCGCACGTTCACAGGGCACAGGCGGTTCTCGCCGAGCCGTCGAACTTTGCGCTCTTGCAACACGCGCAGCAGGGAAATCTGCGTTTCCGCCGGCAGGTTGCCGATTTCATCAATGATCAACGTCCCGCCTGATGCCGCTTCAAACAAGCCCTGCCTGTCCTCGGTTGCGCCCGTGAACGCCCCTTTGCGATGGCCAAAGAGCGTGCTGGCGATGAGGTCCCGGGTGACCTCGCCGCAGTTAATCGCGTACAAGGGGCCGTTTTTGCGTGAGCTGTTTCGGTGAATTGCCTGGGCGACCAACTCCTTGCCTGTGCCTGTCTCACCCGTAATCAGCACATCCATTCCCGATTCGATCGCTTTCTCCATCAGGACGCGCACCTGCTTCATCTGCGCTGACTGACCGATAATCCCCTCAAAGTTGTACTTTTGACCGACTTGCTGGCGCAAGTGGTCCAGGTCCGTCCGCAACGCTGCCAGCACAACATCGCGAGGGTCGGGTTGGACAGTGACTTTGACCGACGCCGGCTCGGAGTAGTTCAGATCGCGGTCGATGGCCTGCACCTGAAAAGTGTATTCGCCAAGGGGAAGAATAGATGGCGGTGACGTTGTTTTCGGGCAACCCGTGTTTCGTGGTAAAATGCGTCCACCGTCCATCGTCAAGTCGGGAAAGCCCGCCATTGCTGCCGACCCACACGACGCCATCGCGGTCACAGTGGATAGCGAACACATAGTTGCTTAACAGACCATCTTCCTCTGTCAGGGTGGTAAATTGCTTGCCGTCGAAACTGGTGATGCCGCTGTGGGTTCCAAACCATATTCGCCCGTCCGGGGAACAATCCATCACCCAAATGCGACTGCTTGCTAAACCATTGATATAGGAATAGTGTTTCCACATCCCCTTTTTGAAAGCCGCGAACCGGAGGTCAACGCCACTCATGACCTTGCCCAGCTCAATCCGTAAAATCGCACCCTCCGGATGACCGACGACCTCCGGCGATGCCTCCGCTGGAACGAACGGCGACGGCTGATAGGGAACGCTAATTTCCGGATGATAGTAGACATAGCCATCTGGGAGGTGGCATCGCACCTGATACGCGCCCGGTTTGAGATTTGCCAAACTATACGAGCCACCGCCGGGGTCCGTCACTGCCCTCGCAACGGCCCGCGCTGGGCCGAAGGGGGCCTCGTCATTCAATCGAATCGCTTCCACCAGAAGGTAAGTGTGCGGGGTGCGGTTGTCCAGCATCAGGGCGTTGCCGACGATACAGGTCGTGCCATCCAAAGTCAGATCGAATCGACGCGCCTCGCCCGGTTCAAATTGCAAGTCGGGCAGTCGAATGCCGGACCAAGGCGTAATTGCAGAGAGCGCGTAACGCCCACAGGCATTGTCCACCTCCAAGCGGTAGTTCCCGTCAGCATCCGATTCAGCTTCAGCGACAGTCTGCTCGTCCTGTTCCAGACGCACGAGCGCTCTCGGTGCGGGCGCGTCACCCGCAACAACCTGTCCAGAGATGGTGACACGGTCACGGGGTATGGGCGCAACTCGAAGCGCAAAACCTCGCCTCAACTTGCCGCTCAGTTTGAGCAGCAGGTGGTTGCTGCCCGGTTTGAGTTTCGCATCAAACCGGTACCGGTCCAGGCGAAAAGTGTGATACTCGGTATCGCGAAGCACAGGTTGACCGTTGACCCAAATGGCAAACGGCTCCCCATGGCTGAAGTAGAGTCGGGCCTCGCCATCCGTTTCGGCGTGCAAATCGCAGGCGGCATAAACCATCAACGGCTCAATCCCTCCGACGGCATCCGGAAGGTCGATGATGGGTCCCTTCGCACAATACCGCGTCCACATCAACGTCCGACCGTCCGATGTTGTAACGGTATCGCCTTCACGCGGACAGACGTTCGCCTCCCCGCCCACATTGGCGAGGAAGTCGGCCTCCAGGTCGTCTGGAAAGAAGGGGCCGAGGATGAGCCATTCTTTGATGTATTCATTGTCAATGGGGTGAGTTGGTAGCGCCATAGCGTTGTCTTTCTTAGGACAATTTGAAACGTAACCGTGCTGATATTTTGTCACTCCATTTTCATGCCCATATCCTTGATGCTGCCTCATGTTTCATATTCCCGACGCAACACCGTTGCGGCCTGGGCTATTGCTGTCAGCTTTTGCGCCGCTACCTCGGGGGTGTTCATGGGTCGGCTGGCAAAGGTCCCAAAGCCACAGTCTGGGTTGAGAAAGATTCGCTCCGGCGGCAGATAGCGCAGGGCTTCTTTGACTCGCGCCACAATTCCGTCGACGGACTCGACTTCTGATGTGCGTGGGTTGACCACGCCCAGTCCCAGCTCTTTGCCCTCGACGATTACCAGGTCGCCGGCGCGCGGCGTCGCGTATTCTAGCACGAATTGCTGGACATTCATCCGCTCCAGATAGGGTATGAGTGGGTGATAAGCGCCACGCAGCAGGGTATGTTCTTTTCGGCTCCAATTTCCACGACAGATGTGCAGACCGGTTCGGATGCCCGACAGCCCATCAACGACCCGATTGATTAGGTCAACAGCGAACTCCAACTCCTCTTTTGGGTCCTTACGGGCGGCAAGCGAAGCGCACATGAAGGTACGGGTCTGTCCCTGCGTGAAAGCTAGTTCGGTCAACACCGGTTCATCGAACTGGATGAACTCTGCCCCCGCGTCGCGGAGTGCGAAGGCCTCTTCGCGCAGAATACGAACGACATCCTCGGATAGGTCTTCTTTGGTCGGGTAGACCGGCTGCGTCACCTCCTTGACCCACATGGCGCGCGTCAGCAAGTACGGACCGGGAAGCGGAATTTTCACCGGGCGATGGGTGTGCTGGCGGAGGAAAAGGTATTCATCAAGCGCCAACGGTTCGCGGCGTTCGATTTTTCCAATGCAGGTCGGGTTCTTGATAGCGTAGGCTGGCACATCAAGCGTTTGCAGGATGCGCTCGAAGCCTGCCTTGTCTTCAACCACATCAAGCATCTCCGCAAGCGACATCAACTGCACGCCTTCAAGTTTCTCTGAGACAAAGGAGTAAAAATTGTCGCGCCGTTGCTCGCCATCGGTCACCAGGTCAACCCCCGTCGATTCCTGATAGCGCAGTGCATCAAGCACAGCCACATCAGCGATGTGGTTAAACGCCTCGGTGGAGGTCTGACCGCGCTGCTTCTGACGCAATGCACGCAGCAGCTCAGGCGAGCGCGGCCAACTTCCAACGGTTGTGATGGGAAAAAGTGGCAGATTGCTCACGCGGATTCCTCCTCAAAAAATTTTTGTTGCTCAACTGCTTCCGTCAAGGCGGCGTACCCCGTCGTGCGTCCCGGCAGCCAAACCTTGAGCCCTTCCATATCCATCATCTCGCGATGGGCGGGGTTATCGTAGCTCATCCTAAAGAGGACACGCCCCCATCGCCGTTCCTCATCCAAAGGGAAACTCTCCAGCACTGTGAAGTTACAGTGGTCGAACGGCTGTGTCGACCCCAGCACAGTCAACTGGTTCGGATCGGCGGTGCCATCCGCTTTCCAGCGTTCCCAGTTGAGGTCTAACACGGCGCAAGCATCGCTCTCACCGTTTTGCAGGCTGCGCAGGGCTTCTTGTTCGCCACCAATATGGTCGCCATGTTTGCCCACGAGCAGGTCGAAACGTCGGACGGTGAAATCCTGATACGGCGTCAGGCTATGTTGCTGGAGGAGATGTAAAGGTAAAAGCGTTGCCTGGGGCGAGTCCACAGCACCTGTGGCGAGGTTCTTCCCGCGCAGGTCAGCCACCTTCGTGATACCGCTGTCCTTGCGGACGATGATGTGTGACACACGGTCGCGGTCGGTGTCGCGCATGGCGATGGCTCGGCACCTGCCGCCAGCCCGTCGATGGGCATCCACCCAGGCGAGCGGCGAGTTCCAGGCAATGTGGATGTGACCCGCTAGGAGTGCGTCCACCTGTAGTTCGTAATTGGTATAAAAAACGCAGTCAATCGGACACCCTTCGGCTTCAAAAAAGTCTTTGATGATGTCCCAGATAATTGCCACTTTCGGGTCGTAAATAACGGATGCAACGAGAATGGGGGAGTTCATATTCAAGCGACCTCCATAAATGTGATACGGGATACGTGAAACGTGAAACGTGAAACGTGAAACGTAAAACGTAATGGGCATGTTTCAGAAATCTCCTTACACCCCTTGGGGTTGGAAGAATGGAAGGATGGGGGGCAGGGCTTCTTCTTCCATTCTTCCATTCCTTCCATCCTTCCAGATAAAGTGTAAATACATTTTTTTCAGGAATTTGAAACATGCCATAAATCTGATGATTTCCTGATTCCCTAGAACAGCTCCATGCCACATAGCGCACGGCCGATAAAGTCATGAATGACATCGGTTGTCGGTGCCATGACGACAGCGGCACGGGCATCGCGGAAGTTACGCTCCAGGCTCAAGTGACGGCTGAAGGCTGCTCCACCGCATGTTTGCATCCCCAGATCGGTAACTCGGAGCGCAGTCTCAGCCGCAGCGGCTTTCGATTCCAATACCAGCAGCATTGTTTGTGGACCAGGCTGCTCGACAGCATAGAGCACACTCACAAGATGCGCCCGAGCGCGATCGGTCTCAATTCGCATTTGAGCCAAACGCGCGCGCAGGTTCGGCAGGTCAGCGAGGGAACTGTTCAGGTGTTGTAGACGGCTGGCGGTAAGATGCGCGACTGTTGCAGCCGTGGCAGATTCAGCGATGCCTACGGAGATCGCTGTGTTGCCCAGTTGGAACCATGGAAGCACCACGCCTAGCATCGTATCGAACCCCTTGCTGTCGCCACAAAGCGCCCGCTCGGTTGGAATCGAACAGTTTTCGAGCGTCATCGGGGCGCTGGCATTGCCACGCATTCCCAGACCGTTCCAGGGGCCGCTGACACTGAGCCCAGCGTCTCCCTTCAGCACCAGATAGAGCATCGTATCCGTTGGCGCACTGCCGCCGGCCGTCCGCGTGGAGACAACGTAACTGTCCGCTTCACTGGCTGAAGTCACCCACGATTTTTGGGCGTTCAGCACGACATGACCATTCTGCTGCACCGCCTGGCTGATCGGTGCCCAGAAGTGGCTACGAGAGCCCTTCTCGCTCCAGGCGAGCGTGGACAGGTGTTTCCCCGCTGCCGCCTCACGCATCGCAACTTCAGCCGCACCAGGGGCAGCGACATAGCACGAACAGCCGCACAGGTGCATCTGGTAGACCATCGCTGTGGAGGCACACCGCTGGGCGATTTCGTCCAGGGCAGCGCAGGTCACACGTAACCCCTGTCCCATACCACCGAACTCGGTTGGGATGTTCAAACCCAGAAATCCTTCTGCTGCCAACGCATCAATGGCTTCCCGTGGGAAGCGCCCCTGCGCGTCAACCTCGCCGGCATGAGGGGCAATGTGTTCGTCAGCAATGCGGCGAACTTTCGATATTAAATCACTTTGTTGCTCGTTCAAACGATACATAGCTTCACTCCTTTTTACGTTTTACGTTTTACGTTTTACGCCATGACAAGATGATGGATTTCAACTTAGAAGTGGTATTATATCTCCAAAAGTAAGAGGGCGTCCTCCCAACCGGTGGGAGTTGAAAACGATCGCGTCCCCGTGTTTGGAAAACTTCCGATGGGTGTTTTCGCTCCGGTCGTCGCATCCATCCATGAGGCTTTAACCGTATCGCCGGCGGTAATCTTATCCATCCGAATGGAAACCGTGGTGTGACTGCTCAAGTAAGCAAGCACCCAGTCGCCGGCCGCGGAACGAGCCGCAACGTTCAGCGTAATGCCGCTATTCTCGCCGCTGGCAAAAACGGACTGCTCCGGGATGCAATTCCACCACTCCCGGCATCCCGTGATGATGTCTCTGTAGACTCCCATGTGCAAAGCACCGGGCGAGTCTATCCATGACCGCCACGAAGCCGGCGACCTGTGATTGCTGTCGTGACCATAGCTGTGATGCCCCCCCGCAAGATGCGACCAGTAAGCCTGTTTCCGGATGGGGTGAGGTGTCTGGAGGTCTCGAGAGGCAACCCCTTCGTATCCAGCTTCAGCCATGACCGCGGGCTTGGGAGGAGTGAGGGCATAATCCGCAGTGACCATTGGGTAAATCAATTCATAATGATTCCAGGGTTGAATCATGTTGAACGCCAGCCAGCTTTCGTTGTGAATAAAACTGGATGAAGCGGGGGACGGGTCTGGATGGACGGTAATCAGATGAGTGCCTCCGTCTCCTTCTTGAAGCCCCGCCGCCAACTCTCGAATCACCGGTATAAATTCCGGTTGTGCCTTTGGATACATGGTCCAGATGATGTTTGGCACATCCTTGTAACGTTGTGCGAGCCATTTCGCATACCCCCGGGCATTTGCTGTCGTAATGCTGGAGACCTGCCGCTGGTGGTAAACTCCCGGAACCAGGACCAGTCCATTCTGACGCCCCAACTCAATGACGGCATCGACCTGTTTGAAATAGGCTTCGTTGGGGGTAGCCGGGTCGTTGTTTATCCAAGGCGTTTGGCCCGCCAGATTCGGCTGAGTGCCATCGCCAACCCCCGTGAACATAATCTGAATCACACTGAATCCTTGGCTTTTTCTTTCTTTAAGAATCGCCTCGGCGTCGGCGATTGAAAAATCGCGAAAGAGTTCCCACTGCGTATCGCCGAGCCAGAAGAACGGTGTTCCATTCTGGTCGACAAAATATCGTCCATTGGCGCTCACGCGAATGGGGCCTACATTTCCTGTGTTGGGCATCGTTGACATAAAAGCGTTCTCCTTTATTTGATTTTGTCTCTAATGTATATAATGCGAAGGTTCCAAACCTTCGCAAGGTTAAGGTTTTATTCCTCTATACCATTCGCGTTGGGCGGGGTCTTTGACGTAGTCCAGAATCCGAACGTTGTGCCCCCACGGAATTTGTGCAGCAACTTGCTGCACAAATTGCCCATCGGGATAAGCTTCAGCAAATGCCTGCATATACTTGAGGTTGTGGGGTGAGAAGCCCTGCATCTCTGGAAAGGCACGGTGAAGGTCAGCCGCTAAACGGTCTATCACTTTAGCACCCCAGCCTTGCTGCTGTTGATGGATGAGGATGTCGCGTCCTATCTGCCAGTAGAGCAGGATGAGTTCACGATTGACCGACAGCGCGGCCTTGATCTGAGCCGAGCCGATACGGGCTTTGAGGTCGCTCAGAAATGCTTCGTAGCCTGCGAGCGGTTCCTTGCCTGTGGGTGAAGAAATTAGAAGCATTCTTACGCATCACGCATTACGTTTATAACATCACCCGCAGGTCAAGCGAGAGCGCAACGCACCGTTGTAATGTGTTGACCAGCGGCGAGCGTTCCAGCGTTGTCCGCCAGAGCGCTTGCAAAGTTGATTCGTCAGCGTCTGTGCTAACATAAAGTGTGCCAGTAATGGACTCGAATCCAGGGTGCCCGACTTCGCCGATAACACCGAGATGGGTCAAGGCGTTGTTCAGTTGCCCGGAGAGCCTCACTTCTATCGCATTGATCAGTACGCGCCGTCGATTCGCCTGGGCTTGAAACCCGTTGACGAGGTCGCCTCCCAGCGCACCCAGTAAATACTCCACTGCACTTGGGTGCAGGTCAGTTTCCTTGAAACTGGCTTGCTGCCCGACAGTGAAGGCGTGGTTTCGTGCGTAGACCTTTGCTTCTTGATCGCCTGCGCTATGCACGCGCGCAGTCCATGTGTAGTCGCTCATAGGCTACCTTTCCCTTCTCCCGTTTTGTGTTATTCACTCTTAGCCCATGCGGGAGCGGGGAGGTCACGAAAGGAAAACTTTTTCACAATTCCATTGTAGGGTTTGCCATCCACCTCGGCGTAAGGATAGATGAAGTAGTTGACGGGGGGGCCAGCCTGCGGAGGCTGTAGAACAATATCCCGGCCCTTCGTGAATTGAACCCGATTTTCACAGAGGTTCCCGTAAAAATAGTCGAAAGTCTCCGGATGCTTGCTGGCTTCAGAACTATCCATCGGTATCCAGCCCTTTCCATCCACATACAGTTCCGCCCAGCAGTGATAGCCGCCGATCTCGCCAGCGGACTGGTCTTTGGGAATCGGAAATCCAATCTCAAACAGCCCCGGAATATTTGCCACACGCGCCATCCCAATAATCAGTGAATGAAAATCGGTGCAGTTGCCGCGTTTGGCATCACAAGCGTACAGCGCATCCCCGTTTCCCCAACCGACGCCGGATTTATCATAAGACATCGTGCGGGTCACGTAGCCGTAGATGGCGCGACTTTTTTCCGTCGTTGCGCTCATCCCTTGCGTTGTCTGAGCCGAAAGCTGGGCAACTGGACCGCCTAAGGGGACCAGTTTATCCGGCTGAAGCAAGCGTTGACGGAGGCGTTGACTCAATTCTTGAGAAGCGGATTCTTCGCTTATGTACTCTTTGCGCAGAACCGTGAATTGCATCTGTACGGTAAAAGTGGACGTTTTCGATGGTGTGTTTGCCTCTACATAAAGGATGGAATTACCGTATTCGGGTTCGCGGGTGATGCGTATCGGGTAAGGGGAATCGATGCGCATATCATCAATAATCTGGTGGGAATCAGAGGTGGGATAGGGGAGCCACAGTTGAACTTTTTTGGCGTCAGTTGGAACATCAGTGACTGTTGCGGTGTAAGTAAATTGAAAGTAACGCTGCTGTGCTGCATTTACAGTATACGTCCAACTCAAGCATAAAAACAGCCCCCATACACAAAACAAACGCTTCATTAAAAATCTCCTTTCAAGTGTAAGCCCAGTCACGTTCTCACGGCACTGAAAGGAGACTCTTCAGTCTAAGAGCATCATCCATTCAGGGCATGAAAACGCAAACCGTCAATTGACCAAAGCACATCCCGTGTGCTTGAAAATCGTGTCACCGGATTCAATTATAATCGGGCTTGTAAAGTTCACGTTTCATATCATTTCTCTGTCTTATCTAAAATCAGAATTTGGAAAAAGCCGGCACCGGCTTTTAAGCCTATTGATTATAGCCAAGTGTACATGCGAAGTCAAGCAAAATATCAGACTTTCAAAAGTTTCCATAATTCCATCGAAAACCTCTCCCTTGAAACGCAGGCAGCAAACAGTTTTCGATCTACCTATGTTTCTGAGACATGCACCCGCTCAATCCGATTCGATACGAGCCACTCTAAGAAATCCTCTTGTTCCTCTGTGATTTCGATCTCTGCCTGGTTCTGATCATCTAACGGAGAGGTGATGTAGAACACGCCCTCATCAAGCAACTCGGAGGTACGCTCAAGCGGAAAAAAGTAATCGTTGGGCTTTTCCCTATCGCGGATTTCGCCTTCAGTAAAGTAGTGCAGTTGGCCCCGTAATGTCCGGGAAATTTCATACGGCTTGAGATTGGGTTTGTCTACAGCGTAAACGAGATATTTAGCCATTCGATTTCTCCTATCTGTCTTTTTTAACTTGAGGCACTTGAGGCACTTGAGTACACTTTAGGCACCTTACTTATAGTGTATCATTTTTTCGTGTCATCTTCCAGTCTTTGAAGCCCGATTTGGCTGTAGAGCGAGCAACTTGCTCGTTCCGTGCGGATACGACTCTGTAAAATTTTAATCCGTAGCCGAATTTGCCAAGCCCCCCGGACTTGAGCAAATTCGGCTAAAACAATCATCGCCCTCGAAAACCTTTTCAAGGTTTGAGGATATAGTGGCGACTTCGAGGTCGATTGGCAGCGCACCAGAGCCGATACCTTCGATTACACGTTCAAAGAGATCGATACCTATACCTTTGAAGTTCAAGCAATCGATCGAGATCTCAACTACTCCGAGCCCGCCAGCGTGACGTTCACCGTTGTCCAGCCGTCGTCCATGGAACAGTTGCAGCAAACCCGTGAAGAATTGGCTGCGGCTTACCAGGAATTGAAGGCGCAAAATATCCAACTTCAGGAAACCAAAGCGGCTGCCGACGCTGCCAATCGCGCCAAGGCCAACCGCTTGAAGATTGTCGCTGTCTCAGCCTCCGTGCTCATGAAAGAACAGCAGGCTTATCTGGATGCCGGTTTCGACGACTTCATTCCCAAACCGTTACGCGCCGAGCAGATTTACACCTGCCTGGCAAACCTTTTGCGCGTAACCTATGTGTATGCCGCCTCTGCCGAAGCCAGGGAGGGCCCCAATCTTGAGAAAATAACGCTCCCCCCCAATCTTCGCTCGCGTCTGTTGGAAGCGGCCAAGTTTGGCCGCATCGCTGAGTTGGAAGGATTAATCTCGGAAGTTCGTCAGTTGGGCCAACTTCCCTATGAGGGAAGGGGGAGTCTTCTCCCCTCTCCGCTTCGGGGAGGGGCCGGGGGAGGGGTTCTGGGACACCCTATAAGTGAAAAGGTCGTATTAATCATTACCCACATCTTGACAACGGATGCACACATATTCCCCGTGATAAATCACGGGGCTAGGGTCATCCCGTCCCTACGGGACGGTTAAGGCTTGCCAATCCAAAAGCATGTCCCGTAGGAACTGATGATGGTAGCCCAACGATTCATCGTTGGGAACTTTACGAGATGAACCATTTAGAGGAAACCGATTATGCCTGAAGCACAGATCGACTCAACCCAACCACAGATTCTTTGCATTGATGACACGCCAGCCAATCTAAAGATCTTGCGAGCGATTCTTGAACCCCTCGGCTATCAGGTCCTGGTGGCTTCCAACGGGAAAACAGCGTTGCAGATCGCCCAGGGGACAACTGCGGATCTGATTCTGCTGGACGTTGTGATGCCCGGAATGGACGGTTACACGGTTTGCAGAAAGTTAAGGGAAGATGAGGCAACAAAGCATATTCCGGTCATCTTTATCACGATCAAGGAAGAGAAGGAAAGTGTCGTTGCAGCGTTTCAGTCCGGCGGCGTCGATTATATCATCAAGCCGTTTTATGAAGAAGAGGTGCTGCTGCGCGTCCAAACGCATTTGGAGATTGCCCGGTTGACGAAGGATCTGCTGACGAAAAACCGGATGCTTGAACAGCAAGCCGCGGAGTTGACGAAAGCGAATGAACAACTGCTTTTGGAAATCACCAAGCGCCAACAGGCGGAAGAGGCTTTAGAGGCTGTGTGAAAAGTTAAATCTCCGTCCGTTTCCAGTGGACGGGTGGACGAGTTGGCGGGTAGGCGAGTGAGCGAGTGGGCGAGTGAGCGAGTAGGGGTTATCACTGGGAGACGTCTTCCCTAAACGGAAACCCCACACGCCTACACGCCTACACGCCTACACGCCCACTCTGTTAAGGACGGCTCATGGCGTTACGATTTATCATTCTGTTATAGGGTTTAAACTTCTCACACACGCTCTTAGAGAAAGCTGATGAAACCCTAGACCTTCTTTTCCAGCAGGAAGCCTTCCACTGGGGGATTGAAGGGTTCATTGGCGAAAGTCAAACCATCACCCGCATTCTTGACGAAGTCCGTCAACTTCAGGGTGCCAGCGCAACGGGGGTTTTAATTATGGGCGAGAGCGGGACCGGCAAGGAGCTGATCGCCCGGGCGATCCATTTCGGCGGCGTGCGGAAAGACGGGCCGTTTGTGCCAATCAACTGCTCGGCGATTCCGGGCGAGTTGGCGGAGTCGATCCTCTTCGGTCATCTGCGTGGGGCGTTTACGGGCGCGGTAGCATTAACAACGCCGAATGCCGCGAGCTCCTGGGGCTCAATGAGGATTCAATCTATCGCGTCTCCCGGCTGTTAGCCAAGATGTGTGATCGCCGGCTAATCAAACGCGAAGGTGGACGCCGCGGGACCCGTTACTGCCAGCCGTCAGGTTGACCGCCCCTTCCATCCTTGCGAAGGTTCCGAACCTTCGCAAGGGTAAATGCCCAAAAGCTTGCGATTTGAAATTTTATCGCAAGATCTTACGGCACTCTTTTTTGACTTCACTGCCAATTTACCGTTAAGTTTTCTAAGTGGTGGTGGTTCTGGCACTACTCATTGGACATCTTTCAATGAAGATTTCACTGCACCATCCTTCAGTAATCTCATCCTGAGAATCACGGATACCACTAGCGGTGGCAACCTCACCGATGGGGTTTTGGATAACATAACAATTAGTGCGACCCAACCGGTTCCCGAACCAAGCACGCTCATCCTGCTCGGGGTCGGTCTGGTAGGTCTCGCTGTGGTCTCCGCCCGCCGTCGGAAGAAAGCCGCATAGCCGCATTCCATTGACACAAGCCACCAAGCACCGGGAGTAAATCCCGGTGCTTTTTTTATGCCGTGCCAACAGCCGTTTCCTCAAAGCCAATCCCCCCCGACGCTGGTTCTTGCCAGACCCCACCATCTCCCACGCCGCTCTCCTCGCCAGTCCATCCGGCGGGGGCTCTCATTCCTGCTCCCGTTCCGGCGGGTTATCTAAATTGTCGAGGAGTTGTCTCAGTCGCCTCCGTTGGGTTCGGCAGGCACCTCACCCTCCCGCGGCATTCAGCACTTTTTCTTAACATCAGCCTCTTTTTCTGGGACATAAAGGCAAAAGCCGCTCATGCCCTTGGTGGACACGAACGGGGGCGTTTGCGATTCAGATCGATGTCTCACTGCGTTCGGCTTCAGCCGGCTGCGCGTCGCGGTGGGGAGGTTGTCGGGGTGAGCCACCGGCACTATTCAGTGGGTGAATCTTCCCCCCGTTTCACCTGAGCCCGTAGGCGAGCCAGTTCGGCTTCGGCGGCTTCAGCGCGTTGGCGTTCAGCTTCAGCCCGTTGTTCAACAACTGAAACATGCTGTTCAGCCGCTTGGGCACGCTGTTCAGCGGCTTCCAGACCGGTCAGGACCAACTGCCCTTCCGTATCGTAGAACCGCAGCCATGCTGTCCGTTCCTGGTCATACATCCCTTGCCAGGTGCCCAGCCAACATTCGATGACGTTGCTCCACCGCCACCCCCGCCCGTCCGCCTCAATGGGCTCGTAGCGGCTATTCACCAAGCACCACCCGTGAAACTCGTATGGTTCAAACGGATTGAAGAGAAAATACTCCTTCGTCCGGAAGATGTCCTGGTAAAGCAACTTTTTCTCACCCAGGTCCTTGGCGCGCGTCGAAGGGGATAACAGTTCAATGATTAAATCCGGGTAGCGTCCCCCCTCCATCCAGACCACCCACTTCTGGCGGGGATAGCTCCCATCAATGCCCCGCACCACGAAAAAGTCCGGGCCCCGGTACGCTTGACGTTTCACGGGACCGGTGTCGTCCACCCCCATCTCGGCGGTGACTTCCCGAATGACCGCTTCCGCTTGAGCGGCCGAGTAATAGACGAACTGATTACCTCCCACACAAAAATCCTGACGTTCTCGCCAGGCATATTCCAGGGAGTGAATCAGCAAGACCATCTGACTGTGATGACGTCGGGTTTCCATCAGGTCACCATCATCCTCCGGTAGTTGTTGCGTCAGTGTTTTGATGTAGGCAATCGTCGCTTTTAGATCGCTGACATCGACTGCTGGCCAATCTTCTTTCTCCACCCCACGGGGGGTTGGCATGGCAAATGGTGCTGCCATCATCTCACCTCCAAACGGCTCTGAAAATCGGTTCGGTTATTTACCATCCTTTCGTGATTTGCAGCTTCCTATGTCGGGTTTCTGACCTTCGGCTTCAGATCCGAAATTCCTTTTCCACGCCGTTCACAATCACCTTATAATTCCCCGCCGGAAAATCGCCTTCGAGACGGATGCGGTCTTGAAATGCTTTGATGATTTGAATGCAGGCGACATCCTTGGGGCGCTTCGTGGTGATACGGATATGAATGGTGTTCCCCTCGCGCCGTTGCGTAATTTCATTCAATTCCGTGCAGCCATCGCTCAGATAGCCCTCCACCGCGACCTGAACTTGAACGGGGAAACTTTCGAGGATTGCCACGGAGATGTCGTTGATCGGCATATCAGCGATGATAAAATCACCAGCCGGTTGGCGTGAATCGGCGAGCTTCTGAATCGCCTCAACGATGGCGTTATACCGTTTTTCGCCGTGCCCAGAGGGCACCCAGTCAGCCAGAATCTCCGGCGCGTAAACGGAAAATTGATTGCGCTTGTCGCCGCGCTCGATCGTGATTTCATAGCCGAAGCCATCCGCGACGTGGTCTAGCATCTTCTGGTTCGTGGGCAGTGTAAAGACATCGTTCGCTTCAAGCGTCTTCCAGAGCCCATCCAGCGCTTCAGCCGAGACCTGGCTTTCTGAAGTCTGCTTGGTGCGCTCGTCAACGAACGTCAGGAGAATCAAGCCGTCCTTTTCTTCGATCGTGGTGATTCGAGAAAAGCCCGCAAAGCCGCCTGTTTGATGCAGAACAATTTTTCCAACGATGTCTTTCAAATCGCCTCCTCCGCCATCAAGTAAGCTATTCGTACAACCGATGAGACATACAACCGTCATTAAAATCATCAAACACCCGGTGTCCTTCAGACAACCGGGGTTATATCGGATATAGTTCGTTTTCATCATTGATTCCCCTTTCTTTCGGATTGTCGGGGCAATTGCCCCCCTCGTCGCATACCCATTGTAATCTTTACCACCCCTCTGACCATGACCGCTGTCCCTGCCGTTAAGAAGAGGACAATCCCCACTTGTTGGATTGGCGCAGAGGGGCGAAACATATACGCCATAAACCCAACGACCATAATGAGAATCAGCGCGTTCAAGATGACTTTGCTCACATACCATTTTCCCATCCATTGTTCCTTCGATTCGCGTCAGTAACCTTGAAAAGGGTTGAAATCTTTTCAAGGATTTATCTTGAGTGAACCACGTTTTTGTTATAGGGGGCTTTCCCGTTGGTTGTCTCCTGAATCCGCTCATCCAGATAGATCTCATTGCGCGGCTTAAAGCCCGGCAAGGTCACAACGTTGACGAACGCATCGATTCCGCGATGCCCTGTATTGGGCGGGATGTAAACGACAGTGCCCGGTCTAAGCGGCACCTGCTCGCAGATGGTGAGGTCTGAAATATCCGGGAAAGCGTACAGGTAGCTTTGGCGTCCATACGTGTTCAGCGAATAGACACGCGGGTCAAGGACAAGGTAGAGCTCATGTTGCGGCTTCCCTCCACCGATTGGAGTCGCCGGATGATAGTGCGTCTGCGAGGTTTCCGCAGCGATGTTGACGACATGGCTGTTGACCGTATTGACCCCATCGAACCCATCCTCTGTCTCAGTATGACAATACCACGTCATCGGCAGCCGCCGGAAGGCGTCGAATGCAAAGTTGCAACCCCCAGCCGTATCCCGGAGATAACGCAACCGGCGGGCGTTTGTCACATGGGTCATGAATAGATTCGTGTTCTCAATCCACCAATAGCGAAATTTCCCACGCACCCGCGCAGGCTCATCTGCCGCCAGCGTGAGCTGATCGCCCGCTTGAATCGGTTCAAAAGAGCCAATCTGTTTGGTTGACCAGCCAATCAGAGAATAGCTTTCCAGCAACAGTTCAAAGGCACGGCGCACCTTCGGGCGAGTCGTCCATTTTTCGCGAGGGACGCCGCTCTCCTCCATCAGCCAGACCTCCCCCGCAATGTCACCCACAAGTGTTCTGCCTGATATCCGCTCCAGAATCGCCTCAACAGGCGGCCGAATCTTTTCATGGAGCGTATCAAGATTTTCTGCCAGCGCTTGCAGGATGGGCCAACTCTCGTCGTCGCATTCGTCCACCTCGTAGAGCGGCGGCAATTTTTCGCCATCCCCTTCCTGGGTACGATAGCCCGCATCCAGAAAGACCTCGCCAACCCCCTGATCGATCCAAATATACCGAACGCCACCGCCCTCGGCGATGAGTTCGCCTTCACCCCCATCAAAATATCCACACCCCATTGTTAATCCGGGGTGATGCCGATCAAATTCAGCAAACACCGGTTCAAGGCTTTCCGGGGCTTCAATATGTCCAACAACAACGTCAGGCATAGAATTTTCTCCTCTCTATTGCGGATTGCGTCATGCGTTTCAATACTTGATTTGACAATCTTATTTTACCATGCGAAACCTCAAACGGAAAGGAAAACTCGGCATGTTTCAGAAACCTCTTTACACTCTGGGTGAGTGGAAGATTTCGACAGGCTCAATCCGGCGGAATGGAAGGATGGAAGGTTTCCTGCTCTCAAAGGGTCAAGTCATTTTCCAGAGAATTTGAAACATCCTTGTGTTCTGAGGCAATTCTTTTTCTGTTTTAAACCGAGTCGTCGCCGAATCTCCTTCTCTGATAGCGGTGGCGAAACATTGGCAACTTGAATGGTAATGCCCGTTTCTTTTTCCCCTGGATGCGCTGGCGAAATTTCAACGTCAATATGGTCTACCGCCGCAACTCCATCCCTGTCATATTGGAGAAAAAACGCAATCCAATAATCCAATTCTGTTTGAGTTAAACGAAGTTTTTTCGGTTCAGAATTCCATTCGATCTGGGCGCGATCTGATTCTGGAATGCGATCATCTTTCAAAAGTTCCAAACTGAATGTGTCGTTAGAAATGACAAGAGACTCTATCAAATTTTCTTTCAGAAGGCATAAACTCAAACACCACTCGGTGATTGGATGCGTTCCAAAATCGATTTTTAACACTTTTTGAGTTGCGTATTCTTTGACTTCCATGAGAATCGGCAGCCTTGCAAATTTTTTCATCGTTATTCTCCTGACGCTCTATCTTTGGATTGTGATTAGGGTCAAAATATGTTAAACTGATAAAGCATTTTGGAGGTGTTTCAGTAATTATGAATGATAAATGATAAATGATAAATTGCTTGTACTGAGTTTATCGAAGTGAAGAAATCCTTGTGACGTGCGGGTTCTTGTCATTCAGAATTCATAATTATTAATTTATAATTACTTCAGACCATTAAACTATGTTGGTCGATATACCGTATCAGTAGGCAATAGTATTCCTACTATGGAGAAGTATGATGGATACCACAACTCTAGTAATGTTCATGCTGGGTGGTCTCTTATTATCCACTTCCTTGTTGGTACTTTTAGCAAAGTATCTGACAGGACTATGGAATCTAAGACGCCTCGATAAGGCTAAGTTGACGTTAGCAACAAAACAACCTCAAGAACAGGATGCTCTGGAGTTTTTACTCGAATTACCCGATGAGAAAAGCTTAACATCGATTAGAAAAATAGTAAAAGCTATTGAGAACGAAAGTGGGATAAGAATTGAAATAATATCAAAGAAATATCAAAGCTGACCTTACACTCCCTTCACAGACACACAGGTAACGATGGATTCCCACGAAGAAACTCCAAAAAAAGATAGGGGAAAATCTCTAGCTGCACCGGCGGCTGCTGGCGGAGGTGCTGGTACAATCCTGGTTACATGGGCAAATAGTTTAGGTGATGATAATAAATGGAAACCTATTTTGCTCTATATAGCCCCTTGGATTTCTATGGTCGCTGGCTACCTGTGGGTTTGGGGTGAGGAGATAGTCAAGCGCAGGATGACTGAAAGGGAGATAGAGTTAGCTACACATCAAGCAATCAAGGATTTAGATGCTGCGCTAAAAGACGAAGCTATATCTGATGAAGCTAAAAAGAAGTTCCGCGAAGAACGAGAAAAACTCCGTTTGCTTATCGTTAATAAGAGGTTGAAAGACGTGGCAAAGGCATTGTCACGTAACAGCTAGTGCATCATGGCATATTTTCGACATCCCCGAGCGACGACGCCAGAAAATCACAGCGTCGCGCGCAGGAAAGTTCGCGGGCCTCCAACAGCATCAGCCCATTCTACCGGCTGATGCGTACACTACCCGCTTGCATCGCCTTTTCCGCTTCGTCGGCGGTTGCCCAGTTGAAATCGCCGGGGAAGGTGTGGGTGAGCGCAGAGTAACCGCCCGCGAAATCGACTGCCTCCTGCGGCGACTTGCCATTGAGCAGGCTGTAAATCAACCCCGCTGAGAAACTATCGCCACCTCCTACGCGATCGATGAGCTCCAGGTTTTCGTAGATGCGTGACAGGTAAAACGCTTTCCCGTCGAAAAGGAGCGTCCGCCAATCGTTCAACAGTCCACTTTTCGCATCGCGCAACGTGGTGCCGATCATTTCAATGCTGGGATATTGCTCGACGACCTGCCTTGCGACCGCTTTGTAGCTCTCCGGGTCGAGTTGGCTATAGCTTTCGGTCGTCCCTTGCGCTTTGATTCCGAGCGATTTCTCAAAATCTTCCTCATTACCAATCAGCACGCAGATGTGCGCCATCATCTCGCGATTGACCGCTTGCGCCCGCTTTGCGCTCCACAGCTTTGAGCGATAGTTCAGGTCATAGCTCGTCTTCACTCCCGCGGCTCGCGCCGCCTGAAGCGCTTCACGCGCGACCGACGCCGCGGATTCGGACAACGCCGGGGTGATACCACTCAAGTGAAACCAGCGGGCGTTGCGAAAGATCGACGCCCAATCGACCTCGCCGGGCTGGATGTTTGAGATCGCTGAGTGCCCGCGGTCATAAGTGACGCTGCTGGCACGTGGGCCCGCACCCATCTCAAGGTGATAAAAACCGTTGCGTTCGAGCCCAATTCCGTCAAACGGGGCCCAGACGATGTGAGACATATCAACACCCAATTCGCGTCCCTTGTTGCGGATAAACCGCCCCGACCAGTTATCAACGAGTCGCGAGACCCATGCGGCGTGTAATCCTAACTGAGCGCCGTTGACGGCGACATTCAACTCTGCTCCACCGGCGCTCATTGAGAGCGATGTTGCCTGTTCCAGGCGCATGAAATCGGGCGCAGTCAGTCTGATCATTGCTTCTCCAAATGTCACTAAATCGTACATGTTGACCTCCTCGTAAAATGTGATATGTGATGCGTGAAACGTGAAGTAAATTCTTCCCTTCCTTCCTTTTCTTCCATTCTTCCTTTCCTTCTGTTCCCACTCACCCACTCACACTGTCTCTTTCTATCTTCTTTGTCTGGTATTCACGATACATTTGCTCAATGCAGCCACCGCAAAAACAGTAAACCCTGCTGTATCCGCCAACCTCTTTTTCTATCAATTCATCCACTGGAAATTCTTTATGGCAGAGGGCACACGCATCAACGAGCACTTTTACATCCGCATCCTTTTCTCCTTTCCGCTTGGAGATAACCAGCAAAATAATCCAGATAGCAAAGGGTATAAAAAAAATCGATATATAAAATAACATAGCCAATCATCCGATCCTGCCTTGAAGCGTGGTAGAAAACGGTTTGGATTATAGCAGATTTATCATCTGAAATCAACAATATTCCAGTTCAATACATCCCCTGATGTGGCGCGGATGAGACGTCGAATTCGTTAACTTAATGCGTATGCGTATGATGATACAATGTCCTTCTATGAATTCATCTGATTCACTGTCATCTCAAGGGGGTGGTGGGCGTATGATGATACAATGTCCTTCTATGAATACCCAGTAAAGCGGCGGCTTTCGTTTTGTTTCCTTCCGCCCGCCGAAGCGCTTCTTGAATTAAGATCGCTCCAAGGCGATGGAGATTCAAATCCGGTAAGCGCTTCGCCCAATTATCCTCCAGTTGAGGGTTTGACAACCATCTTGTCCTTTCTGGTGCCTCTCGAACCTCTTGTGGTAAATATTCCAGCAACAGTTCTTCTCCTTCGCCGATAACACCTGCGCGTTCCAGAACGTTCTCAAGCTCCCTTACGTTTCCAGGCCAATTATAATTCACCAGACACTTCGTGGCTTCAGGCGAGATGCGTTTAAATCTCCCGAATTTTCTTAAGAAGTGTTCGGCAAGCGGCAAAATGTCCTCTTTGTGCTCATGGAGCGGAGGCACATAAATCTGAACAACACTTAGCCTGTACCATAAATCCAGACGGAATCTTCCACACTCAATTTCAGATTTCAAGTCGCGATTGGTAGCGGCAAGAATCCTTGCATCCACATGTCTTGTCTTGTTGTTTCCGACGCGCTCAAAAGCCTTTTCCTGAAGTACCCGAAGGAGTTTGACCTGAATCCCGGAAGAAATCTCTCCGATTTCATCCAGAAAGAATGTGCCTCCGTCAGCTTCCTCGATTCGGCCTAGACGGTCACAAATCGCTCCAGAAAAGGCTCCTCTGACGTGTCCGAAGAGTTCGCTCTCTATCAGCGTCTCAGGCAGAACCGAACAATTAACAGCGATGAAAGGGTGATCACGACGCGGCCCAGCAGCATGAATTGCCTGGGCAATGAGTTCTTTTCCAGTTCCTGTTTCTCCTTGAATCAAAACGTTACAGGAAGCAGAGGCGATTTTCGAGATAAGCCGGAAGATCTCCTGCATAGCCTGAGATTTGCCGATAATTCCCATGAAATTCTGGTTCATCGTTCTTACCTCCGTAAAACGTGAAACGTGAAGCGTGAAGCGTACTGACATTTCCAGGAGAGTCCCTCGCGCCAGAACCGGCGCAGAATGCGGCTACAGGAACGGATGAAAATGCGCACCGTCATCGGTGAGGACAGCCTTCCAGGCGAATTCACGACTCCAAGTGACAGCCGCTGACCAAATCCCAGGGAATTGGCACCGTCCGATCCAGAATTCTCAACGGGGACGGATCGTGACCAATAAGCGGTATGTCGACGGATGGTTCGAGCATTTTCATCGGCCGATTTCGACTGACACCTGTGGACATCTGGGCGGAGGCCCAACGGTGGAAATGTCAGCGTAATACGTATTGTGTATTGCGTGATGCGTAATGCGTGAGAATCTAATTCATTGATTCCCTAACTAATTTTGAAGATTAAAGTTTACATTTCGAGACCCAAAGGGTTTTGAAAACCCTTCGGGTCTGTGTCAGGAAAATGTTAAGTTTATTTTTAAAAGTTAGTTAATTCACATCACCCTTTACATTTTCCGTTTCACGTCTCATTTTCGCTGCTTTCCACGATATTGATATTACCACTAACGCTTTGAATCTCCATAAGCCCTGAACCACGCCTTACATTTCCCCAGACCAGATGTTCCGTCTGTTCCCCTGCCCGAAGGGTGGAGAGTGAACAGGCAACGGTTCCACGCTCGCTTCTTGCTGACAAGCCGCAGTCTGTGTGGCGTGTCAGCGCCACCCTGATATCTCCTGCGCGGGTGTGAACAGTACGGCCGCCCCCAGGCAGAACAGTTCCTTCAAAATCAATCTTCCCATCAGCAGTTGACAGCTTTAAATCCCTGGTACAGATATCCCTTAAAAAGATATCTCCAATTATCGATCGCGCTTCAAGTAAACCAGCGACTTTTTTCAAATCGATTTGCCCAGCGGGGCTTTTTATCTGGACATCTCCATAACAATTTATTAGCCCAACATCACCGGTTATGCTTTCAATTTTGATGCTCGAACTTGTTCGGGCTTCCGCGCCCTTCCAATCTCTAATTGTGATGTCTCCACGGCGGGTAGTTATGTGCAAATCGCCGCTGCCATGTTCAACTTCCACCTTCCCGACGAAAGTGGATACTGAGAGCTCGCCCATGGTGTTTTTCGTTCGCACATTTCCAGAAGCATTGAATATTCTTGCGTTGACCCCTTTAGGAAGAGACAACTTGAAAAAAAGCTGTGTCCTTCCAGCTTGTAAGTCGGGAAGGCGTTCATCCAGCACCCAAATCCTATCTCCTTCTCTCAGAATAGCGACATCGATTTTTTCTGCCTGGGCTTCTGCTTCTGAGCAGCTTTCCGCCCATGCGCGCTTTGTGACTTGTACTTTCAATTCCTTTTCTTCAGTCCCCTCTATCTCGATGTCTGCTGGAAAGCTATTATGCAGAACCACTGTTTCACCTGCCTGACTTTCGTGCAAAATCTCCCTCGCCGCGCTTTGTGCTGAAACGAGCGTTTCAAGAAAGGGCGATTTTGAAACCAAAAACTCATACGCCCAATTTTGAAGGTCCACGGAGTCCTGAAATTCCTCCATAGTTTTCAACTGATTAACCGCCCAAAAGAGCTCGACTCCTTTAAACTCCCTGAGTTTTCTGAGTTTCCAAAGAAGCGAACCCTGTTCCAAGGTTTCAAACCGTGAAATGGGTGTTGCCTCTAACTTCTCTAACAATTCCTTCCTCTCAGGATGGGAAGGAGGCAAAGACAAAGTTTCCAGAACTTCTAGTTTAGCCCTGTCTAGTTCAGCACTTATCATATCGTCTAAAAGCGTACGATGAAGCGTATCAGAACTGGCTATAAAGGAAGTAAGTTCAAACTCCCCGCTTTCCCATGCTTCCTTCTCATCGGCTTCTTCCATTGCTTTCAACAAGCCCACCGCATCGCTGTGCGTAATTTTGCCATTACGCATGAGCTGTTGTAGTGTTTCGACTTCCTGTCGCATTTTAAATTCCTCCCCTATAAATCTTTGAGTAGTTCCATTGCTTTCTCTGTAGAAACGTCTCCCTGAGAGACTAACTCCAGGATTTCCTGACGTTGTTCAACTTTGCTCTTAATTGGCTTCTCATTAAGCCCAAGCGTCTTTGCCAGCTTGTCTAACCTCCCACGTATGGTGGGGTAAGATAAAGAAAGCTCTTTTTCCATCTGCCGCATGTTCCCTCGGCTTTTGATGAAAGCATCCAAAAGCTGTAGTTCCACGGGTTCAAGCTGACAAAACTTGCATGGGCTGAATTCGCCAGTTATCTCAATTTGACACGCGGGGCATTTTAACAACATAATATCGAGCGTTTCCCTACATGCCGGGCATCGGCTGATTGCTTTTTGTCCCATAGTATTCCCTCTAATTTTAAATAAACAAATATGTTATTTTGATATGTAGCATCTATGCTTTAATAATTATAAAATAAACTTTTGATTTTGTCAAGTCTTTTTTTGAATATCGAAAACAAAAATGTGAAACTTTTCCACAGCGTGAAAAAATTTCACATTTATTCCGATCTCCCTCGTTTTTGATTTTCTGGCGAATTGCACCTTCGAGTTGTGAAATTTATGCACAACTATTTGTTACGAAGTTTAAGAAGGCAAATTGGAGTGGAACCCTGATTATGCTTAACAGAAAACCCCTATTAGCTTCACTGGCATGTTCCTTGCTCAATCGCATTAGAAAAAATTATTCCTAAAACATCACAGGAGGGTTTAAAAAATGAATTTAGCGTTAGATCCACAATGGCGGCTCCGACCAGATCGAAATTGCGCGCTATTTTATAAAACTTCTGAAATTCAAATTGAGGAATATAGATACGTACATCCGTCGTATGCTGTGGCAATGGCGCTTTGGGACGGCAAGAAATCCTCAGAAGATATCGCAGAGATTTTGAGCTATATCAATGGCACGTCTTTAGAGAGTACAGTGAAATTTGTAGAAAATTTTATTTCCAAAAACAGCGAATACCTGGTGGAGGCATCCAGATTACCGCCAGGCAATGTGCGAAAATATGACCCGCTCAAATTTGTCATGAACATTGAAGATCTCGATTTATCAAAAAAACGCCTTATTGCACCGCTGTCGTTGGTGATGCTAGTAACTAATAAATGCAGAACGAATTGTATATACTGCTATGCGGAGCGAAACAAAAGAGAACAGGCACTTTCCCTTTCACGCATAAAGGAAATTATCAGCGAAGCAGCAGAAATAGGGGTTTCATTGATTACATTTTCTGGCGGCGACCCATTCACGCGAAAAGATTTTATCGACATTTTGGAACATACTCTCAATATGGACATAGTGCCCGCGACCTCTACTAAGTGTGCTTTGTCGGAGGCACGAATTGAGAGATTAGCTAAAATAGGGTTAAAAAGATTGCAGATAAGCTTGGATTCTCCTGAACCTGCGACAGCGGATTTTTTGACAAGAACTCACAACTATCTTGGCAGCATGATACCTGTCATCCAAAACCTTGTCAAGGCGGGAATCAAAGTAGAAACTAACAGCGTTATCACCCCCTATAACATCTATCAAGTGCCGGAACTCATTGAAAAATTAGTAGAGTTAGGAGTAAGCGGCATTCGGATTTCTCCCTATGCTCGGACTTATTATCGTCATTCTGACCAGCTTTTTTTATCCTCTGAAGATGTTAAATGGTTGGATGAGGCTCTCAAAGAGTTTATAGAAAAGTATGGCAGGAGTACTGTCAGGTATTCTGGTAGTGCAAATGAAGCACAACTCAATACTTTTAAGGAAAAAGCGAAAGCTTATGCAGATCGAGCCATGTGTACTGCTGGCACTCAATCTCTGGTAATACACCATGATGGAAAGGTCACTGGATGTGAGGAACTACCATCTACATCCGAATATGTCGTGGGGGATTTATCCAGGCAGTCTATTTTAGATATTTGGAACTCAAAGCGTCTCATGGAGTTTATCATCCCAAATCGGGAGAAATTTATCGGACAACCCTGTTACGATTGTCTGGATTTCTATGAGTGCCACGCTTACAAAGGGCGTTGTGTTAGAGATGCGCTAAAGGCGTATGGTACTCCCTATGCCCCATGCCCTCGATGTCCTTATGCTCCACCCGCTTTGAGATTGTCTTAATAAATTTACGGCGTCCTATCGCATTTGATAGGGCTATAAAAAAAGAAGGGAGGTGTTTAGGATGAGTTCACAGGCGTTAGACGCACTCAAGCAAGCTATGTCCAAGTCAGGACTAACAAAGGCTTTTATAAGCGAGTCTAGTGGGTCTGATGGCATAGGGCCGTTAGATTGCACCGGCCAGTGCCAGTCATGTACCACTTGCACTACTTGCGTGAATAGCGTGAATGGTTGCTCCCTCTTTTAAGTCTGTATAGAGTAGCATCAGTCTCTGACCGATGCCACGAGAGGAGTAGCTATTCCCAGGTAGAGCCAGATGGGAGCTCGATTCCAAGTTGCTGTGCAAGATAAGAATTAGGCTCCCATTATCCTCTTGAATTAGTAATTAAATTAATAACAAAGAAGGAAACGCTAATGCGACATATAGAAGCAAAAACAATATTACCTGAAGAAAATCATCCCTTTTTAGGGGCGCGGGAAACTTTGAATGGAAATAATAGAAGGCGAGAACGAGAAAACCCTATTTTCCCTGTGTTTATTTCAACATCTCAAGAGAATCTCACAAAAAAGACCAACTTAACGGGAGTCAAAACACTAGGTGAAAAAAGAATTAAAGTTGGAATAACCTCAAAAGGCTCCATGGGAGTAGTAGGTTTCTTAAATTTGGCTTATATTAGTGTCGCTACCGTCCAATCGAGTTTCGAGCAAGTGCTTAGGAAACATTATGAAGTTGTATACTTCAATCAAAGATCCGAAATCGGAGAAGAGGAAAAGCTAGCTTATGCCAATCTGCTCATGAATTCAGATATCGTACTTGCTTCCGTCAACAGGGATAATGCCCTACTATATGAAATCAGGGAAGAGTTGGAGAGTAAAACCCCTATAGCGTTTCTCGCTCTAGGCAGTATGCCAGAAGGTGGTATGTTCATTCGCAGTAGAGCTCCTTTCTTCAGGAAGGGGGATTCAATACTGGTTTCATGCACAGCAGATGGCGAGATCTTTAAAAGATTGGTTGAAAGAACTGATGCGTCGGTTTATGTTTTACCCTTTGGAATTGACTGTCAGATTTTCAAGCCGCTTCCTGAAGATTGCAATCGGATGGCCAGGCTTAGCATGGGCGTTGGAGTGGATACTCCGCTCTTGCTTTATTCGGGGCGCATCCATCCTGAAAAAGGATTGCACATTCTGATTTGGATGCTAGAAGAGATTGTCCAAAGGAACGACAAGGTGGTTTTATGTATTGCCGGTCCCATTGAGAATGAGCGGTTTCCCCATTTTAACGTGCCAACAGATGGATACTATAGTTACTTGAGAGAACTCATCGTCTCTCGCAAGCTTGGACATCATGTTCTCTTCGTGGGAAATCAACCCCAGAAGAGCTTAGCTGCATTGTATTCAACGGCAGATGTCCTAATTCACCCAACCATCTCTCCTACTGAAAACTTTGGGTATACGCCAGTAGAAGCTATGGCATGTGGCACCCCTGTTGTCTGTTCACATCTTGGTGGAATGAAAGATACTGTTGTAGATGGGGAGACGGGATTCTTCATGAGCAGCATAGTCACTCCTCATGGAATCAAACTCGACTGGAAATCTGGAGTTCAAGCTGTGCTCAGGCTACTTCATGATAGTGATCTAAGAGAGGAGATAGGGCAAAAGGGAGTGCTCAGAGTTAGGGAGCATTTTAGCATGGAGCGGTTCGAGATAAATCTTCTTAGCATAATAGAATCTATGCTCCAAAAATCAGGCGAGAATGGCAAAAAGCGGAACGGAACAGTTTTTACCCCCAAGGCATTAGAACTTTGGGATGAAAAAAAGCAGAAAGAGAATCTTTCTAGCGATGAAGAACGCTGCCCTAACGTCTATCCAAACCCGTGGTCAAACATTAGCTATAAATTCATGGTAGAGCCTTATGTTTCTTTCAAAGGGGATGAAATAGAAGCGCGTTTGAGTTCCATTCCTCGCTTTACTGTCCCAATCAAGATTTTTCATGAGGAACAAAAATTACTCGTCGAAGATTCAATTTGGCCTTGCGCTTATGAGGTTGAACCCTGGGAGATTAAAGTCCTAGAGGAGATTGACAGCAGAAAAAGTTTGCAAAATATTGGAGATACCCTTTTTCCTGAAGAAGAGCTATCCATCGAAAAAATTATATCCTTTGTAACTGAGTTGATGCAGGAAGGAATTGCAATTTAAGGAGGTATTCAAATGGCTGAAAACATTAATACAACCGCTTATTGGAACAGTGTATACCAGAAGGAGTGGGAAAACCAACTTCCCTTTCGTCCTGAATATTCCAGAAATTACCTTTTAGTCCACGATAAGATTATCGCCCTTATCCCGGATGGTTACAAGGTGTTGGACATCGCATGCGGTTCTGGAGTTTTATGTCGTAAACTCAGGGAGCAGAGGCCTCATGCAGAGATCTGGGGTGTTGATTTTTCGGACTTCATTATAGCTAAAAACCGTGAGCTAGACAGCGACAGAGGGATAAATTATATCTGCTTAGATATAAGAGAGGAACTCCACAAAGTGCGGATGAAATTTGATGTGATTATCATGAGCGAAATTATTGAACACCTGGAAGCACCTAAAAAGGTAGTCGATGCAGCAGTAGCGCTTCTGAAGAATAATGGCTTATTCATACTTACCTGTCCTCATGATATGGATCTGGTGGATAAAGAACATCTCCGTTTTTGGGGACATGATAGCTTATTTCACTTTTTAGCGGAATACAGCGACGAGATTACTTTTGTCAAATTTCCTCGTCCCTATTCCTGGGATGTGCTTGCATATTTCAAATATCATCCTAACGGTGCATCTTTGTAGGTCAGTGAAAAAAAAAGCTAATATCAGACTAATTTGCATCTGAACGAGTAATACCTAATGTATCAACGGGTAGGGGCGAGTCGATGGGCGAAAAAGCAGTCGCCTCTACAACATGTTACCGTATCTAATGAAAAATCTAATTCCTATAACCCTTATTTTCAATATATTTCTCAGCCTGGCTTCCGCCCATCCATCCGCTCGAGTAAAAACGATGGAATGTCCCGTCATTTCCACACCGATAAAGATTGACAGCAAGCTGGACGAGCCCGCATGGGACCAGGCAGCAACCATTAGCGATTTTATTCAAATTTTCCCTGCAAAGGGCACTGAAGGCATCCCTGCGAAAGAGCCCACTACGGTGTATCTAATGCGGGATAAGGAGAACTTATATGTGGCGTTTAAATGTTTTGCGGCGCAGCCTGAAAATGTAGTTGGCTCCATAACCACAAGGGATAATCAGATGGAGAACGATGATTCCGTGACTTTTGTTCTGGACACCTATCATGATGGCAGGACGGCGTATTCCTTCCGCACCAACCCTATAGGCACTCAGATGGATTTGCGCATTTTAGATGAAGGTGGGACGCGGGATATCCGCTGGGACGGCATCTGGAAATCGGCGTCCGGCATAACGCATGATGCTTGGATTGCAGAGTTCGCTATTCCCTCTGGAACCTTGCGCTATGGGAAAAACGATACATGGGGGATTTTGGTTTTTCGGAATAACCGAGTTTTAAACGAAGTCAGTATGTGGCCACCCTCAGATGATAATAAACTCCACGTCTCTCAATTTGGGCATCTTTCAGGTATGAAAGAACTCCAAAGAGAGAAACCCTTCGACTTTACGCCAGCGTCAGTCACAAAACTGAAGAATCTTTCTTCATCCAATCCTCATCCGGCCGCCGAAGGGATAAACCAGAAGTTTGGACTGGATGTCAAATATCGTCCGCTTTCCAATGTAACTGCTAACTTCACTCTCAACCCGGATTTTGCTCACATGGAAGCGGACCTTGAGCAAATAAACCTCTCAAGACAGGAGTTACGCCTTCCCGAAAAGCGTCCATTTTTCATCGAAGGCTTAGAACTCCTCAATCTGCCAATCCAAGTCGTTTATACCCGCAGGATGCAGGAGATAGCAGGCGGAGCAAAGATGACAGGAAAATTTGGGGGAAACAACTTCGTCTTTTTCGATGTTCAAACGAAGGATACTGAGCAGAACTTCTCCGTTTTTCGACTGAAACGGGATGTGCTGAAAACTTCTGCGCTCGGGTTGATGGCTGTAAACCAACAGGGAGATAAAGGATATAGCCGGGCAGTGAGCGTGGACTCCAATTTTCTCCTGACAAAAAGCACTCGCTTCAATACGCAGTTCATAAAAAGCTGGAATTCGGAAAAAGATGACGACGGCGACGATTGGGCGTATCAAGTTGAACTCTCACGTTGGACGGATACTCTTGGTTTTACCTTGAATTATCAAGATATCGCCCCACAATTCAAAATCGATGCGGGGTATATCCCTCAAGTAGACAGGAAGGGCCCCAGCACCTATCTCGAATATACGCTCTACCCACGTAAATACGGCATTGCCAACATAATTCTTCGAGGAAATGGAACGCGGATGACCGACCACAACGGTGTCTTGAGAGCAGCGGGAGCTGGCAGTGAGATTTTGTTCCTCTTCAAACGAGGCGCATTCATCAAAGCAGGATATAGCCAAGGACAGGAGGTATATGAAAAAGCTTTTCACAATAATCAGAAACTTGCCGCAGGAGGAATAGATTTGTTCAACAAAAGGCTCTCTTTTTCCTTACTTTACCTAGAAGGAAGGAACTTTGATAGATATATTAAAGGACCGATGGTAGGTTTGACTCTCAAGCCGATGCGGGGACTAGCCTTTGATTTCAGCGCTAGCCAGATACGTTTTGAAAACCCTCAAATGAAGGGAACGCAAACGGTTGGATTCAGCAAGGTTGATTATCAGTTCACAAACACCGCTTCCATCCGCCTTCTCTTTCAGACGAATCTCTCAGAAGAAACACGCTATTATTCCCTTAATTCGCTGCTGATCTACAGATTCCTTTTCGGCAGCACCGCCTATTTAGCTTACAACGAAGAGCATTCCAAGGAAGTTGGCATGAATTCTCCGAAGATTAATCGTCTTGCGTTGCTGAAAATCTCGTACTTGTTTAGATTGTAGACTGAGGTGGTGAGGTGAAGCGTAAAACGTGAAACGTGTTCGCTACGCTCAGTTAGCCTGTGGTTTAAACCACAGGCTTCGTAAACCACTTACGCGTTGCGTGTTCCGTCGTGATACGTAATGCGCAACACGTAACACGCAATACGCATCACGCATCACATAGCCACCCCACCACCTCACAACTTTTTTGTAAATTACTTTGTTACTTGGAGAAAATAATATGATTCGCTTTTTGAAACGTCTGAAAGATTTTCCTAAACAGTTAAGGGAAATATTTTACAATGGATATCGTGCGTTTCTCCTCTCCTGGGAAGCAAGTCCCCTTTATACGCTAGCATTATCAGGATTAACCTTTGCTCAGGGCTTTGTTCCTCTTGCACAAGCCTGGGTTAGCAAACTGATAATCGATGAAGTTGTCGAGATTATCCAAAACACCCGCGCAGGGGAGCCGGTTTCCTTTTACTCCCTCGTACTATTTCTCGGTGTGCAAGTCTTCTTTTGGATACTTCGGGAACTGTTTGGAACGGCATCGCAGTCTTTACTCACCCTGATTGGGGATAAAGTCAACTATCTTATCACCACCCGCCTTGTCAGCCAGGCTGCCAGGCTTGATCTTTCTTACTACGATGAACCTTCGTTTTATGATGAACTCAGAAAAGCCATGGATGGAATAAGGAATGAAGGAATTGAGGTTATTCGAAGGACATTCGCCGTTTTACAAAGAAGCTTCACACTTATTTCGATGGGAGTCATAGTCTTCAGGCTACATTGGTTGGCTCCAATATTAATCTTTGCTATAACCATCCCTCACGCCATAGCTCAAAGTCGCTATATCAGGAGAAGCTACAGCTTATTTGTTGGTTGGTCGCCTGGCATCAGAAAAATGCGATATCTAACCTCCCTTCTCACTGAGAGAAATTCTGCAAAAGAGGTCAGGCTTTTTGGGCTTGGAGACCACATCCTGAATGAATACAGAGGAGTTTGGGGGCAATATTTTAAGGAAAACAAAGCGCTTTATCTCCACTACGGGAAAATTTCAGCCCTTATTGGGGTTCTTTCCTCCCTCGCGTCAGGAGGGATTTTCGGCTACGCCGCTTTACAAGCAGCTCTGGGAAGAATTACCCTTGGAGATTTAACGCTTTATCTTCAAGCGCTAGATATGTTCAAATCGAACCTGTTCGAGATTTTGGCGAATTTAATCCTCTATTACGGAAGCTACCTGTATCTCAATCACTTTTTCTCCTTTCTTGATTTGAAGCCGCGGTTGAAGGTCTATATTCCGTCTGGAAACTCCCCTCGTGAGGTTCCTACACAACTTCGCAGTGGGATTGAATTTCAAAATGTCTCCTTTCGGTACCCAGGTTCCGCGCGCTATGTGCTTCAAGGAGTTAATCTTGTCCTTCGACCAGGGGAAACTGTAGCGCTCGTCGGAGAAAACGGGGCTGGGAAAACCACGCTGATCAAACTTTTGACTCGTCTCTATGATGCGACGGAGGGGGAAATCCTGCTTGATGGACACGACATCAGGGAATATAACCCAGATGACCTTTACCGCCTCTTCGGGGTGATATTCCAAGATTTTGTCATGTATTCCCTGACAGCTCGAGAGAACATCGGCTTCGGACAAGTTGAATATCTGCATGACCAGAATCAGATTCGCAGAGCGGCGGAAAAAGCAGGCGTCGATGGGATGATTGAGAAACTTCCTCATGGATACGAAACCGTTTTGGGAAAGCTGTTTGATGATTCCGTCGACCTTTCCATCGGCGAATGGCAGAAAATTGCGCTTGCTAGGGCGTTCTTACGGGATGCACAAGTGCTCCTTTTAGATGAGCCGACGGCTTCCTTGGATGCGCTCGCCGAGTATGAAATTTATCAGAAATTTTATGAACTGACTCGTGGAAAGACGACTCTTTTTATCTCTCATCGTTTCTCTACTGTTCGGATGGCGGACAAAATTTATGTGCTGGAGAAAGGACAAATAGCAGAAGCAGGGAACCACGAAGAGATGATGGCTCAAGGGGGCAAATATGCCAAAATGTTCACTTCACAGATTGAGCGTCTGATTGACTGACAAAAGTCGCTTCTACATGGGGCAAAATAACATAGCTGCAATGAGGGGCAATCTGAGAAGAGTAACCCGCATGTCTCCTGCGGTTCAATAGAAATTTATACTGAACACGAGCATACATTGAAACTTTTATTTGTCATTCTGAGCCCTTCACTTCGTTCGAGGGCAGAGCCTGCCCCGATCCATCGGGGCTTCGCGAAGAATCTCATCGGCTGAAATCTGTCGGTTCGCTCAAGATGACACAAATGGTATGTTGTGCCCGTTCGCAGTATACCATCCAACCGGTTGAGTTCCACAAGTCGGGGGCGGTTGGATGCGAGTCGCCCTACCAACGAGATTCGCCTGTTTTTGAGGTTTCTTTCCGGCTCGCATGTCGCTTTGCGTAGCGGGGTTATCCCGATCTATAGAGTCTAGTGCCTCGTTACTTTTATTTTGACACGTTCGTAGTGGCGACTTCAGTCGCTTCTTCAACGACTGAAGTCGTCACTACAAATGTAACAGCGTACTAGCCCCTTGTGGGCGTTCCGTATAACAGACGGGGACAAGCCCCTAGACGACAAGCGGATTCCCTTATTCGTAGGTCGAAACTTGGGTTACTTACTTAACTCAAGAATGGGAGTCAATGTCTAATTATGATAGCCTCGCGAGGGTCGGAATCAGAACAGAAAAATTCGATGCCCTTGCTTCCCCGCCCAAAAGTCAATCATCAGCCATAGCCCGCCCGAAAGAAATTCCCCCAACACCAACCCCAGGAAGAAGGGTCTCCATTGACGGTATAACCGAATCCCACCGGAGCGCAGTACCGTCCATTTACAGAACCACCCAATCAACACCGAACACCACAACTGAATCATCGGCCAACTGGGTCCCATCGCAAAGCCGATTGGGTGAAGGGGCCACCAGAGGAATCGTGTTCGCAAAGCGGTCAGCGCGATAGTAATCACCGCACCGATGCCCATCATTAGGAGGCTATATCCGTCCGGTTCTTGCGGATAAAAGAGTTGCGCCGTTAAGCGGCGAAAAGGCAGTTGCGGCGCACCGATGAAAAACCAACTGCTGAGGTTTGTCCCGCCGTAACGATAGGCGATGACCAGCACGGTGATCGATGACACAATCATTGAAATGACGATAGACGCACCAACGGGTGCCAACAGGTAGCGTTGCTTCAGACGGCTGTTGTCAACCAATTTGAAGGCATCCATCACGCTCGGCATCATCGATGAGCGCACATCGAACATGAAGACCATCTCCTGAAATGCGAGGATGGTCAGGCTTGCGCCGCTGAACACGGCTGTGCCTGTGACCGGCGAAATCAGATCGATGGGGCGAAACGGCGTCTGAATGAATAACATCCCCCCTTCGGAAATCATTCGCGTCATCGAAATCATGGTGAGCAGAAACAGGCAGAGCACGATGAGGATGAGAGGGAGAGACACGCCCGCGATTACGCTCCATAAGCTCATGATGCCGATGCCGATCAGCAACCCCGCCCACGCCATCCGCGGGGACATCGGTTCCTCCGCCTTTTTGTCAATTTCGGATTGTGGATTGTGGATTGTGGATTCCGCAATCTGCAATCCACAATCTGTAATCAAATGATGCCTCGCTCGCCAAAGCACGGCTAATGCCAGAAGCAAAATCGCGCCCGCCATCTGATAAGCCGCAAACCCTTTGGTTGCATAGCCTGTCGATTGCCCCAGCGGCAAACCGAGTTGGGTGATGATGATAGCTTCAGCGTGAAAAAGGAAATAGAAGAACCAGAGGCTGAAGGCGAGGTCTGTCGGCAGGAGAAAGACGAACCCGATCGCGCTAAAGTGGATAATCGCCCAGAGCGGACGCACGATGTTCCACGGTTTCTCCGTGAAATAACGTCCGAGGTCGTGGAATAAGGAAAATTCGGGAACGATTGGAAAATGAAAGTGAAGCCCATTCCAGCCGTGAACGAGCGTCGGCAAAGCGATGCCCAGCCACACCATTCGAGACCGAAAAAATGCCGGAATAACAGTATTCTGGGTTTCTGCGCCGAGCATTTCGATCGGTAACTGCACGAGTGGAAAGAACAGCCGCTCACGTTCAATCCACTGACGGCGAAGCAGGGCGCAGATGCAGGTCATAGCGAGGAATAGCCCGATCGCAAAGAGGCTCCACGCCATCAGCGGCTTCATCCAAACCGCCCAGGGAATCGCGGGGATATGGAATGCGAAAACGCTGTTTTCACCTTGGACTTGCGTGCCTTCATAAAACAGCCGAGACGCTTTCGCGTCCATGGGGGCCAGCCAGTCTGGAATGTAGTGGAAAAAGGTCGTCCCCCACTCATTTTCAGGTGTCTGATAGTAGGCGGGGGCAGCGAGAACAGGGATGAGGTAAGCGGCAAACCCCAGCGACGGAATGCCCGCGCTCACAAGGGTCATCGCGTAGATCGTTACCAACTCCGCATGGGTGAAGGGCACTCCGATTCGGTGTAACAGCGGATTGAGCGCCAGTTGGAGAAACACAAGGATGACAAGGACACCAATCGGCAGGTGACATGCGGCAAGCCATGTACCTTGAATCCAGAGGTCGCTGACCGGCGTGGCGATGGCAAGAGCGATTGTCGCAAGGATTCCTACGAAGATGCTACGTGTCGTCATATTTGTTATACGAATTTGCATTCTATAAAGTAACGTGATAAACTTCCGAAGTCTCAAAGACTTCGGAAGTTTGGTTACTCTCTTACTTTTTGAAACGCAAATTGGTATTAGCCAATCAGCGAGAAATGGTATCCTTTTCAAGGGATGGGGCTGAACCTAAGTGCTCAACAATTTCCGCAACCAACTTCGCAGAATTACGAGCGGCGATTTTGTAGAATATCTCGTAATCTTGATCGGCGTTTGCGTCAGCAACATCGCTGAGGCTGCGTATCACCAGACAGGGGACACCGCGCTGCCAGCAGATTTGAGCCACCGCTGCCCCCTCCATCTCCACAGCATCCGCCTGAAGGGCTTCGCGCAACTCCTGTTTTTTTGAACCTGAAGCGACAAAAACATCGCCGGTCACAACGACCCCTTTTATCACGCGAGGCATCCGCTCACCTTGACCGGTTTGAATCTTTTCCAATTCTACGCGGCGGACGGATGTTTCTGCCAGATTCAGGAGTCTGGCATCGGCGGGGAAGAAAGTCGGATTTCGCTTTCCATCGATGGGGTTCCGTACCCCCCAATTCTCAATTCCATTTGAAGTTAAGCTGCCGAGGTCATGTTGCGCTGTTTTTGTCGCTATCACGATATCCCCCGGCAGCAGGTCCGGGTTGATACCGCCGGCGACACCTGTGAAAATAACTTCATTGGGTCTGAAGTGCTCGATGAGTAGCGTCGTTGTCATTGCTGCATTGACTTTGCCAACGCCACTTTGCGCCACGACGACCGGTCTATCCTTCATTTTGCCAATAACAAATCGTATTCCCTCGATTCTTTGTTCCTGACTGTCTGCAAGTTTTCCTTCAAGCATTTCCACTTCATCACCGAATGCGCCGAGGATTGCCGTTATTGGGGCAGAATCCTCGGCGCTGATGGCCAATGAACACAACACGAGGAAAACGAATAGATAAATTGCGACAACACGTTTAACAGGCGTCATTCGTATTCCTTTCTGATCGAAGTTAAATCGAAACGGGTGTGAGCGAAGGTCCCTTCATTTCTAGCGGTCTGCTTCGTAAGTCCGTATAGGATTTGTAGTGACGACTTTAGTCGTTTGTTAGCGACTGAAGTCGCCACTACGAACCCTCGTCGAATTTAAAAAGCAGACCACTAGCGATATTATGCAAGCATGCGGTTCTCCAAAATTTTGCGCGTCCGGTCCAGTTCAGAAGTGAGTGTTTCCTCATCAGGCAGGTTCGTGCGATACTCTGCTGCCAGAACCTGATTGGGGAGTCCTTCCAACGCATAGTGGGCAACCGCTGCATCCTTTTGCGCGCAGAGGATAAGCCCTACAGGTGGATTTTCGTCGGGGTGAGTCCAGTGCTCACGGGCGTAGTTCAGGTAGAGGTGCATTTGCCCCGCGTCGGCGGGAGTGAATTCGTCAAGTTTGAGGTCAATAATCACCAGACAGCGCAGGTTGAGCGAAGCGAAATCCCGTGCTCGTCCGATCCTATCGGACAAAGCGGGGCGACGGTGATAGAAAAGCAGGTCAACACGATACCACTGGTCCCCGACGCGCAGGCGTCGCTGCCGACCCATGAAGGCGAAATCATTGCCGAGCTCCAGCAGAAAATTTTCCAATTGATGAATCAACGCCTCTTCCAAATCCCTTTCGGAGTATTCATAAATTAACAGCGCAGGAGACCCACGCATGGTTTCGATAAACTCAACCCGGCGGATTTCGATAATGTTTCGATAAACTCAAAACGAGTCAATCCCAGTTATGCGGGGGAGGAATGCGCCCACCTCCAACCATTAAAGGTTAAAAATTTAACATCACCCATTTTCGCATTTTGCGTGATGCGCTTGCCGTCCGAAATGTTGTGCAAGCTGATACGGACATTGGATGTACCGCCAACAAAGCACAATCCGTGTTTGATGTGTTTGACTAAAGAACCTCTTTTGAATCCTAAACTTCTGGTTCCACCGTACCACTTCCTTATACTACCTTTAGCAAAGTTGAAGACATGCAGTTGCCTCCGATGGAACCGAAGTGGAGTTATCAGCAAAATCTCCTTATTATCTGGGCTATCATGTCCATCGACAGCGAAATTGGCTAGGACCCAACTATCAATGCAATGGGCTTCAAACTTATCTGACATCTTGTTTGTTGATTTTTTGAGTCCAAGCCTATCTCTCAATTCTTTAGTTTCCCACCCTTGCCTTAGTTCAAGGTTGCCAAGTTTTTCAATTCACCCAAAGAATAAACCAAGACTTACCGACCTCAAGGGGCGAAAAGGATTGGTTCCACTTTTTGCTTCCCCTCCATGTTTTGGCTTTTATGTCCTCGACAATAAAGTGGGTGATGGGAAACATCTGTGTTAGCCACTTACAAATTCTCAACTTCCAGCTCCATCTTGCCTTCGTTGAGGGGGGAATTCCACCCATCTTGCGATTCCATCGACATTTTCGATAGGGGGTTTTTCTGTATCTCCTGGAGCGTCTTGCATTGTGCCTGCATTTAACAGCATCCTTCACCCAAGTGACTGCATCGGCTTGTATGTTCAAATAAGTGTGATGCTCAGATTTGACGGAGAATCCTTCTTTTTTACTGCCCGGGTCAATTCCAACGGCTATTTCTTGAGTTTGTCTGTCAGAGGGTTCCACATTCAGCCTGACGCAGAATATCCCTCGTTTCCAAAATGGGGTTGCCTTGCCAGACTGAATCCACTTTCTAGCTCGGCTCGGTGTTGTTGGCATGAGGGGAACTTGATTTGAGTCTACAACTGAAACAAACATAGTAAATCTCCTTTCAGAGTGTGTACAACCCTTCGACATTGGCTGACCCAGAGGATAAGGGCTAGGGTGGCACCCTTAACATGGTTTCGTTTGCCACAACGAGTCAGCGAATTACAAGCTGTCTAGTCAATAGTTTAGTCTTGCTTCAGACATTGGCACGTCTCACACAAGCCCCCGCATTTATGCGGGGGTAGTTGACCTTTGAGTCCAAGAAATTCCAGCACAAATGGGTCCTTGATTTCCTCCTCTGGCGTGACGGCATCTTCAGGACGTGGCTTTGCGCCTTTCTCAAGCTTCGTAGAATGCGCGTGCTTCAGGTGAACGCGTGCGACGCACAAGCAGCACGTAATGCGACCAGGTGAGCGGGAATCTCTCCGCCAGATTCGTTACGTCAAATTTCCGAGACAGTGTCTCGGATTTTTCCGTAGGTTGTAGAGCCTTCCCAGAAATATCTGTGGAAGGATAGGCAAGATAAAATAGCCGCATCGTCTCAAGATTGTCAACAGAAAAGCCTCGTCCGAATCGGGTGGTCAAGGCAGCGCTGAGGTGTTGAAGTAATCCTTTTCCATATTCAGCGCGGGCTTGCCCCCCTTGTTCATATTCCACAATCCGTCGTCCAATCTCCCAGTAGGTCGCCGCCATAATGGCATTGACTGAACGCGCCGAAGCCCGTCGCGCGGATTCGAGCAACTCGACAACATCGGCAAGGATGGAAGGAAATATGCAGATGTGCAAATGGGCAA
This sequence comes from uncultured bacterium, assembly GCA_964577695.1. Classification (GTDB taxonomy): domain Bacteria; phylum Poribacteria; class WGA-4E; order WGA-4E; family PCPOR2b; genus CAZOAL01. The sequence continues at coordinate 24,569 of CAZOAL010000009.1, read as the reverse complement.
ATATGCAAATGGGCAAATGATTGGGGAAGGGAAGGAAGGAAAGGAAGGATTAGAACACGGATTGACAGAATAAACGGATTTAACTCAATCCGCTCATTCTGCAAATCCGTGCTATAATCACGTTTTACGCAATACGCATTACGCATTACGTTTTACGCATTACGTTTCACGTTTCACGTTTCACGCATCCTTCGGTGTCCCTAAAATCTCATTCCCATAAGCGAACAGCGCGGGCGTCCCGCCGGTGTGGACAAATATCACCGTCTGGCCCTTTGTCAACTGCCCCTTTCGGATGTGGTCGATTAGTGCCCCAAACGTCTTGCCCGTATAGACTGGGTCCAGCACCAGCCCTTCCGTCCGCGCCGCCAGAATCACCGCCTCCCGGCACGCCGCCGTTACCGTACCGTAGGCCTCCCCGGCGTACTCCCCGTAACTCTCGAAATCGGCTGCCGAAAAGGTCAGCGGGATATCGAGCAGCCGAGCCACTTCATTGGCAACCGCTGCAAGTTGGGCATTCGCCTTCGCGTTGTCCCGTGGACTGGGGCTGACCCCCACAATCCTCATCTCAACCCCCAGCGCCTTTGCCCCCACGGCCAACCCCACATGGGTATGCACCCCGGAACAGACGTAGAGGGCATCAGGCTGGATGTGCCGTTCCTGAAGTTGCCCCCAGAGTTCTAAAAAGCCGTCCACATAAGACACACTCCGCAGATAGTACCCATCGCTGCTGGTGTTATACACCCGGTGCCCTTGTGACTTCAGGCGCTCTATCACCGCTTCCGTCTCCTGATGGCTCTCCACCAGATGTACCTCTGCGCCGAACAGGTGGGTGAGCAGTAAGTTCCCATTCACCGGTTCCGCGTGGGCATCCTTCCGCCCCACCATCACCGCCTTTAGCCCCAGCCGGGCCGCGACCGCCGCCGTCAATCGAGATTGGTTGGACTGCGAGGCCGCCCCGTGCAGCAGGACATCGTACCCCTCTTTCACCGCCGGGGCAATTGAATACTCGAACTCCCGGACCTTATTCCCGCCAAACGCCATCCCGGTCTCATCCTCCCGCTTCACCAGGATGCGGGGGCCGCCTAAGGCTTGGGACAAGCGGGGGCAATCGAGCAGAGGGGTCGGCAAATCCGCGAGTGACAGTCGCGGCAGCCGATTGAGGCGCGCCCGCAATTCATCGACAGTTACAACAGGTTTGAGCTTGGACATTGGAACTCCTTTCAGTCGCTAAGAAAACTAACGTTCACGCTTGGAGACTTCCGAAGTCTTAGAGACTTCGGAAGTCTTTTGTCTACACCCCCTTGAATCGTTTCACCCACTCTTTTGTGATTTCCACACAGAGCCTTCCGTTTTCCTTGCTGGGTTCAATCTCTGAACCTTCATGCCATTCATTAAAAGAGGTAATCAAAATCCAATCCGGCTGCGCGGCAATTGCCTTTTGCCAGAGGTCTTGATACAACTCATCGCGTAGACCGTAAGCTTCGTTTTATTACGCTTGTTTGCTTCCGCTATGACAACCTTGAGCGCCCGATCGTGGTAGTCACCGATTCCCCACCATGTTGCGATGAGCGCATCAATTCCCATCTCCTCCAGCGATCATATCATAGTCTGGCACCCCTTGTTCAAAATTTTGTTTTCATAATCCGTTTCAACAGTCATATCGCACAAGCCATCAATTTACGTTTTACGTTTCACGCTTCACGTTTCACTTTCCTCTTATATTCCGAAGACATCCCACGCATCTGCGCAACAATCGCGGGCACTTTCTCAATCACTTCGTCGATTTCGGCTTCGGTGTTGTCTCTGCCCAGCGAAAACCGCACGGTGCCTTGCGCCAACTGGGGCGGAAGACCGAGTGCCGCCAGAACATGAGAGGGCTCCATTGAACCGGATGTACAGGCAGAACCGGTCGAAACGCAGATGCCCTCCATATCCAACCTTAAAATCAGGCTCTCCCCCTCGACGAACTCAAATGAGATATTCAGCGTCCCCGGCAAACAGTGTTCGGGAGGGCTATTGTCGTGAAGATAATCTAAGCGTTCATGAAGTCCAGCCCGCAATTTGCCGGTCAACCGATTCAGATGCGCAACATCGGCTTCCCGGTTTTTCTTGGCAAGCTCCGCTGCTTTTCCGATGCCGACAATCGCAGGGACATTCTCCGTGCCTGCGCGCCGGTTGCGCTCATGCGACCCGCCGTGGATGAGATTCTCCAATCGGGTGCCACGTCGGATGTAAAGGGCACCAATCCCTTTGGGACCGTAGAACTTGTGACCCGAAAGCGAAAGCAGGTTGGCCCCTAATTCCTGAACGTTGACAGGCAACTTGCCGACAGCCTGCACCGCATCCGTGTGGACAGTGATGCGATGTGCTTGAGCGACCTGACACACCTCCTCAATCGGTTCGATTGTCCCCGTTTCGTTGTTGGCGTACATAATTGAGATTAAGATAGTGGTGTCGCGGATTGCCTCGCGAAGAGCGTCAATCTGAATCCGACCGTACCTATCCACCGGCAAGTAGGTCACATCAAATCCACGTTTCTCCAAGTATTGACATGTGTGCAACACCGCATGATGCTCGACTGAAGAGGTGATGATGTGAGCCCCGCCCTTGCGGTTCCGTTGCAATTCAGCGAACCCTTTGATGGCCTGGTTGTCTGATTCTGTCCCTCCACTGGTAAAAATAATCTCGCTCGGACTTTTGGCGGCGATCAGTTCCGCCACCTGTTCGCGTGCGGTATCAATTGCGTTTCGCGCCTCACGCCCGTAAGAATGGATGCTGGACCCGTTGCCGAACTGATGGGTCATATAGGGCAACATCGCTTCCAGCACTTGGGGGTGAAGCGGGGTTGTTGCGTTATGGTCTAAATAGATGCGTTTCATGGTTTTTCACTCCTCTCTATCAATCCTGCACTTTTTCCAGCACCGATAGAAATTGCCGTTTGGCTGTCTCTGGCGATAGACCGCGCCCCCGAGCGGCAAAAAAACGCCTCGCCTGCGCCTCGCCCACAGCGCGCGAGATGGCAGCCATGCAGAACTGATTGAGGGAAATCTGTTGCTGTTCTGCCGCACGCTTCGCTTGTTCGTGCAATTCTGGTGAAAGGCGAATGTTCAGTTGTTTGGCCATCATAACTGGACCTCCTTCCAAGTCATCAATCCGGATAGTCAAATGTGGAAACTCATGACTTTGAGTTCAAAAGGCAGATTGAAATAGAATCGATGGTTGCCTGTGTTACGGCACAGGCATCAGAGCGAGAAAATCGGTGGCGGTGACGATAGAATCGAAGACCAGGATATAGGTCATTCATTTGTCCTCGTGTAGCAGAACATCAACGAACCCCTCGCGTTCGTATTCACTCGTGTTGTCCCAATCCAGCCCGCGCTCTGAGCAGAGACGGCACATCTGCTGCTCTCCCTCCGTCAACATTTCTTCCCACCACGCTTCTCGTTCGACACTGAGTGCATTCAATACTGCTTGCTTACCGTCTGGTGGCAGTTGCTTGACTAACTCAATCACCCGTTCAACGCTAACTTCCAACGGGGTCATCATTATCACCTCCACTATCCTAAAATCCAGATCGGCTTCAGCGACCATCCGGCGGTACTGCATCGTCCGGCCGAGAAACCTGCACCAGTTCGCCGTTGATGACCTCAAACTTGCCGTAGCGGACGCCCCGGTGGTAAGGGACGGTGTTAATCAACTCCTCAATCAACTTTTGGGCGCGTTCTGGGTCGTACTTGGGGGAGGAACGAAATCGCTCCATCCTAATTATTGACAATTCTCTCTCCACTTGCTCTTCAGCACCATCAGAAATCCGATCGATTTCCGTTTGAAATTTCGCCTCAATGATAGCTTGCATCTGGTCGGCGATTGTCATCAGATTATCCGGGATTCCAGTTGGTTCTAACTGTGGTCGAGGGTTGAGGGGGTTAATCAGTTTGTGGCGGCGCATCCGCCGAGTCAGTTCCTGACTGATGCCCAGTAAGTCATCTGAGGTTAAGTCTTTGGTCATTTGCTCAAACATGTTTTGGCCTCCATTGTCTGGCATGTTTCAGAAAACTGTTAACACTTCGTGGATACAAGATTCAAGATTCAGGATTCAAGATGCAAGATGTTCAATGAATCCTGAATCCTGAATCCTGAATGTCAATACATTTTTGAGGAAATTTGAAACATTCTATTTGCAACTGTCTCTGCCTAAATCGCCGGCTTCTAAAAATCAAGGTCGGCTTCAGCAACCATCCGCTCCGCGAAGGTATCCAACGCCATCGCGCCGATGTCGCCGTCCTCACGGCTGCGGACGCTGACCGTGCGATTCTCCTGCTCCCGTCCACCGACAACCAGCATATAGGGGATGCGCTGCAATCGGGCGTCCCGGATCTTCGCACCAATCTTGTCGTCCCGATCGTCGAATTCAACGCGAATCCCTTTGGCGCGCAAGAGGTTATAGACTTCTTGACTGTAATCGACAAAACGTTCGCTGATGGTCATAACGACGCACTGCACAGGGGAGAGCCAGGCCGGGAACGCACCGGCGTAATGCTCAATCAGCATCGCGATAAAACGCTCAAAACTCCCACAGATAGCGCGGTGAATCACAACCGGGCGCTGTTCGCTGCCATCAGAGGCGGTGTATGTGAGATCAAAACGTTCGGGAAGTTGAAAGTCCAGTTGAACGGTTGCACACTGGACATCTCGATTCAGGGAATCGCGAACCTGGAAATCCAGTTTCGGCCCGTAGAAAGCGGCCTCACCCGGCTGAACTTGGTAATCGAGCTGATTGTTCTTCAAGACACTTTCTAATATGGCTTCAGCGCGATTCCACACCGCAATATCCCCCATGAAGTGTTCCGGGGCGCGGGTGCTGAGATCGCAGTGGAACGGGAGATCGAACGTACCGTAAATGCGTCTAAAAAGTCCGATGATACGCTCGTACTCCTCTTCAATCTGATCTTTTGTGATGAAGTTATGCGCGTCATCCTGGGACATTTGACGCACGCGCGTTAGCCCACCGAGCGCTCCTGTCACTTCATTGCGATGCAACACGCCCTGGTCATGCAGGCGATACGGCAATTCACGGTAGCTGTGGCGCTTACTCTTAAAAATCAGCATGTGCGCGGGACAGTTCATCGGTTTTAGTGCACTTTTGAGTTCCCCCCCATCATCGACAAAGAACATATTTTCCTTGAAATGCTCCCAATGGCCGGAGGTTTTCCAGAGGCTGTTATCGTAGATTAAAGGTGTGCGCACTTCATAATAGCCTTCACTGAGATAGAGTTTCCGCACTTTTTCAGAAAGGAGGTTATAGATGATTGTGCCTTTGGGCAACCAGAAGGCGCTCCCCGGCGATTCCGGATGCATCTGAAAGAGCTCCAATTCCCTGCCGAGTCTGCGGTGGTCGCGCTTGGCGGCTTCTTCGAGCATCGTCAAGTACGCTTCTAATTCCTCTTGAGTTTCCCAAGCCGTGCCGTAAATCCGCTGCAATTGTTCACGATTCTGATCACCGCGCCAGTAGGCTCCGGAGACCCGCAGCAGCTTAAAATGCTGACACTCACTGGTCGAATCCACATGAGGCCCCTTGCAGAGATCGGTGAAATCCCCGTTATGATAAATCGAAGCGCCTTCGCTTGAAACGCCCTGCTCCGCTGAATTGGCTTCCTGGTCTGAGAGCCCGTCAATCAGTTCCAGCTTAAACTTCTGATCGCGAGCCGCGAACCACTCCCGCGCCTGATTAAATGCCCACGTTTCATGGCGAAAGGGCGCGCTTGCACCGATCATCGCGCTCATGTGCTTTTCGATTTCGGGAAAATCTTCCGGCGTAATGGGGCGAGGCACTTCCATGTCGTAGTAAAACTCATTTTCAATCGGGGGACCGATAGCCAGTTTGACGGTTCGTTCCCCATCGGGAAACATCCGCTGCACCGCATACGCCATGATATGCGCCGTCGAATGCCTGAGCCGATATAGATATTCCGCTTTTCCCGCTTTTGAAGGCTGGTCTGGGTTGTTCATCTGTGACGTCCTCCATTTATAATTCAAAATAAAAATGCCCATCACCGGAATTTTTCGATGATGGGCGCGTTAGATTGGTATAAGGGCTGTGGAATATGAGATTTACATCGTGTTCACCGGCCCACCATCGCAGAACGTGCTGATAGTAGTCGTGATCGAAGTAGTAACCAGGATAGGCAAAAACCGAACGAAGCGGATACCTCGATTAGACGTCCTGCTGATAGAGATGATGCGAGGTGGGTGTTGCGACACGTTCTAAATCTCCTCTGATGGATTAACCAATCAGATGCCAGTTTTTTTTATATTACGGCACTTCAAATACATCAACGATGATGGGCGGTACGGGATTTGAACCTGTGACCCCTTGCGTGTCGAGCAAGTACTCTAACCAACTGAGCTAACCGCCCGTATCAAAAAATGGAGGCGGCGGTCGGAATTGAACCGACGCATAGGAGTTTTGCAGACTCCGGCCTTACCACTTGGCTACGCCGCCACACAAAAGCGGGAGACGGGATTTGAACCCGCGACATCCACCTTGGCAAGGTGGAACTCTACCACTGAGCTACTCCCGCATTAGCCTATAAAGTGTATCAAAATGTCCTTCCATTTGTCAACAAAAAAATGGGGATGTTTCAAATTTCTTTGAAAATTACTTGACACTTTGGAAGGGTGGAAGACTGGCCCCATACAAAAGTAGAAAATCTCTTGTCATTTAAGATTAGATTTGCTATAATACTCTAAGTATGTGGCGTCCTCTGAGAGATTGCTATTACGAATTTACGGCGAAATGCTTGAGCCAATGGGTTGCCCGACTCCCGCGCAAGGTGGTTTTACCCATCGGTGCTTCTCTCGCATGGGTCGTTTTTTGGCTCTCGCGTCGTGAAAGGGATCGGGCGTGCAGGCATCTTGCCTTAAGCCTTGAACTTGATGACCCACTAGTGCTCCGACGCCTCGTTGGACGCTGCTTTCAAAACATGGGGAAAAACGTGATGGAATTTATGCAGTTTCCTCGCCTACCCCCTGAGAAAATCCATCAGTTTGTCACCTTTGAAGGCAGAGCGCACATAGATCGAGCACTCGCGCAAGGTAACGGCGCAATTATTCTGACCGGGCATGTCGGCAACTGGGAGCTCCTTGCCGCCAGCCTCGTGGCAAATGGCTACCCTTTGAGTGCCATTGCTCGTCAATTGCGCTCAAAGCGGTTGGACGCGCTCGTGCGCGCGTATCGAGAAAAAGCTGGCTATTCGAGTATTGACCGGGATAAATCGGTTCGTCGCGCGTTACGTTGCTTGAAACGCAACGAACTGCTCGGCATTCTCGCAGATGTGGATACTCGCACAGAAGGAGTTTTCGTCGATTTTTTCGGTCGGCCCGCCTATACCCCCTACGGGCCCGTCGCCATCGCGCTCAAAACGGGTGCTGCGCTGTTGCCAACCTTTATTATTCGTCAACCGGATGATTCGCATCGCGTGATTGTTGAACCGCCGTTAAGCTTGCAACAGAGCGGAAATCCGCAGCACGATTTGATTGTCAATACGCAAAAGTTCACAAAAGTGATCGAATCTTATGTTCGACGCTACCCGGAGCAATGGATCTGGATGCATGAGCGTTGGAAAACGCAGCCCAAAAAGGATTGAGCCCGATAGGCTCAACAATGGCTATAAAATCTTTCGACGAAACTGGAAAGGAGGTTCACAATGAACGATCAAGTGTCCCAAAAGTTACATGCGTCTGCGATGGAGCATGTATGGGTCTATAACCATCTTGATTCACTGCTGAACCAGTATGAGGACCAGTGGATTGCTGTCCAAAATGAGCAGGTCATTGCCAGCGATCCAGACTTCACTGCGCTCCTGAGAAAATTGCCTGACCCGGGAAACACATGCGTTGAGTTTGTGACCCGTGAGCCATTGGAGATGATAATATGATCATTCCAGGGTACTTCATCGGCGACGCCCCTTATTTCATGGTCAAGATTCGACTCGCGCAGTTTGAAAAGAGGGTACAGTTGCTTGCAGATACGGGAGCGGCTCGAACGACGCTGCTTGACCGTGATGTGGACCAACTTGGCATTCCGGCCACCCTCCTGGAACCTGCATCGCTGCCGGTGGTTGGCGTCGGAGGGAGTGTCCGTACATTTATGTTGCGCGATGTCGAGCTCACGTTAGAGTCGGACGAGGGAGACGTGGGATTGCGGCAAAACGTGTGGGTTGTGCAGCATGAACTGGATCGGTTGCCCCCCGAGGAGGTAGCGCGGATGATGAGACTTCCTTCCGTGATGGGACGAGACGTCATTAATCGATACTCCTTTCGTTGTAACCACCGAACTGGGCTCGTACATTTGGAGAGTTAATAAGTTGGAAAATGCAGCCCAAAGAGAGGGCTAACCCTTGACAATTGTCAAGGGAATCACCTCGACAATGGCTACAAAATCTTTCGACAAGGCTGGAAAGGAGATTTACAATGAACAATCAGGTGTCCAAAAAATTACATGCCTTTGCTCAAGATCGTCTATGGATCTATGACCATCTTGAGCCACTACTGAACCAGTATGAGGACCAGTGGATCGCTGTCCAAAATAAGCAGGTCATTGCCAGCGATCCGGACTTTACCGCGCTTCTGAAAAAGTTGGCGGATCCAGGGTACACCTGCGTTGAGTTTATAACCCGCGAGCCATTGGAGATGATAATATGATCATTCCGGGGTACTTCATCGGTGATGCTCCTTATTTTTTCACCCAGGTTCGATCAGCGCAGTTTGAAAAAGGGATTTGGCTACTGGCAGATACAGGGGCGGCTCGAACGACGCTGCTTGACCGTGATGTAGGTTGGCTTGGCATTCCGTCCACTTTGCTAGAACCCTCATTGCTGCCGGTGGTTGGCGTCGGAGGAAGTGTCCGTACATTTCTACTGCGCGATGTCGAGCTCACATTAGAGTCGGATGAGGAAGACGTGGTGTTTCGGCAGACCGTGTGGGTTGTGCAGCATGAGCTGGACCGGTTGCCCCCCGAGGAGGTCGCGCGGATGATGAGACTTCCTTCCGTGATGGGACGGGATGTAATTAATCGCTATAACTTTGTCTGTAATTACCAGGCTGGGCTCGTCTATTTGGAGGGCGAATCAAAGGAGACAGCGTAGGGTGATTGTGAATCTCAAATCGCTTGTGATTGCGGGTATATTCTGCATTTCAATTTTCATGGGTGCCGGATGCGGCAAGGAACATGAAGAACTGAAGCAGCCTGTAGAGGAGATGCCGCAACAAACACTACAAAACTTTTCGACTAAGCATACAGAAGCAGGTATACCCAAGTGGACCCTCACAGCAGACTCAGCAGAGTTCCTGAAAGAGGTTGTGGTCGTTCGGAACCCAAAAGTCCAGATTTTTCGGAAGGGTAAGATAACACTGACAGTAACGGGCGATCGTGGCGAGATTACCCAATCCAATAATGACATCAAGGTCTTTGATAATGTCGTTGGGGTTAGCCAGGATGGAGTACTGTATACCAATGAACTCCATTGGCGAAACCGAGATGGCAAATTGTATGCCCCCAACGAATCGAAGATTGTGCGTGGGAATTCAACACTCGTGGGTCAGGAAATGGAAAGCGAACCGTCGCTTGAAGTCGTGACCATGAAAAACGTTCAATTCAAAATTTACCCAAAGGATGAGAAAATCGATGCTTCCAAACATTGATTCACCCAAAATGTTTCGCTGCCTGATGGTGTTGCTTTGCACGCTTGGCATGATATTTATTTCTCTCTCGTTTAAGGAAGTGGTTGACGCCGCCGAAAAAGAGAAACCAACGCCACAGACAGATAAAGTCAGCAAAAAAAATATCGCTCCACCAGAGGAAGAGGTCATCGTTTGTAAGCATGCAGATTATTTCAAGCAAAATGAAAAGGAAGGGTGGACACTTCTGCGTGGGAATGTCCAAATTGAACGGACCAGCGGTTTCCTCAACGCGGATGAAGTAACCCTTTATCGAGATGTTAAGACAGGTGAATACACAAAAACTGTTGCTGAAGGACACGTTGAACTTCGTGACGGTGATATTTTTGCCACCAGTGACCACGCCATTTTGAATCACATTGACGACTCCGTGGAGCTCCATGACAACGTTGTTGTTATCCAGGATGAGGATCGATTGGAGACGAAACATTTCACCTTTAATCGTCGAACTGGCGAACGCGAGGGAAAGGGCGAGGTCAAGTTCAGAGTGCGCGTCAAACAGAAAAAACCAGCCGTCGAGGAAGATAAGACGGAACAGAATACCGAACGCGCTGCTCCAGCGAATACCAGTGCAGGAGAAAAGTAGTGTCGATAAAGCTTCAAACCCATGAGTTGGTCAAACAATATTCAAGACGCGGCCCGATCGTTGTGAACCAGGTGAGTATCGAAGTTGAAACGGGTGAGATTGTTGGATTGCTTGGACCAAATGGGGCAGGCAAATCAACGACATTCTATATGGTCGTTGGGTTAATCCGCCCCAATTCAGGATGGATTACTTATGGTGATGAAGACATCACCTTTTTACCGATGTACAAACGGGCGCAACGTGGCATTGGGTATCTGGCGCAAGAATCCTCAATCTTTCGCAAATTGACCGTTGAGCAGAATATTACAGCCATCCTGGAAGTGCTTGATATTCCCAAAAATGAGCGGGTGCGACGGGTTGAAGAACTGATGGAAGAACTCGGCATCTCGGATTTGGCAAAGCGAAAAGCCTATACCCTTTCAGGAGGCGAATGTCGCCGCGCTGAAATTGCAAGAGCGCTGGCGGCTTCCCCATCTTTTATTTTGCTGGATGAACCGTTTTCGGGAATAGACCCCCTTGCCGTTCAAGATATTCAACAACTGATTTTACACTTGCGCGATCGGGAGCTTGGGATATTGATCACCGATCACAATGCCGCAGAGACACTCGGAATTGTAGATCGCGCCTATTTGATTACCGAGGGAAGAATTACGCTGAACGGTACTCCCGAGGAACTGCTTGAAAGCGAAATGGCCAGAGACCTTTATTTCGGGCATAACTTTGAGTTACGACGCGATCGGAAAAAGCGGTAATAAGGAGCCAAACTATGCACATTGGACTAAAACAGATGCCAACGCAGCAACTCCAACAGCGGCTCATTATGACCCCTAAGCTGCAACAAGCCATCAAGGTGCTTCTGATGTCACGGCTAGACCTCACACAATATGTCACTCAGCAGTTAGAGCAAAATATATTCTTAGATGACATTCAGGAGGAGCTAGATATCGATGAATTGAGCGAAATGGAAACATTAGACCCGGATGCTGAATGGAATGAACCGCAGGAGATTTTGGATCGCGAAGATAAGGAACCAGATATTGATTGGGAAAATTGCTTTGATGATATGATTAGTTCGAGTGAAAAAACGGCTTTTGAGCACTGGAATGACGAAGACCATCCTCAAGCCGATGTCGCTCAACCGGAATCACTTCAGGATTTTTTGATGGCACAACTGAATTTGCTCTCGTTTTCAGAAAAGGAGTGGCAAATTGGTGAACAAATTATTGGCAATCTTGATGATGACGGCCGGTTAAAAGTGACCCCCCTGTTTCGTATTGATTTGAAGTTCCAAATGGATTTGAACGATGGCACCCTCTCAGAAAGTCTGCGACGGGAAATCGAAGGGGGATTAAGGCGGGAATTTCAAAAGGAAATCGAAAGGGGATTAGGGCAGAAACTTCAAGAGAAGGAGATTTTGATTTCGACTATCACCGTGAAAGATAAAGAGAGTCGGTGGGTGATAACTGATAAGAATAACTCACACATCTGCACTGTCAAAAAGGAGGAAGATTGCCTGAATATTTACTCCATCACCCTCGAAGACATCGTAGATAGGGTAGGTTGTGAAGTTGACGAGGTGGAAAAGGTGCTTCATTTTATTCAAAATCACTTTGAGCCAACGGGAATCGCTTACCGAACCGTCCCAGAAACCCTCCTTTTACAGATGAAAGTGGCTCAAATTGATCATCCCCTGGCGGAAGAGGTTATCAAAAACTACTTTGAAGACCTGGTGAATAATCGCCTGCCACGGATTGCCCAAAACTTAAATGTGGAGATTGATAAAGTTTTAGAAGCGTCGAAATTAATTGGCACCCTGCACCCTTACCCGGGTCGCCACTTTTCAGATTGTTCAGATCCAACACGTTCCAATGACGGAAATGCCCCCGTCCGTCTCATTATACCTGATGTCACCGTTCAAAAAGTAGATGGAAAATACCGAGTGATAACGAATGAGGATGGGATGCCTCAACTCCGCTTAAATCCATACTATGTCAATATGATGCGTAATGGACATCAAAAATTAGATTCCAAAACCAAAGTGTGGATGGAGAATTACAAATCCCAAGCATGGGATTTGATAAAAAGTATTAACCAGCGTCGCCAAACGATAGCAAGGGTCACGGAAGCGATTTTTGATATGCAGGCTGATTTTCTGGAAGAAGGTGTCACCGGACTGAAACCGTTAGTGTTGAGGCAGATCGCAGAAATGGCTGGTGTCCACGAATCCACTGTTAGCCGAGTCACATCAAATAAGTATGTTGAAACCCCCCAAGGCATCTACAAACTGAAATACTTCTTTAGTGGTGAAGTTCTGACCGATTCCGGATTAAATATGGCTGCAACGACAGTCAAAGATAAGATTAAAGAGATGATTGATAAAGAAGACCTGGCAAAACCGATCAGTGACCAGGAGATTGCTGAAGCCTTAAAATCTGGAGGGATTCAAGTGGCCAGGCGGACGGTCGCAAAATACCGTGTGGACCTTGGTATTCTCCCCTCTGGTAAAAGAAGGCGGGAATGGTAATCCAGTTAGGTATTAGGTCTGCTAACACCTAACACCTATACCTAACACCTAAAAAATGGAGGCTTAACATGCAGATTACAATTAGTGGTCGTCACCTTGAAATTACAGATGATATTCGGACTTATGTTGAAAAACGGGCGAGGAAAGTAGAAACGATTTTTAACCGTGTTGTTGATTTGCAAGTGGTCCTAGAGATGGAAAAAGCTCGTTATTTGACTGAAATTATGCTCGCCACGCGAAAAGCAACGTTTCATGCGCAAGGGGAGACGCATGATGTATTCACGTCACTGGACAAGGTAATGGATAAAATCGAGAACCAAATTCGGCGTCATAAAGAAAGGATCAGAGATTGGCGTCACCGTCCATCTCAACGTGATGTTGCCGTTCAGTTAGTCGAAGGTGAAGCGCGTGCAGCCGCGGAAACTACTCTCATTTCAGATGCGCCGCTTTCCCTTGTCAGGGTTCCGGAAAAATTTGCACCCAAGCCGATGACGGTGGAAGAAGCGGCGATGCAACTCCGAACTGTGGGGGATTCATTTTTGCTTTTCTTAAATGCCACGACCAATCAGATTAACCTTGTGTACGAGGAAGATAGTGGTGAATACGGTTGGGTCGAACCTCTGTTTGTTTAGTCCCCAAGGGGTGCTATAATGCCAAACGGTATGACAGTTCATAAGTTGATTAAATATGCAGGTTACGAACTACAACTTGAAATTGTCGCTGGGGCTGAAGGACTAGATCGCGGGATCAAAACGGCGGAAGTGAATCGCCCCGGGCTTGCCCTTTGTGGATATTATGATTATTTTGGGTATGAACGGGTCCAGCTCTTCGGTCATGGGGAAATTTCATACTTAGAAAGCCTGAGTTCTCGCCAGCGATCTGATGTTTTAGAAACTTTTTTTTCTTATGCTATCCCCTGCGTGGTGGTTACGAACAGCTTACCGGTTCCGCCGGAACTCACCGTTGCCGGAAACCGAAAGCACATTCCGATTTTGACCACCTGCCTTTCGTCATCGGTTTTTATCACACGTTTGCTGCTCTTTCTCGAAGATGAGTTTGGCCCTGCTGAATATGTTCATGGTAATTTAGTCGATGTTTTTGGGGTTGGCGTCCTGCTACTGGGCCAAAGTGGAATTGGTAAAAGCGAGTGCGCCCTGGAGCTCCTGCAAAGAGGGCACCGCTTGATTGCTGACGATACGGTTCTGTTGAAACGGGTGTCAGGACACCGTGTTTTTGGCATACGCGTTCAACCTTTGAGACATTACATGGAAGTCCGCGGACTTGGAATCATCGATGTGATTGCGCTTTTTGGGGTGACGGCTGTGGGAGATCGCAAGCAAGTTGAACTGGTCGTGACCCTTGAACTGTGGGATGAAAATAAAGTGTACAATCGAACGGGACTTGATGATGATTTCTACTGCTTTCACGAGGAGCACATCCCGCATGCTGTCATCCCTGTGCGTCCGGGTCGGAATATTTCACGTCTTGTAGAGGTCGCTGCAATGAACCTCTGGGGGAAAAAATTGGGCTTCCATCCGGCAAAAGACCTGGACCGAGCGCTGATTGGCATGATGCGTAGCAAGAATGGGGAAGTCGTTCTCGATGAGTGGCAACATGAAGCCCTTCATCAAGAACTCATCCATCCAACAGAATCAGAACATCACCCAATCTTGGGATTGCGGGATGAATCGCAGCAATAATAGCCAACAGGAAATAGACTGCCGACAGTTACAAATGACGCTGTCGCATGATGAATCCTGAATCTTGAATCTTGCATCGTGGAGACAGGATTCAAGATGCAAGATTCAGAAAGCGTGATTGATGCCTGTGGGGCGTATAGGCATAGGGAGTCGTCACAAGAGACTTATGGTTGGCGTTGTTATTACAACTCATGGTAATTTAGCTTCGGCTTTTTTAGAGGTTGCTGAAGCCATCCTAGGAAAGCAAGAGGCCCTCGCCGCCGTCGGTGTGATGCCACAAGACGGTAAAAAGGAAATTTCGGAACATCTTGTTCAAGCGGTTTCTCGCGTGAGACAGCAGGATGGGGTTTTAATCCTCACAGGAATATTCGGCGAAAGTGATTACAAGATGAGCCTTTCCCTTTTTGCCAATCAGCACGTCCGAGTTGTTACCGGGCTCAATTTACCCATGTTATTCAAAGTCTTGACTTACCGATCCAAGCTCAAGCTTGAAGACTTAGTAATGTGCGCGTGCACAAGTGGTAGAGCGGGCATTCTCGCGTGCGAATCGATGAAGGGTTGATTGAGCAAGTACCACTCCGTCTACATCCCCGATAGAGCGGGCTCTCGCTTCGTTCAACTTGCATCTTGAATCTGCATCCAGATACAGGATACAAGATGCAGATAAATCGTGGATGGTGCTGAATCAATTGTGTAACTCCTATTGGTATAAAATTTCTGGAGATGTTCATGCGTGAAAAAGTGGTAACGATACGCAATCCACTTGGCTTACATTTACGAACATCGGGGATGTTTGCTCAAGTTGCCAATCGATATGCTTCTAACATTTATTTACAAAAAGGGCTGATGAAAGTGAATGCAAAAAGCATTATGGGAGTTATGATGTTAGCAGCAGGCGAAGGCACACAACTCACAATTGCCGCGGATGGACCTGACGCAACGGAAGCGGTTGAAGCGTTAGTGAAACTCGTCGAAGATGGATTTGGCGAAATGAATGAATCACCGTAGAGGTGTGGCTCGTATTCGCCCTGCCCTTGTCCTTCCCTGCTCCCTCCTATTATACGTCATACCAACTGGCATGTTTGAGATAATGTGTCATGCGTCATGCGTCATTGAAAAATTATCCTTTACGCATTACGTTTTACGCATTACGGCAATGTCTCACGGTTTACGTTGTCCCAATATTTATAGCACGGATTTATAGCATGAACGGATTCATTCCTGCCGTTGACAAATCCGTCAATTCCGTTAATCCGTGCTATCATCTCTTTAATCCTACCGAAATCGTTATGGCGCAAAAATCAACCATAAAACCATCAATAACGCTTACGGGTCTTACTGCCTCTCCTGGGGTTGTGATTGGGGAGGTCTTCCGTATCCATGACCGAGTGGATATCCCGCGCTACAAGATAAACCCCAGGCGAGTAAAAGCCGAAATCCGCCGATTGAACGATTCGGTGCAACGAGTCAAAAACGATCTGAATGAAATTCGTTTGCGTCTCCTCACGGAGGTTCATCGCGCCCATGCAGACATCTTTCAAGCGCACATTATGATGCTTGAAGACCCCGCCCTGATGGATGGGATTCGGCACGAGATAGAAACCCGTCATGTCAACGCAGAAGCAGCCGTTGCTACCGTTGGAGATGAGTTCATCCATGCTTTTTCTCAATCGGAAAATGTGTATCTGCGTGAAAAATCCCTTGATGTGACAGACCTCGTTCGGCAAATTGTCGCCGTGCTGACCGGACAGGAACGAATCGATCTCTCCAATCTGGAGAGTGAAGTGGTGGTCTTAGCGCACGATTTGACGCCATCGGACACTGCACTGATGCGTAAAAACAAGATTGTTGCTTTCGCGACGGAGGTCGGTACGCGCATTTCTCACACCGCCATTCTGGCGCGTTCCCTCGGCATTCCAGCGGTGGTGGGGATTGGAAGCGGAATTGCTGAAGCAGAAACCGGCGACCAGATTATCCTCGATGGCACCCACGGACGCATTATCTTACACCCGGACCCGGAAACCATTCAGCGGTATCAGATCGAGCAAGAAAAATTCCATGCCGTTGAGGTTGAACTTTCTTCTTTGCGAGATGCAGAGGTCCGGACGCTTGACGGTCAGGAGATTGAGATTGCAGCGAATATTGAATTTCCGGAAGAGGTTGAGCTGATTCAACGACACGGGGCAAAAGGCATCGGACTGTATCGAACAGAATATTTCTATATGGACCAGGTGGGTTTGCCCTCCGAGGAAGAACTTCTTGAGGGATATCGGTATGTGGTGGAGCGGGTCAGTCCGGAGCCGACTATCATTCGCACCCTTGACCTGGGCGGCGATAAGCTCCTTCCGCATTTGTGCGTTTCCCGTTCTTCGCATTCCTTGATGGGCTTGCGATCGATTCGATTGTGCCTCAAGCACCCTGAGGTCTTCACCACCCAATTGCGTGCGATACTCAGAGCGAGTGCCTACGGGAACGTCAAGATTATGTTCCCAATGATTTCCGGCTTAGACGAGTTGCGTGAAGCCAAGCAGTATGTCGAACAAGCGAAGAAGGAGCTGATGCAGCAGAGAATTCCCTTTAATCCAGAGGCCGAGCTCGGTATCATGATTGAGCTACCTTCTGCGGCGGTGATTGCGGATCTGCTTGCCAGGGAGGTCGATTTCTTTAGTATCGGAACCAATGACCTCATCCAATATGCACTGGGGGTTGATCGACGAAACGAAGAGACGCGCTCACTTTATCAACCGTTTCACCCTGCCGTGCTTCGCTTAATTCAAAATGTCGTTCGGGTCGCCGACAGCACCGGTATCCCGGTCAGCGTCTGTGGGGAAATGGCGGGGGATGCCGTTTTTAGTCTCCTATTGATTGGCATGGGCTTAACCAAACTCAGTATGAGTCCCGCTGTGATTCCTGAGATTAAAAAGGTCATCTGCTCGACATCACTCAAAGAAGCACAAGCACTCGTCGCAGCCATTATGAAGCTCCCAACCGCCAGGGAGATTGAAGAATACATCTGGAACAAAGCGCTCAAACGCTTCCCGGAGGTATTGAACTGGGTGTAACCCGGACAAAGGCCCTGATGAAAAAACGGAGCGTATGGGCATGTTAAGGAAAGAAAGGGATTTGCCCATTTTCTTCCTTTCTTCTGACAACAATTTCTATTCCTGCCAACCCTGCTAAAACAACCCTTGATACCTGAACGAGTTATTGGTATAATTAAATGGAATGCCTCGCCTCGACCTCATGACGATTTTCGCATGAAGACGGCTGTTTCTCCATGTGAGATTGTCAACATCGTTAAAACGCAACCCCCATTTTTTAGACATAAAGAATTTCACCCCACCCTACCAGGAGATAATGAATGACGTTCAAGGTTTCCGACCATCATATTGAAGAATATCACAGACACGGCTATACCGTCTTCAGGAACATCCTGCCGACCTCGTTAATTTGTGACCTGCGGCGCGTCGCTGATGTTGCCCGCGACATGGCGCGCGAAAAGAATGGGCCTCAGGTGCAACGGCTACAGCCCGTTGCCAATTACGCCCTGGAGTTGCAACCGTTCAAAGACTACGCGGAACTTCCGGAGTTGATTGATGCGATTGCAAAGGTGCTCACGCCACATCATCAGCCCACCAACCCCCAGGTTTTGGGGATTCTGTTCGAGCCTGCGGAGATGCCCTACTGCACCGTATGGCATCGGGACTGGCGTGATAACGCCGCCGGACTCGATTTGGCGATGTGGGATGAGGTCTTGGGTGACATTAACTGCTTTAACCAGGTGAATTGTGCCTTATATCAGGACCACTGCACATGGGTGGTTCCCGGCAGCCACCTGCGGCGAGACCTCCCGCGTGAGATTGAACGCTTCCCCGATCGACCCATCGTGGGGCCCAACCTGCAAGGCAAGACTCCAGAGGAACGTGAACGACTGTGTCTGGAATACTGTCAGAGTATGCCCGGTGCCGTTCAGCTCCATTTGGAGGCTGGCGATTTCGCGCTTTACCGAAACACGCTCTGGCACCTTGGGAATTACGTCCCTTACTGCAAGCGGGCAACCCTTCACGATGTGGTGGATACACCGGCGTATGTGTCCTGGCGGACGAAAGCGATGGAGGTCGCGCAGAAGCGGCGTGAAGCAGGGTTCGGTCTGGAGAACCCAAATAAGCGGGCCGATGGATAAGTCGCCCGGACGAGGAATATATGTATCAAGTTTGTGCGACAAATTCCCTCTCCCCCCTCACCCCGGCCCTCTCGAAGCGAAGCGGGCGGGAGAGGGAGTGTGGACATGCTGCTCTTGACTCCCGGCGTCGCTTCACTTGATACGAATGATGAGCCACTCAGACGAGGAGCTATATAATGAATAGTCGCGCAGCAACGGAATATCGTTACGAAAAACTAACCTGGCCCGAAATCAATGACGCGGTTGAGTTGGGCAAGCTCTGCATCCTTCCCGTGGGAGCCATTGAACAGCACGGCCCCCATTTGCCGCTTGACATGGATGTGCTGGCACCGACGGAAATGGCACGGGCGGTCGGCCGTGCCATGCCCGAAAAGGTGTTGGTCTTGCCCACGGTGCCTTACGGCTATACGGCGCACGTCATGGATTTTCCCGGCACCATCAACATTGATTTTGAGCATTTCATCCATCAGGTACTGGACATCACGAAATCCCTGGCGTATCACGGGTTCAAGAAAATTATCTTGCTCAATGGACACGGCTCGAACATGCCAAACTTGGATCTGGTGGCGCGGCGAACCAATCTGGAGACGACAGCAGAATGCGTGGCACTGTCATGGTGGACGCTGCTCACGGTGGACAAGGCCTTCCTGCCGCGCTGGCGGCAAAGCCGGTTTCCGGGGGGCTGTGCCCACGCCGGCGAGTTGGAGACGGCAGTTTACCTCTATCTTGATGGGGATAATGTGCGGCATGAGTTGAACCGGACCGAGATTGCATCCCATAACCTGCAAAGCGAGTTCAACTGGGTGGATCTGTTCTCGGCGGGGCCAGCGCCGATTGTCACATGGACGAGCACCTACACCGCCAGCGGCGTCTGTGGCGAGTCCGAGCTCGCAACGGCGGAAAAAGGACGTGAGGTGTTCGAGGAGGCTGTCAAACAACTGGGGCGCTTGGTCGAGTTCTTCCACGCGAAAGCCATAGACCCACGCCGGGACCGGCATCGTCGCGAACCTAACATGCCTATTCCCTGGGGGCTACAACCCGTTCGCCGATGACAGTTTTGGAAGAAAATACGAGAAAATTATCCCCATCCAACACGCTTTAATTGCCCATCGCACAAAGAAAAGACATGGGCAAGGGTAGACCGAAACGGATGCATTATGCCAGAAATTCGAGTGGTTCTCTACCGAGAAGATGACGGAAGTGTACCAACCGTTGATTATTTAAGAAGCATTCCAACAGGAGCGCAAGACAAACTTGGGAAGCGAATGGAACGTCTCGCACGGCTCGGACGCGACATTCGGCGACCCGAAGCCGATTACCTCAGAGATGGCATCTACGAACTGAGGACACAACTGAGAAACGTCCAGTACCGCTTGCTCTACTTCTTTCACGGTACGGAAGCAGACGGCACCCTGATGGCTGTGATCTCACATGGCACCACAAAAAGAAAGCGCGTCCCACCACAAGAGATTGACTTGGCGAGAAAGAGACGTGAGACGTTTTTTTCTTCACCACAACAGCATACACAGGAGATGATTTGATGACTGAACCAAAACCAACGACAGACGCGGTCGAAATTTTCCACCGCCTTTTCATCAAAGACGACCCCGAGCGACTGGCCTCGCTTGAGGCAGAGGAAATGAAGTGCGAGATTGCTCAAAAGATTTATGATTTGCGCGAGTGCGCAGGACTCACCCAGGCGCAACTTGCCAAGAAAATCGGAACCACTGCACAGATGATTGATAATCTGGAAATGACGGACTACGATTCGTACCAGTTGTGCGATGCCGTGTTGATGTTACAGTGCATCGCTAAAGCCGTTGGCAAGCGGATCGAGATCGACTTTCGGGTCGTTCCACTGGAAACGTAGGAAATGGAGGCATGTTTCAAATTCCCAAAAAAATTTGTTGACACGTTGCATAGGAAGGAAGGAAAGGAAGGAGCTTTTCCCCCTTCTTTCCCTTCTTCCTCAAACAAAGCGTGTAAAGAGGTTTGTGAAACATGCCCAAAAATGAAGGGGGGAATCACCGATGATTGTACACGGATACGTGAAAGACAACCGAATTTTATTGGCCCCTTTGATTCAATTGCCTGATGGAGTGCAAGATGAGAAACAGTGTGAAGACTGCTCAGATGTCGCTACAAGAGTACCGCCTCAGATGGCTGATTCATCAAGAAGGAGAATGGCGCAACATCGGAGAGGACGTGCGAACCACGCTCGAAGCGGCACGGGCCCACTTCGATGAGAAAAGCCCGGGAATGTTTCAGGGCTTGGCGAAGACACTCTCCACGACCCGAGATTCCGAGATTCGAGTATACACCGTGAATCGGCGCGTGCGCGATTTCCCCGACGAATGGAACCTTTCGACGCCGGACCGGACTGTTGCCACGATTTGTCGCTTCGTCGCGCGGGGGCAAAAGGGGAAGTGGGCGCTCATCCGCATGAGAACGGAGGACGGGACACCGCCGGAGGGGACTGACGAGATCGAGATTCCGCCGAAGGGAGGCATTGAAGCAGCTCTGAACACGACGATTCGGGAAGTCCGCGTCTATCGAGAGGCAATTGCCGGGGTGATTTCAACGCCCCCGGTGAAGGACGACGCGAAGCCAACCTCGATTGAGCCGTTCGTCCGATATCTACAGGAACACGCCTCCGACGCTGAAGTATTTCTGATGAAGACAATGGCGAAATATCCGGTCGTCATCTTCGGAGAGACGCACCATCGTCAGATGTCGTGGGATTTCTGTCGAGCGTTGATTGAGCACCCCGATTTCTCAACGATCATTGGGACGATCTTCTTGGAACTCCCCGCGCATAATCAACGGCGTATCGAAGCGTTTCTGGCAAACGACACGCTCGACCTGGAGCCGGTCTATCAATGCCTGCGGGATTCGTGGGATATTGGATGGCCTGATCAAGGTGCACTCGACTTCGTCGTCGCCGTGTGGCGCGTGAATCAAACACTCCCGGAAGAGAACAGGATACGAATCATACTGGCGGACGTGCCGCTCCCTTACGATCAGATGCAGACGGAAGAGGACGCTCGCCGCTATCGCCATCAGGACCGCGATCGTTTCATGGCGGATCGCGTCGCCGAGTTTCTTGATGCGCGGAAGCCGGAGGATCGGCATGCGCTGTTCATCGTCGGGATTGGACACACGAACCTGAACGCACGGACGGCGGGATTCCTGCTTCGTCAAGCGTATGGGCCCGAAGCCGTGTACACGATTTCCACCCATACGGTCCGCCAGACGAATTGGGGCGAATTATTCGGACGACTTCGTCATGGTGCTTTTGACGCCGCGTTCCGCGAAATCGGACATCGTCCGGTTGGATTTCCGCTGAAGAACAGTCCGTTCGGGGCGGAACCGTATGATAGTTCAACCATTCCAGGCACCTATGCCGACTCCTACGATGGATACGTCTATTTTGGTCCGTTGGAGGACGAACGGTGGGTGAACTACCCGGAAGGCTTCTATGATGAGGCATTTCTGCCGGAACTCGACTGGCGAACGCGCCTGTTTCAAGGCGCGAGCCTGTTAGAGGTACGAAACGTCCAGGATTTCACGGCCTTTGTAAACTCACTCCGCCGCTCATTGGGCACGCCGATGTGGGACGAAGCGGCACTGGGGCCGGTCGATGCGTGGTGGATGACCGACGCGGAAATCGCGGACTGGAAACGCAGCAAGGAATCGCAAGAGCCGTAGAACCGGAAAATGACTTGCTCGCGGTCGCAGCAGGAGCGGTACGTTCGGAAACACCGCATCAGTTGGTAGTTGGTTGGGTTAAGGCACGAGCGATCCCTTACAAAGGCAAGGCAGTCAGAATTACCATAAAAAAAGAGGACTGAAAGCGGTATGAAAATTGTCGATTGGACGCTCTACACCCCGGACGAAATTTTTCATGTATTTCTGGAGGTTCATACCGACGCAGGGGTGAGTGGCTGGGGCAGCGCCTACTCTGCGAAACAGCAGGTTGTCGGGGCGCTCGACTGGCTCAAACGATTCCTCGTCGGCGAGAACCCGCTGGAAATCGAACGGGTGACGGAGAAGTTGCACGAAATCACCTTTTGGATTGGACGCGGGGGCGCTATGACCCATGCCATTAGTGCCATCAATCTCGCGCTGTGGGACATTGCCGGTCAGGCGTTCCAGCAGCCAGTGCATCTGTTGCTCGGCGGACAGCTGCGAGCAAAGGTTCCTACCTACGGTTCGATTCTGTTTCGTCCCGTGGAGACGTTGACGGACCGCATCTGTCGGATGCGGGAACGCGGATTTCGAGCGATGAAACTGGGATGGAATCCCTTCTTTCGCGGCAGTTTAGCGGACGATGAACGGCTCATCCGTCAAGCCCGCGAAGCAACGGGCGACGAGGTGACGCTGCTAATTGATGCCGGTGGCAGTGACCCTTACTGGTCGGCGCGCTTCAAAGATGCCTTGCAGCGCGCCAAGATGCTCGCCGATTATGGGGTCTACTGGTTCGAGGAGCCCCTGCCGCCGGACGATATTGAAGGCTATGTGCTGCTGACGCAACAATCGCCCATCAAAATCGCCCACGGTGAGGTGTTGACGCGGCGGCAGTCGTTCGTGCCCTACTTTTCGAGGCGGGCAATGGACATCGTGCAGCCGGACGCCACCAAAGTTGGCGGGCTGTCAGAAATGCGCCGCATCGCATGGTTTGCCCAAGCGCACGGGATTGAACTGGTTCCACACGGTTGGAACACCGCGGTCGGCGTCGCGGCTGACATCCATCTGGTTTCGACGCTGCCGGAACATTCTTTTGTGGAGTTCAACGTAGGGAACCCACTCGTTGAGGACATCATGGAGACGCCCTTCCAACTGGATTCGACGGGGTGCCTTGCGGTGCCTGATGGCCCTGGGCTTGGCATCCGCATCGACCGTGGCCGACTGAAACGCTTTGAGGAGTCCCGCTTTGCCAGCGAGACCTGGGCGTGGGACACGAACCATGAATATGATGGCTCAACCCATTGTACCGAATAGAAGGAGGTCAAAGGAATGGAGTGCTTCTATTGCAAGGGAGAGCTGGTTAAAGGAACGTTACCCCCGTCGTTTTTATTTATCCCGTTATCTGAAACCCTTTTTATCGGGTGTGAAGAAGGGCTTTTTATAATTGATGTCCCTTCAGGGAACGTCACTTTTGAAACAGAACTCTTTGCCCCATTTTTTAGATTTTATCTGTATCTTGATATGGTAATCGCCCTCTGTGAACTGGAACTTTACGCTTTCGATATTTTCGGAAATCTCAAGTGGGAAGCGAATTTCCCCGATGTTTTAAATTCCCTTCGACAAAAAGAGGAGATTTTAGAATTGACAGATTTGTCAGGAAGCGTTTATTCTTTGGATATTTTATCGGGTCAACCCCTTCAGAGAGAACAGCCTTCACCTGCTACGTTCTAAAAGATACAAAATAGACTTGGAGGAACCAATAATGGTTGACATTCAAAGATTAAAACAGAAGCTATTTCACCTTGACGTGCTTATTGAAAAGCAAGAAGATTGTTATACTGCCCATTGTTTGCAATTAGATCTCATCACCGATGGTCGTACAAAAGCGGAAGCAGAAGGGATGATTATTGATGCCATCTCTGAACAAGTCACTTTTGCGATTGAGCGTAATTTGCTGGATTATCTCTTTCAACCGGCTGCACCCGAGGAGTGGCGAAAGCTTTTATATAGCAATCATACAAAAAAGGTGTCCTTAGATGAGAAGGTCGATCTCCCCCTCATTGCAGAGATTGACTTTATTGAGGTAGGAAAGTTACTAACGGTAGTTTCGCTCATTTTGGCAGCCAGTTGACGCAATAGCAGGGGCCGGTG
>CAZOAL010000008.1:126691-230369 GCA_964577695.1 uncultured bacterium | reverse complement strand
TTAGAAACTTGGGCTACGAGCGCATTTGCCCGAGTTCGTCAACACGCCCTAGATAGCGACACGGTGTCAGCAATTCGGCGTGGACATCAAGGAGTGCAACGCCGGCTTGCGCTTATTCCGGCAGAGTACGTTTTTCTCAATGTTGTTTCGGCATTTGAGAATTTACGCGGTTGGTTCGCCCAAGTGAATCAGCAACAGCCAATAGAACGACTGGTTCAGGCTTTTAATGGAATCTTATGGACATTGAGTTACTATGGACAATCACAAGTATTGCCTTACGACATGGCGGCAGCGACGAAATATGAAGAACTACGACGACAACACCGTCGTCTCGGGCGAGATGATTTGCGCATTGCGGCGATTACCCTGGTTCAAAACGCCATCCTCGTGACGCAAAATGTGAGGGATTTTGCTGCGATTGAGGGCTTGCATGTAGAGAACTGGTTGTCGTGAAAAAGGAGAACACTATGATAACGGAAAGCAAAGCACAACAGTGGTTGCAAGAGATTTACAAGCATCCAGAGTTATACGAGGGCAAAATCGTGCTCATCCTAGATGATGCGCAAATCGTGGGCATGGCAGAGGGCTTCGACGAAGCGGATCGCAAAAGGGAAGAATTAATTGCCTGCGCTTCGTCAGAGATGGCTGAAGGAAAAATTTCGCTTTTCCTTGTTCCTCGTCATGTGACGCAAGTGCGCATCCGCACACTACGCATGAGAAGCCTTAGAGAATCCCTATGGGAACCCACCTATCTTGTTACACTTCAGACAGATCACGGAGAGATTAGAGACTGTGAAATGTTAATTGACTCCGGTGCAGATATGAGTTTGATTACGTTGCACGCGGGTAGAAAACTGGGATTGGTCCACCGTGACGAAGATGTATTACTGACAGCACGGGGCGTTGGTGGAACAATCAGCTACTTGTTGAAAAGAATCCGTATGATCATCGACCAACACCCCGTCAGCGCAGCAGTTGCCTGGTGTCAAGACGAGGACATCGATGACATAATCATCGGTAGGCAAGACGTGTTCGACGCTTTTCACATTGAGTTTCGACAAGACGAAAGACGAATTGTTTTTACACCCCTCCCAGGAAAGGAAAGTTGAGGAGATCTAACACCATGAAAGCCATTCTCGCATTAGCAGACGGAACCATCTTTGAAGGCGAACATTTCGGCGCAACCGGTGAAACGGCGGGCGAGGTCGTTTTCAATACCAGTATGACGGGCTACCAGGAGATCCTCACCGACCCGTCCTACAAGGGGCAGATCGTCACGATGACCTATCCGCTGATTGGAAACTATGGCTGTAACGAGCTGGATACGGAGTCGATCTCTCCGCAAGTCGAAGGGTTCGTTGTGCGCGAATATAGCGCCCACTATAGTAACTGGCGTTCACAACGTAGCCTGGGGAGCTACCTCGAAGAACACGGGATTATCGGTATTCACGGTATTGATACCCGTGCGCTCACCAAACGGCTGAGAGTCCACGGGGTCATGAACGGCGCGATCTCAACGGAAGACCTTGACCCGCAAAGTCTAATTGCAAAAGCGCGAGCGTGGCACGGATTAATCGGGGTAGACCTGGTTCAAAGAGTGACCTGCCCTAGCCCCTACTTGTGGGAAGAGCCCAATTCCAGGCCCACTGCCATCTCTGGTTCCGATTCTCATCACAATCACAATAATCTTCAACTGACGATTGATTTCCAGCCATCGTCAATGGAAGCGATGCCGGAACCGCAGTTTCGCGTCATCGCTATGGATTTCGGGGTTAAATACAATATCTTGCGCCAACTGGCACGGCATGGCTGTCAGGTTCAGGTCGTTCCAGCAACGACTTCTGCCGATGAGATTCTCGCGGCAAATCCAGATGGAATCTTCCTGTCCAACGGCCCAGGCGACCCTGAAGCCGTTGATTATGCGGTCAAAACTGTCAAGCAACTGATGGGGAAAAAGCCAATCTTCGGCATCTGTCTGGGACATCAATTGTTAGGGCTCGCGGTGGGGGGAAAGATCTTCAAACTCAAATTTGGTCATCGGGGTGCAAACCAACCGGTCAAACGTCTCGGCACAGGTCAGGTGGAGATTACCGCCCAAAACCACGGCTTCTGTGTAGATATCGATTCACTGCCGAATGTCTTCGAGATTACGCACATCAATCTCAATGATCAAACCCTCGAAGGGATGCAACACACCGAATATCCTATTTTTTCCGTACAATATCACCCGGAAGCCTCTCCCGGCCCCCATGACGCAAGCTATCTTTTTGCCAAATTTACGGTTCTGATGAAAGGGAAACAGGTGTAAAACGTAACACGTAATGCGTAACGTAAGTTCATTTTTCATTACGCATTACGCATTACGCATTACGCATGAGATTACTATGCCAAAGCGAACTGACATCAAAAAGATCTTGATCATCGGTTCTGGCCCGATTATTATCGGCCAAGCCTGTGAATTTGACTATTCTGGAACTCAGGCGTGTAAAGCCTTGAGGGAGGAAGGTTATCAAATTGTCCTTGTCAACAGTAACCCGGCAACCATCATGACGGACCCCGAGTTTGCCGATCGGACCTACATCGAGCCCATCACGGCAGATGTCGTTGAACGCATCATCGCAAAGGAACGTCCACACGCTTTGCTCCCTACTTTGGGTGGACAGACAGGATTGAACGTCTCCGTTGAACTCGCGGAAGCAGGTGTATTGGACAAATACAGCGTCGAACTCATTGGTGCAAAACTCCATGCCATCCAAAAAGCAGAAGACCGGGGGCTATTCAAAAAGTCGATGCAAGCCATCGGGCTATCCGTCCCGAAGAGCGGAATTGCGCATTCGATCCTTGATGCCATTGCCGTCATCCCCATGATCGGTTTTCCTGCGATTATCCGTCCAGCATTCACACTCGGCGGAACCGGGGGGGGCATCGCATACAATATCGAAGAGTTTCAGGAGATGGTGCATCACGGCTTGGCGTTAAGCCCCGTCAGTGAGGTCTTGGTCGAAGAGTCGGTGATTGGCTGGAAAGAGTTTGAGTTAGAGGTGATGCGCGACAGGGCGGATAACGTGGTCATTATCTGCTCGATTGAAAATGTGGATGCGATGGGCGTTCACACGGGCGATAGCATCACCGTCGCGCCCGCTCAGACATTGACGGATAAAGAGTATCAGCAGATGAGAGATGCGGCAATCAAGATTATCCGTGAAATCGGGGTTGACACAGGCGGTTCTAATATTCAGTTTGCGGTTGAACCGCACACCGGAAGACAGGTCGTTATCGAAATGAACCCGCGAGTTTCGCGGAGCTCCGCCCTCGCTTCTAAAGCCACTGGATTTCCGATCGCCAAGATTGCCGCCAAACTTGCCGTTGGATACACCCTGGACGAGATTCCGAATGATATTACTCGCCAGACCCCTGCGTCGTTTGAACCCACAATCGATTACGTCGTCGTCAAAATTCCGCGTTGGGCTTTTGAAAAATTCCCCGGTGCAGACCAAACCCTGACCATCCAGATGAAGTCCGTCGGTGAGGCGATGGCGATTGGGCAGACTTTCAAGGAAGCGTTGCAGAAAGGATTGCGCTCCCTGGAGACGGGGTGGTATGGCCTCGATAATCATCCGCTCAAGGAGCTTCCCCTTTCTGAACTTCCTCAGAAATTGACAATCCCCAACGTCGAGCGGATTTTTTATATTAAACAGGCTTTTCGACGTGGGTTGAGTGTGGACCACATTCATAGTTACACAAAGATAGATCCATTTTTCCTGTATAATATTAAGGAGATTGTGGAATTTGAGGAGGAGTTGAGGAAATCGGGAAATGGGAAGCAAGGGAATGAAGGAAATGAGGAAATGAAAGGAAGTGGTTTCCCAAAGTCCCTTCTTTGGAAAGCCAAACAGTATGGTTTTTCCGATCGACAGCTTGCTGAACTGTGGAACCTTTCTGAAGTGGAGGTGAGAAAACGACGGAAAGCACTAGGGATTGAAGCCACTTTCAAAACAGTTGATACATGTGCGGCTGAGTTTGAGGCAGAAACACCTTACTACTATTCAACTTACGGCCGCGAGGATGAAGTCCGGCCTAGCAACAAGAAAAAGATTATGATATTGGGAAGCGGCCCCAATCGAATTGGTCAGGGAATCGAGTTTGATTACTGCTGTGTGCATGCGGCGCTTGCACTCAAGGAAGATGGCTATGAGACCATCATGGTCAACAGCAACCCGGAAACGGTGAGTACAGATTATGATACGTCAGATCGGCTCTACTTCGAGCCGCTCACGTATGAAGATGTCTTAAATATCATCGATCGCGAAAAGCCAGAGGGGGTGATCGTTCAACTGGGTGGGCAGACCCCACTCAATCTTGCCCTTGCCCTCCATGGCGCAGGCGTCCCCATTATCGGGACGAGCCCTGATGACATCGCCCGGTCGGAGGATCGGAAGTTGTTCAAACAGGTGCTGGACGACCTCGGCTTGATGCAGCCCCCGAATGGCACCGCCACTTCGATCGAAGAGGCGAAGCCGATTGCGGAGTCGCTTGGATACCCGGTCATGGTCCGTCCATCTTACGTCCTGGGGGGGCGGGCAATGCAGATTGTCTATGATCAATCCTTACTGGAAGGGTACATGCGCTTTGCGGTCGAGGCATCGCCTGAGCATCCGGTGCTGATTGATAAGTATCTGGAGGACGCCATTGAAGTCGATGTGGATGCCATCTCCGATGGAAAAATCACCGTTATCGGTGGCATCATGGAGCATATTGAGGAAGCCGGCATCCATTCCGGCGACAGCGACTGTGTCCTGCCGCCTTACACCCTTGTTGAGGAACAGATCGAAGAACTCAAGCAGCAGACGTATGCCCTGGCGAAGGCACTCAATGTGTGTGGGCTGATGAACGTGCAGTTTGCCATCAAGAACGATGAGATTTATGTGCTGGAAGTCAACCCGCGGGCCTCACGGACGATTCCGTTTGTCAGTAAAGCCATCGGCGTTCCGTTGGCAAAACTCGCCGCACGCGTGATGGCAGGCAAAACCCTTGAATCGCTCGGGTTTACAAGAGAAATCGAACCGCCATACTTTTGTGTGAAGGCACCTGTTTTTCCATTCAATCGCTTCCCGGGAGCCGATTCCCAACTCGGTCCCGAAATGAAATCAACGGGCGAGGTTATGGGAATCGATGCCAACCTGAACATCGCTTTTGCAAAGGCGCAAAAAGCGGCGGGCTATGAATTGCCACTCAAAGGCAATGCCTTTATCAGCGTCAAAAATAAAGATAAACGTGCCGTGATTTTCATCGCTAAAAAACTATGTGATATGGGCTTTCAACTCATTGCAACCCATGGCACAGCGAAGGTGCTTCGTCAAAACGGAATGGAGGTCACACTCGTCTACAGCATTGGCAAGGGGCGTCCGACGATTCACGACTATGTCAAAAATCACGCCGTAGATCTCATTATCAATACACCCACTGGATATGTGCATCGTCCAAACGAACAGTTAATTCGGAAAATGTCAATGGATTATGGAATCCCCCTTTTTTCCACCATTTCAGGTGCCGCAGCGGCTGTCAACGGAATTGAGGCACTTCGCCGTGGAGTAATTACAGTGACCCCCCTTCAGGATTATTACGTGAAACGTGAAACGTAAAACGTAATGCGTGATGAGTAAATCGTGAAACGTGAAAGGAAGGAAGGGAAGGATGGAAGGAAAGGAAGAATGGAAGAATAGGTACCCAATCTTCCATCCTTCCAATCTTCCCTTCTGCTATCACGTATTACGCATCACGTATCATTCTTCACGCAACACCTTTCAGAGGAGATAAAAGATGTCAACCGATCATGCTGATAGAAACACACGCCTCATTCAAACATTTGATGAGATTTTGGATAGCCTGGCATTTGACGCGGCGCATCCGATTCAAGTGTTGCGGATTGCGGATGGCAGAGAGGTCGTCATTGTGCAACCGAATACATTTACCATCTCGCGCCTCTATGCTTCAGGCCGCCCTGACGGCAAGAAACCGCATGGGCGAAATTCCTACTATGACTACTTTCGAGAACAACTTGAGGATTATAAACGACAGCGTGGCAGTGATGAGGGCTTTCGACTGACGCCCGAAGATTGGAGGGCCTTATTTCAAGAATCTTACGACAGATATACCCGTTATCTGTTTTTCGCTGGGCTCAAACGGTGGGCAGATGTCAAACGGGATACCGAGACTAACATTGCGGTCGCGGAGATGGCTCGGAAGTATGCCCCATCCAATGTGGCGTGGGGCATTTACCAGTACAAAGGCTACATGCTGATGATGAACGGAGTCGCCAACGCCGAACTGGGTCTCATGGCGAATGACCGCCAGGATGCATTGCGGCAAATCGATTTGGGGATTCAACGCATCGGACAATTCTGCGGCGAATGTTTGCGGGAAGACTACGGCGACGCGGAAAACATTACACGGGAACGTTATCTGAGTAACCTGATTGAATATCGAGCAGACCTTGAATCCCTGGAAGCAGGGCTAGAAAACCAAAGCGATCATCCTGAAGACGATGACGATGATAACGATGACTGGGATATCCTGGATGAGTTAGAAGAACTGCTTGACGAGGAAGATGAAAATTAATCCCCTCACTTTCAACAAAGGACATCTTTATGTCAACCCCTGACGTGAATCAGCCTGAATTTTGGGAGAACATCTATCAAAGCGAAGAACCTCCTGGCTGGGAGCTTGGTCAGCCCGCGCCACCGTTTGTATCGCTGTTAATGAGTGACTCGCCCCCTCCACCGGGGCGGATTGCCATCCTCGGCTGTGGGACGGGAAATGAGGTTGCACTTTTCGCAACGCACGGCTTCGAGGTGGTCGGCGTCGATTTCGCGCCTTCAGCCATCCAGGGGGCAAAAAGTCGTTTGCAAAACACCAATCTGAAAGCGGAGCTCATCCAACGCGACATCTTTGAACTGCCGAATGTCTATCCGCACCACTTTGATTATGTGCTTGAACACACCTGCTTTTGCGCCATCGCCCCCTCTCGCCGTCCAGAGTATGTGCGGATGGTATACACCATCTTGAAGCCGACGGGGCTCCTCATCGCGCTGTTTTTCGCACTCCCTCCCGGGGGCGGGCCACCGTTCGGTACGACGGAGAAAGAAATCCGTTCGTTTTTTGAACCTGCATTCGAGATTTCTGTGCTGCATGTCGCAACGGATTCGATCGCGCGGCGACGAGGGAAGGAACTGTTCGCGCTCATGATGCCCCGTTCTTAAAATGAGCAAATCTGCAAATGACCAATTCATCCCCCACTGATTCTATACTGCCGACGGTTGAAAATGACACTTTTGCATCTTGAATTCCTCATTGACCAGGGATTCAAAATGCAAGTTGAGCGAAGCGAAATCCCGATCTATCGGGGATGCAGAAAGCGCAGTTTATACCTGTGAGAAGTATAAAATGTTACCCCATCAGTCAGTCGGAGCTGCTAGGGAAGGAGGGAGCATCCAGAGATCGGGGATGCCCTTACCGTGGCGGTGATATGGCCAGCCGTAATCCCAACCTGCTCGCGCCTGCTCTGTGACCAGAGAGGGGACGAAGGTGAACGCACCGAGGTCCGGGGCTTTGTCCTTCGGAAGTGGTCGTCCCCAAAAATCTTCCGCTGGGGCATGCTGTGATGAGCCTTTTCCAATCGCCGGGCTGTCTGGACCCAGCCAGAACACACCACGCCCCGCATCCACAAACTTCGGATCGCCCGTGATGCCGTGCGGGCCCTGACGGTCGGACGGGGGCAGACACAGGTTGTAGTCAACCTGCATATTCTGGGTCGCGTCGTTGAACGAGAGGGCTTCCTCGTTCGCTACCAGGATATTGTTCACGACGATTTCGCTATCTCCGTTCCAGATCTGAAGCGGACTATTGTTCACGACGACCGTATTTATGCCTCCTTGTATAATCTGTAGGTCGGTTTCCCAAGATCGACATCTAATCTGTAAGACATTTAGTTTAGCGATTCGACCAACCATGCGGCGAGGTCTTGGCGCAATATGGGTATGAGGGATAATTGGTCCGTTGCGGCACGATAGGCTTGGGTGGTCGGTTCAAACAGACGCTGAATCTCTTTTTCTGCCATTGGGCAGTTGCGTCCATCCACCAATGCCTCTAACCGCAACGGGCGTGGTGCAAGCGCTGCCGCAACATCGCACAAATCCCCTGCTGTTAATGCACCGGGGACGATGGCGTCATGCGGAACGTAGCAAAACCTATCCCGCAAGACCGACTGATAACCGGCGATGGTGCGCCGCGCCACCACAGCACACACATCATCTTCATACAACGCACCGAATAGCGCGAGCAGTCCACCAAGGGGTTCGGACTGATGTGGCGATTCGCCTTCGCCGATGAGGGGGTCGCTAAAGTCCGGGTAGTTCGTCGGCGCAAACGAATCCCCCCATAGCGCGATTCGTTGCGTATCCACCTCACTTCGGGTGCGTAGGTATCGCAACACGGAGCGCACATCGCGCAGACGAGCGCCGAGCAACGTCTGTCCCAGCATCCACTCGGTGGCGGAAATGGCTGTGGCTTCGCTTTGGCGCTCACGCGAGGCATTGGGGCTGGTTTCCCCCGTACCGCGCACATCAGGTAGACACAGGGCAACCCCCTCCGTCAATAATGTCGAGATTTCCTCTGTTCGTTCGCTAAGGAACTTTCCCCCACCCTCCTGCGACAGAGCGACAACAATGGGAAAGGCAGGTTTGTCTGCCCCGACTTCGTGTGATGGAAGTAGCAGTCGCATCGGCACAACGATATGGGGTTCAACTTCCAAAGCGATACGTTCGATATGGATGCCATCGAGTTTTTGAGAAGTATGTGACCCCGCTGCACGGGATTTCGCCGCGTTCAACTTGACAACAGGTTCAGTTTGGGGGACGACATCGCCAAGCAGTTTTGCCCATTCCTGACGCAGATGCCCTCGCTTTTCTTCAGGCGTAAGCCCAACATGCGAGGCACGCGACGCGCCGATCTCAGTGAACAACTCATGTAGCGGGCGCGTTGCGAGAGCAGACTTGACACCCGCGCTGACCTCTGGAGTCAGGCACATCAGTTTTTCTTCCGAGAGGCGGTTTTGATATTCTTGTGGAATAGAGATGCCAAACCAGCGTTGCAGCGCCGAGTGAATCATCACCCGATGCACGGGGCCGATGTTGTTGCAATGCGTCGCTTCAGGTGGTCGCCCAGAAAGCAATCCTGCGCCATGCGTAAAAGCAAGGTTGTCGGAGGCGTTGTAAAACGCAAACACCTGCTGTAGCCGTTTCCATACCGGGTCACGGCCCTTATCCCAACTGAACTCGTGCGCATAAATCAGACGACGCGGCGCAACGGATGCGACAATGACCCAGGGCAAAAATCCATCGCGCCCATTGAGACGCAAATTCCGCGTGGATTCCCAGGAACCGTCACCCATGTAGTTGAACGACGCCTCGGCATCGTCGGGCAGTGGATATACTGTCTCAGGCTGCGGTCCACCAAAGTTAAACGGAATGACGCACGCGATGCGCGAGTCTATGGCTGCTGTCACCGCGGCTGGATCGCCGCCACCGGCAACGGCACCCATGAGAATGACCTTCTCCCGATCAACACCCTGACGGCTCAACAGCAGGTCCACGCCGCGCATCACGTCCCACACCATCCACCCCGTGAGGCTCTCGCCAATGAGATGCAACTGGATGCCGTTGATGTAGCGGAAGCGATAGTCTTGCCGTGGCCCCGGTGCGTGCTGCCGCCGTTCACCATAACTGAGTTGGTCCATCACCAACACGATGCACCCCCCCCTGGCCCACGTCATCCCCATGTCCTGGAGCTCCCCCTGTGTTTTCGGGTTGTGATGGCTATGAACGAGGAGGATAGCAGGCATCTGCTTTTGAAGGGGTGACGGCAGGTAAAGGTTTGCCGTGATAGGTTGCCCCGGACGGCTTTCATAGACCAGATTCTCGATGCGATAGCCGTCACCTTCCATGGTGTGCGTTACGTGCACGTTTAAGTCCGTGGGCTCAGGCGGAAAAATGCCCAACGACTCCCGCAACGCTTCAATGCGAGGGGCGCAGAATCGCTCCCACTCCGCTTTTGATTTTATCTTCGCCCATGCTTCTGTATCTCGCTGATTCGCCACTTCGCACCGTGCACCCACATCGTGGCGTAACATCTGCATCAGCGCCGTGCGCTCGTCCGGTGTAAAGACATTGGAATCTAACGAACGGAGTTGCGTTTTTAAACGGTTCTCTACTGACATCATTGACTCCCTTCCTTCCAAACTGACTCCACGGTTCGACAACTGTAGAAATTGCAAATGAGCACCTCTGGGCATGTTTCAGAAATAATTCGCCAATGTCATATTCGATCTAATTGTAGCCCAACTTTCTAAGTTGGCCAGCAGAACCGATGATTAGCTCAAACCAAGATAGAATCTTGGGCTACAGTGAAATGTGACATTGGCGAACTAAATCGCTTTCAAAATCTTACAACGGGTTGAGATTCTTCGCTACACTCAGAATGACATCAGTAGGATATTGATTGCAAATTGGTATAACTTTACACTCATCCCTTTTCTTCCTCTCCTTCCAGACTTTCAAAATGCAATCGAAATCAGTGGCAACTTGGTTTAGTAACTTACATTTTCAGACTTCCGAAGTCTTTGAGACTTCGGAAGTCTGATGTATAATTTATTTTTGAAAATTAGTTATATCCCAAACTTTAGATTCTGTTTGACAAAAGCTGTCTTACCACATACAATTAAGGCTATCTTCATCTTTTCATGAAAGGAGGTGTATCCAAGTGCGTATGCTAAAGTTCACTTTGATCTGTTGCATGGCAATGATTCTTGTCATCGGTTGTGCTTCAGAGAAGAAGATGGAATCTAAGGCCACAGAGGCATCCCAACCAGCGGCTGCAAAGATGGATGCCACTGCTAAAGCCCCAGCGGCTGCCGAACAAATCACGTTAGCCGTTACTGGGATGACGTGAGGTGCCTGTGTATCAAAGGTGCAGTCTGCATTAACTCAGGTGCCGGGCGTTATCAGTGCTGATGTTTCTCTCTCAGATAGTAAAGCAGTCGTCAAGTTGGAAAAGGGTAAAGCGACCACTACCCAACTGACTGATGCTGTCAAAGGCGCGGGTTTCAGCGCAACAGCAGCGAACTAACATTTCGTAGGAGCATTCAATTGGATGCTCCGATTTCAAGTCTAATACGAATTCGCATTCTATAAAGTAAGTTCTGATAAACTTCCGAAGTCTCAAAGACTTCGGAAGTTTGGTTGTTATCTTACTTTTTGAAACGCAAATTGGTATAACTTGGAATTAACGGGAGAAAGGGAAGGAAAGGAGGGAAAAGGAAGAAGGGAAGAAACGCATTCCTGCCGTTCCTTCCCTTTCTTCCTTTCTTTCATCCATTGAGTCGATTCAAAAGACGGATTTAATATTGAAAATGAGTTACTTCCCAGGCTTTTTTCTCCCGTTGTGCGCCATGGGCTCTTCCCCGACCCACCGTTCGTCAACCGGTTCAGACGCCAATTGATAACGTGTATCCGAGGTAATGCGGATGCGATTGGCGGGCGAACAGTTGTCGAGCGAGCAGTGCATCGTGTGCATGGTAAAGGCCAGCATATCGCCTGCCTCGAAGTCTGTTGTGAGCCACCGTGTTCCAAATCTCTCCTGCACTTCTAATGGATTTTTGCTGAACCAGCCGCCCGCGTAAGGCCCATCGACATCGCGATCGACATCCATCGCCCCATACGTATTTTTTAACTCCTCCAATTTGTGAGAATTTTCCAAAATCAGGAGAGCCCCCTCAATTTTCGGCACATCACCGATGGGAATCCAGGTCGTGTACAGGTTCCGTGTGCCACGCCCCATGTACACCCAGTCGTAATGAGAGCCCGTCGCCCCACCAACCTTAACGGTCCGAAGCCAGATATAATCAAAGGGCCTCACCGCGCCGCCAAGAAACTTTTCGTAAAAGCGGATGACGTCGCCACAGTGCACAAGGGCGCGTATGGCTTCGCCCGTCCGGATGTCTTTATTGAACTGCCTGGTGTCGATATGGGGCCTTTCAGACCTGCCGGAGAAGATGCCCTCCATCAGGGGGTATCGGGTATCAATTTCCCCAACGGAGGCAAGCTTTTCCAAAATCTCGCGCCGCGCGGCGAGAACAACTTCTTTACCAAGCACCCCTCGGAGAAATAGATAGCCATCTTCGGCTATCCTTTGACGCAATGCCGTCGCATCGTCCCGGATGTCGTTAGACTCTCGCAATTCTCCCATCTTTTCCGATTCGGTGTCTAACGCATAACCAAATGATGTAAATGTGCTCAAAATACCGTCTCCTGTTGATAATCGAACGTGAAGCCTGACGCTGTTGAAGAAGGAAATAAGGAGTTGCTTCTGAGTCGCGGAGTTTTCCCTTTGGCTGACCTCTGTTCGATGATTTTGTGATTGCTTCACGTTGTGGGATGTGGTAAAATACAACTAATTTTAACGGAGATTGCAGACTTCGGAAGTCTGCAATCTCTAAATGGAGAGTTATTTTAGCATGTTTTTGAGTTGAATTCAATAGGATTAGACGGCAAAAATGCAGAAATATAGGATTAGACTGCATTTTTGCCGTCTAATCAGAGTTAGGAGGAACTGACGACTATGAAAACAACCTCATCGTGGCTATGTAGGCTCTGGTTAATTGCTAGTTTTTTTATGCTATGTTCATTTGGAAATGCTCACGCGTTCGACGGAGAGCGTAAAGGCTTCATTTTGGGAGGCGGCATCGGGCTTGGAATGACAAGCTTTACGCAGTCTGTAGCAGGCTTTGGGGAACGCGTTTCTGCAGACCGTGAAACCAAACCTTCTTTTGTAACTGATTTCAAAATCGGTGGTGGTTTTTCAGAGCAGGTACTTCTCTACTGGACGAGTAGAGTATCATGGTTCTCCCTTGAAAACATCTTCGGTGACACAGTTACTATCGCGAGCGGAACAGCTGGTGTGGGGATTACATACTTTCCCAACCCTGACTCAAACTTTTATCTACTCGGTGGGCTCGGACTAGCAACATGGGGGTCTCCTTTTGAATCGGACACCTCGACAGCGACAGGTCTTGGATTGTTAGGCGGAATTGGTTTCGAGCTATCTCCACACTGGACTCTCGACATTACGTTGAGTCTTGGCAACTCCTCCCTTACGGAAAGTGGGGTTGAACTAACAAATGGTGTTGCTGCTCTCTTGGTTACTTTTAACGGCATCGCTTACTAGATCTTTCCTAACCAGCCGTTGCAGTTGACGGGGGCTGCGGTTTTTGGAACGTTTTTGGGATTTCGGCGGGTTTTGGTTGGTCGGACGTTTTTCGGCAAACTCCCGCCGTGCTCGTCCGTGCAGCGGACAACTGAACTTTCATCATACAAGGCAGGAAATTTTGCATCATGTTGATAAATTACAAAGTGGAGAATATGTTATGTCGTCAAAACCAATTGAACGAATTACCTTCAATCCAGACCAGTGTGGCGGGCGTCCGTGCATTCGGGACATGAGGATTCGTGTGACAGACGTCTTGGACTTGCTTGCTAGCGGGCTTTCTTTTAACGAGATTCTGGCGGAAATGCCTGACCTTGAAGACGAAGACATTGTCGCTTCGATTCAGTTCGCCACACATCGAATTGACCATCCAGTAATTGCCGTATGAAGCTTTGGATAGATGCTCAACTCTCTCCAGCACTGGCACCATGGCTCAGTGACAATTTTGCGGTCGAAGCATTTTCAGTTCGATGGCTTGGGCTTCGAGACGCCACCGATGAAACGATCTTCTCCGCTCTGAGGCGGCTTTGCCAATATCGGCACGGGATATGACCCATTCGGAAAGGAGGTATTATGAAAAGCACAAATGAGAAGAAGCATCCGCTTCCGGAGGAGTTCTCTTCTTATGAGGAAGCAGGAAAGTTTTGGGATATACATGACTCCACTGACTATCTGGAACATATGACTCCTGTTGAAGTTAATGTGCGTCTTGACATGCGTCATTTTGAGCTCGATGTAGACGAAGAAGTTGTCAGGGCATTGGAAAAACGGGCTCTTTCGGAGCATATCTCCGCCTCAAAGCTAGCCAATGAGCTGCTTAGAAAAGAACTGGTTGCTTAATGAAGAGGATAGTAAGACGTTAAGGAACGCGTTTACCCCCTGGTTTTTAAACCTCTCTCCGAAACAATTGCTTACATGGATTGACCGAACGAGAGTTGATGGGGATAGCAGTGCCCAATTAGCCATTTATGAAATCAAAGAGATCGAGGAGGCCGTATGACATCTGAAAACATCACCTTGTATTTCAAACAAGGAAGCAGTGACAAAGTGTACACTGCTTCTCTCGAAGAAGTTGAGAACAACCGTTTTGTGGTGAACTTTGCGTATGGTCGCCGGGGAGCGACGCTTACCACGGGGACGAAAACGACAACACCTGTCGATTACGCTTCAGCGAAGAAAACCTATGACAAACTGGTGAAAAGCAAAACATCGAAAGGGTACACACCCGGCGCAGAAGGCCCGCAGTATGTTCATACCGACACTGATACGAAGGACACGGGCACCCAATGTCAATTATTAAATTTCATTGAAGAATCTCAGGTCACTCAGTGTATTCATGACGATGACTGGTGGGCGCAGGAAAAATATGACGGGAGGAGAATGCTTCTCCACAAAACGGACACCGTCACGGCGATTAACCGAAACGGTCTCTCAATCGGTGCGCCAGACGCGCTCCTCAAGAGGGCGGGCAACGTTGATCAGACGTACTTAGTGGATGGTGAGGCCGTGGGGGAAACACTGTTCGCGTTTGATATTTTAGAAATACACAATACAAATGTCAGGTTAATGCCCTACGGACAACGGCTGTCACACCTTGAGAGCCTGGGGTTGAGCGGGTCAATTGTCGTCGTTGAAACCGCGAAAACACAAAAAGAAAAACAACAATTATATGACAGGTTACACGCTTCAGGAGCGGAGGGCATTGTCTTCAAAAAACATGCAGCCTCCTACACAGCAGGTAGACCAAACAGCGGCGGAACTCAGGTGAAGTTCAAGTTTTATGCCACCGCCTCTGTTGTTGTCACGAAGATTAATGATAAACGTAGCGTTGCGGTTGCGATACTCGCCGATGAACATCACGTCGAAGTGGGGAATGTCTCCATCCCGCCAAACAAAGACGTTCCACCGGTGAATTCAGTTATTGAGGTGCGCTATCTGTATGCCAATCAGGGTGGGAGTCTTTACCAGCCCACGTATATCGGTGTGCGGGATGACATGCGTGTCGAAGATTGTGTCATCTCACAGTTGAAATATAAAAAAGGTGCAGAGTCAATAACCCCCGTATAAATACGGGGGCTTGTATAGGGCGTGCCAACGTCTGAAGCAGGTTAAACTATTGACTAGACAGATTGTAACTAGGATTCTTGTGGTGGCACACAACAGCATGTTACGGGTACTACCCTAGCCTGTATCCTCTGCGAATCCCAGTGTCGAAGGGTTGTATAGACTCTGAAAGGAGATTTATTATGTTTGTACCCGTTGTTGATTCCAATCAAGTGCCCCTCATGCCAACGACACCGAGCCGAGCTAGAAAGTGGATGCGTTCTGGTAAGGCAACCCCTTTTTGGAAACGTGGGGTATTCTGTGTCAGGCTGAATGTTGAACCCTCTGATAGACAAACCCAAGAGATAGCGGTGGGGATTGACCCAGGTTCAAAGAAAGAGGGATTCTCCATCAAATCCGAGCATCACACATACCTAAACATACAAGCCGATGCTGTAACGTGGGTTAAAGATGCTGTTGAATCACGGCGAAATGCAAGACGTACCAGAAGATATAGAAAAACTCCATACCGAAAATGTCGATGGAACCGCAAGATTGGGGGCATACCCCCCTCAACGAAGGCGCGGTGGGGTTGGAAGCTAAGGATTTGCAATGGGTTAAAGAAGCTATTTCCTGTCACTCACTTCATCATTGAGGACATAAAAGCCAAAACGTGGAAAGGGAGCAAAAAGTGGAATACATCCTTTTCACCCCTTGAGGTCGGTAAGTCTTTGGGTGAAGTGAAAAACTTGGCAGCCTTGAATTAAGGCAAGGATGGGAAACTAAAGAATTGAGAGATAGACTTGGACTCAAGAAGTCAACAAACAAGCTATCGAACACTTTTGAAGCCCATTGCGTTGATAGTTGGGTGTTAGCAAACTTTTTAGTGGATGGACATGATAGCCCAGATAATAAGGAGATTTTGCTGATAACTCCACTTCGGTTTCACCGACGGCAACTGCATGTCTTTAATTTTGCCAAGAACGGAATCCGGAAACGCTACGGCGGAACCAGAAGTTTAGGATTCAAACGCGGTTCTTTAGTCAAACACATCAAACACGGATTGTGCTTTGTTGGCGGTGCATCCAATGGCCGTATCAGCTTACACAACATTTCGGACGGCAAACGCATCACGCAAAACACAAAAACACCAGGTGATGTTAAGTTTTTAACCTTTAATGGTTGGAGGTGGGCGCATTCCTCCCCCCGATAAATCAGGGGGTCTCCTGCGCCGCTAACCTATGAACAGAATTAGCTGAATCAGAGTGCAAAGTACATCAAGATCGTCGAATGGTCGGAAGAGGACCACTGTTTTATCGGTTGCTGTCCGGGAATTATCGGTCCGTGTTGTCATGGCGATGATGAAGTTGAAGTCTATCGAGCGTTGTGCCAGATCGTTGATGAATGGCTAGAAATTGCTCATCAGGAAAATCAGAACTTACCTGCTCCAACGATTGGGAGAAATGTTGCTGAAATGCTGACAGCTTAACCTAACCAGCCGTTGCAGTTGACGGCGGGCTCTTCGGTTTTATGTCGGTTTTTGCTAAGAAAGTTCAATGAGGAGGTAGAAATGAAATTAACCGCAGTTTTCAAAAAAGTCCCGGAAGGATACATAGGATTTGTGGAAGAGTTACCCGGAGCCAATACACAAGGAAAAACTCTTGAAGAAGCAAGAGCGAATCTACAAGAGGCCATTGAGATGACTCTTGAGGCAAATCGTATTCTCGCCGAAGAATCCATCGCAGAAATGCAAGATGTGATTCGTGAACCTGTCTTTGTGCACGCATGAAAAGACGAGATCTCATCCGCCATCTTGAAAAGAACGGCTGTTGAAAAAACTTGAATCAAGTTAAGGATTATGATATACTGCTGTCATTGCAATGCAGGTTGCAATGCGGCCAACCTTCCGAAGGTTTGGAACCTTCGGAAGGTTATTGGATCGCTCAGACTTCTTCATCCGCGTTCTTAAAAAACTTTGGGAACAATTAAACTTCAGGAGGTTATAAAGAGTATGGCAGGAGACGCGCTAGGTTTAGTTGAAACAAGAGGATTCGTCGGCAGTATTGCAGCTGCGGACGCAATGGTTAAAGCCGCAAATGTTCAGCTCATCGGTTATGAAAAGATTGGTGGCGGATACGTTACCGTCATGGTTCGTGGTGATGTGGGAGCCGTCAAGGCTGCGACTGATGTTGGGGCAGAGGCGGCTGCCAAGGTCGGTCAAGTGGTATCCGTCCACGTTATCCCAAGGCCACATGCAGAAGTGGAATCGATTTTGCCGTCTCAAAGTCGGTCAAGCAAAACGCGGGCAACCTCGGCTGAAGATAAGTCGCCAAGTTAAGGAAGATAACGTATGAAAGAGAAGGCGCTGATTGAGTTGATTACTCGTAAAGTGGTTGAACAACTCCAAACGGACGAACCTTGTAGTGGCTGTGCTTTGCGAACGTGCAAAGCAGGCAAACGTGCGTGCGATGCTGTTCAGCATCAGCAGAAAATTCCTGTTGGCGTTTCGGCGAGACACGCCCATGTCATGCAAGCGCACTTAGAAATTCTTTACGGGGAGGGCCATCAATTGACCGTTCACACCCCTTTATACCAACCCGGTGCCTTTGCGGCGAACGAAACGGTAACCATTGTGGGGCGACGGATGCGTGCCATTGAGGATGTGCGTATCCTTGGCCCTGTCAGAGATTACTCACAGGTTGAGCTCGCACGCACAGATGCCATCCGTTTGGGGCTGGACCCACCGATTCGTGATTCAGGGGATGTTGCCGGTTCGGAACCGATTGTCTTGATCGGCCCCAAAGGGTCTATCGCTTTGAAAGAAGGGGCAATCTGTGCGACGCGCCATATTCACATGACCCCACAGTACGCTGAAAGTTTTGGCATTCGTGAAGACCATCTGTTGAAGGTTCGCATTCCCGGTGAACGCGCCTTAACGTTTGAAAACATTCGCCCGAAAATATCACCAGGCTATGTCCTTCAGATGCACCTGGACACAGATGATGCCAATGCTGCTGGATTGCGGGGCGGGGAAGCTGTAGAGATATTGTGAAATGAGGAGCTATTCAGGTGGATATCAGTCAGGAAATTATTCGACAGATAGAGGCGGAAGTCAAAAAGGTTCTGGAGCAACAATCGCTGGCACCTTCGCCACCGCCATCCGATAGGCGTATCTTGGCGATCTTTGATGCCGCTCCAGTCAAGCTGGCCCTTCCACTGCAACAGATTGAAAGGTGCATTGACGGAGGCTATGTCGTCACAGCCATTTTGTCGGAGCTCGCCGCTAAACTGTTAGACGCCAATAGCGTTCGAGGGGTATGTGGGGAGGAACGTGTTTTTGTGTGTAACGAAGTGACGCATTTGGGACCCTTCCTTGAGGATTTTTCCTTAATTGCCATACCTGTTTTATCCTATCCGATGGCATCGAAACTTGCCTTGGGGATGGCGGATACATCATGCACTTATCTCATTTTTCAAGCGATGCTCCGTGGAAACAAGGTTGTCGCCACATCAGATGCACTCGAAGTTGCATCCGAAGCAAGAACATCTGAGATTTCAAAACTCGGGCGAAATTACCTCAAGACCTTGTCAAGCTTCGGCATTCAATTTGTAACCTGTGAGCACCTCGCTGAAACCATTTTAAGTGACAGTTCCCCTCATTTTGCCCCGGTTGATTCAAAAGGTGGAAAGGCTGTGATTAGTGCCTCAATCATTGCCAACCTTGCGCCAACGGTTCGGGAATTTGTTTACTCGAATCCGGCTATCATCACACCGCTGGCGCGAGATTTGGCAGCGCAGAGGGGAATTCGACTTGTGGCGAAGACCAAATGAATCAGAGTCAACCCGCTCCTCCATCTTTGCCGTATCGAATTTTAGTCAATGCGCAAGGAGTTCGCATTTGGCACAACTACGGAAATGTAAATCCGCCTCCGGGGACTCGTATAGAGCATGCCCCACTCCATTTTCATGTTCGCTACCGAAATCGAGAATATCGTGTTTACGGGGACACCCTGCGTGGGTACGCCGGGCAGCCTCTTCCAGCAGAGGTGGAAGCTGTCTTGTATAAAAATCGATCTCGACTCAAAAGAGCGACACATCGAATCGGTAAGTGGTATAGAAATCTCAGACAATCACAAAGAAACATCCCAACTTCTCAGGAGGGCTAAGATGTGGTTAGCATACGACTTCCAGGAAGGTGAACGACTTGAAACGGTTGCAACTTATGTTGCCAAAAGC
Organism: uncultured bacterium; assembly: GCA_964577695.1. Taxonomy (GTDB): domain Bacteria; phylum Poribacteria; class WGA-4E; order WGA-4E; family PCPOR2b; genus CAZOAL01. The sequence continues at coordinate 210,773 of CAZOAL010000008.1, read as the reverse complement.
AACGAGTTGGTTGCGTCGTTTCTGGTAGAAGATGTCATCAAGCCCATTCAGCATGATGGCGGCGTGGAGGAAGCAATTCTGCTTGGAAACCTTGCCTGTTGCGTGCTCATCCTGATTGAAGGGGTTGAACGAGATGAAAAAGCAATCGAACATCTGTTCACTCTTTCACGCCTGCACTGCCAGATCGGCAAAATGATTGAGTGTTCAAAGGTCATCAGTCGTATGGCAGAATTTGCCCCGTTTTATTTAGCGGACACAACAGAAGCCAATGAAGTCTTCATCAGTGACATGGCGTTTTATTTCTATCAGGAACAAGTTCAAGCGAAGATTAAACAGAGCGGGATTGAGGCAGGTGTTGATTTTCTGATGGCGCAACCTGCAATCTGGAAGGAACGGACTCGCTGGATGGCTCATACGATTTTGCTCGACCTCATCAAGCAGCACGTCCATCCAGGCGATCAAGCAACACAGCAACGACTCCGCCAAATGTTTGATTTTGATTCGTACCTGAGAGAGAAGATGAGAGAAATGTTCGATACCCCTTGAGTCGGTATCACTTTTGCCACAGGTGGGTATCACTGTTGCGACAGGTGGTTTCAAGTTCTCGGTAGCTGAACCCTGTTCAGCCTTGATTATCGAGGGATGCTGTTCTGGCACCGAAATTGCTGTTCGTATATTTGTAAGGAGTTGTTGGTGGATAACGCCTCTTTTAAGGTTCGCTCATGTTTATGTTTGCGCTTCGCATGAGCGAACTTCTTAACCTTAGCAAAGTGCGCGGTTACAAACCAGATGCGTTACTATAACTTTAGTTCACTTTAGACACTTTACCGAGGAGGGTTTATCATGAAGTTCCGAATTGACGCTTTTATACCACTCATGCTAATGAGTTTCTTTTTCGTATCGTTCGCAACTGTTGTCCAAGCAGACTATGACTACGATTATTTTTCCGATCGCCTGAATCGTGAGCATCGAGAGGCAGGGGATGTTGATGACTGGATCGAGCGGGGAAAATCAACCATTACGGCGAGCCCCCGTTTTGAAGACGGCATACGCCTCACCGCTTGGTCAAATGATTACGTTCAGGACGATACCTACGAATTTGCCATAGCCAGTGCCATTTATTTCTTTGAAATCCCTCGACAAGCGCAGTATATTGAAATTCTGGTGCGCTATCGGGGTGAACCTCGCAAAGCAGAGCTTGAGGACTACGAGGAGGTCGCTGGTCGTATTTGGATTCGTAACATCAACCGTGAAGAGACACAACGCCGCTATGATGACAGCCAGGCGAATGAGACCATCTATGGTGATACCTTCGTTTTGCGTGCGAAGCGACGCTCAGAAACGATCAAGATCGCTACGGCGGGCCATGTTGATAACGGTCTGATGGAGATGCACATCGTTGCCGAAGATGGCGATCAGCTTGATGTTGAATCTATTGATGTCTCGACCTATCAACGACAACCGGATATTCGTGTCGTCCATCGTTACGCTCGTGATTACCAATGGCGTCCGTGGTACGCCTATACTTACTCATATTTTTACGATGGCCCGTTTTATTATTCAACAGATCTGGATTATTATATCCAGTGGAGCTATCCCATTTATGACCAGCACTACTTCTCCATTCGCTATGCGTATGGGAATTACCTCCATAGTTACTACACCTATCACCCTTACTACCACCATCATTACTATTCCAATCGTTACTATTCCACTAACGTCAACGTGCGGGTCAATGTTGATGCCCCCGTTGAAACGCGACGCCGGTTAAACCAGTGGACAGAATCTCACGAAACGGTGCGTAGCGAATATACCAGAGGCCGACTGTCAAAAACAACGATAGGAACGACTGAAAACGCGAATATACAGGCACGGGTTCGCGCGGTGATTGAAAAACAACGGGAGGAACCGGTTCTTTCTAACCGTGTCATCCAAAGCCCAGCAATTTCGGTTAAACGCAAACGTTTTGATGTGGAAACCAGCTCTGATATAACCATAGAACGACAACGCCAGTTGCTGCGTTCATCGCGGGATTCGTCTGTACGACCCAATGATGCAAATCAGGGGTTAGAAAAACGGAAGCGTTATTCATCTGACTCACAATCTCAGAATGATTATAACGATTACACGCGGTCAAACACCGAACGCCGCGAGCGCCTTTACAATCGTTCGCAGCCTTCCGCACCGACACGGAGTGTCCCATCTTCGAGCCGTGAATCTTCAGTCAGCACCGGTTCAAAACAACGGCGCTCCGTCGAATCCAGTCCTAGCGCAACACCACGGCGGGAAACGTCAGTGACTCAGCAGACACGCTCAAGTACAAGTACCAGTCAAAAAAATGATGACGATGACGACGAGAAAAAACGTCAAAGCGAACGGAGTCAGAATACGGAAAGAACAAAACGTCGAAGAGAATAGGGACCACTTTCCTCTGAAGAAATTAGGGACGACTTTCCTCTAAAGAGCCAAGGAATATTTATTCCTTGGCTCTTTTTTTTGTTGACAAGATTTTCGACTTCTGCTATCATAAATCACTTTTGGGAGATATTTGAGAATTCGGCGAGGGTTGGTCATAATAATTAACTAACTTTCAATATTAAAGTTTGTTTTTTGAATCCACTTGATGGGCAGGAAGAGTGGAAGAATGGAAGGAATGGAAGGAAGGTATTTCTTCCACCCTTCCATCCTTCCTTTCCACCGGGTTGATTTCCGCCGGATTGAGTTTATCGAAATCACAGGCTCAATCCGGCGGAGTTTATCGAAACCTTCCATTCCTTCCCTCAGAGAAACCTTTTGGGAAAAGTCAATCCTAAATCAGTATAAGGCATCCATATTATGACTAACCCTCAATCAGGCAGCACTCTGAAGGTGAATGATAACGTGGTGAAAATTTTTGTTTGTGGGTGTTATCTATTTTTGATGATTCAAATTGGCTTCGCACAGTCGAATGAAGAAGAACCGCCTCTTGTTTCACCCATCGGTGCGGTGGCGCGTTCTGCTGTCCTACCCGGCTGGGGGCAGTTTTATGCTCACAGCTACTTCCAAGGGGGCATTTCATTGATGGGAACGGGCGCGCTCCTTGTTGGTGCGCTGATGACTCAGAAGGCTTTTCAAGATGTTTACAATAACGAGTATACACAGATTGCCAAGAGGAATGGCCCTAAGTCTCCAGAAGCCGTTTTCCAGTATAATCGAGCCAATCAACGCTATAAACTCAGACAATTTTTTCTGTTTACAGCGGTAGGGGTGTGGGCCTATAGTCTCATTGATTCTTACGTTGGTGCCAATCTATACAATGCAACAACGAAAGCCAACCGGCTGATCGATGACACAAAACGGATCGAAAAATTAGGCGTGCAATTGGAAGTGACCCCTACACAATTTCACCTTGGTGTTGTCAAATCCTTTTGAAAGGCGAATGAATTCAGCCGAGTTTTATGGAGGTGTTTCAGTCATGTTAAGGGTTTTCGCCAAAACAAGCTGTTTATTGGTTCTTTTAGGATGTCTTTTGAGTTGTGGAGATGTTGAGGAAGTCAACAAGCCTCAACCCGAAGAACTTTCCGCAATCAACCAGGTTTTGAAAAAGTGGCGCGAAGGTTATCAGAACGAAGATGTTGAAATGTATATCAGCGCGTACTGGGAGAAAGGATTCCGTTACGTCTCGGATATGGGAACTAAGAATGACAAAACAGACGATGTTGAGTTCGACGATATCCGACAAGAAAGAGATGCTGCAATTCGCGTTTTTGCGCGGTTTCAAGATCTTGAGATTGAAGTTTCCGAACCACCGGAAATTCAATTATTGAACGAGGGGAAAGCGGAGGTCAGAAACCATTATCGAATCCAAGGATTTGTCTCCAGCGGTGAGTCTCTTGAAGGGGGATATACGGGTTGGTTTGCAGAAGGGGATAATGTGTTTAGCTTCGAGTTGAGGACTGGGGAATGGCGTATCACAGAGTGGAAGGATGAAGCGTTTAGCGAAGAAGAAATTCGGCGAGCCAATAACCTTTAAGGCGTTTCCAAGATTTCAAATCGCCCAACATGAGCTATCCAATTGCGTATTGCGTGAAGTGCCAGATACGCAATATGCAACACGAAAAGTTAGCGAAAGGAGCGTCAGTTTTTTTGCTTAATTGAGCAAGGAGGGGGCAATTTCAATGCCTCAACGAGATGTTCATTTACGTGATTATCTAGCGATTCTACGGAAGCATGATTTTATCATCAGCCTGAGTTTTTTGTTGGTTTTAGGAACTGCGATGATCGTCAGTTTACGGTTACCCCAAACTTATGTTGCTTCTACTTTAATACTGCTTGTTCAACCAATGTCTAGCCCATCTGTATCCTCCACCAGCTTGTTTCAAAGTGTCCTCTCCGGTGGGGTTGATCGCAGTGAAATGGAGACAATCAGTCAACGTTTTTCCACAGAATCCATGTTAGGGTCAGCGATTACAAAATTAGAAAATGCTGATATAGGGGGGGTACGCTATCTCCCTTCAATTGGGCGATTGAAACAGAACTTGCGGGCTAAAATCCGACCGGATACCCATTATATTGAGATGTCATTACACCTGAACGCGGAAGAGGGAGGCGAACGGAATGCCGCCCTGCTAACGAACCAACTCGTCAGCGAAATGCAAATGTTGCGGAGTCGCGAGGAAAGAACGAAAGCTGACCATCGCCGACAACTCTTGGATACAAAACTCTCAGAACTTCTTCAACAGGTAAAGCAGCAGGAGGAGCGTGCGTTTCAATTTGTCAGCGAAAGTGGAAGTCCAGCAACATGGTATCCGCAGCTTGCTAGCTTGCTGGAACAACGCGCGAAATTATTGGAGCAACAGGCGCAATTTGAAGGGAGCCTGAAAGCAGCGCAATTAGAATCCAATTACCTTCAAAAAGAGATGGAGAAATATCCAGAGTATACCGAGCTCTCAGAAACAATCAGTCACCATCCCATTTGGCTATATCAGAAGGAAAAATTGGTGGACCTCGAATCACAGCGCGTTGGACTTGAACAACAAGTTGGCACCAATTCCCCTGAGATTATGGCACTAGATGCACAAATTAAGGAAATCCGAAACGGATTAGCAAACGACTCAACGGATGCGGTTGTAACTTCTCTGACTCGTGGCCCGTCCCCCTTTTATACCAGTATAAAGGATCAGTTAATCAATTTGCGGGTGAATATGCTTCGTGCAGAAAATAATCTGAATCAGGTGAAACCTCAATTGGAACGAGTGGATTTTGACCTGAAGCACTTGATAGCGAAAATTCCTGAAAATGAATTGTATCTGGAAAAATTGAGGCGAGAGATTAATGGCACTTATGAATTGAGAAAAGAGATTTACAAACAAAGCCTTGAGGCAGAAATTCTGCTTGCCGAGTCTGATTATGGGAGCATTGAATGGAATTATCGCCGCATCAAGGGGGGAATCGAGGTCGTTGATTCCGCAGTCCCTCGAAAAATTCCAGTGAGTCCCCGTATCAATTTTATTATCGCCGTTGCCGGAATCATTGGCGGTGCCGTCGGTATTTCTATCGCCCTGATGATAGAGTATTTCGGCAAGAGTTCCTAAATCCATGTCTGAAGTTTATCGGACCATTGTCGCAAATATCGACGAATGCAATCAAAGTTTATCTTTTGAAATCACCCGATTGATAGGAAGAATGGAAGAAATGGAAGGACGGAAACGAATCCGTTTCTTCCATTCTTCCTTTCCTTCCCTTCCTTCCTCCGAAAGGTCAAATTTCTTTTTGAAAATGAGTTTAATATCCCATTGGATGCGCATTTGACGCATTTGCTCGTAGACGAGTCAATCGATTGGCATCAAGCGATTCAACATACACACATTCCCAACCTTGTTCTGCTCAACGCAGGTGCCCTATCCTCAAACCCAATTGATTTCCTGCGACTGCCCCGCTTGAATGCCTTGTTTCAGCAACTCCGTGAACGCTATGTTCTCATCTTACTTGACGCGCCACCGATTTTACCAACGACAGATAGCTTGATTTTGAGTGCCCACTCCGAACCCTTCCGAAGGTTTGACACCTTCGGAAGGATCTCACCCGATACGGACTTATGAAATGAAGCACTCGTGTTACTCTATTTTTGAACCATCCCGATTTTAGAAATTCGCAAGATTTCAATAGCTTCCGTGAGTTAATTGGCTCAATTGCAAATTTGCGCAAATTTCTGAGCCATATAAAAAAACTCTTGACAGAAAAGTGCAGAAGTGGTATCTTAAAGGTCACTTTTTTAGGGGGCTTGTCTTACCTTAAAAAATACGGGCAATCACAGATTTTGCCCCGGGTTTTTGCATCTTTGAATATTGGTGAAAGGAGGTGACAATGTACCATGTTCTACCCATGACACATTTAAAAAATGGGTTGTTGATTCACACGGGTAAAAGATTGGATTGTTGTCATCAATCGGATAAGCCCCGTGTTTCAGCAATCGTTTGTATATGATGAGACGATAGAGGGCAATCCTTCGTTGTACCCTCTCGTTATATAGTATTCGCTCGGACAGTAAGCCGAAACGAATTCTATCATTTTCTCGTTTACACAGTTGTCACTATCTCAAAGGTAATTTAATAATTTCCTCAAGGAGGCAAGTAAAAATAATGAAGGTATCAAAGCAGTCACTTGACGTATTGTTTATTGCAGCAGGACTCTTGTGTTGCCTAGTTCTTTATGGGTGCGGTGCCACCCCGCTTGGCCCACAGGAGCCGCTATTGCCCACAATCACAGGACAATCTAAATTTTCCGATCGATTCCAATTGGAAGAAGAACCTCAGTTCTTCTATGACCTGTTTGGCAAAGAATTGCTTGAAGGTAATGAAGTTTATAATTACCGTGAGCAAAAAGATTTTGACAAAAACGGTGAATTAATCGTTGGTTGGACTGGGCAGCTTGATAGTGAAAGATTCTCTGCACAGTTAGACCGGACGGTCTTGACTGAAGATAACTTCCGTGGTCGGCATACGGAGTTTGCAATCGGGGACGATATGCGTGTTAAGCCTGCCACGTTATTTCCGAACCGATATATTATGTATAAAACAGAATTCGACGGTTTTCGGTGGGATATTTCCTTCTCGCAAGAGCGTCATCTGTTTACACTGTTGAACTCGCGTATTTCTAACCCAGTTAAACTGTCTGACGCCGCCGCGAACCTCGCGCCAACGCTGGGTCGTCAAAACGGTCCCAATGAGGATGCTGGGGTACGGCACATTGAAAACGCACGCCTCGTTGGGTTCCGTGGGCAAGGGCTTCTGGGGGATATATTTCGTGTTGGCTTCACCTACATCAACCTCCACAAGGAGCACCCAGAAAGAATCGAAAACCCGCTCATGGGTACGGTTCCCAATACGCCCCCAGAACGTATTGTTGTTGTTTTCCGCGATGATTCTCCAGAAGATAACCACCCCGCCGCATTTACAGGGTTAGACCCCGATAAAGACGCGGATAAGATTCAAGGGGGTGTTGGGGTTGCGTTCAAGGGAATGGTGATTCGTATCACCACGCAAGCCCTTGAGGAACTGACCCCGGAGGACATCGAAGCAGGAGGCGTACCGAAACTTTTGCCTGAAAAGGTTGAGGCACCAATCACAGTCGGGATTGATGAGATAACTCCCTTAGAAGGCAGCAGACCGCCGCGGGATTCTGTTGACGGGGTATGGAAAATCGTTGACGGATTCGATAAAATGAAATATGAATTGGTGTTTGCCGACCACGACATCAATCCACGTCAGGTGAAATCGGTCACGTTTGACATGATGGTTGCTGGTGACTATAATATCGCCGTCATCGGATTAAGCAACGCGAACAAAGCCGAATCAGACCCTGCCCTGCAAGAATGGATTAAGACCGAAGATGGCCATATCGAAATGCCTTATCGTGATGTGGTTGAGGCACCCGGCAATTATGGACAGTCCAAGGACTATACAGATAAGCGGGCACAGTTGCATGATAACCCGAGTCAGTGGACGGGTGAAGGCAAACCCCGCAAAATTCTCTACCGCTACGGCGCGGCGCGCGCTGCACTTTTGTATGGTGTTGACCTTGAAGGAACGCTGTTTAATACGTTCATCCGTGCGCACTACTCCATCAACGGCAAGTATAAACAGTATCCAACGGTCCCCAAAGATAAGGTCGGTTTTGGGCGTATCAATCCTGATACCGAATCGTCTAACGTCACACTCGACCCCGCCACAGGATTGATCGTTGATGCGAATGGGGTCCCCACATACGCTGAAACAGAGGGGGAACAGTTTAAAGCCAACTTGAATGGGGACCCAGACGATAAGGGAGAGATGGGAGGTGAAACCGCCTGGTTTATCAACCTCAGACAACGTTTCGGCAAGCTCTTCCTTGAAGAGACGGTCTTTCATGTAGACCCCGGTTACACCACCACCTATCATAACTTTGGGGCTAACACAGACAGAGATGCAACCTATTCTCTCCCACGAACCCCTGAATCTCAGGCGGAAATTGCCCCTTATGATGAGGGGAATTATGCCTTGATTGAAGATGATGATGACGACGATGACTGGCCCGATGACATCGACTTCGATGGCGTTTTGCCACAAGCCGATGACCGTGACCAGAATGGAATCCTTGATTTCCAAGAGGACTTCCTCATCTTCGAGGCAGACCCGCCGGTATTCCAAGACCTTGTTGACTTAAATAACAACGGGGTTATCGATTCGCTGGAAGATGATTTTGAACCCCAGTACGAATACGGTATTGACCGCAAAGGGTATCATGTCGCAGCCAGCTACGACCTGCTCGATAATCTGACCCTCAAGGTGGGTTGGTTAAACGAGAAGGAAATTTCCAGTCGGCGTAAGAACGATTCAAAATATTTTCATCTGACGTATCAGCGTGACATCCCGGATTTCGGAACCATCCTGTTCCAGAATCGTTTTGTCCGTGTCCGAGACGATATTCCGGAATACTCCACCACCATACGCCCTGGCGAACTTGAGCCGATAACAGCATCCGATAAGCTCGACTTCTTCAACGCACGAACCAATACTTCAACACTTCAATTCCTTTACAGCGCCGTTCCCAACCTGACGCTTGAAGCGAAGTTCCTCGTCACTCTCGAAAAGCAGTACGAGCCGGATGAAAAGGATGCGATTTCACTGGATATTCCGTTTGATGAAGTCACCGAAACCGGAACTGAGCGTGACGAACGGGTCGATTTCATGGTGCCGATCGAGCAAGTTCGCGCATCCGGTGAAAAGCGTGAATTTCCGTTCTATCCGGATCAGGGGCTTAACCCGCTTGATCCAGCTGATACGGGCTTAATTTATGACGCTGATAACTGGGAGCGGCGCCGTTATTCAGAGAAAAATATCCGCAACCAGATTACCATCCTCAAAGCAAAATATGAGATCCCCTTGGGGGATTTGCCGGGGGTTGACAAAATCGGTGAAGATTTAACGCTGACCCCGATGGTCAAATACATCTGGAACAAAGCGTTCGATCGCAAAGCGGAGGACATCCCTAAAGTCCTTAACCCGCGCTTGTTCATTCCCAGCGATCCCGAGCCGGTCGAATACCTGCGGTTTAACCGTAAAAGCCGTGAGGATGTGATGGGGGTTCGCCTGGATTACCAGTTTACTCAGAGAATGAATATCCTCGGTGGATTCCAGTATCGCAAATTCACCAACCGGGATGACAACTTCAAAAATTTTCTGAAAAGATTTCCGGCGGATGAAGCGATTCCGGTCCTCTTCCGTCCAGACATCCGCACGCGTATCTTTGAAATTCAAGCCATCAACCGCGGCGAATGGCTCGGGTTTAATATCGTCATTCTCGCCGGTTTCAGACGAACCACCATTTTACTTGAGGATACAACGAGTAATACAACATTTGTTCGTGCTATGATGGGGTTCTAAAAAGCCAAAACCTTCGGAAGGTTCTGAACCTTCCGAAGGTTTTTTATTTTTATTTGATTTTGACCGAAACTTTCCCGAAACCCAGGTGTTTATAGTTTCAAATTTCACCTTTTGTTCCGAGGCGATGACCTCAAAATTCAGTAGACTATCGGTACGCCGCAAACGCGCCCGAGGGATTGACAAATCCCGATTGAGCCGATTTGAGGACGACTGATTATCTTCTATAGGAGGAAAAAACATGAAACGCTTGAGTGTAACTCTAATCTTATCAAGTTTCCTGATTCTCTATGGTGCGATTGTATTTGCCCAAGAGGCAACCACACCTGTAGAGAGCTCTACTGCCGCAACAGGTACCATTCGTGGCAGTGTCGTGAATAGCGAAAAGTCGCAAAGCCCCATCTCCGGTGTCCGAGCGGTTGCTGTAGATACCAGTGGTAAGGAGTACGAAACAACGACAGATGCGGCTGGGGAGTATACAAAATCCGGTTTGCCCCCAGGACGTTATCTTTTAAGCATTTACAAACCGGGGTTCAAGGAGCGAGTTGGCAGACCTGTAACGGTTTTAGCTGGCGGAGATCATTTTGTCCCCTTGAAGATGACGCCAAAAGAGACCCTGATGTCCTTCAGTGCAAAAATGGGGCACCCCTATACAGTGATTTTTGCCATCATTTCCATAATTTCGGTGACTTTTATTATTGAGCGGGCTATTACTTTCTCCAAGAGTAGATCAAAAGTTGGCACAGAGCAGTTCATAGCGGCTATCACAGAAGCTTTGCGTAACGAAAATGTGATGGAAGCCGTTTCAATTTGTGAAGAAGCTCGTGGCCCGCTCTCGAACGTTCTGAAAGCAGGCTTGTTGAGATATAGCCAGGCACAGATAGAAGAGCAACCGATTAGAAAAGAAGATATACAAGAGGCAATTCAAGAAGCCGGCCTTATTGAAATCCCTGAACTTGAACGAAACCTGCATATCCTCGCTACGGCCGCAGTGATCGCCCCCTTGGTTGGTCTACTGGGTACCGTGACGGGTCTGATTGTGTGCTTTAACGTGATTGCATTGGAAGGTTCGGGTGACCCCCAGCTACTTGCGGGGGGTGTCTCTCAAGCCTTGTTGACCACGGCGACGGGCTTAACCCTCGCTATTCCTATTCTTGCTTTACATAGTATGTTCGAGAACTTTGTCAATAGATATGTGCTTGAGATTGAGGTGGTCTCGACCGAAGTCGTGAACCAATTGATAACGGGTCAGGCAAGGAATGCCTAAGACTTCAATGCTACTCCCCGTTGCTGCCAGCAACGGGGGTAGCTATTATGAACAGGAGATGTTGAAATGCAAGAAAGAACTAAAGGCGGCCTGATGCCCTCCAGACCCAGAAAAGCACCGGAACTTGATATGGCCCCCATGATTGACTGCGTGTTCCAGCTTTTAATTTTTTTCATGCTCACGACGAGTTTCGCGCCGATGAGGGGTATTCGTGTGCAGTTACCTCCCCCCGGTAAACCGAGTGCCGAGAAACCGAAAGGTCTCATTGTGAGGATTGCTAACCCTGAAGGAGGTCAACGGGATGGAACGATGGTATTGAATGATGAGATTGTTTCCTACAACGATCTGTATAGTCGAGTTATTAATGCTTCCGAAGAGACCAAAAACATGCTGATTATTCAAGCAGACCGTGAAGTGCTGCATCAGCAAATTATCAAGGTTATAGATCTTGCAAAGCAAGCTGGTATAGACAAAATTGGCTTTGCGATGGTCGCAAGGTAAATAAAGGAGGATTGCTATGGCTATAAATTTAAAGCGGAGGAAGAGGCCAAGTACAACTTTACAGATGGCACCGATGATTGATTGCGTGTTTCAGCTCTTGATCTTCTTTATGGTCACATCAATTTTGCGTGTTCCGCCACCTTTTCAGGTTATCCTGCCGGAGTCAGACACAAGGCACGACTTTCCCCAGAAGAAATACAATGTCAACATCAGCGCAGATGGCATAATCTCCGTCGATGAGAAGGTAATGCCAAACTTGGACGAGCTGGAACTATTCCTGTCCGCACATGAGAATGAAATTGATACGCTCATTATCAAGGCAGACAGACAAGCGAAACACGGGGTTGTGATTGATGTGATGGAACGTGCGAAACGTCGCTTTAGTAAGCCGGAAGGGCTAGAAATTGCTTTAGCCGTTGCAGATGAGTAAACTTAAAATTGAGTTCCGGAGTGTTCCTATTTTCGTTTGAAGGCAGCCCTATGGGTTGCCTTTTATTTTTAGTAACCTTTGAGATCTCAAGTAAGGAGGTGTCAAAATGCTGCTAGAGAAGGAGCCAGTTGGAAAACGTATTCTGAGATACGCCAAGTGGGCGGCTATCGTGATTGCTGCCGCGGTGATGATTTATTTCCTGCTCGTTCAGCCTCCCGGAGGCGGGGTGCGGTAAAAATAAATCCGGGTCACGGCTTTTCACACCCCGGAGCTTTCATCCATCATGCTAATGGGCTTTGTGCTCAGAATGACAATGCGAATGCAGTATTTGAAATTGAACAGGTATCAGGCACGGACTTCCCGATACCTGGTACCGATTCTCGTCGAATAAAATTTTATCTGCCCCGGTGGACCTGGGTCTTTCCCTCGCCGGGGCTTTTGCATGCCCAAAAGCCGCTGATTTCCCCAATGGTATTTGTTTCGTTTGTCTTGTTCCCACGCCCCCGACGCTCGGGGTTTCGTGTCCGATACATCGGACATCTCGTCCCCGATCTATCGGGGCTCTCGCCCCGATAGATCGGCCTGTCCCGATTCCCTCGGGAGATCTCGCTTCGCTAGAGACTTCGCTAGAGACTTCCGCTCAATCTGCGTGGGAATGCGGTTTTGACACCCCCGATAAATCGGGATGCAAGCATCTGCGTCGCCTTAACTTGATACGAATGGGAACCGCTTACAATCTTCCCCATCCCAAGGAGGTTCTTGTCGATGGATTTTATTACGGACCGAATTGCAATCGGTGATCGCCATGAGGCAGGGAATTTTGATTTTCTCGTGGAATTGAAGATCGATGCAGTTCTCAACGTCGCTTATGACCTGGATATTTCATATTATGACCAGGTTCCGCCATCCCACCACAAATTTCAGGTCGAGTACCAAAAGGTGGGTATGATTGATGGATACGGCAATCAACCAACGGCGCTCATCGCGGCTATATGTATGCTTGATGAACTACTTGGACGGCATCGGACCGTTCTGGTTCACTGTCATGCCGGTGTGAGTCGATCTTCTACTGTTGTTGCGACATACCTTGCTCATAAGCGTGGAATCAGCTTCGACGACGCCATTGAATTTGTGAGATCCAAGCGCCCTCGTATAAATCCCCATCCCGCCCTGGTCGCAATTGCCAAAACACTGCCAAACTTATTTGAACAGGCATGCTTCACATTGCCTCAAAAATGAGTTGACACTATGACGTAATGCGTAATGCGTATTGCGTAAGTTTGCTCCTTACGCATTACGTATTACGCGATCTCGAAGTGTCAACTGATGTTTGAAACCTGCCATTTGTTCATTACAAATCTTCGATTGAGGTCAGCATCATGCAAATGTATAATTTTGAATATGAACGGAAAATTAAAGTCGGATTTATCGGTTGCGGTGGCCATTCTTTCCGCAATATCTATCCGACGTTTCAGTACGCGCCGGTTGATCTGCGCGCCGTATGTGATGTGCGCATGGAGCGGGCCGGTGCTTACGCTCGGCTGTTTGGTGGCTTAAAGGCTTATGAGAACCATCATGAAATGCTCGAAAAAGAAGCGCTTGATGCTGTTTTTGTCGTGACCAATTACGACGAGAATGCAAAACCGCGTTTCCCGCAATTAGCCATTGATGCTATGAATATGGGGTGTCACGCCTGGATTGAGAAACCGCCTGCAAGTCGCGTGTCAGAAGTCGATGAGATGATTGCTGTCAGCCAGCGTACCGGGAAGTTTGTCATGGTTGGGTTCAAAAAGTGTTTTTTTCCTGCCATTGAGAAGGTCAAACAGATTATCTCAACGGAAGCATTTGGCACACCGGCTTCAATCTATGTTCGTTATCCACAATCGCTTCCCGCTGAAAGTGATCGACATGATTCTCGCAAAATGCTCGGCTTTTTAGATCACATCGCGCATCCAGGTTCGATTATCCACTACCTGATGGGCAAAGTTCGGCAGGTGTACTTTGAAGATGAGCCTTTCAATCATGGTTCGATGGGAATTCTGCGTTTCGAGAGTGATGCGATTGGCGTGCTTCATCTCGCGAGCGGACAATCTGGCACGAGTCCTCTTGAGCGCTTGGAGGTCATCGGAGCGGGGTGTAATGTGGTTGTCGATAACAGTGTGAAACTGACATATTATCGGCGAGGAGGTCGAGGGGCAGGTGGCTACGGCAGAGCCCCCAATTATATCGGCCCCGATGAAACCGCACCTATCTACTGGGAGCCGGAGTTTTCCCTCGGTCAACTGTATAACAAAGGGCTTTTCTTGCTCGGATACGCGCCCGAAATTACCTATTTTTGCGAATGCGTTCTGAATGATACGCCACCCGCAAAATGTGGCCTGGATGCCGCATTAGAGGTCACAAAGCTATATGAAGCCTATCAAAATGCATCCGGACAAGTGATACGAATCAGCGATTAAGGAGGTTGGATTGACAAGACGTTTTATTCTTTACCTTGCCGCCCCTCTTATGTGGCTGACCTGCATTGCCACAATGCTAATCTATATCGTTGGGTGTAGTTCGACCTATTCTCAGCCGGAGCAACTCACGGTTTCATATCCGCAAGGAGAGGAACCCTTCCAGTTCATCGTTTATGGAGATAATCGACCCACCCCCAGTCAAAAAGGACTGAATGCGATTGTCCAACGCAACTTTGTCAAAGAAGTGATGCGAGTTCAGCCCCAATTCGTCATCAATACCGGTGACCTGGTGTGGGCTGGGGTTAGCGAGTGGAGTTGGCGCGCGTTTGATTCACAAACGTTATCCCCCATCCGTGCCGCGGGGATTCCCTATTATCCGACCATTGGCAATCATGAGTTAAACTACGGTCCTTATGGTTTGCCTGCATGGTGGGAGGCGCGATGGCGGGGGATTCCATTGCTACCCTTATTGCCGATCGAAATGTTATCTCGGTTCGGTTTCCCGGGCATCCCCAATGAGAGAAGGGCAATTGACAATTTCTTTGAACACTTCCCTCAATTAGGTCGAAGGGAAGCATACGCTTTCCGTTACGGTAATTCGCATTTCGTGTTCCTCAATACAGAGTCCCCCACTGGCCCGGACACCCCGCAGGGTCGATTTTTGCGCGAGCAGTTTGAAAAAGTGAAAGGGGAGGCATCCTATCACTTTTTCTTCGTCATATTTCATCGTCCCGCTTATACGATTGGCACGCGCCATTCGCCACGCCCAAGTGAGCGTAAACTGGCTGAGGTATTGGAAGGCTATCAGCAACGTTGCATCCAAGAGGGTCGAGAACTCCACATCGTTGTTTTGATGGGGCATAACCACATTTACTATCGCACACAACGAAACGGCGTGACATATCTGATCACCGGTGGCGGTGGTGCACCGCTATACGATGTTCGTCCCACGGAGGGAACCATTTCAGGTGATGCGTGGGGAGTTGGCTATCATTACCTGCTAGTCAAGATTAACAGGGCGGAGATAGAAATCAAAGTCATGCCGATTCCAACGCTCGAAGAGGGGCACGACTAAAACGGTATTCGTGCTTCATTTCGTCTTTTAGAGAGAGAATGGCACTGACATCAGCCGAACAACAGTTTGTAGTCACGTACTTCCTCTTGCCCGTGGATAAAATGTAGTCATAATGAGGGAGGTTTTACAGGGAAATTCGCAGTATGGAGGGAAGAATATCATGAAAGAGATTCTAAATCTACAAGAGGCAGCGGAACTATTTAGTATTAGCCCTCGCGCATTACGTCAAGCGGCAGCAAAAGGGGATATCCCGGGGCGTAAGATTGCGAATCAATGGCGTTTTAGCCGGTTCGCTTTACACTCTTGGTTGAACCCTGAAAAACCGGTAGCACCTTCACTCTTAAAATGGGCAGGGGCTTTCAAAGATGAGCCGTTATTTGCAGAAGTGATGGAGAATGTCGAAAATGAGCGGAAACGGCAGCGAGAGGAAGCAATCCGCGAGGCCCAAGCCTCATCTTCTTCTCACCTGAAATAATCATAAGGAGGAGTCATCAGAATGCTACAACAACTTTATGGCGATGTTTACTGCTGGACTGAACGTCATGGCAAACCCGAAACAACCTACTATTGGAACAGTTTTGCGATCCATCTACCTCCAGCGAATGTCCTGGCGCTGGTCGATCCCCTCCCCTTGTCCCCCGAAGATATTAAACAGATCGAGGAGATCGGAACGCCGACGCATATCCTCTTAACCTGCAACTGGCACTTGCGGGAAGCGGAGCTCTTCCGGCAGCGATGGGGCTGTAAAATTTACATCAACGAACTGGGATTGGACGAAGCCGAGACGCAGATCGACGGAACTTTTCAGTACGGTGATCGGCTGTGGGATTCAATCGAAGTGATTCACATTCCCAACGTGTCTTGGCCTGAAGAGACAGGGTTGCTGGTTACGCAGGAGAAAGGGCTTTTGATTCTTGGCGATGCCCTGTGTGGTGGACGAGCGGATGTCGGCATTCCTGACGGTGAAGTCGGCATCCGTTCGATAGATTACATCCTTGATTGTCATAAAGCCCAAAGTTCACTGCGTCGCTTGATGGAATACCCGTTTGATGCGATGGGCTTCGGCCACGGTTCGCCGATTCTCCATCAAGCAAAATCAGCGCTGCAGCGATTTCTTGATTCAGGGGCTCTGTGAATATGGGATACATATATTAGCGTGAAGCAATCGAAGATAAGAGGATTTAAGTGGGATGAGGTTTCAAACTCATCTTATGTGTCAAAAGCGCAATTTTATGCGGTGCTCAGTCTATAACGCCAAAAGGAGATGTTATGCAATCGATGCACGATACCATGACCGCCTCCCCTCAACGCGCTATCCTCGTCGGAGTGAAATTAAAAAATGAACTGAGGAGCGAGGTGGAAGATTCACTGAAAGAACTCAGACAACTTGCGGCAACAGCAGGGATGGAGGTCCTTTGTGAAGTGATGCAACCCAAAGACGCGCCGGACCCTGCTTATTTTATCGGACGGGGAAAGGTAGATGAACTCGACGCCCTGATCGGTGAGTTGAAAGCCGAAGTCATTATTTTTGATCATGATCTCACGCCGGCTCAAACGCGCAACATTGAAAAATCGCTTGAAACGATTGTTGCGGTCGATCGGACGGGGCTGATTCTGGAAATCTTCGCACAGCGGGCGCAAACGAAAGAAGCAAAATTGCAAGTGGAGTTAGCTCAGTTGCAATATGCCCTACCACGTTTGACGCGAATGTGGACCCACCTCTCGCGCCTGGCAACAGGGGGAGGGGGAAGCGCAGGCGTTGGCGCGGGGCGTGCAGGCGGTGCCGTCCGTGGGCCTGGCGAAACCCAAATTCAGACTGACCGCATGTTAATCCGCGGACAAATTTCACGCCTCAAAAAAGCCTTAAAGGAGGTCGAAAAGCATCGCCGCGTTCAGCGAAATGACCGGCAGGAAATGATTAAGGTCTCTCTTGTCGGCTATACCAATGCGGGAAAATCAACGCTCTTCAATGCGTTGACAGCGGAAAACCGGTTGGCGGAGGATAAGTTGTTCACTACCTTAGATCCAACAACTCGCATTGTCGAATTACCGGACAACCAGCGAATGCTGTTGACGGATACCGTCGGTTTTATCAAAAAACTTCCTCACCAGCTAATCGCGGCATTCAAGGCAACGTTGGAGGAAGTTACGGAGGCAGACCTGCTTCTCCATCTGGTTGATGTGAGCCACCCGCAAGCGCAGAGCCAAATCGATGCAGTGAATGGGGTACTCAAAGAGTTGGGTGCGATTGAGATACCGACAATCATGCTATTTAACAAAATGGATCTGCTTGAAGGGGAAGCGCCACTCAGATTGTTCCAGAGCGACTATCCTGACAGCCTTGAGATTTCAGCGTTGACGGGGGATGGTCTGGAGCAATTGAAGGCCCTCCTTGCTGAACGCTTCTCAGCGCATGATATCGACATGTCTCTTACGCTTTCTTATCAAGATGGAAAGGCGTTAGATTATCTGTATAAACACGGCGAGGTTTTTGGGGCGGACTATCAAAGCAACTCCATCCAGGTCAAAGCAAGGATTCCTCAGCGGTATCTGAAGCCTTTGGATCGGCTCATGACACATTCGACGTATGTGATGGGCTAAAAACGCAGGTTTGGTTCGGCGGGAGCCTCACCCTCCCGTGGAATGGGAAATTTCAAACCCGGATCGGTATAAGCGCCCGTTGCGAACCGGAAGGAAGAGACAATGGAAAAACGAAAGTGTGGCCAATCAGGCATTGAGATTTCTATTATGGGAATTGGCTGCTGGTCTTATGGCGGCGGGGATTACTGGGGGCCGCAAGACCAGAAGGATGTTGATGCCGTAGCGCACGCGGCATTGGACGCCGGCATCAACTTCTTCGACACGGCGGAGGGATATAATTCAGGGCGGAGCGAGGAAGCGCTCGCAGTCGCGTTGAAGGGCAGGCGGCATGAGGTGGTGATTGGCACGAAGGTGAGCAACACCGACCCCACGACTTTGCGTGCACATTGTGAGGGCAGCCTGCGTCGATTGCAGACCGATTACATCGATATCTACATGATTCATTGGCCGATTACCAATCACCCTGTCGAGGACGTGTTTGCAGCCATGATGGGACTGAAATCGGAAGGCAAGCTCCGTTCGATTGGTGTCAGCAACTTTGGTGTGCGACAACTCTCCGAAGCGCTCTCCACCGGGGCGCAGATTGACGTGAATCAGCTCTGTTACAATCTCCTGTCGCGGGCAATCGAGATAGAGATATTGCCGCTGTGTCTCAAACACGGACTTGGTATTTTAGCGTACATGCCCCTGTTGCAAGGTATTCTCACCGGCAAATATCAAACTGCCGATGAGATTCCGCCCGTTCATTCACGTTCCCGGCATTTTCGCGGGGACCGCCCGATGGCTGGGCATGGCGAAGCAGGCGCAGAGGATGAGATGTTTGCCGCCCTTGACGGCATCAGGGCTATGGCAGCAGCAGAGGGCATCCCGATGAGTCGGCTCGCCCTGGCGTGGACGATGGCAAAGCCGGGCATCACCTGTGTGTTGGTCGGCACCCGCAATATCTCAGAACTTCAGGAAAACCTGAAAGCCACTTCGCTTTCCCTTTCTCCTGAAATGATAGCGCAACTGGACCAGTTGACGACACCGCTGTTGGAGAAACTTGGCGCGAACGCGGATTACTTCCAAGGAAAACGAACATATTAAGGCATGGGCATGTTTCAAATTTACGAAAAAAGGTGTTGACACGGTGTCGTAAAACGTAAAACGTAAAACGTAAAGGGGGCTCTTCTGACGTGTTACGTTTCACGTTTTACGCCTCACGCATCATAGCCTGCCCCCCGAGGGATCGGGGGGTTCTCGAAGTGTCAACCGTTTTCTGAAACATGCCGTATAACGGGCTGGATCAACACAGTGGAGCTGACACGCAGAAGGAGGCGAATTCGACGATGAACGATTTTCAATCTATCCCATTTCAGCATCTGGTCATTGACCCTGAAGCCCCTCAGAATCCACACATCAAAACCGTTGGAGATATTGACGGAGATGGTTTCGTTGATATCGTGGTCGCTAGCAGCAACGGGGGGCCCTTGGTCTGGTACGATTGTCCACATGGGAATCGCCACGTTATCGCACCGTCGGGCAAGTGGAGTACCGATGCCAAGCTGGTCGATATGGATAGGGACGGCGACCTTGATATTCTGATCTCTGAGTGGTATACGCACAACCGGCTGGAGTGGTACGAGAATCCGCGTCCAGCGGGGAATCCAGCAATGGATGTGTGGCGGCACCATGTCATCGGAAGTCCCCGTGCGCATGACATTGAGATGGGTGATATCGATGGGGATGGACGTCTCGAAATTGTGACGCGTACGCAAGGGACAGACGGAAATCATATCGTGGTCTGGAAGCGAAACCCAGGCACAACCTGGAGGCAGCGCGTGATTGATTGTCCCACAGGTGAAGGGCTGGCGGTTGGGGACATTGATGGAGACGGACGCCTTGATATAGTTATTGGAGGGCGCTGGTATGAAACGCCACAGGACATTTTGCAGGGTGTGTGGGAGGAGCATATCTTCGCGGATTGGCCACCAGATGCTGTAGCAGCAGTGGCTGACATGAACCGGGACGGGCACCTGGACGCGATTCTGACCCGGTCAGAAGGTCATCATCGGCTGTCGTGGTTTGAAGCCCCAACCGATCCAAGGCGTGGGAAGTGGATAGAACATGTTGTTGACGATTCCGTTGACTTCGCTCACAGCTTGGTGATTTGCGATATAAATCGTGACGGCGCGCCGGATATCGTCACAGCGGAAATGCACCAATCGCCCCGCAAGCGCGTGATGGTGTACCTCAACATAGGAGATGCGACGAGCTGGAAGCGACAAGTGGTAGCAACCACCGGGTCACATAAGCTGTGTGTTGCGGATGTTAGCGGGGATGGACGTTTAGATCTGGTCGGAGCAAACTGGAGCGGCGATTACCAACCGGTCGAGATGTGGAAGCAAATCGCGCCTTAGTGGTTTACTTCTTAATTTCGGATTCACTAACCTTCCGAAGGTTTGAAACCTTCGGAAGGATCTTATGCGCGGTCACGCTTCGCACGCTGAATCTCAGCGAGCAGTTGATGGGTTGCGGCAACCGGGTCCGGTTGACCACAGACGGCTGAAATGACAGCGATTCCATAAGCGCCAGCGCAAATCACATCGTAGGCAGTCTTCGCCGTGATTCCCCCGATGGCGATGACAGGACAGCCAGCGATTTCGCACATGCTTTGGATCCCTTTCAGACCCTTTGGAGATTCCGCATCCGGTTTTGAAGAGGTCTGATAGATGGGGCCAAATCCAATATAATCCGCTCCCGCAGAAATTGCCGCCAGGGTGTTCTCTTCTGTGCGGGCCGAGGCACCAATGATTGCCCCCGGTGGGAGGATGCGTCGTCCGATGGCAACCGGCAGATCGTCCTGTCCAAAATGCGCCCCCGTTGCGCCAACGGCGAGTGCCAGGTCTGCCCGATCATTGACAATCAGCGGGATGCCATGTCGCGCACAAACGGATTGAACCGCCTCCGCCATTTCGATTAACTGGCGCGTGCTTCCGGTTTTCTGACGAAACTGGATGGTATCCGCTCCACCTTGAATTGCCATTTCCGCCAACTGTGCATGTGTGAATCGAGACTGGATAGTTATATCTGTGATGACATGTAAGACACCAATTTTTTTCATTGTTATGTTGTCCCAATGGAAATGATAGCAGCAGTCAAAATGTCAAAATGGTTTTACAGGGAGAAAACATCGACTCAACCAAAATCAACCTTCCAGAATTTTGTCGCTTGACAAACAGGGCAAGCGATGCGTTATAATTAGAGGGCCATTGCGAATCAACTGCATACACGTTAGGCAACGCAGGTGCTTCAGACGTTCTTAACTTAGAGAGGAATGTCACTAAGTTAAATAGCCCTGATCTCAAGATCGGGCTAATAGCTGAAGTCGTCTGAAGACGACTGAAAGCCTGTTATAGTCGGCTTTGAGCCGACTTGAGCTATGAGCTTGAACTTCAGTTCATTGGATTGAGCCTGTCGAAATCAAGGCGTTTCAATGCCACAAAAATCATGTTAAGTTAGTTAGTGCCATTCAACTTAGAGAGGACAATAACAATGTCAGCCACTCTTTCAGCCGAACAAAGGCAACCTAAAACGCTCAAAAGGCTTGGTGAGACAAGATTTCTGATTGTATGGCAAGATGGGCACGAAAGTGAATATCCGTTGTCGTACCTCAGACGGTTATGTCCATGCGCGGGTTGTGCTGTGGAACGGCACAACGGACAAGACATTCACTCGTTATTTGGCCCATCGGGAATAGGGAATACGTCAAGGATCATTGTTTCTGACAATATCCGCGCAGACGATATTCAACTTGTTGGTCGTTATGCCCTCCATTTCACATGGAGTGATGGGCATTCAACGGGAATTTATTCTTTTGAAACACTCAGGCAAATGTGCCCGTGTCCTCAATGCCCGACCGGTGTTATATAGCAGGATTTACGCAGTGGGTCACGGATTTATTGGCGACTCTTCTGCATCTTGCATTTCAGATTCAGGATTCAGGATTCAGGATTCAAGATACAAAAACGTCATTTGTGACCGCCCGCGGTATACCAAAACCCGGGTGCATAGAAAGGCAAGGATTGTGACAAAAATGGTAAATGATTCCAAATCTCAAAAAACAGCGGGCACACCGTCTGCCTCATCCCCCGCCCATTTTCAACCGGAGCAACATGAAATCTCTGCTCGTGAACTCAAGGATAAACTGGATCGACACGCCCCCCTGGTATTGCTTGATGTCCGTGAACCCATCGAATATCAGATTGTTCATCTGGCGGGCTCAGTTTTAATCCCGCTCAACGAGCTACCCCAGCAGGTGAATCGACTCAATCCTAAACTCGAAACCGTCGTTTACTGTCATCATGGCATGCGGAGTCTGTACGCTGCCGCCTATCTGCATCAGATCGGTTTTCAGAACGTCAAAAGTTTAGCGGGTGGAATTGATCAGTGGTCGGTCGAAATTGCCCCAGCGTTGAGTCGCTACTAAATGGAAACACAGTTTTCGCACTTTGAATTTTAGGAGAAAAAATGCTTATTCAATTTGAAGACCGGACCGGACGTATCGAACAAGTGGAAATGGAAATCGAAGAGCCTTGCCCCATCTGCTGTGGCATGTTGTTTCTCATCGACGAATCCGATGTGGAAAGCGGCTTCCGCTGTAGTAGTTGTAGCCTTCTGTTTGATCCGGTCCGGGATGAACTCGGTATGTAAAACAGAATGTTGGAATTCAAAGTAATTATCACAAAGATGTAATGGCCAACAACATGTTGCATAGCCCACCGCAATCTCTCCTTTGCAGGGGCGAGGCATGCCTCGCCCCTACGAGTGTGAAAGTCACCCTGAGGCTTTGCGAAGGATCTCTGCTTCTAAGATTCTTCGCAAAGCCTCAGAATGACATATTTACTGATAATTACTCATAACGGATAAAAGCCCCATGCGTCATAGATGGGGCTTTGCCGTTTGATGGGGTAAAATCACGCCACTGCGAAGCCGTAATATTCTCTAGCCTCCGGGGGGCGGAACGCCAAAACGATCTGTTTTTTCGAGACGCCCATGTCGATTAACTCGTCTGTAATTCCTTCTTCAGTGTTATCGCACTGGATCCAGATCTTATCTCCGATAATATCGACATGGATAATTGGCGTGAATACCCTGAAGCACTAGCAAAGCCATTTCAGTGGACATAAAGGACGTCCACTTACTATTTAATCTCACCACGAACTTACGCCGTGCTGTACTAGGGCGTGTTGACGAACTGTTTCGCAATCTAACTGTAGCCCAAGATTCTATCTTGGTTGGGGACGAGGTGCCAAGTTAGAAACTTGGGCTACGAGCGCATTTGCCCGAGTTCGTCAACACGCCCTAGATACCACGCTCCTACTTCATGATGACCATTCGGCGAGTTGACTGGAACTTACCGGCCTGGAGCGTGTAAAAATAGATATTGCTCGGAACCGGCTGTCCCAGGGCATCTCTGCCATCCCAATATGCCGCCTGCTGCTTGCCAAGATAGAATCCCGCTTTCCGAGACCCCACCTCTAACTGGCGCACCAGTTGCCCCATGACATTGTAGATGCGTAGCGTGACTGTGGCATCGGACGCCAACTCATAAGGCAACCATGTCTCCGGGTTAAACGGGTTGGGGAAATTTTGCAGCAGCCGTGTCGTTGCTGGCACCAGAGAACGCCCCTGCAACCGTGACCGATTGGTGTTCAGGTCGACTTGCAGTAGCTCCGATTTCTCGGTGGAACCGTTGAAAGCGACATCCTCCAGATAGTAGTAGTACACCTTCCCCGGTTCGATTGACCCATCCGCAAACTGATAGTCGTGGAGCGTGGCGTCTGTCCCCGCGCCCTTGATCAGGACGGGATTGATTTTTTCAAATTTGCCATCGGGCCTCTCGCTACGGTAGAGATTGAAACCGAGGTTGTTGGTTTCAGACATTGTGCGCCATTCAATCCGCACAGAGAGCGCCCCAGCGCTGTGTTCAACCGTTGCGGCGAAACGAGCGAGCTCAACCGGCAAGGAGGAGTCGAGGCTGGTAAGCTGTCCTCGTATCTCGCCGCTCCCGTTGAGAGCGGTATGCACGTTGACGTAAATGTCTCCGTTAAAGAGTTGAGTCACGCGGGTGGGGGTGAGGGGTTCGGAATCTGTACTCTTCCAAACTCCGTGGGCGTGGTTGCCAGAGAAATCTGAGAGAATGCTACGGACAGCGCCTCCCGCCACACCCACGGGGGCATTGTGGAAATGAGCCAACGTTATAGCACCGCTCAGACCGTTCACCGTGATATCGAACGTTAACTCCGTTTGGGCGGCATTGAGGACGAATGTGCCCGTGCCAATTGCATTAGGCGGTGTAGCTGGGTTGACTGGGGGAACTTCTTGACTGGAGGTCAATTCAGCCGGGAAGTTGGAAATAGCCCTGACTTGTCCTCGTATCTCGCCTGTAGGGTTGGCTGCTGTATGAACGTTGACGTAAATGTCTCCGTTAAAAAGTTGGCTCACGCGGGTAGGGGTGAGGGGTTCGCTATCGGTATTCTTCCAAACCCCGTGCGCATGGTTGCCAGAGAAATCTGAGAGAATGCTACGGACAGCGCCTCCCGCCACACCCACGGGGGCATTGTGGAAATGAGCCAACGTTATAGCACCGCTCAGACCGTTCACCGTGATATCGAACGTTAACTCCGTTTGGGCAGGATTGAGTGTAAATACGCCTACGCCTTTTGCCGAAGTCACCACTGGAGTGGGAGCTTCTTGATCTCCGGTCAATAGCGCATCACCCGCATGGCTGATGCCTTGAACGGACAAAAAAACGACGAAGGCAGCTAAAATGGTGTAAACTTTTCTTAACATCTATTGTCTCCTTTCATGTTCGATTTCTCTTTCGCAAGGGTGCGTACCCCCAAGGGGCGTACATTGTGGTATACTTGAGGAAAGGGAATGAACTCTGTGGGTTAAAACTGATTTTTTACTTTCGACGCCTTGCTTTGTTATACCAGGTTCACCACAAAGCAGTAGGTAAGGTCAACTACCCCGCCCTGAAGGGCGGGGCTTGTGAGAGGCGTCGTCCTTCATTGGTCTTACGGGCTTCTCGGTTCTTTATCTCCCCCCTATAATCCCCCGTGAACGGGGGATAGGAGAGAGCGTTTCGGGGCTGTTTTAAACCAGCGTCCCTCCGTCCCTTCGTGCAACTCAAGGCAGGCTCTGAACGGAGTGAAGGAACAGTCGAAGCAACCCTATACCTAAAATTGTAGCATAGAACAAAATTTCTGTCAACACCAAAACAGAGGCGCGGCGTGCAGGTGTGCAGGTTCCCTGCTCTCTGCTCTCTCCCTGCCGTAAACCGCGAGGTTTCCGCCGCGAATTTTTCTATGAACCAAAACCACTTTTAACCCTTCACAAACCCGGTTGCTGTCCGATGCCAATTCACGCCATGATCGGAGTCGCGGAATGGAATCTTGCGACCGAGCAATTGCTTTAACAGATCGCTCTCTCCTTCCAACTCTTCGTCCGTCAGTTGCCGGGGCATATCCTCCTGCGGATAGATCACCGAGCGATTGTACATGCCGAGCAGCCCAACGCGAGGTCGATCTGTCTGGTTCGGAAGGCATTGATGCCAGATCGCCCCATTGGTGAAAAGTATCGAGCCTTTGGGAGCGACTGCGACGCTCATAGGTAGTTTCTCAGCCTCGCCGGCCTTCGGTCGGCGTAAGGTTTTGTGCGAGCCAGCGATACAGGCGGTCGGTCCATTGTCCGGCGTAAAGTCGTCCAGCATCCAGACCGTCTGACCTGTCAGGGAGCCTTCGGGGAAAGGGGGCTGCATCGCCCAGTAGGGATAGTCGATGTGCCAACCGCCAGCCGGCGCGCCCGGGCCGACAATGTTCGCCGTGAAGGTCGAAGCGAGGACATCTGCTCCGAGCATCCGCTTCCAAACGGCAATGACAGTCGGGTGCTGAATCAGGCGACGAAAGATTGACCCCTTGGAAACCAACACCCAGACCCGGCGGATTTTCCCATCGCCATAGGTGTGATTTTGACCGTTGGCGATGTCGGCTTGGGCGAGTGCGAGGGTCGCTGCACGCGCTTCATCTGCCCATCCGGGGGTGATGACGTTTTCGATGATGTGGAAGCCCACTTCGCCCAGGTCTTTCTCAACGATGTCCAGGCGTTCAGGAGATAACACAGATTCTACGGATTCTGATCCCATTGAATTCCTCCTTGAATTGAAGCGTGAAACGTGATGCGTGAATTTTCCCGTTTCCTCATTTCCTTTCACTCCTCTCTACTTCACCAACACCATGCCTCTCACGGAGGTCCATTTCTCCCGACTCACCGCTGGCATAGCAGTCAGCCGATAGAAATAAAGGCCGCTGGCAACTTCCTCACCGCCTTCACCTTTGCCATCCCAATAGGCGGCTTGGGACTGACTGAGATAATCTCCAGCCCTTTTGCGCCCGAGATTCAACGTGCGGATGAGTTCCCCCTGCACATTATAAATCTCGATTTTGACGTTCGCATCCGCTCCGAGCTGAAACGGAATCCACGTCTCAGGATTGAAAGGGTTGGGATAGTTCGGATACAGGGCGTAACGCCGGATGTGCCCCCAACTTGTCAACTTGAGTCCGGTGGGCTCTACACTGACCGCCTTCGTCTCCGGATGCTTCACCACAAGCACCTGATCGGCGGCGACATCGGTCAGCCGCTGAACCGCGCCGTTCGACCAG
This sequence comes from uncultured bacterium, assembly GCA_964577695.1. Classification (GTDB taxonomy): domain Bacteria; phylum Poribacteria; class WGA-4E; order WGA-4E; family PCPOR2b; genus CAZOAL01. Next base: position 183,836 of record CAZOAL010000008.1, on the reverse strand, counting down.
CGAATCTCCACCACCTCTGCCCTGGTATGTTGTCCTAACCCAAAGGCGGCGACCAGGCTGTTTTGTGAGATATAGCTACTGCCGGCCTCAATCTCCCGAATCTGTGAGAGGCTCCCGGCAATCACTTTCACCCGCGTCCCGACCCACGCGCTGAGGTCAGCGTTTTGGGGTTTGACCTGCAACCAGTGGTTGGAATTTCCATTGTTGCGATAGAGGATGCCATGTTTATTGAGGTTGACCACATAGATGTCCAGGTCGCCATCGTTGTCATAATCCCCAACGGCGCCCCCTCTCCCTTTGCCGTCATCACCGACGCCTTCCAACTCACTCACATCGGTAAAGGTGCCGTCCCCATTATTCCGATACAATACATTTGGCCCCGATTTCTCTGGCCAACTTGGATTCCCCGGAATCTTACCGACATTCTCCAGGCCCCCATTCACCACATACAGGTCTAAATCCCCGTCGTTATCGTAATCAAAGAACATCGTCCCCCAGCCAATGCCATAGCGATCTTCGACGCCAACTTCCTTGGCGACATCCGTAAAGGTGCCATCTCCGTTATTGCGGTAAAGCACATTGAACCCGCCATTCGTGACGTAGATATCTAAATCGCCATCGTTGTCATAATCCCCGACCGCAACCCCCATCGCATTATATGGGCCTTTAATCCCCGCATCCAGAGACACGTCACGAAAGGTGCCATTACCCTGGTTCTGGTAGAGCACGTCGTCTCCAAAATCGTGGGCCACGTAAATGTCTAAATCACCATCGTTATCATAATCCAACGAACAGACGCCCAAACTCCTCGCCTCTAAATTGTTGAAGCCCACTACCTCTGAGAGATTCGTGAACGTGCCATCCCCATTATTCCGATAAAATCCATCCGGATAGAGTTCGTAGCTTGTAACGTAAAAATCTAAGTTGCCATCTTTATCATAGTCGCCGAAGGTGATGCCCATCGTATCTCCGCGGTGATCACCAACGCCACTCCAAGCAGTGACATCGGTAAATGCCCCATCGCCATTATTTTGGTAGAGGGCGTTTGGCCTGATGAAGTTTGTGACAAAGACATCTAAATCGCCATCGTTATCATAGTCAGCAAAGCAAGCACCCATATATCCCCAAATGCCTATTTTCTCGGTCACGTCTGAAAACGTCCCATCCCCGTTGTTTTGAAAAAATCGGCTGTGTTCTGAATAATAAGGGAGATAGATATCTAAATCACCATCGTTGTCATAATCTGCCAAAGCAACCCCATGAGCTGCGCTGTCAATATGGACGACTTCGTATTTATCTAAACCTGCAAGGTGAGTGACATTTGTGAAAGACGGGGAAGCTTCGTGAATGCCTGTCAGAGTCATCCAGCCGAAAACCAAGAGAGAAACAACAATACTTTTGTTCATTGAAATCTCCTGCGTAAAACGTGAAACGTGAAACGTAAAGTGTGATGGAAGGATGAAAGATTGGAAGGTTGGGGCAATTCCTCTCTTCCTTTTCTTCCATTCCTTCCTATCCTTACCATTCACGTTTTCTGTGTTTCAATTGGCCATCTTTACCTGTGCCCAGGTGGTCGTGAGTTTACCGGTGGGTTCCACCGCAAGCGGGTTTCTTCCACCATAAATCTCAATTTCATCAACGCGAGCCCCATCGGCGGCTCGAACGTGTATCCGAACCCATCTCGCCTGAACCTCTTTGAACTTAAATTCGGTCGTCTCACGGATGGGCTTGGCCGCATCCTTGTAGTTCAAAACGTTCTTCCAGGTTTTGGCATTTGAGTCCGGATCGGCTTTCTCAGTCGCGACAAGGATGTCAAAGTCGGCTAAGAATCGATCATTAAAGCCTTGTGAATGGTCACTGCCTAAGAAAACCCGATTCACTGTAGCAACTTTGCCAATATCAATCTGCGCCCACCCCGGTATCGCCCCAATAATCCAACTGCGACAGTTGTTGTAAAAGCCGTCATTGAGATACTCTGTACAGTGTCGTTGTGGACACCAGCCTGCAATCACAGAGGAAGCGTCCGGTTTTGCCCCCTCAAGTAATGCAAGGTTCGGCTCACCATCCTGGACGGTTGGCACAAATTCCGGGAGGGGCTTCCCCCCGGCGTCACATTTATCCTTTGCGTCTTTCATATCTTGCTTCTTAAATTTGAGCCCGTTGAATTCCGCTGGGCCTTGCGGTGGGTTATGGTTTGCTAAAACGGAAGGAACCCCCATCAAACCCATCCACACAGCCATGAGGGTAATCCAACGGACTAAACGGTTCATCCTTTTCATTGTCAATGTCTCCTTATTCTTGTTTAATTTTCAGTATTGTGATACGACTTTTTCAGTTGTAAACAAAAGAGCGGTCCAGACTTCCGAAGTTTCAATACATGAGGTAAACCGAGACGATACGAACCCTTAACGGAACTGAGAAAGTCACGGTTTTGCGTCAAACTTCGGAAGTCTAAGTGAAAAACTCGTATTACAATTTGCTTTCTTCTATTCCTAATACTTCTCTCATCTGCGCTTCAACTCTATCTAAATCCCACCTCCCTTGGTCGTGAATAATTGACCGAAGCATCGGGGGGATATCTGCAACACTTTCCAGAATATCCCTGAGTAGTTCCGTCTGTTCCCGCGTTTTTGTGATTTCCACCGGTTCCTCGACCAAATCCCGCAAGATTGCCCCTTCCGTCCGGGATGCAATGATTGGGACGGTATGTCCGTCGAGATACACCTTTGTGCGTTTGCCGGCACCACGTCCCTCTTCAATCGGCTCTAAGCCCACAATAGAATCGGAACGGAAATATTTGCCGTACCCTAGAGCGACCATAGTTCCTGGTTCAATTTTCATAACATCTTCGCGGTCTTTCCTCCTACCTTATGAAGGCACGGGGAGAAACCACGTCCTTTTTTATACTGCGAAAGGTCATACACTGCGTTTCAGTTTCCCAAAGACGCAGCGCTTACCCTGAGTTTTGTGAAGGGATACAAGGTACAAATGAATCCCTTCGTGCAACTCAGGGCAGGCTCTGAATCCTGAATCTTGAATTACATCCACACACCATCTTTTTTCCCCAAAACATGGAAAGTACAGTTTACCTTCCTTCTTTCATCTAACCTGAAGCAGCATCCCACAGCGCGGAAATCAACGCTCTTGACCGTCGCAAGCTGTCTTCGGGTTCACCCGACAGACCGCTTTCGATAGTCAACCAGCCATCGTAACCGACCGACTTCAGGGCGTCAAATCCTGCACGAAAATCGGTATGTCCGGCCCCAGGCTCCAGGCGATTACTATCAGCAAGATGGATATATCCGACATATTTTTGATATTTCCGTAACGCATCGGCTATCACTCTTTCCTCAATTTGCATGTGGAAAAAATCGGCTAAGAGTTTCACCCCAGATGAACCCACAGCCGCGCCGATCTCAGCGCCTTGTTCCAGGCGGTTGATAAAGCGCGTCTCGTAGCGGTTCAACGGTTCGATGAGTAACGTCACGCCGGTTCGCTCAATATCTGGTGCCAGTGCTTTCAAGCTCGAAATCAGCAACTGTTTCGCGTAATCTCGCGCGGACATACCGGCCGGAAGATCATTGAAGCGTGGCTCACCAAACACAGGGACTTCAATCACTGCGCTCGCGCCCAGTGCCTTCGCCATGGCGAATCGCTCACGGTCTAATGGAATCGCCGCTTGTCTTTCTTGGCTATCGGGGTGCAATAATTTAATTGACCCCACGATCGCCGTGACGGCAATGCCGGTACCTGAGAGTTGACGTAATATCTCTTCCGCAGGTTGATTCAAATATTCTGTACCTAATTCAATTCCGTCGAACCCGGTTCGTTGCAAGGCTTCTGCTTTCTCACGCAAGGATGCGCCGGGTATCGCTCCACGAACTCCAAGTCTCATCTGTTCATATCCTCCCAATTGTTGAGTTGTCGATAGATTTCCATTTACTTATACGAGTTTTTCACTGAGACTTCCGAAGTTTGAGACCAGATGTTTGCTGAATCTGTTTTTCATAGTTTCGCATCGTCTTGGCTCAACTCACCTGTGGAAACTTCGGAAGTCTGGGCCTCACTATTTGCCCATAACTGAAAAAGTCGTACTACTTACCTACCTAGCTTCGCAGACTTCCGAAGTCTCCGAGACTTGGGAAGTCTGATGTAAACTTCATTTATTAGCGGACTCAATTGCCCGCTTGACAAACGCCTGAAACAGCACAGCCATATTCGAGTGCTTTTGCCACATCCGCTCCGGATGAAATTGTACGCCTAAAACGGATAGATGTATGTTTCGCAAGTGATGCCGATGAGGGGCCGCATGTGCAAATCCTTGGGCATTTTCCTTTCTCCGTCATTTGACCATTGATAACGGTAGCCACAAGGACACCGTTGTTCCCTTTCCAACTGTGCTTTCCAGCCGTATCTCCCCGCCGTGTTGTTCAAGGACACGTTTTGCGTTTGCAAGTCCGAGCCCTGTCCCCTGTGACTTCGTTGTGAAGAAGGGTTCAAACAACCGCTCCAAATTCTCTGATGGGATGCCCGTTCCCGTATCAACTACATCAATCCGAGTCTGATCCAAATGACGGGTATCGCTTCGACGCGAAACGGCTGTACGAATCTCCAGGGTTCCACCGTTCGGCATGGCATCCATCGCGTTGAGCACGATATTCATAAACGCCTGCTTCAGCTTATCTCGATCCAATAGAACCTTTGGGAGCTCCGGGTCAAATTTTCTGACGAGCCCAATCTGATGATGATTCAGGTTGGCTTCCATCAGTTCTAGCACTTCCTGCAATGCCTGATTCAGGTCGTGCGGAGCGAGTTCAATCGCTGCAGGACGGGAAAAATTCATCAATCCTTTGACAATCACATCAATGCGCTCAATCTCCTCAAGGATGTATCGCATCGACTGTTCCCTTCTCGCCTCTGGGAGTTCTTTTTTTCGCATGAGCATTTGCGCCAACATGCGCATGGACGAGAGCGGATTCCGAATCTCATGGGCAAATGATGCTGCCATCTTCCCCGCCGTGGCGAGGCGTTCGGCTTGTATCAACTCGTGCCGGGATTGCCACAGATCGCGGGTCATCTGATTAAATGCAACGGTCAGCGCCCCAATCTCGTCGTGCGTTTTTACCTCGCACTGCTGGTCCAGATTGCCTCCAGCGACCTGCCGCGTAAATTGTACCAGTTCTTTGATTGGATTGGTGAGATTTCGCCCAATAAGATGGCTGATCAATGCAACTAATACAATAACGACGGCTGCGATTCCCAACATCAACAAAGTTGCCTGTCGCTTCGCATCGGCGATTTTATCCATTGGACGCATCAAGCAGTACAATCGACCGGCCGGTTGCGGGTAATAAATCACTTTATATGGCTTGCGACTGATGGTCACGTTTTGTAAAGCAAGCTTACCATTGGATTCCTTGATTCGTTTTCGCGCTTCGTGTAGCTTCATATCTTCAGCGAGGCTTGCCCAATCCGCTTCAAGGGTCGTGTAATTCACTGTATTATCGACACTGACAACTGTCACTTCTGCGCCATAAGCACTCTTGACCTTTTCGGGATAATCAATATAACCGGTGTCGCGAACCGCCGCTAACCATTCTTTGGTTTCACGGCTAAACTGCTCATCGTATTTCCGGTCAAACAGGGCAATCGTGATGAGTGCAACGCCGAAAACGACAATGGTGGAGAGGAGCATAAATGGAATGACAATCTTGTTTTGAATACTATATCGACGCATGGGAGTGTAAAATTCAATGGCAAAATTCTTGCAACTTTTTTGATAGACTTCCGAAGTCTCAAAGACTTCGGAAGTCTGAGACTTCGGAAGTCTGAGACTTCGGAAGTCTGAACGTGACCCCGTTTAACTATAGCTGAAATTTGAACACGATGTCAAGTATAATATATAATAAAAATTTGCTTGATACGAGTTTTTCAGTTAGCACCTGATGGCGCAGTCAACCTAACCCCCCGGCCCCCTTCCCTAGAGGGAAGGGGGAGTTAGCTCCCCTCTCCGCATCGGGGAGGGGCCGGGGGAGGGGTTTGAAACAGCCGCTAATTGAAAAAGTCGTATGCTTGATTGCTTGATTGCAAATTTCTATCGCCGACTCGTCCATTCACACCGAAATCGGAACTATTGAAAGCCGTTGGGTGTGTTATTACAAATAGAAGTTACGCACTTCATATTGAAAACGTCCCATGCCATTTGAATTTTGCATCTTGAATCCGCATACAGATGCAGGATTCAAGATACAGAGAAACAACAGGTGAACAAAATCAACTGCGTAAGTCCTAACAAAGCAATCCCATGTCATTCGTACCCGAGCTGTAAGATTTTTCGCATCGCGCGCCCCTCATCGAAAAGGAGAGACCTACATGGCTACACGAAGTAACACGTCATCGGCATATTCGACACCCTGCGCTTCGCTGTCCCAGCCCATTGATGAAAACGAACTAATCGAGCGGTTTCAGAATGGTGAAAAGGAAATCTTTAATCAACTGGTTATCAAATATCAAGGGAAAATCTATAATTTGATTTACAGGTACGTTCCGAACGCGGAAACGGCGAGAGATCTTTCCCAAGAGGTGTTCATCAAGGCGTTTCAAGCCTTGCCCAATTTCAAGCGACAATCCGCCTTTTATAGTTGGCTCTATCGGATTACCATTAACCTCTGTATTGACTTCATTCGCCAGCAAAATCGGCTTAAAACACAATCTCTGGAAGAATTATCGACAGGAACCCATGAAGAGTGGATATTCAACGATTCTAATCCATTACCTCCGGAGCAGGCGGAAACCAGAGAGCTCGGGCAAATCATCAGCCAAGCGGTTTGCCAACTTCCCCCCGGCCAGCGACGTGTTTTTAACCTTCGCTATCAGGAAGGGCTCCAATTAAAAGAAATCGCCGCACGATTGGACAGGTCTGAAGGCACGATCAAAGCGCATCTATACCATGCGCATCAACGTCTTCAAACACTCCTTCTACCGTATTTGAAAAACGAACCACTCGAGTGGGCAGTGAATAGTTAATTATCCGGAAGTTGAGTTGTAGCCCAAGATTCTATCTTGGCCCCCGGCACAAGGGCCAAGTTAGAAACTTGGGCTACAGAAGGGTTTTGTCCGAATTATGACCACCCCTCGGTTAAGTAACGGAAATAAAAAACTCGTAATGATGAGCAGGAGGATTCATGGTATCCGAGAAACAGGTTGCAATCGATGCCGTGCTTAAAGCGGCACAGTTATGTCAACAGGTGCAAGCCGACATGGTACACACGGATTCACTTGAGAAAGCGGATCGAAGTCCTGTGACAGTGGCGGATTTCGGTTCGCAAGCATTAATCTGCAAGGCAATTGGTGACGCTTTTCCAGAAGATGTTATCGTGGCTGAGGAGGATTCTCAGACGTTACGGACACATCCACCTCTCCTGGAGCGCGTGACTGCTTATGTATCGCGTTTTACGGAAGAGACTCCGAACCGGACAGTCTGCGATTGGATTGACCGGGGACGGGGGGAAGTGGGTCAACGCTTCTGGACGCTAGACCCCATTGACGGAACGAAGGGATTTCTGCGTGGGGAGCAATACACCATTGCGCTGGCGTTGATTGTTGACGGCGAGGTGCAACTTGGGGTTCTTGGGTGTCCCAACCTGCCCCCCCTCTATCCCCCCCCAACTTTGGAGGGAGACGCTGAGACGGAGCGCGGATGTCTCTTTGTCGCAGTAAGAGGTAAAGGTACGTTGATGCTTTCCCCGGAGGGGCGTATCTCTGAGCCGATCCGGGTTTCTCCAACTTCCCTACGCTTCGCGGAGAGTTTCGAGTCCGCGCATGGCGACCATGCCGCGCACGTCGCGATCGCGAATCACCTTCACATCACGCAACCGTCCATTCGGATGGACAGCCAGGCAAAATATGGCCTGGTTGCCCGGGGGGATGCTTCCGTTTTTATACGTCTTCCGAATCCAGCGAATCCGGATTATCGTGAGTGTATTTGGGACCACGCCGCCGGACTCATTGTGGTCAAGGAAGCCGGTGGGAAGGTGAGCGATGCCGACGGCCGCTCGCTTGATTTTATGCGCGGGCGACGATTGACCGCCAATCGTGGGATTGTGGCAACAAATGGAGAACTGCACCCGCGTGTGCTGGAAAGCATCCGACAGATCGTGTGAAGCGTGAAACGTGAAACGTGAACACGGGTCTCCATCATGTTTCAGGTACGGATGCAGTCGGTGTATGGCTTCTCACAAGTTTAGTGATAGTACCAATTATAGCGAGATGTCCGGTGGCGCGGACGCAAAATCCCGTGTAGCGGACAGCGATTCTATACTCCCAAGAACCCAAAAGGAGAATATATGTTTCTTTTCAACCGATTGAACGCATTCAATCGTCGAATCAACAAATCAACGAATCAGCGAAGTGGCGAAGCGGCGAATGATCGACAGTACGCAATACACAATACGCAATACGCATCACGCATCACGTTTCCCGTTTTTTCATTGCTTTTGTTTATCTCAGTCTCTTTAGCGATGATCGGATGCGGCGATAAAAATGGTCAAGAGGACAATTTCGCACCGAGAATTTTTGTCCTTCAAGCGGACGCTGACATTGTTGAACCCGGTTCCCAAACCCATATCACAATCAAAGCGGGCGACGTTGATGGGGATGCGCTGACCCTCAGATGGTCTGCAACCGGTGGACAAATTACGGGTGACGCTTCCGGGGCCATTTGGACGGCTCCGGAGCAAGAGCGAAAATATCAGATTGAAGTCACAGTGAGCGATGGTGAGAAATCGACCACGAGCACCATTGATATACAGGTATGGCGCACACGTCCGGGGGATTATTATCCACTTGCGGTTGGCAACATCTGGACGTATCGTGATGATGCGGGACATCAAATCATCTTTGAAATCGTTGACACCATCCAGATTAACCTTCCCAACGGCGAACTGGTCAAAAGCTACGTCCTCCAAAAATCGAGCCCCGATAAAGACCTCGAAGGTATCTCCAACTTTTCCTATCTTGGCATACGGGTTGATGAGAAGGGCGTTGTTAAAGGGATAGACCAACATGCTCAGAATGTGACATCCGGCACCAACGATACCATCCTTTTTTCGCCATTCTTACCGCTCTACAACTTTCCCCTAATTCCGGGGAATAAATGGAAAACAAACTTTGAGGCAAAATTGACCCCCGAACTTTTCCCGGTTGGCGGTGGCGTCGATGAGTTTGAAGTCCTCTCGGAGGAAACGGTGACGGTTCCTGCCGGTACGTTTGGGCACGTTTTTCAAGTACAAGAATCATTTATGTGGAGTTTTTTTGAACAAAACCTTGATGTAACAATTGTGCAAAAATGGCTGGCACCGAATGTGGGGATTATTAAATTTACCCAATCTCAAACGCGCGGAGATGTCACAGTTGATGTCGTGTTTGAACTGGAATCTTTTGAATTAACGCATTGATGCCTGGTCATAATTTCCTGGGGATGTGGTCGTAGCCCAAGTTTCTAACTTGGCCTTTGTGCCAGGGGCCAAGATAGAATCTTGGGCTACAACTCAACTTCCGGATAATGACCAACCCTAATAAACAAGGAGAATCGAATGAAGTATATGAAAGGGTGTCCCACGACGCCCGAAGATGTCGCCTTCTATGAGGAAAACGGTTTCATCCAATACCCGACATTCTTCTCGAAGGACGAGATTACGGCGCTTCGGGAAGCCATTGACCACGCCATCGCTACCAACCGGGAGCGCATCCTGGGGGCCCCTGGCGGTGGCAGGGGGGCGCGGGACTACGAGCTGGTGTTTAATCAGATGGTGAACCTGTGGGTCGATTACCCAACCGTCAAGCCGTATGCCTTTAGCCCTCGACTGGCCGAGGCGGCGCGGAGACTGTCCAGAGCCCGAAACGTTAGGATTTATCACGACCATGCCATGGTGAAACCCGGCGGCCAGGAAAGTAAAGAAACCAACTGGCACCAGGACGCGCCCTACTGGCCGATGGACCCTGTGGGTTCCCTTTCAGCCTGGATTGCGGTCGACGGTGTCACAGTTGACAACGGGTGCATGCACTTTGTTCCAGGCTCCTACAAATTCGGGAAGCTGGAAGGCATTGCTTTGGGCAAGTCGGGAGAAAGCATCGTCACGAAGATGAAGGAGAGGGGCTATCAGCTTGCCGAACCCATTGCAGCGGAGATGCCCGCTGGCGGCGTCACCTTTCATCACGGATGCAATTTTCATTATGCAGGCCCTAACCGGACCAACATGCCCCGCCGGGCATTTGCGATTATTTACATACCGGATTACGTCCGGTTTACCGGCGGAAGGGAAGCCGCGGGAGCAGGTGATGATATGACCTCTGGCGGTCTGTGGGACCACCCGATGCATCCCATTTTGGCAGGAGCAGGCGAGCAGGCGTGTCGGCGTGTCGGCGAGTGAGCGAGTTGGCGTGTCGGCGAGTGAGCGAGTCGAGGTTTCACTTCACTTCGACAACGCTCAGTACAAGCGTCAACGCTCAGTACAAGCGATAAATGCCGCCGGATGGAGTTTATCGAAACCATCGAAATCATCGAAATCACACTCGTCCACTCGTCCACTCACACACTCGCTCACTCGCCCACTCGTCCACTTGCGCTCTATCGGATGATGTGATACAATAGCGACCAATTTTCGCTGATTCGTTCATGAGGAGGGAAAGCCAATGAACCGATGGGATGATTTGAGATATCAACACGGATATGTTCTGCCGCCACACCCCAAAGCGTGTGGTACGGCGACGATGTCTATCGAAGGCTACCCGGCGGAGGACGATGAACCCATGGCTGAGACCCAATTTCACGCACGACAGATTGTGACCCTGAGCTATCAGTTGGAGGCATTCTTCGGCTGGGAGGAAAAGGTGTATGTCGGCACGGATAATTTTATCTACTATCAGGAAGGGAACCCCTCTAAATGTGTCGCACCGGATATATTTGTCGTCTTCGGCGTGGATGCGATTCCGGCACGGCGCAGCTTTTACACCTGGGCAGAGGGGGCGGTCCCTGCCATCGCGTTTGAGTTTCTCTCGGATGAGACGAAACGCTTAGACCGTCAGAGAAAGCCACAGTTGTATTTGCAAGAAATCGGGATGCAGGAATATTTTATCCACCAACCCCAAGGCTCCAGGCCTCCCGAATCTCGTGGGTTCCGGCGGACAGCAGCGGGGGAAATTGTTGAAATCGAACCCGATGATCGGGGAGCGCTCTTCAGCGAAACCTTGAACCTCTGGTTCTTGCCGGAAGATCAACCGGACAAGGTCAGGTTGATGCGTCCGCATTATCCCGATGGCACTCCCCTGCCCACTTATAATGAGGTCAAACGCGAGCGGGACCGCTTGAAGGAAGAGACCAAAGCCGCTGAAGCCAAGGCCCAGGCCGAAGCCCGCGCCCGACAAGCGGCTGAAGCTCAAACGCAAGCAGAAGCCAGAGCAAGACAAGCGGCTGAAGCCAGAGCCCAAACGGAAGCCCAAGCCCGCGCTGAATTGGAGGCGGAGTTGGAAAGATTGCGTCAACTCTTGGCGCAACGTTCTAAATGAATCGCAGGTGAAAATGAATCCAACTGCAAAGCTTAAATCAGAAGTAGATGAGGCAATCCGCAAAGGTTACCCGAGGGTCCTCCGTGCAAACATCGCCCAAATAGAGGGCGATGTGACGCCGGGGGAGGTCGTCGATGTGCTGGACTCAAGGGGCGATTTCATCGGACGTGGTATGGCAAATCCGTATTCCCGTATCTTTGTGCGAATGCTCTCGTACCAGCCGGATGAGCCAATCGATGATGCGTTCTTCTATCAACGCCTGCTGCGTGCCAGACAACTCCGGGAACGATACGCGGTGGAAACTTCGTACCGCGCCGTGTTTTCAGAATCCGATGGTCTGCCGGGGCTCATCGTAGACCGCTTTGAAGACTACCTGATCTGTCAGATTGGTATGATGGGGATAGAGGTCCGACGCGAGCGAGTGTTCTCCATGCTCCAGGAGCTCTATGCCCCTCGCGGAATTTTTGAAAAGAGTGGCGGCAAGATGCGTAAACCGGAACGTCTGGAGCCGCGCATCCAACTGGTATCAGGGGAATGTCCGCCCCTGATACCGTTTCGGCAGCACGGACTGATATTCCTCAATGATGTGATAGAAGGGCATAAGACAGGCTTTTTTCTCGATCAGCGCGATAATCGGGAGGCGGTCAGCCGGTATGTGATGTCGGGGGGGAGAGTATTGGATGGTTTTTCATATACGGGCGGTTTTTCGCTCGTCGCCGCTAAGGTCGATGCCCAAGTAACTGCGTTTGATATTTCTGAACGCGCCCTTACCGTTGCACGGGATGCCGCTGCCAGAAACAGTTTACTGGAACGTTGCGTCTTTCAGCAGGCAGATGCATTTGCCATGATGCGAGCGCTTGAGGAGGGCCGGGCACAGTTCGATATGGTCATCCTGGACCCCCCTGCCTTCGCCAAACACAAAGGCGTGCTGCCCAGCGCATTGCGCGGTTATCGTGCCCTCAATCGGCGGGCAATGAAAATACTGCCAGATGGCGGTATCCTGGTCAGTTGTTCCTGCACACAACAGGTGGGTGAAGGCGCATTCCTCGATATGCTCCGCGATGCAGCGCATGACGCAGGAAAGCACCTCCGTTTTCTGGAAATTCGCGGTCAGCCATTTGACCACCCTGTGCTCGCCACGCTCCCTGAAACGCGCTACCTCAAATGTGTGATCGCCCAGGTCATGGGATGAACCGAATCCGACCTCGGACATCGGAAGTTTCAATATTAGGACTTACGCAGTTAAAACGACACGGAGACTTCGGAAGTCTTTGGCACCGCGGTTTTCAGCCAACAGGATACCCATTCCCCAAGCGGTAAGAAATCGGCTGTGATAAGACTTCCGAAGTCTGGGCTGCGTAAGTCCTGTTTATTTTTCAAAGCGGGTCAACGGGCTTTGATGCTACCCCATGTCACGGCGAGTTTAGCCTGCGCATCCACCGCTTGTGGGATGTCAATGGCTTTCCCTTTGGACGCCTCTTCGGCGTTGAACTTTTCATCCATCGTCAACAAGATCTGATCCAGCAGCGTCCTGGCTTCACGTCCCTTCGACCATAATTGAGACTTCCCTGCTTTCTTGACCTCAAAAAAGCGATTCGGCGGGGGTTCGGTTTGCACACCCGAATCCCAGTACCAGATATTGAAGGGTTGATCTTTGGTGTTGACGGAATCACCGACTTCTGAATAGATTTTGACGGCCCCAGGGCCGCCGTTGGCGTCCCACGGATTCGGGTCTGCCCCGTCAATCCCGATCCAATACGAATCCGAGCTGGCATCCGGACAGTAAAAGCGAACCCAGACGTACCACTTGCCTGCTTTGGGAAAGTCAATGTCATGCGTTGTCAGGGCTTGTACTGCGCTATCAATCGATTTTCCCCCCGAGGCGTCCTTTTGTTCCACGAGCGTGACCCCTTTGTCCATCTTGCCGGCTTCCGCCTCGACAACAATCGTATCCTTGGGCAAGTCGACTTTGACGGCAAACGCCGCAGAGGTGACTAGGACAAAATATAATAAAACGAACCATCGTGTTGGAAACTTTGTTATTGAGAACATCGCTTAATCCTCCTTCGCGAATTCTTAAGCCCCGACCTCAAGATCAGGGCTAATAGCTGAAGTCCACTGAAGTGGACTAGACGCTGATTTGAGTCGTCTTTTTAGACGACTTGAGCTATGAGCCTGCGAATTGATTCGCAGGCTAAAGTGGCCAGGAGTTATCCCCCGCCAGAGAACGGGTTCAAAGCGTGGCGCGTGAGCAAAGGCAGAGCGTTTCAAAACCCCGATAAATCGGGGTTGGCTATCTCCAATTGACCAAAGCCAAACTATTTTAGCATGTTTTTGAGTTTTCTTCAATAGATAAACGCTAATATTGAAATGGCACTAACTAACTTTTAAAAATAAACTATACATTTCAAAACCGCAGATGCCAGTTTCCGTGCGGATTTTTTCAATCGTCAATCGTCAATCGTCAATCGAAAATTAGTTACAATGTCACGCTCACAGGAAAAGGTGACAATGGCACCTTATCACAAGACACGAAACGCTCGCTATAATCTGACGTATGAAGTGGCCTGGTGTGTAAAATTGCGTCGAAAACTCCTCGAATCCCCCGTTGACCGTACCCTGAAAACGATTTTGAGGCGGATATGCCGGGAAAATGGCTATCAGCTTGAGAAGTTACAGGTGATGCCAGATTATACCCATTTTTTCATCTCTGTCCCGCCGCGAGTTGCGCCGGCGGAGATGGTGAAACATCTGAAGGGGGTTTCAGCCCGTCGATTGCTGAAAGCATGCCCGGAGCTACGCCGGAAACTCGTTCGAGGGCACCTCTGGACAGCGACCTATTATGTTGGGACTGTCGGATCGGCTTCTGAGGAAGCGGTGCAATCTTATATCGAAAGTCAAAGGAGGCGATGATTATCAACCTCGTGCACCTCGCTTTGAAAATGCACCTGTTTGGATAAACTTCGCAGAAAGTGTAGGTACGATAAGGGGTGGCCAAAATGCAGATATTATTGCCCCGTATGGATGGCTATTCATGCGGGTTTGAGCCACTTTTTAGAAAAACACTCGTCTCAAAAGGGGGTGGCAAATTGCGCTCGCGGAAATGGCGATTTTAGCCCGCGCCACGACTGGGTTCCAGGGGGGTGCTGTCGGAATGAGTGCCTCGATTGCTAGAGGACTGCGACAAAACAACAAGGTGTAACATGTTTTACCTCCTAAAAAAGTCGGAATGAGTGCCTCGATTGCTAGAGGACTGCGACTCAAACTGGAGATTGGCAGAAAAGTCGCTCGCTGTGTCGGAATGAGTGCCTCGATTGCTAGAGGACTGCGACCTGAATGCGGCATCTTCTCACCTCCTTCTTTTTAAGTCGGAATGAGTGCCTCGATTGCTAGAGGACTGCGACTCACCTCTGAGATCTCTCCGTTCTCCACATAGACCCATGTTGGAATGAATGCCTCGATTGCTAGAGGACTGCGACGCGTCTTTCAGAGATACGCCGTCATTCTGGGTTACGGTGGGTTGGAATGAGTGCCTCGATTGCTAGAGGACTGCGACAAATTTTATTGTTGACTTCAAACTTGTTTTCTGGTATAGTTGGACTGTTGATCTCAACGACGAAGGAACTTGATTAGCATACGGATGGGCATGGTCGGTTGAGGTAGAAAGGGAACAGGTTGGAAGGATGGATAAAATTCAGATTACAGCGATTATTGGTGCTTTATCCCAACGTTTCGAGAGCGTCGAAAAGACAGTATCCCAACGCCTTGACAACGCCTTTGAGAAATGCAGGAAAGGGAAATCGCGGCTCATTAAAGGTGATCTGTCTGGGATTCAGGACTTCATCTACAATGTGAATCGCGCAGAGGACGTTGACGGCGGGGCAGCGAAGCGGCTGCGTGGAAGGTCGTTCTATGTCTCGGCGGCGTGTTTGGCGTTCTCGACTGAACTGCTGAATGAACTCGGTGAACCGATGTGCTGTCGTCTGTCGTGGTCAGGCGGGAAGTTCCTGCTGATGGTTCCGGAATCGAAAAAGCTTGATGAGAAAGTGTGGGAGTGGAAAAAGGAGGTGGACGACTGGCTCTGGGCGGAACTTTGGGGAGATGTGTTTTTGAATCTCGCCGTTAGTGAGCCGCGACCGGTTAATGAACTCAATGACCAATACATCCAAATCTCGCAGGACTTACAGAACCGGCTCGAACGGGGTAAATTGAAGAAATTTGAGGAGACGTTGCGAGAGGAGATGCCCTGTGATAAGAGCAAACACAACACCAGCTACCGCGAGCGTGTCTTTGACACAGGCTACGAGCAAGAGTGCCACAGTTGCGGCAGGTTGCCCCGGATGGGCAATCGGGCAAAGGGAAAAGCGGGTTGGGAACCAAATCTCTGTTACATCTGCAACAAGCTGGAAAACGTCGCAGGTTATAAGGGATTGCCAAGCCGACCTTATGTGGTATGCAGCAAACAGCAAGGTGCTGAAAATCAATCGGTGCAGATCCACAAGACCTGGGCGATTTTGGCTAATTCAGGCGATGAACTCGTCCCAGCCTATCTCCCCCAACTTTACAAGCCAGGGGAAGAAGATCTCAAGAAAAGGGAACTCTGCGATCGCGCCTGTACCCTCATCGAATCTCAGCGGGGAAAGGGGAGGGCGAATTGCAACGACGAGCGATTGCCGACGCGGTTTCACTGCCTCGCGGCGTTGGTGAACGACAAGGCGAAAGCGAAAGGGAATAAGAAAATCGCAGTGATGGCGGGGGACATGGATCACTTGAGCGTGATGATGAATTCGATTCCAGATATGACGCTGAAACAGGCGGTCAAATTGGGTGAGTTCATCTATCACTTTTTCGCAGTCGAGATGATTGAACTCCTGAAGAAATACGAGATGTATCTGGTCTACTCCGGGGGGGATGATTTTGTCGTCGTCGGGGCGTGGGAGCGTGTTTTCAAGTTCGCCGATGAACTCTCGCGGAGGTGGGAAGGGTTGATGCCAGAAGGCACGACACAAAGTGAGCGGTTGACCTTTTCGGCGGGGGTGCAGATCACCAATCCGCAGTATCCAATCTACGAGGGGATTGACCAGGCGCGAGGATTGCTAAAGAACGCGAAGGATGAGGGTCGGAATCGAATTGATGTGATGGGGGTGGTGATGGAGTGGGAGACGTATCGGGAGGCGTTGGAGAAGGCGAAGTGGTTCAAAGATCAGGTTCGGGATGGGGATAATCAAGAGGGCCCAATTACGATTGGATTTCTGTATCGGATGTATGATATTCTGGAGCAATACAACAAGTGGCACACGGACCGGGATCCAATTGGGTTGCAGTATGCGAGCCAATTGGCAACGCATATTCAACGGAATATCAAAGACAACCCGATGGGCAACGAAGTGAAATCGTGTTTGCAGCCGCTGTTGAAGGTCGGTGACGAGACGCTGCTGCCGCACTTTCGGTTTATTTTGGATTGGGTGGTTTTGATGAAACGGGATTGAGTTGTGTAAAGAGAGGAGGGTTTTCAGTTGGGTGAAATCAATTGGGAAACAATCAAAGGGGAAGGCGGTTTCTTTGATCCAAAACTGCTGGAGATCTCAGGATACGGTCGCCCATGTCTGACATGTGGACATCAGCCTGAAAAAAAGAAAGTACGAACGCTCAAAGAAAAACTGTTTACGGAATTCGCCAAACAGGTTGCTGAAGAATCTCGTAACAATGGTTTAACGAACAATCAACTCCGTAACTTTTACGATGTCATCAAGGCAACACAAGACAAACTGATGCAAGCACCTACGGAAGAAAGACGCGAAGGGCGGTTTCAGGTCGAAAAACGGCGGCTGAACTTGCTCTTTTCCAAGGTCGCTTACGCCCGGAAGGGTAGAGGGAAGAACATCCCGGAGGAATTCGCAACGTTCATGAAAGAATGCTTGGAGATCGTGACGAAAAGTGAGGCGAAGTATGAAGATTTTGAAGCATTTGTCATGACATTTGAGGCTGTGGCGGGTTACTTTGGAACAGAGAAGAAAGGAAAGGAGTAAGCGATGAACAATGAAAAAGAACAAAAGAAAGAGATTAAAATTTGTCTCGTTGACTATATCCAGATAAAAGGCAAAATTATCTGTGAGACCGGCCTAACCATCGGTACTGGCGACGTGTTCGGAATAGGCGGGCTCGATAAAAAAGTGATTCGCACGGGCAGAGATAATAACCCCTATATTCCGGGGTCCTCGTTAAAAGGAAAGATGCGTCATCTATTTGAACTGATGAGCGATAAGCTGATTGATAAGAACGAAGAGGTTCACTCCTGCTTTAATCCGGAGTGTGAAATTTGCCGAATCTTTGGTGCCGCCAACAATGAACCCCGAAATAATAACGAACGTGAGGCGATTAAAAAACGCGGTCCCACGCGGTTAATCGTCCGAGATGCCCACCTTGTGACGGATCACCAGATAGCAAAAGATTACCACGAACGGAACGGGAAATACACAGAAATTAAACCGGAAAATGTGATTAACCGCTTCAGTGGAATCGCAACACCACGCCACTTTGAACGTGTCCCCGCGGGAATTGCATTCCATCTGGATGTGGTGTATCGACAGTTTGAAATCAAAGAAATCAATGGAAAATCGGAAACTTCTCATTGCAATAAAGACACCGCAAAAACAGATATTCAACACATTCTGAAAGCACTCAGTTACGTCCATCGAGATTATCTTGGTGCATCGGGGAGCCGGGGATACGGAAAGGTTAAATTCAAGTTGGATGAAAAGGAAACAACAGATACAGCCGTTGATTGGATCAATGAAGAAATCGACAAACGCCTCCCCGGCGTTTGCTGGAGTCATTCAACCACTGACGACGATTAAAATCATGAAAATCGAATTGCTAACCCCGGTCCACATCGGCACCGGTGAAGAGATACCCTTATACGAGTGGAAAGTGCAAGACAATTGCTGGCTGCGATTCGATTGGTTCACTTTGCCGGACCGTCTGCTTCCTCCGGACGATGTATTGCAGGACGTTGATAAACTGACGAAAGCGGCGAAAGACCTGTCGTGGGAGGAGGGATTTAAAAATAAAATGTACACCGCAGCCCTTGCTTCGGGAATTTCTTTACCGACCAAAGCAAACGACCTCTTCCGCGAGTGCATAAAAAATCAAGCCACCTTCCAGCCAATCATTCCGGGGAGTTCGCTGAAAGGTGCCATCCTGACAGCCTATCTCTGTTCAGGCTACGAAAGCGAAGGTAGATTCGATCCGCAGTCTTTCGGTGGGAAAAAGCTACACGACGACGCAAGGAAGGAATTGGAAGGTTTGATGAAAGGCGTAAATCCAGCCTCCGATTTTTCACACCGGCTCAAGATTAGCGATATTGCGTTCCCTCAGTCGGCATTGCGGATAGAGCTGGCGGAACGTCGGATTAAAGACAGGAGCCGTCAGCCTCCGGGTGAACGCCTCCTGAAGACATGGGTTGAATGTATGGCCGCTGGTACGGTAGCCTCGGCGACGATTTCTTTTGGCAGCGAGCGTGACTTTGCTCATGAAGTCGCACCACAGACGCGGCCCCTGCGGAAAAAGGATATCGAGCAACTTGTCAAGCGATGTAATCACTTTGCTAAGGCAGTGATTCAGGCGGAATTGGATTACTACAGGTACGTTGGACGAAAATATAGAGTCGCTTTGCCAGGGCATTACAAGAAGTATGGCGTGGATTTTGTTGATAAACTACCAGCGATGGAATGCCTTGTGCGGTTAGGATGGAGCTCTGGCAAAAACGCGATGTCGATTGTCTTGTTAAATTCCAATCCCGATTTGGCGCGTCAACCGCGTCCAAACCCTCCCCATTACCGTCCCAAATCACGCTGGCTGTTAAGCGGCAACACCCCGCCCGGCTGGTGCACCCTCACATTTGAACCCGGAGACTGGATCGAATGAGACTAAATTTCTGGCAGAAACTCAAGAATGTAATTGGTGATTTCCGACATCGGGAAACAACACCGCCAAAACCACCTGTAGATGTTGAATACAAGGAATTTGTGTGCATCATTAAACCACAAACCTCGTTTCTCACGCCCCTGCAAGCGGATACGTTGTGGGCAGCGTTGATGTGGGCACATGCCTACATGCACGGAGATTCCCACGAAACGCGGAAGTTAGTGGAATCATACCCGCCGAAGATTCTCGTCTCCGATGGCTTTCCTCAAGGCTATCTTCCCAAACCGAAAGGTTTTATTCCGATTGACCAGGTCGCAACAATTGTGCGAAATGAGTACCCTGGCAATTGGGAAAAGCAATTGATGGGAATTGAGATTGCCAAACGGTTATCAGAGCAACAGTTGTTGCCTGTAGAGTTGGTCAATCGCTTAGTCGCAGGAAAGCAAAGCAAAGAAAACCTCTTAAAAGAACTATTGCAGGTTCAATGGTGTCCCAAAAGGTTTATCCTTCTACGTCAGGAACTTTTGACAGCGTCAGATTATCAAGAGACGTTGGACAGGATAAATCAGTATTGTAACGCCGAACGATGCGATGCCGTCACCCCGTGGGCTTCACCCCACAAACAGGAGAGTCACGGGAATTGCGCCCGCATTCTTAATTCAGACCATTTGAAGTACCTCACACTGGTCAAGCAAAGCCGGGCTCGAAAAAACCGAATCGATCGGATTTTAATGCGAGCGATGGATGAAAATGGCTTGTTTAGTCAGGAAGAGGAATATCTACTGCGCAATTTTTGGTGGGTTTTTGTGAAGGTACATCCCGAGTTTGACGCCGACGAGGTCCGGAACCTGTTCCGCAATCTTGCGGAACAGGGATATGGCAGACGAAAATCCGTTGGCAAAGGGCAATTTTTCTTTAGCAGATTCGTCCCCCTACAAGATTTTACCGATGCACACCCTCCCCAAGGGGCAGAGGATTCAGATGGCTTTATGACGCTCTCTTCATCTTATGTTCCTCACCACAGTGAATTTACGCAGGGACATTACACAACCCATATTAAACGCGGGAAGGTCGATGGACACCTTGCCTCGACAGGTCAGTTTCTGAAAAAACCGATTGTGATGTATGAAGCTGGTTCTGTTTTTCAAACAGATCGAATTCAGCCCTTTTATGGCAAAGTGGTTGAAGAAATCTATCAAGCTTCGGAGGGGGAAGATATTGTCCAATATGGGTATGCTTACCCCATGAAGGGGAAGTTCTTCTCCTAAAATCAAGCAACAGGGAAACGGAGAATCAAGATGTTAAAACAGAAACAAGGGATTCGGGAATTTGCTCAAGAAGTCGTTAAAAATCTGTTTGGCGATTGGAGATATTTTGGGCTTTTTATAATTGGCGTGGCCATCGCTGGTATGTTCGGCAATCTCTGCTATGAGGTGGTGCATGATTTTTCAAAGTGGGAAGAACTGTGGAAAGCATGGCGGAATGTTGCCTTAACGATTGTTGGTCTTAGTATAGTTGCTTTTCTTTTAATACTTCTTTATTATCAACCCAAGCAAGAAAAAGACAGAAGAAAACGGATGGAAGAAATGCTTCGCCCGGAGAGGGAGGAAAGAATGGATTTTAGATACCAGGGTATTATTTGGCTCTTAAGCCCTGGCAGGGAAAGCGTCCAGTTCGCACGTTTCGGAATCGTCACACATGCTCAACGAGGGCCGCTCAAATTCTGCTGGTGTATCTATAGTAATGGTGAAGATGAAGATGAACTGATAAAAAATGAACTCGAACAGCGATTCAACGATCTCAAGGAGGAAATCAGGAATTTTTGTGGCGAAAGGGTTCAAGTCTTTCCCTGGCACATCAAAAGATCCGATGCAGAACATACATTCGAGGCGATTAAGCAGATTTATGAAGATGAAATCCAGACCTATGGATTAAGCCCTCATGAGGTCATTGCTGACATTACCGGCGGATTTGCTTCGATGTCAGCAGGGATGACTCTTGCTTGCTCACTGGTAGGTGCCCCGGTTGAATATATTCAGGTTAAATATCTGAAAGATAGTGAGGTTTATCCAAGTCGACAAGAGCAGGACTGGCATCACATTCGCATCGATCCCCGCAGAAACTCCCCTAAAAAGGGAAAGGAGGCGTCGTGACCCCCCAACCCCTCCACTTCGCCCAATACCGCTTCATCCTCCGAGCGGAGACAACCATCCAGTTATCGTACTACAAAGGGAGCACCCTGCGCGGCGCGTTTGGCCAAGTGTTCAAGCAGATGGTCTGTTTGCAGCCGCCCGACCACCCCCGCGAATGCCCGGTCTGCCCGTTGCGGCGCGAGTGTCCTTACGGGACGACCTTTGAAAATGCCCTGCCCGCCGGCGTTGAACCGTTGCCCGGTTATGCGAGTATCCCGCACCCGTTCGTCTTCAGACCGCCACTGGATGGGAGGCGGATTTATCTCAGTGGGGATTCCCTTGCGTTTGACCTGATTCTCATCGGGAGAGCCATTTCGATGCTGCCCTACTTTTTGTCGAGTTTTTTGGAGTTGGGGAAAATGGGTCTGGGAAGGCGTCGAGGGAGGTACACACTGGAATCGGTATTGAGTGTCCATCCGACGACCGGCGAAACGGCCCCCATCTACACAGAAGGCGGGCGTGTGCGCGATTGGGCGGGCAACGTGACATACAGTGAGCTCCAGTCCGCCGTTGAGCAACTGCAAAAGCAAGTATCAGGCAATGGCATCCGCGTTGAGTTTATCACGCCAACGCGCTTGATTTCGGACGGACAGCCTGCGGATTCCCTTCACTTTTCGATTTTGGTGCGGAGTTTGCTGAGACGGATTTCAGGGCTGTGCTACTTTCACTGCAATCAACAGTGGGACGCTGATTTTGCAGCGATTGTCAAGGGTGCGGAGGGCGTCACAAGTCAACCGATTAACCTCCAGTGGGCGGATTGGAAGCGTTATTCCTCTCGGCAAGAAAAGCGTGTTCCAATGGGAGGAGTGCTTGGGTGCATCGAATACTGTGGCGATATAGAGGTATTCCTGCCATATTTATTGTTGGGAACCTGGCTTCACGTTGGCAAAGCCACGACTTTTGGAAACGGTAGATATCTCCTGCATGCTCCCCAAGGCTAATCTCTCCACGGAATCGAGGCTTCAGCACATTATGCACTCGGTTTTTTGATGGCGGCGCGATCTGCTGCGGCCCATTCTGCCCATCGTTCCTCGTCAGGAATCAGAAAGCCAGAGTTACAGCGGGGCTGAAGTTGCTCGTCCACACCCAGAAGTCGCATGAAGCGATGGTCATTGCGGGCTCTCGCTTCCGCAAGCAGTTGTTGGGTGAGTGGACCGCTGTGATTATCCGTATGTTTCAGCCAGGTCAGATTGTAATAGATGCTGAAAAAATATCTCATCTGACCCGAAGTGTTTGGAGTTCCTGAATGCACGACGTTATTGTGCGTGAAGAACACGTCCCCGGCCCTCATCCGAAAGATCGTTTCCTCCGGATGCGGTTTCGTTCGTTCCTCCGGGGGCATGGTGATGGAACGTCGGTGAGAGCCTGCGATGACACGAAGCGGTCCAAATTCATCTGTCAGATCTTGAAGGTAACAGATCGCATTCATCGCGTTGGGGCTTTCATACACATCGCTACGAGGCACCTGTCCCCACCGATCTCGATGCCACCCCGAAACCTTCCCCACGGCATTCTCCTTTGGCACCGGTGGAAAGGCAGCAAGGGTGAGATTGTCAAGTTGCACGAAGGGCCCCATGACTTGTTCAGCAAAATCAAGGAGCGTTGGGTGCGTCACGGCGGGCCATAAGAACTTTGGCGCATATTCCAGCATGTTCCCGAACCACCACTTACCGTATTCCTCAACCAACTGTTTGTGCTTTTCGCGCCATTTGTGCATCAGGTCTTCATCAAACAACTGTGGGAAAATAGCAAAGCCGTTTTCTTTATAAGAGGCTAATTGCTCTGTAAACTTGTCCTTCATTGATATCCTACCTCGTGTGTATGTTTTTTTTCTTGTTTGGAGAAATATTATAAGCTATAATCAAAATCATTAGCAAGCGAATTAGTTCGCCAATGTCACATTAGAAATGAGATCCAGTCGTAGCCCAACTTTCTAAGTTGGCCAACCGAGTACATCATCCGCGGGAACCAAGATAGAATCTTGGGCTACAGAGCCCCGCTAGGCGGGATGTAAACACCTGCCCCGCTCTATCGGAGGAAATGTGACATTGGCGAGTTAGGACATGTTTCAGAAAACTGGTTGCACTTTGAAAACGTGAAGCGTGATTCCTTTCACGTTTCACGTTAAAGTGTCAACACATTTTTAGGAAAAATTGAAACATGCCGTTTTCTTACGATATTAAGAAAATGCTGAATCAGGCAAGAATGAAACAGAAGGCAAGTGGTCGCACAGTTGTGTCGCCGCCTGCCAAGAAAGACGCCTAACCCAGCGGTGCAATTGACGGTCCGAGAATCGGACAACTGAACTTGGGGCGTTAGGCTACTATGAAATATCGTGAAACCATGAAAACAAGCAATTTCAGAGACTGGGAGCTGGATGGATTAGATAGTGCTTTCGGCTTGCGGCAAGTGCGCGAAAGCCAGGTGTTGGACTCGTGGTTAGCGACTCCGTGCGCTGTGACCGAGTTTGAGAGAACCTTTCTGCTTAGGCTCAGAAAAACGCTGATTCTGGGTGTGGATAGTTGGAATGAGGTAGAATTAGAAAACAAATTCATCAGCCCGTTGATTGTGTTTGTCGATTTTGATAACGAGCAATTTGCCTATTTTCTGGAGCGCGAACTGCGAGGGGTTGTTGGCGATTACGAACTGTTTGGCAGAGTGGATGGGATGATTGCTTCTGGTTTCCGCAATCCGCGTCAACCGTATTTTTGTTTGAATGAATATAAAAAACACCTTGATCCGACAGGCGATCCGGCAGCACAAACGTTAGTGGCGATGCTGGTGGCACAGGAACTGAACGAGCGTCAGAGACCTGTGTACGGAACATACATTATTGGACGGGACTGGTTTTTCATGGTTTTAGAGGGCCAACAATACTGCATGAGCCAAAACTACTCCGCCACAAAAGATGAGATATTTGATATTTTTAGGATTTTGCAAGGGCTCAAGCAAATTATTATTCGTGAAATTACGCCAAAGGTGACTTAGATTCTATCTTGGCCGCTTTCATTCAAACCAAGATAGAATCCGCCGGGTTGAGGATTGAGTTTATCGAAATCTCGAAACCTTGCGCTACAACTGGATGACCGGCTAATGATGACCATCCTTCAGCTAAATCGGATAGAAAAAACTAAAACCGTTTTTTGAGCACCCCCCAGGTCATTGCCAGTTTCCCGCGGGGGTCCACGGGTCGCAACCGATTGAGGTCTTCAATGCTCTCCACCACCACCATATTGTCAAAATAGCTGACCCCCGAGGTAATCCCCATCATGCCAACAGGGCCTGTCTTGAAGCTATCATTATCAGCCTCCACAACAGGCTTTAGCTTGAGGTGCCAATCCACTGGGGGCAACTGCTCCTCCCGTTCTTTCAGGAAGATTTGATGTTTGCTCCCTTTCACCACCAGCCGATGGCTGTACCAAACATTGTTCTTGTTGGGAAACTGGCCCCCTGCGACCAATGCCCAATTGCCCGCTTTGCGCGTATAAATCTGGACATCAACAGCCCCTGTGCGTCGGCTGCCGTGGAAGTGGGCTTCCGCGTTTTCCACACGATAGATGGTTCCCACAAAACTATCGTTTTCCCACATCCAGTCAAAATCCCAGATGTAGTCGCGCCACTTTTCTCTGCCTGCTACCTTGGGGATGTAAAGCCCTATCCCGTTGGTTTTCGCCACTTTGTTTTTGGGGGCAGTTGGGTCTTGCTCCACCGTGATTGTGGCATTTCCAGAGGCAAAATTGAGTTTTTCCCATTTCGATGGTTCCTTGCCACTTTGATCTTTTTCAAAGTCGTCGGTAAAAAGGATCTCCGCGTGTGCAAAAGCAGACACGGCTAAAAAAAGGATAATTGAGAGAAATGTCACTCTGAACATGTTATGTACCTCCTTATCTTACCTATTAACCGAGGGTTGGTCATAATTCCCAGGGGAGGCAATCGTAGCCCACGTTTCTAACTTGGCCT
Source organism: uncultured bacterium (assembly GCA_964577695.1). GTDB lineage: Bacteria > Poribacteria > WGA-4E > WGA-4E > PCPOR2b > CAZOAL01. Next base: position 158,193 of record CAZOAL010000008.1, on the reverse strand, counting down.
TTGCGCAAGGGGCCAAGATAGAATCTTGGGCTACAACTCAACCACCGGCGAATGATGACCATCCCTCAATTAGTTGATGAGTTGCGTGAGTCACAAGCAAAATCTGTAATCGCCCTCAACGACGAGTTCTGTCAGGCAGGGCTCAAAACGTATCCCTTCGCAGGCGGTTTTCTCCACGCCCGACTCATATAAGGGGCGCGGAGGATTTTTTTCTGCTGCTCGGTATAATCGTAAGCATCGGGGTCGTAATAGGTGCCCCACCAGGAGAGATAGCGTGGGGAATACTTGTAAAAGAGGGTGCGCCGCTCGGTGGGAGCAGTCCAGGCAAGCGTACCATGTCGAAGCGCCTCAGTGAAGATAACCGCTGAACCGGCCGGACACGGTATCTGCTGCACACACGGCGACGGTTTTCCCACGCAGGTGATACTGTCCGGTGGCGGGAAACTGCTCTTATGACTGCCGGGGATGCAACAGAAGCCACCTGCGCCCGGCGGCACATCTTTCAACGCCCACGCAACCGCCACCAGGCCGCAGAGGAGCTTGCCATCTTTGGCGTTATAATGAAACATGGTGCTGTAGGGCGTGCCGTTGAGGTGCAGTTCACCTGCTCCCCCCTCAAGCATGTGCTCCGCATAGTCGTGGTCGAGGCGGAAATCCGCGCCCAGAATTTCCTCCAAATATGGGACCAGCGCCGGGTGGTCAATTATATCCCGGTAGGGTTTGCCCCAGGTGACCAATTCCAGGTATCTCGCTCGACCCGCCCGAGGGTTTTCCAGCCGAGCCTGTTGTTCATCGAAAATTGCGTTGAGCGCGGCAAGCTCGTCTGTGCTTAACGCGCGCTCTATCACCGTGTAACCCTGTATGTCAAAGAGATATCTTTCTTCATCTGTCATCATAAACTCCTTTCCTAAAACGTGCTCTCTTTTGTGGTTGAGGGACACCACCGAGTGGTCAAAAGGTAGTGAAATAAAGCGTCATGCGCTTCAGGAGTTCCGATTCGATGAAGCGCAACAACCGCGTTGTCACGAACGTACCGATTTTCATCTTTCAATGCCTTTATCAACGCAGGGACGGCATCATGAGCGGATTGACCTATCCGAGCCAATGCCAGCGCTGTATCGAAACGGACCTGTCCATCCGTATCACCCAGCAATGTTTCAATCAACGCAGTCACAGCGTCCTGGGCGGATTGACCCATCGTGCCTAACGCTTCAATCGCATTGCGACGCACCGGTTCGGACGCATCACCCAATGCCACGATTAACGCGGGTACGGCGTCTTGAGCGGATTGACCCATCTGCGCCAAAGCATAAGCAGCATAGCGACGCACTGGCTCGGACGCATCACCCAACGCCTCTATCAACATCGGCACAGCCGGTGCGCCGACTGCACCGAGCCCATAAGCCGCATTGAGACGAACCGACTCAGAGGCATCCCTCAATGCCTCCATCAACGCCGGCACAGCCCGCTTGCCAATCGCACCTAACGCATAAGCGGCATTGAGACCGACTGGCTCTGACGCATCCCCCAAGGCACCCCGCAACGCCGGTATCGCATCCTGCGCGGACTCAGCCATCAGGCCCAGCTCATCCGCCGCGTTGAGACGAATCGACGCATCCGCATCGCCCAATGCCTTAATCCATTGAGATACGCCCCCTGCTTGCGGAGGGGACGATGGATGCCCCACCCTTCCCCCCCGTGGACGGAGGGGAGTCGCGGACGGACTTGCCACCTTCTTCGGCGAGGGGCCGTTTCCTGATGACCAATTCCAGAGATGCCTCCACATCACCTGATGTTTTACTAACCCCCCGGCTGTCCGCAGGATGCCGGGTGCCTTTAAACTCCCGGTTTCCTCACTCTGTTCAGACAACCGGGGTTCAATCCACATCGGATTCTTAGTGTTCCAACTCGGCTGCTGGGGCTCTTCCATACGGGTAAATTGGAACTTCATCATGTAACGTGGATTCAAGCTGCGATTCGGCATCGCCCGGTGCCAGAGATCAAAATGGATAATCGTTACCGTGCCCGCTTCCCCGTAAATCGGCAACTCGACCTCTGAATCGTCATGCGTGCGTTTCATAAGGTATTGGGTACCCGGCAGAATTGCCGTCGGCCCGTTCTCCTCGGTGACATCCTGCGGATAGTACAGGGACATCGCCCACCAGGGGCGGTGGTGCCGTACCTTCTGATAGCCCCAATAGCTGTCCTTATGAAGGTTTTGTCCGGTGCTCCCCGGCGGATTGTAATGGGGGTGGCGGTGAGAGTGCATGATGTAATCCGGTCCCAGAACACTGGTCAGGGCACCGCGGACCGCCGGATGATTGAAGACCTCCTGAATCTCTGGGATTCGGGGCAGAAGATTGTTCCCCGGATTGCCTTCCTTTTCAAAAGCCGTTTTGGTTTTCTGGTAAATTGTCTCGTGAAAACCGGCAGGGAAATCTGCCTTGACCACGACATATCCGTTGACAATAAAATTCCTCATCTCTTCATCAGTGAGGAGGTACGCTTTATCAACCATTATATCACCTTTGTACTCGACTTATCGAGAAGCCGAAATGTTGTGGCTCGCGTTGAAAATGAGTGCGAGAATTATCATCTTAGCGCCTGGTCGAGGTCTGCCATAATATCCTCCACATCCTCCAGGCCGACGGAGACCCTGACGAGGCCATCGGTGATGCCCGCGCGCCTTCGGGCTTCAGGCGGAACCTGCGAGTGCGTGGTCGAAGCGGGATGGCAAACCAATGTCCGCACATCGCCCAAACTCACGGCAAGGGAGCAGAGCTGGATGCGATTCACGAGCCACTCTCCCGCTTCTCTCCCTCCTTTGAGTTCAAACGTCACCATCCCACCGAAATCTCTCATCTGACGTTTGGCGAGTTCATGCTGGGGGTGGCTTGGCAGACCGGGGTAACGTACCCATTCGATTGCCGGATGGGCTTCCAGAAATTCCGCAATGGCGCGGGCGTTCTCGCAGTGCCGCTCAAAGCGCAACGGCAGGGTGGCAACGCCGTGTAGCGTCAGCCATGCGTTGAACGGACTGATGACGCCGCCGAAATTTCGCAACGCCCCTTTCTTCGCTCGATCGATGAACACCTTCGCTCCGACGATGATGCCGGCGATCACCGTCCCGTTTCCGCTCAAATACTTGGTCATGCTGTGGACGACCACATCAATGCCGAGTGTGATGGGTTGCTGTCCACACGGCGTCGCAAACGTATTGTCAATCATTGACGTGACCCCGTGCGCCTTCGCAATCTCGGCGCAAGCCGCGATGTCAACCAGCTTCAAAGTTGGATTGGCGGGGCTTTCGATGTAGATGGCTTTCGTATTCGGCCGAATCGCCCGCTCGATTTCGCTCACATCGGTTGCATCAACAAACGTCGTCTCAACGCCCATGCGACGCAGGTCGCCGTTCAGGATATTATACGAAGCCGAGTAGAGCGAATCCATCGCCACGACATGGTCGCCGGACGCAAGCAACGTCAGTAAGGCAGTGCTTACGGCTGCCATTCCGGATGCCGTTGCCAGCGCCGCTTCACCCCCTTCCAGCGCGGCGATTTTATTTTCTAACACGGATTGCGTGGGGTTTCCCCAGCGCGTGTAGACATAGCCCGAATCTTCGTCCGTAAACGCGGCGACGCATTCCTCCGCCGTCTCGAACCGGAAGGTGCTATTTTGATAAATGGGCGGAATGAGCGCTCCCGTTTTGGGAAGCGACTCCTCGCCGGCGTGGATGGCTCTGGTTGACCAGCCGGTCGGTTTCGATTTTGTTTTCATTTGACCTCTCTCTCACTAACGAATAAAAATGTTCTTCTCCGCAACCCGCAGTCCCATATCAAGCAACGCGAAAATCACGAAATTCTCTTGGAAGTTCTCCGCGGCGTTCGCAAGTCTATCCGCTTCCTCATTTGAGAGCAGTTCGCGGCGGTATTGGTAGGTCATAGTGTTTTGATTGAGGTCAACCTCCTCTTAATGCTGTCCATATAGCAAACCCTGTTCCTATAATGGTTGCCGCGGCAATAACTGCGGTTAGCCAATTTAATGCCCTCCCAAGTCGGGTCGCTGTCTTTCCGTGTTCATCTATTGTTTTTCTCAGGTCTTCAATACAACGGGCAAAGATCTCCATTCGTTTGGTTTCAAATGTAGGGCTGATCGAATTTCCCGACTCCGTCGTCAATTCTTGTACTAATTTTTCAATGCTCTTATTCTCCAATTTATAGACCCCCAAATTTTTAGTACCCTTCAGTTCTCAACGATTAGAAAACTGAAGGGCATTACCCCCCCCAATTATTCGTCACACATTATACACCCAAACGGCATGGTGACGCAAGAGCCCCAAACCCCCGTGGCTTAAACGCTGGAGTTTTGGGGTTGGTTGAAAGTATTGTGTGGTAATTTTCCCCAGGAAGTACCATTTTTTTCATTATCTTTGGTTCGTTTCAGAGTCTGCGATTCGTTTCACACGAACTACAACCTCACACGGAGGAAAAAGTTTGATAAGGACATCCAACCTACATCGTATCATCGCTCACTAAAGGGCACCATCTTCTTACTTCGTGTTTACTTATCCAAGAGTTTAGACTTCATTTCAATCACTTTTATCCTATGTTCTATTTGAGGTATAAAACTTCGTAGAGTGGGATTGGTATAAGCCAAGCGGATAAAATTTTTGTAATGAGCGATAGCTTGTTCATAGTTTCCTTGCTTATCATAAGCAATTCCCAGATTGGAATACGCCTCTGCATAATTGGGGTTGAGGCGAATTGCTGTCTGGTACGCTGCAACCGCTTTCTCTAACTTCCCTTGCTCACGATAGGCATTTCCCAGATTGTAATACGCCTCTGCAAGATTGGGGTTGAGGCGAATTGCTGTCTGGTACGCTGCAACCGCTTCCTCTAACTTCTCTTGCTCACGATAGGTAACTCCCAGATTGGAATACGCCTTTGCATCATTGGGGTTGAGGCGAATTGCTGTCTGGTACGCTGCAATCGCTTCCTCTGATTTCCCTTGCTCACGATAGGCAATTCCCAGATTGTAATACGCCTCTGCAAGATTGGGGTTGAGGCGAATTGCTGTCTGGTACGCTGCAACCGCTTTCTCTGACTTCCCTTGCTTATCATAAGCAACTCCCAGATTGTAATACGCCTCTGCATCATTGGGGTTGAGGCGAATTGCTGTCTGGTACGCTACAACCGCTTCCTCTGACTTCCCTTGCTCATCATGGACAACTCCCAGATTGTTATACGCCTCTACATAATTGGGGTTGAGGCGAATTGCTGTTTGGTACACTTCAATTGCTTCGTCTAACTTCCCTTGCTTATCATAAGCAACTCCCAGATTGTAATACGCCTCTGCATAATTGGGGTTGAGGCGAATTGCTGTCTGGTACGCTGCAACCGCTTCCTCTAGCTTCCCTTGCTCACGATAGGCAATTCCCAGATTGTAGTACACCTCTGCGTTCGGGTTGAGGCGAATTGCCGTCTGGTACGCTCCAATCTCTTCGTCTAACTTTCCTTGCTTACCATAGGCAACCCCCAGATTATTATACGCCTCTGCATAGTTCGGGTTGAGGCGAATTGCTGTCTGATACGCTTCAATTGCTTCGTCTAACTTCCCTTGCTTATCATAAGTAACTCCCAGACTGTAATGTGCCTCTGCATCGTTCGGATTGATGCGAATTGCTGCATTAAACGCTTCAATTGCTTCGTCGAACTTTCCTTGCTCACCATAGGCAATTCCCAGATTGAAATACGTCTCTGAGGTCTCAAGAGGTTGAATTTTAGCCTCTTGAGATAAGGCGATTTTCTTACCATCACAGGCATACAGGAAACAACTCAATCCAACAATCAAAATAACAAAAATTTGTTTCACTCCTGATTCCCTCCTAACTTAATGAAATCCTACTTTTTCCAAAACCACCACCTTCGCCGCTCTCGGTGGTCTTCGATTTGCGCGTGGGCGAGGTCAAGTTGTTGTGAGTGGTGTGGGTTTTACACTACTTTATACGTTCCAATCGGACACGAAAACCCAATGCAGAGAGAATGGAAAGCAGGTTATCCAATCGAGGCTGGTGTTTACTGGCAAGGATATCGTACAACTGCTCACGAGTCACTTGCGTTTTTTTAGCCAGCTTTCCAATCCCACCCTGTGCCTGTGCCACATCGCGCATTGCAAGCAGTAACGATTCCGTGTCGCTGTCTTTTTCGTAATCCTCCAGTGCTGCCTCAAGATAATGTTGCGCGAAGTCTGGGTCTTTAAGGTCTTCTAAAAGGTCGTCTTTGAAACTGGTTGTATTTTTGAGTATGAAGTCTCTATTCATGGTTTCTCCTCTTAAATTCTTCCCAATAGTCTTTGGCTTTTTGAATATCCCGCTTTTGCGTTCTTTTCGTGCCCCCGCAAAGCAGAATCACAAGGATTCCAGCTAAATCACCCAAATAGACCCGATACCCTGCCCCGTCGTGTGTTCTCAACTCGTATAAATCCCCATTCAGCTTTTTGGCATCACCAAAGTCGCCACGATGTAACCGTTCAATCCGTTTTTCGATGATTGCTCTTGTCTTCTTATCTTTCAGTGAAACAAGCCATTCTCTGAAGGGAACACGTCCATCGGGTGTCATGTAATTGCGAACTTCTCTGGGTCTAATTTCCATACCTTAAAGTCTACTGTTTTTCCTGCAAAAAGTCAAGTCCCAACCGTGTTGATTAGAAATGTTGATCTCCTTTGAGAAATATGGTATACTGTGAAACATCAACCTTTCAACCTTAATTTCAGCAGGAGGGAACCATGCGCGTCAAAGATAAGGTTGCAATCATCACAGGTTCTGGTTCAGGAATTGGACGAGCGACCTCTCAACTCTTTGCGGAGGAGGGCGCGAAAGTCGTCGTTGCCGACATCAATCTTGAGGGCGCGAACGAAACGGTACGACTCATTCGGGAGACTGGTGGCGAAGCGGTGTCCGTTGAAGGGGACGTCTCCAAAGAAGCGGGTGCGCAGAAGATTGCCGATGCTGCGCTGGCCGCTTTTGGGAAGATCGATATCCTCGTCAACAACGCCGCTGCGTTTGTGTTTGGGCGGGTTGAAGATGTCACCGAGGAAGATTGGGACCGCGTACTCGGCACTAACGTGAAAGGGCTCGCATTTTGTGTGAAGGCGGTGCTCCCCGCGATGAAAAGTGGGGGAGGCGGGGCAATCGTCAACATCGCCTCCATCAGTGCCCTCATCGCGCAGGCGGACTATGTGCCTTACAACACCTCCAAATCGGCGGTGCTGAATTTCACGCGATGCCTTGCCATGGATCTCGCGTCGTTCAACATTCGCGTCAATGCCGTCTGTCCGGGCGTGATACACACCCCTGCCCTGGAAGGTGTCATGAAAACGATGAACTTCACGCTTGAGGATGCAAACGAGTATTGGGGGAAGTTGTGCTTCCTGAAACGTCTCGGCCAGCCCCGCGAGATTGCCCGCGTCATCCTGTTTCTGGCTTCCGACGACGCCTCGTTTGTGACGGGGCATGCGCTCGTCGCGGATGGGGGGTATACGGCGCAGTGAGACGTGAAACGTGAAACGTAAAACGTGAAAGCCAGTATTGTGGTTTTCACGTTTCATGTTCATCACAAAAAATGATGAGGTATAATCAGTGGTTAAATTCGTTATGATTCTGACGTTAATCACCGGATGCTTCGGCAGCACAGCGTTTGCTCAAGGCAGCGGGTTAGGCTTGGGCATCATTATCGGTGAACCGACCGGGCTCAGTTTCAAGAGTTGGACCGGACGGACAACCGCGGTAGCCGGTGGGATTGCCTGGTCATTCGGCGATAGGGACGCGTTACATCTGCACATCGATTATCTACTTCACAACTTCAGTCTATTTCCAGTAGGAACGGGCAAACTCCCGCTGTATTATGGAATTGGTGGAAGGGCTAGGTTAGTGTCGAATGAAGGCAAATCGAAGGGCGATAATCAGATTGGGGTGCGTATCCCTGTGGGCATCAGCTATATCTTCTCGGGACCATCGATTGATATTTTCTTTGAACTGGTGCCTGTGTTTGATTTAGCTCCCAGCACGGGATTCGGGTTAGACGAAGGTATTGGGATTCGATATTTCTTTTGATGATAGGACTTACGCAGTGAGTGACAGAGAGGCACTCTGAATGCCCGATGGATCGGGCTCTTCGCTTCGCTCGACTTGCATCTTGCATCTTGCATTCCAGATTTTCATATCAAAAACCAGGAGGGATTGTATGGCTGAAATGACTGAAGAACCCAATCTCGCCCCCTATGGGACAGCACTCACCAAACGCCTCGTTGTTCCGCAAGCTGAAGACCAACTCTATCGACGTTATACCACAGATAGTGAACACCACTTTGTGACGTTTATAGACTACATGGGCGGGGACCAAATGATAGAGCGGGTTGCAACCGCCGGCCATGGCATCACTATTTTCAAAGAAAAACCGGAGCAGGTGGATTTCTTTAAGCATTTAATCACGCAATCTATCTTGACCCCTTTCAAATCGGTGATCTTCAGATTTCATATTCAGTCTAGCATTGCTGACGCCTTACATATAGTCTATGATTCGCGTGCCAGCGTCAACGAATACTCTGGCAGATACTCCGTTATGATTGATACCGCTTTCACGCCTTCAGTGGAGTATCTCGCATCAAGAATGCAAATCGAAGACTCACAGAACGGAGGGGTTGACTCTACCGCGAATCGAAAACGAGCCGAACAAGCTCATGATCTGATTCAAACACATCGAGCAACAAACTACGAAAGATACGCGTTTCTGGTCTCTGATGACGTTGCGCTTGCCCGTGAACTCGCTAGAACACCCCTGGAATTGAACAACGATACCGCTTTTTTCTGGAAGATAGACCTGTATTCTCTGGTTAGATTCATACAGGAAAAACGGGCGTTCGTTGGAAATAAAACCAACCCACTCCATTCATACCTTGATCGATTTGAGGCTATCGCTCGAGCCGTCGCACCTTTGGCAGCGGACGTTCTTTTCAGAGGTCAAGGGAAAGAACTCGCACTCAGTCAACCCGATAGTGATAGCATTATTGATCCGACGCCTTTGCCGCCGGCATGGCAGCCACAACTCACGAAGCGACTTGTGGTTCCTGAGGCGGAGGAAATTCTCTTTACCCCTCAACCCTATCTGGAGCATGGGGCAATCCAGTTGACGGATTATATGGGAGGGGATGTCACGCCGGCAGAAACGGCGAGAATCAGCTACGGCGCAGGGACAACCAGAGTGAGCCAAGACAAGCACCTGATACGATACCTTCTGCGCCATCGCCACACCACCCCCTTTGAGCACCCTGAATTCTCGGTTGAAGGAAAAGTTCCCGTTTTCGTTGACCCCAGGCAAGCTGGACGACACCGAACGTTAGATTCGCACTGTTTTATGGGCCAAACCCTGGTTGGAAGTGACTATTTTCTTCCGGCTGAACGTGAGCTGAAATTCCAAGATCGGCTGAATCGGCAAGGAAGGGGCGAAATGCTACCCGAATCGTTACAACGTCGAGCTCTCGACAGCCTTGAAGAAAGTTTCAAGGCGCAGTTAGACCTGGCCTCAATGCTACGACACCTTGGGGTTGATGAAGACATTATACAAGGCACGAAAGGAGTTGGCTTCTATACATTTCAATACAGGACAGGAGACCTGCATAATTGGCTACATTTTTTAGGGTTGCGGCTTGACGCTCATGCTCAAGAGGAGATTAGGGCATACGCACAGATCTGCGCAGGCTTTTTGGAAAGACTGTTTCCCACGACCTATCAGGGATTCCAAGATTATTTTATTCAAGCGGTCACCTTTACGCGACAAGAACTGGAGTTTCTTTCAGAGCGAATTGGGCTTGCCTTTAAAGACTTTGACCTTGATAACCCCCAAGCTTATCCTCATGTATTCTCAACACCAGTGCGAAAGAAAGATGAACAGTCGGCTCAACAAAGAACGTTTAATCGCATCGGTAATGAACTCCGGGCAAAACTTCAATACCTGCTTAAATTCCGGAAAGAAGATTTGGATTAACTGAGGGCTGGTCATAATTCCCTGGGGAGGTGGTCGTAGCCTAAGATTCTATCTTGGCCCCTTGCGCCAGGGCCAAGATAGAATCTTGGGCTACAATGGGAGCGACGGATAATTATGACCATCCCTCGATTAACTACCTAATGCAAAATTTTGTGTATTGATTGTACACAACTATAGAGAAGTCGGAGTTTACAATGACATCAAACAACACAGTTCTTGCCATTATCGGCGGAGAGATTTACGCACCGTCCTACCGTTCGATGGGGAATATCCTCATACGAGATGGCAAGATTGAATCCATTCGCGTTGAACCATTTGATCGGTTAAGCCATCCGTCTGCCACAATCATTGATGCGACCGATTGCAAAGTAATTCCCGGTTTAATTGATGCGCTTGTTCACGGCGGCGGAGGCTGCGATACCATGACGGGCGATGTGGCGGACCTGGAAAAAGTCGCACGCGCCCACGCCGCACACGGTGTGACCTCGCTGGTGTTGGCAATTTCATCTGCGAGTATGGAGCGGATGAACCGTTCATTAGAAGCGATCGCATCTGTGGTGGATAACCTGGTCGAAGGTGGGTCGCGGATTCTCGGTTCTTACGTTGAGGGCAAGTTCGGGAGTTACGAAAAGCACGGGGCGCAGAACCCCGAATACATCAGCCCCCCGAATTTCGATGAGTTTCACGCCTTATGGGCAGCCTCTGATGGGACGCTGAAGGTCATCTCTATCGCCCCTGAAAACGATGAAGGGCTCAAATTTACCAAACATCTGGCAACCTACGGCGCGGAAGCCTATAACCACATCGTCATCGCGATGGGACACACCAACGCAACATATCGGCAAGCCATGGCAGCCATTGATGCAGGGGTCACGCGCGCGACGCATACCTATAACGGCATGAGCGGACTCCATCATCGGGACCTTGGTGCCGTCGAAGCGATCTACTCCCATCCGGGAATTCACGCGGAGCTCATCGTTGATGAACGGCACGTCAAGCCCATTTGGGGGAAAACCCTGATTCAGTGGAAAGGGATTGAAGGGGTTGGGCTCGTGACAGATTGCGCATGGGTGGCGGGCGTTCCTCAAGCGGAGTGGATGGCGGACGCCGTTTACGAGCCAGCCCACGATGCGTATCGATTGAACCGTGAGGAGGGTACGCAGTACATCAAAAACGGCGCGGTCTGGCTGAATCTGGGGGAGGCGGATGAAAGACTCACCGGCGCAATGATTACGCTCATGGAAGGCTTGCGGAACGTGGTCGGTTGGGGCTATACGCTGGAGGAAGCGGTGACCATGGCGACCCTCACCCCCGCGAGGAATCTCGGTGTGGATGGACAGAAGGGCGCCATCGCTCCAGGCAAAGATGCCGACCTCGTAATTCTGGATGCCGATCTGAACGTCAAAACGGTGATTATTGAGGGGGAGATTGTCAGGAATGAGTTGGCGAGAGGAAATGACAATGGATAAGCCAATGAATAATTTCGTGTTTAAGTGGTATAATAGGCAACCAGGAGAGAAGAAGTTACAATGAAATGAGGAGGGATAAGAAATGGCGCTCATCGAATGTGGAAAGATACAAAACGGTAGCATTGTGTTCTCGAAGCCGTTACCGTTGACCGAAGGAACGGAAGTGGTTGTGCGCATAGAGCTACTTCCCTTATGCAGCCAGACCGCTACGTCTGAAGCGGGTGAAGACTTCGCCTCCTTGCCCTTCTTCGGGATGTGGGCAGACCGTGAGGACATGAGGGATAGTGTAGCGTGGGTGCGAAGGAGGCGGGAACAGAGGTGCAGGACGGGGTAACGATTCGCCTGTTTAGCGAGCGGGATGACCTCTTTCCGGTAAAAGGGCTCATGCAGCACGAGATTTATGTGCCGGAAGCGGATACGTTTGCCCTGGAGATTGAGCACTTCCTCGAATCGATTCGGACGGGAAAAGAGCCCATTACCAGCGGTAGGTCTCAACGCAGACCCCTGGAGCTCGTCTTAGCCGCCTACCAATCGATGGCATCGGGGCAACCGGTGAAGTGCGCATGATATGATTGAATTATATCCCGACATTAACACGACAATTTTCAAGGAGACAATAAATGAATATAAAAATTGCTGTACTACCCGGCGATGGAATTGGGCAAGAAGTCACAGCCCAAGCGATTCGCGTCTTGGATGCGATTCAGGAAAAATATGGGCATCGCTTTGAATACGAATATGCCCTCATCGGCGGTTGCGCGATTGATGAAAAGGGAACAGCCCTTCCGGCGGAAACGCTAGAACTCTGTCGGAAAGCGGACGCGATCTTGTTTGGCGCGGCAGGGGGCCCGAAATGGGAGGACGTGCCGAGCGCAGAGCGTCCCGAACGGGCGTTGGCGACAGTCCGCAAAGCACTCGATCTCTTTGTGAACCTCCGCCCGATTCGTGGCCGGAAAGCGCTTGCTCCCGTCCTGCCGGTCAAATCGGAGGTTATCGGCGAAGGGCTCGACTTCATCGTTATCCGCGAGTTAGCTGGCGGTATCTACTACGGTGAGCCGCGCGGCATCGTGAAGGATGAGGATGGGGAACGCGGATTCAATACGCTATCTTACACAACGCGGGAGATCGATCGCGTCATGCGCGCCGGTTTTGAGATCGCACGAAAGCGCTCCAAAAAGTTGACCTCCGTGGCGAAGGAGAACATGTTGGAGAGTTCCAAGCTCTGGCGCGAAGTAGCGACGAAAGTCGGTCAGGATTATCCGGATGTCGCGTTGAATCATATCCTGATCGATGCCTGTGCGTACCACATCATTCGGAATCCAAGCCAGTTTGATGTCATCGTGACCGGGAATATCTTCGGGGACATCCTCACCGACGAAGCCGCTGTGCTGGTTGGTTCGCTCGGGATGTGCCCGTCGGCGAGTTACGGGTATAGCAAGCAAGGGCTTTATGAGCCGATTCACGGCACTGCGCCGGACATCGCTGGACAGGGAATCGCGAATCCGATTGCCGCCATCCTATCCGCCGCTCTCCTCCTCCGACACTCCTTCGCGCTCGAAGTTGAGGCCGCGGATATTGAAGCCGCCGTGGATGGCGTCATCGACAGCGGGTATCGCACCGTTGATATTCGGCAGGCTGGGATGAAAACTGTGGGCACGATTGAGATGACGGATGCTATCATTGCGGAGATTCGATTGGATTCGTAAAACGTGAAACGTGAAACGTGAATGGCCTAAGGCGATATGAAAAAAGGGGAGCAAAGCATGAAAAGGGTTAAGGTATCTGAATTGAAAACAGACTGCTATTCTATTTTGAAAAAAGTTGAGAAGACGAAAGAGCCGATTCTCATTACGCGAAAAGGCAAGCCCGTTGCGAAAATAGTTCCGACTTCAATTGATGATAAAAAGTCATGGTTAGGGTGTATGGCTTCAACGGGCAAAATTGTTGGTAATCTGACTTCTCCCGTTCTTGATGAATGGGAATGGGAAGTTTTGAAGCAATAATTAATTGAGGCTTGGCCATCATAAGGAGATAATCAGTATATGGATATGGATGCACTTCGCAGAGAATACACCTTTGCAGGCTTGAGCGAGCGTGACCTGGATGCGAATCCGTTCAAGCAGTTTGAGAAATGGTTTCAACAGGCAATTGACGCGAAACTCGATCTGCCGGATGCAATGACGTTGGCAACGGCAACGAAAGATGGAGCCCCTTCGGCGCGGATTGTTGTGCTGAGGGGGCTTGATGCGCGCGGTTTCGTTTTTTACACGAGCTACGACAGCCCCAAAGGAAGGGAGCTTTCGGAAAATCCGAACGCTGCCCTGGTTCTTTACTGGACAGCGTTTGAACGACAAGTCCGCATCACAGGAAAAGTCAGTAAGGTTTCACGAGAAGAATCCGAGCGCTACTTTCAGAGCCGCCCGATCGGAAGCCGTTTGGAGGCTTGGGCATCAAGGCAGAGCGAAGTGATTCCGAATCGGGATGCATTGGAAGAGCGCTTCAAACAGTTGGAAGAAGCATACCAGGACAAAGAGATTCCGCCGCCGCCAGATTGGGGAGGCTATCGGTTGTCACCCGACATGATTGAGTTTTGGCAAGGTTGCCCCAACCGTCTGCACGATCGCCTTCGCTACACGCGCCAGCCCAATGGCAGTTGGCTGATTGAGCGGCTTGCGCCGTAAAATAGGCGAATTGTCAATTATCGATTGCCAATTGTCGATTGCCGATTAGGGCGTGCTAACAATTTCGACCTTCACCGGATCTGCGTAGCACCGATAGTGGGATTCAACCTGCGCCTCCGGGGTGATGCCTTCGTGAACGTAGACGCGGAATCGAAGCCGGAAACGATCAGTTAGCAACTCATCGGGGGGATGGTGAAGAATGCTCATCTGTTGGGGAACGGCGATCTCCCCGAAGAGTCCGGGGTGTTCAGCGTTTTCCGGGTGGTCAAACAGCGCGATTCCGTTCACGCCATCCCCCACCTCGCCTCCGAGATCACACCAGCGCGCCCGCTGATGATGGACTTCTTTCCTGCCAATCTGACCCTCCGAGTTTTCGACATGCCCTTCGTTGGGAATTTTCATCGACGGGTTCAGCCGCGCCACGAAAAGGAATTGTCTCGCACCGATGTCCAGCGGTGGCGTGGTTTCATGGGTAATATCCAGAAAACGCCGCTGATCGTCTGCATACCAGGTGCGTGCCGTTCGCGTCTCGGTCAAGATTACATCCCCGTTCCCCTTGACATAGACCACATCCTCCACGAACTCCGCGTACACCGGCCCCGCTGTGAGTCGGATAAACCGTTGGTGCAACATCTTGCCACAAGGGCCGTAAGGCGGCTCATCCCAATCTGACCAGATGTTTGCGGAACCCCCTTCACCGTGTCCACCGTAAGCGAGGCAGAGCCCGGTGTGATGGGGGTGATCGCCGCCGCCAGCCCCGCGGATGACCGTCCCATGATTCCCGTTGAGAGGCCAGAAATACGGCTTCCAAACCCCTAAGAAGTTGTACCGTGTGAACAGACCCTCATCAACGGTAATCAGGAGATGGGCGGGTTTCTGTTCGATGCGATACCGGTTGTTCTGTAGGGGCGAGGTGACCTCGCCGCTACTTGCCGAAGGCTTCACAGCACGGATGGCATACCATGCCGATTTCCCTGCTTGGAGTTCGTCTGTCAGCCATGCGAGCTCGCGGGTATTGGGTTCAAACTGAGCGGGCACGTTTTCATCAAGCACACTCCCTTCAGCATCCGTTCGAGAGACGGTAAGCGTCGAAGCCCCTTCCTGCCAGTCGGGGAAATAACTTTTGGGTTTGAAAGTGAAGCGGATGAGGTCGTTCTTTCTATGAAAGACGCCGGCATCCACCTTGACAATGACAGCATTTTGATTGAGTGTCAATTATTTGCTCCTTGTTTGAGAGATATGTTTTGCTATAATACTAATGCCGACGATGTTGTGTGATGCGTGATGTGTCACCAAAGATGCAAGATACAAGATACCATTGAATCCTCAATCCTGAATCCTCAATCCGAAATTTAGTTAGGGCGTGTTGACGAATTCGGGCAAATGCGCTCGTAGCCCAAGTTTCTAACTTGGTGCCTCGTTCCCAACCAAGATAGAATCTTGGGCTACAGTTGGATTGCGAAACAGTTCGTCAACACGCCCTAATACTTTCATTGATACCGAGAAGACTCAGTCTGATGACCCGTTTTCCTCTTTCCGTGACCGCTCCTGCAATTCGTAGAGGGACGCGCTTTTCTCCTTGTAGCGCGGGGTGGGGAATTCCGTCATGGTAAACCGCGCCACCTGGAGCCGACGACCGCGCACCAGCCGCACATGCGCTTCGGCGTGGACGGTCATCTCCCCGCAAAAGATGGGCAAGGCATCGGCTGCCCGGTAGCTGAGAATGAGCGTTCGTCGATAACGGTTTGACCGGTTAGTAGTCGATGCGTGCGGCGTCATGCAGTGCATGAAGAGCGCTGTGCCGGCTGTGCCCCCGACAAGCTCTGCTTTCGACGCATCAACAGTTTCTGTGACCTGCCCCTGAAAGTAACCGTTTCGGGTGTGTTCTAGCAGGCGACCCTCATGGCGGCCGGGTATCATCTGGAGACAACCGTTCTGCGCATCGGCATCGTCCAGGTAGAATAGCACCGCCAGCGAATCCCGGTTCGTCAATGGGTAATAGGACAGGTCTTGATGCCATTCCACGACCGAACCGATCTCGGGGGGTTTCATGTTTAGCTTGCTGTAGTGAAACAGGATGTCGGGCCCCACCAACTGTTCCACGGCCCCCAGCAGCTTGTCGGACTCCGATAACGCTCTGAACAGTGGATAATAGGTGCACGGCTCATAAAGCCGGCGTACGCGCACCCCGTCCGGGGGTTGGTCTGGCTCCATTTCCATCCGGGTTTTGTCATGCCTGGCGAGGGTGTTGCCGCGGGTAATCTTCTCGGTCTCTGTCAGTAACTCGACAACCTCGTCCGGGGTCAAGAAGTTCGGGTAAACGGTGTATCCCTTCCGACGGTACTCGGTGATTTGCTTCTCGGTTAGCATTGCAACCTCCTGTTCGATCATTGCCTTTAAGTTCGTGAGAAGTCCCCGCCATCATGATAACCGATTTCTCGCGGTTGGGCAAGGAATTTCTTTTGATTGGCTTCCAGATACCCAGGCGAATCGAAAAACCGTCGTGCTCTTTCTCTGGGTGACCGATGGCTTGTTGAGCTATCAGGAGGGACTGGAAAGGGATATTTTTCTCTTGACACCATCGTGGATTTTGAGCAAAATAGAAGAGGACACGGGTTTTTCGCTTAGACTT
The DNA here is from genome assembly GCA_964577695.1 of uncultured bacterium. GTDB lineage: Bacteria > Poribacteria > WGA-4E > WGA-4E > PCPOR2b > CAZOAL01. Next base: position 141,370 of record CAZOAL010000008.1, on the reverse strand, counting down.
CCGAAGTTTGACACAAGACCTGTGTGGGAGAGTCGCTTTCAGGGTTCACATGGTCTCGGCTCACCGCGTCTGTTGAAACTTCGGAAGTCTGGGTCTCACTTTGGCTGTAACCGAAAAAGTCGTAAGATGACACGGTTTAAGTGATTCGACCTTCCATATCGAATGCTGATTGACTGGTACAATTTTCCTGCAACGGTTATAATAATAGGACTTACGCACTTGGTGACAGAGAGGTTCTCTGCATCTTGAATCTTGAATCTTGCATTCCAGATTCAGGATTCAGGCTGCATACGCGTCTTGAAATCTCAACTGCATAAGTCCTAAATACATGAGGAGAACCATGAAAGTTGTTACCGCAAATGAGATGCGCCGGATCGATCAACAAACAATCGAGGGTATCGGCATCCCCGGCGTTGTGCTGATGGAGAACGCGGGGAGCGCCGTTGTCAGGGCGATCCAAAGGCATTTTCCTGAATGCAAACGGATTGCGGTTATGGTGGGCAAGGGGAACAATGGCGGAGATGGATTGGTGGTCGCAAGACAACTGGCACTTGCGGGTCGAGCGGTTCAAATCTTTCTCGTTTCCCCGCCGGAGCGCTTCACAGGGGATGCGTTGACCAATTTGCACATCGCGCAAAATCTCCATCTCCCGATCGTCCAGATTCTTTCCGAAAACGATCTCGAGGGTTTGAAAAGCCAAATTGCGTCGTTCGATCTGATGGTCGATGCCATTTTTGGAACCGGGTTGCGTGGCGCGGTGCGCGGATATATCTCGGACGTTATTGAATGTATCAACGCCGCCGATTGCCCGGTCCTCGCGGTTGACCTACCGTCTGGGCTGGAAGCCGATACAGGCATGGCAGAAGGGGCGTGTATCCGGGCAGATTACACCGTCACGATAGGGCTTCCAAAGCGGGGATTACTGCTCTATCCGGGGGCTGACATGACGGGGAAACTTGAGGTCGCTGACATCGGTTTCCCGCCAAGCGTCATCGCTGCCCAGAAGATTCAGGTGAATTGGACGCAACCCGCCGATGCTGCCCGGTTGATACCGCCTCGCCCTCGCCATTCCCACAAAGGCACCTACGGGCGCGTTTTTGTCGTGGCGGGCTCAACCGGGATGACCGGCGCAGCGGCGTTGTCGAGCGAAGCCGCCCTGCGCGTTGGGGCTGGCCTGGTGACCCTCGGCATCCCGAAAAGCCTTAACCCGGTTTTGGAGGTCAAGCTCACGGAGGTGATGACATTGCCGCTACCCGAAACGGCTGAAGGCTCACTTGCATCGGAGGCTAAATCGCAGATTCTGGAATTTGCCGGGCGAACGAATTCTGTTTTCGCTATCGGGCCCGGACTTTCGCAACATCCGGAGACCGTCGCGCTCATCCACAGCTTGCTCCGCGAAAGTCGCCGCCCAACCGTGATTGATGCCGATGGGTTAAACGCGCTCGCACAATCAAAGGAGCTACTTTCATCGCTACCCCCTCAAACCGTGCTCACGCCCCATCCGGGCGAAATGACACGGCTGATCGGTGGAACCGTCGCAGAATTGGAACGCGATCGGATCGGGATTGCGCAACGGTTTGCTCAGGAACACGGTGTGACGCTTGTCCTCAAGGGCGTGCCAACTGTCATTGCGAACGGAAACGGAGAGATATGGATGAACTCGACAGGGAATCCCGGCATGGCAACCGCGGGCATGGGTGATGTGCTGACAGGAATCATCGTCGGTCTCATGGCACAGGGGGTGCCGAGTTACGATGCCGCGGTGCTGGGTGTCTATCTGCACGGGCTGACAGGCGACATCGCGGCCCAATTGACTGGAATGCACGGATTGATGGCAGGGGATGTGTTAAAAGCTGTCCCTGAAGCGATTGAGGCGTGCCTCAAACATGCTGCCAGCTTGTTCTAATTACCTAAAATGCCATATCCGTGTCTCGTCTCACTTTAGACACTTTACTCAAGAGGTGACGTGTGGCCAAAATCAAACTGTTCGATCGCGTGTTGAAAATTCTGGGACGGCATTACGCTGGCTCATTTCTAAAACTTGCTTTTCCAGACCAAGCCGTCCAACTGATCGGCACCCTGGAAAATGTCGAGCTCTCTCTCCCAGACGAGCGAATCGATTTTATTCACCGCGTTCGCATCCAGGGGAAGGAGTATCTCTTTCACCTTGAATTTCAACTGCGACATCGGAAAAATCTTCCCAAGCGGGTGTTTATTTATTCGGGTGAGGTGACAGATCAATTTCAGACGCCGGTCATCTCCATGGTACTATATCTTGAACGACGGAAATCCCCACTCCCGAAGGAGTACACCGTCAAGATTGGCAAAGTGGTGGTGCATCGGTTCACGTATCCTACACCTTTACTTAAAATATTTTAGTTGATTTTGGGCTTCAGAGATGTTATTATCCCCTCCCCTCATTGTTGTTCACTTGGAAAAAACATCAACTGATGAAAGGAAGAAACAATGCCATCTCCCTATTTTGCAACACCCTATGGAAATATAGGTCCAGCCATTGTGGAAGCGGTTTATCGCGTGGCTTCCGATGGGCGGATCAAGGAACGTTTACTCATGGTACTGCTGTCGCTCGAAGGGCATCGGGCTTCCAAGATTGCTCAAATCGTCCACCGTGATGTCGACACCGTTTTGCTGTGGCTTCATCGTTGGAATTCCTCTGGCTTTTTGGGGTTGCATGATTCCCCCCATTCGGGTCGTCCCTCTGTGTTGACACCCGATGAGCAAAGGCAAACCGTCGATTGGGTTCAAAAGGAGGTGGCGTCAGGCAAACGCTTAACCTGCTCCCAGATAACCGGTTGGATAAAAACGACCTTTGGCAAATCCATCGATCACGATACGGTTCGCCGCCTGTTACATCAGCACCTCTGTTCATGGCAGAAAGCAGGGAAAAAGGATTATCGTGCCGATGAAAAGCAACAAGAGGAATGGAACGAAAATCTCAAACAGCGAATGCACCAAGAACCCAAGACCCGTTTTTTTTTTCTGGATGAAGCCATTTTCCAACTGACAACCAGCACCACATACACTTGGAGCAAACGGGGAGAACGTCCCATGGTCAAAGCCAACCTCTCCCGTGAGAAAATTATTGAAATGGGGGCCATTGAACCCTTAACGGGTGCCAATTTCCACCTGTTTGTGCCGGAAACGACAAAAGCGAGTGTTGCCGTATTCTTGGAGGAATTTGCCAAGGCGTTCCCCGACGATCCGATTGTCCTCATTCATGATGGGGCTTCGTGGCATCGGGTGCCTTCCCCCGAAGCACGCCTTGAATTACACCCGCTGCCCCCTTATTCACCCCAGTTGAATCCTATTGAGCGTCTCTGGCACTGGATTCGGGAGAATTTTACCCATAACTGTTTTTTTGAGACCCTTGAAGAATTAGAGCGAGCTTTGATCCGGTGTCTGAAGGATCAAGAAACGCTACGTCAAGTCATCTGTTCCGTCTGTAATATTAACTAAAATATTCTAAGTAAGAGTGTATTCTCAAACTGTGGGACTATGAAGCGGAGATTCGCTCCGGGAAACTGCCTGAATTTGCACCGTTACTGATGCTGATTGCACAAGAGAAAACGGAAGCGTTATTGCATGAGGAAAAAGATCTGATTTTGCGCGAGCAGGATGCGCAGAAGCGTTCGGATCTGTTAGCCACAGCCGTCATGGTGGCTTCACGTTATTTTGACATGAACTTTTTATGGGATTTCTTTCAAAAGGAGGTGGAACAAGTGCGATCTTCAAATCCGATTCAAGACTGGATCCAGCAGGCTGAAAAACAAGCGCGTCAGCAAGGACTCCAACGTGGCCATGAGGAAGGACTCCAGCAAGGACTTGAGCAGGGACTTGAGCAAGGACTTGAGCAAGGGGCTCAACAGAAGGCACGCTCCATCATCATTCGACAACTGAGGACCAAATTTGGTAGACTCCCCAGAACTATGGAGAGACAGATTCGCTCCATCACCAGTGAGACTGAACTAGATCAACTCGCTATCCGCGTCCTGACGGCGAATAGCCTGGACGAGATGGGACTTAACGGAACCCATGCTACCTAACAGAGGCTTGGTCATAATTATTTGCTAGTCGAGTGTAGTCTAGCCCCTCGTGAGCGTGAAATTTCAATGACGCCCACATGGGGCTAGGCTACAGGTGTATGTCATCTGAATTATGACCAACTCTCACCTAACAGAAAGGAGTACCAGATGCCAAAAAGAATTTCAGAGGAAGAAGCAGAAAAACGAACACACGATGTGTTGGTCTTGTTGGCATTCGATCGGGGAATCATGAAAGGAAAACATGCGCTCCTCATCCAAATGCTCAAGGCAAAGTTTGGCGGGCTCTCCCCAGCCATAGAGAATCGGATCAGGTCTGTCTATCTTGACTCGGAACTGGATCAACTTGCTATCCGCGTCCTGACGGCGAATAGCCTGGACGAGATGGGACTTAACGGCAGTAACTGATCAGTAAGGACGACGAATCTCTGAGCATTAACGAAAAATCTCCATCGTGAAACTGGGTGAAGTGATGTGTGATTCGTTGATTCGCCGATTCGTTGATTTGCGAATTGGCTGACTTTGAAGAAAGGACAATCTATGAAAATTGTTATCTCTCGTTTAAGCGATAAAGAACTGAATGCCATCCACACCATTGCTCCGCATGTCGATTTCGTCTCGACGACAACGCACGAGGAAGCTGTGCGCGAAATAGCGGATGCGGATGCCCTCTTTGGACATTGGGTGACGCCTGAACTCGTTCGTCGTGCGAAAAAACTGCGCTGGATTCAGGTCGGATACGTTGGTGTCGAAGGAATCATGTTTCCCGAACTGGCTAACAGCGACATCGTTCTCGCCAACGCGCGAGGCACCACCGGAATCAACATCGCCGAGCATGTCATGGCGCTCATCCTTGCTTTCTCCCGAACGATCAATCTCCTCGTCAAACGGCAGATGGAGAAGGTGTGGGAAAGTCGCGCCAATCTGCCTGTCATCGAAATCGCCGGGGAGACGCTCGGCATCATCGGCTTAGGAAGCATTGGTCTGCAGGTCGCCAAACGTGCGTACGCTTTCGACATGCGTCTCCTCGCCGTGGATGCGACGCAGACGGAGAGGCCCGATTATGTGGAATCCCTCTGGAAACTCGATCGGCTGCATGACCTGTTACGCCAATCCGATTTTGTCGCCATCTGCTGTCCCCTGACGCCAGAAACAAAGGGCATGATGGGGGCTGCCGAATTCCGTGTCATGAAGCCGACAGCGTTTCTCATCAATATCGCCAGAGGAAAAATCGTCGATCAAGCCGCATTGGTTGAAGCCCTGCGAGCGAAGGAAATTGCCGGTGCCGGACTCGATGCCACAGACCCAGAACCGCTTCCACAGGATAACCCGTTGTGGGAGATGGACAATGTCATCATCACACCGCATCACGCCGGTCAATCCCCGAAAGCACCGGGGCGTGTCTTTGATCTCTTCTGCGAGAATCTCAAGCGTTTTGTCGTGGGCGAGCCACTGATCAATGTGGTGGATAAAACGAGATGGTATTAGCGGTCAGGCGTGAGTTGTCAAACATGATGAGAAGGGAAGGATGGAAGGAAGGAAGGAAAGGAAGGAAGTAGAGCGAGCGGCTCGCTCGTTCATCAGAAGGGAAGTGAGGGAAGATGGCAGAAAGGGAAGGAAAGGAAGAAGGGAAGGATTGGCTTCATTTTCTCACGTTTTACGTTTTACGTTTTACGTTTCACGCATCATGCAATACACAATACGCATAAGGAGGATACCATGGAACTCGGATTAACAGGAAAGGTTGCCGTCATCACAGGCGGCAGTGAAGGAATTGGTAAAGGGATTGCCTTACGGCTTTCGGAGGAAGGAGCGAAGGTTGCTATCTGTGCCCGGCGCGAGGAGGTCTTGCAGCGAGCCGCGCAGGAAATTCGCGGTAAGACGGGCAATGATGTGCTCGCCATCGTCGCTGATGTGACGAAACTGGAAACAGTGGAAAACTTTATCCGCAAGACCGTTGAACATTTCGGACGGATCGATATTCTGGTCAACAACGCGGGACGCGCCGCCGGTGGGAATTTTGAAACGATGAGCGATCAGGCGTGGTACGAAGACCTCGACCTCAAGCTCATGGGGGCTGTGCGGTGTGCGCGGTTGGTGATTCCTCACATGAAAGCCGTTGGCGGAGGGCGCATCATTAACATCACGCACCCGGGCGGAAAGCAGCCGGGCGCGGGTTCCTGTCCAACTTCCGTCAGTCGAGCAGCGGGGATTGCGTTGACGAAAGCCCTCTCTAAAGAATTTCTCCCCGACAAGATTCTTGTCAACACCGTTTGCCTGACCTCGATCAAGAGTGCGCAAGGCGAACGCGCTTGGAAAGGGGAACGTTCCCCCGGCACGCTTGAGGAATATTGGGAGGCGCGCGGGCAAGAACACCCGCTTGGACGCCTGGGAGAGCCCACCGAAGTGGGGGATTTAGTTGTCTTCCTCGTTTCAGAACGTGCGTCATTCATCACTGGGACGGCGATTAACATTGATGGCGGGCTATCCGCTGTTGTCTAAGGTAAGGGATTGCAGACTTCCGAAGTCTCTGAGACCTCGGAAGTCTAATGTAAATTTTATTTTTAAAGGAGGCATCACTTTGAAAATTACCGATGTCAAAACATTAGTCATGGGCACCAGTTGGCGAAATCTGACGTTCGTCAAAGTAGAGACCGATGAAGGCTTGACAGGGGTCAGCGAAGCGCGGTTGAACAACCGCACAGACGCGCTGATTGCATACCTCAATGGCGCAAAGCGACGCCACGTCATCGGCGGGGACCCGTTCAATGTTGAAATGATTTACCAGCGGATGTTCCGCAACGATTTTGGACGTGCCGGAGAAATCGTCGCCACAGGGATTAGCCTGGTCGAGATTGCGTGCTGGGACATCATCGGAAAGGCCCTGAATCAGCCGATTTACCGTTTGCTCGGCGGTGCGTGCCGTGACCAGATTAAGGCGTATGCCAACGGCTGGTATAAGGTTGAACGGACGCCGGAGGAATTTCACGCGGCTGCCAAACGCGTTCTCGATAAGGGCTACAAAGCCCTCAAGTTTGACCCCTTCGGCGCGGGCTATTATGAGTTATCTTACGAGGAGAAGCTGAGATCGATCTCGCTCGTTGAAGCCGTCCGCGATGCGGTGGGACCAGAGGTAGAAATCCTGGTCGAGATGCACGGGCGCTTCAGCCCGGCAACCGCGATCGAGATCTCCCGCGAGTTAGAGCAATTCAAGCCGAGTTGGGTGGAGGAGCCAGTCCCACCGGATAACATCGCAGCATTGGCGAAGGCAGCGGAAAAGATCAATATCCCCATTGCCACCGGCGAACGTTTCCATAACAAATTTGAGTATCGTGAACTAATCAACCTGCAAGCGGCAGACATCCTCCAGCCAGACATCACGCAAACCGGCGGTTTACTGGAAACCAAGAAGGTTGCAGCCATCGGGGATATGTGTTATATGCTGGTTGCACCCCACAATGTGGGGGGGCCTGTTTCCACCGCGACGGCACTGCACTTCGATGCCTGCACGACCAACTTCAAGATCCAAGAGCATTTCAACGACTTTTCAGAGGCATGGGTGAAGCAAGCAGCGACCGGTTGTCCCGAAGTGATTGACGGCTATTTCAGTTTGCCTAACGGCCCCGGCCTCGGTATGACGCTGAACGAAGAACTCATCGCTGAACACCCGTATCGGGAGGGTTCGTTCAACCTCTGGGAGGATGATTGGCATCGACGACAATATTGAGTGATGCGTGAAACGTGATGCGTGAAACGTAATGCGTAAAAAATCCCTTACGTTTTACGTATTACGCATTACGTGTCATTTCCGCCCCTGCGCTTCGCTGTCCCCATTTACCCCTGCTACCCTATGAACTCTCGAATCATTTCACAGATCGCCGAGCACCTTCAAACCGTGCCGGAGCAAGTGCAAATAACTCCCATCCGCCACGGCACGCTGGAGAGAAACAATGTCTGGCGGCTGACCGTGTCGGGGAAGTGCTATCTCCTCAAACAGCACCTGATCGCTCACCCGATTGGAGAATCAGCGTTTACCCCATTTCAGGTTGAATCCGAAATCCTCTCGGCGTTGCATCAGGAAAGCTGTCGCGTACCTCAGATTTTCTGGAAATCGGAAGCCAATCTGTGCCTGCTGTTGGAATGGTGCGGGGAAAAGACCCTTGATGACCAGGCCCAGGAAACGCCGACCACAGACCTGAAGGAGATTGCGCGGAACGTCGTCCGGGAATTCTGCCGACTGGAAAATGGATTTGCGAATCAGACCCGCGCTATCAAACCTTACATCTATCCGATGGATTATCCGGCATTTTTGCGGGATACTATGCAGGCGTTGTTAGCACGCGGTAGAAAAACGATGGGCTATCTCGGATGGCTGCGTGGGCAACCGATGCCTCCTGACCAACAGACAGCCATCGACGCGATTGGGGAGCATCTGTCAGATTGCCTCCATCGCGCGGGGACGACGTTGGGGAGTTTGGACTATAATGCGCGCAACGTGGTGGTTGATGGGGACAAACCCACCTTCATTGATTTCGCAAGTGTTGGATGGGATTGGCAGGAGAGACGTTTGGTGCAATCACTCAATAGCTTAGGCGCAAATCGATCGGGCGGGAATTTTGTCTGCTTGTTAGACCAGGAAATCGTCAGTGAATACGCGAGCCGAGGGGCAACGTCTGGCGGTGGCAATTCCCAAGCGGAAATAGCCGCGAGAGTGGATTATCACAACGTGCTCTTTTACCTGTCAATCGTTTATCGGATATTACAAGCGACCGCTCAACCGGAGCGCTTGGAAAACAGATTGCTCCTGAAAGCGTGGGGGGATGCAAAAGTGAGATTGCGGCGGGCGATAGACCTGCTTGTGGATTCTCGCTTGAGCGATGACCCATACACCAATCAAATCCGCGAGTTGATTGCAGAATTCCGATGACAATCGACAATTGTCAATCGTCGATTGTCGATTTTTGGCAGACATAGACAATTCCCGGATAGGGCGCAATCGCTTCGATGAAGCGCGCGTCGCGAATCTCCAGATTGGCTTGCGTAATGAGTTGATGCCATGACTGCGGTGTGCGATAATTGGGTCGCGTTTGGGCGGCTATCCCATAAGTTTTCAAGGCGAGTTTGACCCCTTCCTCAAAATGGGTGTAACGGTATTTCCACCGTGGCACCGTCGTGTTATCCTTGATCAAGAGGGTGCCGTTGGGGATAAGGGCATGTCCACAATTGATGAGAATCTGTTGCTGGATTTCATCAGGAAACAGGTATAAAACATCAATCAACAGGATGGCGGCACTCGACGGTATACGCATCTGTGCAATGTCGTCACACTGAAAAGTCACTTGTCGGAGATGGCGGCTCGCCTGTTGCGCGATCGCAAATCGGGAAGCCGCCCCCTCAATACCCAGGATGGCTTGATTTCGGCGCGATGCCACAAGCAGGCTCACGAGCCCATACCCACAGCCGAGGTCAACCATCCTTTCCGCTGTGACCGGAATATGCTGCTCAATCGCTTTTAAGATTGGTTGTAAGCAGATGAGCCGTCCCCAGATTTGAATCTGATTCCATAGGGGCAATGACGAATAGCAGTCGATGACCTGCTGGAAATCGTGGGGGGGTATCGGTCCCTCGCCAAAAAGGTGGGATAGCCTGTGCAAAAATTTCCCCGTCACGTCTAATTTTCCCATTTTTCCGGATGACTACTTTGGTGTTAGGTTATTAGGCACTAAATTCCTAACACCTAATTCTATACAATGTCACGTTAGGAAAAGAATGCGCTTGTAGCCCAACTTTCTAAGTTGGCCGACGAACCGTATCCGTAGAAAACCAAGATAGAATCTTGGGCTACTATTGAGCATGACATTGTAGTGCTAATACCTTACCTGCTATCAACGATCTTTCCCCTTCTCACAGCTATCTGTTTGATTGGATAACAGCTTTGTTAGCTTAATCTCCACTGCGCCGTATCCTGCAATTCCATCCCTAGGTAGTGTTGCCGCCTCTACCAAGCTACACGGCAAAAGGGCCCTTTCAGTGTTGAGGTTGTCCTCAGTATAGATGGCCTTTCGGTGTACCCCCGAAACCGCATCCGTTCGGACAAAAGGGGGAATCGGCCATTGATTCCTATCCCACCGAGGGTCCTTGCCGATTCGTTTCCACTTCCCACGCCGCAACCCGAGATCGCCAAAATTGGACACGAGTATTGCGTTGCTGGCAGTTTTGTCAGTGACCTCATCCAATGAAGGGGGTGCATAATACTTTGGACCAAAGAAGTATCCAATTATTCCGCCCTTCCCGTCTAGCCGTGCTACGACTCCTAGGGCATAGCCACCATTCCGGAGGGGAACTGCAAACCAATCTCCCTCTTCATACTTTTGTTTAGCCATCACTTGACCTCCATATTCCGAGCGGCTTCTAGGTATTCCTGGCGTCGTGGATGGGTCGAGCGGATTGGCTCGATCTTGTTCAGCGGTGGTCGATACAGTTCGTGGAGAAGCTGTTCCCGGCCACGTTGTTCGGCATAAAGATCGGTCCGCACATCTACCTCGAACTCTAAATCTTACGAGTTTTTCGCTTAGACTTCCGAGGTTTGACACCCAACCGGTGCGGGACAGTTCCTTCAAGGGGTCGCATGGTCTCGGCTGACCTCGTCTTTTAAAACTTCGGAAGTCTGGGTCTCACTTTTGCTGATAACCGAAAAAGTCGTATAAATCTGCCGTTTCATCTGATCTTCTGTGCTCTTTCGCTCGACGCTCCAAGTTTTTAGTACGCCCCGTTCGCATGACCTGTCCGGTCGCTGGGTCACGGAGAAGATACGTCCCACCGAGCGGTGTACTGCCCCTGGATTGCCCTTCGCTCAGATTCTCAAACTCCGGAATTGGAGCCTTAATCTGTTGATTGCTCTTTGACAACTTGCCGGCTTCCCCTCCTTGCTCATCTAATGGAATAACCTCGCTTAACCCCCTTTTGTGTCTGTTTGTCTTCACATGCCGTTTAAGGGTTTTGAATCCAAAATGCGGTATCCCCCTATCCCCAGCGATGCTCCGGCGGGTCGAATAGGAATCCATGGAACAGCTTTCTCCGCTCTGGGGACAGGCGATTGTAGAAGTCCTTGCTGTAGCCCCAATGCTCCTGGGAGGCGATCATCCAGGGATGCTCGTAGGCATAGTAGAGCATGATTCGCGCCCCACCGTCCTGCGTCCAGGGCCCGGCTGAGTGAAAAAGGGCGTTATGAAAGAGGACGGCGCTGCCTGCGGGCGCACAGACTTGTACGGCACCGGAGAATAGCTCCGTGCGTTGAAGGTCTTCTGGAGTGGGCGCGTGGGTTGCCTTGTGGCTGCCGGGCACCACACAGAGATGGCCACATCCGGGTTCGGTCATGTCGGTCAGGTAATAGCCGATCTTGAGTTGTAGAATGGGAATAGGGTGCCCGAGTCCGCGATACCCGTTATCGTGGCCATCAATGTGCCAGCCCATGCCGCGTCCCTTGGGGCCGTACTCAACGATGGCGTCGGAGGCATGGTGGTGCGGGCGTTCATTGAGCAATCCTGTGACGTAAGGCCAAATTGGTGGCCAATCGACCATCTCCAAGAACATCGGGTCATCGTCCAGAATGTAGAAGATGCGGGTATTATCCCCTTTAATATGGGTCATGCCGGTGTGAGGGATGCCGCGTTCCTGGAGCTCTCGCCTTCGGGCAATGACCCGATCCAGCGTTTCCGTGAGTTGGGCAACGTGGTCTTTCTCCAGGAAACGTTCCAGGACCAGGTAGCCGTTGTTGTCGAAGAAAAAACGTTCGGTGGGGGTCGGTTTGGTTTCGTTTTGCATTTGAGAGTCTCTCCCTTCAAGGGCAGGTTTCACGTTTTATTTTTAATCCATTTCGTTCGATTTCAGCAATACTTTGGGCAACTGCAACTTTATCAAAAAGGGCATCAAGGATAGCGTAAAAACAATTGAAAATACGGTGCAACTCGATCCATCCTAGCAGGTTGATTTCTGTAATGAACAATCAAGAGATTGGTATCCAAAAGCACGTTACCGGGGATGTCCTTCGTCATCAAATCCCTCCAGCCGGTTATCATCAAGGCGTTCTGCCATAGTCAGATGATGGTAAACATGCGAACTCCATTCAATCGCTGCTTCGATCGCTTTGACGGGGTCCGCCACGCCAAAATCCTCCATAAGAATGTCCAGATAGACTTTGGGAATTTTGACGGTTGCTGTGATGAGTTCCTGTTGCTCTTGCATGAGTGCCTCCTTAATTGTCATGATGCGTGAGATATTATGTTATGAACAAGCTGGCAGCATGTTCTACTTCCGATACGGTCATAGACGCCGGAAATAACTTCTGGGCTTCTTGAGCCCATTGACGGGCTTCTTCATCTCTGCCAAGCCCGATGAGGCTTTGGATTTTACCGAGATAAGCCTCCTCTAAAAATTCAAAACAGATATGGATTGCCTGCTCTAAAAGTTTTTCAGCTTCCATTTCCTGGTCTAAAACAGCGGAATGAAAGTATGCCAATTCCAGGATAGCTTCCACAGATTTCGCATCCATTTTGACTGCCAATTCAAGTGCTTCTTGAGCGTCCAAAAGTTCCCCCAATTCACTCGCTTGGGGAAGGAGTTGGATTAGTTCCCCTTTTTTGATGAGCAGACGTGTGATAAGGGGATACACTAAGAGGAGACGCTCAAGGAGAATCAACGCAGCTTCATAGTTTCCTTGCGCCGATAAGCCTTCGATTTCTTCCATCTTCTGGTGAAAACGTGTTAAATCCTTCATCTATCTGCCCCTCACTTTCTTTTGAAGGCACTATTACACAACAACAGAAGTTCTTGGGCAGAGTAATCCTTGAAAAGGTTTTGAACCCTTCGGCTTTGCTCAGAGCTTGCCTTGAGTGAAACAAAGGGGCAGGCCCTTTTCAAGGATGTGTCCACATATTTATGCTGTGCTGTACTACTCACCTTCCTCCGGCAAGATCGTCGCCTCAAGCTGCGTAAGAAATTCAATCGCCTCCCCGGTTGAAGGTTTTTTCTTCTGGAATTTGGTTTGATACGCTTTCATGACCTGATACAGGCGGACGAGCTCTGTTCGGCGAGCCGCGTTTGCCTCGCGGACTTTCTGGAACTGAGAATGCACCTCATCCTCCGAGACGCCGTCTGGGCGATTTCGTAACAAATGCGCTTCTACATTTTTCAGCGCGCGCCCTGCCATCCAATACCGCGCCCCTTCCAATCCACCGACCCGCCGGTAAAAGAAACTCCCAACCGCCAAAATGATTATCGCAACAATCAATAGAAATGTTAAAACCCGCCGATAACAGCCCTGTAGCCCCTTGGTTCGCGCCATGCGTTTACAGCTTCCCCTCCCGGATGGTTAAGTCAGCTTGCAACTGCTTCTTGCCGATGACCATTGTGCCGTGTGTATCGAAGAATTCAAACTCGCCCTCAATGAGGCTAAAAACAGCGACATCCGCAACGGTTCCAATTTTGAGATGCCCGATTTCATCTTCACGCTGGATGGCTTTCGCCGCAGCGATGGTCGATTTCTCGATAACATCTTCAAGAGAAAGTCCAAGGTCTAAGAATTTGGATAACGTCGTTGGGAGGTCGTAGACAGGTCCGTTGATATTGCCGGTGTGTAAGTCCGTGCTGATGACATCAGAGATGAACCCTTGCTCCATCGCACGTTGGGCGACCTCGTAGCGGAAACTCCCCGCCCCGTGCCCGACATCGAAGATGACGCCGTCTCTGCGAGCCGCCCACGCATCGGGAATCACACGTCCTTTGTCGTCAAGGATGTTATCGCCGCGTCCTTGAAAGCAGTGGGTGATGACATCGCCGGGGCGCATCAATTTTAACACATCTGGAAGCGGGACGCCGGCACCGATGTGGCACATCACGGACGTCCCCGCCCGTTCTGCGGCTTTGATCGCCAGCTTGAGCGGCTCAACGCCGTTATTCCCGACCTGGGCTTTTCCCTGACGCACCTTGACGCCGATGGTAATGTCACGATTCTGCATCAAGGTATCGGCAACCTTGCCGGGGTCTGCGTATTCAAGTTCGTGCATTTCGCCAACCGGCCCATACACCAGGCCGATTCCAGAAATGTGAATGTACGTCAAGATTCGCGTTCGCGCGGGTTGGGAAATATAATCCCGAAAACCGGGGAATGTCGCCCAGCTTGGGCTGCCTGCATCGACGATCGTTGTGACGCCCGTCGTTGTGCAAACCGGGTCGGCTTTGATTCCCCATGTCGTGACCCCCGCATAAACGTGTGCGTGAATATCTATCAGCCCGGGCGTCACGTATTTTCCCATGACGAAAACGGTTTGCTTCGCCTGATTTGCGGGGATATCGCGTTCGATAGCCGCAATTTTTCCGTTGGCGATTGCAATGTCCCGTCGCTCATGCAATTGCTGTGCGGGGTCGATAACGGTTCCACCTTTAAGCAGTATATCGTATTTCATCTAAAATTTCCTTTCTGTGGTATGTGAAACGTGATGCGTGAAACGTGAAACGTGAGAAAATGAAGCCAATCCTTCCTTTTCTTCCATCCTTCCTCATTTCCCTTCTGATGAACGAGCGAGCCGCTCGCTCTACTTCCTTCCTTCCTTCTGATGAA
>CAZOAL010000008.1:0-126591 GCA_964577695.1 uncultured bacterium | reverse complement strand
CTTCCTTCCTTCTGATGAACGAGCGAGCCGCTCGCTCTACTTCCTTCCTTCCTTCCGATGAACGGGCGAGCCGCTCGCTCTACTTCCTTCCTTTCCTTCTGATGAACGGGCGAGCCGCCGGCTCTACTTCCTTAGACGCCGCGCCTCTTTCCCCAAATATCAATGTGAATCCTCGGCGAATAGCGATAGCCGTTTGCCTTACAAATTTCAACAAGCCAACCCTGTTTCGGATGCAACTCTTCAGGGGTCATCCCCTGTGGCATCAATACGATTGTTTCCGCTGGAATGGGGAGGTCGGACTGTAGGGCTTTGATCTCCTCGAGGTCTTCCGGCTGATCGACGACGAACTTGACCTGACACTCATACTGGTCGAGGAACTTTCGGATGACGTCAGGGCAGATTCGTCCGCGCTCATGCATCCGAAAGTAGCGGTTATCGGTGGGCGGATTGGAGTTTCGCAGTTTGGGACTCATTGAGATGAGGTGAGCCGCCACAGGGGCAAAAATTGTTGCATTGGTTTCAATGGTGATGTGATGCCCGTGCCGATCCAGTTCATGACATAATTCGGTCAAATCTTCTACCTGCACAAATGGCTCGCCTCCCGTGATGACGACATGCTTGCAACCGTACTGCGTGATTGCAGTGACCGCTTCCGCAACGGTTATATCTTTGTTCTCTGGATTCCAGGAGGTAAAAGGGGTATCACACCACACGCATCTCAGATTACAATAGCTTGTCCTGAAAAACACGGAGGGCACCCCAAGCAGTTTACCTTCCCCTTGAATTGTATAGAAGAATTCACTGTATTTCATATTTTGGCCTTGCTTATCCTACCCCTGTGAATCTGTGTCCGTGTGATGAGTTGACAGATCGATTTTGGTCAATACAAACTTTTCGATTGTTTCTGCGGCCCCAATAGCATCTTCCGCGTTTTTTTTGCTGATGCTCTCAAACGGTAAATCCCCGGGATAGCGACCTACTATGATGTATTCGTTCAGTAATTTACAGGCTTCTCTCAAGATTTCAAATTCTGAATCGAATTCCACACAAACCTGTAACAATTCATTCAAATCGTGAATTTTCTTCAGTTCCCAACCGTTCCAGATGAGAAATGCCTTCAGGTATTTTTCCGCACTCCCCTGGCACAGGAAGCAGACAGTGTGATACGGGGAATAATCTTCTGTCATGACGGATCGAGCAACTGAAAGGTTTTCTTCAGCAAACCTTAGCCAATCTTCGACCAATTCAATCTCTTCTTTATTCCTTTTCATAAAGCACCTTACCATCCTTAAAAATGTGATACAGGTAGAAAGGATTTTTCGCTCTGAAATTCCAGGCGACTTCGTCTTGGGTTCGGACAATCAGGTCTACTGGAAATTTCCTTCCCCAGAGCAGATCTTCTATTTTTCGCCGGGTGAATCGGCTCGGTTCTGCGCCATTCGTGATGATAAACAGATCGAGATCACTCTCAACGTTAAAATCCCCTCTTGCATAAGAGCCAAACAAGATGATTGATTCCGGGTGGATGTCTCGCACGATTTTGGTGACAATGTGGTCAATCAATTCGCCGGTAATCTTTTCGGTATTTAATTTTGGATCGCCAGCCATTTGCTTCCTCCTCGCTTCAGACGAAGGGCAGAATATGGGAAAATTTCACTCCGCAGATCACCTTTTAGCCAATCTCTGTCTGGGTATGGTGTATCTTCGCTGATTCGCCGTTTTCATCACTCACTCGTTTGGGGCTGAATCGGCTACAATGTGAGTTGTAGATGCGACCTGCGATTGCTGATTGATTTTGTCGTCGAGATATTCGATAATCTCCCGCTGGAGCTTCACGATCATAAACAGGATGCTTTGGACGTAAGCATAATCCACATCCTGAGTTCCACAGGATTTTAACATCTTAAACGCACCTTCAAGTCTTTCGCGAGTGACTTGTAATTCAAAATCATCTGCGATCTTCTTTGCCATGCCTTCTACCCTCCTTTCTCCTTATGTTTAACTCTCCAATGTTCTAAATTCATCCAAAAACTAACGAGGAACACGCGGGGACGAACCACGAAAACCCCTGTCGCCGTACCCGCCGTCGGGGTCGACCCAGTAGCGGTCGGCGACGCGCACAAAGTCTACGAGGAGGAACCACGAGCCGCCGCGCAACACACGCCTAGTGCCGGTTTCAGGTCCTTGAGGATTTCGGGGATGGCTGTTTTGGTAGTAGTTTTCATCATACCAATCTGCGCACCACTCCCATACATTGCCTGCCATGTCATATAACCCAAAACCATTGGGCTTGAAACTTCCCACCGGCGCTGTGTAAACATATCCATCGTCATACCCTTCAAAAATAGACAAGTCGGGATACTGTTTTTTAACACTTTCATCCGCGAAATTACCAGAACCCCCTTTCCCTTTGGGCAGTTCGTCACCCCAGACAAAGATGTAACGCGGTTTTCCTTTCAATCCTGTGTACCCACCCCGGGCGGCATACTCCCATTCCGCCTCGGTCGGCAACTGCACTCCTACCCAGTTACAATATGCGACGGCATCATCATAAGTCACGTTGACAATCGGGTGATTCTCATGCCAGCCCCATGGAGGCGCAGATGGCATTTGGCGACCTGTTTCCTGACAGAATTTGCGGTATTGGGCAACGGTGACCTCGTATTTGTACATCCAAAATCCATCGACATAAACCTGATGTTTAGGAGATTCATCTTTGTGATATTGCTTCCACTCCTCCACCCATCCGAATTTTTGCCAGATTTGATCGATTTCATCCGGGTCAGTTCCCATGAGAAACTCCCCTTCGGGGATGTAGACCATTACCGCACCGTCTTTGGGATTGATGCGCTCCGTCCCCGGCTTGGGCTGTGGAGATTCCTTCTGGGCAAAGACAGCGGTCACCAGAAGCGTAGCGCAGAGTAAGATTAACGTGGTGCATTTTGATTTCATCGCATTTTTCCTCCTTAATATATTGAGATTAGCACTACAATGTCACGCTCAATTGTAGCCCAAGGTTTCGAGATTTCGATAAACTCAATCCTCAACCCGGCGGATTCTATCTTGGTTTTGGACGCGGCTTTCCAACTTAGAAAGTTGGGCTACAAGCGTATTCTTCTCCTAACGTGACATTGTAGAATCAGTGAGATATATCAAAAAGCCAACTCCAATTCCAGTTGCTTTGGAACCGTCGGGCGGCCGACCTGATACCCCTTCTGAATCTTGTCGTGATGCAGCCGAACCCACTCCTTCTCAGCCTCCTCAAGCCGGTAATCAAAGGATTTTTCCGTCTGTTGAAGGACTCCGCCCCGACGACCATAGCGGCTAATGACGGAGTAGAAATCGACCCTCAACGCCTGGGCGAGATAGAGGTGATAAACCTTGTCGGATGTTCCCTGCTGATAATAGAGATGTGCCACTTTCCTTGCGATCAAGCGGTCATCGAACGGGAGGAAAATCGCGTCCCTTGATGGACAGTAGAGGCAGACATTCCATCCTTGTTCTAAACGGGAACGGTAACTGTTGTAAGCGAAGGGCGTTAGGATTGCCTCATCGGAACCGTGGAACGACATCCGCAGTTCAGGTATGACACAAAGTTCATCGAAAACAATGGGGAATTGTTCTTGAAAGGTTTCCCGTGCTTCCTGGATTGAGGCGTGTATAACCTGTATCTCTTGTGCTTGAGCAGTGACTGAAATCCTCTCCACCCAATTCGATACATCCGTTGGAGAGACGCTGGCCGCATAAAGATCTAATTTCATTTCAATCGCCTTTCATGGATGGATAGAAATACGAGTGATAGATTTGCTTCTAACCCGTGGCAGCATACGGTATCACTTCCCGCTCCAACTGATCCGCCAGAGCGTCCGCAGCACAATCAAGGTCATAGTCCATTTGCAACCCCAACCAGAATTGGGGAGACATGTCAAAATAACGCCCTAAACGAAGCGCGATATCGGCGGTGATGCACCGTTTCGCTGACACGATTTCAGTGATAAAGCTGGCTGGCATGCCAATAGCCAGTGCCAAACGATTGGGGCTCAAGCTCATTGGCTTTAGAAATTCTTCCAACAAAACTTCCCCAGGGTGGATTGGATGCAGTTTTTCCGTTGTCATCAGTGTATTCTCCTAATGATAATTCACAATTTCCACATTGTAGGCGTTCCCATCCTTCCATTCAAAGCAGATACGCCATTGATCGTTGATGCGAATGCTGTATTGACCAACCCGGTCCCCATGCAACTTTTCCAGGCGATTTGCAGGCGGTACACGCAAATCCTGTAGTGTAGCCGCACGGTTCAACATACGCAACTTACGCAAAGCAACCTGCTGGATGTTATGGGGCAACTTACCTGAACGCTGGCGATTGAAAATTTTCTCAGTTTCTTTGCACTTAAACGTTCTGATCATGGTAACTGAATTGAGGGGTAGAAACCGAGTTTCTCTGAGAAACTCGGTTTCTACAGCTAAACCATTGATTAACTCATCAAAAAGACGCCCACAAAGGGCTAGACTACAACTGGGGCACCGGAACGGATTTACGAACGCTGAAGGAGTTCGATTTGAACGTTATCGGGCCCCTTAATGAAAGCAATGGTGATCGACGGGTTGACGACGATTGGATCGCCTTCAAACTCCGCCCCTCGCGCTGTCAGTTCCTTCACTGCGGCGTTCATATCGGTCACAGCCAACGCAACTTGGTAGACGCCCCAACGCGGCTTCCCACTGGTCGGTTCAACTTCGTCGCCGGACCGTTTGGGAGAGAGAAATAGCCTTTCTCCAGCGACTTCAACCTGGATAATCGGCAACCCTCGCACTTCAACGCGGTTGAGGATTTTGCCATCAAACACCTTTACATAATAAGCCGCGCTTGCTTCAACATCTTCACAACGAAAGTGGATGTGATCAAATTTGTATGCCATTATGGCCTCCTGTATAGAATAATGCGTAAAACGTAAAACGTAAAAAGGTTGGAAGATCGGAAGATTGCTTCCAGCCTTTCCTCCTTCACCGCTCCATGGCCCCATAAGTTTATAAGCCTATGGGTAAGAAGGTAAACTGTTGTAAATTATTATAGACTAAATCAGGCAAGATGTAAATAAAATTCTCTGTTGGTCTACAAGAAGTTTTCAAAACGGGTCGTTGTTCCAATTCCGTTTCACGCTTCACATTGAAATCCAACCACCTCATCCACACGACGGAGATAGCTCTGAATCCACGGATCCGTCCGTTCGCGCATCCCCGCGAAATAGTAGAGGTCGAGCCAAAGCGTTATGCCTCGTAGAAAGGCGAGCTTCAGGTGGGACGGCAGCAACTTCCTTTCTGCTTCCGATAGCGGACAGGTGTTTTCGTAGGCGTGCAGGAAGATTGCTTGCTGCTCCGAAGTCAAGGGGGCGTCTTGATAAACGGCGGGGAAGAAAACGAGCGCATATCCGAGATCGAACAGACGCTCCGCAGGCCGTGCGGTGTCCAGATCTAAGATGGCACGGATGCGTTCACCATCAAATTTGAGATTTTGGGCGCGGTAGTCTCCGTGTATAATCCATTGCGGATTGCGGATTGCGGATTGCGGATTGTTGGTCTTCCCTCCTTCCCTCCTTCCATTCTTCCATTCTTTCGCTAACCTCTCCACCTCCTCAAGCCACCGGTCAATTTGATGCTTTGACACAGGGTGGATTTTACTGTCGTCAACGACAGGTCGAAGTCGGGCGAGTCTGTCTTTCAGTTGCGCCGCGATCTCTGTTTCTATAGGTTGCCAGGGGGGCTCGATCGGCGATTGAAACCCGTGGAGCTGCTGATGCAAACGCCCTAGCATCTCTCCCGCAGCGCGTAGCTGGTCGGTGGGTTGGGCGATCTCATAGTCCTGTCCTTCAACAAACTCCGAGATGGCGTAGACCTGATCGCCGGAGGCGCTGAAGGTTTCGCCCGTTTTGTTTGGCAGTAAGCATGGAATGGGGAAATGGGCTTGCCGCAAAAAGGTCTGCACGGCATGCGTGAAGGCGATTCGCTGTCTCCAATTGAGGGGAGCGGAGCGCTCGATTTCCTTCCGCCCGCGGGGGGATAAAGGGGGGGTATTGCGTGTAAACTTATAGTTCTTCAGGAACAGCACCCCGTGATGGGTCATCAGTCGCATCGTTGTGCTCATTGCCCCGGTGCCGATAGCGGTTGCCCCTTCAATGGTGAGTCCGTAATTTTGGAGGATGGATTGCTGGATGGAAGCCGAAAGATAAGACGACATAGTGAAGTTGAATATACCATTATTCCGGACTTCTGTCAAGTTGGTTTGCTCTGTTCAAGGCTTGACAGAAAGGAGGCGATGGTTTATACTATTCATAGCTGAAGCAAAGACGGAGGAAAATATCCATCCGCTTAGTAATTGAAGGAGGTTTTTGTGATGAAAAAAGTCGAACTGGGCACATATGTGGTTTCCGACCCTTCGATTTGTCATGGGAAGTTGACATTTAAGGGAACGAGGGTTTTGGTCGAACCGGTGCTGGCGGCTTTTGCGAACGGGGAAACCATTGATGACATCGTGACCAAGGATTGGCCCACCATCACCAAAGAGGGGGTTGAGGAGGCGTTGATGCTGGCTATCCATGCGCTCGTTAAAGATTATCCCGGTTACCCTGACCAACCGTGGCATGATGAAGTCGCAAGGCAAGTGGAGGAACAGGAAAAGCGGCTGAAGGAGGTTTTTGTGATGAAAAAAGTCGAACTGGGCAAATATGTGGTTTCTGACCCTTCGATTTGTCATGGGAAGTTGACATTTAAAGGAACAAGAGTTTTGGTTGAACCGGTGTTGGCGGCTTTTGCGAACGGAAAAACCATTGATGACATTGTGACAAAGAGTTGGCCCACCATCACCCAAGAAGCGGTTGATGAGGCATTGATGCTGGCTATCCATGGGCTCGTCAAAGATTATCCGGGTTACCCTGACCAACCGTGGCATGATGAAGTTGCAAGGCAAGTTGAGGAACGGGAAAAGCGGCTGAAGGAGCGGAAGCGAAGCGCGAAGGAAAGAACTGTTGAGGTCGCATCATGAACTCGCCTCAGATTGTTGTCGATGAGCACATCGCCCATAGCAAAGTCACCGACCCCCTCAAAAATTGGATTACGGCGGAGCAGATTGGGTTTGAACTGAGGCAAGCCAAGGGGCTGTCCGATGAACAAATCATTCCGTTATTACATCGCTTAAAGCGGCGAACGTTCGTCACGATTGATAGCGATTTTTATAATCCCAAACTGTGTAACGATGCCTACTGCCTCATCTATTTTCATGTGTCATCCACTCAACAAGCCCAGATTCCTGATTTGCTTCGCCGTTTGTTTCGTATTGAGGGCTTTCGTAGCATCCGAGAACGAATGGGCAAAGTGGTTTGGGTGAGTCCAGAGGGCATCCGCTATTACCAGCGACATTTTCAAGATGAACAGCATCTGGGTTGGCCGGCTATCAAGTAAGGTTTTTCCAAGAAAATTAACAGTGATATCGCCGCGTCTGAAAGCCTTGTGCTTACAAAGGGGGATTATGACCGGCTCACTTTTCAAAGCCCTCACGTTCGGCCACGCCCTGTTCTTGAGTTACACGTTACTTTTTTGGATAGGCTAAAAGCCCCCGATTTTCGTCTAATCCCATGTTATCAACGTTCCAACCATAACTGAGGAATCAAACATGAGACACACCACCGAGATTCAATTAGTCAACGAAGCAGATCTCAATCTCGCTGAAGCGGGAGTCATTATAACGGCCGAGAAAGAAGAGCTCATTCGCAAAATTATGTCTAACACAGGTTCGCCCCGAGCAGATGTCGAATCCCTGTTTGAAACACAAGGGTTGTGGTTAAATGAATCTGAATCAGAGGAAATGATTCAAGAAACACAGAAAGGTTTTGAAAAATGGACCATTGAGGAAGAGATGCTGTAGACAACCATTGCATAGGAGGGAATAACAAATGTTAATCAGAAAATTTCTCAGTCAAGGAGGTAAAATTAAGATGAGACAAACTTACTTTCACATATCCCGAACAATAATGATCGCCCTGGCGATTGCGATTCTATTCACCAGTTGCGCGAAACAGGTCACTCGCAAAGCGGATTGGGAAACCAACTTTACAGACCTCCACTTTGTTGACGCCAAACGCGGATGGATCGTCGGACTCGAAGGGCTGATTATCCACACCGACGATGGCGGGAAAACGTGGAAACGCCAGGAAACGGGAACAAAAGGCGATTTCAAGGCGGTCTATTTCACGAATCCACGCTACGGCTGGGCGGTGGGTGACGAGGGCTTAATTGCCACCACCGATGATGGCGGGGAACATTGGCACCTTCAAAAAAGCGGGACCTCTGCCATGCTTAACAACGTCTTTTTCGCAAATTCTAAAGAGGGGTGGAGCGTCGGGGAGGATGCCGATGTCCTTTACACGCAAGATGGCGGAGCGACATGGAAACGCCGCTCGGCCGTGAGCGAATTTTCGCTGAACGGTGCCTGGTTCTTGGACAATCGCCGCGGTTGGGTTGTCGGCGAGTATGATCGCATCCTCTACACCGAAGATGCTGGAAAAACATGGCGAGAGCAGAGTAACCGATATGAAGGGGAAAGAGATCGAATGATCAACGATAACAAAAAGATCTTTTTCGTCAGCCCCAACGAAGGGTGGATTGTCGGCAGCGATGGTTCGATTTTTCACACCGCCAGCGGTGGGAGCAAATGGGAACGCCAGGATAGCCGCATCCCACTGATCAACGGCCATGTGCGGGACACCATCAACGACATCCATTTGGTGGACAATAAACGGGGCGTGGCGGTTGCGGATGTGGGCTTTATCACCTACACGGAGGATGGCGGGAAAAACTGGCGGCTGTTGGAAAGCGGCACGGAAAATAACCTGACGGCTGTGCAGTTTACAACGCCCAAGGAGGCGTGGGCGGTCGGTTGGTACGGGACCATCCTGCATTCGGTCGATGGGGGCAAAATCTGGAAGATGACCAGCGGCACGGCCGCCAACGACCTCGAAGCCATCCAGTTTGCCGATGCGAACCGCGCGATTGCCGTGGGTAAGCGTGGCACGATTGCCATGACCCAGGACGGTGGGCAGACATGGATGGAGATTGAGACCGACATCTGGGATAACATCAGGAACATCTATTTCGTCTCCGACATGGAAGGGTGGGCAGTCGGTGAACGCGGGATGATTGTCCATACCACGGATGGCGGAAAAAACTGGGAACGCCAGAGCAGCGGGTGGGGGTACGTCCTCACCGGCGTTTACTTTGTGACGCCTAAGAAGGGCTGGGTCGTCGGCGAACTTGGGACCGTGCTTCATACGGCGGACGGCGGTAAATCGTGGGTGCCGCAGACGCCGGGCGAATGGCAGTCGCTCAAGGGTGTGTTCTTCCTCAACGAGAAAGAGGGCTGGGCGGCCGGTTGGCCGGGCATCGTGATTCACACAGCCAATGGGGGACTAACGTGGACCCAACAAACGACCAACATATACGATGAACTGTACGCTGTCCATTTTATCGATAGCAACACCGGATGGGTCGTTGGACAGTTTGGGCAAATCCTGCACACGAAGGATGGCGGTCAGACGTGGAAACTCCAGCGCAGTGGCACGCAGGTCAATCTGAACAAAGTTTACTTTGCCGATGCGGTGCACGGCTTGATTGTTGGCGATAAGGGTGCCATCCTGACCACAACGGATGGGGGTGCAAAATGGGCATTGCAGGAGAGCGGCACGAAGAATGACCTGTATGGGTTTGCGCTCTCGCCGGGCGGGATGGTCGCTGTCGGCAAAGGCGGGATTGCGATGCGTTATTCCGTCAATGCGGAAGAGCTTCCTGTCGAACTGCCGCCTGTGGCTGAAAAGACCGAATCCCCAGAATCCGCCGAGGAAGCGCCGACTGTCGAAGAGGTCACGTATCAGTGGGAGATTGTTCGTCAGGCGACATGGCAGGCAGATTTCGCTGATGCCTATTTTCTAAATGATCAGACCGGCTGGGTGGTCGGGACCGGTGGAAAAATCGCGCGCACGATCGATGGTGGAAAAACCTGGAGGCCTCAACACAGCAGCGTGAAAGACGATCTGCGCCGCATGACTTTCGTTGATGCTGACCACGGTTGGATTGCCGGGCGAGGGGTATTGCTCAGGACGGAAAACGGCGGCGAGACCTGGCAGGTCATCAAGGGGGTGCTGCAAAACTTCCGCAATATCAGCACCATGCAGTTTCTCAACGCACAGGAGGGCTGGCTCGGCGTCGATCAAGGGCAAACCCTCCACACCACCGACGGGGGCTTGACATGGAGACTTCAGAAGACCGGAACGACGAACGCGGCAATCACAGACCTCCATTTCATCAACAGCAAAGAGGGCTGGGCGATTGCGCCTCAACGCCGTGATGGTGGCTTTATCCTGCACACCGTTAATGGCGGTGACTATTGGGAAATCCAAGAAAAGACCAATCAGCCGGGCGTTGCGCTCCATTTTGCCGATGCAAAATCGGGGTGGGTCGTTATGGGAAACGGAACGTCTCTCGTGACTGATGATGACGGCGTGATATGGAAACTGCGCACCAGTGCGCTGGATGGTCGGATACTTCGTGTGAATTTCCGCAACCACACAGAGGCGTGGGGGATTGGCAGTGACGGTGCTATCTTCATGACACACAATCAAGGGGAAAGCTGGGGGACGGTTTATGTCGCTCTGGACGGGGAGGCTGGCTCGGCGGGAGCCTCGCCCTCCCCCGCTGAGTCCTTGACAGCAGAACAACGGGAGGAGGAAAGGAAGGAAGGGAAGGATGGAAGGATGGAAGGAGGAGAGAATGACAATCCCCCCTCCGCCACTCGTAACCTGCAATCCGATGAGGACCCGGGTGAAGCGTTCCAGCAACGTTTACGGGAGCGCCGCACGCGCCCCGGACAGTTCATACCGGAAAGCCAGAGAGCCGGAGAGCCGGAGAGCCAGAGAGCCGGAGAACCGGGAAACCAGAACCCCGGACGACGCAATACGCAATACGCATCACGTATCTCAAATGTCTATTTCGTGAATGACCAGCAGGCCTGGGCTGTGGGAGGTTCTGGACACATCTATCACACAGCGGATGGCGGCGAAACGTGGGAACACCAGCTCGGGGAGCAGCTTGATAACTTCCGCGATGTGTTATTCCTGAGCAGCACACAGGGTTGGATTGCCGGAGATAACGGCCTGCTCTTGGAAACTCAGGATGGTGGGAAGACGTGGGCACCGCTGCAAAGTAGCACAAACCAGAATTTAATCGGGGTTCACTTCGCCAGCCTCGAACCAAAGTGGGGGTGGGCGATGAGACGCGATGGCACGGTGCTTTACACCACCGATGGTTCAAAGTGGTCGGCGGGGAACACACCGATGCAGCCCCCCCTCCTTGAGGACGAGCCACCGATGCTGTTCCGGATGAACGATGTAGCGTTCGGCAAATTTTCCGAAGGCTGGGCAGTCGGCAGTGACGGACAGATTATCCATAATCAGGACGGCGGCCCCATCTGGACACCGCAACGCACTTCGACCGGCAAAGACCTCACCAGCGTGGAGATGCGATTCGCTCCCCTCGGTTGGGCAGTCGGGGATAGCGGCATTGTCCAGCGGACGATCAACGGTGGCGAATATTGGAAATACCATGAAACCGGCACCGGCTACGACCTGAATGCAGTTTCCTTCATTACGGACCGGAAAGGATGGGCTGTCGGACGCTACGGGATGGTGCTGCGCACGGCTGACGGTGGATTTACGTGGATAGCCGAATCGAGTGGCGTCACCAAAGACCTTCACAGTATCTTGGTGCTGTCTGACCAGGAAATCTATGCCGTTGGCGCAGAAGGCACCATCATCCACTCGGTGGATGGCGGCGTCATATGGAAGCCACAACACACGGACATCGACAATGACCTCTATGCCATCGTTCGCGCCAAAAACGATGATACGCTCTGGGTTGTTGGACGGTGGGGCGTTGTCCTGCGTCGGAAGCTTGGTTCGGGTGAGATGTCGATGCGTTAAAGCATGAAGCGTGAAGCGTGAAACGTAATGCGTAATACGTAATGCGTAATACCTCTTACGTCATTACGCATTACGCATTACGTCATAATGAAACGCTGTGTTGATAAATGAGGAGGTACGTCAATGGATGTGACAACCTTTGAAGAAAAACGCCGCAAGTTTTTGCCAAGGGTGCCAAGAGCCGTTGGTAAACCAACAGTTTACCTTGAAGGCTACCCCACAGGAGATGGCGAACCGATGTCTGCGACTGAATTTCATGGACGCCAGATTAGCATCCTCAGCACCCAACTGAACGACTATTTTAGCGGGGAGGATGTGCTGGCTTATGTTGGGACAGATAGCTTTGTCTACTATCAGGCTGGGAATAAACAAGAATTCATTGGCCCCGATATTTATGTAGTGTTGGGGGTGCCTCCCACACCCGTCAGGAAAAGTTTTTATACATGGGAGGAGGGGGCAGCCCCGGCGGTGGTGTTTGAATTTCTCTCTGAGTCAACCGAGAAGGGGGAGCGAGGAGAGAAAATGAGGCGGTATTTTTTGGAAGTCGGCATTTACGAATACTTTATTCACCAACCCTCAGGAGAACGGCCGCCCGAATTTCGAGCGTGGCGGCGGAGAGGGGAGGGCTATGAAGAAATCCTCCCCGATGAGCGAGGGGCGTTATACAGCGAAGCCCTGAAACTGTGGTTTATGGTTAAGGAGCTACCAAACAGAGTTCGGCTGATGCGCCCTTATCTGCTCGACGGAACGTCTCTGCCAACCCTCGAAGAGGCGAAAGCAGAAGCCGCTGAAGCCAAGGCCCAGGCTGCTGAAGCCAAGGAGCAGGCTGCTGAAGCAGAGGCGCGAGCTGTTGAAGCGGAAGCGCGGGCTGCCGAATTAGAGGCAGACATAGCACAATTGCGAGCGGCGCTTGAACAGTTCAGTCGTCCATAAGAAATGAGTGAAACCAACTTCTTATCAAAATGTGAGTTTTCAGTATGAAATCAAAATACAGGTCAAGCAGAGCATTCATGATTTCGCTGGTGTTGCATCTTGTCGCCAGCTTCGTTGCATTTTTATTTTGGCCCCGCTCGGAACCGCGTTTGGAGGAGGGCGCGATTAATGCCGTGTTGATGCAAGTCGAAAAACCGAAAACCAAACGCCTGAATCCAGTCAGACGTGCGCAGATACAGAAGCCAACAGAGGCAACCATACAGACGACCCAACCGAACTTGAAGATTCTGACCAGTAACGCACCACCCACAGAACGCGGCATCGCTTCGGCAGCGAGACCGACGAAGTTCAGCACATTCGATTCACTGGAGCTAGGAAGTGGGCTTGGCTTAACATCAAATGCCGTGACCCCTCAACCGATGCCTCAAATAGAGAAGGTCATCCGCACGCCTGTCAAACCGGAGCCAATTCAGAAGGAACGGCCAAAAAGCCGTCTGGTGAAATTTATCGAAAAACAGGAGGGACCTCAGCGGATTATCTATTGTGTGGATGTTTCATCAAGCATGCTCGGTTTGAATCCTCGAAAGCTCCAGAAGATTATTGCGATTATGCAGGATTCGTTAGAATTTCTTGAGCCACATGATCAGTTTAACATCATGACGTTCAGCGGAAAGATTGAATTTTATCGAGCGGATTTCATCGCTGTCACGGATGACACTCTCTCTGAGGCGATTGCCTACCTCGGCCAGGCGAAACCGATAAAAAGTTCACGCTACGCCGACAAGGATATGCTTGAGGCATTACTGGAAGCACAACCCAGGCATCCGACAATCACTGTACTGTTCAGTGACGGGATTTTAACGTCGGGGATGCCCAATCCAAATACAATTGAGCAGTACACAACTGGCAATGTTCGGCTCTTCACGATGGCGACCGAGATGGCTGAGGATTTCCCTGGTGCCGTGTTGTTAGGCATGCTGGCGGATAAAAGTCATGGCGAGTTTTGGCTTGTCGAAACCGGACAGTAGGAGACTAGGGGAGTACGTAATGCGTAATACGTAATGCGTAAAACGTCAATGTAAAACCTCTTACGCATTACGCATTACGTATTACGTTTGATTTGTGCTTGATTTAAGCGATAGCTTTTGTTATAATGAATTGTACAGCATTTTAATATAAAATGCACAGTACCCATTTCACCGAGCATTCCCCTGCTCCCACTCGGCGAATCTGTGGAGGAAATTGCATAAGGAGGAAGTCAATGAAGAAAGTCGACGCGCCAGTTTGGGCAAGTTCAGATGGTATTCCACCAGACCAGATAGCGGAATATCTATCAACGGAAGAATGCGCTGCGTTGGTAGATATCAGCGGAATCATCAATTCATCATTACCCGACCCGGAGGAGATCTTAAATCGATCCCTTCAACAACTTGCTAAAGTTCTGGAAGCAAATGCCAGTTCAATCTGGCTCATCAACGAATTAACGCAACGCTTGTATGTCGCTAGCGCAACCGGTGAGAAGAGTCAACAGGTTAAAGGCATCGATCTTGAGATCGGTCAAGGAATCGCGGGTTGGGTTGTCAAGGAAGGAAAACACTTTACTACGAATGATGCTCGCTTTGAAATGCACCATGCGAGAGACATTGCGAAGAAACTGAATTTTGAAGGAATCACCATGATATGCGTGCCCATGCGTTCCAGAGGTCGCATCATCGGTGCCGTTGAAGCACTCAATAAAGCCGATCGCCGGGCTTTCAATGAGAAGGACTTGGTTCTTCTCAGCGTCTTTGCAAACTTAACAGGAATTGCGCTGGAAAATGCCAGGTTTTACAGCATGGTACAGCAAGAAAATACGGTATTACGCCGCGAGCTCGGCAAGCGTCGAATCGAATTCCAGAACATCATCGGGCGTGGGCCAAAGATGGCGGACGTGTTTGAGTGCATGGATCTGGTTGCACCGACAAACTCGACTGTTTTAATACGGGGTGACAGCGGTACAGGCAAAGAAATGGTTGCGCAATCTATCCACAATGCCAGCTTGCGCGCCAATAAGCCTTTTATTGCCGTTAACTGCGCTGCTTTGCCAGATGCCTTGCTCGAAAGTGAACTGTTTGGACATGAGAAAGGGGCGTTTACCGGTGCAATTGCTCGTAAGGAAGGACGGTTTGAACTGGCTCATAGTGGAACGCTATTCCTTGATGAGATCGGTGATATGCCGACCGGCCTGCAAGCAAAGGTGTTACGTGTCTTGCAGGATGGGGAATTTTACCGGGTCGGTGGGACCCATCCCATCCGGTGCGATGTCCGAATCATTGCGGCAACCAATCAAGATCTGGACGAAAAGATGAAAGCCGGCACGTTTCGTGAGGATCTCTACTACCGTTTGAATGTGATTACCGTCTTTCTACCCCCCTTGCGTGACCGCGTTGAAGATATTCCGCTCCTCATTGAACATTTCCTCACAAAGTCCGCGGCGGAAAACAAGCGGAAAAAGTCTGGTTTTACGCCTCAAGCGCTGCAAATATTGATGAACTACCCTTGGCCAGGAAATATCCGCGAACTTGAAAACGCAATTGAGCGTGCGGTGGTATTAGGAAAAACAGACCTGGTTGAGGTAGGCGATCTGCCCCCAAGCTTACGCGAGAAGAAACAAGCGTTGGTCGATTATACCGCTTCGCTTGAAGAGGCGCAACGACAGTTCAAAAAGAAGCATATCAAAAATATCCTGCTCCAAACAGAAGGGAACCGATCTAAAGCCGCAAAGATATTGCAGATTCAACGCACCTACCTCTCACGCTTAATCAAAGAACTGGATATTGATGGTTAGTTTTTTTACCAAAGCCTCTCTTTTCGTGGATGCGGTTCCCAATCCCTCAAAGATTCAGGATTCAGGATTCAGGATTCAAGGTATCCCTGTATCTTGCATCTTACATCTTGCATCACGTTTCACGTTTTACGTTTTACGCTTTGACTTCTTCTTTCCTAACTCCCGCTTGAGTTGCTCGAGTTGTTGTCGAACGGTTGGATCTATGAGATCGCCTAGGCGCGGCGCACTATTTGGGATTGCATCTTGTAGGTTCGCGCGCATCCCACTTCCGCCCGTTCTGGCGTAAGTGTCACTAAACTCAAAGGTTGTTCTGACTGACGCCCCTAATCGATGAACCGCGTCGCTTAATGCCCGATCCGATGTGATGACTTCAATATGTTCCTCGCCTTTATATCGCTGCATCCATTGGATAATATACGCATCGGCTGTTTGCTCCCGTTGCGTATAAACCACTTCGATTCCCTCCAGCTTTTTACGTGCCGCTTTGCGTAAATTCTGCCGTTGCGCATCAAAAACCACAATGACGCGATGACCTTGATAGGCCGCAAAATCCGCTATCATGCGTGTCAGTCGCTCCCGTGCCAGATCGAAGCGTTCCTCAAGATCGCGTGTGAATTGTGGCCAATTTTGTAAAACGTTATACCCATCCACCAGTACAATCCATGACATGACGACCCCTCCCAATTTTTGTGTGGTCTTGGCTCATGTAAAGAATTCGTGCAAATTCACTTTCAGGTTAAACGGGCAAGGCTGCCCGCTCTACGTCGCGCACTTTCTTTTGACATGAGCCTGGTCTTTTTCAATTCATCCTGTATTGACTGTATTTCCCCTAGGCCGGTTTAGGCGACAAATTTATGCCAGAAACCCACAACAGCGATAAAATCTGTTTGCTTGTCATCGTCTCATTTTAGCGCACGTTGCAATAGTGGATTCGGTTGATGGGGTTGCGAATGCTTCAGGAGATGGAAAGGCTGTGCCGATACCGAAACTTGGATATATCCTGCTTCTGAAAACAACAAAGCCGCCAGTGATTGGATGCACCGACGGCTTGAGAGTCAGGTTATCTTGAGACTTTGATCTTTCCTCACAGGGATGTCATTTTCCCTTTAACGCCCCTTTTTAGAGATGGCTTCAATTTTAGCCGACACATTCTCGTAATCCGCATTCAGCATCCGTGTTTTTTCCAGTTCAATAATCGCCTTGTTATACCACGATTTACTCTTCGTCACATCCCCATATTGTTCATAGAGGAGGCCGAGGGTGTAACGGTATCTGGGATTGTCGGGCGCTAACTCGACCGCGCGCTTTAGGTGCGGGATGGCTTTATCGTATTGTTCCAGTTTGGCATAGTTTTGGGCGATGAAGAAATGGGCATCAAGATTGGCCTCGTCATGCTGTAAGACCAGTAGATAGGCGGCAATGGCGGATTTGAGCTCCTCCGTCTCTTGAGACGTGATGGCCCTACCGGTCTCTGGTTGAGGCACTTTTGCTGACTCTTGTGGAGGTTTCTGAGAGCCCATGAGTTGGAGGAAATCGGAGAAACGCACCGACAGTGCAAATTGGTGGGTGCCTGATGTTCCGCTCAACGATTCCTGCCCGCGGTTTGCGATGTCAAAGGGGGTTGGATAATTGAAAGCGTAATCGAGCTGAAATTCCCCCCCGGACCCGTAGAATCGATAACTCGCGCCAGCCGCGAGCTCATCAAAATTGACGCCTGTCCGGAGTCCAATATCGCGGGTCAACCAGGTTTCGAGTCCGAGGTGCACGTTGAAATCCTGCTTATCCCGGATGGTAGTGTCCCGCCAGGTCAAATCCAGGCTGGGGCGCACACGCCCGAATTTGAGGCTGAATCCCGCTTTTAGCTCGCGGGGCAGGAGACTTTCTGCGCTATCTTCCAATGCGAGATTGGGCTGGTTGAGGTTCTGAGCGGCTACGCCCACGGCGAAGAACTCACTCACTTTGAGGAGTAATCCCAGGTCAAAACTGACATCCTTGGTGAGCCGTCCATACTTTTTAAATAACGGATCATCTCGCGTGTACTCGTTCTCACCGAAGTTTGCAAATAAGCCTTTGACAGTGCCACCAACATAGAGGGACCGGAGGTGGTGACTGTAAGAGAGGAGAAGCGTGTTTTCGCTGTACAGCGGCCCCTGCAACCGGACGACGTTCAGGCCCAAAGTCCCCAACCGGTGAACCGGGAGGGTGTACCCTAAGTAGGTGCGTCCCAGGTTATCTTCCCCCAATCCTGTATATAACGCCGAATAGGTGGCTACGAACTCTGACTGTTTCAACTGCGCCAGCCCAGCGGGGTTCCATAGCCCAGCACTCGAATCGTCCGCTCGCGCCACGAACGCGCCTCCCATCCCCAGTGGGCGCACGCCCGCCTTATCAAGAAAAGCGGCGTCCGTTGAAGCGGTCAAGAGATGAAGGAACACGCCTATTGCCAGAGCGATTCGTGAGGCGTGAAACGTAAAGCGTGAAACGTGAAACGTGAAACGTGAAATAAATCCTTCCATCCTTCCATCCTTCCTTTCCCCATTTGCTCATTTGCATATTTGCTCATCGAGCCAAGGTGACCGTGCCGCCATCCACCTTGTCGCCGACTTTGACCTGATACAGATAAATTCCAGAAGGCATCGGCTGACCTGCGTCATCTCGGCCATCCCAGAAAGCGGGGGTCAATCCAACGTCGAGCAATTCTCGTACCATCCGCCCCCGGATGTCATAGATGCGTACCATGGGGGATGCGCCCAATGGATTATCAAAGAATAAAGTGACAACATCGTTGACGCCGTCGCCATTGGGGGTAAAAGGGTTGGGGCGCGGTGGTCTGACTTTGAACGCCTGTGGTGCCGCGGAGACAGGGTAGATGGCATAAGTGCCAACAATATCCGCTGTCTTGATTAAGACGGTATTGTTCGCCTGGACTGTCCCACCGAAGTTATTCCAATGGACGCCATCCCACTTGAAGATGCTTAACAATTCACCCCGGGCGCGGGTCTGTTGAGGGGCGCGGGGGGGTGATGCCCCTGCCGAACCCCCTTCACTTGCGCTGACAGCGGGAAATTGGAGAACAAGGGTCGCTGGTTGCTTGAGAACCGTATGGATTTCCTTCCCGTTTGCGTTCTCGTTCCCACGCAGAGCGTGGGAACGCAAGGTGATGCGATACGCTGCGCGTGGCGTCAGCGTACCGGCGGGAAGGTCGGGAGGAGCAGCCGCAGGGAGTCCATCCGTGACCCGCGTGATGGTGACTTCACCATCCACAGTCAAGGCTCGGGGGGGTATGATAACCCGCGTGTCATTGTCTGAAATTCCATCATCCGTTTCTTCAGGCAAGAACGCTGTGCCGCCGGCTGCCGACGAAATCGCGGTTGAAACAATCGGATTGTACCGAATAGTCAGTGTTTTGATTGTTTTGTTGCCCGCCGTATCCGTCGCCTGCACCTGCACGGAATTTTCGCCCGGGTTCAGGGACAGCATAAAACTGAATGCCCCCGTATCGGCGTTATAATTGCTGGTCGTGGGCACAGGAGCAACGGTGAGGCTGCCGTGCGGTTCTGTTTTCCCCAGAATCGTTATTTCAGGGCTCGTGGTAGGGAACGGATTAAGACTTTCCCGTAATTCAGCCGGACGACTGATCTCGATCAGTGGGGGCTGGTTATCTAAATCGATGGTAAAGGTATCAAAGTTTACGGTGTGCACCCCATCCGAGACGGTCATCCGCACCGGGAGAGTGGCGAGCGTTTCGCCCACAGCTTTGGCATTCTCAGAAGATATGGGATAAGAAATACGGTACGACCCATCTCCCTGGTCTGTGACCTTTTCGAGCCCCGGTTCGTATTTGGAGTCTACAAAACTGAAATCGCCCTTGATGACGTACCCCTCACTATCCGTTTCGACGATGATGTTGACCGTATCACCGTTCTTATAGATACGGTCCGCATCACCCGTCCGAACGCTTTGAATTTTCGGCGGGATATTGTCAAGCACCACCGCAAGGCTCCGGGAGGCCTGATTGCCCGCCACATCCCGCGCCTCTAAACGAATCTGCGACCCTTTCACATCCCCTTTGGTGTTGGCGCGGCCAATGAGGTATCTCACCGTGTACGTTTTGTTCCCGTTATCAAGGGCGGTCTCGGCCCCCTTCGTGTAGGTCGAATCGAGTTCGGAGAAGTCAGCCGCTAACGTATACCCCGGTGCATCCAGCGTGACCGACAGGACCACGCTCTCACCGTTGCTATATGTTTTCTTCGCCGCTATCGCTTCGGTAAAGAGGGGAACGGTATTATCTAATTCCACCGTGAAGGTTTTGTCAACAGCCATAAGAACGCCATCGGAGGCGGAGACGGCAATGGCGAGCAATTTTCCATCCGGACGGGGATTGTCGCTACGAATCTGGTATTGAATCGTATAGTTATTATTCGTCAGATTCGTGACCTGTTCTGTCTTGGGTTGATAATTCTGATCGATGGCCCTGAAATCCGCGCTGATGACGTAATCACTGGCGTCAGCGGTGACCTGGAGGGAGATGGTCTCACCATTCCGATACACCGTATCGGCGTCAAGTGAACGCACAGACACAATCCGAGGTACGGTGTTATCGAGCATCAGTTGAACCTCAATCGTGGTTTGGTTCGATGCGGAATCGATTGCCGTAATGCGCACCGTTTTGAGTCCCTCAGGGGCCCGGTTATTGGTACTGATTTGATGCTTCAGGAGATACTCCCCACCGCCGGTATCGGTTCCAGTCACCGGGGCGGCGGCACCCGTATCAAGTTGGGAGAAATCGGCGGTCAGGCGATAGCCCGGCGCGTCCCAACGGGTCATCAGTTGAACCGTTTCACCGTTCGTTGCCAGTACCGGTTCCCTCAATATGGCCTCCACGACTGGTCGGCTCTCGATCTGAACACTCGTTGCGGTGTGCTTAGGTGGGCTGGTGTCATAGGTGATACGCACCGGGTCTGCCGGGCTTGCGGTATGCCCCACGTTATCCGTGGCGCGGATGGTGAAGGTATACGTCCCATCGCTCGGTGGCGCAAACTCATAACTCCATTGAATTGGTGCCGACTTGCTTATTTGCTCATTTGCGGGTTTGCTCGTTTGCACCTCCTGCCAGCCTCTCACCACTGTGGCGTCATCACGACGGACGAGGACCTCTACCTTCCGGATGCCGCTGAAATCCATCACATTGCCGCTCAAACGAAGTGGCGTTTGATTCGTCGCCAGCGGAGGGGCGGCGGGCTCGACAACCGACAGCGTCGGGCCATCGCGGTCCAGCGAAACGGTGCCGGACCGGGTCCGCACATTGGCGGCGCTATCTCTGACGCGAATCGTGTACCCATACTCGCCATCCGTGGGGGCCCCCAACCCATTCCAGGTTGCTGTGTAAACCCCATCGCCAGCGTAAGGTGGTGACACGGGAGAGATCGCAATCTGATTGCCTAGCGCATCATGAAAGGTAACAGCGACATTATCCCGCGGGGATGAATTAGAGACCTCAAATTGGATGCGGACCACATCCGCGAACCCATCCCCATCGGGCGTAAACGGATTATCGGAGACGGTTAAACGACTGAGAATCGGGGGCAGCGTGTCGATGACAACATTGACCGATTCAAGTGCCCCGGTCAAGCCGTTCGCATCTTTGGCATCAAACGTGAGCGTATACATCCCGTCCGGCAAGACCACCCCACCGATCGGCGTGCCGCCGGTTCCGTCCCAGACGATGGACTGCTCACCGGCGTCGGTGGCTTCGCTCTCCAGGAGGGTTCGCACAATATTAAGGCGGTCATCAGCGACGCGAATCGTGACACGCGCCGGACTCGACAGGACATAAGAGATGCGTGTCGTATCAGATGCCCCATCGCCATTTGGAGAAAAGGCGGCAGGTTGGACGCTGATGTCTTGAATTGTTGGGCTGCCTGCCTGGATAGTGTCGTAGACATAAGAGGCATGGTACGGCTCTGAACGATTCCCCGCCGGGTCGACGACGACGATTGTCATGATATATCGCCCGTCATCTGTTCCATCAACGGACAGGGGCGATTGGAAGGCGAGCGTGAGGACTGCCTCCTCCGCTTTCCCGCTGGGAGAGGGGCCGGGGGTGAGGGTTCCCTTCACTTCCCCATGTGGGCCGGTCAACTGAATCGTAGATTGGGACAGGTCAACCCCTGAACCATTCCCGTCACTGAGCACAGCGCTGACACGACTTAAGGCCATGTTGACGAGGACGGCGTTATCTAGCGGGTCTGTTCTGACGACCCGCGGAGGAAGGGTATCTAGCCGAAATTGGAATCGAATCGGCTCCGGCGTTGTATTCTCCAAAACGTCCATGGGCTTGACGGTGATCGTATAGATGCCGTCACTCGCTCCGACTCCCGCCGCGGCTGAGGTGGGAGCTATCGTTGCAAATTGAAGTTGGATGGTGTCTGCACCATTGTTTTGCTGTTCCCCTGTGATAGGGGTACCCGTTGCCCCCGTCAGACGGATTTCGGACTTCGTTAAATCCACACCCGCCTGGGCATCGACGAGCCGAGCCACGACACGATTGAACCCTTTGTTGAGAAGCGCCCCCGCTGCCGGTATGGTCGAGACCACTTGAGGCGGTGTCGTGTCGTAGGTAAAGCCGATAACATGAGTGGCTTCGTTTTGCCGGTTGTCAACCGAAAAGACGCGGATGGTGTAAGCCCCGTCATCGGTCCCATCCGTCGCGAGGAAGCGATTAAACGTGAGAAACAGGGACTCTTTCCCATCGCTCGTGAGTTGGCCCTCAACAAGCCCCTTGGGGCCCACCAATTGAATCCAGGACCTCTCAAAATTGACTCCGGTTCCGCTCTGGTCGGTCAATTTCACTTGAATCTGTCGAGGCGGGGTCCTGAGTTTTGCCCCATCCGGCGGCGTGGCATCGGCGAGGATGGGCGCGGTCGGCTGATAGGTAAAACTGAAAGTCTGGGTGCCACCGCGGTTGCCAATCCCATCTTGAGGGGTGACAGCGATCTGATAGCGCCCCTTCGCCGTTTCATCCAGTGCGAGTGCGGCAAACGAGAGGAAAAGCGTCTTGACTCCATCGTGTGTCTGGGTGCCAGGAATGTTTCCATTGGGTCCGGTCAACGTCACGGTGGAACGGGCGAAGTCGATTCCGGTTCCCGCTGCCCCATCGTCCAACACGATAGCAACCCGGTCAATCGAGGTCACTCGGACGGAATCGGATTTGGGAAGTGTTGACACGACACGCGGCGGGAGCGTGTCATAGACAAATTGCAATGCCGCTGCTTGTTTCGCCTCAATGGATGTCCCCACATTGCCGACTTTATCTTTTGGTGTCACCGTCAGCGTGTACACGCCATCGGCGCTTCCATCCGCGGGGAGCGCCCTGAACTCCCACCGGATGGTATCCACGCCATGGTTGGTTTGCACCCCAGCGACGGTCCCACGCGGTCCGTTCAGTTGAATCACGGATTGAGCAAGGTCGACCCCAACCCCCTTATCAGCAAGAACGGCTTCGACAAACGAAATGGGAGTGGAGATGGCAGGTAGGGAGGGCGAGGCTCCTGCCGAGCCACCCCCTGCTTGAGCGAAGGAAGATGCACCTATCTCCGCATTTCCTTTTCTCAAGGCGGTCACCGTTGGCGGTGTGGTATCATACGTGAAAGTACGCGTATATTGCGCCTTTGCCCCGGTCCGGTCAAAGGCGGTCACGTTCAACTGATAGGCTCCGTCATCCCGGCCGTCGATGGCAAACGGGTTGTCAAGCTTCAACGTAAAGGTCCGCACCCCATCATTTTCCAAGAGACCATTGATCGGCCCGTTCGGGCC
Organism: uncultured bacterium; assembly: GCA_964577695.1. GTDB lineage: Bacteria > Poribacteria > WGA-4E > WGA-4E > PCPOR2b > CAZOAL01. The sequence continues at coordinate 102,990 of CAZOAL010000008.1, read as the reverse complement.
AATCAGGGTAATTTGGGATGGGGTGAAATCCAATCCGACGCCGCTATTGTCTTTCAGTGTTACCGACACGCTCTCAAGTGCCTTATTCAAGGTTGCTCCGTCCTGCGGGGTGCTCGACACCACCCCCGGCGCTTTGGTGGTATACGTGAACGGGAAACGGAGGGTGGCGACCGTTGCGTTCCCGGCCTTATCGACGGGACTCACGATGATTTCGTACATTCCATCATCAGTCCCTTCAGCAGAAAAGGGCTGTTTGAGCGTATAGATGAGGGCAGCCTCGCCTGCTTGCGAGGGGGCTGGAAGTGAGAAGGTGAGGTCGCCGGCGGCAAATCCGTTGGGGCCGGCCAGTCGAACGGTTGATTTTTCACCATCGACGCCTGCGCCGACGTCACGGAGGGTCACACGGACCTGATCGATGGGGACAACGATGGTGGCTCCGGCTGCCGGTATTGTTGATACAACGCTGGGCGCCGTTCGATCTATCAGGAACTTCAATCGCCTGGTAGTCGGGAGGGTATTGCCAAGAACATCCCACGGCACTACCACAAGGGTATGCTCTCCATCAACACTCAAGGGGTCAAAAGCTAACTGAAGGGTATCCACCCCGTTGTTGGTCTGCCTGCCGGGGACATTACCAGTAGGACCGAGCAATTGAAGGCTTGACCGTCTTAAATCCACGCCAACCCCCGCATCCGCCAACGTCACGGTGGCTTGGGAAATGCCGCTCTGAAGAATCGCCCCATCAGGGGGTGTGGAGGAAACAATCACAGGCGCGGTCGTATCATAAGTAAACGTTGTGGTGTAGGTGGCGCGGCCGCCGACGTTGGGCGCGGCTGTAATGGTCACCGTATATTTGCCATCATCACTTCCATCCGTCGCCAGCGGGTTGGCAAACGTCCAGAAGAGCGTATCCGTCCCATTATTTCCCGGAACGTCCTCCGGTGAAACCCCAGCTCCAACCACCGTGAGTTGGGATGCGGCGAGGTTTAAGCCCGTGCCGCTCTGGTCAATCAAGCGGGCAGAGACCCTTGCAATGGACGTATTCAGCGTCTCCCGGTCTTTCGGGGTAACAACATCCAAAAGCGGCGTTTTGGAACGGTATTCAAACGGAAACGTTAACGGAATTGATCTGTTGCCCAGGAGGTCTTGAGAAATAACTTCAATCGTATACGCACCGTCCACGCTGCCATCATCGGCTAAAGCCGTATTAAACTCCCAGAAGAGGGTCGTTTTGCCGTCGTTGCCTTGAGTCCCCGGCACCTGTGCGCCGGAGGGGCCAAAAGCTTGGATGTGGGAGTTCGCCAGGTCAGCGCCACGGCCGCCTCTATCTTTGTTGTCGTCGTCCAATCTGGCGGAGACGCGGCGGATGGGGATTTGAAGTCGTGCCTGTGGGGCAGGGTCGGTTGAGACGGTCGGAGGGAGCGTGTCCAGATAGAATTGAGATTCAAAAGCGGCGACTGCCCGGTTCCCCAAGGTATCAACGGGAACGACCCGGATGGTATATCTCCCATCCCCACTCGAATCCGTCTTCAGGGGTGCAAACTCCCAGTGAATCGTATCACTGCCATTATTGGTCTGGCGACCGTTGACTGGCCCGCTGGGGCCGATGAGTTGAATGGTCGAATTGACAAGGTCTACACCCCCCCCGTCCACGGGGGGACGCCCCCCCGCGGGCAGGGGGGGGTCATCCGCCAATTGCGCACTCACCACTTCCAGACTGCGGTTCAAAAAGTTCCCTGAGATCGGGATGACCTTCAAAACGCGAGGCGCAACCGTGTCATACACAAATTCGATATTGTAGACGATCGCGCTGCCGGCGTTATCCACTCCCGTCACCTGGATGGTATACGTTCCGTCATCGCTCCCATTGCTGGCGAAGGCACGGTCCAGGATGAAGGTCAAAGTGTAACTTCCTCCCTGTCCAGTGCCAGTGGGCGGCGTAAAGGTGGGGGGGGAGGCCGTTCCACCTGGATTCGCCCCTCCCCCAACTTTCCGTAGGGTCACGGTTGAGGCGGTGAGGTTGAGGCCGGTTCCACTTCGATCGCGAAGCACCGCGACCACTCTATTGAGCGGTTCGTTCAGCCGCGCATTGGCACCCGGGGTCGTGGAGACAAGCGCGGGAGCGCGGACGGTGTAGGTAAATTCAAGCGTTTCGGGTTTGGGCACGGTATTCCCCAAGGTGTCTTTCGACATCACTTCAACCCGGTAGATGCCATCATCTGTACCGTCAGCCGCCAATGGACGGTCCAGCGTCCAAATCAGTGTGTTGACACCGTCATCACTTTGTACGCCTGGGATGGTCAGTAGAGTCCCCGGCGCGGAAATCAGCACGGCATCGGACTTAAACACTTTCATCACAGACCCAGCGAGATTCACCCCACTGCCTCCTCTGTCATCTAACGTTACTGTAATTTGGGGGATGGGTGAAGTCACAGTTGCCCCCGCCTTAGGGTTTGACTGACTGATGATCGGTGCGCGCGTATCATAAGTAAAGGTGAAGGTCAACGGAAGAGCAGCCTTATTACCCACGGCATCAACCGGTTGGACACTGATCTGATATTCTCCATCCTGGCTACCATTGGTGCGCAAGGAAGCGAATTCCCAGAAAAGGGTATCAACACCATTGTTGGTTTGACGGCCAGTAACCGGCCCAGTCGGCCCCTGGAGTTTGATAGACGACTGTGTCAGGTCAATCCCCGCCGGGTCTGTGAGCGTGACGCTCACGCGGTTGAGGCTGGTCTTTAAGAACGCCCCATCCTCTGGAAAGGTTGCCAATAGCGAACCATTTTCCTCTCCTTCCGCTGGGGGAAAATCCGGCGGTAACGGTATGTCGATGAGCCGGCCGGCTTGTTTTTGCCCCACCGTCGGCGGGGTGGTATCGTAGAAAAACACAGTTGGGGGAGGCTCTGTCCGGTTCCCAGCCTTGTCAACCACAAGGATCGTTACGGTATACTCGCCATCATCGCTCCCATCGGTCGCCAAAAGATGCGAAAAGTTCCAGACAAGCGTATCCTGTCCAGGTTGAGGGACATCGTGCTGTGCATCTGTGCTATCCGCCGGGGAGACCTTGGGGCCGGTCACAGTAATGGAGGATTTTTGGAAGTCGATGCCGGTGCCGCTCTGGTCTTGGACCACAGCGCGCACTTGACGGATGGGAAGATTCAATCGTTCGCCGTTTTTGGGTGTAACACTTATCACCCTTGGGTTCAATTGTGCCGCTTGGGAAAATCCAAACGAAAGCCGTTTGTTGGCTTTATTCCCCGCTTTGTCTGTGGCTTCTACCTCGACGCTATAGAGCCCCGGTTGAAGTTGAGATGGGTTATTGAGCAACCAGATGGTCTGGGGGTTTGGTTGGGTGGCCGGTTTCTGTTGAAGGGCCCCGGGCACCGCGACCCCTTCCCCATCCTTCAGCACGATTTTGGTCTGTGTCCACTCCACGCCCGCCGTCACATCGTTCACATCCGCAGTCACGGCGTTGATCGGTTGGGCGATAAGCCCGCCTCCACTGTCAAGCGGGATGAGAGCCCCCGTGCCGCTCTCCACCGCCGCTAGCCGCCCGATGTCGGGGGGGCGGTTATCATACGTGAAACGAAGGGGGGGCTGTATTTTCCCCAGGTCTTGGACATTCCCCGCACGGTCCGCAATTTTTCCTTGAATGGTATAAATCCCGTTGATGGAGAGGGGTACAGTCAACTGAAAGGCCAGAGAGGCTAAAGGCTCGGGGGAGGGTGAGGCTCCTACCGAACCTACCCCTGAGCCTGCCGAGGGAACCTCGGTCCGCCGTCCCTCCAATGGCTGCTTGGGGGCGATCGATTCCGGTGGCGGAAGGACTTCAAAAGTCGTTGCGGCGTTTTGAAAGTCTATCCCATTCGGGTCGGCGAGCGTGATTTGAATCTCGCCCACTTCGCCGTTGACGAAAGAATCAACCGTTGTTAGCGCTGGTTGATTGCCCATCGCTAACAACAGTCGATTTCCAACCCGTAACCCCGTCACAGCGGGCGGGCTTTTGTCTAATAGAAACGTACCTTCGACTTTTGCACCTTGATTGCCAGCACGGTCTTTTGGGATGACAACGATGGTGTACACGCCATCAAGCGTGGCAACCGGGTCCGGCTCAAAAATCAACTCCGTCGCCGTGCCTTGGGGCTGGCTCCGTAGCGGGGTTCGAGCTGGCACACGGCTGCCATCAGGGGCGAGGAGATAGAGGACCGAGCCACCCCCTTCTCCCTTTGAGTTGGGGGGTGAGGGAGGAGCGATGCCGGATCCTTTGGGTGTGTCTTCAAGAACGGCTGAGACCACCGTGGGAAATTGATTGATGAGTTTTGCGTTCGGAAGACTAATCCGAGAAACCGCAGGTTTGATCGTATCATACTTAAAGGGAACGGATTTCGCCGGTGAGGCGTTGCCGGAGTTGTCCTCTGCCGTCACTTTAACGGTATAATCACCGTCATCAGAACCGTCGATTTGAAGCGGAACATCAAGCGTGAGATTAAGCTTGACCCGCACAGTGCCGTCCGGGGTTGTCACCGGATTGGAATAAGATAAACGCCCCCGCACGGATTCGCCGGACGCATTGAGGAGTGTCAGGGCCGAATGCGGGGGATTGAGATTGAAGCCAACCGAGGGCGCAGGGTCCAGCAATTCAACAGAAAACGCGGCTATTGGAGTCGCGATAAACACGCCATTGGTCAACGGGATGGGCTTATTGTTAACATTGGTATCTCCCGGTATCCCAGTCGGTGTGAAGGTCAACGTTTCGAGCGGAATGGTTGGCACATCGCGATCATCCAGCGTCTTGTAATTAAAAAGATAGGCCCTTGTTTCCCCGGCGTTGCCGGCATTATCGACCGGTTGAATCTGTAAGGCATAAGTGCCATCAAACTGAATCGCAATTTTGCGCAGGAGTAGCTTTCCAGAAAACCGATCGATCGGTGCCTCGCGCTTTTCTGACACAATCAATGTCCCCCCCGGGCTCGTGAGCAACCGCATAGCAGAAGCGGCTAAATTGATTCCGCTGCCCTCATCGTTGACGGTGGCCTGAATACTCTCAATTTGTTCGCCATCATCAAGGTCAATCAGCGTTGTACTACTAGCAGTGAGCTTTAACCCGCGTCCACTGGTGAGCATCACAAGAGGAGATTCGTTATCTGCAATCACTTCGGGGGGTGTTTCATCGCTCAAGGTCGAATTATAGGTGAAGGCAAACGCCAGCGGTTCCAGGGACCGATTCTTGGAAAAATCCACGGGTGACACAACGATCGTATAGCTGCCATCCGCGCTGCCATCGTCCGCTAAGGGAGTGTTGAGCGTCCAGGTAATGGTATCAATGCCGTCGTTCGATTGGCGGCCGGGCACCGTGCCATTGGGGCCAATCAGTCGGATCGTTGAAGCCGTCAAGTCCGCACCCGTACCGTGGGCGTCGTCTAAGTCGGCAGACACAAAAGTCAGTTGGGCAGAATGGACCCCCTCCCCAGGCGGTTGGGTGCGCACCACAACGGGCGGTGTTTTGTCATCCGGGACGACCACGATGCCCTCAAGCAAAATCACACCTGCTTTGGGGACGGCACTGATGCCATTTGTCTTACTGGCACCAATTTGATAGATATACGCCCCACCTTTTGTTGCGCCCTCACCGCCCCATGAAATGGTAAAGGGGACGGGCCTCCAATTCGTATTGTTCGCTTGATAATTGGCTATATACCCATCAATCGTTTGAGCGTCTGCTGGCTTGTTGAGCAGTCCAAAGGGGGGTGGAGTCGCATTCCGTGCATCGACCGGTGTCAAAAAGTAATTTTCGTCTGAACGCCCTGGGGGGATGCCATCCGCAACATGAACCGGTGCCCAATTCTCCCCATTAAAGAAATAGGTCAACGCTTCAACCTTTAAGGATGCAATGGTTTTGGGTTGACCGGTGGTCGTATCCAGAATGTTCACGGCAACAAAATCGGCAAAATCGGAGAGCGTGTAGTTCAGGTTCACAACATCGTTGATGCGATCTCCGTTGGGCGAGAAGGGATTCGGCTGCGCCTCGAGCACTTTCAGTTCCAGAGGCGGCGCAAGCGTATTGTTAATGGAGCCGCTGATATCTTGCAGTAAGGTATTCCCACTGGCGTCCAGTGTACTTGCCTTCTGGAATTGGTACACATAAATTCCATCACCTGCGAGGTCTCCGTTATCCTTGCGCCCGTTCCATTCAATCAAGTTATCGCCCGCAGCCAGCACCCTGGAGACCAACTCGCGTACAAGATCATTGGGGACATCCCCTGGATCCGTGTCATAGATATTGAGGGTGACAAACGTCTCTTCCGTGAGGGTAAACGAAATCGTGGTGGTATCATCAACCCCATCATTGTTCGGCGAAAAAGGGTTGGGAGTGCTCGAAATGTTCTCAATCGCAGGCGGGGTTTTATCCGCAATGGCGATGGCTTCTGGGGACGCGGATGCCTCGGCCGCGGTTTTGCCCAGTTTATAATGATATTCGGTTTGATCTGTCGTCTTCTCATCAATCCAAACGCCGCCCTTGACACCACCGTCTGGAGTGATTCGCGTCGTTTTATCATCAGGCACGAACTGCGAAAAGGTCGCCCGGTAGAGATTATAGGTTTCGCTCACATTGGGCCAGGTCAGCCGAATCCGACCAGCGGAAATCGGCGTTGCTGTCAGTTTCGTCGTCGGTGCCGGGGCTTCGAGCGAGATGGGCTTCGAGACGGGCTCAGATTTGTTGCCCGCATTATCTGTCGCACGGACCCAAACGGCGTACTTGTTCAAAAGAACGTCTGGAATGAAGCTATATTGCCAGGTCAATGTCCCGCTGGCGACGACCCATTTCGTGTTGTCGGGCAACTGAATGGAGTCGGTCAACTGAATCTCGACCAGTTTCACGCCGGAACCCTCTGGGCCGTCATCCGTGACGCCGCTGATGATAATGATGGGGGTGTTCCCAAAAAAAGTGCCTTTATCGCCTTTCAAACCTGACACGGGTTGCGGGAGGTTCACCTTCACCTCTGGCTCCTTGCTATCAATCCGAATTAAACTGCTCGCTTGCTTCACGCTTTCGGTATTGCCGGCATTATCGACGGAAAAGAAGCGCAATTGAAAAATACCGTCCCTTTCCAACTTGACGCTACCATCACTACCCACCCTGGGAGAGGCGGTATTCGGGGGTGAACCGTCAGTGGTATAATAGGTTGCGGCAATACCTGACCCGCCCAGTTCATCCCTCCCAATCACCTTCACCGTGACCGTTTCGCGTTGCCACCCCGATGGCAGGTTCTCGACAACGGTGACAGGTGCGGTCTCATCAAAATGGGGGGCAATGGCGTTTGAAGACACGCTGCTCGCGTTGCCAACGCTATCGGACGCCAGCGCCGTGATGCGATTGACGCCCACATTCAAGGGAACGTTCGATAAGCGAAATGCACCTGTGGCGGTATCCGCCTGGACAACGCCAGCGGAAATCGTGCCGACAAAGACGCGAACCGTTGCTCCAGCTTCAGCCGTCCCTGTCACCTCAAAAGACTTTGAACTGGTCCACTGACTGGCAAGAGTGTCTAAAAGTGGAGGTGCCGGCGGCTTATTGTCAACGATAATTGTTCCAGACGCCTTCGCCGTATCAGATGTGGTACTATCGACCGCAGTGATGAGGTATGTGTAGCTCGTCTCACTGCCAGGGCTCACAAAGTCACTATTGTCCTTTCCATCCCATGTCTCACTTTGGGGGCCTTTCGCCTTCGGTATCCCATTGGCGAGGGTTCGGACTAATTGACCAGAGCCGTCAAAGATCTTAAAAGTCACGAGGCTCGGTTGGGAAAGCTCATAGCTAATCACCGTTTGTTTTTTGTCCCCCTTCTCCGGTGAAATCCGTGCAAAAGAGGTCTGAACATTTGAGATTTCGAGGGTCGAATTCGCAATAATAATTTCACCGGAACGCTGGCTGACGTTCCCGGTTCCGTCTGTCGCGATAATCCGATAGATATAGACCCCATCACTCAGGGTGCTCGGTTCCCAACTGACATGATATCTCCCATCGCCTATATAAGTCGGGCTGATGGGGAGAGACTCCAGAAATCTGCCATTGCTCAAGTAGATATTCACAACAGCGCTGCCTGTAAACCACTTAAGCGATGCGGTCCCAAAGGCGCTTGTGGCACCGATTTCCAGAGTTACGGAGAGATCGGATAAATTGGAAGAAATGGTATCGTATCGCCCTGTACCTAAATCAAGGATGCCCTCCGGGGAGATCCGAAAGCGAGAAGACACCAGGGCACCTTTATAGCCCCCCTGAATAAAAAATTCCAGTTCATTGAAAGGTGACTGGATGCCATCGGGAATTGGCACTAGCATCACCCCAAATGGAAAAGTGGGCAGATTCCCTGGCGCTAGAGTGATGGAGCCGGATGGAGCCGCCCCTTGAGGAACACTAAATGTCATACTTCCAACAAAATTATTTCCGAAGCCGGGGGGATTGGTATCAGACAGGTCAAAAACGATTTCGGTGACGTCGTTGATGCCATCGCCGTTGGGTGAGAATGGAGATAAGGAGACGATGACATTTTCAATGGCGGGGCCTTCGCGGTCGATAATGACGGAACCGAAAGCATCCGCCGAAATATTGTCACCCGAAGCTTTGATTTGGAACTGATACGCTCCTTCCGCTAAATTCCCTCCATCCCAAATCAATTTATTCTCGCCGGCAAAATTATCTGCGCCAGGATTTTTGGGTACTTCCTTGACAAGGTCATCGACCTCAAAACGACCATCCTTGTCTTTGTCAAATGTGATTTCTATCTTTGTAATGCCGGGGTCCTCAGAGACCACGAAGCGAATGGTCGTTACATCCCGAACCCCATCACCGTTGGGGGAGAAGGGATTGGGGTCAACCGCCACATTCGTGATGGTGACCGCGGCAGCGGCTTCCGGTGTCGGTAGCACCGCGGCAAACATGACTGTCGCACAAACGTTTAATATGAATAGAATACGATATGCTTTCATAGCGTTCTTTTGAAAATGAGTCAATGAGTCTATGGGTCCGTGTTCATACATACAAGGATACAAGATGCAAGATGCAAGATGCAAGTGAATCCCGAATCCTGAATCCTGTATCCTGAATCCTGTATCCTGAATCTCTGATCACGTTTCACGGCTGGACAATATGGGGCGTGAGATAGATAGTAATTTCGTTGCGGGTTTTGGTATATTGTCGAGAACTGAAGAGCCCGCCAATCAGGGGGATATAGCCCAGAATCGGCACTTTCGTCATCGTTTCAATCATCCGATCGGAGGTCAATCCACCGATAACCACGGTGTCGCCATCTGGAACGAGCATCTGGGTACTCGCATTGCGTGTTGAGATGGACGGTTCGCCGCCCGGCGGCCGCTCCCCAACCGAGCTGACCTGCGCATTCACCAGTAAGCTAATCCGCTCATCGGATTTCACTTGCGCCATCACGGTCAAGACGATGCCAACGCTCTTAAAGACCACCTCAACCTGCTCAATCCCCTGTTGAATGACAATTTTACGAAAGGGGACCTCCTCGCCGCTGTGAAATTGAGCGAGTTTATTCTCTACCACGGTAATTCGTGGGTTCGATAAGAGGCGAGTATCTGATTGGGTTGCCAGTGCATTCAACACGGCTGTAAATTCTTCCGCCGTCAGTCGACCGATTTGGAGTTGCCCGCCGGCATTGGACACGGAGAACGTCGCCTTCCGCTCTTTATCAACGCCTGTCCAATTGACGCCGGCATTCGATTCCTTACCGACGATCGACTCAATGACATGCACTTGAATTTCGACTTGAGGCGTGGGGACATCCAATTCGACGACAGCGCGTTCAATGTCGGCAATGCTCTCAGGTAAGTAGTCGGTGACGACTAAATAACCGCCACGGCCGACCGGCTGACCCAATGTCACCCCGCCCGCTGCACCACCTTCCGCGCCACCGCCTCCCGTCGCACCGGCACCCCCTGCCCCCCCGGGCCCAGCCGAGGCGGAGAAGGGTTGAATCTCCCCTTTGGGGGTCAAGTAAGGTGCCAACATTTCTTTGATTTGCTCCGGATTGGCGTAGTTTAATAGAATGACACGCCGAATCGGTTGAGCAGGGGGCGGCGGTTCTGGTTTAGGCGCGACCGTGGGAACTGTCTGGTCTAACGTTTGAACCATCTCCTCTAAAAGGGGGCCGACATGCGCCAGTTGCTCTTCCGTATCCATGAAAAGGATGGTCTGGGTTCTCTCATCCTCGACAATCTTTCCGTCCGGGCTTTTGAAGGTTTCTAAGGCGGCTCTGACCGTCGCGACCGGGGCGTGCTCCAACCGGAATGTTTTAACCAATAACACTTTCGGCAACCCTTTCGAGGCTTCTGTCGGCTGAACTGCTTGTTCCAGTTTATCAATCGGCATGATACGCAGAATTCCATTTTCGATTTCCTTATATCCATAACCGCGCGAATTTAAGATCTGATCTAAGGCAACTCTGAGGGGCACGCCCTCCAAATTAAAAGTAACTAGCTCATCAAGATTCACCTCTTTGTCAGCGATGAAGTTCGCACCATACAGCTTAAACAGCGTGAACAACAGTTTCCGGAGTTCTTCATTCTCGGACTTAATGGTCACCGTTCGCTCCAACAACGGATTTTCAAAAATAAAGCGCAGTTCAACCCCCGTGTTATCTTTTACCTCATAAGGAAGCCGCCGAGCGAGATGAATGTGGACCGTGCATAAGGGCGGCGGTCCCTCTCTAACCTCCAACGTTATCCCGCGAATAATTCCCCTCTGCTGCGCGGTAACGCCCCGGCGTAATGCCTCAGAAACAGTTGTGTTAAACAGGTGAATATCGAGAATCTCCCCCCCATCCCCGGAACGAGAGAGCGAGGACCATACCACTTGTCCGAGGTTTAAGGGTCTGTTCGCCTGCAAGCGTACCTGCGTCTGATGGGGTTCAAAAACGGTCTCAATCCCAGTGAGAGATGTTGGAGTTGGCGGAGGTGCCTGCTCAGTTTTCAAATTCCTTCCATCCCCCTGCTTCGACCTCTCCCCCTTCCCCTCTCCTGAATTGTCAATTGTCAATTGTCGATTGTCGATTGTCTCCTCGCTACGCTCAAGGGCAGGCTTTTGTCGATTGTCAATTGTCGATTGTGTTCCTGCCGCCCCAATCGAAGAGCGGGGAAACTGAAAGCGGAGTGAATTGCCTTTGACGGCAATCACCGGCTGAATCGCGCCTTTTACATAAAACACAATCCGGCTCATGGGGGGCTCACGCTGGAATTGTGAGAGAACAACTTGACTGACTGGGCTGTCAACCGGCCGCCCTGGCCCGGTCAGGTTAATCCGAACCTTCCTGCCCGCATTGATGGTGTTATGGGTATTCGGCATGTCTACATAAATTAACATCGGCACGCCGTTACCAGTTCGTAGGAGTACAGGTTGCAGGTATTGGACGGGGCCAGTTGCTGTAATCGACACCGTGAGAGATTCCGCAGTCAACTCCGGAGGTTCCAGTGCCAGGAGGCGCGTAATCCGATTCGGAGATGCGGAGTCATTTCGGCCCTCTGCTGTATGGTTTCCGGCAGCAAAACTCAAAATACTCAACAAGATTAACCCTACAAACGTCTTAAAATATTCATTCATAGAAAAATTCGCGGCGGAAACTTCGCCGTTTACGGCGGAGAGGAAGCCGCACTCCCTTTTTAGAATAAGTGGGGGATTTTACCGTTAGGATGGCTCCCCCAGGCCGTATCTGCTTTCGCAGTTAATGGTCGCCTCGACAATGTTGTGACGCGGTTTTCTTGTGTGCAGCACCGTCCCATACCCCAAAAGTTCTTTTAACTGCACACCGCAGAGTTCGGAACTGGCGAGGCATTCCCAAGTGCCTATAGATTCGCGTCCAACGTAGTACCACCATTGGTACTGAGTCTGGTCAACCGAGACTTGTGTTAGATTTCGCACAAGCCTCGCCCTTTAGGGCGGGGTGATTGACAGTTATAGTCACCTCAGGGAAGGAAATTTGTAAATTTAGGAACGTGAAACGTGAAACGTGAAGTGTGATTCTTTTCGCGTTTCACACATCTGGTTAATCTGGCGGAAGTGTCAACCTCAATGATTTTTTATCCTTAATCCGGTGAACCTGGACATGCTCGCGCGTAATGCTTTCAACCCGAAACTGGGACTGCGAGTCTATCTCGCCCAAAGCTAAAATTTCGCCATTGATAATCGCCCGTGGTGCTGCATCACTCCAGACAATCGTGGACAGGAACGGTCTCTTCTCTTCAGGAGGCGGAGGTAAAGGAATGTTATCCTCTTTCCGCCACGGCAACTGAAAGATATCTCGGTTCGTTGGTAAACTGATAGGGGGCAGTTGAAGAATCGATAAAACCGGCGGAAGCGTTTCAGAGGTTTTTGAGGGTGCCGCGACCACCACCGGAGCACTCTGGGGGGGAGCGATCTGGGAGACCTGGTACCAAAATCGGGCACCGATGAAGATACAGAATATTAAAACAACAAAAATGAGATTCTCAATATGTCTCATATCGCTTCTGAAGGGGCGTACTTACCTGGATTGGGTTGGCGAAGCCGTACTGATACCCGTGTGCCCATACGTGTTGGGAGTGCCAACACCGGCATCCCTTGTGGCTTCCAAGCTCGAATAGAAGATATTTATGGTGACGTCCGCATTGACACTGTGTGTGTCTTCGCCGCTTGAACGGTGTAGATTAAAGTTTTCGATGGTGATGAGCCGCGTTCCACTCTCAAGGTCATACAGAAATTCAAGGATGTCTCGGGCACTGCCGTCAATCTGAATTCGGTATGTCGCTTTTGCTATTGAATCTCCTTGTGCCTCCCCGGGGGGGGCCTTCCGTTGCTCGTCAGCCACATTGGTCATCCCCGTGATATTCAAACGTCTATTGTTTTGAGTTCCATACGCCTGAATTTTCCGGAGAATTTCGGAGATCTCTTCTTTCGTTGGAATATATCCAAACAGTTGTTGGAGATTTTCTTCCACCTTTTTCAGGTTCTCGGCCGTGATGGTTTGGGGATAGGTAGCTATATCCCTTTTGAGTTGATCAATGGCAGTTTGCTGCAGGGCCATCTGATTTTGGAGTTTTGTGAGACGTTGGATGCGTGGCCGCCAAAAGGCAATATAAAATCCAATGAAGATAATAGACCAAAACCCCACATAAGTAAGAATTTTCCTTAAACTGGTGGAAATCATAGCTGAGTGTCACCTTCTATATTCACCCCCGCCATAATTTCAAACGACATCACGAGGTGATCTACTCGATCGATTTGATTAATCGAACTCAAGCGTATGCTGTTCAGGAATGGAACGGTTTCTAAGCGGCGAATCAATTCTGAGATGTGCACTAAGCTTGTCGCATCCCCCGAGATGCGGAGTCTAATCTGTTCATGGAGTTCCTGTTGTGGCGGGGTGGATGTCGATTGGCTCTGTTTGTCTGTGCTCTCCTTTGCCACCGAGGGTATACGAATCGTTTCGCGTTCCAAAGCAATCTCAGACAGCCAGACATCCGATGGGATTTGTGCATATATCTGGTTCAACTTATCCGACCATGTGATTCGACTGGTGATGGAACTTCCGAGAAGGCTGCTGCGTTTTTGCAGAATCGCTGTTTGTGCCCTCAATGCCTCGATATTATTTTTGAGTTGGCGAAAGTTATTCAGCGTTCGCAACATATCCTGGTTTTTATGATTCAGATCTTTTTCACGATGGGTTATGTGAAGGGCATCTATAACGAGAAAGCCCGCAATCAGAAACGAAATGACCAGGAAGGAGATATTGCGTAGACTATACGGACTCTGAGGCAAATACTCACGAGGAAGCAGGTTAATTTCAATTTGCCAGTTTTTCATCACTTGCGATTCAGTTTCGTCCCGCCCTTTTCGCCATTGAAACATGCGCTTTCTCCTTTAAGTCCCCGGACCATTTGTTAGCAAATGCTATGCCAACCACTTCGAGCAGACCGGTACGCTTCCCTCTCACAATCTTGAGTGCTGCTGCAAATGCTTTAGTTCTCCCAATCTCTATGGCTATTTAATTATATGAGGGTTGGGCATAATTCCCAGGAGAGGCAATCGTAGCCCAAGTTTCTAACTTGGCCCTTGCGCAAGGGGCCAAGATAGAATCTTGGGCTACAACTCAACCACCGGCGAATTATGACATTTGAGATCTTTCGCTCTGCTCAAGATGAATGGTATTATATAACCAAATATCAGACATTGCAAGCTAATTTTCGGAATTGAGGCGGCTAAGTGGTCTGCTCCTTAAATTCGGCTAGGGTTTAACCGTTCAGACTTCCGAAGTCTTTGAGACTTCGGAAGTCTATGAAAAACCCTATACGGACTTGTGAAAGGCTCTAAGTGGTCTGCTCCTTAAATTCGACGAGGGTTGAGCCTCAGACCTGACAGGTTTCAAAAACTTGTCAGGTCTATTTAACCACACTGATTTTTCCAATTTCCCTAACCGTTTCGTGACCCCGTGTCGCAGAGATAACATAAAGATACACCCCGCTGGCAATCGTGTTGCCACCCTCGTTTTTGCCATTCCAGCGGAAGCGGTTAGACCCGATCACCTCCCGTCGAGAATCCTGATGAACGAGGTCGCCGGAGAGATTGAAAATCTCTAGCTCTACTGCTTCAGCAAGTTGAAAATCAGCGATGGTGTAGGCGAAAGTGACTTCAGAATTTCCGGCACGCACGGGGTTCGGAAAAACACGAATCGGCGCGATTTTCAACGTTCCGAATTCTGTTTGAACGGCATTGATGGTCAGACGATATGAATTCACATTGCTGAAGCCAAAACGGGATTCGATTGAAATGTAAAGCGTGCCTGTCTGCTCCGGACGATAGACAATCCGTTGTTCGGTTCGCCCACTCCTTTCCCCATCCGTAATCTTCCCACCGTTTGTATCAAATAACGACAATTGATAATCAACAGTTTCAGGAATATTTAGCATAATCACAATCGCTTGGCCCTGTATCCCATCAAATCGGTACACATCCCGCGGATCGTCGAGGCTGAAAATAAAAGATTCATAGGTTTGGTTCAGTTCAATGGGGAAGGCAGTGGCAAGATCGTCGTTCGGTTCATACGTGTCGCCAAACGAAACCGAAATCGGCATAATTTTCCCTTCAAAGCCAATGTTCGTGATTGAAATCCCTGAAACCGTTCCGTCGTTCGCGTTGCTGTTGGGGCGAGTGGCGGGTGTAAAGGAGGTCTGTTTGTCGTCAGCGGAATACGCGGCGCCTTCCGTGATAGAAAACAGGTTTTCATGTTCCGGGTCGCCGGGGTCTTCGAGCCAGATCTGGTCCGCGGCATCAACACTATAACTTGGGCGCACCCTCGTTTCATCAATGCGCCAGATGAGGATGCCGGATTCAGGCAACCGGGTATCGAAGGTCGCCCCCGATTCACGATAGCGGTTTTCAATCAGAAAGAATTCGACACTGTTTCCAGAGCCATCCACCTTACCGGGAATGTCGATCTTGAGGAGTTTGTTCTGCTTTGGCGGCAACTCTAAACACGAAATCTGTAAGTTGGAGGCGTTCTCTTTGATTTCGACCGGCTGAATCCAACCGAGCCTTCCGTTTTCGGGGCGGGCATCGAAGTCCCATTTCAGGTAGCCCATGATATGGCTCGGGTGTAAGCCATCTCCGACGCCATTGACGAGATCGCCCTGATAGGGCCCAAACGCTCCCATCAGTTCCCATTTGTTATCATGGGCATCCGTAATTCCCGCGCCGTAAACGTCAGGGGCACCAAAGTCGTGGAAAAATTCGTGGAAGTAGATGCCAAGATGAGGGTTATTGAAGTTCGGTTCTTCGGCAACGACGACGGCGGTATCCACCCGCACCCCATCGAATCGCCCGTTGACATCTCGCGTCAATATGGACCAGATGTTATCGCCGTAAACGCCTGTGAAGGTCGAAGCCTCGTCATCCCCGGCATGAATGATAAAAAGGTGGTCCACCACCCCGTCTTTGTCACGGTCGTACTGCGAGAAATCGACAATCGCATCCACCGCCGCGCACGCCTCACGAACCAGTTCCTGATAGCGAGGGATGTTGAACCGCCCCTCACCGTAATACCCCATCCGCTGTTTCGCACGAACCCAATTGTTTCCTTTGGGAAGCACACTCCCCGCGGGCCCGGGTTGGACGTCCATCTGTCCGTAAGAGACTTCTCGATAGTAAGTTTTCAGAGAAACCCCTTCCGCGCCAAACAGATATTGATCGAATGCCTCACCGGGGCGATTTCCGGGCTGATCGGAAAAGTCGATCTTGATGACGAGGACATACTCGATTCCGTCCGGTTGCAAAACGCTCTGCTGGCGGGCGAGACAACAGCCCTGTAAGGCGCTCAGAAATTGAGGGGTATTTCTCCCCGGCTTCGGTGTCCACTCACCCGTCACGGGATTATTGTCGTAGAAGAGATAGGGATTTGGCGGCGCGGCAACGCTCAGGTGAAGACAAAATGAAAAATATATCATGCAAAGTGCGATGTGATGTGTGAAACGTATTGCGTATTGCGTGATGCGTGGAACGTGAAACGTGAAACGTGAAATGAATCCTTTCCTTCCTTCCTTCCATCCTTCCATCCTTCCATTCTTCCCTCCCTCCCTTTCCTTCCTTTCCTTCCAATCTTCCAATCTTCTACTCCTTCCGTGCGAAAATGTGTAATCGTCCCTGATCGCTCACATAGAGCGGCTGATCATTCGTGCGGCGACAGGCAGATCTAAAGACATCGCCCATGTCACGTAATCGACATGGGCCACATACTGACTTGGTTGCACGTCAGCGGGTCTCCCTTCATATAACGCCGGGATGCGGGAGGTGGATACCGAATTGTAAAGCAGGATGAAAGTTTATTGGAAAGCAACGTGATTGGAATGTTTCAATGTTGATCTCCTTTCTAACTTGCCAATGTCATATTCAAATCGGGAGGCTTTCCCTTCGCTACGCTCAAGAGCCTGCCCTGAACGCAGTGAAGGGGCAAGCTGTAGAACATGCGACTCGCTTGTTCCAACTCCCCATCGAACGAGCGAGTCGCGCGTTCTACGGGGCGATTCGTCCCCCGAATGTGACATTGGCGAACTAATTTTATCAGATTTTAGAGATAGGTTCAACAGTATAAGTCAAATACAGGTATCGCTTGGTTTCACTTCCAATCTTGAACCGTTCACTGGTCCGATGTCCGACGACCCACAAAATCTCATCTCCACAGACTAGAATCGGGACTCGCTCTCGCTCGTATCGAGGCACTTTGGCATCAATGAGGAGCGCTTTGACCTTCTTGTGTCCCCGCATCCCAAATGGCTGAAACCCATCCCCATCCCGCCGATTCCGCAACTTCAGGGGAAGTTGGATGCGGTCAAAATCAAAGACGGCTTGAAATTTGCCATCAGGTAACCCGGCGCGTGGGCGCGTTTCAAGGGCGGCAACCATTTCCGAATTCAACGCGGGGAGCACTGTATGTCCTGGTACGGCGATTTTATACGCAAATTCATCAATTGCCGTCGACGAACTTTGAAAGATAATCTGATGATATGCCCGTTGAATTTGCAAGTTGTTGGGTAAATTCAACGATGTATTGGGCGACTCCCCCTCAATCAGCTTTAACATAGACTCGACATGGTTGAAATACAGATCGCGCCCTGCACCAGATATTTCCGCTATGGCAAGACGCAAAATACGTCTGCGCAAGGCAAGCGGGTACTGACAAAACCGGTTGCGGTTTAGCACAACCGCATCCGGTCGAGCAGCCGTTAACCGACACGCTTCAAACGCCTCATGCGTCACCGTCTCCAAATAATCCGATTCGGCTCGCAACAATTCAGCAGTTTGCTTCAATACGTTTTGGATATTGGGATTATAAGACGCCTCTAAAAGGGGAATCAGTTCTAAACGGATGCGATTCCTAAGATAGTGGGAGTCCTGGTTGGTCGAATCCTGGCGAGGTTGCAGCCCAAGCCCCGCCACAAATTCCTCAATCTCTTTCCGTGAAAAATCGAGTAAAGGACGGATGAATTTTCCATCCCGCACGGGAAGCATCCCTTTTAATCCCGTCACACCCGCCCCGCGCAACAGGTTCATTAAGAGGGTTTCCGCTTGGTCGCCGCTATGATGCCCCAACGCAATCTTCGCGGCACCGATTTGTTGAGAAACCCGTTCATAAAATTGATACCGTGCATCTCGAGCGGCGGCTTCTGCGGAGTGCTTCTGTTGCTGCATGAGTTGCGGCACATCAATCCGCTCGCTTGAAATCGGCAGGTTCAAGCGTTTAGCGTGTTCCCGGACAAACTCAGCGTCCGATGCGGAATCGGGACGAAAGCAGTGGTCCAGGTGAGCTACGTGAAGCCCGCAATCGAATTGATGACACAAGGCGTGCAGGGCGTAGACGAGAGCAAGGGAATCAGCACCGCCAGAAACACCGACGAGGACCGTTTCTCCGGGGCGAATCATGTTATGTTGCGAGATAAAGCGATGGGTCCGTTGGACAAAATCCAGCATGGTAGAAGGTCTGAAAATAGGGTTTATTTGGCATTTTCTCGAAAAACCGGTTGACACTTTTTGGAACGTATTGCGTCGTGCGTATTGCGTAAAACTCATGGGGCAATACACACGACATTTTCAAAGTATAAACAGCCCTACTTCAGAATGATCGTTTTTCTGGTTTGCTGAAAGGAACCGGCTTCGATTCGGTAGTAGTAAACACCGCTCGAAACACGCTCGCCATTGGCATTGGTTCCGTCCCAGTAGGCTGCCTTATCCTTGCTGGAATAGACACCCGCCCCTTTGAGTCCCATGTCAAGTGTTCTTACCAGGGCCCCTTTCGCATCGTAAATCTGAATGACCACACGCTCCGTTTTACCAAGGGCGTAGGGAATCCACGTTTCAGGATTGAAAGGGTTCGGGTGATTTTGCATGAGTTGGAACCCAGCCGAATCTGCGGGCAAGCGTGCTTGGGGTGGAGCCGCCCCTCCTTTGCCACCTGTTGTTCCTGCGGATACGATTCCCAAACGCTCCGCTTCCTCTCGTAACCGCGGGATACCCAGAATTTCCTTCAACAGAACATCAGAGATTAGCTCCCAAACGTCTGGTGGTAGTTCAACCTGTACCGCCGCATTCCCATCGTCCGGGTCCTTGAATAGGAACAGCAACTCGGTTATGCCCGAAGCGACATAATCTGGGCCAGGGGCCCAGCCATCCTCGTCCTGATCGATATAGACATCCTGCGGCAAAATAGCCGATAGGTCATAAAGCGGCGCGCCCAACCCGAGAACTGCATTCAGTTCTTCCAGTACAAAGTTGGCAACGAGCGCCTGCGCTGTATACCCAGGATGAACGCCATCCAAGGAGAAACTGCTGCCTCGCACCCATTTACGGCTCAACTCCCGGTCCCCGATGATGATTGGGGTTTTGCCAGTTAAGCCGTCATTCATATACTGACCGATGTCGATGAGATGAACATGAGGGCCATGCGCTGCTACGGCATCCTTAATCTCCTCGTTAAAACCGTCAATACGAGACATAATGGACTGCTGCTCCTCTTCCGAAAGTACCAGACCATCTTGCTGTTGTCCGTCCATCTCCAGTATCTGGTTAACATAATCCACTGAGTAACCGGTGTCCAGCAGGGCATACATCAACCCAAAGGTGAGCAGAGAAATCCGCTCCCCCTTGAGCGGCTCAGTGATCGGTTCGCCTGGGGGTGCCACTCGCTTGAAAGTGGGGGGAACCGTATAGGCAGGGTTAAGCTTCTGGAAATAGTACTCCAGGTCTTCGGAATCAAACAGGTAACCGACCGCGCTGTAGTAGGGTAGGGTCAGCAGGAACAGTTCCACCTGTGCAGAGGGGCTCACCTCAATTTGTAGACGATTTATAATTCTTTCGTACTGCTCCACAAATTCTTGTAGCTCGGTCAAATTACGCTCAATAGCGGCCTGGGTATAGGGCGCGAAGGAGATATCGCCCTCACTTTCGCCCAGACGTAACAAGTGACTCAGAAGAGGCTTTAGCTCCGGTTCAACCTGGTCAAGCGGGAGAGGCATGAACGTCGGGTTCGCACCGCCAGAGCCCAGAGCTGCCAGACTTGAGTCATTGTTCCCCATCCAAAAAATGACGAGGTTTTTGCCTTGAGGCACTTTAACCGCCCGCTGGTTGAGGAGCCAGATAGCCGAGTCAATTTGGGATACAGGCTGTCGCGCCAAAAGATCAATAGGATATAACACCTTGTCATACTTATCGTCCAGTTGACTCGGTAACAGCTTGTCACAGAGATAGCTGTCTGTGAGGTAGGATTCATCCGCACCGACTCGTTTGTAGTATTCAATGCCTTCGATAGAGAAGATGTCAGCGCCATCCACTCCCAGATTGGTGGGGATACGGAAAGGCATGAGACGGTTTCCTTGCTCATCGAAGAGCGGTTGTGAGAAAGCCAATGGAGTGACTTGGCCGAGTGATTCAGCAATTTTTTGAAGGTAGGCATTCAATGTATTGGTGGCGTTATTGGTCGCATCCATCGTCCCATGCGTCAGGCTATCTCCCAAACCAATCAGGAGGGTTCTCGGTTCTAGCAAGGGGTCAGGCTCATTATGAGTTGCGATAGGCTCACGACCAGCCACCGGAGGAGGTGTGTTAATGCGAGTCAGGCCGTTGCCGGGGACCACCAATAGGAAAAAGTTGACAATAAAGCAAAAAATAAAGACCATCCCTATACGTTCAGCGTTTTTCTGGATTTCCGTTGTCATAAAGGCTCCTTTGATAAGTTAGAAATTAACAAAACGTAACGCAAACTGTCAGTTTGCACTATCATTAGGGCGTGTTGACGAACTGTTTCGCAATCTAACTGTAGCCCAAGATTCTATCTTGGTTGGGGACGAGGTGCCAAGTTAGAAACTTGGGCTACGAGCGCATTTGCCCGAGTTCGTCAACACGCCCTAGTACAATCTATTGAGGGCTGAGATTCGCACACCCAACCTGTTTATAATAGACTGTAAGTGTTGACTTTCAAGGCTTTTTTCCATTTATTCATCCGCTCCTTCACGCCCTTTCAGGCTCTCCGAAGGGCGCGATGTGCCTTTGACCTTCAACACAATCTCCACGCGACGATTTTGTTGCCGGCCGCTTTCCGTGCTATTATCCGCGATGGGTCGCTCTTCACCGTAACCGATTGCCGATAGCCGCGATGGCGCGATTCCAAACTCATTGACGAGATAAGCCATGACCGCGTTTGCGCGTTGAAACGAGAGTTCGAGGTTGTAGCTTGCTTCCCCCACATCGTCGGTGTGCCCGGCGATGATGACTTGAGCATCAGGGTAGTCAGCGATGGTTTGAGCGACTTTCTCAAGGGACGCCCTATATTCGTACTTGATTTCATAAGAATTTGAGTCAAAAGCCACCCCTGGCAGTGTCAAAACGATTTCGTGCTCTTCCCCGGATGCGCGTTGCGCCTGCCGTTCCTTCTCTTCTTTTTCGCTCATGAACGGGTCTTTTTGCCTCTGGTCAATCAATCGCAGTGCGGCTTCACGGGTGGTATAATTGCCGGCGACATCCTGAACCGTCAGCGAATATCGATACTCAGCATTTGGAGGTGAAGACAAGTGATGTTTGCGCCAGTTGTTCCAAACAATGGTATCCGGCGGCTCTCCATCTTCACTCATCCGGTCAATGACATTCCCGGTTTTATCGAGAAACGTCATCTCCCAATGGGCAATCGGATGGCGGTCTGAGGTTTTTACATGCAACGTTGGCACATGGACGGCTAAACTATCACTTGTCGAACCGTCGTTAGATTGCGCCCCATCCGGCGCTGCCAGAATCAAGGGGTCAACGGAAATTTCAAGTTTGGGGGGGATTGTATCCACAGTAACCTTCCTTTGGCTCTGGGGCTGACGTTTGCCATCTGCATCAAGATAGATGAGTTCAGTGGTATATGTCCCATCACGCACCAAATTCCCCGCCGTATCCCGGCCGTCCCATTGGATTGGCGTCAGCGGCATTCCCACCCCAGAATAGGTCTGTACCACCTTACCATACCTATCCCGAATCTCCAGTTGCCATGCTTTCTCATCGGCAATATCAAAATCAAAGAGAGTCAAGTCTTGAATCCCGTCACCATTCGGTGAGATTGCGGCTTCGGAGACGCTCAAGTTCGATAGAATCGGTTGAGGCATTGTGATGGGCGGAGGTTGCATCGGCGGGGTTTCCGCAGGTGGGGCGGTTGGCGGTTGGGGAATTGGGGCTTTGATAACCTTGCCTCCCCAGCGCAACGTCGCAGAAATCCAATGTATCCCTTGCTCTAACTCACCGCCGCTCACGTAAGCGTAGTCAAGCTGTCCAGCCCCACTCCGAAGGCTAAACCCTCTCGACCACTCGCCCTTTGTGAATCGATCGGCGGTCGTGATGGCTGTATATCCGATACGGATGCCGACCTGTTGCTTGAAAAACCAGTGTTCAGCACCGAGATGGGCACGAAAGCGATCGCGCCAATCAAACTGCTTATCATTGTGGAGGGCGAGGTCAGCGGATAAAGTCATGTCCTTATTGAGGGAATATGTTGTCCCGAGTCGTGTGACAGGAGGTATCTTCTCGACGAGCCGTCCATTTTCCCAGATGTGCCCGCCCAGGTCCTCAAAAGTCAAGCCGACGGCAACCTGATTGCCTAAAGATGCCAGTTTGTGTGAAAACAGGAATCCAAGGTCGAAACTCCAGCCGAGTTGTGTTGTACGGAGCGCCCGATTCAGGCGATGATGACGAATATTCGCACCCACTGCAAAGTCTTTCCCCAACGGCAAGCCGTAGCCAACAAGCATAATTCGTCTTTTTTCAGCATCATACCCCCAGCCATCAAACCAGGAGGCGATAGCGAGGCTGCCGATATTTTCCGTTGCAATTCCCAATTGCTTGGGATTCACCGCTAACGAAAACGCCCCCTCCCGGTTCCCTGATTCATCCGCCAATGACAACCCAACTAGAGAGAGCTCCATCCCGCTCAGAAACCCGAGTGCGGAAGGATTCCAGACAAAGCTATCCCCGGAGATTGGCCCCGCTGTGAACGCGCTTCCCATGCCAAGCGCCCGCGCGCTAGTCCCAACGAAAATCTGCCGATTTCCAATTCCTGATTCTGCGGATGCCATCGATAAAATGAGCAATACCGATGCGAGTGCGCAAATGACGGTGAGATGTATTTTTTGAAATTTCATGGTGCTAACTCCATTCTTCCGCTTGGGATTGTGTTGATAAGGGCATGTCTCAAATCTTCTGAAAATGGGTTGACACTTTGTGGAACGTGTCGCGTATTGCGTAAAACGCATGGTGTTACGACTTTTTCAATTAGCGGCTGTTTCAAACCCCTCTCCCGGCCCCTCCCCGAAGCGGAGAGGGGAGAAAGACTCCCCCTTCCCGTATCGGGAAGGGGGCCGGGGGGTTAGGTTGACTGCGTCATCAGGTGCTAATTGAAAAACTCACATGATGTCGTGCGCAATACGCATCACGCATCACGTTCCATCAATTTCGCTCAATTGAACGGGGCGATTTTCCTGATAAGATTTCCGAGCCGCCAGGGCCATGACCACCGGGGCACGACCATCGCGACCTGTGACCAGAGGGGGCGTGTCGTTCTGAACACAGGCGACAAATGCCGTCAGTTCAGCGATATAGGATTCGGTGTAGCGTTCTAGGAAAAAATAGAGTGGAAGCGAGGAATGAACGCCATCGGCATTGCTCAAAACGTGAGTATCCGGGGTCTGATTCGCGGCAGTCACCATGCCTCCCGAACCGAACACTTCGACGCGCTGGTCATAACCATAGACCGCCTTGAGGCTATTATCAATCGTTCCGATGACACCGTTCTCAAATCGCAACGTAATCACGGCCGTGTCAATATCCCCGATTTCCCCAATACATTCGCTTCGCTCAGTACAAGTTTGAGGGTCGATCATCACGCCGCCAGCGACATAAATCTCGATGACCTCGCTGCCGATGAGATAGCGCGCCATGTCGAAATCGTGGATGGTCATATCCATAAAAATGCCGCCGGAGACTTTCGCGTACGCAATCGGGGGCGGCTCCGGGTCACGGCTGGTGATGCGCAGGATATGCGGTGTGCCCACTTGACCTGAAGCCACGAGCTCACGAACGCGGCGAAAGTTTGGGTCAAAACGACGATTAAACCCAATCTGGAGTTTCACCCCCGCTTTTTCCACCGCCCCTAGCGTTCGATCGATACGGCCGAGATCGAAGTCGATTGGCTTCTCACAAAAGATGTGTTTTCCGGCGGCAGCCGCATCCTGGATAATTTGCGCATGGGTATCAGCGGTTGAACAGATAACCACGGCTTCGATTGTTGTATCCTTCAGCAAGGTGTGATAATCGGAAACGGCTGTCGGAACGTTAAACTGCGCCGCCGCTGACTGAGCCGCGGCAACGTTGATGTCGGCGATGGCGGCTAATTCGACACCCGGAATGCGAGAGGCGAGATGCCCCGCATGTAATTTTCCAATGCGTCCCGCGCCGATGACGCCGACTCTGATTTTGGGGTTTGGGGTCATAGCTATAACTTCACTCATTTTGCCTTTTCAGAAGAATCCTGTTCTCAAATTCCCGAAATTCGATAGAAAAGTTTTGAAATACATCCAAACGCCCCAAAATGAACGGAACCTCCTCTATCAATGACCATCCAATGCGGGCGGAAATTTCAGCGTCCGCGATTTTTAGTCTGACCTGACTCAATATGTAAGGGACACTGCCTTCGCCGATGCCCTGAACTTCCCGACGATTCGCCAGGTTCAATTCCAATCCAATTGTTTCTCCGACTGAATATGGAATGAATGAAATGTCAGCCCCTGAATCAAGTAGCATAAAAATGTTGACACTTCGCTTCGGCCCTATGAGGGTTACCGGAATAATCGGCTTTAAGATTTGCCCAAACCTTTCTAAATACCTTGCTTCAAATGGAAATTCAATCATACAACGAGATCCTTATTGATGGGTGGAACTTTATGAACAAAAGGCTCCTTTCCGTACTTTTCAGCCTCATCAAGAACCTTCTTGAAATCTTTGCCATGTGATACGACAACTTCCCCTATTATAGCAATGTATTCTCCTGCGTACTGAACACTTATTTCTGGATGCATTAAAAACCAGCTAAATTCTTTAGGTAGCATGAGTTTATCCTCCTTATTAAGGCTGTAAAACGTTCAATCAGAGCCCACTACTTCTCAAGTAATCCCAATTCCGTTGCGCGCTCTCCTTCGGACTGCCCATGCCCGGCAAGACATCTTGCTCCACGACAATCCAGCCATAGTAGCCCATCCTCCTCAACTCCGCCACAATCGCCGGAAAATCAACCCCACCTTGACCTAGCTCGCAAAAAACGCCGTGCTTCACGGACTCAAAGTAGTCCCACCCCTCGGCGCGTGACTGTGCCGCTACGCCGGGGTGACAATCCTTGAAGTGAACGTGCCAGATGCGCCCCGCGTGTTGCCGCAAGCCAGCCAAAGCATTCCCTCCGCCAAACTGATAGTGACCTGTATCGAAGCACAGACCAACCAACGCCGGATCGATCAGACTGAGCAGTTTTTCGACTTCAGCCGGTGTTTCCACATAGCCAGCGCAGTGATGATGGAAAACCGTCCGTAACCCAGTCTGAGCCCGGACCGCTTGAGCGATTCGATGAACGCCTTCCGCGAAGACTTGCCACTGATCGGGCTTCAAGCCTTGTTCAGGCTGGATGCGTCCGGCATGTTTCGTTCGGGGGTCTACTTTGCCGTTGTCATCGGCAAGCACAATCAAAGGGGGCGAATCCGCAACATCGGCTAACAAGCGGGCAGTGCGCAGTGCCCTCGCTTCCCCTTCGGCATGGGCATCTGGATGAGAAAGGTCAACCTGTACAAACGCTGCCATTAAGGAAAGCCTGCGCCCCTGCAATTCGCGTTTGAGTTGCGCCGGCTCAGTTGGCATAAAGCCCCAATCGCCCAGTTCGGTGCCGACATATCCCGTCTGCTGAATTTCATCTAAAACCTGGGCGTAGCCGGCGGCTTCGCCCTCCAAATCAAATTCGAGGACACCCCAAGAACAGGGGGCATTTGCAATTTTCATTTTTGCTTCCATCCTATCAATTCGGTGATGATGTTGAGATTCGCATGACCAGTTCAGCAGCCGTGAGATTAGATGTGCGCCTCGCAGTGCGAACCGCCTGAATTTCTGATTCCACTTCAGCTTCGGTCAGGGGCGGCATATCTCGCCCAATCAAAATGTAATCCATCGCTTTCCCAACATCGACCTCTAACTTGAGCCTGCGATTCTGCGGCGCAAACACCTGGTCGGGAGAAAAGACCTTCACCGTGTAATCGTCAAGATATTGGAATGGCGGAGAGATAAAATCGATGATCTGTTCCGTGTGGGGTTGATACGCTGGCCCCGAAAGAAGTTGCCCTTCGCATGTTACCGAGGGCGCGTAATCTGTCAAGAAGAAAGGCGCAATCAGTTTTTCTACTTTATTGCCGTTTTCATCTTCGATTCCAACGATCAGCGAATCAGGTGAGAGAAAACAGACACTTGCTCCACCAACACCTGAGAAAATGTAGTAATTCGCCTGATCGCCGGTCGGTCTGGAAATATCGACCAGTTTGGCAAAGCGTTCTGGGAGGGTCGTATAACCTGCACCGGTATCCATGACGATGCTTTTGATACCATGAACCCCATTCCTCAAATCCACTGCTCTGATAGAAATCTTAGCGCCTGTTTCTGGATTTTCAAAGGAAACTATACCAGAAGAAATATCAGGATAGTTTCCATCCATTTGGAGGATGACAGTGATTTCTGACATAATCTTACCTCAACACGAATCTGTTTTTCGGCGCTCGAAGCAGCAGCGTTCCGGATTTGTACTTTTTGAGTTCTGGATTCTCTCTGTATGCGCGAAGCGCTTGTTCACCCCATTCTCCACTGTCACCCAGGCCAAGGATTAAAATTTTATCATCCACATACTTATAGTGGATGAAAATTTCCGGGAATTCAGCCGCTGGAAAATCCCTTTTAATCTTCTCCAAAAACGCCTCAAACTCGATTTTTTTAATCTCTTTAGGTAAATTCTCTAATAAAGTCATGATTCAAACCTCCTGTGTGATGTGTGATACGGATACAGGATTCAGGATACGTTGAATCTTGTATCTTGTATCCTGAATCTTGTATCTTGTATCCTGAACTGTGTATTCCTGCTTACGTTTCATGTTTTACGCCTTACGTTGCTTTCGGCCAGCGTTCGACAACCACCTTCTTCTGGGTAAAGAACTCAACGGCGTCTCGCCCTTGCCCGTGCATGTCTCCGAAGAAGCTGTCCTTCCAACCGCTGAAGGGGAAGAAAGCCATCGGCGCTGCGACGCCCAGGTTAATCCCGATGTTGCCGATCTCTGCTTCGTAGCGGAATTTGCGAGCGGCCGCCCCACTGTTGGTGAACAGACACGCCATATTGCCGTGTCTGCCACTGTTCACCAAGGCGATGGCATCATCAATCGTATCCTTATGGATGAGAGTCAAAACAGGCCCAAAAATCTCGGTTTTAGCGATCTCGCCGGAGGGGTTGACATTTCGCAGGATGGTGGGTCGCACGAAGTTTCCGCGTTCATAGCGGGGGATTTTCGCGTTGCGTCCGTCTACCAAAACGGTTGCCCCTTCTTCAGCACCCTTTTGGATGAGACCTTCAATTCGGACTTTGCTTTGGGGCGTAATCACAGGCCCCATCTGGACCTCCTCTTCCAAACCGTAGCCCACGAGGCGCGAGGTCGCCGCTTCAACGATAGCTTCCGTGAACCACTCTCGTGCGTCACCCACGGTGATAGCAAGCGAAGCCGCCAGACATCGCTGCCCGGCGCAACCAAAAGCGCTCTCAGCGGTGTTGTGCCTCGCCATTTCTGTGTCGGCGTCGGGCAGGACGATGATCGGGTTCTTCGCGCCGCCCTGACACTGCGCCCGCTTACCAGCGGCGGTGGCTCGGCTATAGACATACTTGGCAACGGGGGTCGAGCCAACGAAGCTGATGGCTTTAATGGTCGAGTGGTCCAGGATGGCGTCCACCGTCTCTTTAGCACCGTTCACCAGATTCACGACGCCCTTGGGCAGACCCGTTTGTTCAAGCAGGCGGAAGACCTTCTGCATGGTGAACGGCACCTTCTCGGACGGCTTGACGATGTAGGTGTTGCCACAGGCGATGGCATAGGGCATGAACCAGAAAGGAATCATGCCGGGGAAGTTAAAGGGTGCAATTGCCGCGCAGACACCTACAGGTTGCCGAATCATGCTCTCGTCGATGCCAGCCGCAATGTCTTCGAGATTGTAGCCCTGCATCAAAATGGGAATGCCGCAGGCGACCTCGACGTTCTCAATGACGCGGCGCATTTCACCCTTCGATTCAGCCAGCGTCTTACCGCATTCCATCGTAATCGTGCGGGCGAGGTCATCAAGGTGCGCTTCGAGCAGGTTTTTCAGTTTGAATAAGTATTGCACCCGGTCCGTTGGCGGTGTGCGACGCCATTCGACGAGCGCCGCGGCGGCTGCCTGCGCCGCTTGGTCAACTTCGGCGGCGGGTGAAACCGGAACTCTGCCTATCACTTCCGCTGTCGCTGGATTGGTAACGTCCAGATATTCGCTGGCGCTGGACTGACGCCATTCGTTGGCGATGTAGTTTCTCAGGATATTTTCTGTGGTCATGGTGTTTGGATGAACCCCTTTTCAGAAAGATGTCGTTAAAACACGGATTCAAACAACCCGAGCGTCATTCTGAAAATCCGTGCTTTTGCTTTGGCACTATTATCGCACAACTTCCACAAATTTGCAACGCTCTATTTGATAAAACGTAAAACCTGCAAAAGGAATCTTGACAGATTCTGGTTTCGGATGATAAAATGAAGGGCACGATTATCTTCCAGAAAAATTCCTATCGGGGCGTAGCGCAGTCCGGTTAGCGCGCCTGCTTCGGGAGTAGGAAGTCGGAGGTTCAAATCCTCTCGCCCCGATTTATTGAACGGATCATCGGATTCGCTTGTGACGGCCTGATACAGTCCGGCACGGGCGTTCCGATTGGGCTCGGAAAGGTCAGAGGTTCAAATCCTCTCGCCCCGACCCATTTTTTTGTGGGACAATGGAGCGATGAAAGAATGGCATCATTATTCATGGCTCTATTGTCCTATTTTCTTATCAGGTAAAAGGGCGTTCTCAAATGAAGGAGATCTTAGAAAAGTTTGGCTTGAGTGAATTTTTCGCCCATATCTGTCCCGGCGGAATTCTTCTATCTTCTCTCGCCCTCTGGGCACAGTTGAAGTTCGATTCACCTTTTTGGAACCGAGAGGTCCTTGTGGCCATTAGCGTTCTCCTCCTCTCTTATACCCTGGGGTTGATCCTCGCCTCCTTTAATCGCATGGCACTGGTTCGATATCTTCGTTCGGCTCCAGCAGAGCGAAGAGGGTTTCTGAGAAAGATTAGGGCAGGTACCATCCGCCTCCTCTATCATTTCTCATTGCCCCGTTTTACTTCTTCTAACGTTCATGCCAATCTGAGAATTGCCGAGGATTTGGCGCGATTAGCCGGCGTTGACAGTCTCCCAGCCCTTGCAGGTCCCTGGGACGGGCTTGTGATTTATCGAACCTTCGTGGCGGATCGGGTGGGAGAGAGAGGCAAGGCCATTTTGACAGAGGCAGATACCTTCCACAGAAGATTTCTCTTTTCTATGGGTGTGGCCCTGGCTGTATACCTCTTAGCGATTCAAGCCCTTATTCGCTTCATTCTCCACTTCTTTGGTAAAGCCTTTCATGAATCCATCTTTACCTCTTGGAACCAGACGCTCCCTGCTATAAGCCCTTTTTGGTTGGCTGCCATCACTATCTTCGGCCTAGGGGCAAGTTTGGAACTGCGTCAGATCGCCATTCGGATGTGGGAACTCGAAAGGGACTTAACCGAAAGCCTCATCCCTCCGGTTGAAGAGTAAGGCACCCTCTGGGTGTAGCTCCCCAGACACTTGCGGCCACAGACCTGGACCTGAAGCACGCTGTCATCCAGCGGTTGATATGCCGCAACAGGAGTCTTGACAGGTTATTGTTCAGTATGATACAATCAAAAATATAGTCCATTGGATCGGAAAGGTCCGAGGTTGCAACCCCCTTTCATCGACCCATTTGTCAAGTCCGTTTTACGTCCATTAAGGAGATAAACATGAGTACCAAAAAGTCACCATATGAGGAAGGCTACGAGAAAGGACAGAAATGGCACCACGATGCTGCAAAAAACCCGTGGCGGGTTGGGTTCGACCCAACCTACCCCAACCCGCCCCATCGATCCGGCGATCTAGGGTTCAACAGGGGAGTGACAGAGGGTATGAAAGACGACAAAACTCTACCCAGTGATGCGTGTCTGTTAGCCACTGCATGCCTTGAGGCAAAAGCTCTGCCCAACAACTGTCCCCAGTTGAGTGCCATGAGAGCCTTCAGAGATGAATATGTCCGAAATCTCCCAGATGGAGAGCAGATTATCTCCGAGTACTATACAATCGCCCCTCAAATTATAGAAGGAATAGAGCAGTCAGAAAACCCGAAAGAAGTTTACGCAGTCCTCTACGAAAAGCTAAACACAACCCTAGAACTTATCCAATCAGAAAAAATGACGTTGGATGAATTTCTCAGAGAGGGTCTGAAAACCCTCGACGATCTGAAGAAAAGATACCTCTAATTCAGTATCAGATTAGCACATAACACCAGTCCACCCGTTAAGAGGGGTCTTTAGTCTTCACATTTGAAGTCGAAGCGATCACTCCGAAATCTCGAAATGTGATTGTAATCTGACCGGGGGGAGTACAGGCTGGTTAGCGCGTGCCGATTCAGGTCGGAGGTTCAAATCCTCTCGCCCCGACCATTTTTTTTGTGGGACAATGGAGCGATGAAGTGATCGCCTAATCAATTCATCGTCCTATTGTCCCATTTTATTATCAGCCAATGCCTGTCCAAAAAACACACGCCATTGTGATTCGATCCTTTCCCCTCGGCGAGTTCGATAAAATCATTACATTTTATACCGCCGATTTCGGTAAGGTCAGAGCTGTCGCCCGAGGGGCCAGGCGACCCAAAAACCGCTTCCGGGGTAGCCTCGAACTCCTCAATTACGGGATGCTTGTGTTCTTTGAGCGCCCGAACAAAGACTTGCAAATTATCAATGACTTTGATCTGATTGACGCTTTCGATGCCATCAAAGCCGATTTTGACCGGACGACTTACGGCTGCTATTTGGCAGAATTGGTCGGTGCCATTGAGTCAGAGCAGTTGGTGAATCAACGGGTATTTCATCTGCTGCGGCGCACATTTGAAGTGTTGACGCACATTCAGGATATTGCCTTATTAGCCCGCGCTTTTGAGTTGCAACTGCTGAGTCTGGCGGGGTATGCCCCTCAACTTTCCCATTGTGTGGCATGTACGCAGCCTTGCCGAGGTACAAAGCTACACTTCAGTTCCCGTCTTGGCGGACTCCTCTGCGCCAACTGCGCATATCAAGATGCAAACGCAATCTCAATCGTGCGCGGTAGTTGCGAGTTAATGAAGCAACTTCAAAAATCTGACCTGCCTCATCTGACACGCCTTCGTGCCTCAAATCTGAACCATCGCGAGTTGAAATTTGTGCTTTCGAGCTTCATTGCTTATCATACGGAACGGACGTTGAAGAGTGCAGAGTTCATTGAAAGTCTCAATGCGTGAAGTGCGAAACGTGAAGTGATGGAAAAACAAGGGAAAACTGGAGAGATGTTTTGTGGCAAACCAAATAAAAATCTCTTATGATGTGGACGCGGATTTGCTAGAGATTTCCCTGGGAACGCCTCGTCCCGCTGTTTCACAAGAGATCATTCCAGACCTGTTTGTGCGATATGATTTGAATACTTTTGAAGCGAAAAAACAGGGTAACGAAATTGTGGGATTTACCGTTAGTAATGTTTCCCTCTGGAATGCGGGGGACTTTCTGCGATTAGCAGATGCGTTTCCAAACGGCACCCTGAAACACCTCATTCAGTGGATTCAAGAAGATCTTGCCGGCAAACCGATGAATCGGGGAATTAGCGAATCTTCTGTGGATATATATACTCCTCACGAACATCAATGACACTTTCTGCATCTTGTATCTTGAATCCTGTATTCACGATGCAAGATGCAAGATTCAGGACGCATCGTGCGAACGTGTCATTTACAACCGTTGGCAGTATAGATTGTCTTACGCAATACGCAACACGCAATAGGTATCATAGCCATGACTTTTCAAGAAATCATCCTTGCTTTACAGAAATTTTGGTCTGATTACGGCTGTACCATCCAGCAACCCTATAACACGGAAGTGGGCGCGGGGACATTCAATCCCGCCACCTTTTTGCGGTGCCTTGGGCCGGAGCCGTGGCAGGTCGCTTATGTTGAGCCGTCTCGACGCCCCACCGACGGCCGTTATGGGGAAAATCCCTATCGGCTCGGAACTTTCTATCAATACCAGGTCCTCCTCAAGCCGGCTCCGACCAATGTGCTGCCGCTCTATCTTGAGAGCTTGTCCCATTTAGGCATCAATCTCCGTCAAAATGATTTCCGTTTTGTTGAAGATGATTGGGAGTCACCGACGCTTGGAGCTTCTGGACTTGGTTGGGAGGTGTGGTGGAACGGTGCGGAAATCACGCAATTTACCTACTTTCAACAGATGGGAAGTATTGAGCTCAATCCTATCTGCGCCGAGCTGACTTACGGGCTTGAACGCATTGCGCTCTATCTGCAAGATGTCGCTAGCTTTTATGATATCCGCTGGAATGAGCAGTTGTTCTACCGTGACGTTCATCACCGAAGCGAAGTCGAGTATTCTAAATACTATTTTGAATCCTCGAACGTTAAGATGCTATTTCACCTCTTTGGGACTTACGAAAAAGAGGCTTTTGCCTGCCTAGATAGCGGTTTAGTGCAGCCGGGGGCGGATTACGTCCTCAAATGCTCCCACACGTTCAACATGCTTGACGCCCGCGGCGTGATTAGCGTCACCGAGCGCGTGGGCTACATTGAGCGCGTGCGGCGGCTGGCGCGACGTATCGCACAGGCTTATGTGGCACAGCGTGAGGAGATGGGGTATCCGCTGTTGAACCGATGGCCACCGAGAAAGCCGGAAAGCTGGAAAGCCGGAGAGCCGGAGCGGAAAACGGATTCAGGATTCAGGATTCAGGATTCAGGATACGAGAATACTCAAAAATCCGCAGACCTTCTGTTAGAAATCGGGACGGAGGAGATTCCTTCAGGCTATATCCCCCCGGCATTGGAGCAACTCCGGGAGATTGCCGCTAAATCGCTCGCAGCGCATCGCTTATCGTTTGAGGAGATACGGACCCTTGGGACGCCGCGTCGCTTAACGTTATGGGTTAAAGCGCTGGCAACTGTGCAAACGGATCGGGTTTCTGAGGTGGTCGGCCCACCGAGGCGAGTTGCTTACGATGAAAACGGGAACCCCACAAAAGCGGCGATCGGTTTCGCAAGGACGCAAGGGGTTAGCGTGGCAGACCTCAAGATTGTTGATACCCCCCGTGGGGAATATGTCGCCGCTTCAAAATTGGAGAAAGGGCGATTCGCGGTTGACATTCTGAAAGAGCAACTCCCTTTGTGGATTCAAGCCCTGAATTTCCCCAAAACGATGCGCTGGGACAATCTGCGGTTTGCCCGTCCCATTCGGTGGCTGGTTGCCTTGCTAGGAGATGCGGTCGTCGATTTTCAGATGGACACGTTGCGATCGGGCAAGCAGACTTATGGCCATCGCTCGCTAAATCCTGAACCGATTGAGCTCCCCAATGCCTCGCTCGAAGGCTATATCGAGCGTTTGCGACAGGTCAACGTCATTGCCGACCACCACGAGCGGCGCGCGGAGATCGAACGTCAGGTCACGACCATCCTGGAAACTGAAGGGTGTTCGACAGAGTTGGATGCAGAACTGTTGACCACCGTCACATTTCTGGTCGAAAACCCCCAGGCAATCGTCGGTAGCTTCAGCGAATCCCACCTCTCCCTTCCAACCGAAGTCTTAGTCACACCCATGAAAAAGCAGCAGCGTTACTTTCCGATGTGGAAAGGAGATGGAAAACTTGCCGCAAAATTTATCACTATCTCTAACGGGACTGATGGCAATTTTGATGGGGTTCGGCACGGCAACGAGCGGGTGCTTCGGGCGCGGCTCGCGGATGCAGAATTTTTCTACAGCGAAGACCAGAAAACGCCGCTTTCGGAGAAAGTGGAGCGATTACACAATGTCGTTTTTCAGATTCAACTCGGCACGCTGTATGACAAGGTGACGCGCTTGAAAGTGCTCACGGCGTTCATTGCCGAGCGGATGGATATCCCTGAAGAAACCAGGGGTCATGCGGTTCGAGCGGCATGGCTTTGTAAGGCAGACCTGACAACGCAGATGGTGATTGAGTTTCCATCCCTGCAAGGCACGATGGGAAAATACTATGCCGAAAATTCCGGTGAACCCGGCGAGGTCGCCCGCGCAATCGAGGAACATTATCAACCTCTCGCCGCGGATGCGCCGTTGCCACAGACAGACGCCGGTGCCATCTTAGCCATCGCTGACAAAATCGATACGATCGTCGGATACTTTGGTATCGGCGAGCAACCAACAGGCTCACAGGACCCGTATTCGCTCAGACGGCAGGCGATTGGGATGATACGCATCCTTCACGAGCGCAAGTATCATCTTCCACTGACTCCCGTTGTTGAGAAAGCAATTGCGCTGTATGGGGTTGAGTTGGCAGAGGACACAAGCGCAGCCGTCCTTGAATTTATAAAAGGGCGAATCGAAGGGCTGTTACAGACGCAAGGCTATACCCCGGATGTGATTGATGCCGTGCTCGCTGTCGGTGAAGTCGATGTCCTTGATATACTGAATCGGGCGAGTGTACTGACGACGTTCCGGGCGCAACCTGACTTTGATATTGTTTATCCCGCACTGAATCGCGTCTTGAGAATCCTGCCCGACCATCCGCCGACGGAAATTCATCCACACCTGTTAGAAGACGAAGCGGAAAAGCGACTCTGGGAGCACCTCGCTGGAGCAGCGGATGAATTGAATAGATGGGTTCAGGAACGTGACTATGTCCGCCTGCTTGCACGACTCACCGAACTGCAACCTGCAATCGATCGGTTCTTCGACGATGTGCTCGTCATGGCAGAAGAGCCTGCCCTCCGATCCAATCGACTGGCGTTGCTGAATGCGATTGCCCAAAAAGTATATGCCCTCGCCGATCTGCGGAGGTTGGTGATTGCGGGGAGTTGAATGAACAGCGAATCAACGAATCAACGAAGCCGCAAGTCACGCATGACGCATTCTGTGTTTGTACAACCATCTAAAAAACAGGGGTATCATGCGATTGTTTTTGGCTTTCCTTTTTTACAGGCAGAGGGAGCAACAAAAAAAGAGGCGATTGACAAAGTACAAGCACTGCTTGTGAACCTTATGGATTCCGGGGAGATTGTTCAGGTCGAAGACTCTCGGCTTGCCGGAGTTGATGTAGAGGAACCGCCAATTGCCGCTTTAGATGAACCTTTACCTGAAGTGGGTTCACTACAAATGTGGCAGGAATTAGAATCTTTGTCAGCTATCTTACGTGCTGAGGCTTTGCGTGATGGACAGACGGTTGCAGATGTGCTAAACAAACTGCCTTATATTCGACGAGAAGTCTTTGAGGAACGGTACGGCAAAGAGCAGGTAGAAGCATGGGAAAAGGAGTGGAAAGATGGGAGGAAGTGGATTTGCTGAATATGGCCGCAGTTGAGTTTTATAACTAAGCACATCCAAAACGACGAAGTGAGGTGAGAAACATGGCAGCGACCCTTTTAGAATTGGAAAAGCGAGTGGCACAGTTGGAGCAGGGAGTTGCATACTTGCGGCAACTGGTGGAGAAACCGCTCCTTGTGGAGACACCCGCCGAACGCGGGGCGCACATGCTGCGTGAGGCGAGAGCAAATCTTTGCCGCCCATCTGCGTACTGCTGGCGATGACCTTGTGCTGGTCACTTCCGACCAACGCTTGCTGAAAGCAGCACAGGCGGAAGGGATGTTATATCCGGAGCTACAAGAGAAGCGAGTGATTACGCCAGTTGCGGCGGTGTCAAGCCGGCAGGTTCAAAACTATCTTCGTCAGGTCAGGCAGTTTGTGAATTTAGTCAACACGCAATTGGGACTTTAACCCAGCAACATGGGTACGTGATGTTGGGGCTCATCAAGGAACAGCAGGAGAATCAATCTTATGTCAACTTATATCGCTTACGGTGGAAAAGATGTTGTGATTACAAAGGAGAAAAAGCGGGAGCTCTTGCAGGAGGCCTTAATCAAGAGTGGCAGGAATTACCGAAAGATTTTAGCGATTCCCCCGGATATCACCCGTTTGCACTCAAACGCCGGGGAGTTGACGCAGATGCTCTACGAGCTCTGGGAGGAGGGTGGCGGCGATCAGTTCGACCTCCTCCCTGCGATTGGGACACACGCCCCAATGACAGAAGCGCATATCGCCATGATGTTCGGGGCTCTCAACAGAGCCAAGTACCACACCCATAAGTGGCGAACCGGTTTGCATCACTTGGGCGAAGTGCCGGCGGAGTTTATCCGTGAGGTCTCCGGCGGCAAATTGGACTATAGCATCCCTGTGGCGATTGATCGCACGCTCGTAGAAGGGGATTACGACTTAATCATCTCGATCGGGCAGGTTGTGCCGCATGAAGTAATCGGGATGGCAAACGGGTTTAAGAATATCCTGATTGGGACGGGCGGACAGGAAATGATTAACAAGTCCCACTTTCTCGGCGCGGTCGATGGGATGGAGAAAATCATGGGGCGGACAGATACATCCGTGCGTCGTGTGCTGAATTACGCGCACGAACACTACCTGAAACCGCTCGGCATCGTTTATATCCTGACGGTGATGGGCAGGGATGAATCGGGCGAGCTTGTGATGCGCGGACTGTATATTGGGGATGATCGGTGGACATTTGAGATGGCAGCAGCGCTCAGCCGGTCGGTCAATTTGACCTTGCTTGATGAGCCGTTGGAACGGGCGGTTGTTTATCTGGACCCGTTTGAGTTCAAGAGCACCTGGCTCGGCAATAAGTCGATCTATCGCACGCGGATGGTGATGGCGGACGATGGCGAGTTGATTGTTATTGCCCCCGGCTTGCGCGAATTTGGTGAGGATGCGGAAATCGATCGGCTCATCCGAAAGTACGGCTATCGGGGGACGGAAAGGACACTCAAGCAGGTCGAAGACTCACGGGACGGAGTAGCAGAAAATGAAGACCTGCGGAATAACCTCTCTGCGGCGGCACACCTCATCCACGGGTGTTCAGAAGGGCGGTTTCGAGTGGTCTATGCGACGGGGCATCTGACGCGGGAAGAAATCGAGGGGGTCGGCTACGAATGGGCACCAATCCGCGAGGTGATTGAACGGTACAATCCCGAAACCCTCACGGATGGATTCCACGATGGATTTTTCTATATCAGTCAGCCGGGGCAGGGGCTTTGGGCATTGCGGAAGCAGTTCGCGTGATGCGTGAAGCGTGAAACAGAATCCTTATTGAGGGTTGGTCATAATTCGGACAAACCCCTTCTGTAGCCCAAGTTTCTAACTTGGCCCTTGTGCCGGGGGCCAAGATAGAATCTTAGGCTACGACCGGATCTGTGGATAATTATGACCGGCCCTCACCTAATTTGCGGAGGACGCGGCGGAAGTCATCGTAGCTGGAGGTGGGCATCAATCATCTCCTTATAATTCTGCGGTTGAAAATCGGGATAAGACTTTCACCCTCCCCCACGTTGGGGAGAGAACTTAACGATTTTCCATCTCTTTCTGGACAACCAAAGGGAGCCAATTCCAGACAACGTCATAGTACATTTTCTTGAGTTCTTCATACACTCCTCCATCCAAAAATGCTTGGACGGAAGCCGTATCTTTATAATACTCCGGCTGGTGGAGAAAGTCATGCAACTCCTCAAGCAGCGAAAAAAGTCGTTTCACCTCATCCAAATCGACTTGAATTTGAAATTCATTTTTCATCTTTTCACCTATTAATCATCAAAAATTCTGGCCCTCTTTCAGTTAGACCTACATCCCCCTGGATGATATATTCAGTGGCACCGGTGTCTGGATTTTGTTTGATGACAAACTCTGAGGGTGAAGCGTCAAATTCAATGAACGCATTCCCCCGACCCCGCCGAATACCTAACGCACGCTCGACATCGCGAGGACTTCCAGAACGTCCCCTTGCCCGGACAGCAAAGACGCGACCTCTATCGCCAGCTTTTATGACATTGTCCGTTCGGATGCCGTTAAGCCCGCTGATACTGGTGAAGTGTCTCAATCTGACCGTTTTTCTCCTTTTGCGGCGGGATTTTGGGCGGTTCGCTGAAGTTCTTTCTGAACTCATGACCCATTCCCGCTTTATAACCGGATACGCTTCCCTCGTCCAATCGAACGCGGGTGCTGTCTCAACTTTTTCAGGAGCGCCTCAACTTCCTCGTCGTAGGTTTTGAAGGGGTCTTTCATCTCAAACGGCTCTTCATGAGTGAAATAGATCTGATTCCAATCGACGATGCACGGTAAACGATTCTGAGATAGATAGCGCATCACAAGCGTCCGCGCTTTTGCCCTTGTATTTTTAGGGGCATTGCGGATGGCCGCATGAATCTGTTCATCGGTGGTGACTCGTCTCGTATGCCCTTGACGCTCCAGCTCATAATACAGTCCCTTTTGCGGATGGAGGTGGTGATACTCAAGGTCGAGACTCTCGATCCACGGGTCATCCCAATCCAATCCCTCCTCTTCCATGAACGTTTCAAGCAGCCATTTTTTGGCGACCCAGTCGACGCGATCTATTAAACTTTCCGGATGCTTTTCTAAGTCATCTAAGACGGATTCCCACTCGGTCAAGACCCAATCCGTATCTGTGTCTCGTCCCTTCAGGATTTTCTGCGCGAGACTCAGGTATTCCCGCTGTAGGTCAATCGCCGATATGGTTTCACCTGAAGCGAGCTCGACGATCCATTGGCAGGTTTCATCCCGCGAGATCTCTTTGATGGCTTGAACCGCATTACTCAGGCTCAAATCACGAGGGCGATGTCCTTCCTCAATGAGGTCTAGCACCACGGAAGTGGTTCCAACTTTCAAGGCAGTCGCATATTCAGACATATTGGAATCACCGACGAGTAGGTGGAGGCGTCGATATTTGGTATAGTCTGCCAGCGGCTCATCTCGCGTGTTGATAATCGCCCGACTAAACTGAATCCACTCGTAGATTTCTGTGACAATGTGGTCGGCGCGTTGAGAGATTTGAAAGCCAACAAAATCATTGCGGCGGTGACGGGAATCCCCAAATTCTAAAATCTCTTCATGCCCTCCGACGCGACCAGCCCCCGTATAAATCTGCCGCGT
The DNA here is from genome assembly GCA_964577695.1 of uncultured bacterium. GTDB lineage: Bacteria > Poribacteria > WGA-4E > WGA-4E > PCPOR2b > CAZOAL01. The sequence continues at coordinate 63,518 of CAZOAL010000008.1, read as the reverse complement.
GACAAAGAAGGGCATCAACGTCGGAATCACAACCTTATAGAAGGGGATTTCCCGCCGGACCTGATAGTTTTCATGGCACCCGAAAGTTGCCCCCGTCACATGATCAATGTTATTTTTGAAGAAGGAGACCTCTCCATCTAAACCGATGTCTTCCAGGACCGTTGTTATCAGGCGTTCAATTGCTCGATCATAAGCAATGAGATCAAAGAGGCGAACGCACTCAGGGGTTGCATACTCAAGATGCCCCATATCGATATAAAGGCGTCCACCATTAAACAGAAAGCCGCCATTGCCTGGAGGCTCCCCCCAATCCCGGTAGTGCATATCGGACAAGCCGAGTTCCAATTCATAGAAAATATAATCCCGCACCTGTGCGGAGGTCCCTTCAGGGGTACGGGTGGAGCGATCCGTGTTTGTCAAGCATCCAAATTCGGTTTCAATTCCAAAAATACGTCTGCTCACGGTTTTCCTTTCGTAGGCTTATAGGCTTATTCAGGATTCAAGATGCAAGATACAAGATTCAGGATTCAGAGCCAATCTACAATGGCAGCATGAATCTCCTCTGAAGAAAGGGGACGAAACTTGCTTTTACTTTGACGGGAAGCCTGCAGCACACCCGCTTCGATCTCCCCCTCTTTCAACTCCTTTTTGAGGAGTTCATGAACTTTTGCTTTGTCTATCGTTGATTCAAAATGCTCCCTCTCTCGGCTGTCCGAATCAGCGCGTCTGTCATCTTCTTGAAGGCTCAATTCCCGGCCGACCCCCCATGTTTCTAAAGCCAACCGCAGGGTAGAAGTCAATGAGAGGTTGGGAGTAGGGTGTACCCCTTGTGGGTAGACCTCGGCGGCAGATAAGTAATTCCGCATGGCAGTTTCGACTTCATCCGTACCGCCGATGACTTGGGCGATATGGCTTGCCCTCACAGTGCCATCGTAGTTCAGGGAGAGCAATTGGTTCTCCCGACCCCGGGCACCCAATTCAGCCAATAACATCTTGATGATGTATGCCGGTCCGAAGATCGCTTCAAACGCACCTTTGATTGTTGGGCCAAGCACAAAGTTGGTGAGCCGATGGAGGGTCAGGTCATCAACAGAATTTTGAAAGGCTTCCACAGATGCGGTCTCAGTTGCCATCATGCGGAGCCGCTCAATGTCAGCGGCATGCCCCATTGCGGTAAGCACAATCCGATTATGAACTTCAAAGATTTTGCGCTGTCCGCGTCCAATTGTCAAAAATAACAAGCCATCATCATATTTCAACCCGACGACAGGACTTCCTCCACGAAGTTGATCTTCGATGTACTCGTGTCGGTTGTGGATGGCGTCAATCCAGCGATAAGGTTCATCTAGCATGAGTTGTCTCTACAAATTGAGCGTAAATCTCGCTCAACCTTTCAGCAGGGAGGTCTCGAATCCCTGCGCTTGTGATGGTTTTAACCGTCGGAAAAATGTTAGATTTGGGGTTGTAGCCACTTGTCGCCGCATCGTATTCCGAAGCGGCGTCGAGCAACCGCAAGATGTTGATAGTTGCCTGTTGCTCATCCATATTGACAAGTCGCGTCTCACCCCACCGATTGAGGTAGTACAGTACCCCTCGAATCCACACAGAACCAGAGCCAGAGACAGCAAAATCCGCGCTCTCAAAATGTGCGCCGAGTGCGTCATAAAAAAAGATCTTGCCGCCGTTTTCATCATCGCTCAGTGGGTCATAGAGGGCAAAAATTGGGATGACCCCGCCAATCCCTTGCAACGTCATCGACAGGTTGTCACGGATGAGGCGGGAGAGCATCCGCAGCTTCCCTTCCAAACTCAGTTCTTGAAGCTGGCTCCGTCGGAAGTACTGGAACGAATGTTCGAGGACTCGCGCCATTTCATAGGCAATCGCTGGAGAACCGGAGATTGCCATGACCGAGTGTTCATCAATCGGCAGGACCTTCTCCGCCCGGTCATACATAACAGTCGTTCCTGCTGTCGCGCGTCGGTCACCGCCAATGATGATACCGTCCTTATAACGCGCGGCGATGACCGTTGTCCCCTCTATCGCTTCAAGTCGATGAGAGGGACCGTCCATCCGCGTTGCAGGCAGGTCAATCTGAATCGAATAATTATGCGCCTTCAAGAGGCTGATAAAGTCGCCCCCGATTAGATCGTTCGAGGACTCAGAGCCTGCCCTGAGTGCAGCGAAGGGACGATTCAAAGCAACTTTGTGGTCCATCGATTATTCACCTGTCCTCTGACGATAACGCCTAGATTGATCTTTATCGACACGTTTCATCCGCTTCAGCAGGTCTTTCGTGTCGGGTTTATTAACGTCTGGGCGTCTTGGGCCCTCATCATCCCCACCATCGCCTGGGCTAAATGGCTTCGTCGGCCTTTGTATCCGATCTCGGAGATGGATGAATTGATATGCTGTCATGATAGTAACCTCCTGTAAAATTGATTGAATTATAAAGTTATGAATAGACTTGGATAAACTTGTCAGGTGAGTCAGCGTTGTAAAATAGTTTCGAGTCGGTTGTGCCACGTTTGATGTTCCTCAAGCCAATAGTCCCATTCCATTGCATCTTCTTCCCATAACGGGTTTTGTGCTTCAACCCTTTTCAGGAAATCCTCATCGGTCTGAATGGATTGTTTGAAGGTTTCATAATCACAGTGATACTTCTGATCATAGGTGTTGATTTTGGGGGCAGCCTTGTTAATGCGTTGCTGACATTGTTCAATCAGGTAAACTTGTAGCGCTTCTTTGACGACACGCTCGACATCACCAAAGAGTTGCGCCGTTTCAACCCATTCATTGTCGATTGCAATTGTTAGCATAGTAATCACCTTCGTTTTTTAGCATTTGCCATGAGTACGTTCCCAACGTTCCTTTCGGGCTTGTTTCACCAAATCTTTGATTTCGGCATCAGTATATTCACTATTGCATCTAACACAAGAGAGCCTGAAAACCCTGTATCGACGACAAGTTCTAAAGGTGCCATATTCTCAGGTATAGAGGATACAAGATTCAAGTTCCTATTTTGGATATAACCTTTGACTTTAGGAAAATAATCTTGCTCGATATAGCCCTGTAGCCTCACCGTTTTCAGCACATGAACAGAGGGGTAGCCAACTTTAACGAAGAAAAAAACCGCCTTCGGATCGTTTTTAACTTTTCTTCCTTCCTTTGCGGCTTCTGCGACGGTCTTGCCATAAAACACTTCTCCCGTTTGCGGGTCAACCGCAGCGATAGAGCCGGTTTTTTCTGAATCTTTAGCACGAACTAATCGACTTGTAACTGCTTCAGCCTTTGGCGAAAGTTTTAATTTCTCCATGATTCATGTGGCCTCCCTCTACATTCTCATTTGAGTTGGCACAGCCCTCATTCTCCTGAAAGTCTAATGTAACCTGTATATATAAGTATCTTCAATCGAATGTCCGTTAATAGCGCTTTTCGAAAACCGAATGTTGGAAATCTCTTTGTCAGTCGGAATTGCGATGCGCATAAGGGAGACCAATGGATGAGAATCATCTGTTACAGTAATGTCGTGCAATTTCACTTTCGGAGACTCTTTTGGAAGCCTTCTTATAGCCTCTTGAACATGGCCATACGCCTTTTTCGGTCCCTCTTTCTTTACAAATGGTGAAGCTAACAGGAGGCGCCATTGATTTTCTTCTATCAAATAGAACCATATTGACGCGGTAACGGGCCAGTGGAGCTCATCCAAGTTGTGCGTCAATTCCCTGCCAGCTATTATCATTGACTCAGTGAGATTTTCCTTTACCACCACTTCTTGCTCCATGACAGTATCCCTGTATCGTTATCAGTTATCGCCGCGAGAAGGTCCCGTGCCCTGGGCTCATCCACTTGTACGGTATACCGCTCCTCCTCTGACCAGTCCTTCACAACAGTCCAATTATTCGCAAAGCTGGGTTCATCCTCTGCTCTCGTCCGATGTTCTTCTCTCAAGCCAGATAGTCCTAAAAGCTTGTTTAGATCGTGGGTATAGCTGTCACCAACAAACTTTTTATCAGGAAACTCATACTGCTTAATTTGTTTAGCTATGCACGCTTTTAGACCACATTCGACAGCGTACCCAGCCAGGTAGTAAGCCCCTTCATAAAAGCCATTATCTAGCAAGCATTTCGCCTCTTGAATTCGCATATCTGCTAATTTCTGTAGGTCTGATCTATTCATAGTTCTTTGAAGAACTACAGGTTACGTGATGGGAAGTATAACTGTTGAATATACGCGTCCCTGTAAGAGTTTCAGCCTTATAGTATATTTTCCTTACAGCTTCCTCACAGTGAAAGCAAGCACAAATCAGTGAATAAAGTAACTACATATCACTTCTTATCCAACCCCAAATTCCTGACCAACTCCTCAACCGTGTCTGACTGGTCTAAGGTGCGATTATATTTCGCCGCGGTTTCTGGGTGAGCGAGTGCGTTCATGCTAACCGAAACAGGACGCCTGCCTTTCACATCGAAGGTGATGTTATCCCATTGGACGGATTTTACATAAGGGCGGAATCTGTCCAGCGATTTGCCACGAAAATACGCACGGGTATCTGCTGGTGGATTGTGGATGGCATAGTCAATCTGTTGGTCGGTGACGAGGCGTCGCATCAGTCCCTGTGCCTCAAGCCCGTAATATAATCCTGCCTCTCGGTCAATGTTATGATATTCCAGGTCCAGGCTCTGGAGCCATGGGTCATCCCACGTCAACCCTTCTTCATCAATGAAGGTTTCCAGCAGCCATTTTTTGGCGACCCAGTCCAGTCGATCCGTCAGGTTCATCGGATGGCGTTCGAGTTCGTCCAGTATTGATTCCCATTCGACAAGCACCCAATCGGTTTCCTCGCTTTGCGCATCCAGGTGCTTTTGGGCGAGGGCAAGATATTCGCGCTGGAGGTCGATTGCCGAGATGGTGCCGCCATCGTCCAACTTAAATCGCCATCGATAGGTCTGATCGCGTGAAATCTCTTTAATCGTGTGGATGGGGTCACGAATGGCAAAGTCATCCGCCGGAATGCGTTTCTGCTCAATGAGCGCAATGACCAGGGCCGTCGTGCCGATTTTGAGCCCCGTTGCATACTCTGACATATTGGCGTCACCGGCGATGCCGTGCAAGCGTCTGTATTTTGCGGGGTCGGCATGGGGTTCATCCCGCGTGTTCACGATCGGGCGGTTGTGCATCGTATCGACGCTGACCTCGACCTGGAAAAAATCGGAGCGTTGCGCCAGTTGAAAGAATCCGGCAGAACTGAGTCCCGATTCCGTTTCAATCCCAACCTTCCCTGCCCCTGCGAAAATCTGCCGGGTCACAAAAAACGGCATGATACACTCTTTCAGGTAGTTGAAGGGGATGTCTCGCCGCATCAGGTAGTTGTCATGACAGCCGTAACTATGTCCCGAAAAGTCGGTGTTGTTTTTGTAGAGAAGCACCCGTTGCCCCAATTTTTGACTGCGCCTCACGGCGCACTGTTGGAGGACGCGCTCGCCCGCTTTGTCATGAGCCACCAGTTGAAAAAGGTTCTGGCATTCGGGGGTCGAGTATTCCGGGTGCGCGTGGTCGTTGTATAAACGGGCACCGTTCGTCAGAATGAGGTCGCTTTTGATTTCGACGAAGGAACGATTCAGGGCACGGTCTGAATCCTGATACTTTTTCTCATCCGGGTGTTCCTGTAACGTTTGCGCCCGAAAGCCGCGCTCGTCTTGAAACGGGTCCTCACCGCTGTAATCCCACATCGGCCGAAAATCCTCCTGCCGATAGCTTTTAATGAGCTCGATGGATTGCAGGACAGGATCGACCTCCTCCTCCCCTTCCAGCGTAATCCCATATTCAGTTTCGATTCCAAAAAGTCTTTGCATTATTTTCGCCTGTATAACTTGACTTTGGTAAATTGAAAGAAAGAAACCGAGTTTTTTTCGCAACAGAAATCCGCCGGATTGAGCTTGTGGCTTTGATACACTCAACCCAGGGAAATCACCGTCCCTCGACAACGCCTCTCAAATCCCCCATTTCGTTTTGAGGGGGGTGAAAAACTCGGTTTCTGGTCCGCTCTCAACGCTTACATTTGAAACATCCCCTTCCCACAAGAGGTCTCATTCGCTGGCAGTACGCAATCGTTCAAGTTCTGCCCGCAGCCGAGCCAATTCAGTTTCGGCTTGCTGTCGAGCGATGGCTTCCTGTTGGGCTTTGGCTTCGGCTTGTTGTCGGGCGATAGCTTCCTGTTGGGCTTTAGTCTCCGCTTGTTGGGCTTTGGCTTCGGCTTGCTGTCGGGCAATAGCTTCCTGCTGGGCTTTGGCTTCGGCTTGTTGTCGGGCAATAGCTTCCTGTTGGGCTTTGGCTTCGGCTTGTTGGGCTTTGGCTTCGGCTTCTTCCTCCGGTTTCAACACCCACTCTTTCTTCTGGGGGTCGTACAACTTCAACTCATCACCCACTAAGGCAAGCTCTAATCCTAACACCTCAGAAGGCAAACGACCCTCAACAGGGGAAATGGGGGTATAACTCCCTTCTCTAAGACGATACCCCATCAAGGGGGACGGTAAATATCTCCTATCGGGGTCAAAAAGGTAATACTCCTTGACGCCAAACACAGAAGCGTACCAGTCTTTCTTTTCCCCTAAGTCCTTCCGGAACGTCTTTTGACTCGCAATTTCCAAGACAAAGTCAGGCCCTTTACCTTCTTCCCAGAGACGATAGCTTCGGCGTTTTTTCTTTTCAACACCGAAGACGACAAAAACATCCGGTGCGATTGGCTTCTTTCGCGGTTTCGCTGGATTATCGTGCAAGAACATATTTCCCGACACATAAACGTCGGAGCGATCTTGATAGCGATACTCCAGAATGGCGATCAAATCCATCATGGGGGTGCGGTGAAAATCGGTTTCTGCCATCGGTTTACCGTCCGATTCAGGGAAGTCAACCGTTCGATCTGTGGGGAGAGAACGGATGTTTCGTGAAGTTTTTGGTGCCATGAATCGACATCTCCTTTCTTCCAGCCTTCCAACCACAAAGAGTGTCAAGAGGTTTCTGAAACATGCCCACAATTTCCTAATTTCCTTATTCCTTCAAATCACGCTACTCACCGTCTTTCGGCGCGACGATTTCTCCGGGCGGATGGGAGATACCTTGACCACATGCTCCGGGTCGTAATCAAGGAGCTTCAGCCAATCCTCCACGCTATCCGTCGGTGGGAAAATATCGTTTTCGCGATATTCTGCCGACGCCGCGTCCAACACATCCTCCAGGGTGATGCCGATCTCTCTGTCTTTGTCTGCAATTGCCCGCTTAATGGCGGACTCTTTGGCGCGCTGCACGATAGAGGCGATAATCGCACCGCTGCACAGGTCCCCACGATACAGAATATCGCGACGACCACTTTGCAGCACCACCTCTAAAAACTTGTTGTCCCCGTTCCGCATGAACAGTTCCTCGCACCCCTGATCAATGAGGTGAGAAACAGCGGCCCCCGCATCGTCATCATGGGCTTTAAGGATGTCTGGATGGATGGGCAAATCCGGCGTGAGGTAGATGCGGAAGATGTCCTTTGAGGCCTCTTTATTTGGACGGTTGACCTTAATCTTCCGATCAATTCGACCAGGGCGCAAGATCGCCGGGTCAATGAGATCGGGACGGTTCGTCGCGAGGATAATCACGATATCTTGCAGGGATTCAATCCCATCCATTTCGGCGCAAAACATCGGGACAACTGTGTTGGAAATATTGTGGGCGCGCAATGAACGGCGTGTCCCCAAAATAGATTCCGCCTCGTCGATGAATATAAAGGGCAAGAAGCCACTTTTGCGTTTTTCACGCGCGATCTCGAAGATTTCGCGCACCTTGCGTTCCGATTCGCCGAGCCACATATTCAGGATTTCTGGGCCCTTGATGTGCAGAAAGCACCCTTCGACATCGACCCCCTCTTCGGTTTTCAACCGTTGGGTGAGGTTATAGGCAGTCGCCTTGCCGATGAGCGTTTTTCCGCATCCGGGCGGCCCATACAACAGAAAACCCTTGGGGGGCGCATATTGAAACCGCTTAAAGAGTTCAGGGTGCAGAATGGGTAGTTCGATGGTATCCTTGATTAACTGGATGGTATTCTCCAAGCCCCCCACTTTGCTCCAAGGCAACTGTGGCACCTCTTCAAGGTAGTATTCCTTCATTTCCTGGGCTTCCAGTCGTTCCAGGGCGACCCGGAAATTTGGATCGATGCGCACTTCGTCGCTGACTTTGAGTTTAGCGTTCGCCAGGTCTGTTGAGCGCTCCAGGACAACGGATTGCAATCCATGCTCCTGCCCAACGCGCAGTCGTCCATCCGGCATCACGTCTGCAATTTTTCCGATGGGCCCGGAAGCGCTGTATCCCAATTCACCGACAATCACATACGCTTCGTTGAGGAGGACGCTGAAACCAATCTTAAGGGAGGCGGGGTCGAGTTGGGGGTCCAGGTTGGCATAATATTCTGAGCCGCCAACGATGACGTATGCAACCTCCTTTTTAGGCAGTCCAAGCAACGTTCCAATTCGATTCGCCGGGGAGGTCAGTTTTTCGATGGCTGCCTGCATCTCGACAATGGCTTCCCTTGCCTCCTGGAAGGTCATTTCATCTTCCACAATCATACGCCGCAGTTGATACAAAAGTGGACGCCTTCGATCATCTTCATGGGTTGAATAAATGAGTCCATCCACTAACATCAAAGCGCGAGGCGTACCGACTTGACCTTCGTCTTCCGCGATTTCTTCCTCGGCATCCGCATCATCAAATAGCCGAAAACCATCTTCTGGAATTCTTTCAGGTCGGTTTCGATTTCGTTTGTTACGCATTGAGTTCCTCCTCCAGCAAAATAAATGAGTAAAGGGGTAAACGAGTCAATGCGGTTGCGGGGAATTCATTTACTCCATTGACTCATTTGTTTTAGATCGAATGGGTGGTTAAAGACAGGTGTTTGTATTCTATCACACTAACAGGGAAACATCAACTTAAAAAAACTGTGAAATTCTTTCTGCTTGGATGATATTCAGATTTTTGGTATAATTAGGACTTACGCAGCTCGTATCGATATGTATCTTGAATCCTGTATCCTGAATCCAGATGCAAGATTCAAGATGCAGGTGGGACATACATGATGCACCTCAAATGCGTAAGTCCTAATAATAATACGTGTTATCATCTGGTGGATGATTATAACATAATGTCAAGCGTATAGCATCAGGCTTTATTACCCCAAGTTGCCACTGATTTCGATTAAAACGTGCGAAAGCATAGAAAAGAATGTCCATGGAAAAATCACAACAAAGCGCGCTTCTGCGCTCCCGTTCACCTGGCGTCACCTGGCGCGCTTTGGTGATTGGCTTTGTCTTAATCCCACCTAACTGCTATTGGGTGGTTCAGAGTGAAGTCGTTTGGGGGACAACCTATTTAACAATCGTGTCCCTTTTTTTTAATGTTACTTTCGTCCTCCTGGTTTTAGTTGGACTGAATGCTCTCTTCCAGAAAGTCTCTAAAAAAGCGGCATTAACTCAAGGAGAACTGCTCACCATTTACATCATGCTGTGCATGGGCTCTAGCCTGCCGGGAAATAATTTCCTTGAAGACCTGGTGTTATCATTAGGGCATGCGTTTTGGTACGCTACGCCTGAGAACGAATGGTCTGAATTGTTTTTCCGATTTGTTCCGGGGTGGCTGGCGGTCAAAGACAGAGCTGTGCTGCACGGCTTTTATGAAGGTGAGTCCAGCATCTATACCGCTGAACATCTCACGGTATGGTTGAAGCCACTTGCGCTCTGGGGGAGTTTTGCTTTTGTGCTAATCTTCACATTGCTGTGTGTCAACGTCCTCATCCGCAAAGCTTGGACAGAACAGGAGAAACTTTCTTACCCGATTATTCAGCTCCCGCTGGCTTTGACGCGAAATGGCACGGGAGGGGCTCTCTTCTCGAATCAACGCTTTTTATTGGGATTTGGGTTGACTGCGGCAATCACGCTCCTCAATGGACTCCATTTTCATTATCCGGTTCTCCCCAACCTGCGCTTGCGGACGAACATCGGGCCGCTGTTCACCGAAAAGCCGTGGAACGCCATTGGCTGGATGCCCCTCGTGATTTATCCGTGGGTTGTTGGGCTCACTTTTTTCATCCCGCTGGATTTGTCCTTCTCCGTCTGGTTTTTCTACCTCTTCGCCAAAGCACAACGCATCCTGGCAAACATGGTTGGATGGCGGAACCTTCCTAGTTTTCCCTATCTCAATCAGCAAACGACCGGCGGATGGCTTGGACTCTTTTTCATTGCTATCTGGTTGACCCGGAGACATCTTTTGGATGTTTTCCGGCAAGCGTTGTCATCCCCTCTGAAGCCGTTGAGGGGTCTTGAGCCTCATACGGAGCCGATGCGTTACAGAACTGCCTTGCTCGGGTTCATCCTGGGGTTCTCTTTTTTAGTTCTTTTTTGCATGGCCGGTGGAATGTCTTTCGGGATAGCGATATTGTTTTTCGTATTGCTGGTCGGTTTGGAAACCACAATCACACGGATGCGCGCCGAGTTGGGACCACCGATTCACGAAATCGGTTGGGTCGGCCCAGACACCGTCATTGCCACGGCATTTGGCTCGCGTCGCCTGGGCGGGGGCAATCTGACCATGCTGACCTATCTCTACTTCACTGACCGAATCGTAGCAAGCCACGCAATGCCACATCAACTGGAAGGTTTCAAAATAGCAGAACGTGTCGGACTTAATGCGAAACGGCTTGCCGTTGCGATGATGGCCGCCGTTGCGGTTGGAATCATCTCCTCTTTGTGGGCGTTGCTCCACTCCGCCTACCGAACCGGCGTCGCTTCAGGATTCATGGGATATACCGGACTGCCCTGGGAATCCTTCGGTCGGTTGGCATGGTGGCTGCACTACCCGGGCAACACGAACGTTGCTGAACTCGGGTTCATTGGAATTGGGTTACTGTTTTCCTTAGCCATGATGTTTCTTAGGGTCCGATTTTTATGGTGGCCGTTGCATCCGGTTGGATATGCCCTCTCGACAAGCGGATGGGTCATCAATTACATCTGGTTCTCATTTCTGGTGAGTTGGTTAATCAAGTGGATTCTCCTCAGGCACGGACACCTCAAAGCGTACCGCAACGCAACCCCTTTTTTCTTCGGTCTCATCTTGGGTGAATACACCATCGGCTGCTTCTGGAATCTTCTGGGGATTACACTGGGATTTCAAACCTACGGTTTCTTTGAATCCTGACAAAACGTGTTTCATGAACGTTGAAGCGAGGTTCACTGTGTTTCACTTTTTTATACACCCTTAACATCGTTTACACCCCAGTGCCTGACCTCTCTCTTTACAAGCTCGTGGGGATGGGGTGAGGCGTGATGGGTCAAAAAGGTGAGTTGATTTGGCACACTCACTCATCCACCTACCCGCCTTGTTTCCTCTGATTGTCTTTATATCAAGAATTAACGCCGGCACGGGGCTTCAGGGTACTTTCCGTGCTGTTTTTGATTTCCGACCCGCCGCGCGACACCGGGACACCTTGATTGAAATGCCGATTCAGGCATGGCACAATAATTGCGTTAAAAGTCGTGTGCTGAATCTGTTGCGCAGATTTAATCTGACGCACACAGGTATTACAAAATAAATATTGGGTCGCTACAGAGTCTCCATCCCCTGTTCTCTGAGAGAGCGTGGCTGCTCTCTGTAGTCGATAAAGGTAAACCACTCGAAAGGGTGGGACACAAAGCGACAGATCCTCGCATCAAGCAGGATGGCTGCGCCACCGAAATATGGAGGTCAATCATGCTTAGAATATTTTCGCTTCACACACGACTTGTTGCACACTGTCTTATTTTAGGAATTTTGCTTGTCACACCCATCATGAGTTATGCGGAGCGGTATGATAACGATACTTCCTTAGACTACTCATGGGAACCCGCCTCTGGTCCAGTAGACCATTATAAGGTTTATGTTTCAGTGGATAACGGCCTCACCTTCCAGATGGTGGGCACCACCGCTACACCGAATTACACGCTCACGGGTGCCAAAGACCTCTCGACCTACCGGCTCAAAGTGCAAGCTGTAGATGCTTCCGGCAACGCAGGGCCCTTCTCCAATGTCGCCGACCCGACAACAGTTGCCCTCCCGGTTCAAATGCAGTTGAGCGCGGGCTATAACCTCATTGCCTTGCCCTACACGCCAAAATCCCCGGTGACGGCCTATAGCCTCATCCGTGATATGGAGTTCCAAATGGTTTCACGCTGGGATGTAGCCACTCAGACATGGGATTCTACAACACGCCTTCCAGATGGGACGATTTTAGGAAATGATTTCACCGTTACCCCTTTTATGGGAATTTACGTTCAGGTCGCGACTAATGTCACACGGACTTTTGATGGCGCCCCAACAGATCTCTCAGTGGGCATTTCGCTCAAGCGGGGAAAAAATCTGATTTCCATCCCGGATCGACTCACGACCTACACGTCCTACGCGCTTCTCAAAGGCATTCCATCGCAGGCGGTCGCGCGCTGGCGTGCAGACACTCAAACATGGGAGTCCGCTACCATGGTCGGTAAAAAACCTACCGGCACGGACTTCCCCATTCGGTCAGGAGAAGGGTATTTCGTTCAGGTCAGTAAAGTTTCCGTTTGGACCCCTCAACCCGGATTGGCCGCCCCCGGACAACCCATCGCGGTTATCAACTCCCAACCCCACTTCGCGGGAGAAAGCGAAACGGAAGAGTTGACCCTCCAACCTGTCAATCTCCCCCGTCCGATATATGGTCAGGTCTATCGCTATGATGGCGTCACACCGGCCCACCAGGCGACGGTTTCGATTGCACTGATGCGGCAGAGCCTGCTCCGATCTATCGGAGGGAGCGAAGTGGCACAGACGGAGACAACAGTGGACCCAAGTGGATATTGGATTGCGGATGCCTCGAAAGGTCAACCGGGAGATGAACTGAGAATCGCCGTGAAGCACAGTGATGGCGGAGTGGGAGTTTATCCAAGTCTCTCTCTTTTGAAAGACCCGGGGCTACAATTCATCGGTTCTTTGATACTCCAGCTCCGCCCCCAAGTGTCCAAACTCCTTGCAAACTATCCCAATCCCTTCAACCCAGAAACGTGGATACCGTTCCAGATTAAACAGGGCGCGACAGTGACAATCACCATCCACGATGTTTCAGGTCAACTTGTGAGAAGTCTTGACCTCGGTTTCAGAGTACCTGGATATTATATAAGCAAGCATCAAGCCGGCTATTGGGATGGCACCAATGATTCTGGCGAGAAGGTTGCCAGTGGTCTTTACTTCTATACCATCCGGGCAGGAGAATTCAGCGGTACACGCAAGATGTTATTACTGAAATAGTATGAAACGTGAAACGTGAAACGTGAAAGGGAGTAGAACGGGCGGCTCGCCCGTTTGAAAAGGAAGGATGGAAGGATGGAAGATTGGATCCCAGCCCCCCCCATCCTTCCATCCTTCCCCCCATCCTTCCATTCTTCCATCCTTCCTCCCTACCATTCTTCCATTGACAGGTATTTCTCCTCTGCCTTGATTCCAAAAATGTCCAAAACCATCAAAATTACTAGAAATTTGGACTATATTATGTTATAAATCTAATGAGGTGTTTTCTGTGAGATGCTTTTCTATTTATTTATGATTATGTGCATAATTTCGATACATATTATAGACGCGACCGGGCGCGTCTGTGCTTTCCGCTGTAAATTCTGTTATGAAATACTTTGACTCACCACCTAGATGGTTTCTATTCACGATTGTACTCATTGTGAGTGGATTTAGCATTGGTATCTTGTTACTCCTCTGGAACATGGGTGAATCCCTGATGCGGGCACAGATCGTTCACGCGGGATGGATGTTATCCGTGTGGAGCTACAGTTTACTCCTATGCCTGTTCACGCAGCAGCACGAGGGAGAGATGCCCCGCTCTACCTCTTTCATCTTGATAGGCACAGGGGTAGTTTCCGTGTTGCTTCCCCTTTGGTTACCTTCCCTGCACTACATTACTGAAGTCAGGGTGAAGCTGACCTGGCCCGTACCCCGTGAAATTTTTTATGACAAAAGGTGGTCGAGTCAACTGTTCTTTGCCTTCAAGATCTTGGTAGCTCTGCACGCGGTTTATCACGCTGAGAAACTGTATCGTTCAGGGATGCACGGTCCACGATTCCGATGGACGCTCTTTACGCTCATCGGAACGCTCTGTTTCTGGATGCTGCTGGACTGTCTGGCTTTGATGTACCGCTACCTGAATGTGGATGCACTGGTGATTGCTTTCGCCCCATCGCTGGTGGCAGATCTCTTGTTAGCTTATCACCTCTTTTGGTTAAGCCAAAATGAGGAGAAAGTTGGAGCGGATTTCCAACCCGCCCCAAGTCAGGAATCCACTCATTTCGCTCCTCCACTTCAAATTAGCCGAACGACGCTTTACAAATCCTACACCCTGTTGGTTTTTGGTATCTTTCTGTTGACACTCGGCTTCATGGGGGAGATTATCCGTCTCATCGGTACACACCTCAACTTCTTCCTCGCGTTTCTGACGGCCTTCTTGCTTCTGTTGGCTTCCTTGGCCGTTTTACTCTTTCGTTCAATTAAAGAGCGCGTTCAGCGGTTTATCGCAAGGAATTTCTACAAGAGTCTTTACGACTATCGTATGGAGTGGGAGCGAGCCAATCAGCGGACCCTCCTTATCCAGGATGCCCAGACTCTTTACAGAGAAGTACTGCATGCCGTTGCGGAGCCGGTCGGCACTGAAGGCGGTTGTTTGCTTGTACCAGATACGATGAACCGACTTTTCGTAGCGGCATCATACGGGCAGGTTTCAAACACATTCCGACATGTCAAGGCCCCATTAATTGCCTCTCTATTCACTCCATCAATCCGAGATTGCATCTGGAGATACGGCAAACCCATCCAACTGGAACCAATGACACGCCATCAGGCAGGTTTCGATACGGCTTCATCAGCACAAACACAATCTGGTGCTTGGGGGCTTGATTCTTTAGGAGCGGCGTCTCTATCCAAGGATTTAGCACCACTCAAAGAACATGGAATCTGCATCATCGTACCGGTTATCTTTGAGCAACAATTGATGGGACTGATACTCCTTGCGCGCGCTGCCAGAGAATACCTCCAAGAGGATGTAGACTTTCTGGAAACCATCGGGGGGCAGATCTCCCTTGTCATGGCCAACCAGAAGTTTCGTGAAGCGATCATTGAATCAGAAGAGATTAAGAATTTTAATCGGTTGTCAACCTTTGTGTTACACGATTTGAAGAATGCCACTTCGATGCTTTCGATGCTCATCCAAAATGCAGATGCGAACCTGGACAATCCTGAATTTCGCGTGGATATGTTCCGAACGATGAGCGGCGTCGTGGAAAGAATTCAGAAACTCATCCGAAGACTCTCAACTCCCTTGGAACAGGATGCCTTGGAATTCCAGCCCACCGATCTCCAAGAGTTAATCCGACACGCGGTCAAAACAACGGGAGTGGATGAGTTGCCGAACATCCAATTTCAAGCGGAACTGGAGGATGGACCTCCTGTTTCAGTCGCCCCGCTTGAAATACAGAGAGTGCTCCATAATTTGTTAATTAATGCTGTGGAATCCATCAGAGGCAAGGGGGAAATCCAGCTTAAACTGAATCGATGTGGAACCAATGTTTGTATCACGGTGAAGGATACAGGCTGCGGTATGTCGCAAGAATATATTGACAATGACCTCTTTAAGCCTTTCCGAACGTCAAAGGAAAAGGGGTTAGGCATCGGATTATACCAGTGCAGAACCATTGTTGAGGCACACCAAGGCAGGATAGAAGTCGAGAGTACCCAGGGAGGCGGAAGCCAGTTTAGCGTCCTCTTGCCCTTGAAGAAGTAGGTAACACCTGAAAGAGAAAGGAGAAGAAACAGTGGAACCACAAGATAATATCCTCATTGTCGATGACGAGGAAGGAATCAGACTTCAATTGAAATGGGCATTGAATCCATTCTATCAAGTTACTCTTGCTTCAAATGCCGAGGCAACACTTCAGGAGATTTACCAGAAACGGTCAAACGTGGTACTCCTGGACATCGCTTTATCTCCGACGGATGAGAAAGAGGGCATTCGATTGTTGGAGACCATCCTCAAGTTGGACCCAACGATTAAAGTCATCATGATGACGGGGCATGATACACGCGAAAACGCGCTCCAAGCCATTGAGCGAGGGGCTTTTGATTTTCACCCGAAACCCGTAGATGTGGAGGAAATCCGAATCGTTATTAAGCGCGCTTTGTACATTCAGGCGTTGGAACGAGAAAACCAAACCCTCCGTTTAGCCACCTTGGAGGATTCGCACAGTGCCCTCATTGGAAAAAGTTCTCAGATGCTGGATGTGATTGAAATGATCCGGCGGGTCGCCGCCACAGATATTACCGTCCTGATTTATGGAGAAAGTGGGACCGGGAAAGAGGTGGTTGCCAGGGAGATCCACCGTTTAAGCAACGTCCCCGGAAAATTTATTACAGTGAATTGTGGGGCAATTCCCAGAGAGTTGATGGAAAGCGAGCTGTTCGGCCATGAAAAGGGGGCTTTTACGGATGCACACCGGATGAAACGGGGAAAATTGGAGGAGGCGAATCGAGGCACCGCATTTCTGGACGAGATTGCCGAATTGCCACTTGAACTTCAGGTGAAGATGCTTCGCTTTCTTCAAGAGCGAGAAATTGAACGATTGGGAGGCTTGGCACCGATTCCGATCACCGCTCGGGTGTTGGCAGCAACCAATCAAGACCTTGAAGCACAAGTGGAAAAAGGGGCATTCCGAGAGGATCTGTATTACCGTCTGAATGTGGTGACTATATCCATACCGCCTCTACGCGAGCGGCGAGATGATATTATCCTGCTTGCCAATGCGAAACTGCATCAATACAATAAGGACTTTAGAAAGAAGATTAAAGGATTTACGCAAGAGGCGATAGAGGCCATGATGCACTATCCCTGGCCAGGTAACATCCGGGAGCTTCAGAACCGCATTCAGAGAGGAATGGTTGTTGCGCATGGGGACCGACTGACTGAGGACGATTTAGGGCTCACGCCTGTCGTCGAAGGGACAGAGACACTCCAGCAAGCGAAAGATGCCCTCGAACGAGAGTTTGTTGAGAGAGCCTTAATCCGGCATAAGGGGAACATTTCAAAGGCAGCCGATGCCATCGGCGTGACTCGTGTCACCTTCTATGACCTGTTGAAAAAACATGCAATCGACATTGACGGATTTCGAGGATAGGGGGCAGAGGAAGGACATCTTTCAGAAATCTCTTAGCACTCTTTGTTGCTGGAAGCATGGAAGGATGAAAGGATGAGGGCAGGAGTTCATCTCCCATTCTTCCATTCCTCCCATCCGTGCAGAGCCTGCCTCCCGATCGAAGATCGGGACGAAGAGTTTCCTGCTCTCATGCAACGTGTCAACACATTTTGCCGCGAATTTGAAACGTGCCCTTTTTACGCTCATCACTGTGGCGCTGCGACGCCAAAGGAAACCGCCGTTTCAACCAGCCGAGCCCATGTCGTTTCTTCGATTGGGATGCCCTCTTTCAGGCGTTTTTCTCGGTTGCGCGTCTCGAATTCACCGGGGACATAGATCTCTTCAACGCCGGGGAGTTTTGGGGAGGACTTCACCCACTCCGTGAGGTACTCGATCTCCTGTTGGTACACGTCGAGATCGATAAAATCCCCAATCTTGATGGCGATCATCACAATGCCGCTGGCCCCGCGTGTCGGCTTTTCACGGCTACACCCCGCCCAGGAGAGACCTCCAGCGATGGCATCGATCATGAATCCCAAGCCGAAGCCTTTGTATCCGAATTGAAACCCGCCGATCGGCATCACTGCTGTATCGTCATGGCGTTCTCGAAACGCATTCGGGTCGGTGATTGGTTTTCCTTCCGAATCGATCATCCATCCCTCTGGCATTTCCTCGCCACGCGCGATTTTGACCAGTATCTTGCCGCCCGCAACAACACTCATTGTCATATCAAGCAGCAAGGGGTCTCCGTTTTTGCGCGGGACGGAGATGGCGATCGGATTGGGCGGAAGTCGCCGCCCCGTACCTCCAAAGGGGTGCATAAACCGCCCCCCACCATTCAGCAGAACGATGCCGATCATCCCCTCCTTCGCTGCAAGGGGCGGATACTCCCCCATCCGTCCGGCATGCCCACAGCGATGTAGCCCCACCGCGCCGGTTGTGTTGGTCTTTGCCTTTGCGATTGCTAACTCCATTGCTTTGCGTGCAGCGACCATGCCCAGTGCCCCGTTGGCATCGATAACAGCACTGGCCGGGGTTTCGCGGACCATTTTGAGTTTGGCAGCCGATGGGCCACCTTTCATACCGTGTGCATAGCCAGGGGCGTTGATGACACCGTGCGAGTCGTGTCCTACCAAATTGGAATCGACGACGTGGTCGCTGACAATCCGGGCGTCCTCCTCAACGCCGCCAGCGGCAATATACATATCGTAAACAAATTTCCTGAGAACTGTGTGAGAAATAACGGGCATAGAATGCCTCCTTTTGTTAAATTGATTTGTGAATTTTTACGTTTCACGTTTCACGTTTTACGAAAGAATCCAGTCATCATGTTGAGCGAAGCGAAATCCCGCAAAGCGGGGCGGATTCTCACGGATTAAGTGATAGAACAAGAATTTGAAACAGGCGACCCACATTATCAGTTTGCGCGATCTTTTTTTGATTGATTGATCTCTAACTCTGTCATCATTCTTAAATTCAACACACGGGTCATGATGCCCCCCGACGCCGGAATCAATGCGCCAGTATCGTAAATCTTCATCGCCGCGATGACGGCGTGGGCGACATCTTGTGGTGTGCCCGTTCGGAACATGAAGATGTAACCTTTTTTCGCTGCTTCTTCATAGTCCGGTATACGGACCCGCGCTAGGTCTGTATCCGTGACGCCAACCTCGACACCGTTGACCTTAATCCCCACCTCCGCTAATCTCCCTGCATAGACCTTCATATCCATCTCCAACCCGGCTTTAGAAATACAGTAGGCGGCACGATTATCGGATGCGAGCGTGTCCGAAATTGACAAGGTATAAATAATACAGCCGCGAATGTTTTGAGCAATCATGTAGTTTGCCACGCGCTGTGTCAGGAAGTGTGGGGCTTTGAGATTCGTATTCATGACGACATCGTAATCGGCTTCGGACTCTTGAAGCACATCAGCGACCCGTGTGATGCCTGCGTTGTTGATCAGAATATCGATTTTCCCAAAAGCCTTGAGTGCGGCGTCAATGAGCTTCTGATGCTGCCCGAGGTCGCTCACATCCGCACCTACGACGGCCGCCTTTCGACCCAGCCCTTCGATCTCCCGCTGCACCTCATCCGCAGCCTCTCGGTTACGGTTATAATTGATGAGAACATCAGTTCCCTGACGCGCAAGTTCGATGGCAATCGCTCTACCAATGCCTCGACTTGAACCGGTCACAATTGCGCTCTTTCCTTCCAGGGACACGTCTGTTGCAAAAAACCCTAAATCTAAAGTGGATTGCATCTTCTTTATCCTTTGGCTATGGGCCGTTTCCTCCAGTCGCTGATGAAAAAAGGTGAGTAGACGATCAAGAAAAGCAGCAAGGTGAGGACATCTAAAATCGGTATATACCAGGGCCAGGGCACGAAAACCGGAGACTCTGGATTAAAAATTGGAAACTTCGTATCAGGCGGTGCACAGAGAAACATATAGTTGGTTTCCAGCAACAGATTGAAGCCAGCAATAACCACCGCATAAACATTGAGAATCAGGTATGAACGGACAAGGGATCTAAGCGTCGGACGCATCCGCAATCCCAATGTCGCAAACAAAACCCCGATGACAATGCCACTATGAGCAATGAAATATTGGAAGAACCGGTATTTGGGAAAACCGACCTCAAGTTCAGGGGTAATGATAGCGGTGAACGTGCCGACCAACCCCCAGAAATAGGCCGTTTCATAAAGCGTTTGACTGCGGCAAAACAGGGCGAACGCTGTTGCAAATACCGCAAGTCCGCAGATATGGAGGGGCAGGTATTCTTTCACGAGCAAGTTAAACTCCCCGTTGAACAATCGGTAGCACCAATGCCCAACTTCATTGGCAAGTAGCGTTGCGCCGAGGAGGTAGCAAACAGTGCGCGTGATGGTCGGAGAGTCCGCTTTCCGCACCAGGGCTGCAAACGCGAGGGGGATAATGACTGTCAGAAGCATCGCAACAATATGAGGGCTGCCGAGAAATTGAAATTCGGATGGTGTCACTGCCTCTTATTCCTCCCCAGTCACGCGATACATTGCTGTACTCGGATTTGAGGTATACCCCATCAACGGATGCCTGCTGCCCAATACCTCAGTGAGACATACCTCGCCAATGTCACATTTCCCCCGATAGATCGGCCTGCCCCGATCCCTCGGGGGGCAGGCTCTGTAGCCCAAGATTCTATCTTGGTTCCCGCGGATGATGTACTCGGTTGGCCAACTTAGAAAGTTGGGCTACGACTGGATCTCAGTTCTAATGTGACATTGGCGAAATACCTGAAATGAGATTTTGAACCGCGGTTTCTAATTCCAGGGTAACCTGCTGTGTGGTGTGTCTCTTCTCCTTTTTATAAGTTTCATAAACATCCAACAAATTTTGGGGCGTGCCAACACGAAGGAAAGCCGTGATAGGCCCTTTGGGTTTTGACCGACCAAAGACCTCAATTTCCAACCGGGCGATGACTTCCAGAAAACGTTCCGGAGATGGCTTTTCACGGACATACCCGTCGTAGATGGCAATAAAGTTGATGACACGATTCAAGTCGATGTAAAATTGTCGAAACGTGTCAAGGCGCTGTTCGTGAATCTCCTTTTCGTATTCTGTCATCTCGTCCGCTTCTCTGTAAACTTCCTCATCGATCCGGTTCCGAATCGTCCGAACCCGTTTTAGAGGAGTCGATTCCGGTTGGGGAACAATTTCCATAAAATCCTCTATTTGCGACAGAATATGCTCCCGCAACTGTTGAATGCGTTCGTTGAGTGAATCATTCTCACGCAGACGGAGCTGATATTCTTTCGCCAGCGTCTCCACCAGGATAGCTCCCACATTCCGCAGGCGATCATATAAATCTTCTGGTGGACTTGAGTTCTTAGGTAGAATTTTTCTCTCTAACGTCGTGACTCCCTTCCCAATTTCCCCCCACATCTCTTTCTGGTAGGCATATTTGATGGCGACCGGCACCAGGTAAACCGGTTTGACTTCACCCGTCTTTTTCATATCGTCCATCGCCCAGAAGCAGAGCTGAACAACGCCACTTTCAAAGGGCATCACCGTATCATTCTGATGTGAGATTTCTCCTTCAGCGAAAATAACCAATTTCTGCTCACCTTTGGTCAGAACTTCTCGCGTCATCCGAAACGATTCCCGATCAACGGCACCGCGCACCACTGAATAACACCCGAGCCGCTGAAGGAAGAATCCCCTCAGTCTGCCGCCAGCATGGGTGTAGAAACTCTCCTGCGCTGTCATGTAACGGAATCGCTCGCCGAGTCGTGTTGAAAGCGCAAACATCACGTAAGGATCGGCATCGGTGACATGGTTCGGTACGAGAACTGTCGCGAAGCCATGGGTCGATTTTAAGCGCTCCAACGATTCGGGGTCAATATCGACCTTAAAAACCTTCAAGAAAAATCGCATGATGAAAGGTAGCATCCATCTGCCTGCCCAAATCACAGGCGGGTTCTCCTTGGAGGGTCTGAAATCTAACATGTTGATGACCTCCATAAACTGAAAATCCGTTAAAGGAGTATACCAATTTCCGACTTCCATGTCCAGTCTTTTATCCGCCAAAACCAGAGTTCAAAAAAATCGGATAGGAACTTCGGAGTCTCATACATCAGATTTCATTTCATACTCGTGCAACATTTTTTCTGTCTTGACATCGGTGATGCGATTGATGAGTTTCTTAAACTCATGTTCATCCCTCAATGTTTTGGCTAAAGAAAAGCTTGAGCCAACGAGGAAAAGCAATCCTATTCCGAGAAATCCTTTAATCCAAGTGTTTGCGGGTAAACTGTAAATTCCGATCGCCATCGCAAGGAATGCGATAATAAAAGATGCCCAGGCTTGAAATTTCCATTCCGGTGTATCTCTGTGAATATCATGGGGTTCCATAGACTTTACCTCCAATCTATAAGTATAGGACTTACGCAGGAACACCCCGGCTGTCACTACGACGCCGGGTGTGTTCGAGGTCAAACACCCGGTGTCCTGCGGACAACCGGGGTTTGACTACAAAAAGGTTGCATCAGGTTTCAATCGGTTGACGAGGAGCTCGACCTTTCTTGTAATTTTAGCTTGATTTCAGCAAACTTCTTTTCGGTGATGGGATAAAACGCAAGCGCAATGACGCTCAAGAGAATTGCCAGAGCTGGAAGTGGTCCGGCAAGGAATTGGATTCCCTTGAGAACTTCTGGGGTTTGAGGAATGATTTCACCGGGGGTTTCTGGACGCTGATAACCGACATAACTCAGAACGAGGCCATTCACCCAGATTGCCATCGCCATAAAAACCTTTTGCCCGAAAAACCACATCCCGTAATAGATACCTTCCCTCCGTCTGCCAGTGGCAAGCTCATCGACCTCAATGCAATCGGGAATCATCGCCCAGTTACAAACGAAATGGGTGGCGATGGCGACACCGGCGATAAACACAAGGATGAAGAACCAGATGAGGGAATGTCCAGCGGTCAAAGCGATGAGGAGGCTTGATAGAGCAAGCGTCGAAAGCCCAATGATATGACACCGCTTCTTTCCGATTTTTCGGGTCAACCAGACCCAGAAGGGAAGGGATGCCATCGCCACCAACAGAAGCATGCCCAGAGGAAGCTGACTGATAACGCCGGTCAGTTTCAGCACATAGTCAATAAAATACTTCAAGTTCGCTGACATCGCTGTCACAGCGAACGTGCTGCCGCAATACATAAGCAGCAGAATCACAAAAGGTCTGTTTTGAAAAACGGAAAGGTATTCTCGAAGTGAAATTTTTGCTTTTTCAGGGGAGGTTTTGTCACAGCCTTTTGTCCCCACAAAACAGGCAACGGTGCTTGTGGTGATGGCGAGTCCGAAAATCCCGCCCATCAACTGGTATCCCCCCTTGATGTTTTCCCCGCCCGGTATCTCAACAATGATGCCGGTCAACCCTGCACCGATCAAAGTCCCCAATATGGCAAAAAACATACGGAAACTGGTAATCGATGTCCTTTCGTTGTAGTCAGGCGAGAGCTCCGGGGTGAGGGCGGTATACGGCACATTAAAGAGGGTGATGGCGGTGGAGTATAAAATCACAACAATGAGGACATAAATAAATCGACCCATGTCTGGAAGATTCGGAACGAACCAGAGCATAAAAAAGGTCAGCCCCAAGGGAATCGCCGCAATGAGGAAGTAGAACCTGCGCCGTCCAAAGCGTGAACGGGTCCGATCGCTCATCAGCCCGGTGAGCGGGTCTGTGACCGCATCCCAAAACTTGCCAAGCATCAAAGCCAAACCCGCCTTTGCGGGTGCCAACATAGCGACGTTGGTTAAAAAATAGAGCAGAAAGAAATTGACAGATTGAAAGGAGATATTGGTGCCGAAATCGCCGATACCATACCCCAATTTTGTCTTGAATGCGACTCGGATTGAGGAGGTCTGACTCCCATTTGCTTGATTACGATTCGGTTGTTCCATTTTTCCTTCCTAACATCTCTTTGAATTTCCGGCGGCGCGATTGGGTTGCTTCGGCAGAATACAGGGCTTTCGTTAGCCACAAAAAACCGGTCTGCAACTCCTGGATGGTCATGTTTTTCGGAATGATGTTGGTGTCAAAAAGCGTGCAGCGCTCCCAGGCTCGGTCCCGGATAATCCGATTTTCACGTTTTAATCTGTAATAGAGCGGCGTTCCCGGGAAGGCGGTCATAAAAGTGATTTGCACCTCATATAACCCCGAATCCTTGACAAAGTTGTGAACGTCTTCAAAAATGTCCGGTGTGTCGCCGTCCAGTCCTAGAATAAAACAGCCGTTGACCGTGATGCCGTAAGACTGGATTTTTGCAATCGCCGCTTTGTATCCTTCCTGCTTTCTCATCTTCCAGTTGGCGTTCAACTCAACGCCATCCAGGCTGACTTTGCACGGGCTTTCCAGTCCGATTAAAATCTGCTTGCATCCGGAGTCTCGCATCAGCCCCAGCAATTCGTCATCTTCAGCAACGGAAATATCCGTTTCGGTAAACCAGCGGACCTTCTCTTGGACCAGTGCGCGGAGGAGTGCTTTAGCGTGTTTCCGATGGACAAAGCTGTTGTCATCGGCAAATTCGATGAAGGGTCTGCTCCAAATGCTCTTTATAGCGTGAATTTCTTCAATGACCTTTGACACCGGTTTGAGTTTATACTTAGGCGTCAGGAGAATCGAACTGGCGCAGAAGTCGCATTTGTGTGGACAGCCCCGGCTGGTCTGGACGGTGATGCGGTTGTATTTATCCGGGTCGAGCAGATCAAAACGGGGAATCGGCGCTTCTGTCATGTCAAAACCTCCCGGCTCAAATTGAAAATAGTAAGGTTTAAGGCAACCCCTCTCAAAATCAGACAACAGTTGAGGCCAAAGGGGCTCTCCCTCTCCAATGATAACACTGGTACAGTGCGCCTTCGCTTCTTCAGGCAAAGAAGAAACATGCAAGCCCCCCATCACCACAGGTATATTCCTGCGACGATATTGGTCAGCGAGTTCGTAGGCTTCGTAAATTTGCGCCGAAAATGAACTGATAGCGACCAAGTCATAGTCGGGCAAAGCGGTTTCACTTTTCAAATCCGCAATCTCTTTATACGCCACTTCAAACTTTTTGGGTGTCAGCGCGGCTAACGTGAGAAGGGATAAACTCGGCAGAGAGGCAATGACTTTGCTGCGCTCCACGAAGCCGGGGAGCGTTAAGCCGAGTTGAGTCAGTTCTTCGTTGTGGGCGCGTACGCCGCTCATCGCAATCAGACCTATTTTCATAATCTTACTACCTCCCATAACATGAGAAAGCCAGCTACGACTAAGCTGGACACCGGAATTGCAAAGAGAGTCCTTAATTTGGGACAATGCGCCATTGTGACACAGCAGATCGGCATGGAGATCGCTCCAACGATAAATCCCACCGAAGCGATGTCAACCCAACGGCTGGGGTGGGTTAACCCCTGGGCGGTGAAATAGAACATGAGGTTCATGAGCGCCAAGCCGAAAAACGAGACGTGGCCGAGGCGGTAAAGTCTGCGCTTAAAGCTGGTGTAACCTCCCAGCCACGTTTGCTGATGAAAACCCAGACCGAGGAGAAAACCGGAAACAAAGCCCAGAACAATCCAAAGCCAGGCTAAAATTAAGTTGATGTGGGCTGTATGAAAATCCATTATTCTCATCTCCTTTGCAGTTCTTTTTTTAATCACCGCTCTCCATATAGGCAAGTGTCGTGCCAACGATGGGTGATACAGGAAATGCAGTGAGAGCGTCGCTTTTTTAGATTCCTTCCTGTTGTTGGGGGTGGGTTGCTACAAAAAAGTTGCAGCCTAAAGCGAGCAACTGCTACAAAAAAGTTGCACTCCCGCCGTAAGCATAAAAATAAGAGTTTTCAGTTTGCCTTGTAGAACGTGCTCGTTCCAAGTCGAACTCAAACAAGCTGGCAGCATGTTCTACTTTGAGCCGCTCAACCGTCAGTGAAAAACTCGTATAAAAAATCCCCATATCATTGAGATATGGGGCCATACTTTTTGAAAAGTTATTCGCTCATTCGCGGATTCGCCGCTCTATACCCCTTCCCCACGCTCCAGGATGCGTCGGATTGAATTCCGGTCGATCTCCAGTAAGTGAGAGGCTCGCGTTTGATTCCCTCCCGTCAATCGGAGGACTTCATCGACATACCATGCCTCGAACACCTTCCGAACCTCTTTATACGGACGAACATCTGCCTCGCTTTCAAGGGCAGGAAAGGGGAATGCCCCTACCGAACCGGCACTCATCGGATTTTCACCACCCTCCAATTCGCGAGCGGGCATCGATGGCTCTGAAGTCGCCGTAAAATCGAGTTCTTGCGCTGAAATCTCCTCCCGATCAGCGAACAAAATCGTGCGCTGAATGACGTCCTTGAGCTCGCGGAGGTTGCCGGGCCAGCCGTGCTGACTGAGCCGCTCAATGGCTTCCAGCGTAAAACGTCGCTGAACGCCGTACTGCTGACATAACACCCCCGTAAAATAGCGAATCAGCAGCGGGACATCCCCTCCACGTTCACGTAACGGTGGCAAGGGGATGCGCAGGGCGTTCAGGCGATAATACAAATCTTCCCTGAAATTCCCGTTTTTGACCTCCGCCTCCAAGTCCCGATTGGTCGCGGCGATGACGCGGACATTGACGGGTCGCTCTTGATTCTCCCCAATCCGTTTAATCTTCTTTTCCTGCAACACACGCAACAGGCGAGGCTGCATCGACAGAGGCATCTCCCCAATCTCATCAAGAAAGATGGTTCCGCCCTCTCCGGCCTCAAATGCACCGGCGCGATCCGCTGTTGCCCCACTGAACGCCCCGCGCTGATGCCCGAACAATTCATCTTCGATCAGTTCTGCGGGAAACGCGGCACAGTTGAGCGGAATCCAGTGACCCTTTCGCTGGCTATGATAGTGAATTGCCTGTGACACCAACTCTTTTCCCGTTCCGGTTTCTCCGCTGATCAGCACGGTTTCATCCACCCGTGCAACCCGCTCTATCAAGTCATATACATGCCGCATTATTGGTGATGTTCCCACGATGATCTGTCCTGCACTATAGGGATAACCGCCGATCCGGTCAATCTCCCGTTCTCGTTGGGCCTCGATTTGTCGCTCCAGTTGGAGGCGTTCAAAAACCGCTTGCACGCGAAACTGAAGCGCATCAACGAAACCGCTCCCTTTCTCGATAAAGTCCGATGCACCGCGTCGCACCGCTTCCAGCGCAACCTGCCGTTCCGCCCCCCCTGTAACGACAATTACTTTAATCGTTTTGTATTGTTCCCGAATTTGCGACAGGAGGTCAAGCCCTTCCTGAGGGGGACCGCTGTCAAAGTGCAGGTCTAAGAGAATGATATCCGGAGTCATCTGTTTCAATTTGGCAATTACCTCTTGGGGGTTAATTGCTGTTTCACAACGAAACCCCAAGGGGGCTAATTTGCGTTGATACTGTGCCCAGTACGATACTTCGTCTTCAACAATCAAGATGGTTCCGGTTGGATTTGTGGATGACATTTGGGTTTACCTCGTCGTGATATGATGATTCATTTCCGTTAATCTCGTATGGGGTTAGCCAGGGAGGGCGAGTCTCCCCGATGGATCGGGGCAGGCTCTGCCAAGCCCAAAGACTACATGACCGGCTGTTTGCGCAGAATCGAGCCGATATGCTCGTTCACTTCCGAGCGGGTGAGCATCAGCAGCAAGCCCTCGCAGTTCGCCAAAGTGAACACGCCAACGGCAAGATAGAAGGTTATCGGATGAAAACCGAAAACAAAGGCGTCGAGCATAAACAGCGTCCCGATCACCCCGCTGGCTTTGCCGGAATAGAGATGCAGGTTCGCAAATCTGCGGAAGCGGATATAACCAACAGCCAGGGACACGGCGTAAATTGCCGCTACAATGATGACCACCATCCGGTTGTGACCTTCCAAAACCTCGGGGCGCAGCATCAGCAACCACGCGATCGTCGATGGCACCAGCAGGTTGTCCGCGAACGAATCCAACTGACTTCCAAATTTTGTCATCTGGTTTAACCGACGGGCAAGCTGACCATCAAGAATATCTGATAGTAAAGCGACCATGATGCCAATGCCAACCCAGGGCGTTTTTCCCTGAAGCGCAAGCCACCATAGCACCGGAAGAAATGCGAGTCTACATAACGAGATAACGTTGGGTAAAGTGAAAAGTTTATCTTTCATCGTGTTTGCCTCCTTCAACTAATTTTTAACGGTAAGGTTAGAAGAAACCGAGTTTTTCGCAAAAACTCGGTTTCTACTGCATCCAGAATGTATAGTTTTTTAAGGTTAGTTGAGGCTTGGTCATAATTATTCAACCATCCAGTTGTAGTCTAGCCCCTTGTGGGCGTTGGGGTTTTGATGATACGAGTTTTTCAGTTAAGTTGCAAGTTTTTCGGTGGGGGCGTAAAGCGAACTGCCAGTTCGCTCCGCCAGCGAGCAAGCTGCTCGCTTTACGGGAAAGAGTTTTTCCAAATCATCCCGTAACCGACTTCATTCTGCTCATAAGTGAAAAACTCGTATTGATGACGCCCACAAGTCTCTAGCGAAGCGAGATCCCGCGTAGCGGGGGGGCTAGGGTACAGGCGTATTCGTTTTGAATTATGACCAGCCCTCAGTTAGTTAGTTGATTTCGAGCCAATGGAAAACCCAATAAACTGTCGCAGCCATCAACAAGCTATCGAAACGATCCAGGATGCCCCCCTGCCCCGGAAGGAGGTTGCTAAAGTCCTTGACCCCATGCGCTCGCTTGACCCAGGAGGCGGTGAGATCGCCTGCAAAGGCAGCAAACGCAATGGCCACTGCATAAAGCGCCGCCAACGCAACGGAGATATTCACGAGCCAGTAGAGTCCAGCACCCAGTAGCACGGTGGCTAACATTCCGCCCAGTGTGCCTTCCACCGTTTTATTGGGACTCACCTTCGGCGCGATTTTATGTCGCCCAAACAACTGCCCCGTCAGTTGACTGAACCCATCCATCATGGCAACCAGCAGGTAGACGAAAATGACCTCTTGCGTCGGAATATCCCGCGCGAATCTGAATGTTCCAAAACCGACGACACAAAACCAGAGATAGGGGAATGCGCGGGAGAATCTCCCCTTCACATTTCTGCTAAAACGAATGTCCACAGAGAGGAGTTCAACCCCACCCAGTATGAGGACAGCGATAATCACGCCAGCGAAAAAAGCCCTTGAACCTGTGAGAATCGTGAGGGCAACGATATGGACAACCGTGCAATAGCTCCAGAACTTCACCCACCGATTCCGCCGCGTACGAGGCTCGACATGCCGGTTGGCCCTCGCCATCGCAACCGCCCCTAATCCGAATAACGTTGGACTTAAACAGAGTATGTAAAACATGGGTCGCGTTCCCTTCCTTCTATTCCATTCTTCCTCTCGTTGGTGAAGCGTGTTCACCAACGAAAACCAATCGCTTGAGAAAAAACACGCTAATTAACGCTGTGAACCCCAGACAAACGAGCCACGCCAACCGGTGGTGGACTCCCAAGATTACCGTCAGGTAATAATTCGTTAGAGCGCCCAGCAGTGCGCTAACCGAGTAATAGAGGTACGCTCTGCCGAGGCTCCTCCAATAGGGCGATTTATGGGTGAAGGTCAGCCATCGGTGAAGTCCGTGCTGCCTTGCTACGCCGACGAGGAAACTCAACCCCCAGCTTGTGGTCGCCCGATAGCGCGTGAGCGGGTTTAGCCAGTAGAGAACCTCATAAGTAACCCAGCCGATGGTCGCGCCCAAAGTGGCTGTCAATACCAATCGAACCTTCTCAGGGAGTTGATGGTAAGATGTGACGAACCGATCTAAATTCATTTTAGTCGTTTGGTTTAGATTCAAAACCTCACCTGCACCAGATCCACATAGGGGGCGGGCCGAAAAGAGAGTGTGGGGACGGCCAGACTCGTCTGCCCCTCACTGAAATTGATGAGCGCGCTTCCAACGGCAGGGGGTGATTTGTACCGACGGGTCATGTTGAATCCAATCATAGCACCAATCGTAGCACCGATAGCAGTGGCGACAGGCAGAAGCAACAAAGCAGTATTCTCGTCGGGGAAATCCGCCCTAAGTACCGGCATCCACGCCAAGAATCCGACAATACCTCCCCCCAAACTACCACCCCAAGTTGCTAAAAAAGACCCTGTTTCGTTACCGTTGTTTCCAACAGCATAAACACCAAGGGAACTGCCTAGGATGATGCCTGTAGAGCCCCCTATGAAAGCCCCAATGAATCCGCAAAAATCCAGCCAACCACCGGGCTCACAACCTGTTAAGTCCTTCTCTAATCCATAACCTATGATCGCTCCCCCAAACCCAAAAGCAATTCCGCCTGCTCCACCTGCTAAAATTTCACCGATAACCTTTCCATCACTGATGGGAGGTTTTTCTGGCTGTCGTGCTCTGTTTTCAACATCGGTCCCGAACAGGTCAGTTCGATTTGACGACTGGCGAAGCAGCGGGGTTTGATGATTCAAATCTTCGCTCTCCTTTGCATAAATCAAGAGATTTGCAAGTGATGAAGCACCAATGCTGTCAGATTTAACGAAAATACCTGACTGTTCAATACCTGAGAGATTCCCCGCCAATAATGTCTCATCCTGCGCAAAAACAGGTATGGACCCAAGGAATAGAAATAGCAACATCAACAGTTTTTTCATTTTGTTTTCCTCCAATTCGCCCCGACGGGGCAACTGAGCAGAAACGCGAGTTATCGCGTTTCTGCCAATCGAACATGCTTTCTGGCTTGTGTCAGTAGCCCATGTCTGCTGGCTTGTGCGCTCACGCTACCACGACACACCTGTAATGATAGTGGTTCGTAGCCCCGTGGACGCGGGGGTGACCGCAATGTTAACCGGAAAATTGAATCGACCTGCCGGCAGCGACATCCCAATGCCTAAAACAAACGCTGTTTTCCCTCCTGAAATTTCATAATATTTGTAGATTCTGGATGTTGATGCGTTATTCGGATTGGCGCTACAGGTGTACCGGCTAAAGCTTCAGCCTCCGGTTACGTCCAGCTTTAATTTCCCCGTTTCAAACTTCCCCATGTCGTCAATCGCTTCGTTTGTGGCTCAACTGCCATCGGTCCAATCGGTTGACCGGACAGATTCGTTTCGGTTAGCTTCCATTGCCCACCGATCTCTTTCCACGTAAACTGGACGAGGCGTCCATCGGCTTGCGGTTGAGACACACGAGCGGCACGGTTGACCACATCAAGATAGATGACCATCCCTGCCGCGTTTAAGTCAACATCGGGAACGGACTGAGCCAATGCTGCTTGGGTTGCAGCGGCACCGCGATGCACCGCTCCCTTGGGATCGGCGTAAACGTGATCAGCGGTTATCAGCGGGATGAGCGGTACGAGATTCTTCTGTTGATAGGCATCTGCGACCTGTTTCATCACTCCTGAAATGTCCACCGTTCCTTGCGGTTCGAGTTGCTTCAGGACGAGGCTGTAAAAATCGATATCGTGGATTTTCCATTCGCCATTTTCATGTACCAGGCGAGCGGTTCCCCAGTTGCCGGTTCCCTTTTTGAGGTTGTCGACCCATTCGCCCCATGTCCATTTCAGGAATGCCGACGCCTGATCTCCATCGGTTTGGATAACAAGATGGGTGATTTGAAACTCGTTGAGTTGTCGTTGTGCAGCGTACGCTGTGATGACATTTCTGATCTCTTTATCCCCTGCGCTGATACGGAGCGCTCCCGCTTGGGGATTGACATCGATCATCTGAATCGCTGGGTCCTTAGACCAGGCTGACATGAACAAATCCATGTTTTTCTGATTGAGCCCTGCCATCCAGTAATCTGTCGTAATGTGACGAATCGCTTTCGCATCCTCAAAGGGCTCGGCAAATCCGATGGCATTCCCAATGAACAGGCTGACGATGACAAGTGTACGAATTGAAACAAACTTTGCACGCATGATAATTTTCCTCCTTAGAGTGCGCAAACAGTGTTTGCGCTTGTTAGGGTTGATGGTTCTGTATGCCCTATTATAAAGCAATACGTGTGCCATCAACCTGTCATCCGTGAAGATGCAATGGACACAAGGCTTCTACGCCGATTGCTTACTGCCGGGGACTGCGTGATATGGAAGGGTGCGACAAAAAAGTTGCATCAGGAACGTTGCAATGCGACAAAAAAGTCGCATTGGTGGGGAAGCGAGAAGGGGGTGGAGGGTGAAGAAACCACCCCCACACACCGCTTCACTCACCCCTCACGCCCTCACCCACACCCATTCAGGAAAGGAGCTACTTTTGATCATCAACTCTATCAATTTTGCCTCTGTAAACATTTAGCCCCTTGTCATCTTTCCTGACCAAATACCCCACCTTGAGAAATGAATCAACGATCATCCACTCATGATGACTCATCTTTTGAATCAAGATATTGACATTTTGGGAAAAGATGAATCCATGATTAAGAAACTTCTGCCTGAGTCCTTTTGAAAAATTTTCATTCTCCAAATCGATTTGATATGTCAATCCGAGACGAAAAGGGTGGATGGGTTGAATCTGGGGATAGGTTGAATCAATTGAGAACGTATGTTGACTCCCATCACCCAATTGGAGGTGGAACTGTCTGGCTTTTTCCTGTTCGCTCAACGCAAGCGCTCGCCCCATCTGTTGTCGGCGCTGGGCTTTGACGTTATTGATGGTTGTTTCCCAATCTATCGTTTTCCCCAAATAATGGCCGATGACAGTACCAATGAGGGTTACAAGCCCGCCAACATTAGCCGGTTGACTTGAATCAGCCGGTTGACCTGTATCAGCGCGTTCACCCAATTTACCGATCAAAAACCCAATCCCTGCAACGCCTAAAGTCAATCCCGTCCGATAACCGACCCTCATATTCGCCTTGATTTCTTCCTTTGGGACCACAGTCCCATAGTCATCAAGCACATTCCTATCAGCATCACGCACAATTCTATAAGGTTCAGGCAGATTATTCCCCCACCTTAACAGGCCTTCCTCATATTGTTTTACTGCCATTATCGCTTCAGGGGTTCTGATTTTCCTCAAAGCCCAGACAGCAGCATTACGAACAGAGCTATACTGCCCATCAAAGACCGTTCGTGGTATATCCTTATCCCTTAGTGCCCTGACCAGCGCGGGTACGGCGTCATTTGCAGCCGAGCCAATATCCCCCAGTTGAGTCGCTGCCTCAATCGAATCGTAATAAATTTGACTAAACTCAAGCTCCCTGATGAGGGATTCTATCTTTTTGCGCTGAACGTTTCCTTTTTTCCTGTGAGGCTCTATCTCCATCTGAGATGCACAGCCACTCCACATCAAACTCACAAGACAGAAAAGTGAAATCATACATAGCTTACGCCTCATTACAATCACCTCATTTTGTGTCAAAACAAGTTTTTAAACCTTGAAAAGGTTCCAAACCTTTTCAAGTTTCGGCGACATTACCAATTCACACCTGTGGTAAAAATGGTCCGCAATCCACTCTGTCCAGGTTGGTACCCCGGTATAAATACTAAATTGATTGGAAAGTTAAACTGTCCCACCCTGACCGAATGGCCGGCTCCGAACGTGACGGCCGTGTGAATCGTTCCCATGGACCGATTATCTCCGAGGACAACCGTCGGCCAGATGATGGTCGGCCCGAGGCCAAATTCAAAACCTGATGCCATCCGTAGGCCGATAATAAAACTGAAGGAGGGCGAGAGCAAGCTCTGCTCAAGTCCACCGATCATCGGAATCTCTTCAAAGACCACTGAAGGCGCATTCCCTGAACCTGTGGTGAGCATCTGTTCAAACTGCCACCCGAAGAGCATCATCACCGGGAGGTAATCCTGTCGCGTTAACCCCTTCGCTAAGTCACCGGAAATAATGTTAATCCCAACTCGTGGCCCTGACCGCGCAAATATTCGTGGTGGTTCCTCGATATTCAAGGGGGTATCGGTAGCATTGTTTTTCGGACGCAAGCTGCTTGTGGAGTTGGTCACTCCCTGGGTGCCGTTGTCGCCATCGACAAAGGGAGCGGCAAATCCGATGGCATTTCCAATAAACAGGCTGACGATGACAAGTGTACGAATTGAAACAAACTTTGCATACATGATAATTTTCCTCCTTGGAGTGCGCAAACAGTGTTTGCGTTTGTTAGGGTTGATGGTTCTGTATGCCCTGTGATAAAGCAATGTGTATGCCATCAACCTGTAATCTGCGGAGATGCAGTGCCCACAAGGCTTCTACGCCGATTGATTGCTGCCGGGCATTGCGTGAGATGGAGGGGTGCTGCAAAAAGGTTGCATCAGGAACGTTGCAATGCGACAAAAAAGTCGCATTTTTGTATTAGTCACGGATGTGTTGCACCGTTCTCCGCCTTTGAAGAGTTCGTAAAACATGCTGACAGCTTGTTCTGAATGATGATGAAACAAGCAAGCTGCATGTTCTACTTCTGCAACACTCCGCTGACCATTAAAAAAAGTCGCATTTTACTAATTGTGGTGTATTGACTGACAAAAGTTTTACGACCATGCCCTTAAAAATAGATTTGACAAACTTCAAAAAATATATTATCATATATCGAATTTGAAATTTAGTTGTATCTAAATCTAAGGTTTTGGGTGATTTCAATAATGATAACACATGCGATGGAAGATTATCTCAAGGCAATCTACTTACTGCAAAAAAAGCAGGAGAAAGTTTCGACTTCTGCCATTGCTGAACAACTGAATGTCTCAGCCCCATCCGTAACCAGTATGATCAGAAAGCTGACAACGATGGGTTTACTCAATCACACCTCCTATCACGGCGTTGAATTAACAGAAGGTGGCGAAAAGATTGCCAAAGAGATTATTCGCCATCACCGTTTACTGGAGCTGTATCTGGTTGAGGTCATGGGGTTCACCTGGGATAAGGTACACGATGAGGCGGATAACCTTGAGCACGTTATTTCTGAAGAGTTTGAGGAAAAGATGAACCAAGCGTTGGGAAATCCAACGATCGACCCCCATGGGCACGCCATCCCAACAAAGGACGGCAATCTCAAGGAAGTCCCTTATGAGCCCCTGGCGGAAATCAATTCAGGGAGCGATGTCCGAGTTCGACGAGTCAACGATGATAACCCCGAAATGTTGCGCTATCTTGCTGATTTGGGGTTAGTGCCGGGTGCCCCTGTCCACGTTGTGACCAAGGAGCCTTTTAATGGACCATTGCGTCTGAAGGTTGAGCACGCTGAATACTATATTGGTCGTGAAGTTGCCTGCAACGTGTTTGTCGAATTATCTGGAAGGGAGGCTCATTGACCTACAGTTCTGCGTTTTTTACGAGAGCGCATTCATGAACCATCACCCCAAATCAACCGGAACGGATTTTCGCAACAATTGAGTGATAGCACCGATAAAATTCTAAATTCTACCTTTATGGGGGAGTTAAATATGGGAATAATCAAGAGAGGAAAGGAACTTTTATCAAGACGTGATTTTATCAGGGCCAGCGCGACAGGGGCGGCTGGGCTTACCGCCACTGGAGCGATTCTCACGGCAAGTCATGCTCAAGAGCAAGCAAAATCCTCGTATGCTTCGTCAACTTCAGGGCATGGGGGGATGGGGCCGGGGCATGGCCAAATTGGAATGTTCGGCTCAATCGCGGAAACAACAGCCGATGGATTCAACCCGACCCAGTTTCTCACTCACTTCGACTATGGCAAAGTGAGCACACTTCCAGATGGCAGAACCTTGAGAGAATATAATATAACTGCGATAGAAAAGGAGATAGAGGTTGCACCAGGTGTGATGTTTCCGGCGTGGACTTACAACGGGGCTGTGCCTGGCCCCACACTTCGTGCATCGGAGGGGGATGTCGTTCGGGTGTATTTCAAAAACGAGGGGACTCACCCGCACACGATTCACTTCCATGGCTTTCACCCTGTGAATATGGATGGCGTTTTTGAGCAGATTCCTCCTGGAGGAAGCTACACATACGAGTTTGAGGCGGAGCCTTTTGGATTGCACCTTTATCATTGTCATACGATGCCCTTGAAGCGTCACATCCACAAGGGGCTCTATGGGGCATTTATTATTGACCCCAAACGGGGACGTCCCAAAGTGGATAAAGAGTTGGTCATGGTGATGAACGGTTTTGACACGAACTTTGACTCTGAGAATGAATTTTATGCGGTAAATACGGTCGGGTTCTATTATCAAGACCACCCAATCCAGCTTAAAGCGGGAGATCTCGTGCGGGTATATCTCGTCAACATACTAGAGTTTGACCTGATCAATTCGCTTCATATTCATGCGAACTTCTTTAAGCTCTACCGCACGGGCACAAACCTCGATTTCTATGAATATACTGACACCGTCATGTTGTGTCAGGCGGAGCGGTGTGTGTTGGAGTTCTCCTATAAATATCCCGGCATGTTCATGTTTCACGCCCATCAAAGCGAATTTGCCGAATTGGGCTGGATGGGCTTCTTTGACGTAAAGGAGGAACCCCATGTCTAATGTTGCCAAAAAAGGTCCACACGCTGAACGACCCTCCTCCAATTCGAGAGGAAGTTTTCGGATACCCATCTGGTTCAGCGCGATTCTGCCGATTATTTTGCTTGGGGTTCTGATATACATCTTTATGGTCCACGGGCCTTTAGGTGTATTCCGAACCTCCTTTCCACCGGTTGAGAAGTTAAGCATTCAGCGCATCGTCCTGCCAGAGCCCGGCAAGATCGTCGTCCATGTGGTCAACGACGGCCCCAGTCCAGTCACGATCGCTCAAGTCACGATTGACGAAGCCATTTGGCGAGATATTACCATAGAACCCAGCAAGACGCTTTCACACCTTGGAAAAGCAACCATCACGATTGCCTACCCTTGGGTGGAAGCGGAAACGCATGAGGTGACCCTTATCACGAGCACGGGTTTAACCTTCAGCCGGGTGATTCCGGTCGCGGTAGAGTCTCCTCGTCCGTCACCCAGACTTCTAGCGACTTTTGCGATTCTTGGCATTTATGTCGGGGTGATACCGGTTTGTCTTGGGCTTTTATGGTTCCCTTTTCTGAGACGACTGTCTGGAGGATGGTTTAACTTTTTACTCAGCTTAACGGTGGGGTTGCTGGTATTTTTAGGTGTCGATGCGTTTGCGGAGTCGATCGAGTTGAGTGAAAAGGTGCCCGGCTCCTACCAGGGCATCGCGCTGATCATGATCGGTTTGCTTTTAACTTTCCTCATACTCACTGCCGTCAGTCGCATGTCGAACGCCGCCTCCGCACAAAGAGGCGAATCATACAGCGCGCTGGTCTTAGCTTATTCGGTCGCATTCGGCATCGGTGTCCATAATCTCGGCGAAGGGCTTGCGATTGGAGCCGCTTATGCAGTGGGAGAGATCGCTGTCGGAACTTTATTAGTCTTGGGGTTCACCATTCATAATACCACTGAGGGAATCGCGGTGATCGCGCCAATAGCACGTTCAAAGTTCAAATTAATCCATCTGGTCTGGATGGGACTTTTGGCAGGAGGCCCCACGATCATCGGCACATGGGTGGGCGGATTTACCTATTCTGAGGTCTTATCGGTCCTCTTTTTGGCAATTGGTGCCGGAGCGGTATTTCAAGTCGTCTATCAAATCGTTAAAGGAATGGCGGCTAAATCAGTTGGAAATTTCGTTTCTTTTTCAAACGTGGCTGGATTTTTAGCTGGATTATTGATCATGTATGTCACAGGCTTATTTGTGGCAGTTTGAAATTTTAACCCCGATCTTCGATCGGGGTTTCAAACCTTCGGAAGGTTTCTCAGCAAAGGAGCATATCGGATGAGAAGAGTGATTTATCTATCAGTTTTAGTAGCAATAGTAGCGGTGGTAGGGGCCTTTTTATGGGGGTTTAACTTCAGCGGGGCTTCCAACCTTCCTCCTGTTCATATCGATGTGATTGCTAAAGGCATGAGCTTCAATCAAAACAACCCACCGATCGTGGTTGAACGGGGGCAAACTGTTCATCTCACTATCAGAAATGCGGAACAACCCGGCGTGTATCACGATTTCGCGATCTCGGCATTGAAAGTGAAAACAAAGCTCTTGGAACCTGGCGAGGCTGAAACCTTTAGCTTTACTGCCGATCGTAAGGGCATATTTACCTATACGTGTCCATTCCATCCGCAGATGATGACGGGGAAGGTAATAGTCAAATAACCGGAAAGCCAGATTAACCGCCACTGGATTTCCGACAATTCTGAACGACAGAAGGGCTTGCCGTCATTGCCCCCGTTGCCGTGGATCGCCCCGGGATGAAGCACCTGATTGGGATGGGCGCGGTAGCTGGGGTGCCGATTGTGCCGGGCGCATGGGTCGGTGGTTTCAGCTATTCACCGATTTGGGCGACGCTGTTTCTCGCTATCGGTGCGGGCGCGATCTTCCAAGTGGTCTACGAACTCGCGAAGCTCATCCAGCGTCAAGGGGCGGAAGGTACAGCGCCGATGATGAATTACGCCGGGCTGATGGCGGGATTACTCATCATGTACGCAACGGCGATGTTTTTTGTCTAGGGCGTGTTGACGAACTAATCGTCGATCCAGTGGTAGCCCAAGATTCTATCTTGGTTACGCGCTCAATACCAAGTTAGAAACTTGGGCTACAAGTGCATTTCCCCGAGTTCGTTAACACGCCCTAGTACATCGTGGCGAAATTTCCACCGCGATGATTTTATGATTTTTCAGAGATACCCCAAGGAGGGTTTATGTGTCCTGTTAAAAGATTTAGAAGTACAGCGAAGGAAGGATTCCGATGGCGTCTTGATCGCCCAAGCATCACAAACCTATTGGGATTTCCATTCTGGTTTCTCTTGATTGTGCTCTTCAGTGTGGCCGGGTGCGATAACCTTTTTACAAAACCGCCGCCCGAGGGAGATGATTTCGAGACTCCTTTTGGCGGTTTGTCTTTTGATTTGAATGCAACGTTCGCCCAGGGGGATGAGAACTTTGATAAGTCATTCACGGTCAAAGAAGGACTGGGACCGCTCTTCAACAACACAAGTTGTGCAGGTTGCCACCCGGGAGACGGTCGAGGGACTCCAGAGCAGGCATTTTTCCGATTTAGCATCGGAACGGACCTGGCGCATGACATCGGTGGGGCGCAACACCAGGAGCGGTCTATCCCCGGCATTCCTGTCGAAAGGGTTCCTGAAGGTGTAGATAGATCGAGGCGCCTGCCACCGCCGGTTTTCGGGGTAGGACTTATCGAAGCGATTCCTGTTGAAACCATCCTATCCCATGCGGATGAGAATGACGCTGATGGGGATGGCATCTCTGGCAGACCCAACTGGGTCACTGCTCCCGATTATGTCCCACCTACAGAGGTCGGCGGTGGACCGGGCCGTCAACTCGGCAGATTCAGTCGGAAGGCGCAAGTCTCGTCCCTCATTCAACAGGTCGCAGAAGCTTACCAACAGGACATCGGAATCACGAGCGACTCCATTCCCGTCGAGAATTCTCATCCGCAGGCTGGCGGATTCGCTGTCGGGGATACGGTTCCCGACCCGGAGATTCCAGCATCGACTGTCCTGCAAAGCGTTGTCTATGTTCGGCTTCTCTCGCCGCCTAAGCGTGGTGAAATTACGCCGGAGGTACAGCAGGGTGAGAGAATTTTCAAGGAGATCGGGTGTGCCTCTTGTCATGTTCCAACGATGAAGACCGGGAAACACCTCATCCCGCAGTTGAGCGAGAAGGACGCCCATCTATACTCCGATCTGCTGCTCCACGATATGGGGGACGAGTTGGCGGATAACCGCCCTGACGGCGATGCGAATGGGCGGGAGTGGCGTACTGCACCCCTCTGGGGAACCCGCTTGGTCGCAGATTTCACAGGTGGAATTCCCTTTTACCTCCACGATGGCCGCGCAACCACTCTCATAGATGCCATCCGACCCCACGGCAGTGAGGCTCAGAAATCGAAAGAGGCGTTTTTCAAACGGTCCGAGACAGAGCAACAAGCTGTCATCGCCTTTCTCAATTCGCTTTAAGATTCACACAACTCCGGGAAACCAGTCGGAAAACAGATGCAACGCATGAGGAGGAATGCACAGTGACAGACAAAAAAACAACCATTTCTCGGCGAGAATTTCTGGTTGGTACTGGGCTTGCCTTTGGGGGGTTACTCGGCTGTGCAACCGCTGTCACCTACCAGGGGATGGTTATTAATAACCGAATCCCGCTGGTCCGCTCCGAACTTGAACAGCTCGGGGGCACCAATAAACCCGTTGTTGTGAAGGTGCCTGACCTTCCAGATCCAATCATCCTCATTCCGACGGACGAAAAGAACTTTCGGGCGTTGTCGATCAAATGTACCCATCTTGGGTGTCATGTCCGACCCTCTCGAAATTTTTTGGTATGCCCATGTCACGGTTCTACTTTTGACTTAGAAGGTCGTGTGGTACGCGGCCCTGCCCAGAAGGCGCTTCCGACTTATCCAGTCGAAACGAAAGGGGATGGAATCGAAATCGTCCTATTCTAGAAAGGATTCCTATGGTATATCGAATGTTGTTAAGTGTGCTTTCAGGTCTGGTACTCATTGGAGGAATTGCGTCGATGAGCGCGGCTCAAGAATCGCAATCGCGCCCCTTTGTTAAAGGAGGCGTCTACGACAAACCGTACATCGCTCGGCTCGGTGGTGGCATCAGTATCGGCGGCTACACGGAAACCCACTTCCGCTTTGAGCGTGAAAATGGGATTACGGAAGAGGTCACGTTTGAAGCGAAACGGTTCAATATTTTTACCTATACTCCCGTGACAGACCGCGTCCGGGTGGCTTCCGAATTGGAATTTGAAGAGGGAGGCGAAGAGATTAAGATCGAATTTGCCGCTATCGATTTTGAACTCCACGACGCACTGACGTTCCGTGGCGGGATTATTCTCTCGCCGCTCGGACGATTTAACCTCGCCCACGACAGCCCGGCGAACGATTTGACCGATCGGCCACTGGTCAGCACAGAGATTATCGGGACCGCCTTATCCGAGGCGGGGATGGGGTTTTTCGGGGCTTTCTACCCATCGGCAACCTCTCGGCTAACGTATGAGATCTACGCCACCAATGGCTTTAACGATGACGTGCTGATTGGCAGCGAAGATGGGACGCGCGTTCCGGCTGGAAAAGGCAACTTCGAGGATAATAATCAGAATCCCTCATTTGTCGGTCGCGTTGCCATCAGTCCACACCCCACCCTGGAAGTTGGTGTTTCAGGGCATACAGGCCCGTATAATGTACACACAGTCGAGGGACTCGAAGTGGACGAGAAACGGAGCCTAACGATTTTCGCGCTGGATGGAGAGGTTCGCTGGAACCGATTCGAGCTATTGGGGGAGTACGCCCGTGCATCAATCGATGTGCCTGAACAACTGCTGGGCCTCCAGGCCGAAAAGCAGCAGGGCTTCTACCTCCAGGGCAACGTTCACTTCTTGCAGGAACTGATTCCAACATTGCCAAAATCAGTGTTTACAGGCATCGTTCGTTACGATCTGGTGGACTTTGACACGGACATTGATGGAGACAGCCAGAACCGGCTGACGTTTGGACTCAACTTTCGTCCAACGGAAGACACGGTTTTCAAGCTGGACTATCAATACAACTGGCTGCGAGACAGATTCAATTTAGAGGCCCGGAGTGCTGGCCTCCTCTTCAGCGCGGCGACATATTTCTAAATCGAAATAGGGTTGCGTGCGCTATTATCGAGAAATCACCTATTACCAGTTCCATTTTAAAACAGTGCATAAATGCTTAATCGTAGGGGCGGGTCTCTGACCCCGCCCTCAAATGGGACGGGATAGAACCCATACCCTACAGCAGGCAAATTAATACAATTCAAATATCGAATGGGTGAAGGACACTCTGGTCAGCACACTGCGTGTTGAGATTACGTTTTAGCGGAATCAACTGATGGCTAAGAATTTTCATCCGACTCGTCAATCCCTTGACCACCTCCAAGGGACGGTCACGGTACGAAAAAGAGGGTGGATGCGGCGTCTTTTTGCTTTTAGCGGCCCTGCTTACCTGGTCAGCGTAGGCTACATGGACCCCGGGAACTGGGCAACAGACATTGAAGGTGGGGCGCGATTCGGCTACACGCTAATCTGGGTGCTGCTAATGTCGAATCTGATGGCGGTGCTCCTGCAAACGCTCTCTGCGCGTCTCGGCATCGTCACCGGTTATGACCTCGCCCAAGGCTGCCGTCGCGAATATCCGCGCCCTCTGAACCTCTTCCTCTGGGGGCTCGCGGAGATCGCGATTGCTGCATGCGACCTCGCAGAAGTCCTCGGCACGATCATCGCCCTGAACCTGCTCTTCGAGTTGCCGCTGCTTTGGGGCTGTGTTGTGACAGCGTTCGATACCTTTCTGTTACTGGCAATTCAAAGGCTGGGTGTGCGGAAGATGGAAGCCTTCATTGTGATGTTGGTCAGCACGATTGGAGGGTGCTTCCTGATTGAGCTCTTCCTTGCCAAGCCAGACTGGGGAGGCATCGCGGCTGGCTTCCTGCCCCATCTGCACCCTTCGGCACTTTATGTAGCAATCGGTATTATCGGTGCCACGGTCATGCCGCACAACCTCTATCTGCACTCCTCACTGGTCCAATCTCGGGCAATCTCAAACACATTGACCGGCAAAGCGGAAGCCTGCAAGTTCAATCTGATTGATTCGGCGATAGCCTTGAACGCTGCCTTCTTTGTCAACGCCGCGATTTTGGTGATGTCCGCAGCGAACTTCTACAGTCGCGGCATTCTTGTGACCGAAATCCAGCAGGCGCATGGGTTGCTCGAGCCGATCCTCGGTGCCCGAATTGCTCCAATCGCTTTCGCTGTTGCGCTGCTTGCTGCGGGACAAAGCTCCACCCTGACCGGCACCCTTGCGGGCCAGATTATCATGGAAGGCTTTCTCAACATCAGGCTCCGCCCCTGGCTACGGCGGTTGGTAACCCGCGGTATGGCGCTCATCCCTGCGGTGATTGTCATCGCCCTCACCGGGGATGAAGGCACCTATAAACTGTTGATATTATCTCAGGTCATCTTGAGTCTTCAACTCCCGTTTGCCACCATCCCGCTCATCCACTTCACCTCTGACCGGAAGAAGATGGGGACTTTTGCCAATCCGCCCTGGGTCAAGTTGCTCGCTTGGAGCACCGCGGCGATCATCGTCGCGCTTAACCTGAAACTGGTGTTTGACGAACTCACGGGTTGGCTCGCCGGCGGTCCAATTTGGCTCTGGCTGACGTTGGTACCGTTCGTGCTTGTGGTGTTGGGGGTTCTCGTCTATGTCATCTTTGGACCGCTGTTCCGCCCCGGTCGGGTCTGGGAGAGTGGTATCACCACCGCCAGCCGTACCGTGGCGGAGCGGATTAAACCCATCCCAATCAAGCACATTGGCGTTGCGCTCGAACACGCGGCGGGAGATACCCAGGTGATTTCGGCGGCACTGATGTTAGCAAAACCCCATAAAGCGCGTCTGACCCTGCTCCATATCGTTGAAACACCGGGGACGATGGTATACGGGGAAGAGAGCCAGAGTCTGCATAGTACGCAGGATGAGGCGTATCTCGAAGAACTGGCGCGTGAAATCGAGGAGCACGACCTACCGGTGGAGACGATGGTGCGCTTCGGAAAACCGATTGATGGGATTATCAAATCGACTGAAGAGGCGGGTTTCGATCTGCTGGTCCTCGGGTCGCACGGACATCGCGGGATTGAGGACGTCATCCACGGACAAACAGTGACCGGCGTGCGCCACGGCGTGAAGATTCCGGTCCTGATTATCCGCACAACCCCATCTGGCCCCGAACGGGCGCAACACGAACAAGGGAAT
Source organism: uncultured bacterium (assembly GCA_964577695.1). Classification (GTDB taxonomy): domain Bacteria; phylum Poribacteria; class WGA-4E; order WGA-4E; family PCPOR2b; genus CAZOAL01. Next base: position 19,933 of record CAZOAL010000008.1, on the reverse strand, counting down.
AACATTGAAAACTGAGAGCGCTGAACTGGAAGGAGAAAAATCATGAAAGAGATTAAGGTATACATCAAACCCCACAAACTTTCGGAGGTCGCGTTAGCCCTTCACAAGGTCGAAGGACTGACCGGCATGAGTGTTACCGACGTGCGAGGGTTTGGGCGGAGCAGAGGACGAGATGCCCGTCACCGAATTGTTGATGATCTAGTAAGCTATGTCCCGAATGTGAAGATCGAGCTCATCTGTCGCGATGAGCTCGTTGATGAGATTGTTTCCATCATTGAAAAAACGGCTCACACCGGTCTGCGCGGCGACGGTAAAATTTATGTATCGACTGTGGAGATGGCAGTTCGTATCAGCACGGGTGAGCGCGGCGAAAGTGCGGTTTGAAGAGGCGGATTAAAAAACTTCATCTTCCTCAAAGGGCACGCTGAAAAAGGGATGGTCGGGCAGATACGGATGGAGTGATGAGAAAGGTCCTGCTTCGCGGGATGCCGTAACTTTTTTGAATGTTTATCCTTGACAGAAACTTTTGATACTTGTATAATTTTTGAGTATTTGCTCAAATTGAGGGGCTTGCGCACGTCACGAAGTAGGTCCCGAAGTATAGGCAGACTCGATTCAATCTATGTTCCATAAAATTAACAAAGCAACTATTCCATTGGTTTGGCTATTTATTTATTTCCTCATCGGTCATGGGCTGTTATCGAACGTCGTGCTGTGCTTCGGGGGAGATGGTCATATTGCGGTAGAAGCCGTTCAGTCAGGATACTGTGATTCTGCTCCAGGCGCAATTTCACCCATTGCTTTGAACCCCGCTCCCATCGGGGCGGTTTCCTATACAGCCTCGTTTAAGGTGTTCTTGACCCAATACCACTGCGGTCCATGTTCAGACCTCCCCCTTTTGATTGATGGTTCTGACCAACAATATATGATTCCAGTCCAAAATACAATACCGCAGGTCAAGGCACCAATGTCTATAGCGTTCCCCTATTCATTACCTGCATTTGTCACAATCACGACTGAAAGTTTCCTTCCCCAATTCCCTGTAATTTCTTCCACCCTCAATTCGATTCGTATCGTTATCCTCCGAATCTAGGCCTTCCGAAGTCATCGTTTTTCTTGGCCTTGCTCTATCTGGACGCGCAGAGCTGTCTGGCTCTGTGCGTTTCGTGTTTAGGCGAATCAAATAGATGTCTCCCGATACAGAGGTCATTCTGATCTCTGTATCGGGACATTTGAGAAAAGAGGAGGAACGGGCATGAACGAATGGAAATTAAAGGTCTTTGGCATCTTGACGATTCTCGTGGTCGTCGCCGTCCTGCATGTCAAACTGTATCAGTACGCTGAAATTGTCCACCAGGGCGAATTGCGAATATTGAGCTGCCTTGGGCGAGTGATCAAACTGGATACGAGCGCAGATGTGGATCAGATTGTGACCTTTCGGATTATCTCGGGCCAATTTCGAGGGGAAACCGTTCAGGTTGACAACATCTGGGTGGGACGGGTATTCGGGGATCGCGTGCTTAGGAAAGGGGATGTGCTTTTCCTTGAAATTCCCCTTCGACGCCAGAATCAAACGACGATTGAAGATGTGCGGATGCTGGAGTATTTCCGAACCCCTTTTCTGCTCTACGTCACGGGCTTATTGGGCTGTTTGATGATTTACGTCGGCGGCATGAAGGGGGTGCGCGCCATCCTAACGCTGTTTGTGGATGCCCTTGTCATCTTCTTCGTCATGGTCCCGCTGATGCTCAAGGGATATAACCCCATCGTGGTCACCTGGTTCACCGCGGGTTTTCTGACCCTTTCAACCTTCGTGCTCATTACCGGCTTCAGCTTCAAAGTGGTCTCTGGGGTGCTGGGGACGCTAGGTGGATTGGCAGCCGTAGGAGTGCTTTCTGTCATTAGCCAGAAGGTGATGGTTTTGACCGGATTGTTGGACGAATTCGGCTTTCTCGAACTTGGCACCGCTCTCTGGCGAACAGAAGGTTCGCACGATTGGAATTTCACCGGCATTCTTTCGGCGGGAATTATCCTGGGAGCGGTTGGTGCCATGATGGATGTGGGGATGTCCATCTCCTCATCTGTTTACGAGGTCAAGCAGGTCAACCCGAATGTCACGGTGCGGCAAGCCATTCGTGCAGGACTGAACGTGGGGAGAGACGTGATGGGGACCATGGCAGACACGCTCATCTTCGCCTATCTCGGCGCGGACATGATCATCATGTTGCTCCCACGGGTTGAGTTCCCAGAAGCTGGGGTGCTCTATCCTTTCATTCGGCTGGTTAATGATGAAAGACAGGCGGTCGTTATCATAGAAGCGATCGTTGGAACGATTGGGTTAGTCCTGACCGTTCCAATTGCTGCCGTGATTGCTGGCATCTTGACCCAATATAGGAAAGTGCAACCATCAGGCATTCATGAAAAGTTGCCCTCGGCAGAGGAGATCGAGGCGCGTTATCGTGCCGGTGACGCAAGGGGCAAAGCCCGTTTGGCAGTACCGATTGCGCTGATGGTTGTCCTCTTGGGGACACAGTACCTTTACTATCGAATCAACCATGCGTCCGCAACCATCATTGAGCAGCGTGATAAGAATGGTGAGCTCACTTCGAGATCTGAGTATGCAAAGGGTAAAGTTATCAGAATTCTCGAATCCAATAAGCAGAGTGACGTTGTGGAACACCGAATCCTTGAAGTGGAAATTCTCGCAGGGCTCTACAAAGGACAGCGGATTATCATGCGGAACATCATCAATCACCGTATGTCGTCGATGACTACCCCCGCCGATCCGGGGGACATTATCGTCTGCCGCGTTGGTGGCACGCCGGAGCAGAGCAGTCTGGTCAATATTGTCCAAGAATATGGGCGTGATGGATACCTGCTCTTGATGTTTGGATTGATGTTGATGCTCATCATTATCGTGGGACGCATCGAAGGCGTCCGCACGGTCTGTTCATTGCTGGCTTCGGGACTGATCATCTATCTCTTCATGCTCCCTTTGATTGCAGGTGGGAAGAATGCGGTGCTGATTGTCACCCTGACCTCCGGTGTAATCGCGTTCGTCTCTCTGGTGTTTGTGATTGGGCCGGGGCGAAAAACCTTCTCCGCCGCGCTCGGCACCATGGGAGGCATCCTGGTCGCCGGACTGATTCTCATGTTCGCACAAAACTACCTCCATTTTTCCGGCTTGGAAGGTGCCGTCTCAAGAGACATCGTCGAAGCCAAAGGTATACCTTTCGACTTCCGCCAGATACTGCTCGCCGGGATGTTGATGGGCTTGCTCGGCGTGGCGGTGGACGGTGCCATTGAGGTGGCTTCATCGATGGAGGAGATTCGGCGGGCGAACCCCTACATGCCCACATGGCGATTGATTGCGTCCGGTATGAACGTGGGTACGGATATCCTCGGGACGATGGTAAATACGCTGCTGTTTGTTTATCTAGGAACGCGGTTACTGTTCATCATGGCAGTAACGGCTCCCAACCTGGGGCTCTTTGTCTCCCCCACGGTGGAGCTATTGAGTATCGGTATCGCCTCCGTAGAAATCGTGCGCTTACTCGTCGGGACACTCGGCCTGGTACTCACGATTCCGATTACGGCGATGATCGCTGGATTCTGGAATCTGAAGGAAGGAAAAAGGCTCTGAACCTTTTAACCCCTCATGAACACTGGAACAGAAATGAAATGCCAGTCGTATCCGGGTTGATTCGTGGTTCCAATTTCTCCTCACTTCCAGTTATGGTCAGGTGGTGAGGTTGCGGGATGGTAGGGACATCCATTGAGGAGTAACAAAAGTGACACCTTCTTCCCGTCACGCTTTCACGTTTTTACGTTTTCTGGTTTTCAGTTCAGCAGGGATGAGCATCGGATTGCTCTTCCCCTTGCAAGGGTGGGCGCAGCCGCCCCAGCCGACCGAAATCAGTGCCTGGGGGCAGTTCTACCGTTTCACGTTGCTCGGCATTCTGCACATCTTCACAGGCTATGACCACATCCTCTTTTTGCTTGGCGTCCTTCTCGTCGGCGGCACGCTCAAGACCATTATCAAAATCGTGACTTCGTTTACCATTGCCCACAGTATCACCCTGGCGTTGGCAGCGCTTTCGGTAGTCACGCCGCCACCGCGGCTCGTGGAAGTTGCGATTGCCTTGAGCATCATCTACATCGCGATGGAAAACCTGTTCGTTCAGATTCCCGAAAAACGCTGGCTCGTGACCTTTCTGTTTGGGTTGGTGCATGGCTTCGGCTTTGCAGGTATGTTACGTCAGTTGGGCTTGCCCCAGAAAGGCTTGCTGATCGCGCTCTTCTCCTTCAATCTCGGTGTCGAGATCGGACAGGTTGCCATCGTGGCGGTGGTGTTTCCCTATCTGATTTACATTCGACGATTCCCCTGGCACAGCAAAGTGTTAAAAGGAATGTCCTTGACCATTCTGGGATTTGGCTTATTCTGGTTTTTCCAACGCACTTTCTTCTAAGAGCCTATCCTAAAAGTCCGTCTTCACCTTTTTCGCTCCTGTCGGATTGCCACATCCGACAGTGTGGGCGTGGTCTGGATTTGTCAATCCAGACTGAGCGCAATCCACGCCGATTATTTTTAGGATAGGCTCTAAGCATCTACCCGAAAATTGCCAGGCAAGATGCCATCTTGCCCGACAAAAAATGCGCTAATGTCCGTTTTTCCGGCTGCGATCTGTTGTCGAGGGGTCATGCACTGCCCACCACAACCGGCGTTCCTGATAGTGGGCAGTGCCCCAGAGGTAGAAAGAACAATGAAAAAAATAAAAGCACTCCAAGTCAAAAGAAGCCTTTTGTCAGGCAGGCTCCTCAAAATCTTGCCGTTTGTGAAAGATGTAGGTTTCACCCCCGATTTCAAGCGGCTCATCGCAGGGACTGCCTTATGGCTCATCCTATCCCCAATGGGGCATGCGCTGCTTCAATCGTTGAGTGCAAAATTGCCTTTTGAAAAACCAGTGATAACCAGCGAAGGGGCTTCTGAGAAAGTGGTTTTCATGCACATTACCACCTCAGACCCCCAGGATTTAGCCAAACACGCCAAGAAAGTCTTAATCATCACGTCGATTTACGGCACTCTGCTGGCAGGACTCATCGTCATCGCGCTCAGACATAGCAAGCGTAGCGCGGACCTCCCGGAAACGACGATTGAGTTGCCTCAATTGAAAACGTATACGGTTCAAGCCGCCCTGGCAGGGATACACGCGCTTCGAGAAAATCCGCAACAAGCGCGAAAACAAATTTTGCAGAAGTACGCCAGCCTGCGCGGTTTTCCACTTCCTGAAACGTCCATCAAGGAAGCCTCTTCAATGCGGGTGGAGATTGGCCCGGATACACTGACACTCAACACCCCCTATCAAGGGGATGGGTTGAAACTAGAGGTGATTGCCAGAAATGGGAGTCTGGGCGCTCGTGTCGTTATTGCGCCTTCGGGCGTCACAGAAACCATGATCTTTGATGAACGCACATCGAAACTCTTGAGGAATGAGTCGGTTGACAAATAACAACCTTGAAAAGGTTTGGAACCTTTTCAAGGTTACGTGAAAAGTATCAAAGGGAGAAAACACAATGCAGAAATATCACTTAAAGGGTTTGGATTGTCCAAATTGCGCGGCTGAGATTGAGGACAGCCTGAAAAAACTGAAAGGCGTCCGGGAGATTTCGTTGAACTTTGCCGCCGCAACATTATCTCTGGACGCCGACGATATGGAGGTTGTCCGTCGAGAAATTCAGCGCATTGAACCTGACGTTGAAGTCATTGAAGTCTCAACCCATGAACACGGTCACGAACACAGCCATGACCATAGCCACGAGCACGATGGCGAAGATTTCAACATCAAGCGCGAACTTGGACTGATTGCCGTTGCGGCGGCGCTGTTGGTCACAGGACTGATTTTTAAGGACAGGTTACACGCCGTTATTCCATACACGCTCGGCGAATACTTCATTTTTATTCCAGCCTACTTGCTCGGTGGCTGGGGGGTGTTGTCCAGCGCCGGACGCAACGTCTTCCGCGGGAAAATCTTTGACGAAAACTTTTTGATGACCGTTGCAACCCTCGGCGCGATTGCGATTCATGAACTTCCCGAAGCTGTCGGGGTCATGGTGTTTTACAAGGTCGGTGAGTTCCTTCAGGAGCTGTCGGTCAGCCGCTCCCGGAGATCCATCAAGTCGCTCTTGGAGATTCGCCCCGACTCCGCCAACTTGCTGATTGACGGAGAAACGCAGAAAGTCCCCCCCGAAACTGTTGAAATCGGGAATACGATTCTGGTGAAGGCGGGGGAAAGAATTCCGCTGGATGGCGAAGTCATCGCGGGCAGTTCGCAGGTGGATACCTCTGCGCTGACGGGAGAACCCGTGCCACGAACCATCGAAACGGGCGAAGCCGTTTTAGCGGGAATGATTAACAAAACTGGAACGCTCACGGTCAAAGTCACGAAGCCGTTTAGAGAATCCTCGATTGCCAAAACCTTGGATCTGGTGGAGAATGCAACCAGCAAAAAAGCGGAGACGGAGAAATTTATCACAACGTTTGCTCGATACTATACACCTGTTGTGGTCTTCGGGGCACTTGGGGTTGCGCTGCTTCCACCTTTGATAACGGGTGCCAGTTTCGCCGTGTGGATTTACCGTGCGCTTGTGCTTTTGGTGATCTCCTGTCCCTGTGCGCTGGTCGTTAGCATTCCGCTCGGCTACTTTGGCGGCGTCGGCGGTGCTTCGCGGCGGGGCATTTTGGTCAAAGGCTCCAACTTTCTAGATGTCCTCGCCCAGGTCAAAACGGTCGTCTTCGACAAGACCGGCACACTGACCAGAGGCGTGTTCAAGGTGACGTTGATTGTGCCGAAAAACGGTTTTACCGGCAAAGAACTCATCCGTCTGGCAGCGGTTGTCGAATCGCAGTCCAACCACCCGATTGCCCAATCCATTCGGGAAGCCTGCGATCAACCTGTTGACGCCTCCGGGGTTTCTGATTTTAAAGAAATCGCAGGGCGGGGCATCCGCGCAAAGGTTGAAAATCAAGAGGTTCTTGCGGGGAATGATGCCCTGATGCACGAAAACGAAATCGACCACGATGTTTGCACGGTCAATGGGACGGTCATTCATCTAGCAGTAGATAATGTTTACGCCGGGTATATCATCATTGCCGATGAAATCAAGGAAGATGCGGCAGAGGCAATCCGTGCCCTGAAAGCCCTTGGCGTTGAGCGAACCGTCATGTTGACAGGGGATAACCGAGCCGCCGCCGAAAGCGTCGCCCAAAAACTGGGCTTGAACGATTATATGGCAGAGCTACTTCCCGAAGATAAGGTCAGTGCCATCGAGAAACTGATTCAAAACGCCCACAAGGGCGATAAGGTTGCCTTCGTCGGCGATGGGCTCAACGATGCGCCGGTTATTTCCAGGGCCGATGTCGGCATTGCCATGGGTGGGGTCGGCTCCGATGCGGCGATTGACACGGCCGATGTGGTCATCATGACCGATGCGCCATCGAAGGTTGCCGAGGCGATAGAAGTCGGCAGAAGGACCCGCAAAATTGTTTGGGAGAATATCGGTCTCGCTTTTGCCGTCAAAGGGGTGTTTATCGTACTCGGTCTCGTCGGTATTGCAACAATGTGGGGTGCCGTCTTTGCGGATATGGGCGTGGCACTGATTGCCGTCTTCAATGCCACGCGAGTGTTAAGGAAATAAAAATGCGTTCAACACATCCAACCCCACAAACTTGTGGAGCGTATACACTCTTACTTATGCCTTACGCTTTACGCTTTCAGATTCCGCTTTGAGTTGTTCTAAAGCTTTTGCAGCCCTGGAGTGTACCAGATCAGATTTATCTTTGGGGCTATGAGCGTGCTTTTGAATTGTCTGCTTGCTTCTGAGGCGCTCATATTCACCAATTTCTTCCTTAGAAAGGGTAGTGATCCCAATACCTTGTAGTATCCGCAACCATACAATCATCTTTCGTTTTCACCACCATTCTGTTCTTGTTCCTGCTTCTTCAGTTCATAGCACGGATTTTCAGAATGAACGGATTTGTCATGCGTCAGAAATCAATCCGATAATTCCGTCAATCCGTGCTATGATACGCCGTGCACAATCTGGCCCATTTAAGTTCGACGAATCTTCTCAACCATTTCGTGAGAGTAACCTTTGGTTCAGATGAAGAGCGGTGCCATCCCTTCCTGTGCAACGACGACCCGCATCGCTTCCTCGGATGCCCCTTCTTGGAAACGACTCGCCGCGTCCAACACCTTGGGCAGCAGGTGGATGTCGCCGGCCGTATTCAGGAAAAGCCCCGGCTGACCGAGCACCCAATGCACGGCCTTATCGACGTCCGCCTGATTCGACAGCGGCTTGTACCATGTGGTGTGCGTCCGGGCCTCCTCGCCATAGGGACGACTCGCGATCGATTTTATTGTCTGCACTGCTACATTGCGCGCCCTGCATATCGCCATCAGCCCTTCAAAATCCGCGGCATATTGAGGATTCTGCAACATCAGGTAGTTGCAGGGCAACAGCACGGCGTCGAAATCGAAACGTTCCAGACTCCGCCTGTGCATGGCAGCCACCGTGACACCGTGACCGGTCACGCCGATGAAGCGGACCAGCCCCTGCTCACGGGCCTCAATCACCGCCTCTAGCGCGCCACCCGGCCCCATCGCCACTTCCCATTCCTTCTCATCCACCAGATTGTGCAATTGAATGAGATCAATCTGGTCTACATGAAGGCGTTCCAGCGATCGATAGAACTCCGCTCGCGCCTCCGGATAGGTGCGCTCGCCGGTCTTGGTGGCAAGGAAAAACTGCTGTCGGTATTGCCCCATCCATGGACCGATGCGGAGCTCCGAATTTCCATAGCTCGCCGCTGTATCAATATGGTTGACGCCGTACTTCAGCAGGACCTCCAGCGTGCGATCTGCTTCCTCTTGAGTCACTCCGCCTAACGCCGCCGCCCCGAAAAGGGTGCGCGTGCTCTGATGACTTGTACGACCAAACAGTTGTTTCGCAATCATGATTTGTCCTCCTAAATTTTACTCAATTTTCAATTCAGCGTTATGGTTCTTTTGATTCGCTGCACGAACGGTCTATCGCAACTTAGCTTTGACCTTCGCCTCCAAATCATCGACAATATCAATTCCGAGATACTTCATCGCTAAAATCGCCTTTGCCTTGCAAAGCGTTGCTTCTTGCCCTTCTGCAACGAACGCATCCAGTGCCTTTTCCTCTTCGGTGGTGATGATGGCATCTTGATTCTTCCAGGGTGACGTTTCCACTCTCCCTCTCCCACAAGTCTCTAGCGAAGCGAGAGCCCGCATAGCAGAGGGGAGAGGGAACTAAAAGCGTACTAACTTGATGCGTATGGGGACGCATCCAGTACATCCCCCATCCTATAAGTTTGGCACACTTGCGCTGGCAGCGAGGCATTGGGCGTCTAACTATTATAAACCTTCACATTGCGATCTTTCAAGCTAATAACCCAGATCACAGGAGTGCCGAGGGAAAACAGGTCATTGAGTTTGTCCTCCATTTCCTCGTCTGTCTCAGAATCAGAGCGAATTTCAACGGCGAGCTCGGGCGGATCAGTCTGAAGCCCTTTAAGCGACTCACGAGTCTCTTTGTGATAGGCGACGTCCGGTGCCCTTCTTCTGCCGTTTGGGATACGATGAAGCACGTCGGCCATTACGTTTTTATCGCTTCCCAAATTGTGTGCTTCAAGATAATTGACAAAAATACGTCCTAACTTGATGATTAAGACGCCATGTTCGCCAAATGTTGATGGCACTTGAACTAACCTCCCGTCAATGTACTCTAGCCCTAATTCCATGCCAACCAGCGCATCGAATTGGGCTTCGGTGATGTAGATTTTGTCCGAGTATGCTGTGCTCATGGTTTAACCTCCTCCCAGGTGAGCATCTCAGTTGTTTGATGCGAGTTTTAGCGCAAAAGTCGTATCCAATGATATATTTTACTGCACCACCCCAATAAAGCCAAGAAAAAAGAGATTCTTGTTGTCGAGCAGGCTTCGCTATACCCAACCTACAACAAGGATACCGTAGCGGCTGGAACGCCTCCTCGTCAATTGAACCGTGACAGCGAACTATCGCACCCGCTCAAGGAGGACCGCTACATCCTCGCTGATTTCTCCTGGTCATACGGGTTACAAAACAGGACGATTTCGCACACAATGCCGCCATCAGCGCACTTGCGAACGAAGTCCTTGAAACGGGCGAAGTAGGCAGGATTCCACCGGTTCAGGTCGAATTTATCCAGACCGTCGGCGGCTTTGCCGCTTCCGGGGACGCGCGCCCAGGGCAATACCGCAGCCTCTGGTCTCGGAGCCAAAGTGTTCATGTCACCAGGGCCGGGGATGCTGTGGGGCTTTTCGCGGTAGAAAGTGAACACGCGGGTCATGTTCTGTCCCGTGCGCTGCATCTCCCGCAAGTAGACATCGTAATCGAAATCCGCATTGATGACGGCACCGTAGTGCTCAGCGGATGTAAGAATCTTAAACGGCTTTCCCTGATACAGAAAACAGCAGGAATTATGAGGGTGCAGGCACAAGATGTTGCCCTGATTATTGGACATGGGTTGGACCTCCTATTTAGAGGGTGTGTGAAAAGTAGACCAAGCGAGTCAACCAGAAACCGAGTTTTTCATTCCCCACCAGCGTGATGACGGCAGAAGACAGGTTTTCGGTGCCACATCGTCATTGCTCCGGTGAAAAAACTCGGTTTCTTTGCCCTCATATATGCTGCGCTAGACCTGTGTTTCGAGGAACGCAACGCTCTTCGCCTCCAACTTATGATAGTTGGGAATTTCGTATCGAACGCCATCGACATCTTTGATGAGGATGCGCCCCCCATCAAGTGAAACGATGTCATACCGGGAACGCAGATCGAAATGAACTGCCCCTCGGTCCGTGTCTGCTTCCCACCGTGTGACACCAAAGTGTCCCTCAATTGAATGGATTTTCGTGATTTTCGGCATAAAATAACACTTTTCCAGCTCTTCCTCAAGCAACTTCCGCGCCGTTTTGTCTAACTGTTTGATATCCTCAATCACGCCAATCTCATTCTGATTGGCATCAAGCAAGCTGATATACCGATTTGGCCGGGTCAGCGGAAACGCTCGCACAGGCGAAACAGAGGTATGGACGGAACCGTCAGGCAGTTCCACCACCAGTTCCGTAAATGAATTGCGACTGATTTTCACACGCTCGGCATCAAGAAATTTTACTTCATCTTCGATTCGGATAGGTTGTTCCACGATGTTCACCCCCTTCGTCCAACGTGATTGTCTTGTATCTTGCATCTTATAAATAATCTCGTTTCCGGCGATATATTGTGATTGAATTTTTACTTCGCCAATGTCACATTAGGGGGCCGATCGCCCCGTAGAACGTGCGGCTCGCTCGTTCGATGGGGGTTCGATGGGGGTTGGAACAAGCGAGCCGCATGTTCTACAAAAGCATCCCGATTCCGAATGTGACATTGGCGAGTTACTTCAGATGAAAAATACTCTCTGAATATGCCGCTTTGTCTTTTTCTGTTCTGTTGAGAACCGGACGTTTATATTGATTGACAATTTGCATCCCCAAACGTTCTGCAATCGTTGGATACATAGCGAATTTGTCATTCGCCACTAGAAAAACATCATAATCTTCGGCTAGAAATCTGGTACAATTTCTCAATACCTCTGAAATACCGTGCATGTACTCTTGTCTTGCTTCTTTTCCCTGGCCTTTGAAAAGGGGGCCAATTTCAAGCTCCTCTTTTCGCTCAAATCCAAATAAATCGTAGGCATACGCATGTTGTTCGTGATAATCGATCAACCCAACATACGGCGGGCTTGAGAAAATACCTTGAATCTTCTGGTCCCGAACGAGTTGAGCCAAATTGGGGTGCTCATCTTCTAATGGTTTGATAATATCAAGTGTCCGAGAATCCCCAGTCAGACAGATTTGAAACGTGTCTGTTCGTAATTTATCAAATTGGGCGAGACGTTGAATTGTATCTTGACTATATCGTTCCCACCAACTCAACATGGAAAATAGGGGTTTGCAGATCTTGCCGTGCTTGGCACAATAATAGATTGCGGACACAGGTTCTACTAAGGTTGCCAAATCTGCATGGGGGGTCGCGCGACACGTACGAATCGTTCGACTTAAAATGACCTGAATGACTTTTTTTGTTTCGGGGTTTTGGATACATTTTACGCGCTCAGAAACCACGTCAATTTCTGCCCTTATTGGGGATAAATACCATGTATCTAAAAAGTTCTCTGATTTTCTCTGCCTCAACTTGATGCCATATTGGTTGACTAACTGAAAATACCTGAGTAAGAACTTTTCCTCTTTTTCTTTACCATACTTTTCTTGATCAATCAGCCCGTGCCTGACTTTGTATTTGAAATCAGAAGAAGGGAAATATTCGTTATTAAATTCATTGAGTTCTTGGGTCAATTGCGCTTCAAATGGAGTCACATTGGATTCACTGACCCATCGTTTGAGGGCGCTGGTGATGTTGTAAATTTCATTCTGCACGTCAACGAGGCTATGTTTTTCTATCTTAATATTGCTGATGAGCGTATTAAATGCCGAAATATCAATCCCAATCGCGTGCATTCCAAGCTCGTTGGCTTGAATCAATGTTGTTCCGCTTCCACAAAACGGATCGAGAATTATATCACCGCGTTTGAAATACACACCCTTCTTAAAATTATCTGTATGGTCGTCCAGGAAATATTCAACCAGTTGGGGAATAAATTTGCCTTTATAGGGGTGCAGCCTGTGAACGTGTTTTGTGGTATCGGCTTCTTTTAAGTAATCAAATGATAATGCCCAGTTGATGTCCTCTCCTAACTGCGCCTTCCAGTTAATTTCTCGTTCCCCTAGATATGAATGATAGTATGCGATTAAATCCTGTTTTGAAACTACTGTGGTCCCATTGCTTTCATATTTCCGAATCCTGCCGTACTGAATGAGATAGGAAATATTTGAAGTCGTCACATTTTTACTTAAAAAGCTGGTTGCCCATTTACTGGCTTCCGTTATTGTCATCAAATCTTTACTTTCAATCATTTGAAACGTACCCTCTAAATATGCCATTTTGCATATATTTTAACCGGAATCAAGCAGACTGTCAATCTTTTGATGAGCCGCAGACAGACCGGAAGGGGTTTTACCCTTCGGGGCTCAGGTCACGAACTTCGCTCGTTCTGGCAACCTGTTCAAACGCCCGACGCATCAACTGTAACCCTTCCTTGGCTTCCGATTCAGAAATCACTAACGGCGGCGAGATGCGTAAGACATTCCCTGCGAGGGGGCCCATCAAGTGCAGCCCTTGTAAGTAGCATTGCAAGACGCATTCATTGGCGATTTCGTTCGCTGTTTTGCCGCCGTAGCTATCAACTTCGAGCCCCCATACGAGCCCTTCGCCGCGCACATAGGTCGCGAACTCAAAATCCTCCGTGAGCCGATAAAGCCCCTCCTCAATGAGCTGGCGCATCTGACGACAGTTTTCAACGATTGGGAATTTCTCAAACGTATCCAACACCGCGAGGATAGCGGCACAGGCACGCGGGTTGCCGCTGTAGGTGTCGGAGGCTTCGCCGTAGTCAAGCGTATCAAGGATGTCGGCTCTGCCCACGACGGCTGCCACCGGTTCACCGTTTCCAAGTCCCTTGCCCAACACAACCACATCCGGCGTGAGTCCGTAGGTCTGGAAGGCGTACATATTTCCCGTGCGCCCGTGACAGGACTGGACTTCATCCATAATGAAGGTGACACCGTTCTCATTGCACCAGTCGTTCAGTTGACGGAGGTACGATTTCGGTGGGTGGAAAGAGCCCTTTGCGCCGAGATACGGTTCGGTGACCAGCATACAGAGCTGATCGGGATATTCGCGCCGTAACGCCTCCAATTCCGCCGCGACTTTCGGCATCAGCACCTCACTCCCCCACTCTGGATGGCCGGAGTGGCGGTTATCCATGACCATCGGAAACGAGAGCCACCTGACATTTGGATTTTTGCTTTTCTCGCCGGTGACATCGCCCGCCAAGCCCTTCTTGCCGTGAAAACCGTACTTCGTGGCAAGGATAATATGCTTATCAGGCTGATAGTGTTGAGCCGCCCACATCGCCTTGATAATGCCCGCAGAACCAGAATCCGCCCATAAGACACGCTCCATTTTCTCAATCGCCAGGCTCTCGATGAGCCGTTGCGCCGCGCGGACTTCCAACTCGGTCAAGGTGTTATAGGCGGTGCGCGGTATGCCTTCCGTGTAGTGGCGGAATCGTTCCTCAAAATAGGGGTGGTCGTGCCCAAGATTGGCGACTAAAACGCCTGAAGCAAAATCAATGAACCGTCGTCCTTCAGGATTCCAGAGATAAACGCCCCGCGCTCGCTGAATCACGAGTTGTGTTGGGGTATAGGTTTTGTGTCCTTTGGGGATGAACCGTGCCGCTAATTTTCGGATTTCGTTAGACTTCGATTCGTTTTCAATCTGGATGGGTGAAGTTTGTGTCATGTTTTCCTCTCTCGTATGTTGCGTCAGAATTTCTGATGTTCGTTGATTGGTCCCCTAAAACCCGCACGCCTTCAGGATGGGGTGCGCTAAAACCGACGCGATCTCTGTCCACGCTTCCTGGCTATTTTCGGCTTCGAGGTATGGGTAAAACCCGAAATCCAAATACACCTTGATGGCGACAATCCGTTGGGTCGATGTGTTGAGGAAACAGCGGTCATGCGAACGCTTGAGGCGTTTCATCGCGATAGTCATCGCAGGCTTGGAGAGCCCACGCCCTTGATAGTCGGGGTGAATCGCAACCCAGTGAATCAGCCCCCATTCCATCCCTTTCCAGTCTGGATTCCACCAAGCGGTAATCGTTCCGATCTCCTCGCCGTCATCCGTGATGACGAAAAAACTCCGATCCGGCATCACTTCCAGATGCTGACCAAACTCCCGATCAAAAAGCTCGTCATCAATCTTGATGAAGGGTTCGGTAGCCCGCTGAATCCTTGTCCAGATATGTCCCTCGCCGGGACGGTAGTTTCTGATACCGAAACCTTCCGGGAATGGAATGTCGGGAATATTCTCCATCTGTTCTCGGAGCATTCTGACACCGTAATTTTTCATGGTTTTTCTCCCTGTTCTATTGCTGTTTTTCTTTTCATCCCGTGTTCTTTTTTAGTTATACCATTTCTGAATGAAAAGTGCGCATTGTAACCCACGATTCAAGATACAGAATTCAGGATTTATCTGCATCTTGCATCTTGAATTCTGCATCGGTGAATGCTTGATTTTTTATTAGAATTGGTATTATGAGCGCATCACGCATCGAGTGATAGCATAAGAGTTTAGCACATTCCTTGATTCAAGTCAATAAAGAAAACCTGTGATTGCTTGAGTGATTGAGTGAAAATTTCTAAGTTTTGGATTGTTCTGAAGCCGTTCTTTTGATATACTATTCCAGAATATTGCGAAAGACTTCCGAAGTCTTTGAGACTTCGGAAGTCTGAACCCCTAGCCGGATAGGAGATGAAAAACCGCAATGACAGAGACAACACATTCACATCGCCCTCGCGTACGCGAAATCGGCATCCGCATTGGGGAGCTTAACCCCGGAGTGTTCAACGCGATCACCGATGTCCAGGGGGTGCGGGTGGGGCATACGACGCTCATCGAAGGGCATGGCGCATTGGAGATCGGCAAAGGGCCCATTCGGACGGGGGTCACGGCGATCTTGCCTCACCCCGGAAACTTGATTGATGCGCCTGTCGAAGCCGCCCATTTTGTTTTTAATGGGGCTGGAACGACCAGCGGTCTGTCTTTGATCGATGAATTTGGACAGATCGAAACGCCCATTTTGTTGACCAACACGTTCAGCGTGGGAGCCGTCTACGATGCGGTCACCCGATACCTCATCCAGACCGCGTTTGAAGGGGGCAAATCGCCACGCTGGTTCAACCCGACAGTGGGCGAGACTTACGATGGTGGGCTCAATGACGCCGCTGGATTGCACATCAAAGTTGAGCATGTCTTTGCAGCGATTGAGAACGCCGCAGGTGGGTGCGTCCCCGAAGGAAATGTCGGGGCAGGCACGGGGACGAGCGCTTGTGGGTTCAAAGCGGGGATTGGGACATCCTCTCGTTGCGTTGAAATTGCGGGGAAGGTGTGGACGGTCGGGGCGTTGGTGCAATCTAACTTTGGCGGCGAACTCGTCATCGATGGCGTCCCCGTCGGGAAGATTTTGAGGGTGCAATCATCGACAGACCAGCCTGACGGTTCGATTATGGTAATTCTTGCCACCGACGCGCCGTTGTCCTCCCGTCAACTCCATCGTCTAGCGAAACGTGGGACATGGGGGCTGGGGCGCGCGGGTTCTGATGGCGGACACGGTAGCGGCGACTATTTCATTGCCTTTTCCACGACCTATCGGCAGTGCATCACCAGTGGCTCAACGGCAGACCTCGCCGACTTTGTGGGGAATGAAGGGCGGCTCAATCCGTTATTCCGCGCCGCCGCGGATGCGGTGGAGGAAGCTATCCTGAATTCGATTTTCAAAGCGGAAACCATGACCGGTAGAGACGGACGAACGGTGCCTGCCTTGCCGATGGATGGGGTTGTTCAGATTCTCAGAGCGCATGGGAAGATTTAAAAAGAATAACCCTAGTTGCCACCTATCCCGATTTTGTTTTGCCACCGGAGAATAGGACCGTGATAAAACACGCACGTGTTACCTATCAGACTTCGGAAGTTTTGGCAGGTTTAATGACCGAAAACGATGTCAACTCTTGAGGCAACGGAGCAAACCGAGATTTGGCGGCAAACTTCCGAAGTTTCAGCGAAAAACTCGCATGAATCAGGAGGAAAGATACAAAACATGGAAACTTCCATTCAAACTCATCCGACCCAATACGCTGTCCTCACGCCGGAACAGCGGGAATTCTTTGACACCAACGGATACCTTGTGGTCAAAAATGCGTTGCCACCGGCTGTCGTCGCAGAACTTGACGCGGCGATTGATGAGCTCTACGGGCGTGAAGAGCGAGAAGGGCGTCTGGAGGCGGGGGGCAAACTAAATATGCGGAACTGCATCGTCCAACACGATGCCTTCCTGAAACTGCTCGACTGGCCGACGACCGTTCCGCTGGCGTGGGGTGTCCTCAACTGGAATATCCAGATGATCACTTCGCACCTGATTGTTCTCCCCTCGCAATCTGAACCGCCGCCGGAGACGAAGCTAAAAATTGGGCTGCACCGCGATGGAGGCACCTCCTCCAGCGAGATGCAGGAACCCCATCCCCGAATTCTGCTCAAAATCGCCTACGCCATCAGTGACCAGTCCCACCCTGCATCGGGTGCCACGGTCCTCGTGCCTGGCAGCAACCGACTCACGGGCAGACCCGCCGTTGACCCTGAGACCGGGTGGGCGAGGGGCGCCATCCCCATGAATGTGAAAGCGGGCAGCGCGTTCCTGTTTGAGCAACGCACCTGGCACGGCATTGGACACAATTGGTCAGGACTTCCAAGAAAAACGATCTTTATCGGCTATGCCTACCGATGGGTCAAACCGATGGACTATATCACGATGCCGGAGGGGCTCATTGCCAAAAGCACCCCCATACAGAAGCAACTGCTCGGCGTCGTCGGTGATCCACTCAGTTATTATCTCCCCAAAGCTGAAGATGTCCCCTTAAAAGCACTGGTCAATCCGACCTGATTACCTCTCAAATGAATCTGCAAATCGACGAATCAGGACGTAATGCGTAATACGTAATACGTAAAGATTCTCCGTCGCATAAAAGACTTTTACGCAATACACATCACGTTTCACGTTTCACGTTTCACGTTTCACGCATCACGTTTCACGTTTCATTATCATATAACCCCTTACTTGAAGGAGAACACTCATGGCACTGAATAATCCGATTCTTGACACGACACTTAACAGCATCAGTCTTGAAGAAATCAAGAAAGAAATGGGGCCACCCTCTTGGTCCTATCCAGTTGTCCGGGCCGATCACGTAGTCGGCGTGGTGATTTATCAGAATTCTGGGCAGATTAACGACCGCCATTGTCACAATTATGACGAGTGGTGGGTGGTCCTCGAAGGCGAGATCGACTGGGTCATTGAAGGACGCGAGGAGCGACCCGTCGAAGCAAAGGCAGGAGATTTTGTCTATGTACCGGCGCAAACCTTCCACCAGATCTTCCCCAAAGGTGGCAAACCCTCCGTGCGCCTGGGCATTGCACTCCCCGGGCACGGGCATTTGCACGAGAAGCCGGGACGGAAGGTGAAGGTCACGATTGAGTAAATTCTATCAGCAAGCGTGAGACGTAACACGTCATGCGTAATCCGTAAGGTTTTTCAGTTTGAGACTTCCGAAGTCTCAAAGACTTCGGAAGTCTGGATGTAGACTTATTGAAATAATTTTGTCCGACTACTTAACACGTCATGCGTAATCCGTAAGGTTTTTTACGCATGACGCATGACGCATCACGTTTCACGCTTCACACACGAGGTATCATTCATGGCGCACGCATACACCCCCGGACTCAAAGTCACAGCGGGGATGACGATCTATAAGGAACGCAGGCTCCCACTCGCAGGGGAAGTCCTCGTTCAAGTCGGTGATAAGGTACAGGCGGAAGATGTCGTTGCCAAAACGAATCTGCCGGGGAATGTTCAACTGGTGAACGTTGCTAATTTGTTGAGCATGCCTGCGGGAGCTGTCAAGGATTACATGCTCAAAAGAGAGGGCGAAGCGGTCACAAAAGACGAAATCATCGCAACGACCAAGGGGCTCTTTGGGCTTTTCAAGTCACTGGCGCGCAGCCCCATTGATGGGACGATTGAAACCATCTCCACTGTTACGGGACAGGTGATCATCCGTGCAGCCCCCAGCCCTTTTGAAGTCAAGGGATATGTGGATGGTTCGGTTGTGGAAGTCATCCCCAATGAAGGTGTGGTCGTGGAGGCTTACGGCACATACATTCAAGGCATCTTCGGCGTCGGCGGGGCAATGGTCGGCACGCTGGAAGTGGTTGTAGATTCGCCGGACGCCCCGCTGACCCGCGATCTCATCCAGGCGTCGCATCGGGACAAAATCCTTGTCGGCGGTTCTATTGTTCGGAATGACGCCATTCAGGAGGCGATCCGGCGGGGCGTCAAAGGGCTGGTCGTCGGCGGAATCCATGACAGAGACCTCCGCGAACTGCTCGGCCGTGAGCTGGGCGTCGCGATCACCGGGTCGGAGACGCTCGGCCTCACGCTCATCGTCACGGAAGGCTTCGGGCAAATCAGTATGGCGGAGCGAACGTTCAATCTGCTCAGAGAGCGAGAGGGCATGCAAACCTCGATCAATGGCGCAACGCAGATTCGAGCCGGGGTTGTGCGCCCTGAGATTATCATCCCGTTTGAGCCGCATGACCGCCAATCGGTGGAAACGGAAGCCGTGGGTGGGTTACTTGATATCGGGGCACCGATTCGCATCATCCGTGAACCTTACTTTGGGAAACTCGGTCGCGTGTCCGCGCTGCCAATCGGACTTGAGTCGCTTGAAACTGAAGCGCGGGTGCGGGTGCTGGAAGTCGAATTGGCGGACGGAAGCCGCATCACCTTGCCGCGTGCCAATGTGGAGCTCATCGAAGTGTGACGGACTCCTCCTGCCTAACGGACAAAGATTCGTTGCGGGCGGGGCAGTGGGCGGGGAACTGACGGGCCACACCCAATTAGGGCTCATTCAGAGATTCATCAAAGCATTTGAAGAGTGTGTATTCCTCTTCAGGAGAAATATCTGCGAGTTCTTCATTCTTTGAAAAAACGGACCCAAACTCTTCCTCTGCTAATAAATGGTCAATCGTTTCACAGATATAGGACTTACGCAAGACGCATTTGAACGGTTGGAGATTTGAGTTGCTGGCGCAGA
>CAZOAL010000007.1:0-239236 GCA_964577695.1 uncultured bacterium | reverse complement strand
AATCGTCTGTTTTTAACCCAGATGGGACAAGGTGCCCAAATTTCTGAATAAGCTCTGTCGGAGAGAAAGTGACGACCCGGGTGTGTTCCGAGTGTATTGCCGAAGGTCACGACCATGATTATTCCTGACACCTATCTGAACGCCGGTGGGGTGACAGTCTCTTATTTTGAATGGCTGAAGAATCTTTCGCATGTGCGGTTGGGGCGGATGGGAAAACGTTTTGAGGAAAGTCTCCACAGGAACTTGCTCGCCGCGATAGAGAAAGCAACGGGGAAGACGTTTCCCCAAGAGGAGGTCAAACGATTGGGACGCGGCCCGGATGAGGAGGATTTGGTCAACTCCGGGCTTGAAGACACGATGATTGTTGCATACAACGAAATCCGCGAAACCCAGAAGGAACTTGGAGAAGGGTTGGATCTGAGAACGGCTGCGTTCATCAATGCCATCCATAAGGTCGCCGTGTCTTATATGGAACTGGGGATTTTTCCGTAAAAACACACAGCCCCAACGATGAATCGTTGGGCTAATATCAAATGTCCCTACAGGACACCCTGCCCTTGAGCCCTTCGTCCCGATCAGATCGGGAGGTAAACTTAGCGAAGGGTCAACTGCAACGACTGGTTAGGTTCTGATGGGGGTGACTTCGTGAGCTTGAGTGGTCGGCAAATTTCCTTCCAGGTCCCGATCTTTATCGGGATTCTCGGTCACGAAGTGACCGGAACTTGACCATGCCAAAAGAAATTCACGAAGTTTGGTCACGAAGGCATAACACTGGGCAACATCAACGCTGGCTTCAACCCCCACATGGATTCTACTTTCGTCAGGCGTTTGCCCTGCAAGGAGCATGACTCTCAAGCCGAAATCTCCTTCCATGTTGGTATCCACCTCTCCACACAGAGCCTGAACCTGAAACTCAAGACCATACTGCACGAAGACATCGGAGTCAGACCAAGGGTCTTCAATAAGTTGTTTGATGTGACGATCGAAGTAGTCTGCCAATTCAACCAGATCGCTATATGAACTGGAAAACCACACGCAACCGAGGGACCTTTCCTCATGAATCGTCCACATCTTGAGACTCATAGGACCGTAGGTAAAGCCTTCTGGGTTGATTTGCTCAAACTTAATCATCCACTCAAAGCCACTTCCCTTGAGGGTAATTTCATAAGGAAGAGAAAACTGAGACATACCTTTGACCTCCATGAAATTTTAGGGATTGGGGTCGAAACCATATCTTTGACCGAACCTCCTTAATTCACGAGGCTCGATATTTCGCATTCCAGTCACAATTCCCCTGTCACCTACAATAACGATGTTATACCGTTGCCGTCGTCCGCTAACTCTCTGGATGTAGACTGTCGCACCATCTCTCTGAGGGGTGACTCTCGTTGGGTTATCAATCACATCGTCAACTTCACTCAGGTCGCGAAAACCGTGGCGTCGCAAGCTATCTATAGCAGCGTGTGTTGACAAACGCCGCCCTTTTGGCGTGATGGCGCGACGGTTATCCATTGTTTTTTAACTCCTTGCCATCGCATGACTCGATGACACCTTCCACTGTCGAGTCATCAATCATTAGACAAATCAGAGCGATGAGACTCGATGTACGCCATTTTCCCGACGTTTTGCGAAAACAGTTCGGCAAGATACTTGTTCGTCATTCTGTGCATCCTAGGGTATGAACTGCTGCCTAACGACCCAAGTTCAGTTGCGGCGGCAGTTTGCGGAAAACGCCCGACAAACCGAAAACTAAGTTTGCCGGTTGACGCTTGATAACCCCAAAAGCTGCCGTGCTCGTCCGAGAATCGGACCGTCAACTGCAACGGCTGGTTAGGCGCAACCCTGCTTTCGCCACCAGTTATGGATTCAACGCCATGACAGGGACAGATATTCTTTCTTGAGCGGACTCACTTTTCTGAGCCATTGCATCGAGTTGTTCTAAAGTTGCCGCCTCATAATACCTTTCTCCACACTCCTTGCATACGCCGACCGGCACACCCTTGATAATCACCAATTTGCCTTCATACCAGTGTTCTACTGTAACCCTTTTCGGCTGAATGACTCCACTGCAATATTCACATTCGAGCTCTTTCACTGCTATTCACCTCCAGTCGCGTAAACTGTTATAATTCTCAGTTTTCCCGAATCTAAGATTCGACAAACCACGTTGATTTCTCTGTTATCACAGGCAGGGCCACAGAGCACATATCGGATGCTCCTGGGGTCATGTGTCAACTGACTGATTATCCGACCATTCAGCATGACATGCTTTACATCAGCCGTTGATAAAGAGTCATCCCTCATTTCATCTTTCGCATGCTGTGTTATCTGATAGAAATTCTCCCTGACTTTCTGTCGAATTGACTGGAGAACTCTACTTCTTCTCAAGATAGTTACCTCGTTCCTATGTGTCGTTTACCCGGGTTCGGCATCACACACACAAAGACAGATCGTGTCGCCGGGGTCGCGCCGCGAGGGTGACGGCAATCAGGAAATAGCACCTAACGACTGAGTTCAGTTGCGATGGGGATTTGCCGAAAGACGTTCGACAAACCAAAGACCGCTATTTACCGATTAACATTTCAAAACCCACAGCTCCCCGCCGTCAACTGCAACGACTGGTTAGGATCTCAAAACGGATTAGTTTCAACTTGTTGGTTTTGGTGCCTCAACTTCCAAATCTAACGCAAATGATATGGCATTCTTGATTTTTGTCATTACATCATCTGAAAGCTGGCCAAGCCTTCGCTCAAGTCGAACTTTCGGTATAGAACCGAGTCCTTGCACATTCGCGTAGGAGTCTTGGTCAAGGAACCTCAACTTTGGCAGTACCACCTCGTAGGGACTTTGTCTGTACTGGGTTGTTAAAGGGACATAAGTTATCATAGCTCGCGGTGGATGTGGATCGTAGCGAGATACCACCACGACAGGCCGCGTTTTTGCAGCCAAGCCAAGATCAGCCAGCCAAATTTCACCGGGTTGTGGGTTCATCGAGTAAATTCAGTACCTCCTGTTCCACGGAACGCGATTGCATTATATCTAATGAATCATGGTCTGCGAGATCAATAATCTCCGTAACTCGTTGCCTGACTTGAGCCGCAGTATTGGGTTTCCATTCTCGTAATTTTTCGTCTAATCTTTCTGCCAAAACATCCATCAATTATCCTCCATCAATTTATTTTTTTCGTTTCTAACGAAAAAGTTCAGTTGTCCCGATCTTCGATCGGGACGAGCACGGCGGGGGTTGTCGAAACACGTTCGACAACCCAAAACCCGCCGTTTGCTTGTTCATGTTCAAAGAACCGAAGCCCCCCGCCGTCAACTGCAACGGCTGGTTAGGTGCTATGCTCCGATGGGTCAGAATTGCTATTCCGCCGCAACTACCTTTTCCAAGACTTCTTGAATGAAAGTATTCAGGTTTACATGATGACGAGCGGCGCTTAAAGCAATACGACGATGCAGGTCGGGGCTTGTTTGAAGCATTAGTTTGCCTGAGAAGGGGCCTTCTGGCTCTTTCCCTTGTTCTCGACAAAACTCAAGGTACTCCTCAATCGACTTCTGCATCTCTTCCCGAAGTTCTGTTACTGATGCTCCGTAGAACGTAATCACATCGTTTGTGTTGATCACCGTTCCGTGAAATGAGTCAATTTCTGGATCAAAATCAACAACCCCGATATAACCTTTGTATTCAATCATGGCGGAATCCCTGCATTTTCTAGAAATCTTCGCAGATCTCTTACTGCACCTTTATCGATATTTGGACTCGGGTGCGGACGATGAAACACAGCAACTCGATCATTAAGCTGCACAGCTACTCTCGATCCAGCGCGTTCACTGATGACAGCCCCCAAGGATCTCAACAGTGTTTCAGCATCTCGCCACTTGAGATTGCCCGATATAGGCTGTGCAAAGATCGCGTTGAGTGTTCTCCTATGACGTTTATTCATGATTCAAGCTTTCGGGCGATTTATTATTGATTCATAGTGACTACACCTAACGCCGGCCATCACCCGCGGGCCGGGCGGCGCGCCGCTTGCCCCGTTGCAAGCGCCGTGACGCCCGAGACCGTCGGGTGCATGGCCTTGTTAGACACCGACCAACTCATACG
The DNA here is from genome assembly GCA_964577695.1 of uncultured bacterium. GTDB lineage: Bacteria > Poribacteria > WGA-4E > WGA-4E > PCPOR2b > CAZOAL01. Next base: position 235,128 of record CAZOAL010000007.1, on the reverse strand, counting down.
AGCTTTCCATCGACCCACAGTTCATAATCGAAGTGGATCCCTAGCCCTCTACAGATCACACGTGCAATGCAAGGGACGCCCTCGAGGTCAAACCTGTGCTCCCAACCGGTGTCCCAGATCTTCTTCGAGCGCTCCTCGATCAGCGTGCCATCTACGGAGAGACTGCACCTGCCAGCCCACCTGTCGTGCTCAAGGACAACGGTGTGGGGTCCTGGCTTCTCGAGACGCCATTGCCTGACTGCCATGGTTACCTCCCTCGTGTGTCTAACTCGTAATTAGACTGCAAAAATGCTGTCTAATCCCGTAATAACCGCAAAAGACGGCATTTTCGCCGTTTTTTCCTTTGACACAAAAAACAGAATCGAGTAAAATACAATACCTTAACGGAAATAATAACACACTCCGGACAAAATATCAAAGCGAAGTTTTCAGGAGAATTGACATGGCAGAAGCCCCCCCCAAAACACCTCGACCACATTCGTGAAAGGAGTGAGTGCGAGAATTGAAGTTGCTAAGGCAGGACGCGCCTATTTTTGATAACTATGGTGGATGTTACCATCTTCGCCTTTCAGGGGTAGAAGATTTAGGAGCGAATGCGCCTTCAGGACGAGGAGCTCGCCAAGTTCGACTATAGCAACCCGGAAGCCATTCGAGAGCGTCTCCGCATCGCGCCGCTTGCAACGCCCACTGCGGAAGGTGTTTTAACCTTAGCGGAAGGGGTCAACGAGCTCTATCGCGGGGCGATCAACGCCCTCCGAACCCAGGTGATTGTGCCCCTGTTTGGCGAAGAGGCGACAACGCTGACCGAAGCCCAATGGCGTGAGATACTGGCGAAATTTGCGTCCTACGAGAAATGGTTCAAGGCAAAGCCAACAACAGTCCTTGAGCCGCTCGGCGTGGACAAACTGCGTACCTATCTTGAAGCTTCTCATGATGCTGCTCTCCGCGCTTTGATTGCGGCTGATAAAGCCGCCGCATCGGAAATCCAACAGTTGCAAAATCTGGAAAAACTCATCCTCTACCATCAATGGCTTTTCGAGTTTGTCAATAACTATGTCAGCCTTCCACGCCTTTTCGATGTCGAGCGTCGCGCGATGTTCGAGATGGGAACGCTCGTCCTGTGGGGGCGCGAGTTTACCTTCAGCTTGAGCGGCTGGCTCGCCAACTTCAATCCATGCGTTAGACATAGAGGGATGATTCACAATCTGGTTGACACTTTTCATTGATAACATAAAACGTAAAACGTAAAACGTAAAGGTTGGCTTGCGATTACGTTTTACGTTTTACGCATTACGGCAAAGTGTCAACTTAACTTCGTGCAAAAATGAACCCTCCCGGTAATTTTATCCGAAATTCACTTGACAAAAGTGAACGAGTCTGTTATATTTTGTTCAGAATTCATTTATCGATGCTATTGGTATGGGAGCAACCTTTGACCGTCAAATCCTCCAAGGGGAAGGTTCAGATTAGCGAACCCAATACATCTTTCGCATTTATCTTTCATACGAACTGGATAAAATTATGGAATGGGCGTCACTCTTTTGGAAAGCGGCTTTCGGCACCATGATACTCTCATCGATCGTGTTTTTGGGATATTTGTGGTCGAATGTTAAGAACGTTACCAACGTTTTGAGATTAACGAAAGGTTTACTCTCCGCCCTAGTCAGGAATTTGATGAGAGGTTTCGCTCATAAAGAAATTGATGTCTTATTCCAGAACATAGAGCAAGCGCTCAAAAGACTCAACAGGGAACTACCGCAGTTGCTTGAGAATATGGATGGAATTGCGGCTTCCAGGCAACAGATTCATTTGAAGCTGAAACCGATGAACCATAAACCCAAGAAGGAACAGATTATGAATCAAAATACCTCAAAGATTGATGATTGAAAGGATAATATATGGAATGGGCTTCGATTGTATGGCAAGTTGGTTTAGGTTTGATGTTATTCGCACTCAGCATTCTGTTTCTTTATTTATGTGCTGTACTGAATAGCATCCGCAAAAATTTAAGCTCAATTGAACGATTAACCTCTCAAGAAGTGGGCACCTTACTCAAGGACATAGATCAAATGGTCAAAGTCTTGAATAGCGAACTACCGCAATTGCTCAAAAACATCAACGAGATCGCCGTTTCTCTTGATGAGATCAGTAAATCAGAACTTCGGCCAATAACGCATAATATTCAAGAGGTGACGGGAGTCGTAAATCAAAATATTTCAAAAATCGATGAATTAGTTGATGTTGCTGCTGATTTTTCACACCAGACTATCAAGCGTGCTGAACTCTATCGCGATCAGCTCTCTATCCCTATCACGGACATCATCAGTTTGTGGAGTGGCATAAAAGCAGGCTGGGAGGTATTCCGGTGCTCTCGAAAACAGGAAGTATCAGATGAGGTTTAGTGGTCGTTTTTTTGCGCTCGTACGCGGGTGGTGAGCGTGTAGACCTTCACTCACGGACTCACACATCGTTGAGCGTATCATCAATCTGACACGGCGTTGTGAAATGAACCACTGAGATATCTCACCTCTTACAAAATTATCAAAAGGAAGGGGGTGATTCAAATGGAAGAAGAAAAAGGAGGCAATGGGCTTGCTATCGTTTTTGCCTTCTTCATGGGAGGCTTGGTCGGTGCTGCTCTCAGCTTATTGCTTGCACCAGCTTCAGGTAAAGAAACACGAGAAAAGATTCGTGATGTTTCCATTGATGCCAAAGACAAAACCGTTGAAGCTGCTCAAAAAGCAAAAGAACGCGTGGCTAGCCTGGTTGACCAGGGTAAAGAACGAGTGACTGGCCTGGTTGACCAGGGTAGAGATAAAATCTATGAGGCCACGGATGGCGTGAAAGCAGCAGTTGAAGCAGGGAAGACTGCTTTTGTAGAGAAGAAGGCAGAGCTTGCCGATGCGATTTCACATATCAAAACTGGTCGCAAGGGAGATGAAGCGGCTGAACCGAGCACACAAGAAACTGCAAGTTAAATATCGCTTTGATACTCGGGGATAAACTCTCGACCAATAGATAGAAACATGGATAGAAACCAGGTGTGGAGGCGAGACATCTCGTGCGTTCCACATCTGGTTTCTTTATTTGGGCTTATCTTACCGAAGAATACTAATAGGACTTACGCAGTTGGTGACAGAGAGGTTCTCTGCACCTTGCATCTTGCATCTTGAATCGGATTCAGGATTCAAAATTCAAGATGCAGGAGAGACGCTTATGTGGCGTTGTACCTGTAAGTCCTATATAAAACGCAAGTTAGTAGAACAGAAGGAATTCGATGAATCTCGACAAATTAAAAACCCTCCTTGAACAGGTGAAGCACGGCGAAATTGAGGTGACTGACGCAATTCAATCCTTACGCTACCTGCCGTTTGAAGATATCGGGTTTTCCAAAATCGACCACCATCGTCAACTGCGGAAAGGCTTCCCGGAGGTCATCTTTTGCCAGGGCAAAACCGTCGAGCAAGTGAAAGCAATTAGCGAACGCATCCTCGCAGCAAGCCATCTCTTACTTGCTACCCGCGCCACGCCGGAGATGTACGAAGCGGTGGCTACCCTTGACCCGTCGGCACGCTTTAATGAACTGGGGCGCACCATCACGGTTGGGCAACCTTCCGGTGAACTGCACGACGGCATCCTGATTATATCGGCGGGCACATCAGATATTCCGGTTGCCGAGGAGGCTGTGGAAACGGCACAGATCATGGGCAATCGTGTGGAGCGCTTGTACGATGTGGGGGTGGCTGGATTGCACCGCCTGCTCAACAACTACAAGAAGTTGGGTGAGGCGCGCGTGATTGTGGTCGTGGCAGGTATGGAGGGAGCGCTTCCAAGCGTTGTCGGAGGGCTAGTGGAGGCGCCCGTAATCGCTGTACCGACGAGCGTTGGCTACGGCACTAGCTTCGGAGGCGTTGCCGCGTTGTTAAGCATGCTCAATAGCTGTGCTTCTGGCGTGACCGTTGTCAACATTGACAACGGATTTGGGGCAGGTTATAGCGCATCGTTGATTAACCAACTCCATGTATACCACGAAAAGTCACAGGTGACATCAGGGCCACACTGAATCTTGCATCTTGAATTCTATATCCATTCAGATGCAAGATTCAGGATTCAAGGTGCAAAAGCGTCATTTATGACCATCCGCAGTCTAATATGAATCAGCGAAAGAGCGAATCAGATTACCCAATTTCATAATCATGCCCTTGAGGTCCTCTGCGTACAACAGTCTCATGCTACGCCGCGATCTCCGTCACAACCCCCATCCCGATTGTCAACCCCATCTTCTTGATTTGAAACCGCGTACCGATTTGCATTGCCATTGGCACATCAAGCGTGATTTGGACATCTGCGTGCTCTCCCGGATTGATGATGGCAAGGTCCGATGATAGACGCAGGTGCCCGGGGACATCAATTGTCCAAAGGTGAATCTCCGGTTTATCGTTTCCAACCAGGGGGATATGTGTCCCACACTCTTCTTGCGTCATGACGTAAACTACCGCACCGAAATCGGTATAGGATTTCAGGCTTTTCGGTTCTGAAACGACCTGTCCGGGTGAAATCCAGCCCGGCTCGGAATCGACTTGAATCTCCACACGCCCGTTCTCAACCTCTCCCCCAGCTCCTCCCCGAGGCGGGGAGAGGGATTCTCCGCTCCCCCGAAACGGGGGAGAAACCTCCCCCTTCCCTTGTATAGCCTGCCTTGAGCTTGCCGAAGGGGAAGGGGGCTGGGGGATTAGGTCTGAAGCAGGGCGTCCCGTGTGAGAGCGCATCCCAACGCAGCGCGTCTTGATGCGCTCCCCTTTGCCGGCGATATCGATCGGATACCCCACGGCAAGCCGTCCTTGCAGAATCTCGCCGCGCACGGTTGAACCCCCTTTCGGAGCGTCGATGACCTCACGAATCGGCATCATGAGCGGCAGCTCTAATCGATTCGTCGGCTGCGGCATACAGCGATTCATCGTAAAAATGAGATCGACAATCGGTTTCCAGTCCTCAGAACCGAGATTGTTACCTGAATACTTCAATGCCTTCGCGGCATCTCCAACGAGGATTGGCGATTCTCCCTCCCCATAGCTACAAGCTGTGAGCAGCTCCCGAATCTCCATCTCACAGAGCTCGATTAACTCGGGGTCGGTGACAAGCTCGCTTTTGTTCAGAAAGGTGACAATCGCAGGCAGGCGAGTTTGGCTGGCGAGGCGGATTTGTGTTGCCGTTTCCTCCGTCACGCCATCAACCACACTCACGACCAAAATCGCCCCCCGAACGGCTGGCGAACCGCTGATCAACATCTTGACATTATCTGCGTGGCTCAAACAATCAATCTGGGTGTAGTGCCTGCCGCTTGTCTCATAATCGATTGCTCGATAACTGATGCCCATCCGCCCCACAATTGAATGGTGAAGCGGCTCTTGTGAATCAATAGCTGCTTCTTTGATTTGTGTAGAGCCAATCCGCGATACCACCTTTGCGATTGCGGCGGTCAGGGTTGTTTTGCCGTGACCTGTACCGCCAAGTGTAGAGATTGTCAATGGTTCATGTCGGTAATTTCTTTTTTCATCCATATTTTCTCCTGAGGTGTTGAAGTGAGTGAGGGGGTGAGGAAGCATTGGGTGTATATGGATAAATCCAACTGTTTGGGCTTGACCATATACCTCTCCTCATGTATAATATCCCAGAGCATTAAGTGTAATTTGTTTGGAGAAATGATAACGTATACTTAAAATAATTAGCAAGCGAATTAACCATCTAAAGGGTCTATATTTTTGATTAGATGGCTAATGAAACGTGTTGATTGGATTAGAAGTTCATATAGCTGTACAAGAGGGCTATTGGGGCGTCTAATTATAAGTTAGGTGTTAAAAACAAAATAGGAGGTTTCGCATATTGAAATTACAATAGAATAACACCTAACAACCGCATCAACTCGGACTGGCAATTCCGCTGCGCTGCATTGCCAGCCGGTTATGCGAAACGTTGGGCAGCGCAGCGTGTCATTGCCATATACTGCCAATTCAAAGGAGCGCAATTTTGGATACAATCCTAATGGGTATCACTCTCTTTCTCGTACTCCTGTTTTTGATTGCAATTCTAGTCGTTCTATTTCTACAATTTCGTAAGCCACAGGCAACTTTGGGCGATTTCTCCATCGCTTTACAAAACCTGACTCAGACCCTCCAGCAAAGCCAAACACAAGTGGCTACACTTACCGAAAAGGTCTCCCATCTTGAACCCATTACACAGACCGTCAACAGCGTGCAATTGGAGCTCAAGGGATTAGCCGAAAAAGTCGCCCAAGTTGAGAAAAATCAAACTACGGTGGGGCGGGGTATTGATAGTTTGGCTACCGATCTTGCACAAACAGGCGCGGCGATTGCATCAAAAGTTGGTGATGCCCATCTGCAATCGACCCAATCCCTGTACCAAGTCAGTACTGGGTTAGCCGGTGAACTTGCCAAAGTTCAACAGGAATCAGGTACAGCACTTGTTGAGCTGAAAACATTAACGACCGGATTAACTGAAGATACTGCGTTTATCAGAAGTGAACTCGCACGAGCGAAAACAGATTTGACCGAACTGCAAACAAATGTGAAGGCCAGACAGGAGCTTGAGCTACAAATGGCTAGTTCAATTAGGCGGTTAGAAGCGGTTATTGCTGGCACACAATCTAAAGGCACCGCTGGCGAGAATATCTTGGAGATGGTTTTCGCTAAACTTCCGGTGGAGTGGCAAGTGCGAAACTTTAGGGTCGGCGGCAAGTCCGTAGAGTTTGCTCTCAGGCTACCCAACAATCTTGTTCTTCCGGTTGATAGCAAATGGGCCGCCACCGGCTTACTTGAACAATTCGTAGCTACAACCGATATAGCCGAACAACAACGGTTGAAGGTAGCCATAGAAGGTGCAGTCATTCAAAAGGCCAAAGAAGTCAAAAAGTACATTGACCCAAGTGTGACAATGCCCTTTGGCGTAGCAGTTGTCCCGGATGCTGTATATGACCTATGTGCAGGCATTCAGGTAGACGTCTTTGAGCTGAATGTGGTACTCGTAAGTTACAGCATGTTTGTTCCATACTTGTTGCTTGTGTTTCAGACAACATTGAAGACTTCGCAAAGTATAGACTTGCAAAAACTTGATGCCTATCTTCAAACAACGCAAGGCGCAATCAAGGCACTACAAGATGAACTTGACGGACGGTTTTCACGAGCGATAACCATGCTTAATAACTCAAGAGACGATATGCGAGCGCAGTTGAGCAAAGTTAGCGGTAGCCTCACCGGTCTACAAGTTAGCACTGCGAGTCCGGTAGCCGCTTTACCCGAACCCACATCATAATGGCAGGATTAGTTTGAAAAACAACACGCCGTCCAACACGGGTTGCAGCCGACGCCCTCGCGCGCCGTTTAACTATCATGCCAGTTGTTGGGACACTTTGAGAAAATAAGCATGTCTTGTGTTCATTGGGCGCGGCTGAATCTCACTGTTAGGCGACGTCAAAGCCGAGCATTATCGAGTCGTTGAAAGGTATGACAATGCAAAACTATCTTACAAAATCAAAGTATTTGAGCGGGCTACAGTGTCACAAACGCCTCTGGACTGAAGAGAAACATCCAGAGAGGGCAGCAGCTATCTCTATGTCGCGACAGAGGATCATTGATCAAGGTATAGAGGTAGGGGTTCAAGCTCGTGGTCATTTTTCAGAGGGAGTGCTAATTGATACTGCAAGTTCTGTAGATTCCGTAAAACAAACCCAAGAAACTATAAGAAGTGGCATTTCATGTGTCTTTGAAGCCACCTTCGTTTTCGATGATATTTTGGTTCGATGTGACATTCTTCAGAAAGACTCGAACTCGTGGAGAATTATTGAAGTTAAGACCTCAACAAAAGTCAAAGATGAGCATCTGTCTGATCTGGCTGTTCAAAAGCATGTATTAGCTGGACAAGGTCTACCCATCTCTGGGACTGGATTAATGCATATAAACCGAGAGTGCGTTTATCCTGATCTATCTAATCTGTTTACTATTGAGGATGTAACGGTTCAGGTAGATCAGTTGATGGACGATGTACCCAGCCATCTAAAGATATTCAAAATGATACTTGGTGGAGACGTTGAACCGAATGTCTTGATTGGGAATCAATGTGACAAGCCCTACACCTGTCCCGTTAAGGACTATTGTTGGCAGTCTGTTCCTGAACGCTCTATTTTTACCATTCCGCGCATTCACCATACTAAAAAGACCGATTTGGTAAAAAGGGGTATATTTAGTCTTTACGATCTCCCCGACAATTATCCACTGACTCCACCACAACGTACTTACGTTAACGGCGTTCTGAGTGGTCAACCAGAGATTGACAATGACGCAATCAAACGCCAATTATCCGAGCTAAAATATCCAATCCACTTTCTCGATTTTGAAACATACAGTCCTGCGATTCCAAGGTTTGATGGATTAAGACCATACCCACAATTTCCATTTCAGTACAGTTGTCACACATGGCAATCAGATGGGGTGGTTACTCATTGCGAATACTTGCACACCGATACTACAGATCCAAGATTGCCTCTGTTGAAATCTTTGCTCGACCATATTTCTGATGATGGTTCGGTGGTCGTTTACCATGCTTCTTTTGAACGCGATAGACTTAATGACTTGGCTCAATCTTTTCCCGAACATTCTACGGCACTTCAATCAATTGCTTCCAGACTTTGGGACCAGGAGAAGATATTCATAGATCACTATAAACACCCGAGCTTTGGCGGTTCTAGTTCCATCAAGAAAGTTCTTCCAGTTTTGGTCCCTTCTCTTGGCTATCAGAATTTGAACATCCAAGATGGAGACGACGCTCAAGCCGTCTGGAATTTGATGATCAATACCACAAGTGAAGCAGAAAAAAGCGATATGATTAGACACTTGAGAGCATATTGCGAAATGGATACACTTGCTATGGTTGAAATCCACAAAGTGTTGCTTAGTTCGTAGATTGGGTTGAGGCACGAAACCCAACGCACTTTTGCCTAGCCAGCCGTTGCAGCAGGTAGGTCAGGCTGTGCCTGACACTAAACGGAAGAATTGCTCGTTCCGATGCTCCGCGTCGGAATGCCCCACTCGACGCTCTGCGTCGAAAAACCACGTCAGACGTTCATGTTCCACTAACTTAATGCGTATGGGTTGAGCAAGTGAATCCAACCAACTTAAGTTATTCCGTTAAGAAAGGCAGACAACCATGAAAACAAAAAAGTACATCTATTGGCAAGATGAAGAGATGTGGTTGGGATATTTGGAAGAATACCCCGATTACTGGACACAAGGGGAAACAATCGCTGAATTGGAAGATAATTTGAGAGATATTTACACTGAACTGACCAGTGGAAGAATTCCTAGCATCCGAAGCATCGCTGAATTGGAAGTGGCATGAAACGACGAGATCTCATCCGCGAATTACAGAAAATGGGGTGTGTACTGATTCGTCATGGGGCGAGGCACGATTGGTATCAGAACCCTAACACGAAGGTATCTCAGCCTGTTCCTCGTCATCCGGAAGTCAAAGAACCTTTGGCAAAACACATTATCAAGATGCTAAAGGATTGATCCTAACCAGGCGTTGCAGTTGACAGCGGGGGGCTTTGGTTTTACAAACATCAGCACAAATTTCTATGTCGGAATGGCTCTTCGTGACATCGATGCGCTTGTTGGGGGATAGTTAGGAATCAAACTCGAAAAAAGGGAGGCTTAAATGACATCAACATTGCGGATTGGAATTGTACGCGCAGAGATTACGCCGCCGGTTGGCATCCCGATGGTCGGCTTTGCCGGGCGGGGACATTCAACAGATGTCCATGACGCCTTGTATGCGACGGCGCTGGTCGCTTGCCATGACTCTCAACGGGCGGTCTTAATCTGCTCAGATTTGCTTGGATTGAAGGCAGAAACTGTGGCTGAATTCCGAGGGGCGATTGAAAATGCAACGGGGATTTCGCCTGAGCAAATCACCCTGGCGTGCAGCCATAACCACTACGGGCCCGATGTAGACCGACAGAATGATTCAGGCCTGGTGAGGGCGTACCGCGAAAACCTGAAATACCTGTTTGCGGGAATTGTCCAGAAGGCGTCTCAAAATCTGCGAGTGGCGAAGCTAGGCGTGGGTTGGGGCAGTTCGGACATCGGAATCAACCGGCGCGAAAAACGCCCCGATGGAAACATCGTCCTGGGACAGAATCCCGATGGCCCCGTTGATCGGCAGGTCGGCGTCGCGCGCTTTGAAGATGCAGAAGGAAACCCGATGGCTTGCCTCGTCAATTTTGCCTGTCATCCGGTCTCTCAGTCGGGACGCATGCGTTCCCTATCGGCTGATTTTCCGGGGCGCATGCGCGAGGTCGTTGAGGATTTAACGGGGGTTCCCTGCCTTTTCGTGCAGGGGGCGTGCGGAAATATTAACCCAATTCGCATGGAACACGCTTACGAGCCTGCACGGAGTCTGGGAACGCGGCTTGGGTGCGAAGTGGTCAAGGTTTGGGAAACCGTCACAACCCAAGCAGCGACAGATGTGAAAGTGGTGACGCAATCGGTTTCGCTACCGAGATATATGTACGACTCTCTCGAACATGCGACGCAACTGGCTCAAGAACTGGAGAAGCAGATTCAGCGACTCGAAGCGGAGGGGGGCTCTGAAGGCTTGCTCTGGTGGGCGAAACTGAGGCAAAAGCGCGTCCATGAAGCTATCGAAAGCTGGAAGACAGGTCAGGCTTTGCCAGAGATTGAAGCCGAATTGCAAGCCTGGCGTATGGGTCATCTTGCATTCGCAACCGCACCGGCGGAAATCTTTACTGAAAACGGTGAGCACGTCAAACGGAATTCTCCCTTTGAAAATACCTTCTTCGTGGGCTACACCAACGGTTCTATCGGTTACGTGCCAACGCACGAAGCGTATCCTGAAGGCGGTTACGAAGTCACGCACGCGTGTCAGGTCAATCCGGAAGCTGGCGACCTTATCAATGAAGGCTGCTTGAATCTGCTACAGCAATTGGCAGGTCGTTAGGCGCGAAACATAAATGACGTGTTGATGATGGACAAGGAAATGGTAGAATTTTGTCAATCTTTGCGCCTAGGGGGTGATTCTATCCGAATCGAACCGGTGACGGACTTTAATCTGATGCACACGCTGGAGTGTGGGCAATCGTTTCGATGGCGACAGTTCAACGATTGGTATTACGGCGTCGTCAATGGCAAATTTCTCAAAATCCGCCAGGAAGCGCAGACGCTGATCGTGGAGAGCTCCGCCGATGAGGCCCCGAATCAGCTCGAAGCCTTCATCCGCCACTATCTTGACCTCAACCGTGACCTACCGACAATTCTGCGCGCTGTGGACATTGATGCGTATATCCATCGGGCAATCGAAACCTTCTGGGGGATGCGGATTCTGAATCAGGATTTATGGGAGTGCCTTGCGTCATTCATCCTGTCCCAGAATAACAACGTGCCTCGAATTAAAGGGATTATCCGAATGATTTCTGCCCGATTCGGTGAAAGACTGGGGCTTGATGGTCAAGTTGATTATTCGTTCCCGACACCCCAGGCCCTTGCCCAGGCGGGCACCCCGGCGCTGTTCGATTGTCGGATGGGATACCGCGCCCCTTATCTCTGGGCGGTTTCATCAGCGATTGCGGAGGGAAGATTTAACCTCGAAAATCTAAAAGGCGTGCCCTATCAGGAAGCCAAGCGGGAGCTCATGCGATTCAAGGGGGTTGGCGAGAAGGTCGCCGATTGTGTGTGCCTCTTTTCGTTGGGGCACATCGAAGCCATCCCCATTGATGTGTGGATGAAGCGTATCATCGAAAGCATCTACTTAAAACGCAAAGCCTCAATCCGCGAGATACGCGAGTTTGCCCAAAGCTATTTTGGTCAATACCTCGGCTATGCCCAGCAGTACCTGTTTCACTATGCCCGGACGAGAGGACTATAACTCGCCAATGTCACATTCAATTCGGGATGCTTTCGTAGAACATGCGGCTCGCTTGTTCCAATTCCCCATCGAACGAGCGAGCCGCCCTGAGGTTTTAAGCCATCCCCATTAAAGCCCCCCTCAATTCATGCGTCGATTCCGCGAGCGTCGGGCGTAAGTAACGGACGGAGTTTTCCGCACCTCGGTTTGGAGGCGGTTCATTGGCAGGAGCAATTTTCAGGTTGATGAAGGCCGGCCCTTCCTGATTCAAAATCGTCGGGAGCGCGGCATCAAGTGAGGCGAGATTATCGAATTCATACACCTTCTCGAACCCAGCGCCCTGCGCAATCTTCGTAAAACTGAATCCTCGCCCGCCGGGAAGCGGCTGATTCCCCGTCACCTCATACGTCCCGTTTTCGCACACGAAAAGGTAGTAGTTACGCGCCGGTTTCTTCATCCCTGTGACCGTCGCAAGCGTCCCCAAACTCATGAGCATACTGCCATCGCCGTTGAGAACGATCACTTTTTTGTCAGGTCTCGCCAGGGCAATCCCCAACGCGAAGTCCGCTGCATGTCCCATCGCGCTCCCCACAGAAGCGTAATCCAGGGGGTGGTCAGAAATTTTCCCCCACGGTGCAGCCGTCCCCATCGTCGTAATCACGATCTCGTCCGTTCGGTGCTTCGCAATGATTTTCAAACACTCTTCTTTGTTAAGCATAGTTTAGCCTCTCGTCTTTGTTATATTCTTGATTTTATCCCTTTTGCCATGTTATGATAGTCCAAATTGTTACGGAACCAAAAAGTCGCGGAACAGGCTGGAAATGTTCTGGATTTCTCTTCGTTTCTATTTTATCAGATTTAGAGACAATCTGCAATTACGATACAGAAAAAACTTCGTATGACCACTCAATGGACAGGGATTGTAGACTTCCGAAGTCTCCAAGACTTCGGAAGTCTAATTCGCCAGTGAACCGAAAAAACCAGTGCAATTATGATGAATTCTGATTTGACCTTTATTACCAATGAAGACAGTCAAAACCTGAAAAAGAGGTTTGAAGTTCTTATCAAAGACACCAAGTTTTTTGACTGCCTTGTCGGTTATTTCTATACCAGCGGTTTTTATGCCATTTATAAGTCGTTAGAAAAGACTGATAAGACTCGAATTCTCATCGGCATCAGCACAGGCAGGCATACCTATGATTTGTTGAAAACAGCCACTCAAGACCATCAACTTTCACTTCAGTTTTCCCACGCGGAAACAAAGCAAGAAATTGAAGGATTGGTGGCAAGAGAGATGGATGATTCCGAAGACAACCCAAAGGTGGAAGAAGGCGTTGTAAAATTTATTGAATGGATTCGCAGTAAAAAATTAGAAATCAGAGCCTACCCATCGCAACATATCCATGCCAAGCTTTACATTATGACTTTTGCCGAAGGCGATAGAGATGTAGGCAGGGTTATTACTGGTTCCAGCAACTTTACTCAAAGCGGTTTGGTTGATAATCTTGAATTTAATGTGGAACTAAAAAACCGTGCTGACTATGAATTTGCCAGGCAGAAATTCGATGAACTGTGGAAGGATTCAGTTGATGTCAACGAGAAATATATCCAGACAATTGAAGAAAAAACATGGCTCAATCAAAATATCACGCCCTATCCGCTTTACCTGAAGTTTTTATACGAATATTTCAAAGATGAATTAAGCCAAACTGATGAAGTATTCATCAAATACCTTCCGGAAGATTTTAAGAAACTTGAGTATCAGGAACAGGCGGTATTAAACGCAAAAAAAATCCTTGAAGAATATGGCGGTGTCTTTATTTCTGATGTGGTTGGCTTGGGAAAAACCTATATCTCCGCTATGCTTGCAGGTCAGCTTGACGGCAGAACGTTAGTCATTGCCCCGCCGGTGCTGCTTGACAGAACCAATCCCGGCTCCTGGCCTAACGTCTTTTCCGACTTTAGAGTTCCGGCCGACTTTGAATCGCGTGGGAAACTTGACGATATTATTGATCGAGGGACAGAGAAATACACCAATGTCATTATTGATGAAGCCCATCGTTTTCGCACAGAAACCAATATTACCTATGAAAAACTGGCCGAGATTTGTCGTGGCAAAAGGGTAATTTTGGTAACAGCCACTCCCTATAACAATTCTCCCAAAGATATTCTCAGTCAGATTAAACTCTTTCAAAAATCAAAAAAAAGCACCATACCCAATTTACCCGACCTTGAGGCTTTCTTTAGCGGGTTGGATAAAAAGCTAAAAAATCTGGATCGCCAGTTGGATTATTCCGAATACATCAAAACCGTAAAAGAAAACGCCAAAGAAATCCGCGAAAAAGTGCTTAAATATTTGATGGTGCGCCGCACCAGAAGCGAAATCTCTAAATATTTTTCCGAAGACCTTAGTAAGCAGAACCTCAAATTCCCGGATGTGGAAAGCCCGGAACCCCTTTTTTATGAACTCAATGCTGTTGAAGATGAAATTTTCAATACAACGATTGAGTTAATTGCCCAGAAGTTTACATACGCCCGCTACATGCCCATGCTGTATTACAAAGGTCCCGTAGATCAGCTTGAAAAACAGTCCCAAAGAAACATGGGCAAATTTATGAAAATCCTCCTGGTAAAAAGGCTGGAGAGCAGTTTCTTTGCCTTTAAGAATTCGGTGGACCGGTTTGTTTATTCTTATGAGATGTTTATCAAGGAGTTTGAAAAAGGCAATGTGTTTGTGAGCAAGAAATACACCAACAAAATATTTGAATTATTGGAAGACGACGATGATCAAGCGATACAGCGGTTAATTGAAGAAGGTAAAGCCGACCAGTATGAGAGCAAGGAATTTACAGATGATTTTATCAAAGACCTACAAAGCGATTTTGAAATTCTAAAACAGGTGAAAACGCTATGGCAGAAAGTCAATCGGGATGCCAAACTGCTTACATTTTTGAATGCACTATCAAAAAATCAAATCCTTAAAGAAAGCAAGCTCATCATCTTTACCGAATCCAAAGAAACCGCCGAATATCTTGCAAACCACATAAATGAGAAGTTTCCCGGCAAGACGCTATGTTTTACCGGCGGCTCGGGCGAAGCCGTCCGCGACAAGGTGATTGAAAACTTTGACGCCAAAGCGCGTCATCCAAAAGATGATTACCGGATTTTAGTCTCCACCGAAGTTTTGTCCGAAGGCGTCAATCTGCACCGCTCCAATGTGGTGATTAACTACGATATTCCCTGGAATCCCACGCGCATGATGCAGAGAGTCGGGCGTATTAACCGCGTGGATACCAGGTTTGATACGATTTACACGTTCAATTTCTTTCCCACTGAACAGTCTAACGATCAGATAAAACTCAAAGAGGCGGCGGAGGCAAAAATTAACGCTTTCTTATCTCTGCTCGGCGGAGACGCGGCACTTTTGACTGAAGGCGAACCCGTTGGCTCGCATGAACTTTTTAATCGCTTGATTTCCAAGCAAATCCTTACCGGCGAAGATGAGGACGATGAAAGCGAACTCAAATATGTGCGCCTGATCAAAGACATCCGCGACAAGGACCCGGAACTGTTTGAAAAAATCAAACGCCTGCCGAAAAAAGCCCGCACCGCAAAAGCAGATGGCGATCATAAAGACTCGCTTATCACGTATTTCAGGCGCGGCAAACTGCAGAAGTTTTTTATTGCCCGCGATACCCAAGAGGCATACGAGCTTGATTTCATTTCCGTCGCCAAACTCCTTGAAAGTAAAAGTGATGAAAAGAAACAAAAACTGCCGGAAAGGTTTTACGAACTTTTAGATAAAAACAAAGCCGCTTTTATTGATGCCACCACCGAGGAAATGGCAGAACCGCAAAGCAGGCGGGGAAGGGACAGCACTGTCCAGATTCTTAAAATACTTAAAGCGACACTGAAAAACGCTAAACGGTTTACCGACGAACAGGAACTATACCTGAAAAAAGTCTTAACCCAGCTTGAGGAAGGCGGCCTGCCCAAACAAACCACCAAAGAAACGTTCAAGGCGTTAAATGAGCTTAAACAGAATTTGATGAATCCGTTTAAGGTTTTGGCAACCCTGCAAACGCATATTCCAGAACGCCTTCTGGAAGGACACTATGCGGAGCACAATCCGATAGCTTTCGGCAAACGGGAAGTTATTTTATCGCTGTATTTAACTTGACTTTGGCACATTAAAACCGGATCCAATTGTAGCCCAACTTTCTAAGTTGGCGAATTGGCAATCGAAACGCCAAAACCAAGATAGAATCTTGGGCTACATTTCTATTTACCAAAGATTAACGGAGGAATAAAATGGACAAACAACAAGCTCAGAATATCGTTAAAGCGACTTTTGAAAATCCTTTTGATAAGGGGAGGTTTACCCAATTTGTAAAAAATCTCCTGAATTCTATCGAAGAAGCCCCTTTTTCCTACAAAGGGAATTTGATACCCGATGCTTATGAGCAGTATATCAGCTCCCTTGAGCGTATTGGAAAATATGCCGACGGCGAGCATAAGATTGATATCCTTGTCGTAAAACTCAAGAAAGAAACTTCCATTGAACGCGCTCGCACCATGCAGCGAAATTTTATTGCGTGGTACTTGAACGGCAGCCGCGGCGGAGAGATGAAGGATGCCGCCCTGGCGGCGTTTGTCGCCCCCAACGAGGAGGACAGGCGTTTTTCGCTGGTGAAGATGGACTACCGCTTTGAGGAAGGGAAAGACGGCAAAATTAAGGTAAAAGAGGAATTTACCCCCGCCCGCCGATGGTCATTTCTGGTTGGTAAAAACGAAAACAGCCATACCGCTCAGAGCCGGCTGGTTCCGATTATAGCCGATGATACGCATAATCTCACGCTTGCCCAGCTTGAAGAAGCCTTTAATATTGAAAAAGTCACAAAAGAATTCTTTGAAAAATACCGCGAGCTCTTTTTAAGGACTGATGAAACGCTTGATGAAGTTGTTTCCAAAGATAAAATTATACAAACCGATTTTGAGGCTAAAGGTATTAACACTGTTGATTTTTCCAAGAAACTGTTAGGGCAGATTGTATTCCTTTACTTTTTACAGAAAAAAGGCTGGTTCGGTGTAGAGCGCGATGCCGACTGGGGGACGGGACCGAAACCCTTTTTACGTGAACTCTTTGAAAGCAAACACGAGAAATACAAAAACTTCTTCAATGATATTCTGGAACCGCTCTTTTATGAGGCATTGGCAAGAGAACGCGACGATGATTTTTACAGCCGTTTTAATTGTAAAATACCCTTCTTAAACGGCGGTCTCTTTGAGCCCCTCAACAATTACGACTGGGTGCATACCGATATCTTGTTGCCCAATGAGCTTTTTTCCAACACGCACAAAACCAAAGAGGGCGATACCGGCAACGGTATTCTCGATATCTTTGACCGCTACAACTTTACCGTTAAGGAAGATGAACCACTGGAAAAGGAAGTGGCCGTTGACCCGCAAATGCTCGGTAAAGTGTTTGAAAACCTCCTGGCAGTCAAAGACCGCAAATCCAAAGGCACCTATTACACGCCCCGCGAAATCGTCCATTACATGTGCCAGCAGAGCTTGATTAATTACCTGCACACCGAATTGACTCAAACCGGTAGTTCCTATGAAAAAATAGGCGAACCACAACTCGATATGTTAGGAAATGAAGCTAAAAAGGGACAACTGGATTTGATTATTCAACATCCAGCAGGTCAGATTATTTCAAAGGAGGATATTGAAACCCTCATTAAATACGGCGAGCAGGTAGGTGAAAACGAAGCGACGGTTGAAGCCAAAGGCAGGGAAACCGATACTTATTCTTACAAACTCCCCGAAAGCATCCGTCAAAACGCCAGGGTGATAGATGAAAAATTGGCAAATATAAAAATCTGTGACCCGGCCATCGGAAGCGGAGCGTTTCCTGTGGGCATGATGAGCGAGATTGTGAAGACGAGAAACGTATTATCCGCTTTTATTCACCTCCCTCTGTCCCCCCTTGAGGGGGGAAGTGAAGGGGGGTTAAGAAGGACGATTTACCGCTTCAAGCGCGAGTGCATTGAGAAATCCCTTTACGGCGTGGACATTGACCCCGGAGCAGTGGAGATTGCCAAGCTCCGCCTGTGGCTATCGCTCGTGGTGGACGAGGAAGACATTAAGCAGATTAAACCCCTGCCGAACCTAGATTACAAGATTGTGGCGGGCAATTCGCTCCTCGGCTTTCCGTTCAAGTCGCAGAAACTGGGCGAGATTGAAAAGTTGAAAGAGAAACTTTTTGACGAGACCGACCACGCGAAAAAGGCGCAGTTGAAAGCGCAAGTGGATAAACTACTCGCGGAGTGTTTCGCCGCGTCGAAGAAGAGTTTGGGATACGAGGTCAATTTTGATTTCGGGATTATGTTCTCCGAAGTGTTCCGAGAAAAGGGCGGGTTTGATGTGGTGATTGGCAATCCGCCGTATGTCGTCAGCAACGATAAGGTGCTCCGCGAAATCTATAAGGAAAGCGTTTACGGTCGCCCCAACCTTTATGGTTTTTTCATCCATAGATCGCTGGGGACCGTCCTATCGGGGCGAGGCGTTCTGACATTTATCAACCCGCGCACGTTGCTGGCAGACGCCTATTGTTCTGCGCTCCGCCGATATGTTCTCAAGCATGGTACGGTGTCGCTCGTTCTCAACATTGTTGACCGGCGAAACGTATTTGAGACGGTCTTGCAATCAACCATCGTGAATCTTTTTAGTCGTGATACCACACCCGACACAGTGCGCGTTAAAAGCGTTAGAACGAAAGAGGAAATTACAGCGCGGAACGAAATCAAAATCAAAAAGGCAGATTTTCTTTTTGGGAGCCAAGACGATCCGATTTTCATCGTGGCGGAATCGGAAGGAACATACTCAATCTTCAGGAAACTTGCTAAATTGCCTACCTTTTCTCAAGTTGGGCTTGCATTCACGACTGGAAAGGTTCAGTGGGACTTGTACAAAAAAGTTCTGTCGCCAAATCCAAACAAGTCGGCGACTCGTCTCGTGTGGGCAGAGAACATCCAGCGATTCTATTTTGCCGAAGCAAGATTGCGAAGCGATAAACTTTTCATCAACGGGACGCTCAAAAATGGTTTCCCCATCCCGCACCAAACTATTGCCGTTCAACGCACAACTGCGGTTGAGCAACCGTTCAGAATTATCGCGACTGTGGTGAATCCTGCCGATTTGGGATTCCCTATCCAGTTAGAGAACGGCACTTCCTATCTTGACGAGAACACAAAAGGCTTGGATCTGAATCTTGTTCTTGGAATTCTCGACTCGAGACTCCTCGATTTTGTTTTTCGTCACATCAACAGCAATACCCATGTTTCAGCAGGTGAACTAAACGGTCTTCCTTTTCCAGACATAGCGAACAAGCGTGATGTTGATTCGCTCATCAAACTTGTTGACCGCATCCTTGCCATCACCAAAGACGAGGATTATCCACAGAACCCCGCCAAGAAGGCGCAGGTAAAAGCGCTGGAGCAGGAGATTGACCAGATGGTGTATCAGCTCTACGACCTGACCCCCGAGGAAATCGCCATTGTGGAGAAGGGCAGGCGGGAATGAAGCCAATTCGGTTTACGAAACATGCCCGCGAGCAAGCGCGTGAACGCGGCGCAACTGAAGCAGAAGTCAAGGAGGCGATCACGAAAGGCTCACGTGAACCCGCCAAGCATGGACGGGAGCTTTGCCGCTATAACTTCAGATTCGGAAAGAATTGGCAGGGCAAGCATTACTCGATTAAACAAGTCGCGCCCGTCATCAAAGAAGAGCCGAACGAAATCGTTGTGATTACGGTCTATACGTTCTACTTTTAGGAGGCACACCCATAATGAAAATCAGCTACGATTCCGAAATTGACGCTCTCTACATTCGCTTGATTGAAGGCAAGCACGAGTGCCGCACGGTGCGGTTGAACGAGGAGATTGCCCTTAACATCGGCAAAGGCGAAAAGCTAGTGGGCATTGAGATCCTGGACGCCAGGGAAGTTTTGGGCGATGGAAAGCTGCCGTCGGTCATGTTGGAGGGCATCACCGCATTGACCGCTCCGCTGGCCGTGCGCGAGAAGCCTAAGAAGTACGGCGCGTGATCTGGTCACAGCACGACACATTGGCGGGGCCGGTGGAGCGGGAGATTGACCAGATGGTGTATCAGCTCTACGGTTTGACGGAGGCGGAGATACGGATTGTGGAGGGGGAAAAATGATGCGATTCACGCATAAAATTTGTAGGGGCGAAGCATTGGCCAGGCAAACCAGCGAGTGGGGTCAACACGAACCGGCGAATGCTTCGCCCCTACTCTGATGTACGCGAAGGCACACCTGTCATTGTGATGTTTCTTCCATCCAGTTACATAGATTTACAAGCCCGTGGCATTGACGAAGCACAGGCGGCAGATTTGCGCTCACGCCTGGCGACCTTTGCCGAAGATTGGGAAAGCCCTGAGATGAGTCTCTATGACAACTATGACGCAGTAGATTCTATCTTGGTTGGCTTGAGGCAACATATACACTGAGAAATGCGGGTATCAAGACTTCCGAAGTTTTGGAAACTTCGGAAGTCTAACCCTAGCCGGACTTATGAAGTGAACAAAAAAATCGTTCCCACAGGAAATCGACTGAAGCAGATTCCGCATAAATTGAGGCAACTTTCCCCCAGACGTGTGATGGCAGCAAAACCGTGGAAACGGCTTGGGCGTTGGATAGTATGGAATATCTCTCCGAAACGACGCCGGATTAAATACCTCATCAAACGTCTTATTCCGCTAGAGCTTGGTACATCGCCTGAAGTGAAAAAGTTACGGGATGAGGTTTTCGCGCTCACCTGTCTCAAGCTGAAGAGGAGGAAAGATCGGCGTAATTTGCTGGAACTCCTCAACAGCGCCAATCGGCCTGCCGGTTTCGAGCAGCTCTTCTTGAGTGCCATCTATCCCCAGATTTTGAAGCGAAACCTGACGATTATACCGCTGGCGACAGAAGCGAATCATCGACTTGATGTCGAAATCGGGTATCTTGGATATGACGAGGATTACTTCTTCTGGGTCTTTGAAATTGACGGGACAGCCAAAGCAGACCTCGGCGCACCGCTTGTGCCTCAACAAGCCCTCCGTACTGATAAAAAGTTTGTCATCTATCGACTTAACGTTGCGGGGCTTGTTAATGGCCAAAATCGGGCCCCCCTTCAATGGGTGATTAATTCCCAGACGCATTTCAACAATATCTTGACAGACCTGAAAAACCGCAACTACAAAGTTACAGCAGCGTCAATACCTCGTTTTGAACAGGAACGGTTGTTACTATTACGCCGGATGGCCCTGAATGAGCTAAAAAGACGTCAATTTCGCTCCTGACACCAAATTCGGAGAGATAGATTCCCGGCTCAATCGAAAAACAGATACCGGGGATGAGGGGGCGTTCATCGCGGGTTTCAAGGTTGTCAATATTGACCCCGTTTCCGTGTATCTCTGTGCCGATGTTGTGTCCGGTGCGGTGGAGGAAAAACTCGCCGTATTCTTTCTCCGTAATATAATTTCGTGCCACGTCATCGACAGCATAGCCGTAGATGGTGAGACTTGTCGCCGCCATCTCACGGATAAACGCAACGGCTCGCTCCCGAGCCTCGCGAACAATCTCGAAAATCTTGACGTATCGCTCCGGCACGGTCTTTCCTGCGTATGCGACCCAGGTCGTATCTGCATAAACCGCGTCCGGCGTCCTCTTTTTCGCCCAGAGATCGATTAAAACGAAATCCCCTTTCTGGATGGGCTGATGTTTCGCTGCTGTCGGCGAATAGTGCGGGTCGCCGCTGTTCGCGTTGACGGCAACGATTGGCGGGTGCCCTGTTGTCAGGTCCATGGCGTCGAAACGCTCCATGAGAAAACGTTGCGCGTCATACTCCGTCACCCTTTTGCCCGCGCTGACCTGTTCGCCAATCCACGCAAAAGCGAGGTCTTTCGCTCTCAAAATGAAGCGTGCTGATTCACAATGCCCTGCAAGCTGATCGGCTGTCCAACGTGCCTCAATGAGTTGCACCAGGTCAGCGGAGGAGACCACTTGAACGCCGAAAGACCGAATCCACTCCAGGGTGCCAGCATCCACCCGTGAGACGTAAGGGATTGAGGCATGGGGAGAGTATTCCATCGCAATCTGCCCCCCGCTTGAAAGCAGGGTTCCCATTTCATGATGAAGTTCGCGCCAACCCGTGTATGTTTTGACCACTCCGACCACTTCAGAAAAGTGAGAACGCTCGATTCGGTGGACCAGCCATACCGGCTCGCCCTGTGATGGAACATAGCAGAACCAACGCCGCGTCAACCCGTGCTCCGCCATTCCGGCGACCCGTTGCGCAATCGGGTTTATCCCGCGAAAGTCGTACAACAGCCAACCGTCAACCTGGTTCTCTGTGAGGAAGGCTTGGATTTCATCAATATTCATCGTTATGCCTCCGTAGGATGAGGACAAAGGGAAGGAAAGGACGGAAGTAGAGCGGGCGGCTCGCCCGTTCCAAAGCTGGAGGAAAAGGGGTTCCCTCATTTCCTAATTTCCTCATACATTACGCATTACGTTTTACGCAATACGCATTATAATTATATCATGGATGAAAATCAGTTTGCCACAAATGAATACATCGACGCGTGTCGTCATCCGGCGATTCAACGCCTGAGACCCCACCTTGCTCCCTCAGACCTCGTTTTGACTGAAGCTAACCAATTGCGGTTCGCATCGGAGATAAACGATATGCCAAGCCAACGCGAGAAACTCATCTGGCTGCCGCCCCTCGATCAGTCACTATCCATGCTGTCCGAAAGGAGTCAAAATCCCTGTGAACCGCTGTTGCGTCCGTGTGAGGGCGGTTGGGAATGTGTGGTTACGCTCTCCGAATGGGCTGCGGATTATGGGACGTTTGTTGATGCCCAACGCCGCTTTGTTGGGACAGAGCCCCGGTTAGTTGTGTTACGCGCCTTGAATGCGGCTATCGGCGCTGGGGAACGGTGGATGGTCTAACTTATTTTCAATTGAAGATTGAAGATTGAAAGAAACAATATTCAATCGACAATATACAATCTTCAACGTGTATTCTGGCATCAGCGCACCTGAAATGTATCGTTTATTTTGGTTAGTCAAGATAAGACAACAAAAAAAGCCCCGCTCTGTCGAGCAGGGCTTTCAGCCACCGGTTTCAGTTCTTTTTGCCGAATAAGAACTTGATGACGATGATGAGCATGCCAATGACTTCGCTCACATGCTTGATGATGTAAGTCTCAACAACCAAATTGCCCAATCGCTCACCAAATGAAGGGTAAAATCCAATGAGCAAAAGCAACACGAAGGCAGCGACGATTTCAAAAATCAGGATGCCCAGCAGAACGGTTGACCAATGTTTGCGCATTCCCAAAATGTCCCTGGTTTCTTCTAGCCCAAGTGCCCTTGATCTGAAATCGATATCTTCTTCATAATGAGCTTGAGGCGTAAATTGTGCATTGAGACTTTTAAGCCTTTTTTCAAGGTCAATTTCATTGATGGACATAATAAGATCCTCCATTGAAATCGACGACCCGGATTCACTGACCTCGGACGGTGTTGATTCCTTTCAAAATCGGCTTTGTCACATTCTGATCTCTCGGCATCTCTGAGACGGAAAGGATTAACCGATTGTTCTTGCTTTCTTCAACAGCCCAATCGTATAGCGCGATGCTGTTCCGAATGAGCTCGGTAATGGTGCTGTCCGTGTTTTTTTGGAGGGCGTCCAAGGTCTGCGAACCCGGGTCGTCGATTTCAATTTGGATTCTTCTTTTTGCCATGGGTACGCACCTCCTGTTTATCAATGTAGCTATAGTCTAGGGGATACTCTAACGAGCCACCTGTTCTTCTTTTTGCCATGGAGGGGGGCAGCGAGTGTTAGGGTAACTTTAAAACCATAGATTGTTAAAAAGAATAACCTAAAAATCATGAATTGTCAAGCAGTTTTTTCAGCATTAAAGTAGTAGTAACATGAGGGTATAAGCTAACTCCCTCGGTGTATTAAAGAGGATATGCCGATGAGTAACGATATTCAAAATGAAAAAATCGTCTACGCCCCCGACGTGGTCGGCGTTGGGCGGATGTTTATGATTGCCCTCCAGGTGCTGTCCGAGGTGCCGGACATTACAATAACGATGCCGGAGGGTATGGCGATGTTCGACCATACCTCCCCTTCCCCCCTGTCCACGGGTGGGATAAAGGGGGGGGCGAAATCAGAGATTCGCAGGTTCTACTTCCGCGCCTTTCAGCCTATGGAGAGAGCGGAGATCAGGTTCTCCCTGCCCGATGGCGAAGTGGTGGTGCCGGTTGAGGTATGGTCCTTTGAGGACTTGCGGAAGGATCGGACCATCAAGGGAGTGCTGCTGCCGCGCCGCTGGCCCTTGGGGAAACCGCTGCCGGAGCTCAAGGAGCGGCAGACGGTGACAACGCAGGTCCGCCTTGCGGACTCTCGGAACGGAGCTGAGATTGAGGCGTTGAAGGGGAATCCAGGCTCCGCCCCTGTCTGGCTGGAGATGTCCGATGACGCTATCTGGGCGATGCAACCGGACAGCACCATCCCGCGCTGGCACTGGGTCAATCTGCCGCACGGGTGCCCCATTCATGGCACGGAGATTTATCGCAAGGCACCGTACTATCCGTGGGAGAAGGATACGTCCACCCCATGGCGGTGGAAAATCCGCTGTCCGGTGGGGGGCGAGCTTTACCCCTCCAATGACTTCGCCAACGGTGATATGACCAGCGGGGAGTTCCCGGACGACGGGATTGGCGGCGGCTGTCCCCACAATGAGCGCAAATACGGCTTCATCGCAGAACTCTGCCAGGCTCACTGCCATCAGATGCTGAGAGTCGCTCCAGAGTGTGCGCGGGGTTATCTCGCCACCGGCGACCTCCGGTATGTCCACAAAGCCCTCGTCGCGTTCTGTCGCCTGGCTGTGGAGTATGCCTACCTTGCCACGATGACGCATCACCGGCACCGCAACTCCGTCAGCCAGGTTGAGCGCTTTGGGCAGGGGACTTTTCAGGAAGGGCCATGTTTAGCCCGGAGCGGCTTCACCGTCTACTGCATCGACCAGCCGGGCTACCAGATGCGCCACGCGGAGGCTTATGACCGCATCTTCCCCGCGATCGATCAGGTCCCGGGCATCATCCCCTTCCTGCTTGGAAAGGGCTATCCTGTGCAGACACACGCGGATGTGCGCCACTTTATTGAGGAGAACCTCTTCGCTGTCTGGATGCAGGGGAGCATGGACGGCGCATGCCAATCGAATGAACCTTATGTGCAGCGTGGGCTGGCGCGTACCGCCGAGGTGCTCAACTATGCCCACGGGACGGATTTTATGGATTGGCTCTACGATGGCGAGGGCAAAATGCGCGTCTTCGTTCCCAACGCCTTCTTCCGCGATGGCGCGCCCTACGAATCAACCGGCGGCTATAACGGGATTCACGTCTCCGCGCTCGGCCCCATCATCGACTCCATAGAACATCTGCGGGGGCTTCGGCCGGATGCCTACCCGGAGTCCAAATACCCGCGGCTGAGTCAGAGCCGCCGCTACCGTAACATTTTTGACTTTGACATGGACACCGTCACCATAGAGCGCAGCTACCCCGCTATTGGTGATACGGGAAGCCACCCCGCCTACAGAAAATTGTCAAAAATCACCTGGCAAAGCGGCGGCGTCCAGGCATTCGAGCACGCCTATCGCCTCTTTCGTGACCCCAAGTTCGCCTGGGCGCTCGCGCATCACTTCGGTTGGCAGCCCTCCATCGGCTTTCCCTTTTCCCGCGAAGAGATCGAGCGCGAAGCTGCAAAGTGGCCCGACGACTGGAATGATCGGAGCACCCTGCACGACAGCTACGGCATCGCCATCCTGCGCGGCGGGACGGCCCCCCCCCCGTTCACGGGGGGGAAGGAAGGGGCATCCGACGTCCCCCCCGCGGGCGGGGGGGGTGACAAACGGGCTTTCTGGTTGAGATATGGCCGCGCACGGGGCCATGTTCAGGACGACATCATGGACATCGGGCTTCAGGGCTATCAGGGCGTCCTGCTCTCCCAGATGGGCTACCCTCGCAACTGGGGCTACTGGGAACACTGCTGGATGACCCACAACGTCGCCCGGCAAATCCCATTTCAACAGATGACGGCGCGGGCACAGCTCTTCGCTGGCGCGGGCCCCGTGCAGGTGGCGGAGGCTTATGCTCAAGCCTACCTTGACCAGGTGGATGCGGGGAAAGGCTATCGCCTGTTGGACCTCACCCCCGGCCCCTCTCCTGCGAGGAGAGGGGAGTCACATTGGCAGCGACGCATGATTGCCCTTGTGGAGGTCGGCCCCGACAAATCCTATTGCGTAGACTTCTACCGAATTGCCGGAGGGCGAGAACATTGGTGGTGTTTTCACGCGCAAGAGGGCGACTTCACGACGAATGGATTGTCGCTTACCGTGCAACCGGGCGGCACGCTGGCTGGCCCCGATGTGCCCTACGGGGACCCGAAATGGCTCGAGGCGAATGGGTGTCAGTTGGGGAGTTACGGCTGGTCGGGACCGATGTTTGGCTTCGCGCATCTGTACAATGTAGCGCGCGGTACCCCCCCCTTCCCCCCCGCGGGCAGGGGGGAAACGAGTGGAGTCTGGTCAGCGGACTGGGCATTGAAGGATGCCGATGGATTGCATTTGCGTCTCACCGTGCCGAGCGCTGAAGGTGCCGAGGTGGTCATCTGTGACGGGAAGTCGCCTGCCGGGGGCTCACCGTATGAGATGAAGTGGATACTCCTGCACCACCCCTCCGTTACCTCTCCCCCTGCCCCTCCCCTGTTTGGGAGGGGAGATAAGAGAGAAGGGGAGGAGAGCAATGCCCCTGTGCAGACGCAGGTGCTCAGTATCATTGAGCCTTATGTAAATATGCCGTTTATTCAAGAGGTCTTGCCCCTGAAACCCTCCGGCGATGACGAAGCCGGTTTTGCGTCCTTGGGGTGCGTCCTGCGCATGGCTGACCGCACCGACACGGTGCTGGTCTCAGCGGAGCCGTATGTCGAACGCACTGTTGAGGGAGGCTTGCGATTTGCTGGCCGATTCGGTCTCTACGCTGAACATGAAGGCGTTCCCGTTGCTATGGTTCTGGTCGGTGGAACGCATCTCGCCAAGGGGGACTTTGGAATTCGTCTCGACAGCCCCGAGTATCGCGCAAAGATTATCAAGGTTGACCGCGCGACGGAGACCATTACCGTCTCACCGGCACCGCCAGACTTCAGCGCGATGGTTGGCGCACACATCTTCGTCACCAATTCCGTCCGGCGCAGCGCCTACAAGGTGCTGGAGGCGAAGACGGTTCCCCCTCCTCCCTCTCCGCCTGTGGGAGAGGGCCGGGGTGAGGGGGAGGTCGCTGAACTTCGTTTAGAACTGGATTCTCGCATCGGCACTGGCCGCGTCACCGGTGTCGATGATTTCCGCGTGAATACCTCAACCCCTTTCCCACTTCACCGGTTCCGCTACTATCACGGGGCGCGTCTGGTGAACGCTGACCGCACCGCCGAGTACCGCCTCATCGAAGTACGCGACAAAGGGGCGGCGTTTATTGATGCGGAAGTCCATCCAGAGGCGAAGGCAGGTCAGCTCGCCCAAGCGTTTCCTGAAAACACCTGGTTCGACGTATACGACTACGGCGTCGGAGACGAAGTCGTGTGGCCTTACGCGGTCAGCGTGACCCGCGTCAGTCCATGCCTCTATCGAGTCGTTGCGCCGATTCCGGTGACGGTCACTTTGCCTCCGGGGAGCCGGATGGAGTAGGCTGGAAAAATGGCATTGCATGCAATTTCACCCAAGCGGGGCATTCTGACCTCAATTGATTCTGATTCCCATCACTTTCTTGTTGACTTTGCGGACGAAATGCGTATAATACATACGAGTTTTTCACTTAGACTTCGGAAGTTTGCCGCAACATCTCTGGTTACTCAGTTTCTCCAAGAGTTGACATTGTTTTCGCTCATCAAATATGCCAAAACTTCCGAAGTCTGGGTCGTCCTTTCCTCATAACTGAAAAAGTCGTATAATACAGAGGTACATTGAGGAATTAAGGTCTTTCTAAAAAATAAAATCTTCCGTTCGCTCGCTCTGGATTGTCAAATCCAGATTGTCGGATTTGGCAATCCGACGCGAGCAGGGAGACGAGTTATTTTCTTGGATCAGCGTAAATAAGGAGATGCGATGAGTGCAATCGAATGGATGGTGATCGGCGTGTCATTGGTTTTGAGTGGTGTGGTTTGTGCGTTGGGACAGGAGCAAACGCGGCTGCCGGAAGGCTTCGGTTTGTCAGCGAAATACCCCGGCGATATGGGGATTGATGGCGATCCGGCCGTCCTGTTCGCCGAAAACTTTGAGACCGGTACGATTGCCGACCTTGCAAAACGGTGGAGTAGTGTGAGCAACGCAGATAGCAAAGTGTTGGCTTTTACCACAGATGTGCCGTCAGATAGCAGTGGCCATCAGTGTTTACAGATGACAGCCACCCGCGGCGAGAATACAGGCGGGCATCTTTACACGCGATTGGATGGGGTGGATACTGCCTTTGCGCGGTTCTATGTGAAGTTCGCTCCCGACACAGGCTACATCCATCACTTCGTTCACATCGGCGGATACTTTCCGCCGACGCCTTACCCACAGGGAGGCGCGGGGGAACGCCCTCGCGGGGATGACCGCATCACAGCGGGTATTGAGCCGTTTGGCGACTACGGGCGTTTCCCACCGCCGGGGGCGTGGAACTTCTACACCTACTGGCATGAGATGAAGAGCTCCGCAGACAACAAGTATTGGGGTAACGGCTTGCGTCTGCCACAGCCGGCACTCGTGCCACGCGATCAGTGGCAGTGCGTGGAAATTATGTTCAAATGCAACTCCGCGCCGGATGTGGCGGATGGCGAGCTGGCGATGTGGTTGGACGGGAAACTTCAGGCGCACTTCGTTCAGGGCGCGCCGCGCGGTCGGTGGACGGGGATGGGATTCACACTACTAGAAGATGGCGGTGAACCGTTTGAGGGCTTCCGCTGGCGCACGAGCGATGATCTGAAGATTAACTTCTTCTGGTTGCTGCATTACGTCACGGAGAGGGCGTTCCAACAGAGTGAGCAATACGCCACCCATCATCCGAACGTCAAAATCAACACCCAAACCACAACCGTCTGGTTTGACGATATTGTGGTCGCAAAAAGCTATATCGGCCCCATCCACAAATAGAATTTACACCGATTTAGGATTGCGATTTCCCATCATCATCATGTCTCTATCTGGAAGGAAGGGAAGAATGGAAGGAAGGATGGAAGGGAAGAACCGGAATGGAAGAATGGAAGGATGGAAGAATGGGGGGAGAATTCCTTCTCTTCCAATCTTCCATTCTTCCAACCTTCCATCCCAAAACGTTTCACGTTTCACGTTTCACGTTTCACATCAAATGAATCGCCGTCAATTTCTGAAAATTGCAGCAGGCGTGACCGCCTGGGGCATCATCGGGACGGCCCCTGCTGAGAAAGGAGAAACACCAGTGGACGCATCTCATCTTCCGCGTTGGCGCGGGTTTAATCTATTGGAAAAATTTACCGAGTCACACAACGCGCCGTTCCGGGAATCGGACTTTGCGTGGATGGCGGAGTGGGGCTTTGACTTTGCGCGTTTGCCGCTGTCGTATCGCTGCTGGGCAGATGTCAACGACTGGCTCAATTTGCGCGACGATGCCCTCAAAGAGATCGATCAGGCGGTTGAGTTTGGCCGCCAGTACGGGGTTCACGTCAATATCAATTTCCATCGCGCCCCCGGCTACTGCGTCAACCCGCCGAAGGAACCGTTAGATCTGTGGAGCGACGAGGATGCACTTGAGGCAAGTGCCTTCCACTGGGCGCACTTTGCCAAACGCTACAAAGGGGTTCCGAATACGCAAGTCAGTTTTGACCTGCTCAACGAACCCGGTGCCATCCCCGAAGATGCCTACGTGCGCGTGGTCAAGCGGCTGGTCGAAGCGATTCGCGCCGAAGACCCGGACCGCCTCATCATCGCCGACGGCCTCCGTTGGGGGCGCGACCCCGTGCACGGGTTGGTGGGTTTGGGCATCGCTCAGAGCGCACGCGGCTACGACCCGATACAGGTCAGCCACTACAAAGCGTCATGGATGCGCGGCTCGGATACCTGGCCGGAACCGACCTGGCCGTTGAGGCAAAGGGAAAATGATGTCTGGGATAAGGAACGGCTGCATAAGGAACGCATCGAACCGTGGAAGGCGTTGGAAAACAAAGGCGTCGGCGTCCATGTCGGCGAGTGGGGCGCGTTCCAGCACACGCCGCACACAGTCGTCCTGGCCTGGATGCGGGATAATCTGGAGTTATGGAAAGCCGCCGGCTGGGGATGGGCGATGTGGAATTTCCGCGGCTCATTCGGCATCCTGGATAGCAACCGGGCCGATGTGACGTATGAGGACTTCCGCGGACACAAACTGGATCGGGAGATGTTGGAATTGGTGAAAGCTTATTGAATTATCAGTAATCCGCAAACATGCTCAATCCTTCGGCTTCGCTCAGGACGATTGGAAAATCGCGATTCTCTCCGTTGGATTTGGCAATTCAACCGGAGCATTTGGGGTCTCGACGCGGAGCGTGGGAGCGAAATGGAACCCTCTCTTCATCAGAACCAGATCGAAAATCTTGTTCTGGCTTCAGGAGACGGAAGTAGTTGGCTCGATCACTTCTGCCAAAATGGTGAAAAAAATATCCGTCTCTTCCTCAATATCCATCATGATTTCATTGAGTTTATTTAAACCCTTATACCAATTTAGTGTTGGGAATGTAGCGAGAAATGAGGCATCTGCACCGGCAAGCGGTTCGATTAATTTGAGTTTGATTTCAGGGCAACGCGCCTGTGCCTCTCGTTCAAACCGCTGTATAGCATGATAAACTTGCGGTGTCATGGGGTGATCTCCTTTTCAATCCAATCAAAAATTTCTTGAGCGTCTATGAGGATTTGATTGGCAAACTCCTGGACCATTGGTGGTCTGTAATAATCTGCATTGATTCGAGCGTCTAAAGCGTTCGCTAACTTCTGACCCAGTTCGCGTGCTTTTTGGCGATCGACTCCTTCGCGGATCATCCTGGCAGCAAACGCTCTGCGGATGCCACGGTGATTCCATGTTCCCGTTGAGGAAAGCCCAACATAGTCTTCGACTGCGGTATACATGGCGTAGTAAGCCCGACTGACTGAATCACGATAACGCCTGTGTTTTAAGAGCAGTTGGGCAGTTTCAAAATGTTCTGTTGCTTTGCTAGAAATGTTAGGCATTAAAGAAAACCTTTCGGTTAAGGAACTTAATTATTTTACCATACTCCCGGCTGAATGCCAATCACTTTTCATGAACAGTTTTATGTAAGCGTTCAGAGGAAAGGCCAGAAGAAGTGAAGATACTCTTAGACTTCCGAAGTTTTAAAAACTTCCGAAGTCTGAACGGGCGTTGTTCAACATGTCTTTGACCGTTACAGTTTTTAGAAAGGGGCAGTCGGCTGTTGGCAGGCATGGAAAAGCCCCGCCGATGGAAAGCATACCACCCAACGGGGCAATCTCAGTTTGCCATGTATAACGGGGTGCAGTGCCAGGTATCGGGACGTTCCGCCTGAAATCACTGGGGCCGGGGAGTAGTCAGTACGGCAGAGAGCGCATAAAAACGCCTTCCTTCTTTTTGACTTCCACCACCGAACTCGACCCATCCAAAATCCCGGAGATCAAATCGCCCAAACATTGCGGACGCAGCATTTGGCTTTAAAATTGGGTTGTGTCCTAACCATAAATTATAAATGCCACCACCTGGTACCACAAAATCTGAAGCTGCTGTACCATCTCGTTTACTACCAGTATAAACGTAGTAAAAAGACTCTGGATGCCCCCCAGGGTCAGCAGCACCAAATTCATCCACATTAAGAGCTACATCAATAGAACCATCCCACAGATCGTCGTAGGAATCGACCAGTTTGGTACCGTTGAGCAAAAAGATCGGCACGCCTAAAGAACCCCCGGCAACAACAGAGGGAACAGTGTCGGTGTTAACGCGAGCAGCAACACTTGAAGTCGAGGCGATAGCCTTCCATGTTGTGCCAAGGGCGGCGAGTTCCGGGACGGCATTCGCAGCGATGGAGACAAAGATATTATAGTCGTCGATGTTCGGTGACGTGGCATCTCGTGTGGTGCTGGTGACAAAAGCCAGACGATACTGCGCGCCCGGAGCGAGACTCGTGGGGACAGTGGTAATCGTGGCGAGAGCGTGGCGCGGGAGTAGACAAAACAACAAAACAGTGACGACAACACATAACACGGAAGCATTGAGACGACAACATGACATTGGTTTGTGAGACATTTCATTGCCTCCTTTTAGCAATTCCGAGAAGAGTGAGGGGTTGATTCGGTTACGAGTCAATCAAAAAAACATCATAAAAATACCACAGCCATCGGGAAAAGTCAACAGCAAAATTTAACAAGGGCACCCTTGCGAAGGTTCCAAACCTTCGCAAGGTTTCGAGACAGCCATTTTTCTGTTGACAAAAATGTGCGGTTCGCCCAAAATATGGTGGGATGGTGAATCGTTATGGTATGACGACTTTTTCAGTTATGAAGCACAAGTGAGCCCTAGACCCCGATCATGTCTCGACTTCGGAGGGGCATGATCGGGGTTTCAATACGCGAGTTGATCTGAGACGATGCGAAATCTTGAGGACACCGAAGAAGCAAAGGTCTTTCATCAAAGCCCAAGTGAGCCCCAGACTTCCGAAGTTTCAATACGCGAGTTAATCTGAGACGATGCGAAACCTTGAGGACACTGAAGAAGCAAAGGCTAATAAACTTCGGAAGTCTAAGAGAGTGTTGAAAAAGATGGAAAATATGCAAACAAAGATCACATTCCTTGGCACTTCAACCGTTGTCCCCACCGCAAGGCATGACACCGCGAGTTTCATCATCAATGGGAAGTATCTGGTGGACACGGGCTGGTGCGCCGCGATCAAGATGCTCGAATATGGGTTCACTCCCATGAACCTGGAATATCTGTTTTTCACCCACTGCCACCACGACCACTATATCGGTTTGCCACATCTGCTGTTCTACCTGCGGATGCGCCGCAGTGAACGCCCTGACCGACCGCCCCTGAAAATTGTTGGGCCGGCGGAAGATACCGAGAAGGTGATCACCCTTGCGCGGCGTTTCTTGCAAACCGATCGATTTCCAGATGTGGAACATATCCCCGACATCATTCCGTTGAACCCCGGCGAGTCGTATCAGACAGAGGCGTTCCGTATTGATACGTGCGCAACCATTCACCCCGTGCAGGGGCTCTGCTATAAATTTACCGATAAGCTGTCAGGGGCGGTGTTCGCATTCACGGGGGATACCGCCTACCACCCACCCATCGCCGAGCATGTCAAAGGGGTGTCGTTTCTCATCCACGAAGCATCACACGGCCCCGAGAATCCCCCCCTTCTTCCCCCCCAAATTGGGGGGGACAGAGAGGGGGGTGAAATTGGGGGGGACAGAGGGAGGGGCACATCGACCGGGCACTCCGGCGCGCCGCAAGCCGCGGCAATTGCACAGGCGGCTGGCGTCGATCTGTTAGCCCTCATCCACTGTCCTGAGAAACAGTCCCAGGCGGCATTGGTAGCCGCGCAACGAATCTTCCCCAACACCATCTTCCCGGCGGATGGCCAAACTGTCACGCTGACGGCTAATGGGGTGATTTCAACATCATGATGCAGGTGGTTAAGAAACCGAGTTTTTGCGAAAAACTCGGTTTCTACTCCCCACAGAAATTATAGGTTAATACCAATTCCAGATCTAAAGGCAACGAATGAACCCCGATTAGAGATCGGGGTTCGATGGATTCGCCGGTATCCGTTCTGGCTTGACGAACCTTCCGAAGGTGAGTACCCGGTTGATTCAGAATTGGTATAAGTTATGATGCGACTAACACATCCAATCTATCCCAAACGTCTATTTTTCGGCCTCCTCCAATCCATCCCGCTCCAATGCCTGGGTCTAGCCGTCTTCTTTTGGACGTACCACAAACTCCTCGTCTACTGGATGGGGACAATTCCACTTCATCTTGGGGCGGTCGGTGTGAATCATGTCGCTCCACTCTATGCGCAGTCGCAAACCAATTTCAGCGTGTGGATGCTTCCCGCCATGGTCGTTCTCATCGGTTTCCTCCTCCTGTGTCGAAAGTTCTTTCTCCGGCAATCGGTGCCAACCCCTTGGCTCTTCGCCATCTCGATCGCCTGCTTTTTCGCGATTGGTATCAGCGTTGCGATGATTGACGGCTATCGAGAGGTGAATGGACAACGGTTGCCAGCGTTCCTTGAGCCGTATACGCGGACAAGCCTCGAATACTACAGTGACGTGCCAAAAGTCGAAAGCGTTGGCCCTCACGCCTTCTTGAGAGATTACGCTAAACCGGAGCTGTTTTCAACGTTATCCGGGCATTTGCAGACTCACCCCCCCGGCGGCGCGTTATTT
This sequence comes from uncultured bacterium, assembly GCA_964577695.1. Classification (GTDB taxonomy): domain Bacteria; phylum Poribacteria; class WGA-4E; order WGA-4E; family PCPOR2b; genus CAZOAL01. The sequence continues at coordinate 200,634 of CAZOAL010000007.1, read as the reverse complement.
CTATGGCTTGTCAGCAAGCTATTGGGATATAATCTATTATCCGCGTCGCTTGCATCGATTGGGTTCACCAGTTTAACGCTGATACCGATTTATTGGCTCGCCAAAGACCTGTACGGCGAATCGGTTGGGCGATACGCCCTCGCGCTATTCCTGCTCACGCCCAATTTTGTCATGTTCACGACGACATCGATGGACGGCCCGTTCAGTGTCTTCCCGATTTTGAGCGTCTATCTGTTTTACAGGGCGATGTCGCCTTCAAACCGCCCCGATCTGAAGATCAGGGCTAATAGCGAAAGTCGGCTGAAGCCCAATGCTGCTAAGTTTTCATTTTTTCGCCAACCCTTCTCGCTCCCACGCGGAGCGTGGGAGCGAGACAAGCTGCGATTTCTGAGTCGCATTGGGCTGAAGCCGACTCAAGAGAAGCGAATCAACAAAGATGAGTCCACTTCAGTGGACTTGAGCTTTGAGCCTGAACTTCAGTTCAAGGCGATTCTGTACGCAATCTTCACCGGACTTGCTCTCGCGCTTGGGATATTGATGAACTATTCGACGGTATTCATTGGCGTATTTTTCGGCGTTGTGATGCTTCTGACCCTGATCGCCGATCGCGGACGATTCAAAGGGGTATTGGCGGTGCTATTGATCGCTGGCCTCACCTTCGTCGCCTTCTACCTGCTGATGTTTCTGTTCACGGGGTTCAACCTTCTTGAAGCGCTGGGGGCATCCATTAAAAAAGATGAGGCGGGAATGGGGACGGGATACGAAACGATCGGGCGTTACTTCCATCTGAGCGTTGCGAATCTGTTCGCCTTCCTGATCGGGGTTGGCATACCGCTGACAACCGTTTGGATACGGCAGCTCGTGAGGGCCATCCGGCATGCGCGAAGTGGCGGTGCGCTCGACATCTATACCGTCGGCTACCCGATCTCGTTGCTTGCTATCACCTTTTCCGCGCTCTTTACAATGGAGGTCGAGCGGATCTGGATCTTTATGGTGCCGTTTATCGTGATTCCGGTGGCGAAGTATCTTTATGAGCGCTGTGAGCAACAGGGAAGTCTAGCCGATTTCTATTGGGTGGCGGGATTGTTGTGTGTGCAACTGGTACTGTTTGAGGTCACATTGTACACATATTGGTAAAGTGCGAAAGGGGAATTTGAAATGAAAATGACTCAAGAGACCATAACTCTCCAAGATGGAGGACAGATTACGATTCCTGATTGGCTGATCAAACAAACAGGATTACAAATTGGAGAGGCATTGCGCATTACGAATATCCAGGGACTGATTATTGTACACGAGGCGAACGGAATATCTGCTGTCGATTTGCTTGAAGAGCTCGGGAAAACCTTAAACGAGTCTGGGTACAATACGCGGGAAAAAGTGCAGTCTCTTATTGATGCAGTCAAAATGGAAGTGGCTGAAGAATGGGAAAACAAGCGACACAAACTATAGTCCGTGTTGTTTTGGACACAAACGTTTTCATTTTCGGGTATTCGGAGGGTGAAGGGGTTGAAGTTGAAAAACAGATCCTTCAAAGGTTATCAAACAATCCACGTTTTGTCCTCTTACTTTCGGTGGAGTTGGAAGATCAAATTCTGAGAGTTGCTAAACGAGTCAGAGACAAAGATTGGGCTGGATTGCTTCGTTATCTTCTTTGGAGTGATTTCAATGTGGAATTTGTTTTTCTACCACCTGTTGAATCGCTCCAACCCATGCACGGTGAAGCGATGGAGACTATCCCGCGTAAAGATCGCTTAATCTTTCTAACCGCTCTGCTTGGAAATGCCGATTATCTGGTGTCAACCAATCGGGCTTTTGTGAAATCGGCAGCAGAAAAGCAGAATTTATTCAAATGTGTAACACCAGAGGAATTTCTGAGGGTAGTTCTGTCAGACGCAGATTCTGTTTGAAATTACACTGTATGCGTAATCTACTGCATTTTGTTTTGCGTTTCACGCATCACAATAACTGAAGGAGAAAACACCATGTCAGACAAAGTTGGAGTTGGCATTATTGGCTGTGGCGGGATGGGGTCGCATCATGCTCGGAATCTCGCCAAGATTGACGGGGCTTCTCTGCGAGCGTTCGCCGATGTTCGCCTGGAAGCCGCCCAGAAGTTGCAGAGCGAAGTTGGCGGCGACTACTGCACAACGGATACCTCAAAGCTCTTCAGCGATGCCCAGGTGGATGTCGTGTTGATTTGCACCCATCACGACCTGCACATCCCGCTCTCCATTCAAGCGGCGGAGGCGGGGAAGCAGCTCTTCGTCGAAAAGCCCCTTGCGCTGACGATTGAAGGGTGCGAGCAGATCGAGGCGGCAGTCGAACGTGCAGGAGTTAAGCTGATGGTCGGATTTCAAGCGCGGTTTTCGCCGTTCATTGCCAAGCTGAAAGCGGTCATCCCAGAACCCCTCGTAATCGTCGGGCAACTTGTTGACCCGCGCTGGGGCGATAACTCTTGGGCAAACGACCCGGTCGAAGGGGGTGGCAATGTGCTTTCGCAGGGCTGCCATCTGTTCGATGCGATGTACTGGCTCGTCGGGGCTGAACCTGTCACGATTCATGCGGAGGGCGGCAACCTCACCCATCCGAACATCCCGGCAATCACCGATAGCGTGATCGCGACGATTCGGTTTGCCAACGGCTGCGTTGGCAGTGTAATCGTCGGCGACTTCGGGGCACCGGCGTTGGCCGGAAAGGCATTCTATGAGTTATTTGGCGGAACAAAGACCGCGACGCTCTACGGTTACTATGGCACACCCGTGATTAAGTGTTGGGGCGTGGAACCTGCCGAATTCACGATGAATGATTTGCCACCGGAAGCACGCAACAGCAGCGCGGCGCATGGCTATGTCGATGAGATGCAGGCATTGATCGATTGGGTAGGGAAGGACATTGACCCCGTGAATGCCGCAAAAGTGAAGGATGGCGTGCGAGCGACGAAGTTGGGCATCAAGGCGATTGAGGCAATCAAGACCGGGCAGCCGCAACGGTTGTAGGAGGTGATCACCCCCTACAACCGTTCCATTTCCAGAATGAGAGCGGATGACGATGGCCAAAGCAGATTGACAGATTTCACAACGCGAATCTTCTCACATTTTCCACTTGACCCCCCACGGATTTAAGCGAAAATAGAGAGTCCATTGTTAAAGGTCTGTCTCTCTGCTTCCCCTTCCACAGAGGGCCCACCATGAAAATGTCTCACTTAAAGAACGGGAAAGGTCGCTTTGTCTACTTTGCTGAATAACCAAAGTGGCTCAATTCACGACTCAAGAAACGGATAATTTGAAAGTGGCGAGACATACAAAAAGAGACCATACTACAGGAAGTAAAGGTCCCCTTATTGCTTTTCATGGCACCGATATCAATTCCGCCCGGAATCTCCTTCGGGGAGAAAAACTGGACGTCGCAAAGGCGATGGCAAAAAAGATAGATGGACCACCTGGTTTCTTCCTCGCGACAGAGGTAACCGATGCTGAGTTCTTTGCATTAAGAAGAGCGCCCGGGGGTATCCTTGAGTTTGCCCTTTCCCCAAAGGCTGTGAAGCAGCTTAAATCCTCGGGAGCAGTTCAACGACCCATTCCACCCGGTAAGACCGCCCGATTCATGGGCGATGAAATTGTAATTCCTACCGACGCATTTGACCTCTTCAACAGGTTGAGGGAGGCGGGGAAAATTATCGTCAAACCCCGTTAGAGATACCTATGAAGATTTATGAAGACGCCGTTTCCTATGTGAGAAAGAACCCCGGACGTTTTTTCAGAACGGGTTCACCGGACCCGATCGAACTTGCTACCCATGTCCTGGGTGACGCCCTGATATCGGGAGCAGCAGAGACTTGCACGCTCCATCTTGGAGATTGGTGGGTGGTTGGCAGCGATGTGGATTGGCTGACAAATCACGAGCAATATACCATAAAAGAGTTATTCGTCCGCATCGTCCCGTTACCTGAAGCTGGCCCCAATTCCATGCGAGCCGAAATTCTCCTGACAGCGTTTACTGAAGCGGTCATCACCGTCAGTGGCAATGCGTGTTTAACGATCAAGGGGGATGTGCCCAAAGGGGCCGAAATCTGGCGCGTGATGAAATCCCTTCCTCACTTGAAACGTTTCGTGGCTTTTCGACTCAATTCTCACAAAACTGGCGATCCGGTCACTTGACAACGGTTAGGACAGGTGTTAAACTTACACTTTCCGGGCGTTGTGACGACACATTGATAGAGAGGCAGTGTCATGAACGATACTTTGAAAAATCACCCGATTTGGGACGAGTTGAACAGAATTCTTGCTCAAATTGATGTGAAGTCATTGGTGATGGAACATCTGAGGAGCTCAAGCTACAAAGTGAAAGGGTACTGGGCTGAAGATGCGTTTTACGACGAAATAATTTTTGTCAGCCCTTTACGCGCAGAATTAGTGAACAGTTCGATTGGCCAAACTCAAATAAAGGATCAACCCCATTGCTGGCTGCGGCTTCAGTTTGTCCTCATACCGGATGTCTCGGATTCAGAGACGGATGCGACGCATGATGACGAGGAGATCTGTGAACTGACCCTCGTTTTGGATTCAGATGGGCGAATCATTGATGAAAACTGGCTGATTGATGTCGAACCCCCCTTTGTGATTGCCAGAAAAAAGCCCTGAATGATAGAGAGGAGAAAGCCACCATGAAATCACCGATCCGCCGGATCTTCTACCTGATTCTCTTGTCCGTGTGCCTGCTGTCTTCGCAGACATACGCCCAAAACGCCGCCCCCACCCACCCCGTTGATGGCGAATACATCAAGGAATGGCTGGTGCTGGGGCCATTCTTCCCAAACGCTCTCGATAAGGATTTCCTCGCCAGCGTCGGCGGCGAAGCCAAAGTCCACCCCAAAGCGGGGGATACAGTCACCACCACGGACGGAAAATCCCTGACGTGGAAACGGTACACATCCAAAGGGAATATCATCGACCTGCTTGACGCCGTCGGAAATCACCAAAACGCCACCGCCTATGCCTTCTGCCTGCTGCAAAGCGAAACAGGGGAAGATGACCCAGTCTTTCTGGGCAGCGATGGCGGCATCGCTGTCTGGATAAACGGCAAACAGGCGCATCATAACCCCGTTGACCGACCTCTGACCCTTGATGAGGACAGTTTCGAGGTTAAGCTAAAACCGGGTTCAAACCCTTGTCTGCTCAAGGTGACTCAAGCAACTGGGGCGTGGGGCTTTGCCATGTGGGCAATACCCGCAAGCCGAGTCGCCGTCATTTCCGGCATCATCACCGATGAGCAGGGAAAACCCATTCCCAATGCCGATATCCGCCTGGAACAGGATGGTTTGGAGGTCAAGACGACCCAGACCGATGCCTCGGGCAGCTATCGAATGTGGCTCTCTCCTGTCTATCCTGGGCGTGGGCTATATGACCTGTCGGCGACCAGCGGCGAACTTGGGGATTGGCAGTTGGGCCTCCACCTGCATGAGGGCGAGCGCAAACAGATCCACCTCCGCTTAAGGCCAGCCATCAGCATTTCAGGAAGGGTCTTCGCTTTTGATAACTCTCCCCATGCGGCGCTCCCGGTTCAAGCTGTCGGAAGGCGAAGGGCGAAGGGCGAAGGGCGAAATCGGAAGGTCAATGAGGCTTCGGCAGGAGCCTCGCCCTCCCACGATGAGTGGGTCGTTATTGCTGGCACCTTGAGCGATGAAGGCGGTCAATACCAGTTCATCAACCTGAAGCCAGGACGCTATGAGTTGCGCTGTCAAGTGATGGGTGGATATGTCTATTATGGAATGGAAGAAAGGAAGGATGGAAGGATGGAAGGAAATGCTCCCCATTCTTCCTTTCTACAGGTCCAACGTGGCAAAACCCTCTCCAACCTCGATTTCCGTTTGACGCCATTCAAAAAAGGAACGTGGAAAACTTACAATGCGGTCGATGGCTTGGCGAATAACTTGGTCACGGCAATCCATCAAGATAAGGCGGGCGTCCTCTGGTTTGGGACTAATGGAGGAGGCGTCTCAAGGTATGATGGGAAAGGCTTTGTCAACTTCACCACCCAAGACGGCTTGGCGAATAACTCTGTAGAGGCAATCCATCGTGACCCCGATGGGGTAATGTGGTTCGGGACAGCGGGTGGAGGGGTTTCTCAATACGATGGTATCACATGGCAGTCACTGGATACGAGGGATGGGCTGGCAGGTAACAACGTTTTTGCGATTCACCCAGATTCGGAAGGCTCTTTGTGGTTTGGGACAGATAGGGGGATTACGCGCTTTCATCGGAGTAAAACTAAGCCCCTGGTTCATATTGTCTCTGTCACTACAGACCAAACCTATCAAGACCCCTCCACTATTCCGTCGTTCAGTACCGGAACTCGTATCACCCTTGAATATAACGCCATCGATTTGAATACAATCCCCGAAAAACGGCAGTATCGGATTCGTATTCAGGAAATTGATGCTGATTGGCGTCCTCCGACGAAAGCGACCTCATTTAATCACACCTTCAAGAAACCCGGCACCTACACCTTTGCGGTGCAAGCCATCGACCGAGATCTCAACTACTCCGAGCCCGCCACGCTCACCCTCCATGTCAAGCGGCCGTGGTGGGTGTATGCCCTCTTTGGGACGATTGGGGTCAGCATCCCGCTGATTGCCGCTGGGTTCTATTTCGGCAAGCGGCTCCAAACCCAACGCGCCATCGCCCAACAGTTCAACCCCTACATCGCCGGTCGCGTCGTCAGCAGCGACCTCTTCTACGGCAGAAGCGACCTCATCACTGACATCGAACGAACGCTGGCGAACAACTGCTTCCTCATCTACGGCGAGCGACGCATCGGCAAATCGTCCATTCAACATCAACTCAAAGAACGCCTGGGTAAAGCCGATGACCCCACCTACAAATTCATCCCCGCCTACATCGACCTGCAAGGCGTCGCCGAGGAGGACTTCTGCCGCACCATTGCGGCAGGCGTTGTAGAACATGCCGCTGGCTTGTTCAGAGAACCCTTGACGTTACGAGTCAATGACACTCGTGAGGGTTACACCTACCGCGACCTCACCAGAGATCTGCGGACGATCATCGACCACCTGAAGGAGGGCGAAACGAAGGCAATCAAACTGGTGCTGCTGATGGACGAGGTGGACACGCTCAACACCTACAGCCTGCGCACCAACCTGAACCTGCGAGGGTTGTTCATGGGGCCGCTCAAGGAGAACCTGGTGCTGGTGATGAGTGGATTGTACCTGAAGATGGACTGGAGTGCGGAGGGCGGAGGGAGTCCGCCGTTCAACTTCCTGTCGCGGGAGATCCAGATCCAGCCGCTCGACGAAGACTCGGCGCGGAAGCTGATTACCGAGCCGGTCAAAGGGTTCTACACCTACGAACCGAAAGGAATTGATCTGATTCTCTCCTTGAGCGAACTTCGCCCGTTCACGATTCAGGGGTTCTGCTTGCGGGCGGTGAATCGGGTTCTGGCTGACAGTCGGACGAAAATCACCGTCGCGGATATCGAAGCGATTCAGGACTCGGTGTTGGCGGAGGTGGCGTCGATTCGTGGGGAGCGGGCGGGGACGGCGTTGCCCGCGAGCTTTAATGAGGCACTGTCGATTATCACAGATCTGAAGGCGGAGAATGCGCGGTTGCGAGGGGAAGCGGCGTAGGAAATCGACCAAAAGTGCAAAAACAGGGAGTCATGATATGGCGAAGTGGGACGACATGGAGGAGTGGGCTCTGGAAGCACAATCTGAATTGGTTTCACGGGTGATAGAAGATTTTAACTCGGCGGCATTTGGGAAGGAGTTAAGCGCTAAATTGGTCAAACGTTTACTTTCGGAACGGGATGTGGAATTAGCAATCAGGAGTGGTAGAAGTTTAATAGGCAGATACTTTCACTTTGGACATGAGCGAATTGGCTTCTGGCATCCAAACACAGGTGTTTTTGTTGCCTGGAAGCCAACGCCACCGACGCGAATCGTATCTGCTTTTGAAGTTGATAATGGTGAAGATTACTTTCGCGGTTTAGACGCTGAACCGATCAGGAGGTGAAAATATGCCTTATACAAAACATCGGGATTGGTTCCCTGTTTACCTGCATGACTACCGGGTCACCATCGAAAAAATTATCCCGGCCTGCATCCAATCTCAAGATGAAGGATTAGTTGATGAGATTCATCATGCCCTGGAGCTTCGCAGCAAGCTTGAAGAAGAATTAAAAAAACGTCCTCAATTAGAAAAATATCGACGCGATATTGAATGGGTCGATAAAACCCTTATTGCTCAAAAGGATCGGTTGCTCAAAATCATAGGAGATGGGCTGCGGCATCACCGCAAAGTTTTCTCACCCTCCCGATCTCATTGGTGGTGGTATTTAGATGATTGCTCCGAAAATAGCAACGGATAGTGGACTGCCAGCCCATTGCTGCTCTGAAAACGCGAATGTCCGCTCGCGGGGAGCGGGCGGGGACATCGCTGCCGGCGAGTTTTAATGAGGCACTGGCGGTCATCGCAGATCTGAAGGCAGCACTTGCAAAGTTTCGGAATTCGGCGGTGTAAAAGGAAGATAAGGAGATTGGAAGAAGGGAAAGGCTTATTTTACGCAATACATTTTATGTTTCACGTTTCACGTTTCACACACAGGAGGTAATGAAGATGCCAAACCCCTACATTGTTGGAACAGCCGTTATCGGCAATCAGTTTTACGGACGAGAGGTGTTGATTGACAAGGTTTTAACGGGCGAGCGGGATTGCTTCTGTCTGATGGGAAATCGGAGAATTGGCAAGACATCATTCCTGCGCCATTTGGAATTTTTGGCCAAAGCGGAGCATCCAAATTTCATTGGGGTGTATTGGGATCTGCAAGGGTGTCAGGTCGAAGCGGATTTGACTGAACAGCTCAAAAACGGGTTGCTTGACGCAGAGGAACAGTTGGAAGCGGCCGGAGTCGATTATGACAGGCTCGAAGAGAGCGAAAACCTCTTTGCCCTGTTACGGTTACTCAAGCGCGGGATTATCAAAGCGCAGAAAAAATTGCTTCTGCTCGTCGATGAAGCGGAATCACTCATTGCAGTTGGCGAAAACGACAAAGGGCTATTGGGAAAGCTCCGCTCGGTGATGCAAGACGCGACCTTCGCCCGGACGATTCTGTGTGGCTCTCGACGCTTGAGCGAAGTCAGTCAGATTGAGCTGGTCGGTTCCGACTTCCTCGATGGATTTGAGCCCGTTCTGTTTGTCAGTTCATTTAACGATGCTGACGCTGATGCCCTTATCGCCCAAAGTCACACCGGCGGTGGGCTTCATATACCGGACGAGATGGCGGCAGAGATCAAAGAGAAAGCCAACTGCCACCCGTATTTAATCCAGAGCATCTGTCTCTATCTGTATGACCATGAGCTAGACCTTCCGAAGGCTTGCGATTATGTCATGCAGCAGGGGATGGCGGAGAAGGCGTTTGCCGATGACTTTCGTTATCTCTCACCGATTGAGAAGGAGATCTTGATGCGAATCTATCAGACAGGAAGTGGGACCCTTCCGCAGATTCAGCAAAGGGTTCACCTGGATGCGGATACGATCAAGCAGTTTCTGTTTATCTTGGAAGCGTGCGGCTACATCAAACCGGAGGGTGAGGCGTATCATATTGCGAACTACTTCTTCGGGCGATGGCTGAAGAGCAACGAAGCGCGACTCGAAGAGATTGCCTCCGTCGTTTCCGACGCGGCGATGAAAGATATTGAGACCCAACCGATCACCAGTTATCTGACCGAGGCCATCGTCGTCATCGATCTGTATGACTCATCCGGAATTGCAAACCGCTATGGTGCCAACCTGCTGCTGGAGATGCTCCGTGTGCTTCGTGAGACCATTCAACCAATCTATCAGGCGCACAACGGTCAATACTTCAGGAGCAAGGGCGAGGATTTCTTGATGACGTTTCTGACGCCGCAGGACGCTATCGAGGTTGCTACGCAGGTATTAAAGCAGGTTGAAGCCTATAACCAAACGCCGAAATCTGGGGTACCGATTGGTCTTCACATCGGCACCCACTTTGGAGAAACCCGCGTGGGGTGGGAGAATGATCGCTACGGCGATGCGGTCAACCGCGCGTTTCGGTTGGCGAGCCTCCAACCGTCGAATATGACTGAGATTGAGGGGGGAATTTCCAAAGCGGAACTCCCGACGAAAGACGCCATCTTTATCACCGAACTTATGTATGAAGCCATCAAAGACATCGAAGGGATTCAGTGCCGATTATTGGGCTTATTCAAACTGAAAGGGATCGCCGAACGCCACATGGTCTATGAGGTGCTTGGGGATACCACTTATACTGCTTTAGGTTTGCTTTTTCCCATTTTAGACCCAAAGGGTTTGGGAAACCCTTTGGGTCTGGTGAATTCGGATGGGAAATTACAAGCCTAAATCGGTATTAGTGGTTCATTTCATCAGTCCGTATCGGGTTTTATCCTTGCGAAGGTTTCAAACCTTCGCAAGGTTTGGAATGGCTATAATTTTCCAAATTATTGAGGGCGAGTTAGTATGCAAATATCGCTGAATCATTGGGGTTGACAACGAACCATTTTTGGCTGTAAAATTTAATCTACCTTTTGTCAAGTAATCTCGAACGCTTTTTCAGCCGACGGGATACAGGCTGTTGTAGTTCGGCCAGTACGGATGACCCCGTGCAAAGTAAGAATATAGCAAATGCTTTATTTGCATATAGTTTTACAAACTATAAACTATAACTAATACGAATTCGCAAACCAATTAGCAGTCTAAAAGGAGGACGTCAAGATGAGAGCACATCGGCTCCTGTATACGATGATGTTGGGCCTGCTATTCGGCCTACCGGCTAGCGGGCAGGCCGGACCCTATCAATTTACGAACATCGCCGACAACGGCGTTCCGGTTTTTACCGGCTTCGGCCGGGCTACCACCATTAACTCCGGGGGAACGGTAGCCTTTCGGGCTAATCTACCGGGTGGGTTCTTAGGCATCTTCACCGGCAACGGCCAAATGTTCACCACCATCCACACTACCATGGACTCTCCATTGGGGATTACTGGCTTCGGCCTCGGTGGTCCCACAATCAACTCGAAGGGAACGGTGGCCTTTCGGGCTATCCTACAGGCGGGGGACGAAGGCATCTTCACCGGCAACGGCGGGCCCCTCACTACCATTATCACAAGCAACGTTTTCGATCTTAGCGATCCTGTCATCAACGAGGTAGGAACAGTGGCCTGGCGGGCCAGAGACGGGTTCTTCGATGGCATCTTTACCGGTTTCGCCCCGCCGGTGGGTCCCCCCAACGTCGCCCGCGTCGCTGGCAACGGGGATCTTCCCCCTGGCGGGTTGAGCGGTTTTAGCCCAATTGTCTCTATACGCCCTTCGATTCCAGAGGTGGCCTTTGAGGCCGAGTTTGCGGCAGGGGGCGATGCCATCTTCGCCGGGGCGGTTTTCCCAGAAGGGACGACCCCCCTCGTGGATACTCTCACCATCCTCCCCCTAACTCCTGTACCCATGCGGCCTAGCGACTTTTTCGCCCCTTTCATAAATGACCGGCGAACGGTGGCCTTTCTGGCTGAGTTTCCGGGTGGCCTGGCCGGGGTCTTCACCCGTAGTGCCACACTGGAAATTGCCCTCATCGCAGACACTAGCGGCCCCTTTAGCAGCTTTGGTAGAACTTCTGTCGCCATTAACTTTAATGGAACGGTGGCCTTTGAGGCTACGCTCGCTGGAGGAGGCGAAGGTATCTTCACCGGACCGAACCCGATAGCCGACATGGTAATCGCCACCGGCGATCCCCTCTTCGGTTCCACGGTGACCGATCTGTCTTTCCGCCGGGGGCTAAACGATGCCGGCCAGCTTTCATTCTTCGCCCAACTTGCGGATGGGAGGGAGGTTATCGTTCGTGCCAATCCTATCCCTGAACCCGGCACGTTTATACTGTTCGCTACCGGCATCCTCGGCCTGATTGGTTACACTTGGCGACGCCGGAGTCGGGCGAGGTCTAAAAGTGTCGCCGCCTAACCCAATTGCTGTAGCCGACCAGGCCGGTATCATCCGGTTTTCGAGGCATCAAGGTCCTTGCGGCCGGCCCGGCGGCTGAACTGGGTTGTAAAAACAAAACTTTCAAAGTCTGGGTAGCCTTACTGAAAAAGTCGTATTTTCAACTCCCTTCACTTCACAGCCTGAAAGGTAAAGTCAAGAGAGCCGCTTGAAACGCTCTGAGACCGGTTCCGGTGCCCAGGGCGTTGGTAAGCCCAGGTCACCCAGAATGACCTGAGCACAATTGTAGCCGGGCAAGCCCGTGATGTTCCCCCCAGGGTGGCAACAGGAACCGCACAGGTAGAGGCCGGAGAGGTAACCGCGATAATGCCCCGCCCCTGAAAAGGGACGGTTGTAGCCGATTTGATCGTTCGTAAACGCACCGATGAGCAGATCGCCCGCTCTCATGTTGGGAAACGTTCGTTCGACATCCAGGGGGCTCTGCACGAATGAATCCAGGAGGGCATCTTTCAGGTTCGGGGCGTATGCCCCCCAAAACGCGAGCAGTTCTTGACCATGACTCGCTTTCATCTTATCCCAATAGGTTGCATCACCCCTCAAGCGGTACGGGGCTTTCTCCCACATAAAGGCGGTGTGTTTTCCAGCGGGGGCCTGAGAGGGGTCAAATTGCGTTGGACAGCAGCCCCATATCACAGGCGAGGGAAGGGTTCCCGCTTCGTGGTGACGGACTATCTCCAGATAGTGGTCAATGTGCTCCAGACCGAGAATGACCATAAACGCCTGGCGGAGGTGGGGGTGTTGGTCCGCAGCCTTGTAGCAGGGGGGCTCGCTCAAATTCACATATAGACCGAAAAGCGGGGCGATGAGATTGTATTTGAAATCCCGCGCTTTGTCTTGCCATTTGCGAGGCAGCATATCCTCGTCAATGAGTTCCAGAAACGTTTGATGCGGATTGAGCCCCGAAGCGACAAAATGACGGGCTCGAAACACTTCCCCCTGGGTGGTTTCAACCCCGATGACGCGACCGTTTTCAACGAGTATCTTCCGGGGCGTCGTTTGCAGTTGAATCTCACCCCCGTTCTCTTTGACGGCGGATGCCAGCGAGCGAGCGAGCGCGGCGGATGCGCCCAGGCACATTTGGGCTTTTCCGTTGCTCGCCAATAGGAACGCGATATGATGACCAAACCCCCGGCAGCGCAAATCCACCTCTCGAAGCCCGTTAAAAAAGAGAAGTCCAGCTTGAATGACTGGATGCTCGAATTCGGTTTGCACAAATTCCAGTGGGGAGAGAGCGCTGACTCTCAACAGGAGTCTGCCTTGAGGGCTTTTTTGCAGCAAGGCAAGCCGCTGATTCGGGGAAAGGGGCGGGGATTGGGCTTCCGGCATGAGAATATTTTGGACGATGGGAAGAAAGTCATCTCGCCAGCGACGCAACGTGGCCGCGTCCTTGTTGCTGAAATGGGCAAAGGAGTCCACCGTTTTTTCAAAGTCAGTCCACCACTGTAGGGCGTCTCCACTTTTGAGAAGTAGAGCGGCATTGAGTTCAGGCTCCAGATAGACAGCCCCGTGACGTGCAAGTTCCAGGTCCCCGTACCACGGCATCTGGTTCAACGCACGATGAAAGAAAGCGTGCGTATTATGCAGAAAACCGGGGTGACGCGGATATTCTGTGGTCGTCAATCCCCCTCCGGCAACCTCCCGGCGTTCCAGGCAGAGCACCTTTAACCCCGCCTTACCCAGATAAGCCTGCAAAATCAAGCTATTGTGTCCAGCTCCAAGAATGATACCATCATAAAGGGTTGTCATGGGGATTTCTCCATTATGGATGGGATGCACTTATGAACACTTTCCCCTCTCGTCCCATGAAGGTCATGATGTACCCGCATGACTCTACCTCTTAACCTTCATTATAAATTTCCAGGGTAAAGTGACCATCGTTTATGGGAACTTTACCGATGTTGTCTGCGCAGCTCCTTTAAGCCATGCGCTTGTCGGACCAAATCTGGGTCTTTAGAAAACCTTTTGGTTGCTTCAATCAGATGGTCTATATGCGCGTGCATACCTTTTTCGATCTGGGAAATACGACTCAGCAAATAGGTCTGGTCGCTTTGATAAATCGCTTTTCTGATAGTTGAAAGCAGGTGCATATAAATCGTATCTGACTCACTCTCTTCGATTGCAATGGCGATTTCAAATGCCTCATTCAGTGTAATCTGCTTTGTATCCACTTTTCGTTCATGTTCGCCTAACGCATGGATAATTTGTTGGATAGACACTTCGGGGAGATCGGTGGCGAGTGTCTCGAGCCCAAAACTCTGGGCGCACAGCGAACGTCCAAAATCGACAATGATATAGTGTTGCCATTCCTCCGCGCTCATCTGCTCCCAAAATCGGGCAATTCGTTCATCAATACTTCCTAACAGGAGGGATAGCGTTGCGTATAACTTCGCGTGCCTGAGCTCAATCTCCTGGCATAAATCAAATACCTCTGCTAAAGTCATGTCTGGTTCACCCTTTCTAAAACTGTCTGTTGTTGGAGGGACAAAATGCTAAGTATAACGAAATGTTGGTGGTAAATCAGTAGGCATGTTTCAGAAACTTCATGACACTCTCTGTTACCGGAAGCAAGGAAGGAATGGAAGGATAAGGGGAAAAAGACCTTCCTTCCCTTTCTTCCTTTCCTTAATAGATTACGCAAAAAGTTTACGATTAACCTTCCGAAGGTTCCAAACCTTCGGAAGGATCTCACCTTATACAGACTTATGAAGTGAACCACTAAGCCATAGCCCTTCCCTTGAGCGTGGGCAAATTATCCCAATCACAATCAAGGCAGAAGTAGTTCTCCCCACCGATTCGCTGGAGCTGACCATTGCACTGAGGGCACTTCACCACTGCGGCGGGCACCCCCTCCCGCTGAGACAGCGGAAATTTTGATAAGAGTTGCTGCCAAAGCTGCTCCGGCTCGACTGTCGCTGCTCCTCTGCCCCTTTGAACGGTATCGAGCACGTCCTGGGCATGGAAATCCAATGGCGGAGGGGTATTCTCGGCAAGGTCTACAAAATCACTACGATAGACTTTGATCGCATTCGGTTCATTGACTTGACGCAGAAAAAGTGTATATTTGCTAGGGGCGATTAAGTAAGCCTCCGTATCCAAGAGTTGTGGTTTCCCACTTACGATTAGATCGTAGCCGCCATAAGTCACAAGGTACTGACTATACCAGTCGCTTGCATTGTAAACCTCGAACAGTTCGCGGGAACGATTCGGGGATAAAAGGAGGCAGTATTGGCGGTGTGGATACCGATTCAAGACCTCCGTCGGCAGAAACATCTCCGTTTCTGCACCACTGCGCAGAAATGTGATAAAGGCATCATCCGCATGCTGTTGCGCTTCATTCCAAAGCTGTGAGGCGAGGTGATGGCGTGTACTGTCTCTGAGCGCGTGCAAGCGGTAGATTTCCCACGAATATAGCAGGAAATGAACATCCACATTCAATTCTCGATGCTGGTCCGGTGGCGTAATTCGGCACAGCCGCGCGATGGGCTCATTTGTGGTTTTGATGGTGAATGGTAGCATGAGCATTGATGATTCGTCTTTTCACTGGACGACAGGTGAACTTTTCCTGAATTATAACCGAGCCTCAATTAGTGTACCACAGTATCTAGGATGTGTCCAGAAAAAATCTGCCCCTCCGATTACACGATAGTGCTTCTTCCTGGAGATGAAAATAAAAATGGGTCCATGCTGGAGAAAAACGAAGCTGTTTCGCTCCAGCGTGAACCCATGATTGAAGCCATTGAAACCAACACAGCGGTTATTTTTTCAAGACCATCTTTCGGGTGGCACGAAAGGTGCCGGCTTGAAGCGAGTAGAAATAGACCCCGCTTGTGACCGGTTCACCCGCGTCGTTGCGTCCGTCCCAGCGAACCGATCGAGGTGGGAATCGATAGTCCCCGGCAGGAAGGTGCCCGAAATCGAACTGTCGAACCTGCTGCCCCATTAGATTGTAGATTGTTAGCATAACCTCCGCATCCCCCCCAAGCACAAAGGGGATATGAGTGCCAGAGCGACAGATTGCCTCATGCGGCTGAAAGGGGTTGGGGTAGTTCTGGAGCAAAACGGTTGGCGGTGGAACCTCGGGGAGAAGGGGCTTCTCCACGAGCGGGTCGGTGGAAAAATCTGGGGAAAGCACCTTAGTGAGATTCCAAACGTATAATCCACTCGCGACAGCGAGATACTGCCCATCCGGACTAAAGACGAGGGTATTGATGTCAACATCTGCCGGGAGTGTCCTAAGTGCTTCTCCGGTCTGGACATCCCAGAGCTTCACCCTGTCGGGTGACGAACCCGAAGTTCCCGAAGCGAGGATCTTCCCATTGGGGTGGAACGCAAGGGACGTAATAAATCCATACTCATCTCTGAACGTGCGTAGCAGTTTTCCAGTTGCGATCTCCCATATCTTGATGGTGTGACCTGGCAAGTTTCTCGCACTCAAGGCCGAGTTGACCCCGCTCGAAGCGAGAAGAACACCATCGGGCGAAAAAGTCAAGGCTTGGAGGCTCTCCTCCGGCAAGGTCACAAGCGGACGCTCTGTTTGGAGATCCCAGAGTTGGATACTCCCATTCCTCTTGCCGGAGGCGAGCATCTTACCGTCCGGGCTGAAGGCTAAAGCCCGCAGTCCTCCGACACCCGGCTGCCCCGTCAAGATGTGGTCGACTTTCCAAGTTTGGACATCCCACACGCGAATCGTCTCATCGTCACTGCCCGAAGCCAATAGCTTTGAATCGGGGCTGAACGCCAATGACCCGATGCTTCGCGCTCCCTCCAGCGATTGAAGCAGGGTGCCCGTTTGTGCATCCCACACTTTTATAGTACGGGGTTTCAGAGCGCGGGAGGCTACACCGACAGCAAACATGTGTCCATCAGGGCTCAAGTCACCGACCACAGGTTCGCTTTGAAGCGCACGCTCGCTCTGAAAGATTTTCAACGGTTTTCCGGTCTGGAGATCCCAATGGATGATTGTGGTCTCCAGACCGCCGCTGCCGGAGATTAACCGTCCGCCGGGACTGAATGCCGCCCCGAAAATCACATCAGGGTGTCCCGAAAGGGTCACTTTTTCCCTACCACTGGGCAGATCCCAGAACTTCAACTCTCTGCCGCCCGACGCCACAGTTTTGCCATCGGGGGAGAAGGCAACCGCAGCCACCCATTCTGTATGCCCTTTAAGAGTTTTCAGCAGCCGACCGGTTTGGACATCCCACAGCCTGACCACCCCACTGGCTGTCAGCTCTGCTCCTGAACGTGCCTCTGAAGTCGCAGTGGCGAGAACCGTTCCGTCAGAACAGAAGGTGAGAGAACTGATGTCGAACGGTTCTTCATCAATTTTGAGCGTTCTCAAGGCGGTACCGGTCTGCAGGTCCCAGAGCTTGATTGCTCCATAAGGGAACCCTCCGACAGTTGCGAGGGTTTTCCCATCAGGACTGATAGCGAGTAGATATGAGTCCTCAATTTGGAGAAGGTCTTTGCCGGTCTGCACCTCCCAAAGGATGACACTGTCATCTGGGGTCTCCTCAAGTTGGTCAATCGCGATGAAACGGTTATCCGGCGTTGAAAGGAGCGCGACAGCTCGTCTCCCATCTCGATACGTCCGCTGGGACAAAACTGGATGCATGGTGTTGACATCCCGAACCTCAAGTGCTCCATAGTCCAACGTTGCCAAGAAACGACCGTCAAAACTAAAGGCAGCAGCCTTAGCACCCCCAAGTTCGGAACGAAGTGGTTTTCCCCACCGCATGCGTTGTTCAGTGCGCTGGACATCCCAGAGGCTAAACGTATTATCACCCAGCCCTAACGCCAGCAGACGCCCATCAGGACTAAAATCCATTGGGCCAACATCATCCTGTTCTAACAAAACCCCCACTTGCGCTAACGTTTTCGCATCAAGCAATAACACAGAGGAATCCCTGGCAACTGCTAACAAACGCCCGTCGGGAGAATATTTGAGATTTTGGGCACCCCTACCAAGCTGGATAACCGTTGTGGAAGGGAAAGCCCACGCTATATCAACACCGGTGAGCATGAGCCAAACCGTCAGACATGCATATCGAAAGATTCTCTGTCTCATTGATTGCTTTCCGTCAGACTCACCTCCGTGATGCGTCACGCGTAAAACGTGAACCATGAAACATTTACGTCTTACGTTTTACGTCATGGTGAGAAGGTGAGCCGTTGTGGCATGCGTCATCTGCCATCACACACGCCAAAACCAAACACTATTTACTAATGACCATTTTCTGAGTCGCCTGGAAATCTCCGGCTTTGATGTAGTAAAAGTAAACACCGCTAGCAACCTGTTCACCCGCGTCGTTGTGACCGTCCCAATAGGCAGCTTTCTCCCTGCTGAAATACCTGCCGGGTGCTTTTTGACCCAAAGAGAGCGTCCGAACCTGTTGACCATTCGCGTTGAAAATTTGTATAGTCACCGATGCCTTTTCGCTGATTGCGTAAGGCATCCAGGTGTCGGGATTAAACGGGTTGGGAAAGTTTTGCCCAAGCTCGGCGGTGATGGCAGCTAAATCCGAAAAAGATGAGATTGGCGGTGCCGGAGAGGGAATCTCGGTAAATGACGAGAGCGAGTTAATGTGAAGGACAAAATCCTCCGAGGTAACGCCTGCTGGCAAACTGTACGCATGGACTTCAATCAACACGTCTTTGGGGTAAGTGGAGCCGCGATACTCAACCTGCTCAACGTTATCAATGACACCATTAGCATAGTCAAGCAGAGTCCCCTGTTGTCCGCCTGTATAATCCCAGAGGTAGAGATCCAGATCACTCAGAGGGGTTACCGTCCCCGGACCTGTCCCATCAACGTAATCCACATGGCTATGCCAAACAATTGTTGCTGTCTGATTGGGGTACATTTGTCCCTGAAAATAGTAGTGCTGCCCCTGTGTAATCGATTTGTATTTGTAATTCCAGCGTTTATTGTAGGCTTGCATCAGCGTAATGTAGCCCCAACCATATCGTTTATCCCAATCGTCGGGATCATCTGAGGCAATCTGGTCAGAGGCGGTGTTGACGAGAATCGCTTTGATAATCAAGGGATTCGGTATCCAAAAATCCATCAACAAAGCAATCGCGCCAGCGACGTGTGGAGCGGCAAAGCTCGTCCCAGTAATTTCTTCCCCAGTTATTGTTAAATTCTGTCCATAGCTGCCGTTTGTCAAGGTCGTATAAATCTTGGTGCCCGGTGCGCAAACATCTGGCTTCTTGCGTCCACCTTGGGTTGGTCCTGAACTACTGCTAGACCAGATAGAATCATCTGCCCTCGTTACTGTATTGTTATCATAGATATTGCCAACCGTGAAAATATTATATGCCTCGGCTGGCACGGTGATACTGCCATCAGTGGCCCCCCATTTCCAGCCGACTTTGTCACCGGAACCCATAGATCGTCCACTACGGCATCAAAGAACTTAGCAAGTTCGGTGTAGTCTGAACTTCGTGTTCGCACTTCTTCAAATCCCTCGCTGAAATTCACAATTTCTGCCAGTTCAGTATTCTGTGGGAAATCGTTGGGTAATCCCCTCACTGCCCATTCAATCGCCTCCATTACTTTGATTTTCAACGGACCTGCGTTTTCATTCATAACTTTGGCACTGATGAGTTTATCAATCCCATGGGAAATTCCCCGATAGGTTGCATGGTTACTCGCAATGATTCCCGCCACAGCAGTACCATGGCCCCATGTATCAGCGATATCAGTCGGTAACCCCCCAACCCTAAAATTCCGCTCGGGACCACGATGATTGGGCTTTCCATTTAATAACCCAAATGCCTCATGCTGCATGAAAATCCCAGAGTCCACAACTGCTATATCCGTATCTCCAGGGGGAGTGCTATCACCGTCAAACCCTAGACTCCAAATATAAGTGGCGTCGATAGCCTGAGCCGATATATTCAGCTCTGCCTGCCCTTCATGGTCTAACGTGATTAAGCCAACATCGGGATGCTGGGACAGACGATCCAACGCGGCGGACGGTATTTCGACGCCGAGAGCATTGACGAGGATGACTCTGGCATGTACCGTGCCGTTGAGTTCATTTTCAACGAACTGTACCGCGCGATCTTGCTGAGGCTGGACACGCGGTTCAAGGCTGGCGTAAATTGCGCGTCGCATCTCCTCAAGCAACTGCTCTTGCTCCACGCGCAGAGCCCGTCTCTGTTGTTCCACAGGCTCTGGAACAACATTATCCACCTGGAATGGTTGCATCAGAAGCTGAATCTGATCACTCAGTTGCCTGACTGCCGGCAAGTGAATGGCTTGCTCTTGTCGAGAGATCTCGAAAGCGGGTTGATCTGTGAGATAGACAATGACTTGAATACGTGCTTGCTTCTGTGCAGCATCAATGACTTCAGGATGGATTTTCCCCTGAAAGGCCGGTTCCACAGGTGGTGGCGGCGGTTTCGGCGGAAGCTGTCTGTCAACCTGTGCCAGTGTCGTCATGGCAAAAACTAGCATGGTCAGCAAAGCAGCAAAACCCAATGAAACGGTTGTTCTATAAAACTTGGACGAAAAAATGTTTCTCATATTGAGTGTTCCTCCTTTGAATTAAAAAAAAGGCGTCTGACAGTAACCCACGAATATCGTGGGCTGTCAAACGCCTTTGTGATGAAAAACGGTTTGAAACTTGTGTTGAGCGAGCTGAACGGAACAAAAAAATCCCTTAGTCCGTCGAGTGATCGCACCCCACATACATACATACAGTGGAAGGCAGTTTCTAAGGGATTCTGTTCGCTAAACATCTCTCATTCTCCTTCTGCAAAGGATGCAATCTTGGCTCACATTGTAGCAGAATCAGGGTGAGATGTCCAGACTTTTCTTTGGCGATTAGAAAATGTGCTTGACGCCGCCGTGCAATTCGACTATAATGAGCGTAGAATAAGGAGGCACAGGGATAAGGAGAATGGAAGAAGAGAAGAGAAACCGAGTTTCTCCAAGAAACTCGGTTTATTCTATCCTTTCCTTCCTTTCACGTTTCACGTTTTACGTTTCAGAAAAATGGAGGAACGAATCAATGGCAAAAACAGTTGGACTTGTCGGAACATTGGACACGAAAGGTGTGGAGTTTCAATTTTTGAAGGAACGCATTGAAGCCAGTGGCGTTTCAACGTGCGTTATCAACACAGGGATTTTAGGAGAACCCCACTTTGCGCCGGATATATCTGCGAGCGAGGTCGCGGCGGCAGCGGGCACATCGCTGGAGGCGCTCCGGCAGGAGGGCGACCGCGGTAAAAGTGTGGCGGCAATGGCAAAGGGCGCGGCCGCAGTTGTGGCAAAATTGCAGAGCGAAGGGGTGATTGATGGCTTAATCTCGCTCGGTGGTTCAGCGGGGACAACGATTGGGACGACAGCGATGCGTGCCTTGCCCGTTGGCGTGCCGAAGCTCATGGTTTCAACCCTTGCGTCTGGCAATACGCAACCTTATGTCGGCACCAAGGATATTGCGATGATGTATTCCGTCGTAGATATCGCTGGTATCAACCGTCTATCTCGGCAGATTTTGACAAACGCGGCGGGGGCAATTGCCGGAATGGTAATGGCGAAAGTCCCGGCGGCAGAAGATAGACCCCTGATCGGCGCAACGATGTTCGGCGTGACAACGCCGTGTGTGACGAAGGCGCGTGAAATTCTTGAGCGTGCGGGTTACGAAGTGCTTGTCTTTCATGCCACGGGCACCGGCGGACGCGCGATGGAAGACCTCGTCAAAGGGGGATTCATCGTTGGTGTGCTGGATGTCACAACGACGGAGCTCGCCGATGAGTTAGTCGGTGGGGTTCTGAGCGCGGGACCAGACCGTTTAGAAGCGGCTGGGGTTCTCGGTGTGCCGCAAGTGATCGCCCCGGGGGCATTGGATATGGTCAACTTTGGCCCTCCCGAGACCGTGCCCGACAAGTTTAAGGGCCGGAAATTCTACCAACACAATCCAACGGTGACGCTCATGCGAACAACCGTTGAGGAAAACGCAGAATTGGGAAAGATTATGGCGCGAAAGCTCAGTCAAGCCAAGGGACCAACCACCGTGATTATCCCGCGGAAAGGGGTTTCGGCAATCGATAAAGCCGGACAGCCCTTCCATTGGCCAGAGGCTGATGCTGCATGGATAGAAAATCTGAAAGCCAACCTCGGCAGCAATGTGACATTAATCGAAATGGATAACCATATCAACGACGAGGCATTTGCAACGAAGCTGGCGGAAACTTTGTTGGAGAATTTGAAACGTAATGCGTGATGGAGGGATTAGGTGTTATACCATTTGGGGGTAGAAATGAGCCTGAACGGAATACGACATGAAACAGGAGAAAGGAGTCTTGAGACAATCATGGTTGTACCTCCATGGATGGTTTAGATGAGGCCGAAAATGCGTTGCAACCATCTCATGGTATCTCCCTTATGGCTTCGCTTTCCAGCGTCCCCAGAGCGAAGGCATCTTCCCTCGACTGGAAACGGAGACAACAGCGGCGAGGTCAAACCACCGTGGAAATCCATCGGGAGCGGGGTGGTCTGTTAATCGCCTCACATTACTTCCATCACGATCCATCACATAAATATCAACATTGCTCTCCTCGTCCCGATTCGAGGAAAAAACAAGCTGCTTGCCATCGGAAGACCAGCAGGGATCCAGATCTTGGGCGGGATGGTGGGTGAGGCGGGTTTGATTGTTCCCATCGGCATTCATCACGTAGATTTCCATACGTTCACCATCCCGGTCTGAAGTGAACGCAATCTGTTTGCCATCCGGAGACCAGCAAGGCGAGAAGTCCGTCGCCCATCCTGGCTCCGCGGTGAGTTGGCGAACATTTTCCCCATCGGCATCCATCACATAAATCTTAAATCTTGCCCCGAACTCCCCGAACTCGGTCCGATTTGATGAAAAAGCAATCTGTCTGCCATCCGGAGACCAGCTTGGTCCCCCGTCGTTTGCTGGGTGCCGGGTCAGGTTGCGCAGGTTAATGCCATTTGCATCCATCACATAGACTTCAGGGTTTCCATCCCGGTCTGAAGTGAGCGCAATCTGTTTGCCATCCGGTGACCAACAAGGCCCCCCATCCCATGCCTTGTCATGAGTGAGACGACGGACGTTGGCACCATCGGCATCCATCATGTAAATTTCAAAGTTGATGACGCCTGGGATTGGATTCTTAAAGTCCCTATCCCTCTGTGACGAAAAGGCAATCTGTTTGCCATCCGGTGACCAACACGGCGTCGTATCCTCTGCTGGATGATGAGTGAGGCGACGCACATTCGTTCCATCGGCGTCCATCACGTAAATGTCATAGTCGATGTCTCGAAGTGAGGCGAAAACAATCTGGGGTTTAATTGACACCTGGGCAGCAGCATACCAGAGGCAAAAGACGCCAAAAATGAAAATGAAGAAGAAAGCGAGCCAAAGCCACTTCATTGAATCTCCCTCCTTAATGAATTTTGATGTTCATGAAGAGGCGTCAAACCGTAGGGGAGAGGCATGCCTCGCCCCTACTGGTCCCCCATTATCTGGGCAGGAACATCTTTTCCTATTTTTTCATGACCATTTTTCGAGTCGCGGCAAATTCTCCTGCCTGGATATGGTAGAAGTAAACGCCACTTGTTACTCTTTCTCCATGCTCATTCCGTCCATCCCAGTAAGCGGCTTTCTCTCTGGTAAAATACCTGCCTGCAGCCTTTTTCCCAAGGGAAAGCGTGCGAATCAGTTGACCCTGGGTATCGTAAATTTGGATGGTCACCTCTGACGCTTGACGAATGGCGTAAGGCATCCATGTCTCAGGGTTAAAGGTATTTGGGAAGTTCTGTCCGAGCGCATTCACCAATGGTTTCGTTTCCGACGCTGAAGTGCCAATGGGTTGTGGCGGGGCCGCTGGAAAAAATTCGGTAAACGGCGTATTACTGGGGAAAGCCACGGCAACCGTTTCAGAGGTTGCGCCATTGAAGCTGGAACTATAGGCGTGGACCCGAACATCAACCTGCACTGCTGAGGCTCCATTGTACTTCACTTGTTCGACATTTTCAATCACTTCATTAGAATAATCAAGGAGATTCCCATCACTGGTTCGGTAGAGATAGAGGTCTATATCGCTGAGTTGATAAACGGTTGGATTGGGCGGGTTGATGACGCGGCGATGCCAAACAATCGTGACTTTATCGTTAGGGTTGATGGTCCCTCTATACCAACGACTCTGGGAAGGAGTGAGCGTGGTCGCAATCGTTCCCCACCTTTGGTTATATGCCTTTGTCAGATCCACATAGCCGTAGCCATAGCCTGGTGCCCACCCCACAGAATCGGGTGTCCCTTTGGTTTCAGCGGTGTTAATCAGAAGGGCTTTAAGCCGCCTTGGATCTTGTAATCCTTCCGCATTCATGAGCAATCCTGCGGCCCCTGCCACATGAGGGGCGGAAAAACTAGAGCCAGTGACAGGCCGATTGGGGTCGTTATTGATGTGGTCACTATAATCGTCAATGACCTCCCAATTCCGCATCGTTGTTTTGATGAGCGTTCCGGGCGCAACGAGGTCTGGCTTGTTACGACCGTTTGGAGTTGGTCCCTGGGGACTGTTTGGGGCTAAAGTGTCATTGCTTCTGTTTGAATTCCCTCCATCGTTCATATTACCGACAGTAATCCCGTTATAAGCGCGGGGTGCAAACTCCATAGTAGAAGCACTGTTTCCAGCGGCGAAGGTGACAGTGGCCAAATAGCTATTGACAACCCCATCGAAATATCGAGCCACAGACGGGTCATCTCCAGTCTGTTGTTGGACAACAAAACTGAGGTTGACAATCTCTGCCGTCTGTTTCCCATTCGTTGTATCAAGCACTGCCCATTCCGTTGCATCCTTTATTCTTTGTTCAGAGACCCCCTGTCCCTGTGAACTAATCTTGGCATTCACAATTATGTCAAGTCCAGGGGCAATCCCTTTATAAGTTGCATTGGTACTCACGATAATTCCCGCAATCGCTGTACCGTGCCCATCAATATCATCTGGGTTCTGAATAGCATTAACGAAATCCTTTTCGCTAGGAGGGTGGCGATGTGCGCTAAGTCCAGGATGCTGCGTATCAACACCGGTATCAATGACAGCAACATCAGTGACACCATCCCCATCCAGGGAATTGTTCCACCAGGTGTTAGCCCCCATCGTGGGCGCGCTCACATCTAAGGCGGGCCTCATCGGGTGGTTCAAAGCGACGTGAAGCCCATCCGGATGCTGAGACAGGCGCTCCAAAAATTTCGACGCTATTTTGACGCCCAGCGAATTATCCGTAAGTACCTTATTCTCTACAGTTCCCCCAAGCTCTCTTTGGACAAACTGTTCAAAGGCATCTTGCTGAGGCCCTACCTCTGCTTTCAGCCGAGCGTAAATATTGGCTCTCATTTGGTCTAATAAATCATCTTGTTGTTCCTGCAAAGCCAAAGCTTGTCGGCGAATTGGCTCCGGGACAATATCGTTGAGGTTAAAAGGCTGGGTGAGTTGCCGAATTTGCTCAGAGAGTTGCAAAAGTTGAGGCACGAAAATTTCCTGCTCTTGAGCGGCAATCCCTTCTCTTGGCTGTTTTGTCAGAAAAACGATAAGGTTAAGTTGTTCCTGATCAGCCGCCACTTGAAGCACTTCAGGGTCAATCCGACCTGGAAAAAGGGGTTCTAAAGGCGGTGCGGGGGGTTTAGGTGGTAATACCTCCAGCAACTGCTGCGCCAGTGTCGCCATAGCAAAAACCAGCACGGTCAGCAAAGCAACGACCTCTAATGAAACTGTCATTTTAAACTTGGATGAAAAAACCTTCTTCATGTTGAATGTTCCTCCTTTGGATTAAAAGTTTCCCGAAACCCAAAAAGGCGTTTAGCAACCCACGACTGAGGCCGTAGGCTACCAAACGCCTTTCTGAGTAAAAAACAGTTTGAGACTTGTATTGAACAAATGGAACGGAATGAAAAAATCGCTTAGGAGATCGTGTGATCGCACACCCACATACATACATACATACAGCGGAGGGTAGTTTCTAAGGGGTTCTGTTTGCTAAACATTTCTCATTCCTTCTACACAGGATACACTCTTGGTTTACATTGTAGCAGAAGCCGGGTGAGATGTCAAGACTTTTCTTCGGCGATTAGAGAATATGCTTGACACCTTCGTGCAATTCGACTATAATGAACGTAGAATTATGTGGAAGGAAGGGAAGAAAGGGAAGCATCCCTTTCTTCCATCCTTCCTTTCCTTCCATTTCTTCCAGAGGTCATGCTTGATAATAATCAGAAGTGGTATTACCTCCAACACCTGATGTCCTCTCTTTCAAAAGGAGATAATTTATGTCAGAACAACTTGCTATACATGGCGGAAAACCGACGGTCCCAGCAGGGATGATTAGACCCTGGCCGCACATCACCGAAGCCGATCGGCAGGCGGTGATGGAAGTGCTGTCGGGGGAAGGTATCAACGAACAGCGTAGAATCCAATCCGAGAAGTTGTCCCAGGAGTGGGCGGCATACATGGGCCGCAAGTATTGTATCCCCACCAACAGCGGGACCGCTGCCCTACATCTATGTGTTGCGGCTTTGGGAATCGAGCCGGGCGACGAGGTCATCCTCCCGGCGTTTACATTTTGGGCATCAGCCGCCGCCGTGCTTCATCACAACGCCATTCCGATCTTCGTTGACATCGATCCGAAGACATTTTGTATCGCCCCAGCGCAGATTGAAAGCCAGATTTCGGAAAAGACGAAAGCAATCATGCCCGTCCATATTCACGGCATGCCTGCGGATATGGACGCGATTCTTGACATTGCCAGGCGACATGGTCTCAAAGTCATTGAGGATGTTGCACAGGCACATGGTTCAAGATATAAGGGAAGGTTGTGCGGTGCAATGGGGGATGTCGCGGGCTTCAGTACGCAAATGTCAAAAACCCTGACGACGGGCAGTGAGGGCGGATTATTCGTCACAGATGATGACGTATATCATAAGCGGGCGGGGTTGCTCCAATACTTTGGCGAATTGGTCGTGCCGGGCAGGGAGCGACAGGAACAGCAGTACAACGCTTATGGGTTAGGGTGGATGTATCGCGGGGATGTCTTTGGCCAGGCATTCGTCCGCAGTCAATTAAAACGGCTGGATGAAAATAACGCCTTACGCATCCGAAACTGCAATTTCCTCACGGAACATCTATCGAAGATCACAGGAATCGAAACGCCCTATGTACCACCGGGGTGTGTGACTGTCTACTACAACTATGTGGTTGGCGTCACGCCCGAGGCGTTAGGGCTGGACATCGCCCCTAGCGTCTTCCGCAATAAAGTTCAGGAGGCGTTAAGGGCTGAAGGATTGCATGTCGGACTGTGGCAAAGATTGCCGGTGCCGGCACAGGAAATCTTTCAAACCCGCATCGGCTACGGCAAGGGCTGCCCCTGGACCTGCGGGCATGGTAGGCCCGTCGAATATCGGAAGGAAGATTATCCCGTCGCCACAGCGTTCATGGATTCTCACTTCTATGTCTTCGATGTGAATTCTCCCAACGATTTGGACCTGATGAAGCGTTACGTTGAAGCATTCGAGAAGGTTATGGATAACGTGGGAAAGATAGTTCCGTAGGGTGGGGTATGTTTCAGAAACGTCTTTACACGCTTTGTGGTTGGAAGATTTCGACAAGCTCAATCCGGCGGAATGGAAGGCTGGAAAGATGGGAACCCAATCTTCCATCCTTCCAGGTGTAATGCCAATTTGCGTTTCAAAAAGTAATAAGAGAGTCACCAAACTTCCGAAGTCTCAAAGACTTCGGAAGTTTATCAAGTTACTTTATCGAATGCAAATTCGTGTAAGGTAATTTTTGAGGAAAAATGAAACTGCCCCAACATTTCAGTTTTTACGACGCTGATTCATCAGGTTGAAAGATACCGAAAGTGTTACCTTCGGTGTCCTGGCAGTAAGCTAAATAACCGACACCCGGGATAGGCATCTTGGGCATAACAACTGTGCCTCCATTTTGGGTAATCTTCGTCACGAAATCATCCACAGATGGGACATCAATGCTATTGATTGTGGAAGCTAAAGGGTGCTGGCGTTTCATGAGCCCGCCGTTGATGCCCGGCTCACCCTCCTCACCCGTTTTGATGAGCCAATAATCTTCAGAGCCCTCCCACTGACTGATTTGCCAGCCAAAGACATCATTGTAGAACTTGATAGCGCGTTGGGGCTGGTCAGCATGGATTTCAAAATGAACCACTCTAGCCATGTTATAACCTCCGTCTTATAAGTTATGCGAAGTTAGATATGATGTAATAATTCGGTTAGCCCCCATTTCTGGGGGCTAACGAACTGCCATTTAAGGCATCTCCCGTAAAGGGAAACTGTTATCCTCGCCAAAGTACGCCCGTTATCTATGGAAGTTGAATTGAACATTCTCTCCAACCATCAGCGCTTCTGCTGGACACACAGGAAGGTGATTGACCTTTCGGTCAAACGGGATACATAGTAGGCCTGTCCTTAGATTTCAGAACGTTTGACCGGGCGCATAGCGCCTAGCTTACTTCCCTACTTAGGCTCGAAGCTAAAACAAACCCCTAAATCTTAATTACTATACCTAAAGTCTTTAGAGATAAATAATCAAGATTTTAGGTGTTTATCGAAGCTCCGTTAGGTTTCAGTATGTGGCCGTTGCTGAGACAGCTCGTTTTTGAGGCAACGCTCTGGTCTCAGAAGTTCGTTGCCTATTCCGTTGCCCCGTGCTGGCGAAGCAGTTCCACTATCTCAGACCCGCCTCTATCCCACATATGAACAACTGCTGTCGAGATTGCCGTCTGTCCATCATCACGTTTGGCGTTTACGTCAGCACCGCGTTCCAGCAGCAATTCCACTGTATGGATGTGTAAGTTCTTTGCGGCATAGAAGAGTGGCTCGCTGCCTTCAGCATCCCGAGTGCGAACCAGCTCTGAATCTTGGCGGAGAAGCGTGCTAATTTGATCGTTATCCCCGATCGACGCAGCTAAAAAGATGTCGATCTCCGCACCGTGCACTTTGAGCAATTGGATGATTTCAGTCGCGGCTTGCGGTTTCCACGGACCGGGGTGGGAAGCGAAGTCCACAGGTGTGTGCCCCTTACTGTCGCGGGCGTTTGCATCCGCACCGCGCGCGAGGAGAAGTTTGGCTACTTCCGTAGCACTCCTTTCAGCGGCGTAGTGCAGCGCCGTCCAGCCACGAGTATCCGCAGTTTGAACCAGCGATGGCTGCTTTTCTAATAACGCCGCGGCGCGCTCGGGCATATTCAGGTAGGCGGCGGCGAAGATATCCAATTCGGCACCGTAGTCGATCAGCAAATCGACAACCGGTTTATTATGTGTCGAACGTGCATTGTGTCCATACATGGCTGCCCAGAACAGCACTGGCCAACCTTCTTCGGCGTCCGTAACGTTGGATAAGGACGGGTCTTCCTTGAGGAGGCGCTTGAGCCCTTCGACGTTGCCGGCTTTAGCGGACTCCAGTACCTCTTGTTTTGGATCCACGGTTTTAATCTCCCAGTGAGTTATTTCGTATATCTTGCCAACAAAGCGGCACAACTTAACATACATACTAAACATAAGTATAGCATATATATGTTAAGTTGTCAAGGATAAAACGAAACTACCATTCCTCACCAAGTTGGCGCGAAGCAAAATCGGGGCGGCACATGTCGCCTTTCCCACTCTTTTCTCATTCCACGCCCTGCATAGGAACACACTCAAGTGCTATTGAATAATTCCCTTCTCTCGGAGGAGGTGGATATACTCCCCCTGAGAAAGTTGCCCTTGCTTTGCCTAGTTAAACTCTGCTTTCGTCAAGTAAATCTGATGCCTTAAAATATGTGACAGTAAGGCATTGCTTATGTCTTTATCGCTACCGCGAGAAACCTTCGTTCGGATGATTCGGCTGGCAGTACGCAACTCAAAAAAGAGATGATCTTTCCCTTGTATTTCCGAAAATCCCAAGCGTTGCAAGATTTGGATAAAGTCCCTTTTAGCAATTGGCATGGCTCAATTCTCCCCTAGGCCAGTTTTTCATCCAAGAATTTCAATTGATCTAAAAGTTCTTGTCCCAAAGCATCTCGACGTTGGGATAGATAGCCGTAGTCATCCTTGATTGCGAGGAGCAGATTTTGTTTGGCTTCTTCAAAATTATTCCCATCCGCTGCAAGGTCTGTATTCAGTAAGAGAGCAAGGATATCCCCATTTGGATACAAGTGAAGTTCAATTGGAATTTCGCCATTTGGAAGTGTCAAATAATCTTTGACAACCCCAACAGGAGGCATTTCCTCTTCCTGAGAGGCTGTCATGAGCCAGGCTGCAAGTTCCTCTTTGCTTTGGGCTTTCTCCCAAATGTGAGATGGAAAAGCAACGAATCTATCTTGCTTCATGTTCGTTGGCATGATTTTGATGGCCCCCTTTACTGTGAATTGATATTGCAACCGCCTCCATGTCAATTAACTCACGAATGGATTTGCCCAAACCGTCGATACCGGGAAACAACAACGCCGCAGTTATACCTAGCTTGTGGAGTTCATAACGAAAATCCCGTTTGAGATGTGATGGAATTACCAATTTGCGATGCAGTTTATGCTCTTCAGTGCATCTTTGGGTCGTAATCGCCTCATGAATGAATCTGGCATGATCTGCCCAAACTTGATCACTAAATGTAAGCCAGCCTTGTTGTGCTATCATTCGCCCAGGCAACAGAGCAGGCTGTCGTATGTGCATGGATTTGAATTTCCTAGAATTGGGCAACCAAATTCCCTCCTCTAGAATGAATTTCTGAAGGTCCCCTGCTGCAAATACCCATATCGCACCATCAGACTCAAATTTCTCATTTGTAGCGAAATATGCCGCGATGTATGGTGACTTTGTCCAATCCAGCAGACGTGTTGGTGCACCATAGTGCTGCATAAGTGCCCACCAGAAGAGATCCGAAAGAGGCGGATTCTGCTGAAGGTAAGAAATAC
Organism: uncultured bacterium; assembly: GCA_964577695.1. Classification (GTDB taxonomy): domain Bacteria; phylum Poribacteria; class WGA-4E; order WGA-4E; family PCPOR2b; genus CAZOAL01. Next base: position 169,642 of record CAZOAL010000007.1, on the reverse strand, counting down.
TAATTCCCTGTAGTTGAGTAAGATATTGAGTTGCCGTGTCCGCATAAAAGCTAGCTTGCATCCTGAATTGGTTAACCGCTATCCTCTCAAGACTAACTATCTCTTCTTGTGGCAGGTTGTGTGACCTAGCCGTTCTAAGAAGTGAAGGCTCAAGGGACCAACAACTATCAGATTGACCACGAAAAAGATGAGATACTTGTGCAGGATAGTTTGTCAGGTTGAAATCTTCTAGAGTCTTTACAAAATGTTGCCAGTTCTTGATTCTATCAGTTGGCCAACACATTAAACAATACTCCTCCTTTTCCTTCAGAACTACCATTCTTTTCGCCGCTGGCGTCAGTCTTCCAATTGCTAATAAGCCCCTATTGCCTTCCTCACGACGCTGATGTCTATTCCAACAGGAGCGTACTCAAGTTGGGGAGACCACATCTTGGCGAAACCATTGGCTGCGTAAACTTTTCCGTCCTTTACCCAGTAGGCAGCGTGGTCACCTACAAGCACCGCAGTGCCCTCTAATAATAAACCTGCCTTCATACTTAATCCGTTAGGGCTAATAGCAGTTATTGATTGCTTTACAGCCGTTAGCGACTCTGTTAATCTTTTTTGGTTTTGAGATTCAAGTTGACGATTGGCGGCCGTCTCTACTGTGGCATTTTTATTCGTTGAACGAATATGGTTGAAAAAGAGAACCAAAAGAACTACCCAACAAAGAATCCCAATCGCGTAGAAACTGTAGCGAAGATATTTTCTTTTGATTGTATGTAACATGATAATTCCCTCTTAAACTGTATACAGACATTTCTCGTTCATTCGCCCTTACCCTGATTTCCTGGCTTTGAACTGCTTTCATCGTGAGCGTCGGTGACGGGCGCATTATCTTTCAAATCGTCCGACTTCTTGATGAGTTGATTGATGCGCGACTTGTAAAGGGTGAAGATGATGTCTTTGTCCTTGTTCTTCACGTAATGCTTACCCTCCTCCTCCTTCCCGATGAGAAGCGCCTTCGTTGAACCGTCGTTCAATGCCGCGGAGATCGATGATTTTGGGGCATCAAGCCCATACGCCGCGAGGTCACTCCCTTCGGCGAAATCGTCCGCTTTGAGCGTACTCAACGTCTCCAGAAGGCTCTCCACATCTGTCTTTTTGGCAGCGGAGACAACCGGCTTGAGCATCTGCCAATTGCCTTCGGCGTCGAGCTGAAGCTCAATCACTTCTGCCTCCGACTTAATTGTGAGATGGGTCACGTCTCCCTTATTGAAAGCGAAGATCGTCCGATCTTTCCATGTCCGACTTCCCTTATCAAAGATAGATTTGAGATAGCCTTCTGCGACATAGACGTTGTTGGAATCTGCTGCGCGAATATAGCTGCTAAAGAAATCCGGTGTCGTTTTTCCAACGAAGAGGTGAGCCAGTACACTGTCATTGGTGCCCAGGAGTTTTGCCTCCACCCCCGAGCTATCCACTCCGTTCCGAGAGTCTTCGACTTGAAGGGTTGCCTGTTTATCTGGATTATTGGAAACCAGTTGGGTTGTTTTGAATCCGGCAACCTTATCGAGCAACTCCTCAACTGCTTTCCCGTCCGTGGGGAAGTTATTCATCGACGCCACAAGCCACCTATCCCCTTCTTTTGTGAGCGTTGTCGTTGTCCCAGATGCTGTCAGCTCGATTTTTGTCACGTTCTCCTTCCTGAAATTGGAAAATAAAGGCCCAGCGGCTTCAACTTTCTTCTCATACTCGCCTTTGCCAAACGGGTTTTCAAGGAGAAGAACGAGTAACCCTAAAATAACAAGGATTCCAACAAGAATTAACAGTGGTTTCGTTTTCATGCCAATCTTCTCTCCTTCCATCACGTTTTACGTTTCACGTTTCACGCATTACACCGTTCCATACGCTTCAACCAACCGCTTTGCCCTCCTTCTCAAGAAAAATCGAAGTAGTCCAAAAGCGACCACGATCAGCGGAATGCCGAACGTGCATACAAATCGGATAAACCCTTTTTCGCTTTCAGAGACCTCCCGTAACGGTCGCTCCATAACGTCGTGGGAGCGGATGTTGATGAGGTCTTCGCCTAACGTCAGCCAATCGATCGTATTTAAGAAAAAGATCTGTCCATCTGGCCGACCTTGCTCTAAAAATGCGGAATTTCCAACCACAACGAGCTGCGTCGGTTGACTCTCCGGTGTCGTCGTCCGATTTCCGTTCGTTACCCCCCCTTCCCCCCCCGCGGGCAGGGGGGAGGTACTGCCACTAGATTGACCCGGTTCGACGGGTGGAATCGCCTTCCCCGCGTAAAAACTTTTGAAAACGCCTGAGAGTGACGCGGCAACTGTATAAGCGCTCCCCGCGGACGATGGGGGGCGAACCCTGTTATTGGGGTCGAGATTGTAAGGGCTCTGGACTGTCCAGCTATGCTTGCTCGTCTGGACTAAGGCGGTCATCTCGATTGATTTATCGGATGGGGATAGCAGTTCCAGTGAACTCGCCCACGGCAAGGTCAGGCTTTCCAACTGGCTCGTGATAATGCTTTCTTTGGAGAAACCCAATCCAATACTCCCCGAACGGTCACGGTACTCTTTCAGCACTTTAATCCAGTAAGGATAGGGAAGGCTATAGGTGATGAAACCTTGCCGGAACGAGGCGTTATCGTGGTAAACATCCAGCACGAGGTTGTTGCCGAACTTGACGCCGTAGTGTTCCAGCAGGTCGTTCAGCCCTGTCGCCAGGGGCATCCCTTGTAACGTTCCTCCCTCTATGCGAATCGGATCAATCAGGAATACGGCTCGTCCCCCCCGCATGATGAACTGGTCAATCTCATACTTTTCACGCTCTGTCAGTTTCCCTTTTGGACCTGCGATTACCAGCGTTGCGATATCATTATCAATCGCCTGGCCGTTCTTAATTTCAACCTTTCTCACACGGTACTGCTTGCTTAACTGCTGGCGTAACGGCTCAAAGGGTTGCGCATCAATATCGAGTTCATTGTGCCCGGCAAGAAATCCGACCGTTTTAATCTCTTTGCTTGTCACCTTGAGAACGGCAGAGGTGAGGTCGTATTCGAGGTTAGACGTGTTTTGAACCACCGGTAGCACTTCCTTCTTGTCCGCATAAAGCACTGCGATGCCCAGGTAAACATTAGCAACTTCGGCTTTGTCCTTTTCGATAACGTTGATCTGTACTTCAGGGATGCCCATCAATTGAAGTTTCTGCTTCATATCTGGATTATCCGCGGGGTCGATAAAGTTAATCTGTAGGTTGCGGTTAGAATAAGCGCGGTACTCATCAAGCACATCCCGGACATCGCGACGAATCTGGGCAACCCGCGCCGGTTCTTGTGAAAAATAGGCGTTGATCGTCACGATGTCGTCCAGGCGTTTGAGGATTTTTTTCGTCGATGGCGAGATGGTGTATCGCTGGTTCTCCGTCAGGTCGGCACGCGCGAAACGACGAGTTGAAAGAAAGTTGATTAACGCAAGGATGGCGAACACAACCACTACAAACACAAGGGCGTTGCTGCCGTATTTCAATGTTCTTGAAGCCATAGCTCTACCTCCATGCTGCGAAGAGAAACCGAGTTTTTTCAAAAAACTCGGTTTCTTTTGTACTCTATCTCCATTTTCGACTCTCAACAGATAAAACGCTCAGATAAAGGGAAAAACCGATAACGGAGAGGTAGTAAATCAGATCGCGGGAATCGATAATACCCCTGCCGATGCTACTAAAATGCGCGCCTAAACCGAGATAGCTGAAGATCGGGACCAGCCAATTCGGCGCTTTGAAAAGCACAATGTCCTCACCGATGATGAGCAATACAAAGCACATCACAATCCCAACGATAAAAGCGATGATCTGATTCTCCGTCAACGTAGAGGCGAATAGCCCGATGGCGAGGTAAGCCGCGCCCAGCAGGAAAAGCCCGATATAGCCTCCAACGATGGGGCCGCCGTCAGGTTCACCCAGATAGGCAACAGTAATCGGCAAAGAGAGGGATAGGAGAATCATCACGCCGAACAGGGCAAGGCTTGCCAGGTACTTTCCGATGATGACCTCGTAATCTTTAATCGGCAGGGTCATTAAAATTTCAACCGTTCCCAGCTTCTTCTCCTCTGCCCAGAGTTTCATCGTCACGGCGGGGATGAAAAAGAGGAACATCCAGGGCATTAAACCAAAGAACCCCCTCATCTCGGCCTGGTTGATAATAAAAAAGCCACGAAAGAAGAGCCAGGCCGACAGACATAAGAAAACAGTGATATAAATGTACGCGATTGGCGAATTGAAGTAACTTTTGAACTCCTTCTTGAAAATTGCTGCGATATTGTTCATAGCCTTTTATCCTGCTCAATGGAAGATTGGAAGAAGCCTTTCCCCCAACCTTCCATCCTTCCAGCTTTCCATACCAAATGTCATTTGAATTATTTAGTTAAAAGTTGTCTCATTTTTTTTTCCATAGACGCGCCGAAAACGCAATTTCCAACATTTTTTGCGCCGTTTGCTGCACCACCCATGCCGGATGGACAGCGGAACACTTCGTGCAACGGAACAACTTCACCTCATGAAGGGTTAAGCGGTAGTCTTTCGTTGTCCAGTCGCCCAAAAACGGTTCCGCCTTTCCCGCGCATTTCCGACACAAGTCGTCTGCGGGAACCATCGCTTTGGGGGACCCCGGTTCAACCCACTCGCCCCCATCCATCCATTCTGAGGTATCGGTTTTATCCCACCACTCGGCTTCTTCCTGAAGAGATTGGAATTTGGGAATTTTCATCGTCCTCCCATCGCAGACTGGCTGGCATATCATCTACTCCATCATGAAGGTGGTGTTGCAAATTAAGATAGTTTCATCAGGTGACTCCGCATTTGATTACTGCGAGTTATCAGGAGGTCGAGATCGGATAACGTCCACTCGTTTTTCTGGCATTGATCGATGGTTTCATCAGCAACTGAGAGGAGAGATTTTAGCATGTGCATCGGTTCAACACGGGTGCTGTATTCAACCACTTCATTCTTTCTTCTATGAATACATTCCAGAGACCATCCCGCTGTACCTTTTGTGAATAGGCGAACAGAGAATGGCCCATCCATAAACCATAATTCGGCCCTTTCTTTGATACCATCAACCAGTTGAATGACAGATTCGATCCACCAACACAGCACGACAACAACAAAGTCGTTCCAGTCTGGGTCAGGGAATGCTTTTTCTCCAAACTGGAAACAAATCGCCCCTGTAATCTGTCCGCTAGACATTTGTGCGAATGAATCCGGGACAATCGTGATATAAGTTTCTGGTTCGCTATTCATTTTTTATTCTCACCTCCGGCGCTTATTCCCAGATGGGATAAGCCGTTTCTATCGTCCGGGTCTTGACATTCACCCACATTTCAATCGTGAGGCGACTGACGGAATCCTGTCCTCGCACAAGTATCCTATCATCCTGTGTCCGAACACGTTCACCATGCCTGTAAGCGTCCCTAACTGCTTTCTCTACATCACCTTTTGTCATGTACTCAGGAAATAGATCTTTCCTGGGGCTCACTCTCGAACCACCATATATATGACCAGAGGCAATATGGTCTATATCAATTTTTACCCTCTTCCACCTGGGTAAGTTGAACCGCTTTATTCTGAGCTGGATGCCTCGAAATAAGTCGCCCGAGATACGGGTCATGATACCTTGCCCCGCAATAATCGTAGAGTGGTCATTGCCTACCAAGATTCCGATACGCTTCGCTACCCAATCCAAGAATCCGCTCACTGTGCGGTAGTCAGTGCCCACCCGACGTGACTTTTCTTTCCTCTTTGGAAGCGAAATGGTATGAGTACGTTTTGCAACTCCCCCACCTTGGGTTGCAGCCTATTTCGATACCACCATCCTCCGAGTCGCCATGAATCTACCGGCTTGGATGGTGTATAAATAAACCCCGCTCCCTACACGTTCGCCTGCTTCGTTTCGGCCATCCCAATACGCTGCCCTTTCTTTGCTCACATAGAATCCCGGTTCCCTAGGGCCCATATTCAGAGTGCGTATCAGTTCTCCTTGAATCGTGAAGATTCGGATCTTCACATCAGCCCTTTCTGCAAGCTGATAAGGCATCCATGTCTCTGGATTGAACGGATTGGGATAGTTTTGGAAAAATGCCGTTCTTGATGGGGCGATCAGTTGTTTTTCTGGGAGTTGCGTCTCTGGGAGCGCGATAAGAATCGGTGATTTTTCACGCCCTCCGCTCGTGTCTACAGATTCAATGTAGTAGAAATAGTAGGTACGTCCGGGTTCTGCTGCTTCGTCAATGAACTGGTAGTTATGGGGCGTGGTGGAATTGCCTGCGCTGTCTCTCCACCCAATCTTCAAGAAGGGTCCGTCTTTGCGCTCACTGCGGTAGATTGAAAAGCCGAGGTTGTTGATTTCCATCTCGGTGCGCCAACGGAGCGTCACCTTCTCATCGGAGAGCGTCGCAGTAAAGGAAGAAAGCGTGACAGGGAGCGAGCTATCCGAAAAAACCCGTTGCGCGTAGATGTCAGAGGTGATGCCAGTGCGATAGTCCCTCCATGCGATAATCGCCCCGCCAGTGCCGTCACTCACCAGGGTAGTCAGATCTTGGGCGGCTAAAGCGGTGCAGATCGGCACCCCGTCTGTCGTCCACTGGAGTTCTCCAGAAGCCTCCACACGTTGCGCGTAGATGTCAGAGTTGACGACACTGCGATAGTCCCCCCATGCGATAATCGCCCCGCCAGCCCCATCGCTCACCAGGGTGGGAAAACCCTGGCTTTCTTGATTGGTACAGATTGGCACCCCGTTTGTCTTCCACTGAACTGCTCCAGAAGCGTTCACACGTTGCGTGTAGATGTCGGTGCTAGTCACTAAGCTGCTGCGATAATCCGACCAAGTGATAATTGCCCCGCCAGCGCCATCGCTCGCTATGGTAGGAACCCATTGGATGTTTGAAGCAGTGCAGATCGGTACTCCGTTTGTCGTCCACTGAACTGCCCCAGAAGCGTTCACACGTTGCGCGTAGATGTCAACGTTAGGATAGCTGTTACGATAATCATACCATGTGATAATCGCTCCACCAGTGCCATCGCTCACCAGGGTGGGGCCATCTTGGGTGTCTAAAGCAGTGCAGATAGCCACCCCGTCTGTCGTCCATTGGACGGTCCCGGAAGCATTCACACGTTGCACATAGATGTCAGGGCTGCCGCTATGATCGTCCCTCCATGCCATAACCGCTCCACCAGCGCCATCGCTCACGATGCCGGAAAGATATTGGGGGCTTAGAGCTATGGAGATCGGCACTCCGTTTGTCGTCCACTGGACGGTTCCAGAAGCATCCACATGTTGCGCATAGATGTTAGCATCGTCGCTGCTGTTGCGATCGTCCCTCCATGTGATAATCGCTCCGCCGGAACCATCACTCACTAGAATGGGAAAAACCTGAGATCCCGAAGCGGTGCAGATCGTCACTCCGTTTATTGTCCACTGGATGGTCCCCGAAGCATCCACACGTTGCGCGTAAATGTCAAAGTCAGTTCCGTTGCGCGGGTCCGACCAAGTGATAATTGCTCCGCCAGCGCCATCGCTCGCCAGGGTGGGATGAGATTGGGAGCCTGGAGATGTGCAGATCGGCACCCCGTTTGTCGTCCACTGGACGTTCCCAGAAGCATCCACACGTTGGGCATAGATGTCAGAGTAGGTACCGCTACGATAGTCCTCCCAGGTGAGAATCGCCCCGCCAGCGCCATCGCTCACTATGGGGGGAACATATCCATTGAACAATTGGTTGTCTGAAGCGGTACAGATCGGCACATTGACAGTTGGATCATCCGGCCATGCCAACACTAACTGAGGTATCCATAGCCCACCTAACACGAAAAGAACTATGGGTAAAAACTGAAAAATTTTAGCTTTCATTTTGACTTTCTCCTGATCTGTTAGACGCAAATTTGGCTATCCATTTTTTATCTGACATTTCATCCGCATCTTGAGTTTTTTCTCAACATTTTTGGGAATCGCTTTAGCATCTTTTACATCATCGGGTTGAGGAAGGATTTCGGTATCGAATACCTCTTGTGCTGAATCCATATATTTGAGTTGACCTTCTGGATCGACGCTATTGATAAAGGGTTCAGGTAATATCCTCAATTCATGTTCCCTATGGATGATCGTAAACCTCTGGAGCAATGCCCATAATTGTGCGCCCTCAATACGTTGCCCCTTCTGTAGTTCACGCCACCCGAAAAATGACCATGGAATTGAGTTCCCCGCTTCATCCAGGCAAACGATTTTTCCGAGGTCTAAAACTATACCACAATCGATGCAAGTCAAATGATAAGTATGGCTCATGGTGTCCAGACAACCTCCCCACTTTGAGTCAGAATTCTGATTTCCTGGGCTGCCCCCAAACGGCCTGCCGCCTGATGCTGTCTTCTTACCAGTTATGACGACTCAATATAGCGTCATATTTGGGACGATATGGTGAAAGGTCGAGTTGATTTCCTGCTATGTCACAGGCAACGTAAAATGGCTCGGCATGGTAAATGAGTACGCTTGAGATTCCCGGAGGAGGCGACTCTATCCGTTTGCGCAGCTCTTCTCTGTTGTGATGCGCAACAGGTCTCCGGAGCTTGTGAATTTCCACGAGGCAGTCTTCAACTGCTCCCCAAAAGGCATCCTTGATTATTTGATCTACTTCTTCACTATTGAAATCTAAAAAAAGTTGGGACCTCATAATGTTTTCCTTGGGCTATTGTTCAGTAAGTTAGCAGCGCGGTGAGTATGAAAACTCACTTGATCGATATCGTAAATTGTCAGGCGTTGCCTCCAAGACGCTGTGACTGGCCCGATGACAGCATCATACCAACCTTGATTCGTTGCTCTTGCATGATTGCCTCCTTTCATACGACAATGGAAGACAAAACTCCAGAAGTCATCAAAATCAAAACTGCCACGAACGAAACAGAGGCAATCCAGTTGAGCCAGGGCATCCCGATCAACATCAAAGCGAATGACAGCGGGTTGAGTGGCACGCTTTTGCTGTGATAACTGCGATGCCCATGTTCTCGCCTGTCGTTCCACGGTCGTCGTGTAAAATCCCCGGCCAAAGTCAGTATATGGACGTCCGCGATTCACATCAACGCCGTTGAGAATCGATTGTACATGAATCTCCAGTGTACCATGGTACAAGGTCAAGAACTGGTTTGTCCAATGACTTGGAGTCAAAGTTTTACGCATTACGTTTTACGCTTTCAGTCGATTCACCCCCGGTCAATTTCAAGAACACATCCTCCAGGCTAACGGCTTCATGGCGCAGTTCGGTCAAACTCCAGTGATTTTGAACCACAAAGTGGAAGAGTTCCTCCGCGGTGTTTTTCCCTCCGGGGGACGCAATCTGGTATCCGAACACACCATCGTCAGATTTCACGCGCTTGAAATCCGAAACAAAACTCAATTCGCCGAGTTTGGCTTCGATGGCTTCGCGAGGCCCCCGAATAGAGATATGGATGACCTCCTCCCCCTTCGCGCGTCCGGCTAACTCATCCGGCGTGCCGTTAGCGACAATCCGGCCATCGTTGATGATCAAAATTCGGCTACAGGTCGCGGAGACTTCAGGCAGGATATGGGTGCTGAAAATGATCGTCTTTTCTTTACCGATCTCTTTGATCAGGTTGCGGATTTCGATAATTTGGTTGGGGTCCAGTCCGGATGTCGGTTCATCAAGGATGAGGATGGGCGGGTCGTGGATGAGGCTTTGTGCCAGGCCGAGCCGCTGACGATAGCCTCTGGAGAGTTCGCCAATGTCCTTTTGGATGACCTTCTCAAGTCCGCAGGTATCGATGACAGCCTTGATTCGCTCCTGGCGTTGGCTTTTCGGGATGTGACGAATCTGGGCGATAAATTTGAGATAGTCGATGACGCCCATATCCATGTAGAGGGGAGCGCTTTCAGGGAGGTAACCAATTCGTTTGCGGACTTCAATGGATTCCTCAAAAACATCATACCCGGCAACTTTAGCAGTCCCCTCATCTGCCGAAAGATAGCAGGTTAAGATACGCATCGTTGTGGTTTTACCTGCGCCATTGGGTCCAAGAAATCCGAGGACCTCTCCGGCGTTCGCATCAAAGGAAACATTGTCGACTGCAACGGTCAAACCATACCGTTTTGTCAAATTCTTCACTTCAATCATACGCCATTACCCCCTCTATTATTCCTTTCAATCGGCGGAAAGTTGATTTATCGCGAAACAAATTACGAAACCATCACAAGAAAGCCCCCGAATTTATTCGTGGGAGTCATCACAATAATAGCATGTCAATCAAAATGGCGTCAAGTGAAAATGGGGAGTAGGCAGGTAAGCGAGTCAGTGGGTAGGTAAACAGGTGGGATTTTACGCAATACGCAATAGTACGTCTCAATTTGGGTAAGTAAGTTTGAAAAATAAACTATACATTAGACTTCCGAAGTCTTGGAGACTTCGGAAGTCTGAAAATGTAAACTTTGTTTTTCAAAGTTAGTTAGATTGCCGCAGGGCCCTTTTCACCGGTACGGATACGAATCGTTTCCTCAATTGGCACAACAAAGATCTTTCCATCGCCAATCTTTCCGGTTGCAGCCGCTTGCTGCACGGCCTCTATCACTTTATCAACGTTCTCTTCCGCAACAACGATTTCGAGTTTCAACTTGGGTACAAACTCGATGGTGTACTCGCTGCCGCGATAAAGCTCTGTATGTCCTCGGCTTCTCCCAAATCCTCGAACTTCGCTGACGGTCATCCCGCGAACTCCGACGTTGTTAAGAGCTTCTTTGACTTCTTCGAGCTTGAAGGGGCGGATAATGCACTCTAGCTTTTTCATTTTTCATCTCTCCTTCATCTCAACAATCTATCTTGCTAAGGTGAATTTGGAAACCTTGCGAAGGTTTGAAACCTTCGCAAGGTTTGGGAGCGGAACTTGGAATTGTGGATTGAGAGAAAGGATGGAAGGACCGGCTTCCTTTTGAACGGGCGAGCCGTGCTCGTCCGAGAATCGGACCCGCTCTACTTCCTTTCCTTCCAGACCTTTAGATATCATAGTAGAGATGGAATTCATAAGGATGCGGACGCAAATTTACGGCATCTATCTCTTTTTCACGTTTGTATTTTACCCATGTATCGATCACATCCGGCGTGAACACATCCCCTTTGAGCAGGTATTCATGGTCATCTTCGAGGGCATCAATGGCCTCTGCCAGTGAATGCGGCGTTGATTCAATCTCCGCCATTTCCTCCGGTTCGAGGTCGTACAGGTCTTTATCGAGCGGGTCGCCCGGGTGAATCTTGTTCTGGATGCCATCAAGACCTGCCATCAGCAATGCGCTAAATGCAAGATAAGGATTACAGGACGGGTCGGGTGTTCGGAATTCAATCCGTTTCGACCTCTCGCTCTTGGAATAGACGGGGATACGGGCACATGCACTGCGATTCCGTTGCGAATATGCAAGGTTGACAGGGGCTTCATAGCCCGGCACCAGCCGCTTGTAGGAATTCATCGTCGGTGCAATAATGGCACAAAGCGAATGGGCATGTTTAAGCAACCCGCCGATATAGTATAAGGCACTCTCACTCAAAAGGGCATAGCCTTGGGGGCTATAAAAGACGTTTTTGCCCTCTTTCCACAAACTCTGATGAACATGCATGCCAGAACCATTATCTTGAAAAAGTGGCTTGGGCATGAAGGTTGCCGTCATGTTGTGCGCCTGAGCAATATTCTTGATAATATATTTGTACAGCGTCAACTTATCGCCCATTCGAGTCAGGGTATCAAACCTCATATCGATTTCGGCCTGTCCACCGGTTCCGACTTCATGATGTTGGACTTCGACATCAATCCCGCATTCAATCATCTTCAGGACCATTTCAGATCGAAGGTCTTGTAACTTATCCGATGGAGGTACGGGGAAATATCCTTCTTTATAGCGTGGCTTGTACCCCAGGTTGGGCTGTTCATCACGACCCGTATTCCAGCTCCCTTCAATCGAATCAATAAAATAGTAACCCGAATACTGGTTTTGGTCGTAGCGTATGCTGTTGAAAATATAAAACTCAGCTTCTGGACCCCAGTAGCTTGTGTCAGCGATTCCCGTGGTTTTTAAGTAGGCTTCCGCCTTCTGGGCAATATGCCGAACATCCCGCGTGTAGTTTTCCAACGTAATGGGATCTTTAATATTACAAATCAGACTCAGTGTCGGAATCTTGCACGCCGGATCGACGATTGCTGTTGCTGGGTCGGGGAAGAGCAGCATATCACTTTCGTGAATGGCCTGAAAACCACGAATACTTGAACCGTCAAAGCCGAGTCCTTCTTCAAATAGCTCCGTGCTCAATTGTGTGGCAGGAATCGAAAAATGTTGCCACATACCCGGCAGATCAATAAATTTGAAGTCAACCATTTTAACTTCTTTTGCTTTGGCGAGTGCGAGCACCTCACTTGGTGTCATCTAAATCCTCCTTGGAAATAGAAATAATCGTGAATTAAAATGAGCAAATAATTCTACAATGTCACATGAAATACGAAGTCCGCTTGTAGCCCAACTTTCTAAGTTGGAACGCCTCGTTCAGATTCGGCTCAAACCAAGATAGAATCTTGGGCTACAGAGGCTAGTGACATTGTAGTAATAAGCATGAGGGCAAATTTGCAAATGGATCTTGGAAGGGGGGTTTAACCTCCGCCAAAATTCTGCAAATAAGCCAATGACTGATTCATCCCTCACTGTTCTTGAATCAGTGAGAGGCTTCTCGGAAATGTAAGATAAATTCAATATAGGGTGATGAATGGGTATCAGTAAACGATTTCGCTGATTCGGCGTCGGTAAAAACGAACCACTCAAAAGAAAACCATGCGCTCGGCAAACACTATCTCATTTCGACAGACACAACAGGGCCTCCCTCAAGCACCAAGCAAGGGGTATGCCAACTCTCAGGAACATCCAAATCGGGATGATTCACAATTGAGTTAACGCGTTTCAGTGATAACGTAAAACGTAAAACGTAACCCGTAACGGTTGGCTTCCGATTTCGTTTTACGTTTTACGCATTACGGCAACGTGTCAACTTAACCTTCGCGGAAAATGAACCATCCTCCTTTCATTTCCCTTTTTCCGATTCGTTGATTCAGGATTGATGCTGAATTATTGGGCATCTTCTTGCCAAAGTTTTTAGCAATGTTGCTCGTTCGTGAGAGGTTCATGACGACTGAAGGTCCTTGACAAAACGACTCGCTTCGGGTTCGACCTGACCCGAATATTTATTCCCCGGTTTCTGACGGTAAGGAACTTTTGCAGGAGAGGAGAGCGGCTCAAATGTAAACGCGCAGATGCGCATACCGGGAACCAATCGAACCGGCATCCGTCCAAGATTGCCAAGTTCCAATGTTGCCGTTCCAATCCAGCCTGGGTCAAAAAGCCCCGCTGTGCTGTGTACAATGATTCCAAGTCGCCCCAGGCTGCTACGTCCCTCTAGCCGCGCCATCACGTCGTCTGACAACTCAAGGGTTTCAAGGGTTGCTGCAAGGACAAATTCGCCCGGCTGCATGGTAAACGTCTCACCATCAGGAACTTCCACTTTGTGCATCAGTTCGTCAATGGCAATCTCCGCCCGCAAATCGATATACGGGTGCTTGCTGTGCTCAAAGACGCGAAAGATGTTTCCCAGCCTGAAATCGATGGAACAAGACCCCAGTTGTTTGGTGAGGTCTGGAGGGGGAGTAATCTTGATTTTCCCCATTTCTAAATATCGAACGATATCCCGATCTGATAGAACCATGGTCTGCGCCCTTTTACAGCGGATTAATTCGCCAATGTCACACTCGGGGGACGGCCCCGTAGAACGTGTCCGATTCTCGGACGAGCACGGCTCGCTCGTTCGATGGGGAGTTGGAACAAGCGAGCCGCATGTTCTACGAAAGCACCCCGATTTGAATGTGACATTGGCAAGTTAAGAAGATATGTGAAAAGTAGTCGTTGGACTTCTCACGCACCCTCTAAGAGTTTCAAATATTCAACGGTTTCTTGAGGCGTATCAACAAAACGGAAGAGATCCAAATCTGATGCACTAATCGTTCCCCATTTCACCATCGCCTCAAAATTGATTATCTCCCTCCAGTAATCTGTTCCATAAATGACGATGGGTATTTTTTTGCGAATCTTACCGGTCTGAACCAATGTCAGAACTTCCAGCAGTTCATCAAGTGTGCCAAATCCACCGGGGAAAATGATAAGCGCTTGGGCAAGGTCTACGAACCACAACTTCCGCATAAAGAAATAGTGAAATTCAAAATTCAGACCCGGTGAAATATAGGGGTTCGGAAACTGTTCATGAGGAAGGCTGATGTTCAACCCAATTGATTTTCCACCAGCACACGCGGCACCCCGATTGGCGGCTTCCATAATCCCAGGGCCGCCACCGGAACAGATGATCCATTGGTCTTCCAGCGGGAGCGTCAACGACCATTCTGTGAGCAACCGCGCGGTTTCAACCGCTTCCTCATAATAGTTGGACATCAGCAGTTGATGTTCTGCCGCTTTTAATTGTTGCTGAAGTTCCGACTCCCCATCCCCTTGGGTCAGCAGTTCGCGATTAATTGATTCGACTGTTGCGAGCGATTCCTCTTTCGATCGAATCCTCGCAGACCCAAAAAAGACAATCGTTCGCTGGATATTTTCATCCCTAAACCGACTCTGTGGCTCAAGAAATTCGCACATCATACGGATAATACGCGCATCAGGGCCATTCAAAAAATCTAAATTCTTATAAGCCTTAACAGGGCGGTTCTTTTCATCGGACATTGTTTATATCAAGCGTTCTTTTCTGGCAAGGGAGTTGATGCAAATCGCCGCTTGCACACTCACCCGTGCCCATTCGAGTCATTGAGGGAGGCGATGATAGATGCGGATACGCCGGAAACACATAACAATCAACTATTGATTGTAGCAGATTTTTCCGCAAGTGTCACGGTTTTTTTTAAGTATCGTCACCAATTTTTGTCATGTCTCACGCGTTATGTTAATGTAACCGTTCACCGGGGGAAATAGATCGTTCGGCTACCATGAACGTCGCATTGTGCAAGTAAAATTATCATGATTTAATGGAAATGTCAAGCTAAATAAATTTGCAAATGGGCAAATGGACTCATGGAGGATGCCACATTTTTGCGAAGCACAAAATCTTAATTGACATGCGGAGGACAAATTGATAAAATCTGTGTCGATCAAAAAGGAACCGAGTTTTTGCACGCATGAGATATCACTGTACCTTCTCAACCCTTTCTCATCCCAACGTTCGTTTGTGGAGCTTGAAAAACTCGGTTTCTGGTCCGCCTGAACACTTCTATTTACCTATCCCTACGATACAAGAGGAGGTTAAAACCGATGAGTGCAGATGTGAGCGCGATGATTGAGCCTTTGATGAAACGGAAAATTTTTGCGACAGAGAGTGAAGCTGTACGAGAACTGGTCAGAGAGTATACCTTTCGACAAATTTCCGCCCTGCAACGGAAGAGCGGTCGTTTTGAGCGCAAGCACGGGATGTCCTTTGAACGGTTTGGGGAGTATCTCCACGAGCGTTCTGTTCTGCTGTCACGGGGCAATCTTTCCCCTGAACAACGTCAAGCCTTGAGCCGGGCCATCATGCAAGAGGAAGACGACTGGTTGGATTGGAAGGCGGCAAAGGAAATGCTAGAGAACTGGCTCGGGCTGCGTCAGGAGGTTGAGGTTTGACTTCTTTGTAGCCCAAGATTCTATCTTGGCTCCTTTTGCAAGGGCCAAGATAGAATCTTGGGCTACGGCTGCCTCCCCTGGGACTGATGACCAACCCTCATTTAACCGAGGTATGGTCATAACTATTTGCCGATACAGTTGTAGTCTAGCCCCTTGTGGGCGTTGGGCTTTTGATGACGCCTACAAGGGGCCAAACTACGAGCGGACTTTATCCGAATAATGACCAATTTTCATTTAACCAAAGTCAAGGTATATAATCCAAATCAAACAAAGGAGAGTCACCATGTTAAGCGGTCAAGCAGTTGTAAAACCAGAAGATGTTCGCAGATTCGCAAGTGAATTAAAGCAGTTCACGAATAAACTCCATAGTGATTCGGGGCGTCTACAGGCTCAATTTAAGCGGTTGGGCGAAACCTGGCGAGACCAGGAGCATCTACGCTTTGCACAAGAATTTGAGCAGGCGACCAAGGTGTTCAGAAAATTTATGGAGGATTCCAATCAATATGTTGCGTATCTGACCCGCAAGGCAGAGGCAGCGGAGACATACTTGCGGCAGCGTTAATTTGTAAAAGATTAGGGATTGGGTGTTTGGTCGACGGCATCAGGTATCGGGATGCTTTTCCCATTGCCTGATGCCTGATTAAGCCGAATGCCCAACCCGCTTCACTGCCTTTCTTCTTTTTTTAGATTGTTGACAGCGCATCACAAAGTTGATAGAATAAGCAACTTGGAGGGACAAGTGGACTACGAGTCGGCTGATGAATCCCTGATCGATGACTGCTTGAGCACCGTGGTCGCCTTGAACTGAAGTTCAGGCTTATAGCTCAAGTCCACTGAAGTGGACTGAAAGCGAGTCCCAGTCGTCTTTGAGACGACTTTAGCTATTAGCCTGCGAATTGATTCGCAGGAGGAGGTGCAATGATGAATCAAACCGCTTTGCAACAAAAGAAATTGCTTGAGGATTTCTTTCAAGCGGAGGAACAACGGAAACAGAAAGAGTCTGAAATTGAACGGCGTAAAGCAAAGGCTGAGAAGGCAGCCGAAGATGCTTTGAATCAAGCGAGAGGGTCTGCTAGTTCCAAGCGTCAAAGGGAAACTGAAGCACTGAATCGAGCAAAAGCGGAGATAGATGAAGCGCTGACCGTTTATCAGCAACTTGAGTCAGACTTGTCGGGATTTACTCGTCCGAAACATCAACTGAATCTGGACGACGAGCCAACCCAACAACTGAGGGAGATGAGGGAAAAGTTAGAAGAAGCCCAAGCGAACTTTCTGCTTAAAACCTTAGAGGGCAATAACAGTGCCTCTGCCTGTGCTTCAAAGGTGAAACAATTCAGAGGCGAAATCCTCCAAAAGATTGAAGATTATCGTCGGGCTAAATCCGAAGCTTCAAGTGCAATCCTGAAGATGCGTTCGGAATGTCGACAACTTCAGAAACATAAGGATGCCAAGTACATTCAGTCAGAATTATCAAGCCTTCAAAATCAAGTTGATTTGGCTGAACAACATTTTCAGATGGATACACTATCTGACTATCATCGAACCCTTGACATTTCAAAGGAAGTCTTTTCAAAGATTAGTGAACTTACACGCCTGGCGGATCAACGATCAGATGATCGGCGCGACAGCAAAAATGTAATCATTGTAATCATTTCAACAGGACTGCTGGGCGGATTCGTGGGTTCAATCGTTGGAGTAAGTACAAGTTTAGGCACAGTAACCGGAGGAATTGTAGGCTTTCTTTTATTCTTCTTTGGGGTATTTTTCTTGCTTCGGAGAGGTAATCAATGAACGAATCCATCAACATCCGCACAATCCAAACACTGAGGAACCTGAAAAACGCCTTCATCGGATTTTCGGTGGAGGCGCAGGAATCCCTGATCGCCCTTGAGAACGAATTGCGCCGAACGCTGGATTGGCTAAAAGGGGAGGTGGACCTTCGCCAGCGGAATGTGATGCGTTGCCGGGATGCGGTTCGCTTCGCGGAGCGTGCGTTGAGAGAATGCGAAGCGCAAGAGGACGATGATTATACGCCAGATTGCCGTCGGGAAATCTATGAACTTCAGGAATCCAAACGCAACCTGCGGCGCGCAGAAGAGGAACTGGGTGTCGCGCGTGCGTGGTTTTCAAGGGTTCAGAAAGCCATCCAGCAATTTGGGATGCATGTCAGGCGGCTGAAAGACCTGGCGACCAACCGGACGGAATCGGCGAAGGCATTTTTAGATCGCGCCACGAGCGATTTGGAAAGGTATCTGGGAATATCCACACCGGCGACCGGTGCCTACGCAGCCGCACCCCCTACCGCTTCATCGACGGCGACCACAACGACGCGGGCGGGGCTCACAAACCTGTCCGGCGCGGCATCCGGTCGGTGGGTTGAGCGCGGCGTTGTGATGGTCGATGTCGCCGATCTGCCGATGCCGGAGGATATTTCCAACGTCCTCGACTTCCAGAAGATACCTATGGACGAAATGAAAGCTGGGCTGAGAAGGCTTCAGGAGATGCTGCCGATTATTGAAAGCGGCGTCGGTGCCAGCAAGGAGTATTGGGCAGAACGAGATCAGGAGTTAGGTTTAGATTATCCCAACGGCTACCTCCGTATTTATGAGGCATTCTACGGTCACGATGCGGTTCGGGTTGAAAAATCAGGGAGCAATTACGAGATTGTCAATGGTCGTCATCGGGTTTGGCTGGCGAAGCTGATGGGCATCGGTCAATTGCCCGTGAGCGTTGTCGAACTATCGCCCGCGAATCATGGAAAGTAAGAAAATAATGTAATGGTTCAAATGAGGGTGCACCAGTAGAACATGCTGCCACCTTGTTCAAGGCTGCCCAAACAAGCTGGCAGCATGTTCTACGACGCGGGTACATCAACGTGTAATATCATCTGGAGCATTACTTTGACTTTGTTAAATTAGAAACGGATGCCCTTGTAGCCCAACTTTCTAAGTTGGCCCTTTCGTTCACGAACCAAGATAGAATCTTGGGCTACAAAGAAATCTAACAAAGTCAAGTTACAAAATTAAGAAAATAATCAGGTAATATCGGGAGGGCGAGGCTCCCGCCGAGCCAGTTGGTTCGGCAGGAGCCTCACCCTCCCGAGGCCTCCTCTTAAGGTGGTGAGAACTATGAACAACCTCAATATGCTCCATGACCGATTACAAAACCGCTTTCGGATGCTACGGCTGGAGTGGCAGCGGACGTGTGAGCAGTGGGATGACCCCGTCCGCCACCGGCTTGAGCGCGAAATTTGGCAGGAATTTGAGGGCACGGTTCCAGTGGCTTTGGATGAATTGCGCAACCTGTCGGAGTTGATCGCGAGGGCACAGAGAGAATTGCAATGAGCCTGCGCATCCGCCTGCGAATCAATTCGCAGGCTCAAAGCTGAAGTCGTCTCAAGACGACTAAAACCGCATGAACCCTGAGTCCACTTCCAGTGGACTTAAGCTTTTAGCCTGAACTTCAGTTCAAGGCTTTCAAACCACAACTCGATAGAAAGGAGACATTCATGGCTTCAACATCAAATGAGTTTGTGAAACGCATCGAAAATACCGTCAACCAAGCCCACCGTGAACAACCCCAGAAAATTCAGGCGGAATATGACGCGGCTATCGCTACCGCCGAAAAGAGGAACCGATCCGACATGGATGGAATTCAGAGCACCTACGATAAGGAAATGGCGACGGTGAAAGATTCTCATCGAAACGCGCTCCGGCAGATCGAAACGGAGTTGGAGCGCATCACGACCTCCCTTCAGGGCTCTGCTTTCGCCTGGGACCATCCATTCTGGAGAAGCTATATCCCGATAACGGATAGCGATGTCCCTCCCTTCACACGCTTGGGAGCGCTCACCGCCAAAGGGGATTATACGACGATACAGACGCCCGCCCTGTTGCCGATTATCGGCGGTCAAAACGTCCTCATCAAAGCCGCCGGTGCCGCGAAAGATCGGGCGCTTGAGACGATGCAGAGCCTGATGCTTCGACTGCTTGCGACGCTCCCGCCGGGGAAACTTCGATTTGTCCTGGTGGACCCCGTCGGTTTGGGGGCAAATATGGCGGGTTTTATGCACCTCCCCGAAGAGCTCACGGGTGGGAAAGCCTGGACGGAGGCGAACCATATTGAGCAACAGTTGGCAGACCTTTCCGCCCACATGGAAACGGTGATTCAGAAATACTTGCGCAACCGCTATCCGACGATGGAAGATTACAACAAAGAGGCAGGAGAGGTCGCAGAACCGTACCGTTTGCTGGTGGTTGCGAACTTTCCCGTCAACTTTACGGAGCAGGCGGCACAACGTCTGATCAGCATCGCCAGCAACGGGCCGCGCACCGGTGTCTATGTTTTGGTCGTGGTGGATGCAGCCCAGGAAATGCCGTACAAATTCAATCTGGCGGAATTGGAACGAATGGCGACGATCATCGAACACCAGGGTAACCGCTTTGTTTGGCCAGATGAAGTGTTTGAGATGTGCCACCTGGAACTGGACAGGTTGCCGTCAACTGAACAGTTTGATCGGGTTGTGTTAGCCGTGAGCGATGCCTCCATAGCGGCGAGTAAAGTGGAAGTTCCCTTTGAGAAGGTCGCTCCCAAACCGGAGGCGTGGTGGAATCAAGATACCAATAGCCTGTTGCGAACGCCGATTGGACGGGTTGGGGCGCAAGGGGTTCAATATTTCGAGTTAGGGAGAGGCACAGAGCAACACGCATTAGTCGCGGGAAGAACAGGTTCCGGCAAGAGTACACTATTGCATGTCCTGATTCTCAGTTTAGCAACGACCTATTCTCCGGATGAAATGCAACTGTATCTTGTGGACTTCAAAAAGGGGATTGAATTCAAAGATTATGCGACCTGCGAACTTCCACACGCCCGCGTGGTTGCGATTCAAAGCGAGCGTGAATTTGGGTTAAGCGTCCTGCAAGGACTGGACAGGGAGCTCCAAAGACGGGGCGACATCTTCCGCGAATTGGGTGTCACAAGCCTCGCTGAATTCCGCCAGAAGAAACCGAAGGACAAAATGCCGCGAGTCCTCTTGTTGGTCGATGAGTTTCAGGAGTTCTTCACGGAAGACGATAGCATCGCACGCCAGATCTCTTTGATTCTTGACCGGCTGGTGCGTCAAGGTCGCGCATTCGGGATGCACGTCCTGTTAGCCTCACAGTCGCTGACCGGAGCTTTCGGGGCTTACAGTATGTCCCGCGCCACGATGGCTCAGATGGCGGTTCGGATCTCTCTGCAATGCAATGATGTGGACTCCCGAATTATCCTTGGCGACGACAATCCGGCGGCGCGATTGCTCAGTCGTCCGGGTGAAGCCATCTACAATGCCGCGAATGGGTTGATTGAGGGGAATAACCTCTTTCAGGTGGTCTGGCTTCCAGATGAGGAACGCGAGAGGTATCTCCGTCAAATTCAGGCGCACGCAAAGCGTCTCGGTTGGACGCCGGCAGAACCCCAGATCGTTTTTGAGGGGAATGCCCCTGCGGATGTCGAAAACAATCGGGAATTGGCGGAACGGCTCAACGAACCCTCCTGGGACGAAAAACTCCGCGCCATTCCAGCCTGGTTGGGTGAGCCTGTCGCGATTAAGCCTCACACCGCCGCGCTCTTCCGCCGTCAAAGCCGATCGAACCTGCTCATCCTCGGTCAAAACGAGCGGGCAGCGACAGCGATGCTATCAACAGCCCTCGTGAGTATCGCCGCCCACTATTCCCCCCAAGCCGCCCGTTTCTATGTGGTCAACCTGAGCAATGTGGACGCCGATTGGTACGACACGCTCCCTGCACTTGGTGACGCATTGCCACACGATGTGAAAATTGGCAGAGGGCGTGACCTCCGCAAAATCCTTGCGGAGCTCTGGGAGATTGTCATCGACAGATCGGCGATGGAAGACGAAGGGATCGAGGAAACCATCTATCTGGTCATCGTTGGGATACAACGCGCCCGTGACCTCCAAAGCGTGGACAGTTTCACCCCGGCTGAAGGGGCGAAGCAGTTATCCACCATCCTGCGCGACGGGCCCGACCTCGGCGTGCATACGCTGATCTGGTGCGATACTTATGCAAACTTGGAGCGCGTCCTTCAGCGTCAAGATATTGCGGAGTTTGAATTGCGCGTCGCCTTGCAGATGAGCCCCAATGATTCCAATAGCTTCATCGACGCTCCGGATGCGAATAAACTGGACCCATACCTGGCGCTCTTTTACGATGAGGAACGGTCCGGGGTATTGGAAAAGTTCCGTCCGTATGACCTGCCGAAGGCGGAGTGGATTCAAAAGGCTGGTGAGGCTTTACAGAAGCAAATGAAGATAAAGGAATAAGCCAAATGGATTCACAGCAAAGAAGAAATAGAAAGATATATGCATTAGTCAGTGTGCTTTCCCAGGTTAGAGATGGAAAGCTCCACGCGCTAGTCAATGTACTTTCCCAAGTTAAGAAAGGAAGGATTATGCTTCAAAGGAAACCGATACATGACTTTTTTGAGGTCGAGCAACAACGAAAAGAACAGGAAAAACAAATTGAATTGCGTAGAGCGGAAGGGGAAAAATCTGTTCAACAGACCTTCTCTCAAAGCAAAGCACAGGCTGATTCCAGAAAAAAATCAGCAGAGCAAGCTGCAAGAGATGTGCTTTCCGATACACGAAACCGGGCAAACGCGAAACTTGCCGCTATAAGGGCGCGAGCAGAATCTAAGCGTCAAAGCGAAATTCAAGCCCTGAACCAGCAAACACAGGCAGCTATTGAACAAGGACAAAAGTGGTTGCAAGAAGCTGAACAGCTACAACAGGAAGCTTTGGACCAATTAGAAGAAAAAAGTGCTCACCTAGATCGTCCAATATCGCGAAGTGCTCAGGCTATGCTCCCTGCCGATATAGGAACATTGAATCCAACGCAGATGCTAGAGCAGAGTAAAAATGCGGCTCGCCAAGCAGCATCTTTATTAGATCAGGAGTTACAAAATCTGATTAGGTGGCGTGAGAAACGTGAGTTCCTAAGAAACGCGATTTTAGCTGTAAGTGGAGTAGCAATTTTGATAGCGTTGGTAATGGGTATCATTTTTTATGACAATCATTCTAAGGCACAGCTCTATAATTCTGCGAAAGTATTGTTAGAAGATGGAAAGTGGCAACAAGCACAGAATCAATTTCAGGAACTATTGAATAAGGATTCAAACTACCGTGATGCCCAAACGCTCTTATATGAGAGCTATTATCGTCTTAGTTCTGCGGCAATCAAAGCCGGAAATTTAGAAGAAGCCCGTGACGAACTAGAGTCATTGCGACGGTTGAATCCAAGTTACCGAGATACAACAGCATTGTTGTGTGAAGTTTATTATCGTTTGGGGGCTGCGGCAGTCAAGTCCGGAAATTGGACAGAAGTTCGTAAAGCACTAGAGTCCTTACAGAGATTGAATCCAAGCTACCGTGATGCGACAGCGTTGTTATGCGAAGCTTATTATCGTTTGGGTGCTACGGCGCTCAAAGACAAAAAATGGGCAGAAGCCCGTAACGCCCTGGAGCTCTTACAGGGATTGAATCCAAGCTACCGTGATGGGGCAGCATTGTTGCGTAAAACTTTCTACCGTCTTGAAGACGATTTTATAGACAACAGAAATCGGTGGGATGAAAAAGCTGACGATAAGGTGATGCTGAAGATTCAAAATGGCAGATATATTATTCAAAATAAAATGTCTTCCAATGGATGGTTGGCGTATCACTCTATTGATATGAGTCAAAACGAAGATTTTCATATAGAAAGCAAAATGAAAAAAGTGGTTGGTAGAGACGATCGGGGATATGGATTGGTTTGGGGACTTACTGATAACAACTACTATTATTTTTCTATTTCTGGTAATGGTCAGTATGTATATGGGAAGCAAATTAAGGGATCTTGGAAAAACATCATTGGGTGGGTGAAATCGAATCAAATTAATAACAATTCGGCCAATAAATTGACTATCAAAAAGTCGGGGAATCAAATCAGATTTTTTATCAATGACAACTTTGTTGGTCAAGCGCAATTTGAAGGATTTTTTGGCAATCGAGTTGGGTTCCAAGTCGGTGCCAATATGAAAGTTGAAATCGATAATATTAGTGTCTATAGCGAAGTGCCTCGTGGATGGCTTGGCGTTCGGCTTCAAGACGACTCCGCTGGTGTTCGGTTGACAGAAGTGCTCATAAATGGCCCCGCCCAAAAGGCAGGCCTCCTTCCTCAAGACAGTATTGTTGAATTTAACAACACCCCTGTCCGCACATCTCTTGAATTGAAAAAACTTGTTGCGACTTCTGTCCCCAAGACCCTTGTCACTCTTAAAATTCGCAGAGGCAAACAAATCCTTAAACGAGAGGTGGTGCTTGGGGAAACAAGTGAGTAATAAGCATCAGCGGACTTTTGCTTTGAGCCTGAACAAATATTTTAAGGCTCAATTCAAGGCTACGGAGGTGTAAGCATGAATCAGATAGATTTATCAAAGCAGTGGAAAGTAAATCGGCTGGATTGACCCGAACGACAGCAACGGCATGAAAGGAGACAATGATGTTATCCATCAGAGGCATTTTTAACGGCAAAATGGTGGAACTCCTGGAAGAGGTTCCATATCAGAACAACGTCGCGGTGATTGTGACTTTTTTGGAAGACGAAGCGGTAGCATGTCGTCAACCTGACGCGGTGAATTCTGAGGATAGAAGCGCAGGTGATGACGGAAAACCAATGCAGAATGCAGAACGTGCACTCATGCGTGAACAATTTCTATGCCAGCGGATCGCAGAAGGCGCAACCAACGAAGAATTGCAACGACTCATTGCAGACATGGACAGAATTGACCGCGAGTTTGAAACGGACCTCCATAAACGTCGCACAGAAGCAAAGTCCTACGCAGATGGAAAATTGAAGGAATGGTGCGAAAAACGTGGTGTAGCGTACAGCCCCACGAACGACCTCATGATTTCGGATGTGATTAATGGTGCCATCAAACAGGTACGTGAGACAAATAAACAAGGAAGGAAGAACAAATGAATCCAGAGAACAAAAGGCATCCCCGTATGGTGGGGGACACGAATTTCTGGGTTTCTGCCATCCTTGGACGTGGGCTCTGCTACAAGCTGAATCAATTGATTATTGAAAACAAAATCCATCATTTTACCTCGTTGAAGCTACTCCGCGAATTGACGGATGTGTTGCGGCGGCATTTTGGATTCTCCGATGCAGAAGCTTACTCATGGTACAAAGATATTGGCGCGATGTCTATCATAGTTTATCCAGAATTTCGTGTCCTCGAACAAATTCAGGCATCAAGAAATCACACAGATAATCCGCTGTTGGAATGTGCTCTGTTTGCCGGTGCCGATTACCTTGTCACGCGGGATAAAGACTTACTTGTTTTGCATCCGTTCTCAGGCCTTCAAATTGTTACACCAGAAGATTTTTTAGAGGAGTTGATTCAATTGGGCGTTGTTGATTCACGGCAACTCGAAGGGGGTAACTCATGAAGGTTGGGAAATTCTCAGACCTAACAACTACAGGAGAAGGAGATCCTCATGCAAGACCAACAATTCTCTCAAGCAGATGTGCAATATGAAGCGGATGGATTCTACATTTACCCGAATCCACTGATTCCCGAGCATCTCATTCAACGTGCCATTCAGGGCATGGATGCGCTTCGGGCAGGCGAATATGAAACCGGTGTACCCCCGCAGCCGTCGTATTGGAAACCGGAGGATTCCCCGCAAAAACTGTGCAAGATTGAGATGCCTCAAGTTGCCAACCGTGCGATTATGGAACTGGTGAGCCACCCGGCAATTGGGAAGATGGCAGCGGCAATCACAGGGGCGCAAATGGTCCAGGTCTGGTGGGTGCAGTTGCTCGTAAAACCGCCCGCAGACCCAGACGGATTGGTTCATACGAATATCGGCTGGCATCAAGACCGTCAGTATTGGAAAGTGTGGGAAGAGGGCAGCGAGCTGTTTACGGCGTGGGTCGCGCTCAGTGATGTCACCCCGGATTCTGGCCCGATGCGGTTCGTGCGCCGGTCGCACAAGTGGGGACTCCTCAACCAGGGTGATTTCTACGGCCAAAACCACGATGTACAGCGCGCCGCAATTCAGGTGCCCGACGGTGAGGTCTGGGAGGAGGTCTCGGTCATCCTGCCGCCCGGGGGCGTTAGCTTTCATCATAACCTGACTTTTCACGGCAGTGGCCCCAACCTGTCCGGGGCACCCCGACGGAGTTTCGCCATTCACCTGCGCACCGAAAAATCCCGGCCGGTTGATGGGGTCAGAAAAGGACTGACGGCATTTATTGACAATCCCGCATACTGCCCGGTGATATATCAGGGGGCTACCTAAATCCAAGTTGAAATGTTGGGATGACGAATCGGTAATCCGTGAGTGGGCGAGTGTGTGAGGGAGCGAGGGAGCGAGTGTGAGTCACTTACAATTGTCAATAACCCTCTCCTTCGTGTAGAAAGTTACAATGAAGTCTGAGAAAGATTTTCGTTGACACTGAAAGCGACGCTGTAGTAAGATGAGGGCATGAAGAAAATTTCGTGTTACGTTGATGAATCAGGGCAAGATACAGGAGGGAGGTTTTTTATCGTTTCAGTCGTTGTGACGGAAGAAGACAGGGATTTGGTGGAAACTCGACTCACACATATTGAGCGAAGCAGCGGTAAGGGGACAGTGAGATGGATAAAAACAAGCCTCCGCCACAAGCAACTCTATCTCACGCCGGTTTTCCAATCCAACCTCTTTGTGGGAAAGTTATTTTTCAGCTACTTCACCAATACCACCAATTACGTTAATGCAACCCTTCAGACCATCAGCCGAGCCATTCACCACAAAAAAGGGACATCACCTTACACTGCCACGATATTCATTGAAGGATTAAGCAAACATCAGGTAGGGGGATTTCCAAGCGAGTTGCGTAAGGTATTCGGTGTCCGAGTCCACAAGGTGAGACCCTTGCCTCACCGCAGTAGTTCAACCATTCGATTAGCCGATGCGCTTGCAGGATTTGTGAGAGATTACCTCTCTGGTGAGGCGTATGCTCAAACGCTCTATGCTCAAGCCGTGAGGCAGCGCATTATTGAGGAGTTGCGGTAGAAATAAAAAAAGTCGAGCTGTCTTGGCTCGACCATCCAGCATAAGCGTTTCACGGTTTGCCGCGAAAGAGGCTCTAGCTGGCTGTCCCTATCTCCCTTGCGGGGCAACCGCCCATACGGGTAGCTTTCAGGCAATAAAAATTATACCGCTAGAAACCATGTCTTGTCAACCAAACAATGAGGCGTGTAGAAATCCTGGAGGGAAAATCTATGAAAGCCGCAGTTTTGTACGAGTTAAATCAGCCTGTTGTCGTCGAAGATATTGAAATGGAAGGGCCCAAAGCCGGAGAAATTGTCGTCCAAGTCGTAGCGACGGGCGTTTGCCATAGCTGTTATCACGCTGTCACCGGCACCTTGAGCGTTCCGCTACCGGCGGTGTTGGGCGATGAAGGGGCAGGCATTGTTGAGGAAGTTGGAAGTGGAGTCACCTTAGTGAAGCCGGGGGACCATGTGATCCTTTCGTGGGTGCCGTCCTGCGGTCACTGTATCTACTGCGCACAAGGCTACTCCAATCTCTGCTTAACGTCGAGACGGGGTGGGCGCGGATGCCTGCTTGATGGCACAACCCGCTACAAGAAAAACGGCGTACCCATCCACCATTTTGCGATGGTGGCTTCCTTTGCTGAATACAGCGTGATTCCCCAAGAATGCGCCATCCCCATCGATAAAGAGATTCCGCTGGATAAGGCGGCTTTGATTGGGTGCAGTGTCACGACGGGGGTTTGCGCGGTGACCAATACCGCAAAGGTTCGTCCGGGAAGCAGTGTCGCCGTTTTCGGGGCTGGCGGTATCGGCTTGAATGTGATTCAGGGGGCTGTCCTCGCTGGCGCGGAGAAGATTATTGCGGTCGATCTGTTGGAGTCTAAACTGGAATTTGCACGACAGTTCGGCGCTACCCACACCATCAATGCCAAGGACGTTGACCCTATCAAAGAGATACAATCCCTGACCGACGGATTGGGTGCCGATTACGCCTTCGAGGCAATCGGGACGCGCACGACTTACGAACAAACCGTCCGTGCCATCCGCAATCGCGGGAAAGCGATCTGGATCGGTGCGCCGCCTCTCGAACCGCTGTCTCTGGACGCAGGACTCGTGTTTTGGGGCGAAAAAACGGTGATGGGCAGTAACTACGGTTCGGCGCGTCCCCGCTATGACATGCCGCGCCTGCTGGCACTTTACCGTGCCGGTAAGCTCAAATTGGATGAGCTCATCACCCGAACCTATCAGTTAGAGGAAGTGAACGCAGCTTTTGATGACATGCTGAATGGGAAAGTCGCACGCGGATTGATTCGGTTCTGAACCTCAAGAAACCGAGTTTTTTGTATAGTCAAGATGATGATCGGCACCCCCGCTCGGCTTGGATTGCCAAATCCAAGCCATGACCGATGGATTTGGCAATCCATCGGGAGCCGTGTCAACCATCTTCCTGACCATTACAAGAAACCGAGTTTTTTCCGAAAAACTCGGTTTCTTATTAGCATCTTGAAAGAGAAAATTTCACCTTGAAAATTATTTATATCACCCTGAACATTATCCTTGTAATGGGATGTACGACAGAGGTAAAACAGATGATCACGTTAAAAAAATCATCCGGGATGACCCTTTTCGTTGCCAACAACGGGAACGACGCCTGGTCGGGCCGACTGGCGGCACCGAATTCCACCGAGACGGACGGCCCTTTTGCCACACTGGAACGCGCCCGCGATGAGATTCGGAAAATCAAAGGGGCGGGAGAGATGCCAGCGGGCGGTGTCACAGTGGAGTTACGCGGCGGTGTGTATCAGCGGGAACAGCCGTTCGAGTTGAAAGCAGAGGATTCAGGCAGTTTTGATGCCCCGGTGGTGTATCGCGCCCGACAAGTCGAAGACTCACGGAACGAAGGGGAGGAGGTCAGATTAGTCGGTGGTAAAACGGTGACGGGGTTTGAACCGGTCACCGATCCGGCTATCCTGGGACGTCTCGCCCCTGAAGCGAGAGGCAACGTTCTCCAGGCAAACCTGAAGGGGCTGGGTATCACCGATTTCGGCGAGGTTAAAGGCGGAGGCCTCGAGCTTTTCTTCGAGGACAAGCCCATGATGTTGGCGCGGTGGCCCAACGAGGGGTTTGTGAAGATTGTCGGTCTGGTCGGGGGCGACCCGGTCGATGTCCGCGGCACCAAGGGGGACAAGATTGGGAAATTCATGTATGAAGGCGACCAACCAAAGCAGTGGGTCGAGGAAAAGGATACCTGGGTCCACGGCTACTGGTTCTGGGATTGGGCTGACCAACGCCACAAGGTCGAATCAATCGACACCGAGCAACGGGTCATCTCCGTCGTGCCACCTTACCACGGCTACGGCTACCGGGTGGGACAGTGGTTTTATGGGCTCAACATTTTGGCTGAACTCGACCAGCCGGGCGAGTGGTATCTGGACCGGGAGTCGGGCGTCCTCTACTTCTGGCCGCCAGCCTCCATCGAGGATGGTCAGCCTACGGTATCGGTCATTGAAACGCTGGTGAAGATGGAAGGGGTCGAGCATGTGGCTTTTCGCGGCATAACCTTTGAGGCAGCCAGGGGCACCGCCATCACTATCTCAGACGGGGCTCACAACCGTATTGTTGGATGCACGCTTCGCAACCTCGGCAGTTGGGCAGTCACCATTTCAGGGGGGGCGCACAACGGTGTCGTGGGGTGCGATATCTACGAGACCGGCAACGGCGGTATCTCCCTGTCTGGCGGTGACCGCCAAATCCTCGAGCCCGCAGGACATTATGCGGAGAACAATCACATCCATCACTACGGCCGGTGGAATCGGATGTACCAACCCGCCATTTCGATCAGCGGCGTCGGCAACCGCGCGAGCCACAACCTCATCCACAACGCTCCTCACATGGCGCTCTCTTTCGGCGGCAACGACCATCTCATTGAGTTCAATGAGATTCACAGCGTCTGTTACGAATCAAACGATGCCGGCGCGATTTACAGCGGGCGCGACTGGACGATGCGCGGCACGGTGATTCGCCATAACTACCTCCATCATATCAGTGGCTTTGAAGGGCGTGGCTGCGTCGGCGTTTACCTGGACGACATGTTCTGTGGCACGACAATCTACGGCAACCTTTTCTATCGGGTGACGCGGGCAGCCTTCATCGGGGGCGGCAGAGACAATCTCGTCGAGAACAACATCTTCGTTGACTGTCAGCCGTCGCTTCACATTGATGCCCGCGCGATGGGTTGGGCGGGTTACCATGTGGATACCACAATGAAGGAGCGGCTGCTGGCGATGCCCTATAAAGAGCCTCCCTGGTCTGAACGTTATCCTGAATTGGTCAATATTTGGGAGGATGAGCCAGCCGCACCCAAGGGCAATATCGTCGCTCGCAACATCTCCCAAGGCGGTAAATGGGATGGGGTGCGTGACGAGGCCCGCCGCTACGTCACCTTCGAGAACAATCTGGTGGATAAAGATGCCGGTTTTGTCGAGCCGCCGCCCGGCAACTTCCAACTCCGCGATGACTCGCCTGCATACGGGTTGGGTTTCAAGCCCATCCCCATCGAAAAAATTGGTCTCTACCAAGATGAACAGCGTGCCTCATGGCCGGTGCAACGTTAACGTGAAACGTGAAACGTGAAGAATGAAACGTGATGCGTGATGCGTCATACGTCAGTTTGCCCCTTACGCATTACGCATTACGCATTACATCAAAGTGTCAACAGTTTTCTGAAACATGCCGTAGAATTAGGAGCGACTCATGATTTCTCTCGATCTTCGTCAACTTCCCGCCGCTTTTGAAGTTTACCTCTGCCGCGATGAAGGCTACTTTCCCGTCCTCATCCATCCGCATGGCGAAGACATCCTCGCCGTTGTGCGCGCGGGCGCGGGACACGTCGGTATCAC
Organism: uncultured bacterium; assembly: GCA_964577695.1. Lineage (GTDB taxonomy): Bacteria > Poribacteria > WGA-4E > WGA-4E > PCPOR2b > CAZOAL01. The sequence goes on along the minus strand of CAZOAL010000007.1, from coordinate 138,931 downwards.
GGGGCGACTGGACGCGGTTCGTTCGCCGGATGGTGGCAAGACCTGGACTGCGCCGACTGTCATCGTGGATAGCGAAGTGGATGACCGCAACCCGGCTGTCGGTCAAGCGCCTGATGGGACGGTTATCCTCGCCTACCACGCGCAAGGCTCTTACAACGCAGACAGCAGTTGGGCAGGGCACCTGTGCCATGTGCAGATGCGCGTCATCAGGTCACGCGACGGCGGCGTAACATGGGAGGCCTCCCAGCCACTCAACTACACCGCGATGGAGAAGCATTCAGCCTACGGCCACATCGTCAACCTGCCTGACGATACCATGCTGCTGCCGATTTATGGGAGTCGAATAGGGACAACTGATATCTCCCTGTCCGCGGGGGGACAAAGGGGGGGGACGCGCGATCACGCTTACCTCTTGCGCTCACACGACAACGGTCAGACGTGGGGTGAGCCCGCTCTGATTGCTGAAGGTGACAACGAAACAGCGCTGCTCCCCCTACTCAACGGGGAACTGCTTGCCGCCCTCCGCTCCGATGATCGAGGTCAGTTTCTGGGTGTGTGCCGTTCAACCGATGGCGGCTGGACATGGGACGAACCGACGCCGGTGACCAATGCCCGCGAGCACCCCGCAGACCTGACTGTGCTTTCCAACGGCTGGGTTGTCATGTACTTTGGTGTGCGACACGAACCGTTCGGCGTGCAAGCCTATCTCAGCAAGGATAACGGGCAGACCTGGGACACTCGGCTGATGGTCTGCGACGACCTGGGTGAAAATGACCTGGGCTATCCCTCCACCGTCCGGTTGGGGGATAGACTGGTGACGGCATACTACAGCGCGCCGCGCCGGTGGAACGAGTCAGCCTACCGGGGCGAAGGGGCTTTCGCTCGCGCCCTTCTCTATAGCGAGAAGGAGCTGGTGGAAGCCCTCAACTTCGTCGCCCCCTAAACGGTTGCCCACAACGCCGCAAACCTCCATGGGGAGTGAATTTCGCCCTCTCCCATACGAATTCAGTTAAGGCGAAAAAAGCCCTCTCCCACGGGGGGAGAGGGAGAGTGGGAATGCCGTTTTTGACGCGAGCGAAAGTTTTGCTCCCGCCTCTATCCCTCTTTTTCAAAGCGTTCGCCACCGTCGCCCGTCACGTTCTAAAAGTGCATCGGATTCAGCAGGCCCCCAACTTCCCGCTGGATAGCCGCACAGCGAGCGCCCCGATTCGTCAGCCTGATAAACTTCCAAAACCGGGTCTAGCAAAGACCATGCCGCTTCCACATCATCATGCCGGATGAATAAGGTCTGATCGCCTAACATACAATCCAGGAGAAGCCGCTCATAAGCCTCCGGCGGGGCGCCACCGAACACCTTTCGATAGTCGAAAGCCATCGTCAGGGAGCTCATGCACAATCGCGGCCCCGGATGCTTGGCTTCAATAGTCAAAGAGATGCCCTCCTCCGGTTGAACGTTTAACAGGAGGACATTCCGCGAAAGCTGTTCTGGCAATAATGGCCCAAACATCGAATGGGGGACGCTTTTGAAGGTGATCGCAATCTCGCTAACCTTCCTCGCCAAACGCTTGCCAGAGCGCAGGTAAAACGGAACACTCTGCCAACGCCAGTTATCTATCAATATCTTCATAGCGGCAAAGGTTTCTACCTGGGAATCGGTGGCAACGTCCTCTTCTTGGCGATATCCAGCGACCTCCCTTCCGCCCATCTGTCCCGGTCCGTATTGCCCACGGATCAGCCACTGCTCCAGATGATTCAGCGGGAAGGGACGGACGGCACTCAGAAGTTTTACCTTCTCATCACGCACCCCCTTGGCCCCAAAAGAGGCCGGCGGCTCCATCGCCACCAGCGCCAACATCTGGAGCATGTGGTTCTGGAACATATCGCGAAGGGCTCCGGTCTGTTCGTAGTACCCTGCGCGATGTTCCACGCCGATGAACTCCGCTACTGTAATCTGGACGTGGTCTATATATCGCCGATTCCAAATCGGCTCGAAGATCGCGTTGGCGAACCGGAAGAACAGGATGTTCTGCACCGTCTCCTTCCCCAGATAGTGATCGATCCGGTATATCTGGTGTTCGTCAAGGACGCGCTGAAATTCTTTGTCCAGTGCCATCGCGCTTTTCAGGTCCCGCCCGAAGGGTTTCTCGACGATTACCCGCGCCCAGGGGGATGCGTTTTCGGGTTCGTTTGTTAGCCCGGCCGAACCGAGGTGACCCGCAATCGGGGCGTAGAGGTTCGGTGGGACGGCGAGATAGAAGATGTGGTTGCCTCCGGTAGAATAGGTCGCATCCAGCCGTTTGAGCCGTTCCGCTAACGCCGCATAAGTCCTCGGGTCATTATAATCTCCGGTCAGGTAAGCGCACCGCTGGATGAAATCCGCCAGGTGTGAAGCCAGAGCCCCTTGGGAATGTTCAATCAGGGAATCGTGAACCTTCTGCTGGAACGCTTCATCCGTCATCGAACTGCGGGCACACCCCAAAATGAAAAGGTTATTTGGGATGAGTTTCTTTTGAAAGAGCTGGAATAGGGCGGGGATCAGTTTCCTGTGGGTTAAATCCCCAGACGCGCCGAATATAATCACCCCGCACGGCTCTGGCCGGGTTTCTATGCAGAATTGGTCCATAAAAGTGTATTCAGCCATAAAAATTACCTCCGCTACCGGGAATAAGAAACCGAGTTTTTCTGAAAAACTCGGTTTCTATATGCCTCCACAAACACCCGGTGTTCTGCGAACAACCGGGGTTTGAAAGGCTATTTCTGTCCCCAATCGAACACAACGCCCAGGTAGGTATCCTTGCGCTCGTGCAGCCCAAGATAAGCCCCCTGACACGCCTGGGGCGAAAGGAGGTGGGTCAACAACGGCTCGGTCTTGAGTTCGCCCGATGCAATCCAGCCGAGTATCTGCCGATAGTTTCGGGTGATGCTGTGTTTGGCGGCCTCTGTCTCAGGGGTGGAGTAGAGCCATTCGAGCGCGCCGATCATCCGGATGCCTTGCAGGTGAATGCGGCTCAACATGGGTGTGACGTCCATCTGCACACGGGCGCGTGGACTTCCCAGCAAGATGACTTCTCCATGACGGCGAGTCATCTGAACCCCTTGCGCGATCAATTCAGATTTGCCGATGGCTTCGACGCAAATATCAGCCCCTTTCCCCTCCGTCCAATCCATCACCGCCGGGTGCGGGTCGACTGCCCGAGGGTTGACCGCCTGCGCGATGCCACACTGTCTGGCAACCTGGATGCGAAAGTCTGAGAGATCGATTCCCATGACTTCTGAGCCAGCGAGGGAGAAAAACTGTGCGGCGAAATTCCCAACCAAACCGAGTCCGATGACGATCACTTTATCCCCGGGTGAGACCGAGGCAGACCGCAACGATGTGATTGCCACTCCTGCCATGCGTGTGAAAACCGCTTTTTTTCCATCAAGGTCCGGCGGCACTTTGAGGCAAAACCTTCCCGTATTGACCTTCACATGAGAAGCGTGGTTCGAGAAACTCAAGACGCGGTCTCCGACCCGGAGGTCACCACAGTTTTCACCCACTGCGATAATCTCCCCATAATTGCCGTACCCCGTTTGCATGGGATAGGTGAGGGGGCGGTTGCCCCGCCCCGGGTGTTCCTCCTCCAGGCCGGAATAGTGCGCTCCCTCCGTACCGGCGCTAATGATGGAGTACATCGTCTTGACTAAAACCTGACCACTGTCAAGCTGCTCATTCACTTCAAACGGATCCAAGACCGCTTGCAAAGGCTCTGTAAATGTCACGCGGTATCCTTGCATTCAATGTTCTCCTTAAAGTATGTACGTGAAACGTGAAACGTGAAACGTAATGCGTAATGCGTAATGCGTAAACTGTATCCTCCATCCTTCCCATCCTTCCATTCTTCCATTCTTCCATTCTTCCATCCTTCCTTCCTTTTCTTCCCTCCTTTCCTTCCTTCCCTTCTTCCCGACCATCGTCACGCTAATTCCGGATTCCCTGCGATGACAACATGCAAGTTGACACGCAGCGATTCATGAGGTATCATAAGGCCACATTTTCCTCATGGAAAGGAAAGGCTCAATCGATATGAATCATGCCCCGAAACGTCAGCCGCCGCCAGCATCAAAGCCAGAATCTCGAAGGGGTTCCGCGCATACAGCAAGGCGAATTCTCAGAGCCCTTTCTGCGATGATAGCGGTTGTGTTGCTTGTCACCTTCATCATCGGTTTCTATATTGTAACCGCCCCGGATGTAGAGGTGTCTAAAGAACTTCCCAGGCTGTACTTTCAGGGCAGGTCTGCCTTACGGAAGCGCCCTTCTTTAGACTCCGCTCCAATTGCCTACGCCCAACAAGGGACAAAATTGGAAATTCTAAGCACGGAAGGCGACTGGACGCAGGTCAGAATTGAAGGCGCGATTAACGGTTGGACACAAAGCGATCAAGGCACCATCCTCCCGCCGCCGCCTCCCCTTATCACATCGCGTCAGCGTGCGAAGCAACGGCTGTACAATCTTGCTAATCGATTGCGAGACGTGTTTTAGTTTCACCGTTTGAGCCCTACACGATTTTGGCTACAACAATCCCATTTCGATCAGAATGATTCGCACCCGAACCATATTGGGGTGATTGAGGCAAAGCGCTTGAACCGTTACACGCCCTGTTGAAGTCAGGGGGGTAATCTTCCCTGTACTACGTTCAAGACAGAAGTGTTCCTCCCAACGCTGTCGGCGTGGATTAAACAACGGGACCATTTGATGTGTGAGTGGATCGACTCCTTCAATTTTGTCTCGCTTGCGCAGGTTACAATGTTGGCAAGCCAATGCTCGGTTATCAGCCGTATGAGTGGCACTCAATTGAGGTGGAATGATATGGTCCAGGTGCAAAACTCCGTCATTGATACATTGTGGATAATGACAGTATTCACAACGGGCGTTTGCTCGGTCTGTAACCACTTGACGGAGAGTTGGGCTCATGAGGCGGACTCACTGGTTAGACAGGGATTAACATTCGCAGCCAAGCGCTGTAAATTCTTGAGGGCATGGTTGAGCCACTGCTCGGCGAGTTCGTCGAGTTCCTTTTGCTCTGATGGTGTCAGGGGGCCTGCATCGGCCTGATCCGATAGTTCCTCCATCCGACGGTGAACCTCAACCGGCAAGCGTTGCATCCCCATGACCTCCTTCGCTTTTTCTGCCATGTCATAGATTGCATACGCATCTGTGCGTAATTCGCCAGTTTTCGCGTCAAGGCGCAATTCCCCGACAGGCGTGGGCTGTCCGCTCCGAAGAGCCGGCACTGAGTTTGCCCAAGTGTTGGGCAGCACGGGGAGGCACCATTGAAAAGTTGTCCCCTCAAACACGGGTGTTCCCACGCGGAGCATTGTACCGACAGACTGATGTAACACAGATTGACCTTGTGTATTTGCCTTTTCAGGGGTGGGAATGGCAATTCCAAAGGCGCTAGAAAGATGCTGTTGCAGCCAAATCTCGGGTGGACAGTCGACTTCCTGTGCCTGCTGGATGAGGTATTGATGCACGGGTTGGCTAATCTCAATGGTAATATGTGCCATGATTGCTTTTCACCTGCTTTCACAATTATTCATGGAAGATATCTATTATGCTCTCCAATCCAAGCTGTGTCAATAGCAAACTGTTCTGCTATAGATGTTTAGAAAATGAGTTGGAAATTCAGACTTCCGAAGTCTTGGAGACTTCGGAAGTCTTCGACACTGTTTTTAAAAATCATTATCTGAAGGTCTATATTTCTGATGGAATACCAATCTTTTAGCGTTAGAAATTTCTACTTCTGCTCATGCGGATGGATTGTGGCCTCAAGCACTTTTCCGGTTTGATCGGAAATGGAAACAAACCCCACCTCTTTATCCGCTTCAACGACCTCCACCATCCAACATTGATACCGCTCACTGAAAGCGGGGCTTAACCGGGCTTCTGGGTGCGCTTTGAAATAGGAAGCGATCTTGTCATGATTTCGGGCAATCTGCTCGACCTGTTCCGGCCGTAAACGCAATTCCCCCTTCTCTCTCCCTTCTGTTTTCTCCCATTCACGCCCTTCCAGGTTTCTGACCTCGTTCAACACGTCGATCACTTTTCCGGTTTGATCATCGACAATCACAATCGCCAAATTACCCCAGCCGTGGTTATAGTAGCTGACTGTCCACGCAAACCCCTGAAACCAGGCGTATTCATGGACGCCTTTGTGGGTCGCTAAAATCTGTTGGAGGCGGGAATCAGAATTGGCAGCGCGGATGGCCGCCTCTGAGGTCAACTGTGTCTTGGTTTTTGGGGGTTCGATTTCTCGCATATCCGCCTCAGGAGGCCACGACTTGGGTTTACCCCGTGCAAGCGCACGAAGCAAAGTGGCGCGTTGGCGATACGCGTCCCTCACTTTTTCATATTGTGCCGCCCGCTGTCGATATGCTTCCGCAACCTTTGTTTGCGTACCTCCCCCCGCCCGCGGGGGGGTCAAAGGGAGCATCCGTGGGGGGGGGGCGGCTCGCTCCGCCTCACGTTTGAAATAAGCAATCGGGAGGGCGTTATATTGTTCTGCGCACATATCCGCCGCATCCGCTTCGAGGTTCAGCGCCGTTACATAATCCCCTTTCTGCACCAACGCCTCCCTTTGCTTTTTGAAGAAGTTGGCGTAGATACCGAAGTCGTAGAATTTATCGGGGTAGTGGGGCACCCATGTCGCAATAAACTGAGCAATTTTCTCCCGTTCGGCGTCGATGGCAGACGGCTCCGTTTTCGATTTCGCCCAATACGCCTTTGCGCGTCCCAGATGATATTGTCGTTGTGCTTCGATGTCGGCCAACTCCCTGCGACTCAACGCCGCGAGTTCATCTTTTCCCTGACGGATGTAATATCGAATCAGGATTTGGGGCATTGGGATAGAGATTATCTCCAAGCAATCTGCGGCGGCTTCCCGCCACAGAGCCGCTCTGCCGAAATCCTGGCTCCGCTCATAACGCTGGAGCATCATGTTGGCGTTGGCTGTGCCTTCACGAACGGCTTCGCCTGGGTGAATGTCGTAGCTCAGGAGCAACAGGAGGAGAATGATAGGGATTCGCATGAAACGAGAGATGTGAAACATGAATTGTCGATTGGCAATCATTGAATTGGCCTCGGCGTTGGGATTGAGAAGGGAATTTTAGCCTGGGAAGATTCTATCTTTTCAAACTGGAAGGCACATTCAGAGATTTCCAATTGAGCCTTTGCATAGCGTTCGAGGGCTTGACTAACCTCTTTGTCGATTAAGGCATCGGGAATATCGCCCTGCATGCTGACGATATTATCCAAAGTTTCCTTCAGATTCAATCGTAGTTGGTGCAGCGCATGCTCTCTCGCTTTCCTTTGGTGAACTTCAGTTTGGGCGATGACTTCTGTAATCATCGCTTCAGTATGCTCCATAATCACTAAAACGGCTGCATTGTTAAACACTTTATTGGCTTCCAAAGCCGCATTCACGTTTTGTCTAAACAATTCCAATCGAGCCCTAGTTTTTTCCCAATGAGCCAGCCATTGTTCTATTGGATTCTTAAGCCAGCTTCCAACCTCTCCATCGTAGAGTTTTTGCTGGAGAAAGTTACATTTCTTGAGGATGTCCAAAGCTCTTTCGCGCATCCTAGGATTATTTATGATTTTGTCGAGGCGGAGCAAATCGGTCGCGATGGCTCGTGCTGGGCCAAAAGCTCTCTGGGGAATCAGCTCATTCTCTGTCCTCGTAAGGAACCTATCGAGAACCGCCTCATCAGCAAATTCCAGGATTTCGCGGAGCTCCTCTAAACGAGGCACCTCCTTGACACGAGCCTTTGCTATCTCAACAAATCGCTCTTCGACATAGTTTACCAACTCCGCCATGTTGTCGAATGAAATCTCATCAGATTCAAAGCCGTGGTGAAAAATTGCCTTTTCAACAATATCTTCTGAAACTTGGACGAGGCGTTCCTTTGTGTACGGAGGGCGTAGTAGATAAATATTATCCGCTTGTGAGAAAAACGCCCACCCATCTTCCGGCGCAATTGCGATTAGCTTAATTTTCATCTATGGTCTCCAATCGGATGTTGTGCTCTTTCAGCAGTTTAAGCATGATTCTGAAATACTCTACCTGATACCGCTTAAAATCGTCCAATTTGGTCGAAAAATCCTCAAACAAATAGTCGTAGTATTCATCACGTTTCTGTTTGCTCATACGCACGCAACCAACCACCGAAACGTGGATATCTTGTGTCGTAATCACCTCAATGTAAGCGTCAGAGCAGCACACCATCGCAGCCCATTCCTTCTCGGTAGGTTTGGTTTGGAGGTTGCCCTGATGCTTCAAGGTAGCCAAGATATGTACGTGTGCCTTATCTGCGACGTCCTCCTTCAGTCGATCAATGTCAACGCTGGAACCAGGCAGCACATACCCTTTCAAACTATCCTCTTTGATAAACGCTAGATACGAGCAATCGTCCAGAAACTCTTGTGTGAGAATCACACAGTATTCGCCGTATAATGTAGCCCCTAAACCTCCGATGTTCAACGCACCATAGCGGAACCTCTCTCCATCATCAAAGAAGTAGTCGAAAGTCATTCTCGCTTCGTAGTAGCTCTTGAGCCGTTCTCTCATAATCGCCTCACGAACCTTTGTTGACTGTTGGGCGCGTTCTTCTGCCCATTCATATATGTTCTGGTGCCTCTTAAACAACAGCAGGCTAATAAGCGTGTACTGCCTCATGTTGATACTCATTCGGCCGTGTGACTTTACCTGTTCAACAAACGCTTCCAACGAAGGCAAAAGATTACACTTTTCAAACCGATCGGTCAAGTCTTGATATTTCGTCCGGAGCGCATCAGAGTTTTGTACCGCAAGTTCAAATAGATTCATAAGTCTCTGTTGTAGAATTAAAGCCTGTTTGAAAAGTCCGACGGAATCCGCTTAGATCAATAAATCGTCTCCGATTGGAAAGAACTGATCTGCCATCCGTTGCAGATCCATGGAGGTGTTATGTGCGAAAGCGGCAACCTCAACGCGCTTGCCTTGTTGTTTTATCACTTCAGCAAGGGCACAGAAGTCTCCATCGCCACTTGCCAGAACGACGACATCTAAGGCATCCAGCATTGAGACGACATCAATCGCAATGCCCACGTCCCAATCGCCCTTTGCCGAACCATCGCCGCGCATGCGCAGGTCTTTGCTCTTGATGGTGTACCCGTTGTGTTCGAGGAGGGATAAAAATCCAGCCTGGTTAATCTCAGGGATTTGCACAACATACGCATAAGCCACAACAAGTCTCCGAGGCCCAACGATGAGATCCAGCAGCTTGATATAATCCAGGCGCCCAGCATAGCGATCTTTTGCAGCGTAAAACATATTCTGAACATCAACAAAGACACCCACGCGGGGCTGTTCCGCCATTCTGACGCGATTGCCGGCGACCTCATTCGGTTCGCTGACAAAATGCGCCAGTTTTTGTTGTGTGCGCGCCAGTGCGGCTCTTGATTCTTCATTGGCTCTTTGTAAATTCGCTAGTTGAACGTGGAAATCTGATTTCATCTGTTCAATCGCTTCCTGGCTGCGATGGGCGGCATCTTCAACCGCTTTTAACTCGACGACTAGCTTCGCTTTCTCTAATTTAAGTCTGTGGAATTCGCCCAGTTGATCAGAGAGCCTTTGGAGGTCATGTCTGAGGATTTTATTCTCCCGTTCCAGTTGACGGAAGTGTGACTCATTTTCCCTGTTCCGATGTTCCTGCGCTTTTAAGGCCTGGTTCTCTTCGACTAACTGCTGGAGTTGTTGTTTGAGGTTGTTGTTTTCGCTCTGTATCGCCGTGTATTCGTGTCTCAGTTCATGGTTCTCTTCGTGGAGCTGCTCTATCTTTTCACTCGCAGAAGTCGTATTGAAATCTGCGCTTGCCGAAGGGGAAGGCAATTCTTGAGGAAACAGAACCGCTATATCATGACCCCCCCCGTCCACGGGGGGGACCAACGGCTTATCCTTCGTCCCCCCCGCGGGCGGGGGGGTGTGGAGGCATACAGGGCTTGCGTCTATTTGTATTTCAAGCAGCGTTTCTTCGTCTCTACTGGGATGTGGCGATTCAATTATGTTTATTTTTTCTCTTCCCTGAACTGTATCTGATTCTAATTCGACAAGCAACTGATAGCCATGCCGCCACACCGTTTCACGCGAATCCATCAAGAGCGCCCATACCATCTCGCCAAACTCCCCATTTTCCAGCAGTTGAGATACACTGCTCAAGAAAGTTTGGATCTCCTTCACATCCATGTATCTAACTCGATGTGCAGCACTTTGTGCCTTTTGCGCCAGATGCTGACTGACCGCATCTTCCGTTAAGGCTTGCTCAAAAAAGGCTGCTGCCAAATCTTTCAAGATAGAGGGAGCTCGCCCTTCATAACGGATACCGCACTCGTTTGCCAGCAAGATAATCTCTTTTTCATTAAAGCAAGTCGCGAGAATCGAAGCCAATTGATGTTTGGCAATTCGTGTCTTCACCTTTGGACAATCTTCAAACATCGCAAATCTCCATGCGTGAGGTATAACAGGGAGGCAAGGATTCACTGTCTCCTTGCCTCCCTGTATCCCTGTTAAATTTTAATAATTTTGTTCCGATGTGTCTCGACAAATTTGGTTGCATTTCGCGTGTCCACCACCACAACGGCGTGGTTGACAATCCAATTGTAATCAATGTTGGTGTGATTGGTCATAATTGCAACACAATCCACATTTTTGACACGCTCTGCCGTCAACTCATGGCAGACATAGGGTCCAAGCCCATCAATCTGTAATTCGGGAACATACGGGTCATGATATAAGACCTCACCCCCGCGCTGGACCAGCATGCGGATGACATCGATGGCAGGCGATTCACGGGTATCTCCCACATCCTTCTTATAAGCCACTCCCATCATCAGTATCTGTGAGCCGTTGATGGCCTTACGCTGACGGTTGAGGGCGTCGGTTATTTTGCCCAATACATACTCCGGCATTGAACCATTGATTTCACTCGCCAGCTCAATGAATCGCGCGTAAAACTCAAAAGTTTTCGCCTTCCATGATAAGTAGTGTGGGTCAATCGGAATGCAGTGTCCACCCAGCCCCGGGCCAGGGTAAAACGGCATAAAGCCAAACGGCTTGGTTGCCGCGGCATCGACAATCTCCCACACATCCAGCCCCATCCGATCACACATCAATGCCATTTCGTTGACTAAACCGATATTGACACTTCGGAACGTGTTTTCCAAGAGTTTGACCATTTCCGCTACTCTTGTAGAGGAGACCGCATGGACTTTGTTAATGAATTGTTCGTAAAAGAGTTGAGCGATCTCCGTGCAAGCGGGGGTTATCCCTCCAACAATCTTCGGGGTGTTTGCAGTGGAATAGGTCTGATTCCCGGGGTCGATCCGTTCAGGGGAAAAGGCAAGGAAGAAATCCCTTCCAACCAGTAAGCCACTTTTTTGAAGGGTTGGTAACACAATCTCCTCTGTGGTGCCGGGGTATGTTGTGCTTTCCAAAATAATCAACTGCCCTTTATGGATATATTGGGCAATGGCGTCCACCGCGGATATGATAAAACTCATATCCGGGTCTTTACTCTTGCGTAACGGCGTCGGCACACAAATGTTGACCGTATCCAGTTCGCTCAGAACCTGATAGTCTGTTGTGGCTTGAATCTGGCCCCGTTGGACGAAAGGGGCGAGCGTTTCCGAAGGAATATCTGCAATGTCAGAAATCCCATCTTGAATGTGTTCAACTCTGTGACGGGAGATATCGATTCCCGTCACAGGAAAACCCGCTTTCGCAATGGTGACCATCAATGGAAGACCCACATAGCCAAGACCAATAACGCCTGCACGCGCTGTTTGTGTTTCAATTTTTTGACGAATCATTTTATCCTACCCTTATGAATGAGATAAGTTGTTAGTTTGCTGTATCTTGACTTTGTTAAATTCAAAACGGAGGCCCTTGTCAATCTAACAAAGTCAAGTTATTAGGTGAAATTTTAGGGCAGGGGGTATGAAATTTTAGAAACTCATGCGGACATTCTAACTGTTGGCGCGGGGCATATTCCGCACACCAAAATCCCTGGCAATTCAGTTGGATTCTGCCAGAATCCATAACGCTGCCGCATACAAATCAGCAAACATTTTTTCTGGCTGGCTATCAACTTCTTTACGAGCAACCCCGCCTTGCGGGATTTCGCTTCGCTCAACCTCCTCTTGATACACTCGGGATGCATGCCCCGTCAACACAAGCAAGGGGCGACATCCGGCCTGCCGACCTGCCACGATGTCCCGCATGGAATCCCCAATCAGGAACGCATGCGACAAATCGATGGCATGCTCGTGAGCGGCCCGGGTGAGCATCCCCGGTTTGGGTTTGCGACAGTCGCACCCTTCATCCTCACGATGGGGGCAGTAGTAAATCGCGTGAATCTGTCCACCAGCCCCCTCAATTTCCCTTACCATCTGCTGATGGATGGCATCAAGGGTTTGTGAGGCGATGATTCCTTTGTTAATACAGGCTTGATTCGTGACTACAATGAGTTGATAACCCGCACCCGTGAGGAGTTGGATGGCTTTCAAGGAATTGGGGAGAAATTCAAATTCGTCCCAACTTTTGACATAATCGTTATCACGATTGCGATTGAGCACCCCGTCCCGATCCAGAAAGACGGTTGTCATCTCAGTTCCGTGAGTTTTCAACTTGCACCTCCAAACGAATGGCTTGGGAAAGCGCTTCCCGTGTGATAGCCACACAGCCGACTTCTCCAACAACGATGCCTCCTGCCAAATTGGACAGCCGAGCCGCGTCGAGCATATCAGCACCCGCCGCAAGCGCCAGCGTAAATACCGCCACAACGGTATCTCCCGCCCCTGTCACATCAAACACCTCGCGGGGCGACAAGACCGGAATGTGGTCAACCCGCAACCGATTATCACGCTCCCTGCGGAATAACGACATCCCACTTTCGCCTCGTGTAATCAACAAGCCCTCAAGTGCTAACCGATCCAATATCTCTTCTCCGACCCATAAGAGGCTCGCCTCATCAGTGATCGCCCGGCTCAATGCTGCGCCAGCCTCTTTGTGGTTGGGCGTAATGCAAGTGACTCCTTTGTAGTTCCAAAAATTTTCAACCTTCGGGTCTACCACAACAGGTTTGTGATAGTGGCGTGCCTGGCTAAGGACATCTTGGATGAGCTCAACGCTCACAACGCCTTTGTCGTAGTCCTCAAAAATAATGGCATCTGCCTGTGGAATTCGCTCTGTCGCCGCTTTCAACAACTGATGCCGTAAAGACGCGTCAATCGCCCGTTTCGATTCTCGATCGATACGGACAATTTGCTGATGACGTGCAATCACGCGGGTTTTGGTGCTTGTCGGCCGGCTCGGATCGATGCAGATGCCTGCAATGTTAATCTGCGCTCCTTGAAACTTATGAGTCAGCGTTTTTCCATTGCTATCGTCCCCAATCACGCCGATGAGATCTACTCTCCCGCCCAAGCTCGCAACGTTATAAGCGACATTCGCAGCCCCCCCAAAACGGGAGGTTTCAGCGGTCACTTCTAGCACGGGGACGGGGGCTTCCGGCGAAATTCGGTTGACATCCCCCCAAACGTACTCATCCAAAATGACATCACCGATGATAACAATATGTTTGCCTTCGAGTTGCTCCAAAAGGGTTTGCAGGTTCACATTCTCTCCATAAGCGTCGCTTAAATTGCACATTCGCTGACCTCTCCCCCGGCCCCTCCCCGAATCGGAGAGGGGAGAAAACTCACCCTTCCCTCCCACCCCGGCCCTCCCTTCTGTCCCCCGTCCACTCCTGTCCCCCCGTCCGCGGGGGGACCATAGGGGGGGAAAGACCACAGGGGGGAACGGGGAGGGAGTGGAGGGAAGGGGCCGGGGGGTTAGGTCCTTTATACGTGATTTCGAGATAACATTGGTTTTACGTTTCACGTTTTACGTTTCACGTTTCACCCATCGTGTTAATAATTCTAGCATATCTTCCTAACACACATCAAGGGCAACTTGTAACTCAACCGCTCCTGACAAATTTTTGGATTCTTTGCCCTTCTAGCACTTCGCCGACATAGAGGGCATCTTTAGAATCCTTCCAGACTGCATGTGGAGCGATAAACTGCCCTGGCGCATTGCTCTTGTCCCCGCCTAGACGCGCCACAATTTCCCCCTCGCGGTTCAGAATACTCACTCGATGTTGGAGCTCGGCGACATAGAGGTAACCGTCTCCATCAAGGAAGAAATCGGTGGGTTGGCGAAATCCACTCCACTGCTCGATAAACTCCCCATTGGGACTGAAGATTTGTATCCGATGATTCTCACGGTCCGCAACATAAACACGATCCGATTCGTCCACCCAGACACTGTGCGGGAGGTTAAACTCACCGATGCCGTCACCGGGAACTCCCCATGAGCGAATGTGTGTCCCGTCAGCCGCGAATTTATGCACCCGTGCATTGCCATAGCCGTCAGAGACATAAATTTCGCCGGCGGACGAGAGGGCAACATCGGTGGGATGATTAAACGGTTCCCCATTCTTAGAGGGTCCATCCAGCGTCCCTATTGTCATCAGCAACTCTCCCTCCGGGGTATATTTCAATACCGAGTGCAAGAACCTATCCACAAGGTAGACCCTATCCTCCGAATCGATGAAAATGCCGTGCGCATGTTTCAGAAAGCCCTCTCCCCAGGTGGTCAGCAAATTGCCCTCACTGTCGAAAACAATCACGGGGTGTTCCCCTCGATTGTAAACGTAAACCCGATCATGGGAATCAACCGCAACACCGGCCACCTGCTTAAATTCCCACCCGTTCGGAAGTTGACCCCATCCTGCTACGACCTCATATCCCAATTTGTCGATACCATCTGCCATGTTCAATTCTCCTTTTTTGGATTCAAGTGACTTTTCGGCATGTTTCAGAAAACTGTTGACACTTCATTGATACAAGATGCAAAATTTAGGATGCAAGATGCAAGATGCAAGATGCAATTGAATCCTGAATCCTGAATCCTGTATCTTGCAGCCAGACATTAGAACACAGAGGAAGGCGTTTTTACTGACACACTCCCTCAAGATTCCGATCTCTGCTATTATTGTCCCAGAAATTACACGATTTGTCAAGTTTCATTAAGACTTGACTTTTTTTCCAATTTTTGCTATTCTAGTATTCCTACAATGTCACGCTCGATTGTAGCCCAAGATTCTATCTTGGTTTCTGCGAAGGGTGCCCTTGGTTGGCCAACTTAGAAAGTTGGGCTACGATTGGATCTCATTTCTTATGTGACATTGTAGGAGTATTCGCTATGGAGAAAATAAGGTTTAATTCGTGAATAACGGTGTTTCCACCGCGAATTTTTCTATGATGCAGGAAACACCAAAATCAGGAAAGGGGAGTTGATGCGAAAGCATCTTGTGTTTTCCGTTTGCGTTATTATGATACTGATTACACTATCCGTTTGGACTGGCTGTTTCGTTCCCTTTGGTGCCAGTGGTGTGCGAAAGTCCAGTAGCGCACCAGAAGAACAGGTTGTCGTGATGACAACGACGAAAGGGGAAATTGTGATTGCGTTATATCCTGATGCCGCCCCTGAAACGGTTGACAACTTTAAGAAACTAATCACCAAGCGGTTTTACGATAGGCTTAAGTTTCATCGCAAAACCGACTGGGGGATTATCCAAGGAGGTGATCCAAAAGGGGATGGTACGGGCGGTCCCGGCTATACCATCATTGACGAATACACGAATCCGAATCAAGTTCCCCATCTGAGAGGGACAGTGGCGATGGCACGCCCCAACGCGCCCGATTCAGCGGGGAGTCAATTTTACATTTGCCTCAAAGCCCAACCGCACCTCAACGGGCAGTATACAACGTTTGGTCAAGTGATCCAAGGTATGGAAGTCGTCGATCAATTAGTGGTCGGTGACATCATGACAACAGTCAGATTGGAGGCGAAGTCGAAACATGTTAAACCACAATAGCAACCCACTCAGCATCATTACGCGTTATGGTGTGATGTTCCTCGTCGCGCTCTTTATCGTCTCTCTTGTCAGTTGTGCACAAGAAGAGAAGAAAGAGCCGCCACGGCCCAAAGCACGTCCAACAGGGACAGCACAACCGCAGCAGAAAACAGGGCCCTCAGTTGACATTCACAACGTCATCGCTGTCATTGAAACAGCCAAAGGAACAATGGAAGTGGAGTTTTATCCAGATGATGCTCCGCAAACCGTAACCAATTTTGTTAAGAATGCGCAACGGGAATACTATAACAATGAGACGTTCCATCGTGTCGAACCCGGACTCCTCATCCAAGCCGGTTCTCACTTGGTGAGCGGAACCATGCCGATAGAACAAAACACTCGAGACCTCGGCAGAGGGGCATTAGTCATGGTAAAAATACCAGGGGTAGCCGAATCAGACACTGCTGAATTCTTTATCTGTTTGGATAAGATTGAAGTGGATGAGCCACCCACGATATTTGGTAGGGTCACGAAAGGTATCGAGGTGCTCAATAAAATCGTGCAAGGGGACCAGATTCTGAAGATCGCCATTCGCACGAAAGGTTAGATAGGTGTTAGGTGTTAGGTATTAGGTCGCTCAACCTAACACCTAACACCTAAGTACATAAAATTAATCGAAACATACCCAGAGAAAGGGGATTTTTATGGCATTAACCGTCATCCGAACGGCACGTCCAAGTCCCGTTTGGCAAGAAACTTATGTTCGTGTGAAGAAAGGACAACGCTTAATCATTGATGCTGAAGGCGCATGGTCGCCAGACCTGCGGAATCGCATCGGCTGGTGTGGTGCCGATGGCGTTGCCAATACCATTGCTGGAGAAGGCTATCTGCTCCCTGGTACCAACATTGGTGCCCTGATTGCAAAGATCGGCGATGTGATTTTCGCTGCCGGCTCACGGTATGATAACCCCGCCCCCGCAGATGGCGTAATCTTCTTAGCAATGAACGAAAATCCATCTCACAACAATCAAGCGGGTGCTTTGCTCGCACAAATTATCATTTTTGATGAATGAACGCATGAGGTTTAGGTCTTAGGTGTTAGGGATAATCCTAAGCTATAATACCTATACTACGGAAGGTTACATCTTACACTTTCGCTATCTGAATCCTGCATCTTGCATCTTGCATCAATGCAGTATTCAAGATTCAAGATGCAAGAGGTAAAAGCGCAATTTATGCCCGTGTTGAGTCTAATACCTAAGCCCTCATACCTAAAAGGAGGTATAAATATGGCTGAAGAATCAACAGAGACCCCTTCAGAAACCACGACATCTGCCCAGCGAGAAAGGGTGAAGTTGCCGCCTGTAGATTTCACCAGTTTCATTTCAGAACTGGCGACGACTGCGTTTGCTTACCTGGGTGGGTTGCAAGACCCAGAAACGGAGGAGGTTTGGGTCGATCTGGAAATGGCAAAACGGATGATTGACACCATCGACCTGCTCAAAGCCAAGACAAAAGGCAATTTGACCGCGCCCGAGGGCAATTTTTTAGAAAACACATTGTACAACCTCAAGATGAGCTATGTTCGGATGGCGAATCAGCCGCCTCCCAAGCCGAAAGCTCCAGAATCGACAGACGAAACGTCCGTCGAAGAACCTAACTAATTTTGGGCATGTTTCAGAAAATAGATGACAGTTCGGAGAAAAGGAAGGTTTCGACAGGCTCAACCCGGCGGAATGGAAGGTTGGAAGGTTGGAAGGCGAATCTTCTCCCATCCTTCCATCCTTCCATCCTTCCAGCCAAAAGTGTCAACACATTTTATCGGAAATTTGAAACATGCCATAAACTCATGTTTAAAGCAGAAAAGGCGATGGCTCAAGCGAGGGAGTCATCGCCTTTTCTATTGAGAAGGAGGAAAATTCAGTTTACACCAGCAGGCACTCTCGTTGAAACCCCGATCCGAGAATCACAAGAGCCCCCTGCTGGTGTCAGCATTAAGAAAGATGGTTCTGCCCTCAAAATTAAGGTTCTCCTGAAATGTTCATCCTCTTAACGCTATATTTCTATTCTAAGCCAATTTCTATTTTCTGTCAATAGAAAAAATGGCGTGTTTCAGAAACCTCGTTACACGCTTTGTTGTCAGAAGGATGGAAGGATGGGGGGGAGCAAATCTCCCATTCTTCCATCCTTCCATCCGCGCAGAGCCTGCCTCCCGATCTGTGATCGGGACGAAGGGTTTCCTGCTCTCATGCAAAGTGTAAACTCATTTTTTCAGGAATTTGGAACATACCTGTTCTTTCGGGCATTTGCCAATTTGCAGATTTGCCAATTTCCAGTTTGTGCTTGACATCAAATCTGATGAATGCTATCATCCCAAAATCAGGCTGTATCGAATAGGTAGCAACTTGGGTTAATTAAAAATTTTAAGGTTCTCCTAAAATGGTAGATATTCATTCACATATTCTTCCGCTGATTGATGATGGCTCACGTTCGTTGGATGAGTCGATTGTCATGCTCCAGAAAAGTATCAATTCCGGAGTCGATGCAATTGTTGCCACCCCTCATCTTTTCCCCGGTGCCTACATGGCTCCGACTGAACAGCGGGATGAGCGGTTAAAGGAATTGCGGGCTGAAGTGCAACGGATGCAGTTGCCCATCGAAATTATTTCAGGACGTGAATGTTATTTCAGTCCCGAGATTTACACCTACGAAAAAAACCTGGGCAAGCTAACCATCAATGATAACGGAAAATATCTGCTCATTGAGGCACCAATGCAGGAGATTCCGCACTATGTCGACCAGATGATTTTCGATATCCAGGTGCGAGGCATCACACCGATCATTGCTCACGCTGAACGCTACCATGAGATGATTCAAAATCCCAACTTGACCCACAAATACATTAACGTGGGTTGTCTCATCCAGGTCAACATGGGTAGTTTGCTAGGAAGATACGGAAAGCGCATTCAGCACACTGCCCAGATTATGCTGGAGCATCAGATGGTACACATTATTGCGTCGGACATGCACACGCAAACCTCAATGCCCCTTGGGGAAGGCTTTGGAACCTTGTCCCAAATGGTCGGTCAGGAAGAAGCACAACACCTCGTTGAAGACCGTCCACGAGCGGTCATTCAGAATCGCCCGGTTGATCGCCCCGCTCCACTCACATATCACCCACAGAAAAGCTTCAAAAATCTATGGGGATTCTTTCGCAAACCTTTTCCCTCCAGAGATTTATAATGCCAATTCCGAACCTGAATCGCACCTTCAAGAATTTTCAACGGCTGCGTCAGATTATCAATGTTTTTGCCAAACATGGATTTGGACATATTCTCGCTCGGATGGACCTCGGGCGTTATGGACCGAAACGCTGGCGACTTTTCCGGCTTCACCGTTTGAGTGAAACTGAATCCATTGCTCCTCTATCTGTTCCTGAACGTTTGCGGCTTGCCTTTGAGGAACTGGGTCCAACATTTATTAAACTCGGACAGATTTTAAGTACACGCCCGGATCTCATTTCCACGGAATGGATCGAGGAATTTAAAAAACTACAAAGTCATGCTTCGGTGTTCCCTTTCTCTGAGGTTCGCACAATTATTGAAAGCGATTTGAATCATCCCCTCGATCGGATTTTTTCTACCTTTGACTCTGTTCCCTTTGCGGCGGCATCGATTGCTCAGGTTCACTATGCCACCCTTCAAACGGGTGAAGCGGTTGTGGTCAAAGTCCAGCGGCCCCATATTGCCGACATAATCAACACGGACCTGAACCTCTTGATGATACTGGCGCGGTTACTGGAAAAGCATGTTGTTGAAAGCCATCTGTATAAACCGACTGAACTCATCCGGGAATTTGCGCGATCAATTCGACGGGAAATCGACTTTACAATGGAAGCGGCAAATACGGACTATTTTCAACGAAGTTTTGTGGAGAATAAAAACGTCAAAATTCCAGGAGTCTATTGGGAATTTACGAATCGGCGCGTTCTCACTTTGGAGCGGATTGACGGCATTCCGATTGATGCCATTCAAAAACTGGATGGGGTCAATTTAGATCGGAATCAAATTGCTGAAAGACTCGTTGATTTTTTCTACGAACAGATTTTCAGCAATGGTTTTTTCCACGCTGACCCGCATCCGGGAAACCTGTTGGTCTTAGCGGACGGGCGGATTGGCTTAGTTGATTTTGGAATGGTTGGGCGAATGAGCGGTGAGATGTTACATAGTATTTGTACCTGGTTCGTTTCTATCCTGAACCGAGATGTCGATCGAATCGTCAAAACGTATGTTCGCATGGGCATTTTGGGGGATGCGACCGACACAGCCGCTCTTAAAATGGAGATGACGGATTTTCTCGACCTCTATTTCAATATGCCACTTGCACGCATCCGCATTGGGGCCCTTCTGGATGAGGTATTCAATGCTTCGTTGCGGCATCAGGTCCATTTCCCTTCCGCGCTGCTGATGCTCGGCAAGACCGTGGTCACGATTGAGTCAGTCGTCATGAAACTCAACCCAAACTTCGATCTGTTGACCTTTAGCCAGCCTTATGTTGCACGGTTGGTTCTCCAGCAGTTTGAGCCAAAGCAGTGGATAAAACAGATGTATGGGACGGTCGAGGATTTTGCCGAGATGGCGAAAGACCTGCCCTTACAACTTCACCAAATCCTCCAGAAATTGCAGAGGGGCAATCTAAAACTCGAACTGGAGCACACCAGCCTGGAGCGGTTGATTGGGGAATTTGATCGGGTCAGTAATCGGATTTCATTCAGCCTTATCATCGCCGCCCTCATCATTGGTTCTTCGATTATCCTCCAGGATGCTCACTTGTTGGGTTACAAATGGGTGCTGGGCTTTATGGGGTATCTAACCGCCGGCATTTTTGGAATTGGACTCATTATTTCAATTTTGCGTTCTGGAAAGTTTTAGTTGGATCAGTTTCTCCGGGGTACATGGAAAAGCCCTGACCACAGCGACGGGTTTTGAAAACCCTTCGGGGCTCGGATAATGGTAATCAAAATCAATTAAAGAGAGGAAGGACATGAGATACACAGCCGAAATCAAGTTAGTTAATCAAGAAGATCTGGTTAAAGTGAAGGCAGGCTTAATTGAGCCATCAGAGGTTCGACAAGTCATCGTCGCGGAGGCATTGGTTGATACCGGAGCTACCCGTCTATCGCTGCCTCGAGCCATCATTGATCAGTTGGGACTGGATGCCATTGACAAAACGAAATCCCGGACAGCAAACGGAATCGTCGAACGAACCGTTTATTCACCCGTACAGTTCACCCTGTTGGGGCGGTCAGATTATATGACAGTCACCGATTTGCCAGACTACGCGCCTGTGCTCATCGGACACTTAGTCATCGAACATCTGGATCTGTGTATTGACGTCAAACGCGGGCTCATCTACAATCCTGCTCACGGCGATGATTGGATCGAGGAACAGCTCTGATTGATGTCCTGATTAATCCAAGGGCGCAACGGTTGATTCCAAGAAATCCCGAAGTCGTGTCTATTAAAGTGAAAAATTACGAACCATGCCAATCATTCTCGGATTAGACATCGGCGACGCACGGATTGGTGTCGCCATCAGCGATGAATTGGGAATTGGAGCACACCCGGTGTGTACGCTTACCCGGAAAAACCGGAAAGCGGATGTGGCAGCGTTGCAATCGCTGGCCACCACCCATAAAGTTGAGCAGATTGTTATCGGGCTGCCGAAAATGCTCAACGGTGAAGTCGGGGTTCAAGGGCAGAAGGTGCAGAAGTTTGCGAATGCCCTGAAGCGAGAAGTCAATCTGCCTATCTGCTTCTGGGATGAACGGCTCACCACGGTTGAGGCTGGACGCATCTTAAGAGACACTAACATGCGCGGTAAGAAGCGCAAGCAAGTTATCGATCAGGTGGCGGCGGTGCTGATTCTTGAAGGTTATCTGGAGGGATTGCGGAATTCAGGTGGGGGAATGGAGAGCGAAACTTTCTAAGAGAGGAGAAGGTCAAATGGCTACCATCACGGTCAATCTGCCAGAGGAGGTCGCTATGCAATTGGCGGCTGAACGCATAAGCAAGGAGCAACTTAACGAATTCTTGGCAGTGACGGTTAAGGCGTGGTTGATGAAACGCCAAGCAGTTAAGCAGGCACAGTCCGAAATCGAAACACGCCCGTGGTCCGAGGCTTTTCAGGACAGTGCCGTGGCTTTTGTGGACCAATTGATTGAAGGTAACCGGGCGCTGTTTTAGGAATTGGCCCGTCTGTGACAATGGGAGAGGCTGATGGAAGTCCAAGTTTTTAGGGATGCTGCTTTGAAAAAAGGTGGAAAATGGTTGGCAGAGTTGAAAAGGGTAAACAAGGTGAAGCCAGGGCGGCAGAGATTCTTGGTATACCGAAAAATACTAAAAGAATCCCTGCTCCAAGCGGCCAAGCTAAGTACCGGATACCCGATTTTATGAATGAGTCAGGAAGATATATAATTGAAGTCAAGAACGTTGATAAACAGGGGCTAACTGCACAGATCAAAGATGACGCTACTTATGTGACGCGAGATGGTGGGACTGGAATCGTAGAGATTATGGTCGATACACGAACCAAAATCTCTGGTCTGTTACAGCGCGCACACAACGATCCAAATAGCTCTGTAAGCCTCCGTGTTGAGGAGCTAAATAAAGAGGTGAGGTTGCAATGAGTCCAGAAGCATTAAAAGCAGGTGAGGCTCTTAAATCTGGCACCGCAGATGATGTACAAACCATTCTCTTAGCTCTGTCTTGCTTAGATGATTGGGTAGATAATCCTCCTGTTATATCGAGTCAAGTTGATGGTGCTCCGCCCTGGTATCGGCATGAGTACAAAGTGTGGGAGCTCGGGGAGAATTTGAGAGCAACCCTGCTCAGGAAAAAGAAATTTCGTCAAAACAAGGCACTCTTTGACCGGGTGGCTGAAATTTGCCGCAATCCCAAGTATGGCAAGGGACGGCAGATTTTCGTTCTGGTGCTTGGCGCTTACGGGGGGCGCGATTATGCCAAGGTTGCTGCCGATCTGCTTGACGATGCGGAAGTGGCTGGCCATGCGGTAGATGCGTTGCTCAAGATGCGGGGAAGCGGCTATGCCCATCTGGTGGCTCCTCTGAAGAAGCATCCGATTACATGGATTCGCAACGAAGCGAAAAAATATTGTGAGAGATATCCGGATGCCATCGATGAATGCTCATCAAGAACGCGAATTCAGGGGGATGGGGAGAAGGACAGAGCGGAGAAGGAAAAGAGAAATGAAATGCAGTATTGAAGGATGCTCCGGTGAATATGAGGAGCGAAAAATTATGCACACTGTGCGCTATCAGGGGCAAGTGTTCGTTATCGATCATGTCCCGGCAGAGGTTTGCTCAGTGTGTGGAGATGTACT
The DNA here is from genome assembly GCA_964577695.1 of uncultured bacterium. Classification (GTDB taxonomy): domain Bacteria; phylum Poribacteria; class WGA-4E; order WGA-4E; family PCPOR2b; genus CAZOAL01. Next base: position 115,555 of record CAZOAL010000007.1, on the reverse strand, counting down.
TCTAAAGCCATAAACGGTGCGTGGGATTGAAGCGTTGTTGCGAACGGCGTCCCGTCCGGTGAGGCTCATCCCCCTTTATGAGTACGCCTGAAAGGGCACTTCAGCGACAAATCTTGACAACTCCGGAAATCCAAAGTAATTCGCACACAGCCACGAACAGTAGCCTTGATTGTCTTTGACCCACAACAGGAGGTGATCGTCAAATGAATAACCTGAATTTCTACCGACAGCTCATTTGTGAATTCATCCCAACGATGATTCGTGAACGCATTCAGAAATCAAGGGTTTTCAGGGACACGCCCGCTCATGGTAACATGGTGGGACAACCCACAATGAACTTCCCAATGATTCTTCGTGGAGACGCGACATGCCGTGTCTCGCCACGGGTCAACCGTATCCTCTTTAGTATCGCGATTGGAAGCATTATGATCATCTTTATTATCCTGCGTCATTTCCATCCGGTGGATGCGAAGGCGAAGCCGATTCAGTTGAAAATTATCTTAGGTATGAGTTCAAAGACAATCGCGCAACAACTGGCCCGTGCGAATCTGGTTCGCAATCCACTGATTTTCCAATTGGCGGCGTATTTCAGTGGCGCAAGTCGTCACTTGAGAGCAGGGACTTATCAATTGAGCGCGTCAATGCCCCTGATACAAATTATCGATCACCTCAAAACCGGAAGATTTGCTATGAACCGATTCGTGATTCCTGAAGGTTTGACGCTCGCCCAGATTGAAGGGCTTTGGGAAAAAGAGGGGTTTGGAACCGCAGAGGAATTCCATCGGGTTGCGAGTAGGGGCGAAGCGTTTGCCATTCCAAACCAGCGCTTGTCCATCCACCAGCAGACAAATGCTTCGCCCCTTCAGTGGCGTCAGAAATACTCCATTAAAGCGGAAACGTTGGAAGGCTATCTTTTTCCGAATACGTATCAGATTTCCGAAGGAACGCCCCCGCGCCAGGCTATTGAAATGATGCTCAATGAATTCAATCGGCAATGGACGGATGCGTTGAGAGAAGAAGCAGCATCCCTTGGGTTATCGACACACGAGGTGATCACCCTTGCCTCAATCATTGAGAAGGAAGCGAAATGCCCTGACGAACGTCCCGTGATTTCGGCCGTCTTTCATAATCGCCTGCGTCTTGGGTGGCGGCTTGATGCGGATGTCACTGTGCTTTATGCGTTGGGTAATCCCAAACGTCCATTAACATCAGCAGAACTCAGTGTAGACTCTCCTTATAATACATATCTGTATAAAGGACTACCGCCCGGCCCTATTTGCAATCCGGGCATGGCTTCAATCCTTGCCGTCCTACGCCCTGCTCCATCCGCCTATCTCTATTTTGTCGCAATTGGTGACGGAAGACACTATTTCTCTACAACATTAAACGAACATCAAAACATGATTCATCAAATCAAACGGGATGTCAATTGAGAGGAGGCTGATTTTGGCAGTCCAACAGACAATTCAAAATGAGGCAACGATTTCAGGAATCGGTTTGATGCTTGGCGAACCGGTTGTGCTAACACTCAAGCCCGCACCGCCAGACCACGGCATCGTTTTTCACCGAGTTGATCTCCCCGGTGAACCCTCGATCGCGGTTTGTCCGGCTAACTATGAAGCGATGATCGCTCGTTGCACCAGCTTACGCAGCGGAAACGCGAAAGTCAGTAGTGTGGAACACCTGTTATCGGCATTAGCCGGGATGGGAATTGATAATGTGAGGATTGATATTGACGCACCCGAACCGCCGGCATTGGATGGAAGTGCGTTGCCGTATGTTCAGCTTCTCAAAGGTGCGGGAATTGTTCCACAAAATGCACCTCGTTCTTATATTGAGTTGACAGAGCCATTTGCTGTTTATGAGAAAAATAAACAGCTTGTTCTGCTCCCTTCAGATTTTTTTCAAGTCTCTTTTGTGTATGATTATCCCCGCATCCCCCCCCAGGTTGCGACTTTTACGATTGAACCCGAGACTTATGCAAAGGAGATTGCGCCCGCGCGGACTTTCTGTTTTGCAGATGAAGTCGAGGCAATCAGAAAGCAGGAGCTTGGCAAAGGGGCAAATTATGATAACGTCGTCGTTGTTGAGGCAGATGGACGAACAAGCGATTCATTGAGATTTGAAAATGAATTTGTTCGACACAAAATTGTGGACCTCATCGGCGATCTCTACTTGGGAGCACAACTTCCCAAAGCCCACGTCATCGCCATGCGATCAGGGCACGACCTGCACGCTCGGCTGGTTCTATCGCTCGCCGAGAAAGGACTTGCTCGACGGCAATTGACAAAACCTGTTGAGGCCGCAGAGATTTACCGGATTCTGCCTCACCGCTACCCAATGTGCATGCTAGATCGGATTATCGAGGTCGAAGAAGGGAAACGAGCGGTTGGTATCAAAAATCTCACTTACAACGAGCAGTTTTTTCAAGGTCATTTTCCGCAGCAACCTGTCATGCCTGGCGTCCTACAGATGGAGGCACTGGCACAACTCGCGGCATGGCTGTTACTCAAGCAACATGCGCTCGAGGGACAACTTGGATATTTTGCCGCTATCAAAGAGGCTAAGTTTAGACGCCCTGTATTACCTGGCGATCAACTGAGGCTCGAAGTTCAAATTCTACGGCAGCGTAGCGCATGGGCGTGGGTTGGTGGCAAAGCGTATGTCGGTAACGAAATCGCCGCCGAAGGAGAATTGACAATCACACTCAGTGAAGCACCAGCGAGGTAGGGAGTAGGGGCGAAGCATTCGCTCATCAGGAGGCATACCATTGGCTAGCTCCAGTGACGAATGCTTCGCCCCTACTCAGATTTCAAAAGCGAAAAGGAATTTTCCTATGGAATGTAGAGAAAAGTCGGACACCCAAAAGGAACCTCAGGTATTCCTGAGTTATGCAAGTGCAGACAAGAAGATAGCGCATAGAATTGTGGATAAACTCCACGAACGAGGCGTTCGTGTCTGGTCTGACATATACGAGCTTCGATATAGAGACTCGCTCGTTGAAGCCATTAAGAATGCTATCTCAGCTTGTGACTACCTTGTGGTTCTGCTATCACCTCATTCTGTCAAGTCGGTCTGGGTAAAAAAGGAACTCGGTATTGCTCTTTCCAGCGACTGGACTATCAGAGGTATTACATTATTGCCGGTCATCATTGCAGACTGCGAGATTCCACCGTTTCTTACCTCTTATCAATATTTAGATCTTCGCACAGACTTTGAACAAGGTGTTACTCGTCTGGTTGAGCAAATCGATAGCATTCCCAAGATAGATTTTTCAAAGTTGGATTGGAAAAATTTTGAGAACCTTGTCAACGATCTGCTGGGTAAACTGGGATTCAAAGTTATCGAGCGAGAGTGGAGAATCAATAATTCCAAAGTTGTTGACCTCAAGGCTGATTACTCACACCTGGACCCCTTCGGAGTGGAGGTTACGGAAACCTGGCTGGTCGAAGTAAAATTCTATAGCCAATCCAGAGCCGATTTGAAGTCAATCCAGCAGTTTGTGGACTACTTATCGAAACTCCCAGGAAGCAAGGGACTTTTGATAACAAACAGTCAACTGACCTCCGCTGCTCGGGATGGGCTTAAATTAGTCGAAGCGAAGAGTCGACTTGAAATCCGTGTGATAGAGGGTACAGAGCTCAAGAGACTGCTTCTGCAACACAGAGACCTGGTCAATAAATACTTTGTACAAAACACAGGGCAACCGGATGAGTAAGGCGAGTGAACTCATTGACAAACTATTTTCTTGTCCCGCAGGTGCGGCTGGCTGAAAAACATTTGAAGATGTGTGCATCGAGGTCCTTTGTTACCTCTTCAGCCCTCCTTTAGCCGAACCTAAGATACAACCGCGCACATTTTCAGGCATCAGTCGCCGAGATGCTGTGTTTCCTAATCGAAATTTTGATGTTGCCAACAACTGGGTGCTTCTTCTGCGGGAACTCAATGTTCGAATGGTTCTTTTTGAGTTTAAGAACTATGATACCACTGAGATCGGAAAGGAGGAGGTAGACCAGACCCGCAACTATATGACGGCACCTATGGGACGCTTGGCCATAATGGTCTGTAATAAACTTCCCAACGATGCAGCCCACATACGACGAAATACGATTTTCAGCGCCGAAGGCAAAGTGATTCTGTTTCTAACAAAAGACCGCCTCAAGGAAATGCTATTTATCAAGGAACGTGGAGAAGACCCCGCGGATCTGATTGTTGATCTGGTTGAATGGTTCTATCTCCAACACGAGTAAGGAAATGGAGTGAGGAAACGTGAGAACGATTCACCCAACCGCGATTGTTTCCCCGAAAGCGGAGTTAGGGGAAGATGTTGAAGTGGGGCCCTTTTCGATCATCAGCGAGGATGTGCAGATTGGTCGTGGAACCGTGATTGGTCCGCATGTTCAGATTGATCGATGGACAACGATTGGTGAAGAATGTCAAGTCTTTTTCGGTTGCACGGTTGGCAATCCGTCAAAAGACCTCAAGTATGGCGGTTGGCGCAGCTATGCTCGGGTTGGCAACCGAAATGTCTTGCGCGAGTATATCTCGATTTCCAGAGCCACCACGGAGGAGGGCGCAACGATCATCGGTGATGACAACCTGTTGATGAACTGGGTCAATATCGCTCATGACGCTGTTATTGGAAATCGGACGATTATGACGAACTTCGCCACCATTGGAGGGCACGTTGTGATCGAGGATGATACGCGACTTGGTGCCCACACCGCATTTCACCCCTTTGTCCGGGTGGGCAAAATGGCAATGGCGGGGGCATGCTCAAAATTTGTACAGGATGTTCCGCCATTTACGGTCGCGGACGGGCACCCGGCTGCTGTCCGTGGGCTGAACATCATTGGGATTCGCACCTCGAAAATCAATCCATTGTCATCGCTCCCTCCTGAAACCATCCAGCTTCTCAAGAGAGCCTACCGCATCCTGTTCCGCTCCAAAACCAATCTCACCCTGGCGATCGAGCGCGTGAGACGTGAAGTGGAACCGAACGCAGAGGTGGAATACCTCCTGAATTTTATTGAGAACTCTCAGCGGGGGATTGGGGTTTAGGGGGTAGGTATTGGGTGTTAGGATTTAGGACTTAGGAGGCTGGAAGATTGGAAGGCTGGAAGGTTCCTCGTTCTGGCCGGCGTTTGGGGTATTATTTTCAGGATTTAGAGATAAGGCGGAAACTCTTAACGAAAAAATTTCGCATAACACCATTTATACGGAAAAAATTGCGTCTAATCAAGAGTTGGGCTGCTCCTCATAATCTAACCAAGTCACAAATCGCTGCTGCTTTGTTGTCATGGAGAAATCTAATGTCAAAAGGTTCAACTTGGAATATATGGGACTTTCACCTGCATACCCCCTTTTCAGTATTGAATAATCAATTTGGAGACCCTTCCAAAGATGAAACTTGGGAGAACTATATAAGCCAAGTTGAGACAAAGGCTAAAGAAAAGGGTATTGTTGCTATCGGCTTTACTGACTACTTCACAATAGAGGGGTATAAGCGTGTCGTAGAATTTCAGAAAGCAGGACGCCTTCAAAACATACTCCTTTTACCGAACATTGAGTTCCGTATAGATAAAATTATCTACCGTAGCAGGGACAACACTGACCCTAAGCGACTAAACCTACATGTCATATTCTCTCCAAAGATTCCCCCCACGAGAATAGAAGAGGGCTTTCTACACGACCTGGATTTTGTGCATGAGAATGAACCATTTGAACAGACGAAGATTCGGAAACTGAAAACTCCCAACTTGAAAGAGTTTGGGGAAACCCTTCAAGAGCAACATCCCAAGTTCAAAGAATTGTCACCGTTTGAAACTGGTTGCTTAAATGCTGTTGTTCAAGCAGAAAAAATAAAAGAATTTCTCGACAATCGGTTTAAGGGGGAATATTTATTGGTGCTTGCCGAAGAAAATTTGGAGTTGATAAATTGGGACGGCCAAGACCATAGTGTCCGCAAGCAGTTAATTCAAATGTCTCTTGCCTTCTTCTCGTCGAATGAGAAAACGAGAAGTTTCGGATTAGGCAAAACTCATTCTTCAAACGAAACTTATCTAAACGAGTTCAAATCATTCAAGCCGTGTATTTGGGGGTGCGACTCTCACGGGCTTAATGAACGCTTTTTAGAGCCTGACCAGAAACGGTATTGCTGGATAAAAAGCGAAGTCACATAGGAGGGCTTAAAGCAAATCCTATATGAACCCGAAGACCGTGTAAGGATTCAAGAAAACAACCCCGAACCAAACAAAAGTATTTACACTATAGAGAAGGTTGAGATAACGCAGACAAAAATCAACGATGCTATAAGTGTGAATAGCTTTGATATAAGACTTAATCCTAATCTTGTTACCATTATCGGCGGCAGAGGTTCCGGCAAAACCGCACTTCTAGACCTTGTGGCTACCTGCTTTCAAGAAGGCAGTAAGTTGGCTAAGATGGAGAATTCGTTCTTCCATAGGCTTTACGTTGGTGATAGAGGTAGAAAACGCTTATCCAATCAGCCTGTAAAAGTTAGTATCGGCTTCAAATCAGGAGAGCAATTTAGTAAGAGTATCGGTCTTGACGAAAGCCACTTTGAAAAAACGAACATCATCTATCTGACTCAAAATCACTTTGACGAATATTCAGCCAACCCTGATAAGCTGAATAGCCATATCATTGATTTGGTTTTTGAAAGATATACAGACGACAGAAGAAAATATGAGGAGATGGAAAACGAAATCAGCGAACTTGAGCAGAAAATTCAGACGATAAACCTTGAAGTAGATCATCTCCACTCAGAAGTAGCAGGGCAGAAAGAGATTGAAGAAAACAATCTCAAGATAAAAGATGGTGAACGCATTGACTACGCTCAACGTATAACCGATATCGAGCAGAACCAGGGCGGAAGTAATGACGCTATTCTGAAACTCACGGAACAATTAGACAAGTTGAAAGTAAGGAAGCGGACGATTGAAAGCCTGTTATACACCCTCACCGAACTTACGAACGACATAGAGACATTTAGAAAACGGTATGGCCAGAGCGTCACGGACATCAACAAGGATCTAGTTACACTCGTAAACGACATACAAGTTAAGTCCTTGCCTGTAGAGTTGAACGACTTGAAAACGGTAAATGAGCTTATAGGTTACAACAGAATGGTTTTGGTTCAGGCTGGAACAGAAACTGGAGCCTCGATTCAAGACGCTGACAAAGAAATCAGCGACTTGGCAGGTGTGAGTCGCGTCATAGCCGATTTACGACAAAAAGTGAACGATATTTCTGTGGAGATAGAGGACATCGAGAATCGCATAAAAGATATCCTCGCCAAAGAACAACGCATTAGCGATTTAGACCAAGAGAGATTCAGTATTTATGCTGCCATCATGGCGAAGATGATAGGTATGCGTGTATTTCTTCAGGAGATGATAGGCAAATTTGAAATAGGCAAAGATGAAATGTTGAGCAGGTTGAGGTTTTCGGCTCTAATTGACATGAGAAAAAGCCGTGGATTCATTGAAACTCTGGCAGCAAAGACAGACAATAGAGTACATTCAGAAGAGTACCTACACAATGAATTCAAGCCCATTTTTGAAAACATGAGTACTCTCATGAATAGCGATGACTCTGTTGCTAATTTTTCAGGCATAACAGATGCTATAAGATCCTTTACGCGAAATCTAAAACTGAAACAGTCAACCACAGATTCGGATTTCTATAATGCAGTTCTTCGCAAGTTCTTCGACATAGGCATGAAAATTGAGTTCAACAACAAGTCCCTTAGCGAATTATCAATGGGGGAAAGAGCGATTGTCTTGCTCAAGATTCTTTTGGCGCTTGATGATAAGCCCTTGCTGATTGACCAACCGGAGGAGCATTTAGACAACCGCTACATTTACAACGAACTCACGCCCGCTTTTAGAAGTGCCAAGACGAGGCGACAGATAATCATAGCCACTCACAACGCCAACCTTGTAGTAAATACAGACGCAGAACAGGTTATTATTGCTGAACATACCAACGGTGTGCTTTCATACAAAGCGGGGACTCTTGAAGATTTGGTTATTCGAGACAGCATAAAAACTATCTTGGAGGGTGGAGATGAAGCCTTCAAGAAGCGGGAAGAAAGGTATGGCTACAAGTTTTAATACTCGCTATTTCAAGTCAGCAAGCAGACCAACAAGTCGCTCAAGCTGACAGGCTAACGCTCGGTTTGGGAGGGCGGTGCGCTGGCCCGCCCGCAGCTTAACTCAGTCGTTAGCTGATTTGAGGCCAACTCATAAGCACATGAATATCAAACTGGAGAGCATTCACGGTAACTGGCGGGCAGGTTGGACATTGGACTTGCATACTGTATCAAGTAAGCCTCGACCTGACGGTGGCTTCGACACAGTAAGAACAGAACTTGGGGAGTTGCTTTATCAGTTGAAATATTGGCATGACAGGAGCAAGATTCGGCCTATAGCAGAGATTGCGGCTAAATTTGTGAAAGGGCGTTTGGTCTATCCCTACCTTGCTGCAATCATACCTATTCCCCCTTCAGATACAGACCGCCCCTTTCAGCCTGTTATAGAGATAGCAGCGGAGATGGGACGAATCCTGAACTTGCCCGCGCCCTTTGGGTTATTTAGTGAAAGTAAGGGAAACAACACCCCTTAAAAGCCTTGAGGGACAAGAAAGCAGACACGAACAACTTCAAGGCGCATTTGCAATTCAGGAGCAGCGCTTTAGAGATCGGTACGTTCTGCTATTTGACGATCTTTACCGCTCCGGAGAAACTTTAATGGCAGCCACCAACGTCTTGCATGAACAGGGCGGTATAGCGCGCGTGTTTGTACTTGCGCTAACTCGAACAAGGGCAAGAAGATGAAAATGGAAACAGCTTACTTCTGGTTCAGACTATTTAAGACACGCGGAATTGGACCTAAAAGTTTAGTTTCGGTAGCCAAGATATTAGAGAAAGAACAACTCCAGCCTGAAGATGTGCCGTTCAATCAAAAAGAACTATTGATTCAATTCCCGAAGTTAGCCAAAATCCTTAATGGGCAGATTCGTTCACAGGATAGGGAAGAGATATACCGGGAGTATGAAGAACTACAAAGTGATGGTATCGGTATTATCTATCCCAGACACCCAAATTTTCCAAGCAATCTCCTCGACTATGCTGATAAATTCAACATTTCTCCTGTCTTGTTCAGCAAGGGGCGACAAAAACTTCTGACTTCTGATGGTGTTGCCATTGTAGGGTCTCGAAATGTCTCAGATGAAGGGATCAAAGCTGCCAAAGAGATTGCCGCAGATCTCGCAAAACACGGGAAGAATGTTGTATCTGGATATGCAAAGGGAGTTGACTCAGAAGCCCATTTAGGCGCATTAGAAGCAGAGGGTACTACAACAATAGTGCTTAGTTATGGCATCAAAGAACTCCGCACGAAAAGAGACTTCAAAGAATTCAACTGGAATCGTGATGTACTTGCTGTCTCTCAATTCCATCCTGATGCGAGGTGGTTAGCACGCAACGCGATGGCTCGAAATCGGCTGGTATGCGCTTTATCGCGGGCAGTTGTGGTTATCGAATCGGGTCCTGAAAGAGACTTAAAAGGAAAAATGAGTGGCACATTTGATGCGGGGAAGACTGCTCTCGACATGAAACTTCCGCTTTTTGTAGTCACTCCAAAATACTTTGCAAAGCTCCCAAAGGGAAACGAAGACCTGATTGATTTGGGTGGCATCGAACTTGAGCCCACTCATAATGCTCAAGATATTGTTGAATATCTATCTAAGAAAACGGAAGCGGAAACTGTTGAAGTTAACGACGCTCCCGTGCAAATGTTGCTTTTTCAAATGTGAAGCGGAATATAGTGAAGGAGATAGACATGGAAACAATCACCTACTCTCATGTTCAACAGTTGATTCAGCAACTACCAGAAACGAAGCTACCGATCGCATACCGCTTGTTGCTTGATTTGGCTAATACAGAGGACGATGAACTATCACCTCAACACAATTTCATGCGCCTATCGCTGGATGATCGCCGTCAAATCATGACACAACAAGCCGAACAGATGAAAGCCCACTACGAACAGACAGCGGACGAACGTCAAGAGTGGCAATCGGGAGACTTTATCAATGGACATTAAGCGTGGCGAGATTTGGTCGGTCAACCTCGATCCAACCGTCGGCGCGGAAATCCGCAAAACCCGCCCAGGCCGCTTAAGCCCGGAGAATGAATATGCCAAAAAAAACCTACACAACTGGATGGATTGACAGCTCAATCCACACCTTTTTGGCGGATATTCGAGTTCCGCCCCCAAGTATGACCTACGCGCTGATTACTTGCTTAGATAGCTGTTTCGATTTGCCATTAATTGTCAATAAAAGTCCAGCGTTAAACAACCTCCAATCGCACGGTCGTATTATTGGCAAAGGACTTGTCATCACAACCAGAAAGTTGCTTGCTGTGGAACAGAAACAGCGAATTTTCTATGGATTTGATGAAGTCTGGTTTTTCCCTCATTTTAATATTCAGCCGAAACCGCCACAGATATGTATCACTGGGCCAATGGATTTGCCAGAAGAATTGCCTCATAAACTGGTGAGGTGGATGGAAGACAGTCAATGCTCTCTCGGTCTTGGAGATGGTACAGGGCTCAATTTTGTTGTCAAACTTACGGGAATTGCAAAACATCTCCTCCGACATTGGAGTGCTTCGGTGGACAACAGCGGAACTGCCTAACAAGGCGTCGTTATGGGGCGATATAACAACGAATCAGGAGAGTTTATCGAACGAATCCGATTTGTTGCCCTTGTCATTCATCAGTATAAACAAGAGGGGGTTGACGATGTCAGTCAACATAGAACAAATGGTCATTGAGGGACTACGGATGCTACCTCCAGTAAAGCAGCAGGTTGAAAACTCACGGAACGGAGAGGTGTTGGCTTTCGTGCAAGGGTTAGTGCATAAGGGGGATCCAGGTAAGACCCTCTGGGAGAAGATTGATGAACGCATCAAACAGGTGCCCTCAGAAGTCTGGGAAAGCATACCGACAGATGGTGCCGAACAACATGATCACTACCTCTACGGAGCCCCTAAGAAATGAGAACCGTATTCATCGACACGTTTTACGGAGTAACGGATTGGAAAAACTTGGAATTATCGCTGGGGCAGGAGAGCTGCCTGTCCTGCTGGCGCAAGCCGCTCGGGCTCAAGGGCGTTTACCGATTATCATCCAAATTACGCAGACGCCCTCCGAAGGTTTAGCGAGTGTGGCTTCGGAAATCTATCCCATCGGTGTTGGGCAAATGCGCAAGATAACGCGGACCCTTCTTGAGTCAGATGTGCGTGAAATTGTGCTGATTGGAAAAATTCACAAGGGCATCCTCTTGCACCCATTTTTGCTAGACACGACAGCTCTGAAAATCCTGGCGACCACTCGCAATAAAGGTGACCGCGCCATCCTCGCCGCCATTATCGCTTACTTTGAATCGTCAGGACTTTCCGTTATCGAGCAACATCGTTTCCTGGGTGATTTAATGCCACCCCCCGGTGTGTTGACGAAAAGACAGCCGACCCAATCCCAGTGGGCGGATGTGCGGTACGGAGTGCAACTTGCCCGTCAGGTCGCCAATTTGGATATCGGGCAAACCGTTATTGTCAAGGATTTAATGCCGCTCGCCGTTGAAGCCATTGAGGGAACAGATGAAGCGATACGACGTGGAGGGGCGCTCGGTGGCAAAGGCGTTGTCGTTGCCAAAGCCGCCTCCTCGCATCACGATTTCCGAATTGATGTCCCAACCGTCGGCCATCAAACACTGGAAGTGCTGCATGAAGTCAAGGGGAGCGTCCTTGCTATTGAAGTGGGGCGCACCTTTATTATAAATCAAGAAGCCCTTTGCGAGCAAGCGGATCGGTGGAAAGTTGCCATTGTGGCTGTGGCGTGAAGCGAAACGAGAGAAAGGAAGCAGATGAGCGGCGGAGAAGATGAATCGCTTCCATCCGCAATCCGCAATCTGCAATCGATTTACCCATTACGTTTGGAGAAATTCAATGCACAAAAGTTTGATAACAGTCTTTATCATTTTCGTTGTATTTTTCGGACTATTTACCCTTAGCCAGGTTCCAGTGACAATCCCACCGGACGAGGTGCTTGCAGCCATTGACGATGCTGTCGCCGAAACGAACCTGAAGCAAGTAGATATGACGAAAGTTGAGCAGTTGGTGAACGTAGCGACAGCAAAGTTAGAAGCTCGCCAGGTCAAGCGACTAAAATACCTCATTTCTGCCTACTTTGTCATCTGGCTCATCTTTATCCTCTACGCCCTGCGGATTGCGCAAACTCAGGACCAATTGCGCAAGCGACTGGAGCAACTGCAAGCAGGTTTACAACAGAAGGAAAGGAAATAGCGGTGTTGATTGGGCATACCGAAATTTACACCCGAATTGTGGGCACCAGAAACTGCTTTACACACTTTGTTGTTGGAAGAATGGAAGAATGGAAGGATGGAAGGATGGGAACCCAATCTTCCATCCTTCCATCCGTGCAGGTTTCCTGCTCTCAAGTGTCAAGTAATTTTCTGGGAAAAATGAAACATACCGAATTGTGTACCAATTTTTATAGGTGAAACATTATGTCAATCTTATTCCCCCCGAAAGATGGCGTTCGCTTTATTAAAAATGTGATGATTCCGATGTCAGACGGTGTGCAATTAGCGATGGATATGCACCTTCCGGACGGCGATGACTGGCAGCAGACACCTCGCCCGCTCATTCTCGAATACATCCCCTACCGCAAAGACGATGCCGCCCCGTATTCCGGTTATCACAACTATTTCGCACAACATGGGTTCATCGGTGCGCGGCTAGACTGCCGTGGCACGGGCAGCAGCGAGGGCATCAACACCGACGAATACACGCCACGCGAACAGCAGGATTGCGTCGAAGCGATTGAGTGGCTTGCACAGCAAAGTTGGTGCAGCGGAAGGATTGCGATGTTCGGTGCGTCGTATGGCGGTTTTACCTGCGCTCAAATCGCTGCCCATCGTCCACCGCACCTCACAACGATTATCCCGGTCTATTTCACCGATGACCGCTACACCGACGACTGCCACTATCGCGGGGGGTGTTTCCGCTGCTACTACGACATCGGCGCGTATGGCTCTTCGATGATTGGCATGAACGCGATGCCCCCGTATCCCGAATACAGCGGCGACAATTGGGCGCGCATCTGGGAAGAACACCTCCAACACAACACCCCCTATATCCTGGCGTGGCTAGAACACCAGACCGACTCTGACTATTGGTGGCCGGGCAGTTTGCGTGGGCGGTATGACCAGGTCAAATGTTCGGTGTTTATGATTGGTGGCTGGCGCGATGGCTACCCCAATTCGCCGTTGCGAACGTTTGAGAATCTCAGAGTGCCTAAGAAAGTCCTCATTGGACCGTGGAACCACTCCCGACCTGACAGCGCGATCCCCGGACCGCGTATCAACTACCTGCGTGAAGTCGTCCGCTGGTGCGATTATTGGCTCAAGGGTGAGGAGAACGGCATGATGGATGAGTCACCGATTTGCATTTATATGCAAACCTACGACGACCCACAGGCTGACCGAACGGATACGAGCGGATATTGGTTGATAGAAACAACTTTCCCACCGGATGGCAGCAGTAAGGAAAACTATTGGATCGGTCAAGATGGCGAACTCCTTTCCAATTCCTCTCCAACCTCTCCCCCGGACCCTCCCCTGGAGGGGAAGGGAGAAGAACTCCCAACACACGCTTACGATGCCTATACCTACCGCCCCACCGTCGGCATCACGGGGGGGTTATGGAGTGGAGGCGTTCCCTTTGGGTTGCCAACCGACCAACGCCCTGATGCGCTCTATTCACTCAACTACACCACGGCACCGCTCGACAAACCGTTGGCAATTATCGGTGCCCCGAAAGTCGTGCTGCACGTCAGTTCCACCGCGCCCGTAATGGCGTTCGTCGCACGGTTGTGTGATGTCGCCCCCGACGGCACGAGCGCGTTGGTCTGCAACGGTGTGTTGAACGCAACGCGCCGGCAATCCTTCACCCATCCCACCCCGCTGACTCCCAACGAAGTTTACGAACTCACCATTGACCTCGACTGCACCGCGTGGCACTTCAAACCGGGGCATCGCATCCGCCTCTCGATTTGTAGCGCAGACTTTCCAAACCTCTGGCCCACCCCCTATCCAGGGGTCAACCGCGTTTATCGAGGCGCGGACCACCCGTCGCTGTTGATTCTGCCGGTCGTGCCCCTGAGAAAAACGGTAGAGGGCAAATTGCCGACAGATGAGGCGGCCTTCGAGCGAGTGGAGAGCCCTATTAACGTGTATCGGCTGTCGCCCGACGAACCGCCGTGGCAGATTATCCACGATGTCCTCGGTGACAGAATGGGATTGCGAACGCATACAGCGGGAACAAGCCGCGTGAGTCCGACGACGGAAGTGACCACCGATGCACAACTGGAAGTGTGGGCGAGCAATCGAAATCCTGCCGATGTCGTGGCGACAGGCAAACATCACCGGCGCATCGTGCGGAACGATGGGACTATCACTGTTGACACGAGTTGCTGTGTCAGAAGTACCGAGACAGCGTTTCACGTCACAATCGACCTGTACATCACTGTAAACAACTTACCGCATCATCAACGGCGGTGGGTGCAGACGTTCTCCCGTGTGTTGTTGTGAGGTTATAGTTTGATTTTGGTAAATAAAATGTAGCCCAAGATTCTATCTTGGTTTTTGGCAGTTGGATTGCCAGTTTGCCAACTAAGAAAGTTGGGCTACCTCTTCGCCTTTCCAGAGAAGGAGGTGATGCCATAGATACCGCCCCCGATCTCCGGGTCTGGGTCGGAACTTCATCAGTAGAGATGTTGCATGCAATATCTCTGTAAGCCGCTTTAGGGGCGCGACACGCTGTGCCCCTATATAACCAGCAGTTATATTTTTTTAGAAAGGAGATAGGAACAATGAAAGGCAACTTTTTTATCCTCACCGGCTTTTGTCTAAGCCTGGTTTTCGTCACCCTTATGTTTTTCTTACCCGCGCCAGTTTGGTCGGGCACCTTCTTTGATGACTTCAATGGCGGGGGCGCAGATGGGTGGACCGTGCTTGCTCAACCCGCGAGCCAATGGGCCATTCGTAATGGCGGGTATCACGGTGAAATCGCGAAAGGCGCTGAAGGCGTTGCGCTGATTGGCGAGCCGGATTGGCAAGTTGACACCATCGAAGTCAAAGTTCGTGACATCCAGGGAGAGTGGGGCGCCCTGGTGTGGCGATGGCAAGTTTGACTTTGTTAAATTCAACTCAAGAACCACTCGTAGAACGTGCGGCTCGCTGGTTCCGACTCCCCTTTGAACGAGCGAGCCGCACGTTCTACAAGGTCTAATCTACTGGCGCGTTATAATTGACAATTATGCTCACTCTACAACAGCATCGCGAACAAGGATTAGCTCATAAGAGAGCGAAGCGTCTTGATGAGGCGATTCGTTCGTTTGAACAGTGCCTCGCATTGCAACCGGCGGATGGGTTTGCGTTGGTGCATCTCTCGCATATTTATCTGATGCAAAGTCGCCCAAAATTGGCTTATGAATTTGTCGAAAAATCCTTAAAAGCGAACCCGACGAATCATTTCGCCATCGGGGTGCGTGGGCGCATCCTGTGGCAGATGGGCGATTTGGCTGGGGCGGCGGAAGCTTATGAGGAGGAGATTGCTTATCAACCGCAACGCATCTACCCCTACCTTCAACTGGGCATTGTTTATCGTAAACTGGGTCGGTTGCAGGATGCGCTGAAAGTCCTTCAACAAGGCATCGAAATCAACCCAAAGCGGGCAGAATTGCATCATGCGATGGGAGATGTCTTTGTTGCGCTCAAGCAAACGCAGCGGGCAATGGACGCCTACGAGCAAGCCTTAGCACTCGATTCTGCCGATGAATATGCCTTTACACGGTGGATGGAACTGCAAGTGCGAAGCCAAAAACCGGAACAAGCGATCGCTCAACTGAGGCAGCTCCTCAAGATTCCCTCCCGTCACCGCAATCCCCATCTGCATGCCCAACTTGGACTTCAACTGAAAAAGGGTGGCAAGTATCAGGAAGCCATTGAGGAACTGGAAACAGCGGTCCAGTTGAACCCGGATTCCACTTACTTCCGCACGCAGCTTGCATTCTGCTATTCCAAACAGGAGATGTACGCTAAAGCCTTGCCGCTCTTAGAGCAGATTTTTGCCCTTCGCTCGGAGGATACGCAAATCATCGGGGCGATGGCGAAGGCGTATTTCCATCTCGCCCAACCCGATCGGGCAAAGCAACTCTTAGCGGATGGCTTAAAAAAATCCCCTCGCGATCGCTATCTGCGAAGCGTATGGACGCACATCCAGCAACAGCAGTCCCTTAAAACACCCGCTGTTTGAGCCATGACATCCGTGAAATTCTATAAATCCGTGTTCTAGCCAACGCGAAACGTGAAAGGAAAAAATGGAAATCGATCAATTTATGAAAGAACTCGCGGTTGAATCTCTGGAGGAGATTCTGGAATTATTCTTTCCTCGCGTGGCGCGGCGGTTAGACTTTTCGCAGAAAAAGGATTTGAACAAACAACTGTATACCGATTCTCCCAAAGGCGTCGAGCGGTTTGTCGATGTGTTACTTGAAGTGGGAGTGAAGAAGCCGCCACCGGCAGTTTTCTTGATTCACATCGAATCGCAACAGCAGAGGCGGTTTGATTTTCCGGCACGGATGATGGGGTATCACTGTCTCATTTATGTCCGCGAAATCGAAGGGGAACGCCAGGATTCCTTCGATTTATCCGAGTTTACCGCGTGGCAGAAACAAAAACGCCTTTTGTCCTTCGTCTTTTGCAATTATCCCCTCAAAGGGGGTATAATATCAGAAAAGTATCAGACTGGTGTGCCCCAAACCCGCTTGAGTGGCCGCTATATGTGTATCAGCCTTCCCATGTTATCGGCGATGGACTATTTGCAGAAGGATCAGGTGGTCGTCTGTGCGTTGGCAGTTTTCATGAATCCTGCGGGATTTTCGCAGCCCGAGCTAAAAGTGGCATGTTACCTGAAGCTGATCAACTACCTGCCTCATCTGACGCGAAAGAAATACGATCTGATTGTGCATGCCGTTGAAACGTATGTGCTTTTAACCGATGCCGAAAAAGAGGTGTATCAACGCTTGAGTCGAGAAGTTTACCCGGAGGTGAGTCAAATGATTACGAATCCCTTAATTGAGCAAGGACGCCAAGAAGGACTGCAAGAATCAATTCTCAAGATTTTATCGCACCGATTCCTAGAACTACCTTCTGAGATCGGTTCACGAATTCTAGTGTTAAAGGATACGGAAAAATTGGAGCGACTTTTAGGGGCAGCGTTGGAGGTCGATTCACCGGAAGAACTCATGACCGATGGGTTCTTTGATTAAAGGCTTTTCCAATCAGAGTATCTGAACGAGACGCAAGGAGGTTTGAATGGCTCCGCTGACATTCCAACTGCATGAAAACCAGGAGAAAGCCTATCGCGCGTTGGTTGCCCGTGTGGATTATGGGTGTGAGCACGGAACGCTCTGCCTCGTTGGCGATTTCCTATCGGGCAAAACAACCCTCGTCAAACGCCTGCTCGCCGAAAAATTCAAGGCATCAGCGGATGACTATTATGTCAATCTGAACCTTTACCTGCTCGGGGAACTAGATAAACAGAACCCCTCGCTGATCCATTCCGGTGCAAAAGCGAAGACACGGATTTTGATGCAGATTGCCATCGAAGATCTGATGCAAAGCCATTTTCAAGAACGTGCGCTCATCGTCCTCGACGCGATCGAAGCGACATACCCCTACGAACTCAATCTGGTTTCAATCACCAATCGCTTTGCCCGTGATGGAAAGCTTTGTATTATCTGTGTGCCTGAAAGCCTGACGCATCACTATCGCTTCGACTGGAGTTGGGGGCTGGCGGAGGTCATCCGAATCACCTGAATGAGGAAAGCACTGATAGAAGTAGGACACGACACCCTGTCCCGATCTCTCAGACGCTGGACTTTGGGGTTGATCTGCTGTCAAGAATCTGTTATAATTTTCATATTTCGGAAAACAGGAGGACATATTGAGGCACAATTCCACTGATGAGATGCAATCGGTTCAAAATCGAGGACATATCGATCCGGTTTTTAAGCAAGTTTTGACTTTTCGCTGTGGACAATGGGGCATTCCCCTACAAACCGAGTTTGAGGTCAGTCGGCTTCCACGTACCATCGATGCGATTATTCGTCTCGACCCGTCCCAAGAGATGGGACAACTTCACTCTCAAACGCCTTTTGGTCATTTCCGGGCGCATAATTTAATTGAATTCAAGGGTAGACACGATTCTTTGACAATTGCGGAATACCATCTGATCTTAGGGCGTGCCTATCTGTATCTCGGTGAAAATGACCTTCTCCCCCATCAAATGACGGTGACAATTGTTTCCGCTCAAAAACCGAGATGGATTTCGTCACGCCATCAAGGGGTTGGATTCCAAGCCCTTGGAGGTGGATATTATCTCAGAAGCGGCGAATTCGCCGTGTACTTAATTGTCGTCAATGAACTCCCTGTTCTCCCCAAAAACTATCCGTTGCTTCTGTTTGCATCCGCTGCCAAAAAATTTCGACAGTTTGTGCAGCAGGTCGTCAAAGAGGAGAATTGGGACTTTATCCGTTTCGCTTACCGACTTCGGCCGAAAGTCACAAAGGAGGTTTTAGCTATGGCTGGAAAACACAGTATTCCCCGAAAGGATTTAGAATTTATGGCGAAAGATATTGGACCAGAGATACTGCCTTATCTGAATAAAGAGGATCTGCTCAAGCAACTGAGCCCTGAGGATCTGCTCAAGCAACTGAGTAAAGAGGACCTGCTTAAGCAACTGAACAAAGAGGACCTGCTCAGATACCTCACTCCTGAAGCACATCGAATGCTTCGACAATTGCTAGCGGAGCAAGAAGAGAATTAGAAGCGTGAGGAGGAGGTTTTAGCTATGGCTGGAAAACACAGTATCCCCCGAAAGGATTTAGAATTTATGGCGAAAGATATTGGGCCAGAGATACTGCCTTATCTGAATAAAGAGGATCTGCTCAAGCAACTGAGTCCCGAGGATCGAGTCCGCGGGTTGAGTCCCGAAGATATAGCGCGAGGAATGCGCCCAGACGAACTCAGAAAGCTCAGGCAGCTTTTGGAGAATTATAAACCTTGAAAAGGGGGCAAGTTTGACGTCTCACGTTCAGTTGAAAGAGAGGACAGGGACGATGATGAAGTTCAAAACCAGCCAAATCCTTGAGATGAGCCGTGATTTTTTCTTCGATGTCGCGCTCCCCATCCTCACGGAACATTTTCCGAAGGACATGCAAGCCGCGGCGTGTGGGTTTTTCGGGTATGGTTCTGAATGCCTCGGTATGGACGATGATTATTCGCGAGACCACCATTTTGGGCTGCGTGTGAACATGCTACTTCCGTCAGAGGTATTTGCCGCAAGAGGCGAAGCGATTTTGACAACGCTTGCACAGAAATTGCCTGAAACTTATCGTGGCGTCTCGTTGCGCTCTGGACATGAGAAGGGAGCAGGCGTTTCGCCGGAGAGCTTGGAAGGATTTCTGACGCGCACCATTGGGATAACTCATGCGCCCCAAACGTCAGCGGAGTGGCTCAATATGCCGGAGGAGGACATCATCCATATCATCAACGGTGAGGTCTGGCATGACCCAAGCGGACGATTTTCAGCGATCAGAGCCGTGCTGGGTGGCTACTATCCAGATGATGTTTGGAAACGGCGAATTGCTCACTGGTGCCGTTACTTTTCGGGGATGGGGCTTTATCCGATGAAACGCGCCATTTTACGCGAAAATTGGGTCTATGCGACGACAGCGCTGGGACGGACAATGAAATGGGCGATGGAACTCGCCTTCCTCCTGAACCGAACCTATTTCCCCTACGATAAATGGGTCTATCCCTTCTTTAAACAGTTGCCTGAACTCGCACCGACGATAGATGGTCTTATCCAAGAAGCCGCGTCAAATGGCTGCCCGTGGGAGCGTCGGATTGAAATCTTTGAGCAGATTTCGGATATACTTGATGCCCGGATGGTCGAACTGGGATTCGTGCCGCCACACCCCCGTTTTCGGGGCTCTTCCACGTCGGGCTATCGGTTGCTCGAACACAACTATGCCGCAATCATCCAGAGCCTGCCTCCCGACGTCCGATCGATTGTCCCCCTGTGGGACCAGACCTATCTGGAATCCTTCCACAGCAACTATGTCGCCGGGTTGCCCCTTGAGGGATGGGATGCGGTTTTGAATCTCACACCGATTGAGGGGGTAGCGCATGTCTGACTTGCGCAAGGAAGGAAAGGAAGGATGGAAGGGAAGAATTCGTTTCACGTTTCACGCAATACGCAACATGCCTCATGTTCATTCCGCCAATGCAGCCGATTAAACTCCAACTCTATACAAAATCCGACTGTCCCCTTTGCGATAAAGCCAAAGCTGCTCTGGAAAAGGTCTCTGAGAAATACCCGATTCAGGTCGAGGAGGTTGACATCACGAAAAACTTAGGGCTGTTCACGAAATACAAGGACCTCATCCCTGTGCTGGAAATGGAGGGGAAACGGCTGTTTGTCCATCGGATTGATGGAAGCGCCCTCAAGCGAAAGTTAATGTGGAAGATGTTGCGTCAGCGGTTTATCAAATGAGCATAAGTGCAAATCCTTCGTTACACTCAGAGCCTGCTCTGAACCCTTCGTTTCACTCAGGGCAGGCAGTAATGAAGGAACAAGTTCTGTAATGAAATTTCTACTGATGGATGAAAGGGTTAAAAATAATGTTGCCAAGATACCTCTCATCATTTATAATATTCCAGTAGAGATTGTTCCCTTCTTGTAACAAAGGATAGGGGGCTTTGGACCTGGGAGCCGGTAGTTAATTGCTGGCCAGTAGCATTATCAGCACTTTTCCCAATTCACGAACTCCCTTGTGGAAATTTGCAGTGCCAATCAAAAGCAAGGGAACTTCAGTGACAAAATAGGAGACTTAGATGAATATTTATGTGGGCAATTTATCATTTGATGCCACCGAAGAGGGTTTGCGAGAACTTTTTGAAGGCTTCGGACAGGTTGAATCCGTAGGCATTATTACGGACAAATTCAGCGGTAAATCGAGAGGTTTTGGATTCGTCGAAATGCCTGAAAACGCAGCAGGACAGAGAGCGATTTCAGGGTTAGATGGAAAGCCGTTTATGGAACGGGATCTGACTGTTAATGAGGCGCGTCCGCGAACCGAACGCCGTGAAGGCGGTGGAGGTGGGCGGGAAGGCGGCAGGAGCAGAAACTGACCAGATTCGGTCAAAATCCCACTCGTCTGCTGAACTGACGAGATAGCCTATATCCATTGGACGATGGCTCTGCAACAAACGCGCAGAGCCATCGTCCAATTACTTTTGGTGAAAGGGATATGCTGTCTCCACAAGGGATAACCTCACTGCCTTGCTTTAATAGTGCCCCAAACCGTTGCCAGCTTACCGCGAGGCTCAACCGGCGTGGTGATGTCCTCAAGGCGGTCAGCGACAACGATGTTATCGAACTGCATCGCTTCGCCGCCAGAAGAGCGGAACCCAATCGCACCGGAAGCAAAGTTTCCGGTACCTCCCTTTTTATCGTCGGTCCAGTCGCCAAGTTGAATCATGTCGGCTTTACCGCCCTTTGCCTTCTCGACGACGAACACCTTAAAGTTGAATCCTTTGACGATAAATCGCGCGCGATACCACACCTCCGGTATCACCTTCTCACCATTTAAAAATGGAATCGGTTCGACATTCCAAGTTCCTCCCACTTTCCAGTGCCAGCGCATATTGTTGGGTGTGTGAGCAGAGCCATCGGCGGAGATCTGGTGCATATAAAAGTTATTTGCATTATCCTGAGCCCGGAAGACGAAACCCGTAATCTTGCCACTATTCATGGCTCGGAAGTCGGCTTCATACACGACGTCTGTGAAGTCCTTTTTCATCGTGATTCCCGCCTCGCCCCCGTCAATACTCAAGACCTTCGTCCCCAAACCGGCTACCCCTCCTGAATCAGCGAGTTGCCAAGTATTCGGTGCGTTCCATACACTTGGATTGATGCCACCTTCAAAGCCTTCCTTGAAAAGGATGGCCCCGTGGCTACCTATTGCACTCAACCCAAGGCAATGAAAGGCGGCAACTTCTGTCCGTAATGTAATCGCCTTCTGATATGAATCAATCGCGGCGGCAAACTGTCCCGTATGGTATATCTGACCCAAATCACTGTGAGCTTCCGCAAAGTTCGGAAGCAGTCGAATGGCAGCTTGACAGGCGCTCATCGCCCCTTCCAGATTGCCCGTTTCTTGATACGCTTGACTCAGATAAAAATAGGCGGACGCGTCCTGGGGATTCAGGTGGGTGGCCTGTTGAAATGCTTCGATTGCCGAATCCAGTTCGCCCTTTTGCGCAAATCCTAATCCCTTCTGGATGGCGTATTGGGCTGGCGTTTGCGCGAACACACACCAATTGTATAAAAACAGAAATAAAAATGTCACTTTTATCCCATTTACTAACTCACTTTTAATAGTAGGACTTACGCAGTGAATCAATGAGACGCTCTCGTAGAGCGGGCAGCCCCGCTATGCGGGATCTCGCTTCGCTAGAGACTTGCCCGCTTGAAACGGGCTGGCAGCCCGTTCTACTTCTAAATTGCGTAAGTCCTGAGTAGGACTTACGCAGTTGCGATTGATAATTCAGTGATATTGCGTATTGCGTACAGAGACCCATACGCAGTACGCAATACGCAATATGACAGATGGTTCGCTGATGAAGTGTAAGTCCTATTTATGTATTAGCCAAGATGATGGTTGACACTCTTTGGATTGAGGAGGTGCAAGTAGAACAAGGGGCTCGCTTGTTTCCAGACGACTTGAAACAAGCTGGCAGCTTGTTCTACTGGTGTGTACTATCATGTTAACCATTACACATGTTTGAAATTTACCACAGCATCATGAGAACCAGCTTTAAGATGGGAACCTTTCAGTGTTACGAACCGAACCTTCATAACCCCCAGGAAGAATGGAAGGAAAGGAAGAATAGCAGATTGGAACATGCCTCCCCATGTTCCAATCTTCCACCCTTTCATTCCGACTGAAGCGGCTTGATGGACTTTCTGGAGAGGAAATGCCTGAAAAAATGCTTTCCAAAATGAGGCAAAAAAATCAAAACTTGGACAGTAAAAAGGTGGTATAATTTAGCAGGTCGGAGAGAATCAGCAAATCGACGAATCAACAGAAAGGCGCAACACCCTCAATCCAGATAAAAAGGAGATACATAAAGATTATGGAACTTTACGAAGCCGTGAGCCCACTGGATTTCAGATACTACGGCGGCAGCGAAGCCTTCATGAAAAAGCTACTTCCCTACGTTTCCGAAGCCGCCTACGTCACATATCAAGCCAAAGTCGAAGCCGCATTGGTGCGGACACTTGCCAAACACGGAATCTGCTCCCACGAAATTGCCGATGAAGTGGAACGAGCGGCGCAGGAGGTGACGGCAGCAGAGGTCTATGAAGAGCAAGGGCACATTCGCCACAACATCCGTTCGCTCGTCAACGTCATGCAGCGGAAGATGAGTCCCCAAGCGCGTCCGTATGTTCACCTCTTTGCGACTTCGGCGGACATCCTTGATACTGCAACTGCCTTGCGTTTCAAAGATCTGACCCACGCCGTCATCCTTCCCGATCTGGTCGCGCTTGAAAATCGGCTCATCCAACTGGCGCGGACCCACGCGGAAACGGTGCAGATTGGGCGAACGCATGGACAGCACGCGGAGCCAATCACCTTTGGTTTCGCCATCGCCCTCTATGTCAGCCGAATCGGAAATCGGATTGAGTTGATTGACCAGACGAGCCGGAACCTCCGGGGGCAATTTTCGGGTGCGGTGGGCGCATTTAACGGGCTCTCGCTGATTACGGAACATCCGGAGCAGATCGAGGCAGACCTGCTGGCGCAACTCGGCTTGAAGGCGTCCGATACCCATACCTCGACACAGTGCGTCGAGCCGGAATTTATCTCCGATTTGGCTTATGCCATCACGTCCGCGTACACCATACTGGCGAACTTTGCGGACGACATGCGCCATCTCTATCGCACGGAGATTGCAGAGGTCGGCAAGAAGTATGACCCACAACGGGTCGGTTCTTCGACCATGCCGCACAAGGTCAACCCCGAAGAGTTTGAAAATGTCAAGAGTCTGTGGAAGGCGTTCGTACCGCGCATGATGACCGTCTTCATGGACAGTATCCTGGAACACCAACGCGATCTCACCAACTCTGCGTCAAGCCGTTTTCTAACGGAGTTGTTCACAGCGTTCGACTACTCGCTCTATCGTCTCATCCGCGCCCTGGAGGAGATGGATGTGAAAACGGACCAGATGCGACGGAATCTTGAGTTGAGCGCAGGCGATACGATTGCTGAACCCATCTACCTTTTGATGGCGTATTACGGATTCCCCGATGCCTACGACCACACTCGCAAGCTCGTTGCCCAGGTTCATCAGACCGGACGCACCTTAACGGAGCTCTTGTGGGCAGATGAGACGTTGCAGCCGTTCCTTGAAAGGCTGACGGAAACGCAGCGGGAAGCCCTGCGCGACCCAACGAAGTACATCGGGGCATCCGTGCATCGGACACACGCCACCTGCGATGCGTGGGAGCAACGAGTCCGGCGGGTGGTGGAAGCACGAGGAGAGTCGATACAAGAAGAAATAGGATGACAGCGTGACGGAACTTATGATAGAATAAGGTGTATGAGTGATGACAATACCAACACTGGAGTTGACGGATGAGCGGGCATTTACCTGGCCAAGCCACTGCCGTCAAATACTAAACTAACTTTCATCTTGGGAGTTTTCAATAATGGAACCAATACAAAATCTAGAAGAGTTAATTCAAACCTTGGAACAGCACCCGGAGTGGCAAGAGCGGTTGCTGAAGGTACTTTTGACCGGCGAATTTCGGCAGTTGCCTAATCGGATGGACCGACTAGAATCCGTCGTAGCGCAACTCACCGAACAGATGCAGACCCTGACTCAACAGGTGCAGGCATTAGCTGAAGGTCAGCGGCAATTACAGGTTCAGATGCAGGCATTGGCTGAAAGCCAGCGGCAATTACAGATTCAGATGCAAGCGTTGGCTGAAAGTCAGCAGGAGTTACGAGTTCAGGTGCAAGCACTGGTGGAAAGTCAGCAGCAATTACAGGTTCAGATGCAGGTCCTAACCACTCGGATGATGGAGTTTGAGAAGATCCAAAGAGGAATGCAGGATGATTTGGGCTATCTCAAGGGCCGCGACCAGGAGCGGTTTTATCGTGAGAACGCCAGTGCCGTTTTCGGGAGATACCTTCGGAAGGTTAAGGTCATGGATAAAGGGGCACTGCTTGAGCAAATGAATGAAAAGAAGGCTTTGGCGGATAAGGAATGGGAGGAGATTGTCAACCTTGACCTCGCCGTTGAAGCCGTGACCCGACAAACAGGGCGGCCGCTCGTGCTGGCAATGGAAGTATCGTGGATTATCGATCCTGGCGATGTCGAACGGGCCGTCCATCGCGCCGCGCTCATGCAGGAGCGAGGGCTTCCGGCGATTCCCGTCGTCGGTGGAAAGGGACTCCTGCCTGACGCGAAAGACAGCGCTCAACTTCATCGGGTCCTCGTCCTCCTGGATGGAAGGATTTTCGACAAAGAATTTCTGGAGTAAGGTTAGTAGGTGTTAGAGCGTAGAAACCGAGTTTTTTAGAAAAACTCGGTTTCTTTATACGACTTTTTCGGTTACAGCCAAAGTGAGCCCCAGACTTCCGAAGTTTCAACAGACGCGGTGAGCCGAGACCATGTGAACCCTGAAAGCGACTCTCCCACACAGGTCTTGTGTCAAACTTCGGAAGTCTAAGCGAAAAACTCGGTTTCTTTAATTGGCAAGGAGAAATGAATGCGACCCACAGATACAACCCCTCTGATCGAAATCACGCGCGGCGATATTGTGGAAACTATCCATCGTGGTGCCATCGCTGTCGTCGATACACGAGGAAACCTCAGATACGCCGCTGGAAATCCGAAGTTGGTCACTTATCTGCGCTCCACGGCGAAGCCTTTCCAATTGCTGGCAACCATTGAAGCAGGAGCAATCGAGAAATTTAACCTGACGCCGGCTGAGGTCTCGGTGATGTGCGCCTCCCATAGTGGAGAAGATTATCACCTCGAAGCAGTTCGTCGCATCCTGCACAAAATCGGACTCACGGAGGATGCCCTTCAGTGCGGGCCGCATCTGCCGGGGCATGGGCCGACTCAGGTCGCGATGCTCAAGCGTGGAGAAGAGCCGTCCGCCATCCACTCCAACTGTTCAGGAAAACACACGGGGATGTTGACGCTCTGCCGAATCAAAGGGTTCCCCATCGACGATTACCTCAACCCAACGCATCCGGCACAGCAGTTGATTTTGCAAACTATCGCGGCAGTCGCGGATATGGATGCCGGCGAGATTGGCATCTCAATTGATGGGTGCGGCGCGCCCGTCCACGCCCTTCCTGTTGAGAAGCTTGCCTTGATTTACGCACGCCTGGCAGACCCATCCCTGCTCCCTTCCCAACGTCAGGTTGCCCTGAATCACATCCGCGAAGCGATGATGGCGTATCCCAGATATATGTCCGGTTCCGGGCAATTCCCCGCCGCGCTGATGACACAGTTTCCGGGGCGGGTTGTCACAAAATCCGGCGCAGCCGGGGCTTACGGCGTTGGGCTTCCTGAACACCATCTCGGCATTGGGCTTAAAATTGAAGATGGGCTTGGCGAGCCCCGACATGCGGCCGTGCTTGCCGCCCTCAAACAGCTTGAGCTGCTCCCACACGAAGGGCTGGATGGACTCTGGAGGGAATTTTGCCCGCCTGTGACCAATTATCGGAAACAGATCGTCGGGGAGATTCGAGCTGTGTTTAAGCTGAACCAGAATACGTGAAACGTGAAAGAAAGAAGTTTCTATTACCGTTGACACTTTGACGTGAAACGTGAAACGTGATTATTCTTTTTCACGCATCACGCATCACGTCTTCACGCATCCATAAAAAAAAAGGAGAACCAGATGAAATCTCAAAACCAGAAGCAAACTGAATTTGCAAGCATAATCATTTCTCTTTTAGTCCTTTTCGCTCTGTTGTTGCCATTGAATGGGTGGTCACAAAGCGATCCGGTAGAAAAACTAATCAAAGAACTGGAGGATTCAGTTTTCCGACGGAACGTCGAAAAACGGATCAAAGAACTGAAGGATGAGGATTCACATGTCCGAGTGATGGCGGCAGAGGCTTTAGGGGAGCTCAAGGACGCCAGGGCGGTAGAGCCGTTGATTGCCGCTCTGAAGGATGAGGATTCAGATGTCCGACAGAGCGCGGCCGGGGCTTTAGGGGGGCTCAAGGACGCCAGGGCGGTAGCGCCGTTGATTGAAGCGTTGAAGGATGGTGTTTTAGAGGTCCAATGGAGGGCGGCCGAGGCTTTAGTGCAGATAGGTACGCCTGCGGTAGCGCCGTTGATTGCCGCTTTGAAGGATGAGAATTTGTATGTCCGACAGAGCGCGGCAGAGGCTTTAGGGCTGCTCAAGGACGCCCGGGCGGTAGAGCCGTTGATTGCCGCTTTGAAGGATGAGAATTCAGGAGGGAGCGCGGCAAAGGCTTTAGGGGAGCTTAAGGACGCCCGGGCGGTAGCGCCGTTGATTGCCGCTTTGAAGGATGAGAATTCAGGTGTCCGAGGGAGCGCGGCAGAGGCTTTAGGGGAGCTTAAGGACGCCAGGGCGGTAGAGCCGTTGATAGAAGCGTTGAAGGATGAGGATGAGAGAGTCCGACAGAGCGCGGCGTTGAAGGATGAGAATTTGTATGTCCAAAGGAGCGCGGCGTTGGCTTTAGGGGAGCTCAAGGACGCCAGGGCGGTAGAGCCGTTGATTGCTGCTTTGAAGCATTGGGATTTGTATGTCCGATGGAGGGTGGCCTTGGCTTTAGGGGGGCTCAAGGACACCAGGGCGGTAGAGCCGTTGATAGAAGCGTTGAAGGATGAGGATTCAGATGTCCGACCGAGCGCGGCAGAGGCTTTAGGGGAGATAAAGGACACCAGGGCGGTAGAGCCGTTGATAGAAGCGTTGAAGGATGAGGATTCGGATGTCCGACGGAGGGCGGCCGGGGCTTTAGGGGAGCTCAAGGACGCCCGGGCGGTAGAGCCATTGATTGCTGCTTTGAAGGATGAGGATTCAGGTGTCCGAGGGAGCGCGGCTCTGGCACTGGATATCATAGGAGGTGTCAAGGCACAAGCGGCTTTGAGCGGAAGGGCGGAGTATACCTATTTTGCGTTAAACGTAGTAGAGCACCCCCAGTTCTTCTCGGCTGGGGAGGCTTTCTCTATTGAGATTGGGGCGAAGAATGTCTCCGACCAAACCTTTGCCGATGGAGATGTCACCGTTTCTTTCAAGGGAGAGGTTGTCTGCAAAGTGATGACGCACAACGCAACCGCGATGAAGCAACTTCCCAAGGGGAGTAAAATCTTCTCCGTCGAAAAGCAGCGAAGCATTCGCTCGGAAGATTTAATCGTGCAAGCGTTAAAAACGAATTGGCGTCCCCATGAAGCGGTGCATGTTCGGCTTCAGCTTCAATTCACAACTTTTGACCAGGATCTGACGATGCTGGTCAGAGTGGCAGGAAAGCTGACAGGGAGAAAGGAATTGATTTTTGAGCCCAGGTCTGGAGCGAAAGACCAGCAGGGGCTTAACTCGGAATTTTTCCTCCTGATGGAGGATCGTGATTAGTCCGCCTTGGAAGGGGATTTTCACCGAGGCATGAGATTGAACAAGATTTTGTGTTTCAGCAGTTTCATCATAATACCAATTCCGAATTGAAACACATCAGTTGTAACACCCCGGCTGTCGTCAGACGCCGGGTGTGTGAGGTCAAACACCCGGTGTCAAAAGACAACCGGGGTTTGAAAATGTCGGATTTGAACTCGGAATTGGTATAACAACCAGATAAAAACGGAGTGCACACACCATGACAAAACAGAATGTAGAGCGGGCGGCTCGCCCGTTACAGAACCTTGTTTATATTGGCACCTACACCCATGGCAAGAGCGAAGGAATCTATGTCTATCGTATGCATCCCTCCGGTGCCTTGGAATTCGCCAGCAAGGCGACCGGAGTGGACAATCCCTCCTTTTTGGACATCCATCCCCAAGGAGGCTATCTCTATGCAGTGAACGAAGTTGGCGAGTTTGCCGGTAAGCCAAGCGGAGCGGTGAGCGCGTTTGCCATCGACTCCCAAACTGGGGAACTGACTTACTTAAATCAGCAGTCCTCGCGCGGCACCGGCCCATGCTATTTGAGCGTTGATCAGACAGGCAAGTTTGTGCTTGTCGCCAATTATGGGGGCGGCAGTGTGTCCGTTCTTCCCATACAGGACGACGGACGGCTGGGGGAACCGACCGATTTCATTCAGCACCAAGGTTCCAGTGGGAGGGCGAGGCTCCTGCCGAGCGTCAACCCGAGGCGGCAGGAAGGGCCTCATGCGCATTCTATCGTCCTTTCCCCAGACAATCGCTACGCTTTTGCACCAGACCTCGGACTCGATAAGATCATGAGTTACCGGCTGGATTTGACTCAGGGGAAGTTAATCCCCAACGACGCTCCCTGGGCTCAAGTAAAAGCCGGGGCCGGGCCGCGCCACTTCGATTTCCACCCGACCGGCAGATATGCTTATGTCATAAATGAGATCGACTCTACATTGACCGCATTTGCTTATGATGAAACAAAGGGCACACTCAGGGAGTTGCAAACGGTTTCGACGCTTCCTGAAGAGTTTTCCGGCACAAGTCACTGTGCGGACGTGCATGTTTCCCCATCGGGGAAGTTTGTCTATGGTTCCAATCGCGGTCACGACAGCATCGTGATTTTCGCAATTGATGAGGATACGGGCAAACTGACATACATCGGCCATGAGCTGACGCAGGGCAAAACCCCGCGCAACTTCGCCATCGACCCAACGGGGGCCTTCTTACTCGCCGCCAATCAGAGCACCGATACCATCGTCACATTTCACATCCATCCGCAGACGGGCAAGCTTACGCCAACGGGTCATGTCACCCAGGTGCCGACGCCCGTCTGTTTGAAGCTGCTCCCGATTGCATAAGCCGCCCGCCTCCGCTGATGTGAGCAAACGTATCATATCTATCTTACAGACTTCCGAAGTCTTGGAGACTTCGGAAGTCTGCGTTAATTCAATTCTTCATAAGAATCTGGGATTATCCGGTCATCTTGAACGCAGTGAAGGATCTCACAATTGAGATTCTTCACTGCGTTCAGGTTGATCAGGTGATTGAATTGGCGTTGGCTTGAGACCCAGATTTATCCTCAAGACGTTACTTCGTTCCCACGCTCCTCATCAGATCTGGAGGTTCCATCCGTGTAGAAATGCTCTCTCTACGCTCCGCGCGAGAGCACACTAAATCTGTTAAGGAAAATAGATGGTTGACATTCAATATAAAGTCCCGCAAGAAAGCGTTGACTATCCAGCAATCTCAAATTTTGTTGTTGAACGCATTTCGCAGATGATAGACGTGGCGATTAGAACTGGAAATAACAAGATTTTCATTTACACAAACCTTAAGAGAGGATTGCCGCTGGAGAACATAAATAAGGTCGCAGGGCCATTTGTGGAAGCATGGGCACTGGAAAAGTTTGAAGAGATTGCGGACGACAGAGGTAACCAGTATCAACTCATTCATGTTGAACCAGGCAAAAGATTGCAGCCGTATGATATTATCTTGCAATTTAAGCGCAGAAAAAATGCCCAGGAAGATTATGTTTCAGCAAATGTAGACGTCAAAGCAACTGCCGAAGATATAAAAAATTCTGGTAAAAGCCCAAATATTACTTCCTTTGCTCGTATCCGTTCCGAATATGTTGATGATCCGGATTACATTTTCATTGTATTGTCTTTGAAACACAAAGTCTATGGTGAAAGGGATCAAAAGACGGGAATGACGAATGGAATAATGGAGGTTGTGTCCCACTCGGTTTACGATTTGAAGTATATATCCGAACGAGACTTAAACTATAATCCTGCTTTAGGTACCGGCCAACTTCAAATCCGTGATATTCACTATGTTGATATCGTTCAACGAACAACTTGGGAGTTTCTGCAAATATTAGACAAGAAATTTATCCGTTCGCGAGGCGAAGGGGCATGGCTCAATCTTGCGAGAAAGTTCAAATGGATAAAGGAGTGAAGATAATGGAGTTAGATCGTTTCTGTTGTGGTGATGCCGTTGAAATCATGAGGACTTTCCCTGATCAGTCTGTTGACCTCATCTGTGCCGACCCCCCCTATAATCTTGGGAAAGACTATGGTGAAACGGTTGATAAAAAGGACTGGACCGAATACGAGGAATTCACACAACAATGGGTTGGTGAGGCTGTTAGACTACTTAGAAACCATGGTACGATTTATATTTTTATGGGGGTTCGGTTTATTTCAAGGCTGTATCTCATGCTTGAAAGTGATTTCGGTCTTCTTTTCAATGGGTGGATTACCTGGCACTACACTCAAGGAATGGGAAGAACAAGGGGGTTTTCACCGAGGCATGAGGATATTCTCTATTTTGCTAAGGGAAAGGATTACACCTTTAACCTTGATGACATTCGCATCCCTCAAAAGTATTATAGAAAAAGAAATAATATGCAAGGTGCCAATCCGGGTGATGTGTGGCAATTTTCTCATGTTCATTACTGTAGTAAAGAACGAGAGGAACACCCGACACAGAAGCCTGAAGGGGTTATGGAACGCATGATACGAGCCAGTTCTAACCCCGGAGATATTGTCCTCGATCCTTTTGTTGGGAGTGGCACAACATGTAAAGTGGCAAGGGCACTTGGACGACATTGGATCGGCATTGATGTCAACCCGGATTACATTGCCATGTCTGAAAGCCGAATGGCGCGTTCTACAACTTTGTTTGATTCAATTGATCCAAGAGCCAACAGAACGCCTTTGGATTTGAAAGAAGGAGGGAGAAATTCATGACACATATCCGCATTACCCAAATCGGCGATGATTCGGTAATTACCGGAGTGCAAAACTTGTTTTGCCTGAGAAGCCATGCCAAACCGGTTTTGCGCTCCTTCAAACTTCCTGTGGAGGTATCAAAAAAATGAAAGCACAAAAACTTCGTGAATACTTGCAGTCGATGGATGGCGGATGGGTCAACTGGGAGAATACAGTGGATACATTCAAATCCGGTGACCCCGAAACTGAAATCACCGCCATCGCTGTCGGTTGGATGAGTTATACGTGGGCGCTGAAACGCGCACTCGAACTGGGTTGCAACCTGTTTGTCACCCATGAACCGACGTACTACAACCATCGCGATAACGACGAAGACATTTTCCGTTATGAGTGCGTCCGAGCCAAACGGCAGTTTATCGAGGAGAACGGGCTGATCATTTTGCGGTGTCATGACCTCTGGGACCAGGTGCGTGACATCGGCATCCCGGATTCCTGGGCGGAGCAACTCGGCTTCAGCAACCCGATCGCGGGCGAAGGCTACTACCGCGTGTACGATGTTTCCGGGCAGACGGCGCAATCTATCGCGCAGCAGGTCGCCCGACGCACGAAATCGCTCGGACAGGGGGCCGTGCAACTGATCGGCCCCGCTGATGCCCCTGTGTCCCGCGTCGCCATCGGGACCGGCGCAATTACTCCATTCACTCGCTTCCTCGACACCTATCAGGTAGACCTCGCCATCTGCACCGATGATGGCTTCACCTATTGGCGTGATGGCGCGTTATCCATCGACATGGGCATCCCCGTGATTGTTGTGAACCATCCGGTCAGCGAAGTTCATGGGATGAAACTGCTTGCGGAGCATCTTGCGCAAAAGTTCCCCGATGTGCCTGTTCACTTTATTCCGCAGTCCTGCATGTTCCAACTGGTGCAGGGGTAATACCAACTCAGGTTTGAAACTTCCCTTTTTTTTACTTCCATGATTACGACAACCCATCTCACCAAACGTTTCGGCAAACTCACAGCCGTTGACCACCTGACAATGCAGGTCGAAGCGGGCGAACTCTTCGGCTTTTTGGGGCCCAACGGCGCGGGGAAAACTACGACGATTAATATGCTGACGGGGCTCACCCGCCCAACGTCAGGCACCGCAACGATCTGTGGCTACGATGTCCAAACCCAGGCGTTGCAGGCAAAGGCAATCACGGGACTCATGCCCGATACGCCGCATCTGTATGAAACATTGACGGGAAGGCAGTTTGTCCGTTTCATCGCTGACCTGTACGGGGTGAACGCCAGGCGCTCCGAGAGACGCATGGAGGAACTGCTGGAGATGTTTGACCTCGCCACCGCCGCCGATGCGCTCATCAAAAGCTACTCCTACGGCATGCAGAAGAAGATCCTTTTGACAGCCGTGATGGTACATGAACCGCGTGTCCTATTTCTTGATGAACCGACCAGCGGGCTAGACCCCAAAAGCGCGCGCACCGTCAAGACGATTTTGCGCGCCCTCTGTCATCGCGGGTGCACCGTGTTCATGACAACGCACATCCTTGAAATTGCGGAACGGGTCTGTGATCGGATCGGCATCATCAACAACGGGAAATTGATTGCGGTCGGGACGATGGACGAACTTCGCAAAAGCAATACAATGGCGGATGTGAGCTTGGAGGATATCTTCCTTGAACTCACAGGAAGCGTCGAGCAGGAAGATATGGTGAGGCTTTTAATCAATGAATGATGAACTTTTGTCAATCCAGGAAAGGAGAGCCCAATGACTCTATTGAATCACGTTCTGAAAGAAGTTGATGGGCGTTGCCGAGAACAGCATATCCCGATGCTCGGGGGTGAAAAAGCCGAATTTCTCGCAGCGCTCGTTGAAAAAGCGCAGCCATCGTTGATTGTCGAGTGCGGCACCGCGATTGGCTATTCGGGGCTGTGGATGGTTGCGAAACTAAAAGCAGCCGGCAAAGGCAGGTTAATCACTGTGGAGATTAACGCTGACCGTGCCCATGAAGCGCGGGAAAACTTCGCCCGCGCTGGCGTCAGCGATCTGGTGGATTCACGAATCGGAGATGCGACGGAGGTGTTGAAAACCCTCCATGAACCGGTCGATTTTTTGCTGCTCGACAATAGCTACAGCAACTATTTCCCCTGTTTTCGGGCAATTGAATCGCGTCTCACCGATGGGGCGGTCATGGTTGCGGATAATGTGGGGATTGGTGCAGAAGGGATGGCGGATTATCTGGCTCACGTCCGCTCTCATTACGAGAGTCAGACGCACTGGTTTGATATCGACCTGCCCTGGGTCAAACGGGATGCCATGGAGGTGACGGTTTATCGGAAATCCTGATGCGTATTTAAGCACTAAATCCGTGAGAAGTCATGCCATGAGATGAGGGCATGTTTCAGAAACTGCTTTACACGCTTTGTTGTTGGAAGAATGGAAGAATGGAAGAATGAAAGGATGGGAACCCAATCTTCCATCCTTCCATCCTTCCAATAAGATTCACCCGTTTGCTTATTCGTTATTCAGGAGGTTATCAATGAATATTCACGGTGTTGGAACACAACTTTTCGTTTGGAGTCAGATTTACGGACGCGAGGGGAAATCCCTTGAGGATTACCTGGATGAGACCCTTGCCGAGGTCGCTTCAGCGGGCTATGATGGCTTTGAGACCAATCTGAGTTTTCTCAGGGACCCGGAGCGCACGGATGGGTTCAGTGCGCTCCTGAAAAAGCATTCGCTGAAAGCGCCGTCACTGTATCACGGCGGCGTGTATCATGAGCGGGAACAGGCGGAGCAAACGGTCGCCGAAACGCTCGCGCTCGCCAACCGTGCCGTAACCGTCGGTTGCACCATGATTAACGTGAATCCCTCCCCCAAGAAGGGGGGCGAGGAAAAAACAGACGAAGAACTCATCGTCCAGGCAGAATACTTGAACAAACTTGGATCGGAATTGCACAAATTGGGCATTGGATTGGTGTTACACAATCATACCCCTGAAATCGTCAACGACGCACGCGAATTGCGGGCGAACTGCGCTTATACAAACCCGCGCCATGTCAATCTCTGCATTGATACGCACTGGGTGTGGCGTAGCGGACTCGATCCGTTTAACCTCATGCGAGCCTACCGGAATCGAGTCAAGGGCCTGCACATCCGGAACTCGATCGATGGTGTCTGGAGTGAGGCTTTGGGGGATGGTGACATCAATCATGCAGAAATGCGAAACCAGTTGGACGAAATCGGATTCAACGGCTGGATTTTCGTGGAATTGGCTTATGAAGCGAAGACAGCATTGACCCGCTCCCTGGTCGAAAATGCACGTCTCAGTCGTGAGTATGTGCGCGAGGTATTTGTGGGTTAATCATTGTGCCTTCAACGCCCCATCGGTTCGCAGGGGCAGATCGACCAGATATCTTGCTTCCCCCGGTGTTCGGTTATCAATAACGTAAGCGTCTCGCTTGCGGCGATCTGCTAACAAACGAGACGCTTCGTAGAAAGACGCTATCAGTATCTCTGGAAGATTGAATGTGCTTCCTTTCTCCAAATTCCCTATATGACCTGATGCACCTTTTAGCAAGCAAGCGAGACGCTTGCCATACCAAGGCAACGATGGGGGTAAAGCAAGCGTCGCGCTTGCGGGTACATACTGAAGTCCCGCTGCATCGTGACGCCCTCCTGACATGCCACAGACTACTTGCTCCGCTTGACCTCCCCCCACGTCGTTGCCAGCTTGCCCCGCGGCGAGACAGCAAACGGCCAGCCTTCGGGTGTATATTCTTCTACCGTTGACAGCACGAGCGCGTTGCCGAGAAATCCACCAATGACATAAACCTTCCCATCGACTGTGCTTGCCATCGCATTATCTCGAGGC
The DNA here is from genome assembly GCA_964577695.1 of uncultured bacterium. GTDB lineage: Bacteria > Poribacteria > WGA-4E > WGA-4E > PCPOR2b > CAZOAL01. The sequence continues at coordinate 79,560 of CAZOAL010000007.1, read as the reverse complement.
GTCGGCATGGCGGATTTTCTCGCCCAGGTATTGGCGACCGGGTCATAGGCTTCCACCACCGCCAGTGACATCGGATTGGCGACGTTCCCGTCAAACCCACCGATGACATAGATCTGGCCCCCCGCGACGCTGGCTATAAAAGTTGAGCGGGGAGTCGGCATGTCGGCTTTCGGGGTCCATTTGTCGGCGACAGGGTCATATGATTCAACCATTGAAAGCGCCTGCCTTGCCTTATCATCCCCGCCGCCGATGACATAAATCTTTCCGTTTACCACGTTCGCTGCTAACCACCCCCTCTCGGTGGGCATACTCGCTTTCCGTCTCCAGGTGTTTGTGGCTGGGTCATATTCCTCGACTGTCCCAAGAACTATACCCGGCCCATTAGACCCTGTTCCGTTCGGGACGATATACCCACAGGTAGAGAATCGGCGTGTCATCAACGTGTTCCATCAAGTATTCCAGCAGCGACAGCGACGACGGGTCCGCCCAGTGCAGATCTTCACACACCAGAACCAAAGGCTTCTGTTGGGCAATTTTCTCAAAGAGATTTTTCAGGGTCGGATAGGTGTACTGTTTTGCGTAGTCATCGCCGCTGGCGGTGCGTAAAACAGCCTCGTATTGCGGAAAGAAGACTCGTCCGACATGAAGCGGGCACCATCGAACATCGGTTGGCGGCAAAAGCGCATTGACCCGTTCTTCAAGTTTCGCCTTCATCTCCGCTTCGGTGTCCGTGGGGAGAATCCCCAGATAACTCCCGATAATCCCCTGAAATGGGCTGTAGCTCATCGCACCACCGTAGGAGACACACCGCCCTTCGAGCCACTGCGCGCGGTCATCGGCAAGTCGATGGAATTCCTCAACGAGACGCGATTTGCCAATTCCTGCCTCGCCGGTAATCGAGACCATCCCACCACGTCCGTTGATTAGGTCACCAAGACACGCATTCAGTTGCTCCATCTCGCGTTCACGTCCAATTAACGGGGCACGCAAACCACGGTGGGGTCGCCTGTGGGGGTGATGCGTCGCCGCCAGCACCGGATAGGCGGCGATCGGTTCGTCGGCAAACGGCGGGTGAATGCGTCGCACCGGTTCAAATTGAAATGCGCCGCGCGCCAGGTCGTGCGTCTTTTCTCCAACGAGAATCTCCCCCGGTTCGGCAGCGTTCGCCAGAGACAAGGCTTCAGAGATGGCGACGCCCATTTGGCGATAGTCGAGTTCGGCATCTGCCCGAACCGTCGCCGTTCCAGTGTTGATGCCGATACGAAAACTCACGTCGGCTTCCAACGCCTGTATCGCCAGCGCCGTGGCGATGGCGCGTTCGGCGTCGTCTTCATGCAGTTCCGGCACGCCAAACAGCGCCACCAGCATCTCATCGCCCATCGCATCGATCATCCCACCGTGGTCTCGTACCAGCGTCCGCACCGGATGGGTGAGCGTGTCTGGTAATGGCCTGTCTGTCACCGCGAACAATGTGGTCACCGATTTCTGCACACCGGCGATCAAGAGCCCGGCATGACTCGCTGGGGCCGCCGCAAACGATTCCGTCGTTTTCAGCACTAAAAGGGTGATATCGTCTGTCTGGGGGCGCTCCCCGACGAATTGACGCACATCCGCCAAAACCGCCTGAAGAATCTCTGGAGCGTCGGCCTGCCGATTCCCAATCAGGACCCGTTCGAGTCGATCATAGCCGTACAGTTCGTCTGCGTCGTTCAAGGCTTCGGGGATGCCATCCGTAAACAGCGCCAACACATCGTCCGGTGCCATGGGCACATCACAACTGTCATACGTGCTCTTCCCAGAGACGCCGAGTGGAAATCGCGCCCCGGCTGGCTCAATCGGAACCCAGTGACCGGCAGTCGCCGGAATCAGCATCGGCTGCATGCCGCCCATGGCGCAGCTTAACCGCTGACTCACCGCATCTAACACCACATAGGTTGACGCGACAAACGTGCGAGCCCCCAGGCGCTGGGCCAGCCGACGGTTGATCGCGCTGAGAATCGCCCCCGCCTCCGACTCTCGGGGGGCAATGGATCGAAAATCGGTGAGCGTCATCGTCATCAACAGGGCGGCACCAATCCCATGTCCGACGGCGTCGCCAATGACAACGCCCCACCGGTCTTGCCCGAGTGAAATGAAGTCGAAGAAATCCCCCCCGACTGCCAACGCCGGGGCGAAATGCGTGGCAATCTGAATCCCGGGGATTTGTGGCCGGGACCGGGGTAACATCCCCTGTTGAATCTTCCGGGCTTCCGCCAGCTCGGTTTCATTGAGAATCTTGACCTGATGCTGCGCTTCCAGTTCCGGAACCCGTTTCTCAAACTGATCCCGCTGCACCTGTTTGAGCATTTCCTCTTCGTCCAGCCCCAAAAACCGGGCCGCCAGTCTGGCGACAGGTTCCCCTGGAAATTGCTTTTCCGTTTCCCACATGGCAATCGTTTGTCGAGAGACACGGAGTTTCTCTGCCAGCGCCTCCTGGCTGAGTCCCATTTGCCTGCGGTGCGCGGCGATATTGAACCCACTTGACATCGTATTTCCTCCTGTGTTGATTGCGGTTGGCGCGAGAACCGTTGTTTTTACCGCTCCCGCCGTAGCAAGTTTCATTATAATAACATCAAGTGAAGATTTTTACTGTCATAAAATTTGCTTTACAACCGCCCGGCTACATCCTTGATAATTGCCATGCAATGTAGTATAATCCAGCCACCTAATTTTTAATATTAAAGTTTACATTTTTAGACTTCCGAAGTCTTGGAGACTTCGGAAGTCTAATGTATATTTTATTTTTCAAAGTTAGTTAGAGAAATCACGAATTGACTTCAGATGAAATAGGGATTTGCATAAATTCTTGAAGGCATGACCTAACTATGGCTATAGCATTGAATGAGAAAAATTATCGTGTTGGCATCATCGGCTGTGGCGGAATCGCCCACGCCCATGCGGGCGGGTATCGGGGGGCAGGTTTACAGATTGTCGCTGCTGCCGACGTAAATCGCGAAAACTTAGATCGATTCAGCGAACAGTATGGGATTGAAAAGCGGTACGAGGATTACACGGAAATGCTGAAGGCGGAAGGGCTCGACATCGTAAGTGTTTGCACATGGCCCCCGTTACATTGCGAAATGGTTGTCCGTGTCGCTGAATCTGGGGCGAAGGGCATCCTCTGCGAAAAGCCGATGTGCCTCAATCTTGCCCAAGCGGATGAGATGATCGAAGCCTGTGACCGCGCCCATACAAAACTCGCCATCGGGCATCAGCGGCGATTCACGGCGCAGTATGTGAAAGCGAAGGAGCTCATCCAAAACGGCACGATTGGAGAGCTTATTAGCGTTCATGGCTGCAACGGCGGGGACCTCCTCACGGATGGAACACATAACGTTGACCTGCTTCGCTTCTACGCGGACGATTCACCGATTCTGTGGGTGATGGGGCAGGTCGAACACGGCAATCGGGAGCGGTATGGACACATTGTCGAAGACGCGGCGTTCGGCTATTTTCAGTTTGAGAGCGGCGTCCGTGGTATGCTGGAGGTTGGGCAAATCTCTCGGCCGGGTTACATGAAAGGCTACATCGACGGCACAGAGGGGCGAATCGAAGTTTACGGGGATGGAGCGCCAAAACTCCGCTTTCGTGGAAAAGGCGAATCCGGGTGGCAGGAGATTGAATGTCACGGGGAAAATCCTTTTAAGCTAGAAATCCTCGCCCTCATCGCGTGCATTGAAAACAATACGGAACACATTTTGAGCGGAAGGCAGGGCAGAAAGGCATTGGAGATACTCATGGCAATTTTTGAATCTTCTCGCCGTCGTGGCGTGGTTCATTTGCCGTTGGAAATCCGAGAGCATCCGCTGATTTTACGAATGCTTTGACAGGAGGCTCACTGCTGTGGATAAAAAGCCCTTGAATTCTCATGATGATTCCGAGATGGATATTTTTGCAGTTTGGTTGCGTCAACCTGATGAAGTTGTGTGTGTTGAACCAGAGGAAGGCATTGTCTTGCGCATTGATGCCAATACTGATGAATTTGTTGGATACACGATTCTGGATTTCTATCGCCGTTTTGCCAATCAAAGTCCGCAGTTAATCACGTTGCCCTTGGTGCCTGAGTTTGCTTTGTCCCCGTTGCGTGATGCTTTGCAGTGTATGAAAGAATCCACTTAGCAATCTTGCGAAGAACGGCGAATATATTGCATTATAACACTATCAAATTGGACGCTATTCGTTCACAATCAAAATGATAGGAGAAATCGAAGATGGCAAATCAACCCATAGTCGCTATTGAACAATGGCTCACTGATGGCTGGAAACTGTACAAACAGAATCGGTTCACCTTTTTCTTTGCAAGCCTCCTCGCTGCCCCGCTCTGCATCCCACCTTTGTTTATTTTCTTCTCTGGCCCCCTTTATGCAGGTCTGTGTGGCATGGCGATACAGTCAATGCGTGGCGGCGACCCGCGCATCCGTGATATCTTCAAGGGGTTTGGGCGGTATTGGGCGGCATTCTTCTTATGGCTGCTATTTCCGGTCTCGCTCATTCTGCTTTGTGCCCCCCCGATCGGTATCCTGTTTGTGCCCCTGCTCTGGGCGACTTCCATGTTGGCGCTTCCGCTCTTAATCGACCAGGGGCAAGCGGGCGGCTCTGCCTTCCGTACCGCGATCAAAACGGTATTGACATGGAAGAATTGGTGGCGGTTTTGGCTCTATGGGCTGGCTTTGACCTTCATCTCGCTTATGGGGATTTTAGGATTCTTCATCGGTTTCTTGATTACCCTTCCATTTGCTGCCTGCGCGCAAGCGATTGCCTATCGAGACATCTTTAGGCCGGAAGAGGCGTTTCGAGCCGAAATATCCCAACCGTGGGAAAAATATCCCTTCAAGCTGAATGCCAAATATAGTGGCCCCATTTCACGGATTCGCGAACTACATGATCGGATTTTTGAGGAAATCTATTCTGCGAATGCAAGCATCAAATCGCTGTTAGAGGGTTCGATCGAAGACCTAAATAGCGTCTTTGCAAAAGCTGCCGATCTCATGTCCCGCCTGCAACAGATCGAAAACTATCTCCTGACAACCGATGCGCAAAAACTTCATGCTGAAAAAGCAGAAATCACAATGAAGCTGGCGGAGTCATCCAACCCAATGGTGTACTCGCATTATAGGGAAGCATTGGAAGTGATCGAGGAGCGGATTGAGAATCATGAGCGGCTCGAATACCTGGCAGCACAGATTACGGCGCGGTTGACGACACTTCGCGTGTCCCTTGATAATGCCTACGCCAAAATCATCCGGATCAAAACGACCGAGATTAGCAACGCCCGCTTTGCAAGCGATGATGTTTCTCACGAATTGCGAAACCTACAAATCGAGATGGATGCGCTGTTGAGCAGTTTGGACGAGATGGTGAGGGGGGCTTAGTGGGGAAGAATGGAAGAATGGAAGAATGGAAAGGAATCAGTTTCTTCCATTCCTTCCTCCGAAATGTAAAATTTCTTTTGTAGGTTAAATGGGATAAAAGTGACATTTTTATTTCTGTTTTTATACAATTGGTGTGTGTTCGCGCAAACGCCAGCCCAATATGCCATTCAGAAGGGATTAGGATTTGCGCAAAAGGGCGAGCTGGATTCGGCAATCAAGGAATTTCAACGCGCCTCCCAATTGAATCCCCAGGACGCGTCCGCCTATTTTTATCTGAGCCGGGCGTATCAAGAAACGGGCAATCTGGAAGGGGCGATGAGCGCCTGTCAAGTCGCCATTCGACTGCTTCCGAACTTTGCAGAAGCTCACAGTGATTTGGGCCAGATATACCATCGCATGGGACAGTTTGCCGCCGCAATTGATTCATATCAGAAGGCGATTGCGTTACGACCAGAAGTTACTGCGTTTCATTACGACCTCGGGAGCGCTTACCATACGCTGGGCCGTCTGTCAGAGGCGGAAGCCGAGTATCAAACGGCTTTGCGTTTGCATCCAGACTTTGCGCCCGCTTACCATAATCTCGGGGCCGTCTACCAGAAGCAGGGAAAAATCAACGAGGCAATCGAGGCTTACCAGCATGCGCTGAAACTTGCTCCGGAGCGTATCGATACCCGAAAAAGCCTGGCTGAAGCAGAAGGGGAGCGAGCCAAACTGTTTCATCAGATTATTTTGAAATACCAGATGGCAATCTCAATGCAACCCGATGTCGCTGAAAATTATCGACGCCTTGGGTTAGCGTACTATCACAGTGGGCGTTGGGACGAAGCCATCGAAGTTTTACGGATGGCACTACACCTGGAGCCGGATTCGGAGAGACGGCGTGCAGATGTGGAGAAGGTCACGCAGCAGAGAGAGAAATATCTGAGTGACGCCTTGGAGAGCTACAAATCAGCGGTTCGTCAGCAACCCGATAACCCGGGAATCTACGATGCGTTGGGGGTGCTCTACCTGATGAGCGACGAACTGGAGTTGGCGGAGGATAGCTTTCGTTCCGCCCTCAAACTTGCCCCTGACAACGCCCTTGTGTGGTTGCATTTAGGGGAAGCCCTGTATAAGCGAGCGCAAATCGACGCAGCAATTCGGGCGTTTCAACAAGCGATTCGGTTTCAGCCAGACTTGCCGGAAGCGTATCAACAGTTAGGTATTATTGAACAGGAGCAGGGCAAACTGGAGGAAGCCATTCACCATCTGCAAATGGCAAAGTCGCTTGAGCCGGGCGAAGCCATGACACACTATTATCTGGGGTTATCGTATCAGGGACAGAATCTGCTGATTGATGCGATGACGGCATATCAAACCAGCCTGCGGCTGAAACCGGATCTGGCAGTCGCCTATTCGCATCTGGGCGATGTGTATAGGCAAAGTGGGAATCCGAATGCCGGTCTGACGTTTTACCAAAAGTTTCTCAAATTGGCTAAACCTCGCCCCGCTCTCAAGAGTCAAATCATTGAAGTAGAAGCCAAAATCGCCACGTTTTTAAAAGGTGAAGGAGGTGATGCAAGGCAATAATTTAGGAGAACAACGGTCGTATCATTCACATTTTACGTTTTACGCATGACGTCTTGAAAAAGGAGGTTACTCTCATGTATACTTTATTAGCGAAACGGGCGGTCATTTTGTGGCTGCTTGGTGTCTTTTTGTTGAGCCTATTGTGCATCGTGCCTCAGTTTTCACGCGCAGACATCCTTTTTGAGGATGACTTTGAAGGTGGAAAACTGGACCCCAAAAAATGGAATCCCAAAGCGGAATGGCAAATCATTGCTCCCGATCCAAAACTCAAAAGCCTCGGTAAAGGAGTCTTGGATTTCAGCACTGGCGAAGCCAACATCACCATCAAAAATGATTTTAAGGACTTCGTCTACGAGGCGGATTTCCGTGCGATGAATGCGGGTAAAATTACCGGATTCGTCTTCCGCGCCCAGGACGGGAATAGCAACTTCTACATGCACCAAATCTCCGCTGACGGCTCTGCTCACACGCCCAACAACATGCGTTGGCATTGGAAAGTGGGTGGTAATTGGAATGTCGAACCGATTCCATTTTTGAAAGGTGAGAAGGTGATGCCAGAAGTCTGGTATCGCGCTCGATTTATCATCGAAGGCTTCAATTTCAAGTCGTATGTGCTTGAAACGGAGGAATTTGAGAAAAATCCCCGCAATGCCAAGATGAGACAGCTTGGAGATTGGATAGATAAGAGCAAGTCGTATGCCAAAGGGGCTATCGGTTTCCGCGCTTCCGGCGGTGAGCACATGCAGTATGACAATGTGCTGGTCTACGATATCGGTTTTGATCCCTTTTCCGTAGACCTTGCCGGGAAACTGGCAACCACCTGGGGCAAGTTGAAAACTAAACAATGATTGGTATGTTTCAAATTTGCCCGAAAATATGTTGACACTTTTTCGTAAAACGTAAAACGTAAAACGTAAAGGAGCTCTTAGAGCCTATCCTAAAAATGCTCGGCGTGGATTGCCAAATCCACGCCCGAACCGTCGGATGTGGCAATCCGACCCTTCGCATGCTCAGGGTAGGCTTGAGCGTTGAAGGTGAAAACGGACTTTTAGGATAGGCTCTTAGTACCTATCCTAAAAGTCCGTTGATTGAGTAGCTTGCGTATCGAAATCAGGATTTTTAGGATAGGCTCTTATTACGTTTTACGTTTTACGTTTTACGCCTCGCGCATCCTGTTCTCGAAGTGTCAACTGTTTTCTGAAACATGCCCTCTCTCAGTGAAAAACTCGTATCATAGCGCAACCTCTTTATCTCCCATTAATCCCAATTTTCGTACCATTTGAGATTGCCTGTGCTTAAACCGCTGGCAACAATGTCCATCCGTCCATCCCCGTTCAAGTCTTCGACGATCATCTGACCGACTCCCAATCCACCGTTATCGATGATCTCTTTTGTCCATCGGTTCCCATCCAGTGCTTCAGGGCGATAGAGTTGGAGGCTTGTCCCTTCACCGTTATACCCGGAGATGATCTCGATCTTTCCGTCGCCATCAATGTCAAGTCCGTGCAGCGAATGCCCTCGATTCAAGGTATCATCAATCTGATGTCGCACCCACTTGCCTTTCCGCAAATCTCCCGACGCCTTGTACCAGGACAGGGTATTCCCATGCCACGGCTCAATCGACAAAACCTCATTGATGCCGTCACCGTCGAGGTCAACCGCAAAAACTTCACTGCTCTCCAGTTCGCTGATCACCCATCTGCGCCACTCGCCCGTGAATGGATCGGAAGGGGGTTCAAACCAAATCACCCCATCGCGGCAGCCAATGAGGATATCGAGCCTCCCGTCCCCATCCACATCACCGATGCTCAACCCGTGATTGAGGCGTAGCTGATCCTCGATTAAACGGCGCTTCCAGGTTTCGTGGATGGGGTCATCTGGGAGTTGATAACACCAGAGACAGCCCGGGTCATGCCACTCGTCAAATTCCCCTTCAGGTCCGCGAATTGATGCCGCAATTAGGAGGGGTTGACCGTTTCCGTAAACATCCGCAAGCGCAATGCGATGAAGGAACGGAATCTCGTCAATGAAGTGACTTTTCCATTGCCCCCCATCTGCGGGGGCTTCCAACCAGTGCAGATATTCGACCGGAATCCGCTGCATCCGGTTAAACCCGCTGCCAACGATCACATCCGGAATACCGTTTCCTGTCAGGTCATGAGCGGCGAGGGTGATGTTACCGGGGTGCTCGTTGGAAATCAGATGTTTCTCCCAATGCGGTGATTCGTACCAGGCAATGGTGAGCTCACCCGTGGAGCCAACGATGACATCCTTTTTTCCATTGCCGTTCATGTCCGCGATTGCCAAACCGTAGGCACTTTTAATGGTGCCATCAATCAAATGTTCTCTGAATTGCATGTTTCTTCTTTCTCCTATTGCAGAATTGGGTGGAGTCTTTCCCCTTCACCCCGGCCCTCTCCCACAGCGGGGAGAGGAAGAAAGCCGCTTCCCATAAAGCTCCGCGGAATTGTGGGTGAGGATGAGCCCCGACACGGAGAGGGGAGCTCAAGACTCCCCCTTCCCGTGTCGGGAAGGGGGCCGGGGGGTTAGGTCAAAACGAATTTTACAGGGGACCAGGGTTTTATTATTTCATATTTTCATAGAAAGAAAGCGCAGGAAACCCCTGCCTTATGGCGGGGAGGAATGCGCATACCTCCAACTGTTAAAGTCTAAAAATTGTATATCAGTCACTTTTGCGTTCTGGCACAACCTCTTAAAATCCTTAATCGCATGTAAGCTAATCAGCCCTTTTGATGTTCCGCCGATTAAACAGATCCCATGTTTGGTATGCTTTACAAGCGAACCTCGCTTGAATCCCAAACTTCGAGTTCCACCATATAGCCTTCTTATTCCACCTTTAATACAATTGAAAACATGCAGTTGCCTTCGATGAAACTGTAATGGGGTTATGTGAAGAATCTCTTTGTTGTCTACCTTACCATTGCCACCAACACACCAATCTGCCAACACAAACGAATCAATACAATGTGCCTCCCATTTGCCTGACATCTTATCAGATGATTTGGTTACTCCTAAATGGTCTCTGAATATCTTGGTTTCCCAGCCCTCCTTTAGTTCTAAATTGCCTAACCCCTCTAACTCAGAGTAAAACCAAGATTTGCCGATTTCCAATGGACTGAAACTTAAATTCCATTGACTGCTACCCTTTAATGTCTTAGCCTTTATGTCCTCTACAATGAAATGGGTAATAGGGAACAATTCCTTTAGCCAATTAACAATTCTTAACTTTAATCCCCATCGGGCTTTCGTGGATGGGGGAAACTTGTGCTTAGATTTGTTATTGAAACGTGGTTTTCTGCAAGGTGTCTTTCTATTTCTCCTCGCTCGCCTTGCTTCGCACCTGCGCTTAATCCCATCCTTCACCCAAGTCACTGCATCACATTCAATGTTCAGGTATGTGTGGGATTCTGACTTGAGAGTATATGCCTCTTTTTTGCTACCAGGGTCTATTCCACAAGCTATCTCCTGAACTTCACCATCTTCGCGCTCTGTTAGCTTGATATAGAATATCCCCTTAGAGAACCTCCTTAATGCCTTCCCTTTCGCAATAAGTTCGTTAGCTCTGCCATTCGTTGTAGGCATTAGTGGTTTTCCCGTCTTTGAAACAACTGGAACATATTTTTGCATAATGAGTTACCTCAACTTTCAATTACACCCCTCGACACTGACCAGCACATTGAATGCAAACTGGGGTAGTATTCGCAATGTGTTGTTGGCTACCACGCCAAGCTGATTCAGTTATTATCTGTCTAGTCAATAAGTTTCCCTTGTTAAAACTTAAATGGGTGAGAAGTATTTTAACAAGCCTCGCTATTTATGGCGGGGTTACTGACCTGATGTTTTTGTTTCATCCGCATCAGGCGGGATGAGAGTTCCCAGGATGCGCTCCAGTTCTTGTTTTAACTCGTCTGGGTTCGCGCTGGCATTGATTTGCTGTTGGAGCTTGGTTAAGCGGGAGGCGAGTTGAATGCGGTTTTGAGCCAATTGTTCCGATAAGCGTGCTTTCGACGCCTGCTCCTGGGCAGCGACCAGGTCCCGGGTTTCACCGCGAACCAGCGATTCCACAGTATCTACCAGCCGTCTCAGAATACGGTGCACGACAGTGACGGAGAACCCACCCAACATCGCTAACGTGGGTTTGGTCAGCTCCTTCAATGCGCTTTTGTTGTCAATGGGGATAAGCAGAGCCAGAATCAGACCAGCAATCAAACCGAGGACCAGCCGAATCCAGTAGGAGGCGTTATACTTGGGGTCGAATGTGCCATCTACGATGTAACGATTCACCTAGAAAAGCGCGAAGAAGGAAGCGCCGATGGCAGCGGCGGAGATAACAAACAATTCCTCAAGCAGCAGCGACCACCCCCATTCCTTTGCCCAGTCCATGCTCCCATCCACCTGTGGAGACAAGCTGGTGCATACCAACGCAATAAGGGATAGGATTGCTACCAGCATCAGCCCCCGGACAAGTGGTACGGGACCCAGAAATTTCCAAAAGCCCCCCTTAGCCGACTCCGTTGCCAGAAGCAGGAGGGTCCGAGGTGTCGCTGGGGCCACAATTTCCGACAAACGCCCATGAATCGCCGCTAATTCTTTGACGCTATCGCGTGGCTGGTTTTGCGGGGCGGGGGTATCAGCAGCCTCCTGTTTTTCTGAGCCAGGACTGTCAAGATTTGCCTGGGGCGTCTTCCCGCTCCGACTCAATACTAGGTTAGCAAGGTCATCAAGCGTTTGCACCAATGTCCCGGGTACTTTCATTCCAGAGGCAAAAGCATATTTCGCCATCGCCTCACATTCACGCAGAAGTTCCCCTTCCAACGTAAATTCTTTGTCGGTTGAAGCTTTCATAACGCCTCCTGTTCTTACGGGTGCAGTCATCGTGCGGATTCTCAAATGTAGAGTAATTCGCCAATGTCACATTTCACTGTAGCCCAAGATTCTATCTTGGTTTGAGCGAATCATCGGTTCTGCCGGCCAACTTAGAAAGTTGGGCTACAATTGGATCGAATGTCTAATGTGACATTGGCGAGGTAAGAGCACACTATCCCCATTTGCAACCTTCCATCAGTCCCTTGCTCATTTGCAAATTTCTACCAGTGCGTGTCATCGGTTCCCCTCCACCTGGGGAATCTCGGGCCAATTGTGCTCAGGACGATAACCCAATTCTAGGCTGGCTTGAGTCCAATCGAACGCGGCATCCCGCCGCCCCGCCACGATGTTGTAGCAACCGTACCGCACATCCTGGGTTTCAAGCGCACGCTGCACCGCCTGAGCGACATCGCGCGGATCGACATAAACAAACCATGGCCCGGCCGGTTTCTCGGGGGCTTGGGGGCCGGGGTTGCGTCCGTCGCCGGCGATGACGCCGGGTCGGATGTGGATGACACTGAGTCCGTGCGCCTGATGGTAGGCATGCCCAATCTGCTCGCCGAGATGCTTGGCCAGGGCGTAGTACAGGTCGCCCTGACGAAACTGGGACGGGGCACCCACGCGATAGGGTTGGTCTCTGGTGAGAGGGCTTCCACAGGCAGCGATGCTGGAGATGTTGACCAACCGTTTGACCCCCTGCTTCGCACACGCCTCGGCGACGTTCCAGGTCCCCTTGACCATCACATCCGCAAACAATCCCAATGGCTTATCGTGGCGTTCGCGCACCAATGCTACGAGGTGTACAACCGCCTCCTGCCCTGTGCAAGCCCTTTCGACATCCGTGTATGACGTGATGTCGCCGGGCACGAAAGGTAGCCCCTCAAAATCCGACCTGGGTTCAACCCGATCGGTGAGCGTCAGTTCATATTGTGATCGAAGCCGTTCAATGATAAAACCGGCCAGATAACCTGCTGCACCGGTGATAAGCACTTTCGTCATTTTTGTGTCCTCACTTTCGTATGGCGTGAAACGTGAAACGTGAAACGTGAAACGTAAAACGTGATGCGTATTGCGTAAGGGCGAAGCATTCGCTCGTTTGGTTAATGAAATTCGCCATTTTTGCGTACGAATGCTTCGCCCCTACTCAACGATAAAACGGCATAACGTTTTGGTACGCGGGGAAAACGTCTGATAAACCGACCGGGGGAGAAATGGTTTCAGATGCGGCAACCAAAACCAGGGCGCTAGATACAAAACATCGAGCATCGGCCGGATTTCATTGGAATTGTTGGCGGTTCCGCCGTGCCAGCAGCGCACATCGCGGATAATCGCGGCACCTGCCGGTGCACAAAGGATTGACCGCTTCATCCATGTCGGTTCTTCCTCCAGCGTCGGAATCGGACCGCGAGACCGATGGGTGCACGGCACAAATCGAATGGCACCGTTGATCTCCTTGAACTCAACCATGAGGTAGTTCACGGCGATGTATGGCGCAGGCACATCGCGGGCTGTCACCTGTTTGAGGGGGTCGTTGAAGAAATCACCCAGATCGGTATGCAGGTGCTGAATCTTCGCCCCCGGTGCTGAATAATCTCCGCCCGCACCGGTGCAGATGTAATTTGAACTTCCCCAAACCTGATCGAGTATCGGTAGAATCGTTGGGAGGTCAATGAGTTGGGACCACTCCGGCAGATGGATTTTGCGCTGGTTGAAAGAATAGCGAGCATACCCCCGGTTCCCTTTTTCGAGCGGGAACTCCCCCATCTGGAGGGCAATCTCGCGGGCCGCGCCAGCCTGAGCAAACCGCAACTGTTGAGGGGGGAGCGCGTTTTTGATGACGACGAACCCGTCTCGGTGAAAGATAGACGCTGCCTTTTCGGCCTCGGTGTAATCAAGAAGTTCAACATCAAGCATGAGGTTTCTCCTTTTCTAAAGTAGTCTTTTGCTAACCTTCGGAAGGTTACAGAGGCGACTAACAGCCATTTGGGTCGTGAAACGGTTACATCCTTCCACGCACCGGACCGAAAGTGAACCTTCCGAAGGATTCTCTCTGAAGCTGATTTCGATCTCCTCTTACTCTTTATCGAGAATGGAATCGATCGAAAACTTACAGCTATCTATGACTAACAGATCATTATCCGTAACATCATTTTCAAACAGATAATGCTCCTCAAAGGTACTGGTTCTGATAAGGATTTTCTTCCCAAATCCTTTATTCCGACACGCCTTTAAGAACAACGCTTTCGCCTCCTGTATACTCTCGTGTTCCCTTTGAACTCTGACGGCAACGGATTTACCGTTATAATCTCTCTTGAGAAAGCCATCGATTCCTTTGTTATTAGGGACGACTCGCGCGTCCAGCGCTTGAAGTATTGCCGTTGTTCTCTCATCTCTGTTGTGCTCATTCCTGATTTTTGTCTCCAATACTCTGGACTCGGTTTTTATGGGATTTTCCAAGCGTTTCCTGGTTAAATCAATCGCTTCCTCTGAAATATCTATCCCGATATACTTTCGATTGAGTAACTTCGCGGCGACCAGTGTCGTACCGCTCCCGCAAAACGGGTCTAGCACAGTATCGCCTTCGTCGGTCACAAGTTGAATGATACGCTCCAAAAGAAGAATCGGTTTTTGAGTCGGATACCCTACCCGCTCGGCAGCTTTGGGATTCAGATAGGGGATGTCCCACACATCTGTCAAAGGAACTCCCTTCTTGAACTTCCCAGAAATCACATGACCCGTGCCATCTTTCTTGTATACGGACTTACCGTTGTCGTCCCTTTCTCTGTCTTGCAGAATCTGCTCAATGTTTGTTATCGGTGAATAATCAGTGAAAATCTCATTAAACTTATAGCGGGACGTTTTACTGTAAAAGTAAATCGTTTGATGAGAATTTAACAGCCCTCTTTTCGCACTAGACCACCGCCTGTAGTACCAGATAATCTCACTTCTGAAGTGAGACGCCCCAAACACATTATCCAGAATCAACCGGAGATGGTGTGATGCCGAGCGGTCACAATGCAAAAAAATACTGCCTGTCTCTTTCAAAACTCTGGCACATTCGGAAATCCGCACCTGTAAAAATTGTTTATACGCATCAATACTATTCCACGTATCGCTGAATAGATATTCTGCGGAATTATCCCTTGTTTTCAGCCTCTGAGTCTTTTGGGTAAAAAATGGCGGGTCAAGATAGACTAAATCCACGGATTCATCAGCAATTTTCCCCAACTCATAAAGGCAGTCACCATGATAAAGCACCATCAACCTCATCCCCAACATTTAGATTTTAATGATTTCTGTTTCTCATGTTTTCATCTGCAATTTTGGTTAAAATTGCCTTCAAATTAACACCGGTCTTTGTTCTGACATAATTCCAAGCACTATCCCCCGCGTAATATTCACCCCCTAATCCGTCGTAAACGGTTTTTAAGGTGTCTTGAATCCTTATCGCCTGCTCACGATTAGGGTAATAGAACATAATTCTGATAGGGACATATCCAGCTTCCTTGATGACTTTCGCTTTGGTGTGTTCTTTCGTTATATGGTCGCCATCCGTTGTGGCATCACGCCACTTTATTTCAAAGGCTTCATTACGAACCAGACAATCAATCTCAAATGTCTTAGGTCTTCGTCCAATCGTATTGAGAATCTTAACTTTCGCTTCTGCATCTGGAAATTTATGCTGAAAGCACAGTCTCGCTGCTACCTCCAGAAAAGAACCAGCATACTGATAGAGAAATCGTCCCTTGTTCTGATAAAGGTCAATAAGTTTTCCTTCCTTGTTTGTTATACCTAACACTTGGTAAATGAGGTAATGGGATTTGTCATCACTCTCCATTTCCTCTATTCTCATCTCAACCTGAGACTTGAGCCTTTCCGCATATACAGCCGCAAGTTCCCTTATCTGTTGCTCCACTAAATCCATAAAAATTCTCCATAATCAGATTCGGTAGATTTTTCACCGACCACGTCTCGTTGGTTCAGACATCAATCGGTGTTTTTTAGTCAAACATCTTCCGCTATCGCCCGATAGCCTTTATCAGTCAGTCGATGCAAAGAATTGTATTCCTGTTTCACATATCCTTTTTGGCACAAAAATTCAACCATATCAAGATATTTTATGCGTACTTCTGGTGGCTCATCATATTTCTTCACGTGACCTACGATAACATGTTTACCTGGACCATGTTTCGTTACGATCCAAAACTCTCCATTATTAGCCTTGACCTGCTTGAGGAATTGTATTCGATCTGTATCCAGATCTGTGATAGTTGCTTCTATCGCCCGATAACCTTTATCAGTTATCCGATACAAAGAGTTGCTAACCCAATCCACACAGCCTTTTTGTTGTAAGGATTTAACCATGTCAAGGTATTTAATGCGTATTCGTGGCGGATCTGCGTAATCAATGCTACCCACGCGAACCCATTCACCGATTTGAGCTGACTCTAAAATAGGAAATTCGCCGTCATTATCGGCGACCTGTTTGAGAAATTGGATTTGATCATCCTCCAGATGTGTGCTAGAAACTTGGCTTTTGCCTAAATCATCAATTGGATCCGCAATCTTTCCATTATTCTCTGACTCGTTAACCTTGTCAATAGCCCGAAGCAACTCGGCTACAACAAAATCAAGCCCACGAGATGTTGATACTGCCAAACGGTCAGCAAGGACTGGTGAGTAGCGTGCAAATTCCTCCCGACTCACATGGTGCCAGATCGGTAGAATTACTTTTCCCGTGCTGATTTCACGCGCTGTCAGACCATCCAACTCCCGCTGTGGCCATTCCTTTTCAAAGAAACTTGGGCTCAGGACAACAATGCCGAAACGGGATTCAGCAAGTCCACGATCTATTGATCGGCGGAGACTATCCCCAACCATGAGTGTAAACTCAGCGTACCAAACCTTTAAACCTTTGTTTTGGAGTTTCATTGCCAGTGGTCTAACAAATGTCTCTTGGTCCTCACTAGCGTGACTAATAAAAACATCCCAAGACATAAGAGGCTCCTTTTGTGTTTTCAACGCCTAATATAAATTCTCGATTCAAATTGGCGGCAACCTCTATCCATTCAACTGACATGGCTTTTTCTCCTTCCACCTAACGCTACAATGTCACACGCAACCGTAGCCTAATACCAATTCGGATTGAGTAGATGTAGAACATGCTGCCAGCTTGTTTCGGCTCTTCGCGAGGGCTTTGAACAAGCCAGCGGCATGTTCTACGGTGACCACCTGAACGGTTACTCGCTACAGTTCCCCCACTTGGACAAACCGCCCCGTGCCGCGGCTCCTGACAGCCGCCTCTATCAGTGCCAGCGTGTTCATCCCTTCGGCGAAATCGGAGCGGATGAGCGAACGGTCTCCGGTCTCAATCGCGCGCAGCCACGCGCCGGTCTTATCCAAGCCCAGGCTATTTTGGGGCGGTGCTGGTTCATCCACCGCACCCCCGTTGAGGTAGCCCGTGATGCGATTGCTGGTTATGTTTGCCTGAAGTCGCAAGTGCGGCCCGATTACCTCAAGGTCAAAGCTGAATTTTTCGGTGCCGCAGTGATTCGCATGGGTGCCGAAGGCCCCGTTGTCCAGCTCGTAGGTCATCTGGATGGCATTCTCGGCATCAAATTCGGAGCGGTCCAACGCCATGTTCTTGACCGCCAGGGCGTGTGCCTGAACGGGCTTAGGATTCCCCATCACGAAGCGGGCGCAATCGAGTATATGGATGGCTTGTTCAGCAATCGGTCCCCCGCTCATTCGATGTTGCAAGAACCACGGTGCCATCCGAAAACTCAGGTAGTAATCGACGGTGCAAACGGTGCGAACCAGATGGACGATCTGACCGTCAAGCAGATGCTTGAGCCTTTCATAGAGCGGGGTGTATCGCAGTTGAAGCCCCACCGCGGAGATCACCCCTGCACTCTCAATCTGCTCCAGACACGCTCGCCCCTCGGTGATGTTTAACGCCGGCGGCTTTTCGACCATCAGGTGAACCCCGCGCGCGCAAGCCATCTGCACCGGCTCTCGGCGCACGGGCGGGGGGGTGGTAACGACGACGCCATCAAGTTCGCGATCGAAGCAGGTTTCAAGACTCGTCGTGCCAACCTCCGCACCGATCTCTGTCGCCATTTTCTGGGCGGTTTCTGGGATGACATCGTGCACTGCGACCACCCGGCCCCCATAAGCGGCGATAGCCCTCTGGTGCGCGCGTCCCATATTTCCAGCGCCAATAATTCCGATTTTTAACATAGTTTTCTCCATTTGTTCAGAGTTGCAAGGATACAAGGATACAAGATACAAGATGCAAGATGTATAAGACATTGAATCCTGCATCCTGGTATTGCTCCAGACGCCATCTGGGTTGTCCCCAAAATCTGCCTCTTTTCTCCTAGATTTTTGGCTCAAGAGGGGTGACGAGTTGTTGAGGCTCAACCAAGTGGCTCAAAGGAAATAACGGGACGGACCCCGACAGCTTTGGCATATTTATACAGCGTATCCAAACTGGGGGAGACCTTTCCGCTTTCCAGACGCGCGATCGCGGATTGGGTTGTCCCTATGCGCATAGCGATTTCTTCCTGTGTGAGCCCCGCGGCGGCTCTAACGGTGATAAACGCCTCAATGAGCGCATACCGCTCTTTGAGCGCGTCATAATGCGCTTTCACTTCGGGATTTTTCAGAACCCTTTCTTTGACTTTCTCAAATGGAATTGTCATAACAATCCAGCCTCCTTTGCACGTTTTCTCGCAAGGTCGATAGCCCGCTTGGGCGTCTTTTGTGTTTTCTTGACGAAAACATGCACCACGATCAAACGCCTTCTCTCTCCTGCCACATAGATCGCCCTTGCGATACCCGCTCTGCCCCTGAAGCGGATTTCCCATAACTGATTACCCAGTGACCGTATATGGGGCATACCCACATTCCGCGGGCCGCGGCGTTGAATCATCTCAATAATATGCAGGTAATGCGCCTGCATGTCTAAGGGAAGGCTGGTAAATTCTTCCAGTACCTTCTCGTCAAGAAATTCGACTTCCCACATATTTCCTATATTATAGCATATATGCTATGGAGGGACGAAATCCCCCTTCTCCCCTTTGAAAGGGGGTGGGGGATTTCGCACTGGTATGTTCGCAAAGGAATACGCATCACGTTTCACGTTTCACGCCTCAAGCATCTGCCGAACTCGCTCTATAACCCCCTCCACGACAACGTTGAGGATATGTCCGCCTTTGGGAAGGGTCGCGAGTTTCGCGCTATCGTAGGTGATTTGATCGGAGCGGATGCGTTGGGGAAAAGCGACCATCGCAAATGAAGTCTCGAACTCCCCCGCGTGCCCCGCGCTCCGATCCGATTCCAGATGCGCTTCAAAAAAGGGCCCCGGACATACCTCCCAATAGGTCAGGTAAGTCACACCGAGCGCGTCCAGTTTTTTCATCTGCTCCGGCGCGACAGGCTCCAGGTTCCTCCGCATATTTCCGCCATGCCCGTTGAGCACCATGACTTTTGGAACACCGAGACGTTTCAGGCTGTGGCAGACATCGTGGACGTATTCCAGATAAATATCGGGGCGTATCGTCAACGCCCCACCGTGCTTCATGTGATGTTCCGACACCGACATGGAAATGGTTGGCGTGACCAGGACGTGTGGGTAAAAACTCATCGCCACCCGTTGGGCGATTTCCGTGACGCTGGCGGCATCATGAATCATCGCCAGATGGTCGTGATGCTGTTCACACGCACCCGTCGGGACGAGCACCCCTTGAATCACGCCGCTGGAGATTGCCTCTCCGAGTTCTTTCCGCGTCAGTTCTCCTAAAAATACGTTTTTGTTTGGCATCGCATTTCCTTTCCCCTGATAGGCTTCGCAGACTTCCGAAGTCTGCGAGACTTCGGAAGTCTGATGTAAACTTTATTTTTAAAGTTAGTTTGATATTGAGTATATCATAATTCAGGCATTATGCCAATAATTTTGAGGGATGGTTCGGGTGCTCGTAGCGGATTTTTTACTTGCAATCGTCATCATCATGCTGTATAGTCTTTTGTCAGGTTTGCTCCACCTGCTATCTATCATTCCATTTTTTCATGCGATAAAGAATTTGGTATATAGGAGTTACGCACTTGAAACTTCAAGACGGAGTTGTGGCATGATGAATCCTGAATCCTGTATCTGGAATGCAAGATTCAAGATTCAAGATGCAGAGAACCTCTCTGTCACCAACTGCGTAAGTCCTAATATTTTGAAATTTAGGGAGGAATCACAAGATGCAAAATTTCCCAATTGTCGATACCCATGTCCACTTATGGCACCCAAAAGTCTTGAGATACCCGTGGCTTGAAAATGTTCCATTTCTGAATAGGCCCTACCTTTTAGCGGATTATAGAAACGCCTGTGGGACAATCAATGTGGAGGCAATGGTTTTTGTGCAATGCGACGCCCATCCCGAAGACGGCTTAAAGGAAACGGAGTGGGTGACCTCCCTTGCGAAAGAGGACCCCCGGCTGAAGGGCATTGTGGCGTGGGCTCCGCTTGAGAAGGGAGATGCCGCCCAACCGTTTCTTGAAAAACTGGCTGACAACCCATTGGTCAAAGGGGTTCGTCGCCTCATTCAATCGGAAAGCCTCGAATTCTGCGTGCAGCCCGATTTTATTAAAGGGGTGCAGATGCTTGAAAATTACGGTTTGAACTTTGACATCTGTATCTTCCATCCACAACTCGCCAATACGATTCAGTTTGTCAAGCAGTGCCCAGATGTCCAATTTATCCTCGACCATATCGGAAAGCCGGGGATCAAGGGCCAAATCTTTGAGCCGTGGAAACGGGAGATTAAAGTGCTGTCGGAATTTCCCAATGTTTTTTGCAAAATTTCCGGTCTTGTGACGGAAGCCGATTTTGAAAAATGGAGGCCGACCGATTTGAAACCTTACATCGATCATGTCATCGAATGTTTCGGTTGGGAGCGCATAATCTATGGGAGTGATTGGCCGGTCGCGGCGCAGGCAACCGACTATCCGAGGTGGGTAAATACCTTAAAGTGGGCGGTCAGTGGTTGTTCTGACGACGAATTGAAAAAGCTGTTTCATGACAATGCGGTTCGTTTTTACAGGTTGTTTTAGAGGAGGCATGTTTCAGAAACCTATACGGATTAAATTAAGCGATGCGAGGGAGCAAAAGCCGCAGGCATCACCTCCCTCTCCCCGCCGTGGGAGAGGGCCAGGGTGAGGGGGAGCGGCACACCGACCACAGCTTCCCCTCACCCAAACCCTCTCCCCCCCGTGGGCAGGGGGGAGGAGGGGAGAGGGCTTTTTTCGCCTTAACTTCATGCGTATGGGTGTCAGATCCGGTCTACCTTGACTTCGCCGCCTTTTTCCTGGCTTCGGTAGATACCGTCCAGAATACTGATAACCTGCAAGGATTGTTCAGCGGGCACGGGCGAGGGAGCGCCGTCTACGATTGCCTTGGCAAATTCTACACATTCTTGGGCGTGCGCTTCAAGACCGTGAGGGAAGAGCGATAGGGTTCGATTATAGTGTTGCATCGTCTGATGGTTGCTTTCGTAAATCTCACATTTGGGCCAATGCGCCCCTCCGTTTGTGCCGTAGAGCCACATCTGCATATCCTCTCCGCGCGTATCATGATGGAGGAGCCAGCTCACTTCCAGAATCAGCGTTGCGCCATTATCAAATCGCACAAAAGCCGCCGCAAAATCTTCAACATCGAACGTTTCTGGAATTGCACCGCCCCACGCGCTAAATGCCCCTTTTTGATGCGCGAGTTCGGCACGCGCGACCCCGGTCACCGCGACTGGCTGCGGATTGCCCATGAACCAGAGGGTCAGATCGAGGATATGAACGCCAATGTCAATGCACGGTCCGCCGCCGCTGTTCTTTTTGAGGATAAAACCGGAGCCCGTCGGAGCACCCCCACGACGTAACATCCAACTTCGTGCATGGTATACATCCCCTAATGCACCGGTTCCAATTTCGGCTTTCATCGCTTTTGAGTTGCCCTGAAAGCGGAAATGCTGTGCGGTCATGAGCGTTTTCCCGGACTTGTCACGGGCGGCAATCATATTGCGGATGTCTTTGGGCGTTGGTGCTAACGGCTTTTCGCAGATGACGTGTTTGCCCGCTTCCAGAGCGGCAATGGTCAGGGGCGCATGGTACATATTCGGCGTGCAGACATCAATGATATCGATATCGGGGTCATTAAAAAGCTCCGCCGCATCCGTCGCCAGTTTTTTGATTCCGTGTTTTTCACCCCAACCTTTCAGGACATCCGCTCTGATGTCGGAACCGGCGGCCAATTCAGCGTGTGTGGAGGCGTTCCAGCCCGGCAGATGGGTGTTGGCAATGCCGCCAACGCCAATGATACCAACTTTCAACTTTTTCGCCATGGGTAGTTTCCTTTCGAGATAATGGAATTGAGAATTGCAAATTGGAAATTGAGGATCCAATCGCCAATCGTCAATCGTCAATAGACAATTATTGTAACATAACTTTGTATCTAAGGAGTGCAAAAAATGGATACCATCCATCGTTTTCATGCAAGTCATCTCCACGCTATCACGCGGCAAGTGTTCATGGCGGCAGGCACGCCACGCCACATCGCTGACGACGTATCGGAAATCCTGGTCAATGCGAACCTCGCAGGACACGATTCACACGGGGTACTTCGCATCCCCGCCTATCTGCGCAGCATTTCAGCCGGCAGCCTCCACCCCGATGCCGAGGCAGAGACGCTCAAGGAAACCGACAACACGCTACTTTTGAACGGGATGCACGGTTTTGGACACTATATTGCCCGGCAGTCCATGGAGTGGACCATTGAGAAGGCAAAGGAGACAGATGTCTGCTGTACGAACCTCATCCGCGCCGGACATATCGGGCGGCTTGGGGAGTATGCGGAGGCTGCGGCGCGTGCGGGGTGTATCGGCCTCATCACCACGGGCAGCGGTGGCAGGAACAGCGGTAGGACTGTACCTTTTGGCGGCGTAGGCGGCGCGTTAGGGACAAACCCGATTGCCGTCGGCGTTCCAACGGGAGACGACGCGCCCCTCATCATCGATTTTGCCACAAGCGTAATTGCCGAAGGTAAAATCCAGGTTGCCCGAAGCAAGGGGGCCGACCTGCCCCCAGGGTGTATCCTGGATAAGCACGGCAACCCAAGTGTCAAACCGGCAGACTTTTACGACGATGGATTCCTGCTGCCGTTCGGCGGGCACAAGGGCTATGCCCTCTCACTGCTGATTTGTCTGCTCGGGGGACTATCCGGGAGTTTCGACGTCGAACGTGGGTCGATGGGAGGTGTGTTTATGCAAGTGATAAACATTGACGCCCTCACACCGTTGAAGGCATATCAACGAGGCGTTCGGGCGTTCTTAGACGGTATTAAGTCAACACCGCCCGCACCCGGCTTTAACGAGGTGCTGGTACCCGGCGATTTTGAGTGCCGTTCCCGCGTCCAGCGTTTGGCACAAGGCATCGAACTACCCGACACCATCTATCAACAGATTCGGGAAGCGGCGGAGACGTTGAACGTGCCCTTGAGCGAAGATACAATCGAACCCGCTGACGTGGAGCGATACCAGGAACGTAAAACGTGAAACGTGAAGCGTGATATGTGATGGGTATTGCGTAATACGTAATGCGTAAGAAGAGGGCATGTTTCGGAAAACAGATGACACGTTGCGTAATGCGTAATGCGTAATACGTAAGGGACAAACTTACGCATGACGTATTACGCATTACGATTCCGTGTCAACACATTTTTTCGGGAATTTGAAACATGCCCGAGGATTCATCTATCCAGCCCGTTCATGGGTCTTTCGCAGGTAGCTCAACAGTCCCGATTGGGCAAGCCTGAGTTCGTAGAGTTTTTTGTGGGAGTCGTCCCCATCTGATTCCAGCGGATGAAACAACTTTGCGAGGACCGGATCATCAACGGCTTCCAACACCAGACCAAGATAGCGATTATACTCCGTTATCAGCGGTTGGACGGCTTGACCTCCTCCTTCCCCCATTGCCAGGACATATGCAATCTGTTGACCGAGATTCTCCAGCAGCGTCGTTAAGCCAACGATTTCACTTTGGATTTTGGCCTCGCTCGTCTTTATCGCGCTTTCTAAGACGGTCAGCAACTGTTTGGTAGCGAACGCGACCTCGCGCATCTTCTGAAATCGGGGATTTTTTCCTATTGGATTTCCCTTGAATATCGATATATTCTGCCCAAAAGGGGCAGAATCTGGAATTGCCTTGTGCTCAGTGTCGTTGGAAACATAATCACCTTCTCCTAACTTCTCGATTTCAGGCATTCTTTGGATAATGGGGTTATCGCAGGCACCTTTTGCTTGAGCCAAGTAGTTATTGTACATATCCACAATCGGATCGCCAAGCAAAATCGGATCCTGGGCTTGGCACTGTTGAGGAGGTCCACCAACTACAGCTACGATTACGTCTTGTTCGTGCTCCATGCAGGTTTTCAGTTCCTCATGGAAGTTCTGCAATAGCTTTGTCAAGATTTCTAAATCCATTTGCATCTGTGCTACTCCTTTCGATTGTTCATTCATCCAACCTTCGAGGATAAGAAACCGAGTTTTTTGAAAAAACTCGGTTTCTCCGCCCCTTATTCCAAATAACCATTGATTTTGGCTGTACGTTGCAGCGTCTCCCGCGCCTTGTGAATGCGCCACTTGACGGTGGACTCAGGGAGTTCAAGGAACTCGGCGATCTGCGCCACAGGTTGCCCCTCAAAGTAGTGCAGTTCGATGACCGTTCGATACGCCTCGGGCAGTCGGTCAATCATTTGCCGTAGCAGGGTGCGGAGTTCACGTCGTTCCACCTGTGCTTCGATCGATGCGGCCGTCGGGTGTTCTGCATCCGCCAGCAACTCCAACGAGGTGGTAGACTTTTGACGCCGAAACCAGGAATTGCAGGCATTGTAGACGATACTTTTCAACCAGCTTGCAAACTTCGTATGCTCTTGCAACCGTGGCAGTTCGGTATACACTTTGAGGAACACCTCCTGCCTGATATCTTCTGCCACATCTCGTCTGCACACCATACTATGCGCGAGTCCGTAGACTAAACCTTCGTAACGCATCCACAGTTGTAACATCGCCGTCGAACTCCCTTGCAGGTGTTCTCTGATCAATACGACATCGCTGGGCGTTTCCTGGTTCATGCGGTTTGTCTCCTTCGTTGTCCATTCATCATAACAGACGCACAACGCAAGAAAACGATAGCGAAAAATTGGGAGTTGATTTTTCCTATACAAGAGCCGCAGAATGTGATACAATCAAGATAAAAAAGTTGATCGGGATGAAATTAGGGAACGTCTACCTAACACCTAACACCTTCCTCTTCACTTATGGCTTCACAATCAACGCTTACCAAACAGGTCACGCGCTGGCGGAATTTTCAACCGTCACCTTTTGAGGACTATTTAGTGGTCGAAGAACCGCTCGAAATTCGGGTCAATGGGCAGAGCCTGATCGTTGTGATGCGGACACCGGGGCATGACTTTGACCTCGCGACAGGGTTTCTTTACACGGAGGGGCTCATCCAGTCCGCTGATGACATCGGGGCGATTGCCTATTGTGAGGATGGCGCTCAAGCCAACTTACAAAATATCATTAACGTTTACCTCACCAATGGGCAGCGGCTCGAAGAACAGAGTGGCTGGCAACGCAATTTCCATGCGAATGCGAGTTGCGGCTTGTGCGGCAAAATGACCATCGAATCGGTGAAGCGAGAATCGCCGCCAATTGAATCTGACATCCGGATCGATCAAGACGTTTTCTACCAACTCAACGACAGGCTTCGACTCGCGCAACCCGTCTTTGAACAGACAGGTGGACTGCATGCCATCGGTTTATTTAATACGCAGGGGGAACTACAGATTATACGGGAGGACATTGGGAGACACAACGCGGTAGACAAGGTGATTGGGAGTGCGCTGTTGGCTGAACAGTTCCCTCTGGCTGAACACATTTTAATGGTGAGCGGTCGGGCAAGTTTCGAGATTGTCCAAAAAGCGTTGTTCGCTCGTATTCCAATCATTGTGGCGGTTTCTGCGGCATCCAGCCTGGCTGTCGAATTGGCGCAAGAGAGCCAAATCACGCTGATTGGGTTTATGCGCGGCAAAAGTATGACGGTGTACAGCCGCCCGGAGCGCATTCGTTAAATGTCCAAAAGAGTGGCAATAAGGTTATACTCAAAAGATTCCAAATTGAAATCCCCATCGAAATAATAAAAATTGCATGTTGGGAAAGGAGATGACACGAGATGCAAGCAATTTTAGGCGTGGCTCAATGGCTGGTCAATTTCCTCTTTCTGGTTGTCGTGCTGGGAACGGCAGGATTTTCATGGTGGCTATCCACGAAATATCAAGAACGGTACGCAGAATTCCCATGGAATAAGGCGGGCATCATTCTCGCCATCGAGGTTTTAAGCTGGATTGGGTTCAATATCTTCTGGAACTGGGTCAGTGACCACTTGTGGATTACTGCTATCCTCATCGGTATCATCCTCGTGATTCTGGTCAAGCGAAAGAAGAGCTACTAAGTTGTTGGATATAATTATGGGCTCTCACTAAACTGTCTGGTACCGCACGACAACTGTTTCCGTACTTGATGCGTGAAACGTGAACATGTCACGCATCACGTTTCACGAAATCAAAAAAAGCCCGTTACATTCACTCGACTGTAACGGGCTTTTTGATCTGTGGAGACTGACGCATCGGTTTCATCCTATAAAGTAACTTGATAAACTTCCGAAGTCTCAAAGACTTCGGAAGTTTGGTGACTCTCTTACTTTTTGAAACGCAAATTGGTATCACTTGCTCACTTGCACATTTTTATTCCGTTTTCTTCTGCTGACGATAGCCAGGCCGAGTAGCCCAGTGCAGAGAAGAACCATGGTGCTGGGCTCGGGGGTGAAATTCCCGGAACTGGAGTCCCCGGAGATGGGATTTCTTTGGGCATCGTGCGAGAAGGGAGCGAATGCCTTGAACTTGCCCCCCCCATTCGTGCCTTTGCTGACATCGACCAGGTCAAAGTGATACAGTGCATTGCTCTCAGGACCAGTGAAGTCAATGGTGAAATCGTCACGGAACCCGGCGACCGATCCGGTCGCATCCACCACATTGAATACAGTGAAGGCGTTGCCGGGACTCACATACGTGAAATCAAAGAAGGTGTACCAGGCATCAAATATCCCATGAGGCGGCAACCCTGGATTGCCAAATACCCAGGCACCTGGGGAAGTAAAGGCCCCGGTTCTGTCCGTGTCAGTAACGGTGAGACCGATAACCGGATTTGGATTACTCCCCGACGGACGCCCAGGAAGGGAAATAAAGACCCGGAAGGTATCGTTTGTGCTCAACCCTTGCATGAAGGTTGTTAAAGTGACCGGAGCTAAGTCTGTCTCCCAACTTTCGTCAACGCTGTTATAAGAAGCTCCGGGGTTGAACACTGGAGCGAAATATAACTGTAGACTTGGAATCGACCAGGACACGGAGGCTGAAACACCTAGCAAAAACCACATAACAAGGAAACTTAACGTTTTCATCGGTTGTGTTTTCCTAAAACATGGTCTGCTTCGGGGAAGGATTTATCGAGAATCTGTTTAGACTTGTGTTAAAAATATAAAAAGCAAAAAACATACCACCATTAGGGCATGTTTCAGAAACCTTTTTGTGATTGGAAGGTTGGAAGGATGGAAGATTGGAAGTGCTTGCTTCCATTCTTCCATCCTTCCAAAGTGTAAAGTATTTTCCAGAGAAAATTGAAACATACCAAACTAATCTAAACTCTCTTTTTTTACACAGACGTGTCAACTTTTCAATACGACTTTCTCCCCCACAATATTTGACGAGTGGGTTAGTAGTGGCAACTTGAGTGGCTCTTTCGCATCATCAAGGGCTATTTGTCTGACGATAAATCATCACACTGGTGGTGCCCTGGTCCGTATGGTAAAGAAAAGCATTGTTGAAAAAGAGATTTTCTGATACACTTGGAGATAGATTTATTTTACCAAAAGGAGGGTACACTTATGTTACGCTTTCGATTTTCACTTGTGGTGCTTGCTTTCCTGATTTCGTTAAGTTCTACGACAGCGAATGCGGCAGATATCGCCGTTGTCGATTTCGCTGACGAGTGGACGAAAACGGATGCACTGCGCAAAACGTTAGATGAATTTGGCATCAAGTATGATGACCTGACCCAAGAGTTAGAGAAGGGCAACTTGCCTCTGAAGGAGCAAGGGCTCTTCTTTATTGGGAGCATGACGACGAACAACGCGACATTGCATCAAAATCTGGATAAGAATGCAAAGGTCATCCAGGATTTTGTGAAGCGCGGTGGCGTTGTCATTGAGCCAACGCAAGCCGATCAGAATGAAGCCAATGTCGATTGGCTCCCTGATGGGCTCGCGTGTGTGCGTAGCGATCCGGATAGTCCTGATTTCAAAATCAAAAAAGCAGACCATCTCCTCTTCAACGCCCCCAACAAAATGGGCGAAGATAAGTTTAAGGGGTGGGGACACCAAGGCTGGCCCACCGTTTGGGAAGTGATCGCCACACAAAAAGGGTTCGATGTTTTCGCCGAAAGTGCGGGGAAACCCGCTATCATGGAGGCAAATTTTGGCAGCGGGAAGTTCGTCATGATGTCGCTGGCACCGGATAAGTATCACATTGTCGGCAATGACGACAACACGAAGAAAATGGCGGGGTTATTCATGGAGAATATTCTGGAAACCTACACGCCGAAGGCTGTGGAATCAGCCGGCAAATTGTCAACAACATGGGGGAGTTTGAAATCTCGCTAACCCAGAAGGCATAGAAATCGAGTTTTTCTAAAAAACTCGGTTTCTGGCCCTCCATCCCGGAGAGAGGTTCATCAACTCAACCGTGTCAACACATTTGAAACATGCCCAATTTTAATATGACTTGGGTAAATTAAACTGACGCTCCCATCGTAGAACATGCGGCTCGCTTGTTCCAACTCCCCATCGAACGAGCGAGCCGTGCTCGTCCGAGAATCGGACACGTTCTACGGGGCGATCGTTCCCCGAATGTGACATTGGCGAATTAAATCTACTCAACAAAATTGGAAAAACAACGTCCAAAGAAAATTGGAATAATAACTTAAAGGAGGGAAAACAGAAATGTCGATTAAACAGATACGATGGCTCAATTTCACGATGCTTGTTTTCATCATCGGATTTGCTTCTATCGGAGGTGCGATTAACAGGGATGCGACGCTCGTCCTCTACTTGTCTTTCGAAGAAGGAAAGGGCGATAAGACGGTCGATCAAAGCGGCAACAAGATCGAAGGGGTTCTCAAAAATGGTGTCGAATGGACGAAAGACGGGAAAATTGGGAATGCTGTCTCTTTTAAGGGCCCCAACGCACACATCGAATTTCCAGAGGTTAAAATCTTAGACATCACCGACGAGATTACCCTTGAGGGGTGGATTTTCCCGATCGCAGTGCAAGGTGATTCCAACCTCTTCGGGCGACGAACACCCGCCAACCAGGGTGGATATACCATGCAGTGGACCGCAGGCAAAATCGAAACGTGGGTGCATTTCGGTGGGTGGCAAGGGACGCGCGGTAAGCAGACCATCACGCCCAAGACGGGACAATGGCACCATGTTGCGGGCGTTTTCGATGGGGCTTCCGTGCGTCAGTATGTCGATGGAAAACTGGATATTGAGTTTGCGCAGAAAGGCAAAATGGATAGCGTTCCACAAGTGTTCCGCGTCGGGCAAGCCCAGACCAGTTTGATGCCAATGGAAGGTCTCATGGATGAGATTGCTGTGTATCATCGCGCCTTGAAGGCGGATGAGATTAAATCCGATATGGAACAGGGAGTGATCTTCGCTGTGTCCCCGAAAGAAAAACTAGCAATGACATGGGGCGCACTCAAAAGAGGGTATTAGGTGTTATACCGATTTAGGATAGCAATTTCCCATCTTCGTCTGGAAGAAATGGAAGGATGGAAGGAAAGGAAGGATAGCCACTCCTTCCATTCTTCCTTTCCTTCCATTCCTTCCCTTGATGGAGCAGAGGGGAAATCTAAAACCGAAATCAGTCTAATACCTAATCACCTCAATATGGAGGGATGTATCATGAAAACCAAACGTAAAATTCTTGGTGTTGTGTTGCTCTGTTGTGGGGTGGCTCTGTCACTTTTTATCTTCCAACGCAACAGCACGAATGCACAAGACAATGAATATGGGGATGGACGTGAGCCACTTCGCACGTCTCCAGAGCCAGAGGGTCGTCGAGGAGGTCGGAACAGAGGTGATTCCCAGCGGAGACCGGGGAGTCAAGATGGTGCCCCTCGTGACAGCGGATCGGACAGTAACGAAGGGTTCTATCGGGTGATTGTTGAGAACAACCTCTTCCGCCCATTGGGTTGGACCCAACCGAACACCGGTCCTGACTATGTTCTCGCTGGAACCTGGGTTGCGTCAAACGGCAGACGTGCGAAAGCGCTCGTGATGGAACGGCGGTCTAACAAAGCCTATTATGTGTCCCCCGGCGAAAAGGTAGGAAACGCGACGGTTGAAAAAATCGCCCCCAACCAGGTGACTCTGAATACATCGGGGAAGGTCTTGACACTCAAAGCGGATTCCATACAATTTCTCAACGTCTCCGGTGGCTCGAGTGGCGGCCCTTCTGGAGGCCCCCCCCAGGGGCCCCCTCCGCAGCAAAAGGGAGGGGAGGGAAAAGTTGGGAATCCATCCGGTCCAGGGGAAAATCAACCCAATTTTGAGCAGATGCAAGACCGCCTTCGCAATGCCTCTCCAGAAGAACGCCGCCAGATGATCGAACAATTTCGACAGCGTGGTGGCGGGGGCGGTGGAAACATTCGCATTGAACGTCGGTAATCCTGCGAGGTTCAAGTCATTCAAATAATCAGCATGGAGAACGTAAAATGCTTGCCAGAATTCTAAGCAGTGCGGTGATGGGGATTGATGCCTACATCGTCCAGGTAGAGATTGACATCTCCGATGGATTGCCAGCATTTAACACCGTTGGTCTCCCCGATAGCGCTGTCAAAGAGAGCAAGGATCGGGTCATCGCAGCAATTAAAAACTCGGGTTTTTATTTCCCCGCGAGCCGGATTACAGCGAATCTTGCCCCTGCCGATGTGCGGAAAGAGGGGTCAGCGTTCGATCTGCCAATGGCATTAGGCGTTTTGGCAGCGACAGGTCAGATTCGCTCAGGTGCCTTGGAACAGATGCTCACCCTCGGTGAGCTGGCACTTGATGGAAGCATTCGGCCCGTGCACGGTTGTTTGCCAATTGCGATGGGGGCAAAAGAGAATCAACTCAACGGCTTGATGGTTCCCCAAGCGAATGCGAAAGAGGCGGCGATTATCGGTGGATTAAAGATTTACCCTGTGGAATCGCTCCAGGAGGCAGTCGCGTTTTTGAATGGTGAGCGTTCCATTGCTCCCTTCCAATATGATATTCAGGAAGCATTTGCGCAACACGCGAAGTATTTGATCGATTTTGCAGATGTCAAGGGGCAGGAACATGTCAAACGGGCAATCGAAGTTGCGGCGGCAGGCGGGCACAATCTGATTATGATTGGCCCACCCGGCTCGGGTAAAACGATGATTGCCAAGCGCATCCCGACCATTCTTCCCGATATGACCCTTGAGGAAGCGCTTGAGACAACGAAGATTCATAGCATTATGGGGTATCTTGCCAGTGATGTCCCGTTAGTTGCGACACGCCCGTATCGCTCACCGCATCATACCATTTCCGACGCTGGGCTCATCGGAGGTGGAAAGTATCCGCGCCCTGGGGAAGTCAGCCTTTCGCATAACGGTGTGCTTTTTCTGGATGAACTTCCTGAATTCCGTAAGAATGTGCTGGAGGTGATGCGTCAACCGCTAGAGGATAGACAAGTGACGATCTCCCGAGCCGCTGCGTCTTACACGTATCCCGCCAGCTTTATGTTAGTTGCCGCAATGAATCCTTGTCCCTGCGGCTTTTTCGGTGATATGACCCGTGAATGTCGATGTATGCCAGCGCAGATTCAAAACTACATCTCGCGCATTTCGGGGCCTCTGCTGGACCGAATCGATATTCAAGTCGAGGTGCCTGCTGTCAAATACAAAGACCTTGCAAGCAATTTCACGGGTGAGCCCTCATCAAGCATCCGTCCACGGGTACAGAAAGCGCGGCACATACAACAGCAGCGCTTTAAGCACGGCAAAATTTACTGCAATGCCAACATGGAACCCCGTCATCTGCGCGAGTTCTGCAAGGTTCAAGACTCAGCACAGGAGTTGCTGCGCGTTGCCATTACGCAACTCGGTCTGAGTGCCCGCGCTTATGATCGGGTCCTGAAGGTTTCCCGGACCATCGCCGATCTCGCCGAAAGTTCGACGATCGATGCAGAGCATATCTCAGAGGCGATTCAATATCGGAGTTTGGATCGAAGTTTCTGGCACCGATGATTCACGATTCCCCAATAGACCGGGCATGTTTCAATTGTCAATTGTCAATCGTCAATTGACAATGCACCCGTTTCACACAAATTGCGGGAGAACCTTGAAACATGCCCATTATTTGATGGAATAAATCACCGTCACCGTCACCGCGACCTCAAGCTCACCCGCTTCAATGGGCGTGGCGGATAACCCCTCCGCTTTCCCGAAGGAGATGGGCGTGGAAAAACCGATCACCTCGGAGATAGAAACGGGCTTTCCCAGCATCACCCCACCTTCTTGCGCCAAGGTCTGAGCCTTCGCCTGGGCGTCCTGCATCGCCTTTATGCGAGCCTGGGCTTGTAACTCCGTGGGGTCATCAATGGTGAACCGGATCGACTGCACCTGTATGATGTCGCCCCCGGCGGCCGCCGCGCCGTCGATGGCTTCGCCGACCTTATCGAGGTTTCGCACTTTGATAGCGGCCATGTTGGTGACGAGGTATCCCCGGAGAATCTGCTTGCCGTCAATAAAGTTGAACTGGGGCTGGATGCTGAATTGTTGGGTCTGAATGTCGTTTTCGGCGACGCCGTTGGCCTTTAGCGAATCGATTACTTTCTGCATGGCAACCGCCGCCTCCTCTCGTGCTTCCGTCACGGAAGCCCTTTCCGTTGAAACGCCTAGATTCAATAAAGCCACATCCGGCTTGCCAGAGACGGACCCGCTGCCCGTAACCTGAATCCCCTCGACCCCCTGCTGGGTTAAGAAAATCTTCTCCTCGCAGGCGAAAAACGTCACCATCAATAGTAGAATTAACAGCAGACAAAAACTTCTAATCATTGCACACCTTTATATGCGGCATCCCGATTGACAGGTCAGGACGCGCCCTTTCTTTTACATTGCCCCCAATTATGGGCATGTTCCAAATTTTCCGAAAAATGACTTGACACTTTGGAAGGCTGGAAGGAAGGAAGAATGGAAGATTGGAAGGGGAGAACGAATTCGACACACCCACTCGCTCCCTCGCCTCCACGCTCCCTCGCTTCCACGCTCCCTCGCCTCCACCTTCCACCCATCCTTCCATCCTTCCATCCTTCCAACCACAAAGCGTGTCAAGTTGAGCGAAGCGAAATCCCCGATCAAAAATCGGGGGAGGTTTCTGAAACATACCGCTCTTAATCCGCTTTAGATGAGTAGACGAGCTGTTGAAACTCTGAACTCCCTCGGATATTATCAAAATCACTAATCGTTTTGGACAGCCCAATGAACCTTTTATTCAGTGTTATTGCTTTCTGAAGCGATTCTATCGATAACTCTTTGTCATTTTTCAGGGAGTATGCACGGGCAAGGTTGTAATGCGCTGCTGCATAGTTTGGGCGCATACTGAGAGCGGTTTTGTTCTTCTCGATGGAGTCATCAAGTTTGCCTTGTTGGCGGTAGGCAACTCCCAGATTATTATACATTTCAGCACCGTAGTTTGGAGTGATATGAATAGCAGTTCCGAACTCCACAATTGATTCATCCAGATGGCCTTGCATAGCATAGGCAAGTCCCAGACCTCCATGCGCTGTAGCATCCTTCGGATCGATACAAATGGCAGTTTTGTACGCTGCAATCGCTTCAGCGAGTTTACCTAGTTCAATGTAGGCAAGTCCCAGATTGTTGTGTGCTTCTGCAAAGTCTGGGGCAATGCGGATAGCAGCTTTGAACTCTACAACGGCTTTGGTAAGCTGGTCATGTTCAGCGTAGTCAATTCCCCGTTTGTTATGCTTTGTTGCCGCATTACCGCAGGCAAAAAGCAAACAGCTCACCCCAATGCAGACGATTGCAAACCATGGTTTCATTCCTTGTTTCCTTTCATAATAATTCATGGGGCACCACCTGAAAATAAACTATACATTCCGTGTACGGTAGAAACCGAGTTTTTCGCAAAAACTCGGTTTCTCCATGGGTTCATTGATTCCTATTTTGGAGCTTCTCAATAAATTCCTCTGGTGTCCAGATCGGGATTCCAAGCTGGAGGGCGCG
This sequence comes from uncultured bacterium, assembly GCA_964577695.1. Taxonomy (GTDB): domain Bacteria; phylum Poribacteria; class WGA-4E; order WGA-4E; family PCPOR2b; genus CAZOAL01. Next base: position 45,230 of record CAZOAL010000007.1, on the reverse strand, counting down.
ATCATATTTAGAACCGGGGGAGTCACCGGCAATCAAGAAGTCTGTCTTTTTGTTGACGTTGGAAGCGACTTTGCCGCCGAGCGCCTTAATCTTTTCTGATGCTTCTGAACGGGTCAATGTTGAAAGTGTACCCGTTAATACAAAGGTTTTGCCAGTGAAAAAATTGAGTGATGTTTCTGGGGATTCAGTTACACCCGTTGACCATTGCAGCCCTGCCGCCTTCAGCCTTCTCAGAAGTTCTGGATGGGGTGGTTGACGGAAGAAATTAAAGACACTCTCCGCGACGCTCGGGCCGATACCATAGATACGCTTGATGTCGTCTATGCTCGCTGTCGCAATGGAATCGATCGACCCGAAATGCGCTATCAACAACTCGGCGATGTTCGCGCCAATGTGGAGAATCCCAAGTCCGAACAACACTTTTGCGGGAGGTGCCTCCTTGCACCCCTCAATTGCACGGATGAGATTTTCTGCGGATTTCTCCCCCATCCGCTCCAGGCTAACCACATCAGCTTTCTTCAGCGTGTAGAGATCAGCGACATCACGAATCAGCCCTGAATCAACAAGCTGATCAACGAGCGCAGGGCCAAGCCCGTCAATATTCATTGCGCCCCGCGAGGCAAAATGCTCAATTCGGCGTTTCAATTGGGCTGGACAGGCAAGATTGACGCAACGTACCGCCGCCTCTTCCACTGACCGCTGCACAGGGGTATTGCACACAGGACACGCATCCGGCAAGCGAAAGACCCTCTCAGTTCCGTTACGCTTTTCTGTCAGCACAGCGACAATCTTGGGGATGACATCGCCGGAGCGCTCGAGGACCACTGTATCCCCGATGCGGATGTCCTTGCGAATCAGTTCCTGCTCATTGTGCAGCGTTGCATTCGTAATCGTCGCGCCCGCCAGTTGCACAGGGGCGAGGCGCGCCACGGGGGTCAGCACACCGGTTCGGCCCACTTGCACGTCGATGGCTTGAATCTGCGTCGTTGCCTGGCGCGCGGGGAATTTGCAGGAGATTGCCCAGCGGGGGCTCTTCGCTGTTGTTCCAAGCTCATCCTGTTGTTGAATCGAGTTGACTTTCACGACAATCCCATCGACATCGTATGGGATACTTTCGCGCTGGGCCGTCCAGCGACGACAATATTCAATGACCCCTTCGATCGATGGGTGAACTTCTGTGTGCGGGTTCAACTTAAACCCCATGGCGGCGAGCATCGCAAGCGATTGTGTCTGGGAGGTCAATGCGAGCCCTTCTGCATAACTCAATGTATAAATAAAAATGTCCAATGGGCGAGCGGCTGTGATCGTCGAATCCAACAAGCGGACTGAACCAGCAGCGGCGTTTCGAGCGTTTGCGAAAGGCGTCTCGCCGTTTTCAATCCGCTGGCGGTTGATCTCATCCAACCGGTCTCGCGGTATGAAGACCTCGCCGCGGACTTCCAAAACCGCCGGCATGGGCTCTATCCGGGTCAGTCTCAATGGGATTGTGCGAATGGTGCGGAGATTGGAGGTCACATCCTCGCCATACTCCCCATCCCCCCGCGTCGCACCGTATACCAACCGTCCATTTTCATAAAGCAGGGCAACGCCCAAGCCGTCGATCTTCAACTCCGCCACATATTCAATCGTCGCATCCGGCAACGCCTTTCGCACGCGCTGATCAAAATCGTACAACTCTTCGGGGCTGTAAGTGTTATCAAGGCTCAACATCGGACCCCGATGACGAACCCGCGTCCCCAATGCCGCCTCGCCACCCACGCGCTGTGTCGGAGAATCCGGGGTGATGAGCTCCGGGTACTCGGATTCAAGACGTTCGAGCGATTCCATCAGCGCATCGAATTCCGCGTCGGAAATCTCCGGCTGATCGTCGATGTAATATTTGCGTTGGTGGTAGTGAATCTGCTCTCGGAGGGATTCGATCTGTGCTTGGGTGCATTCAAAACTTTGAATCTCACCTTGAATTTGTTCCATCATGCCGCGAACGCCAGCCAATTCCATCTCTTTGGCAAACGCACTTTTATTCGCATCCGTCTCAATCTCTTCCTCCCAAATTTGGAACTTAAGGAGATGTTGTTTACAAATTTTAAGTTCAGTGACATTTTGTATCATCGGAGTTGCACCTCCACAAGACCTTTCTTTTCCCCTGGACGGTTCCTTATCAATGAGAAGAAATCCAACCAGGCATTCCATCTGTTTTCGTTGAAGACCGCAAAGGCTTCCTTTGGTTCTTTTGTTAAGAGCATCTCTCTCAAATTCATCGCCAGTTCATCTTCCTGTATAACCAACTGCCGAAATTTCGCTTCATCCACCCAGATGACCACATCGACATCTCCTGGATGTGTTTTTGCCGTGACGTAACTCCCATTGACAAACATTCGCAAGGCTCCGACGTGCCGAGCCAGTGTCACAAATGTTTGCAAGCGTTGAAACAACAAGCGTCGTTGTTCAGAGGTGCTGCCGAATCTTTCCCAAATTTCGTCAAGGGACGCGAGGTAAAGCCCAGGTGGTAAGCAACCATTCGCTTGAAGCGCCGGAATCGCCATGATTTTTCCTTATGGTCAAAGTCTAATCAACGCATCATTATAGCATGAATATGCGCCAGAGACAAGAATTACGTTTGGCGTTTCAGATGTGGGCATTTCAGCCGGGAATTTGTTCATGTCGCTTTTTTTTTTCTGTTGAAAAAAAAATAAAGTGTATGTTTCACCACTGCCTGAATTTCCACGCGACACCGCAGAACACGACAGATCGGGAGCGGCGAGCCTTTGTGATGATCTTTATGGCTCAAGGCGTTTGCTATAACGCGGCTCAATCGGGTGGGCATATCCTCGTTCCCACGATTGAGGTCAAGGATGGAGAGCCGTTGGTTGGGAGTGGATTTCCGGTGGCATAGGAAAAAGAAGTAGGGGCGAAGCATTCGCTGGTAGGTGGAAATGACCGTCACAGGTCTTGCGCACGAATGCTTTCCCCCTACTACAGATCAAAAATCACCTGGGCAACCCAGCCGTCATCAAGGGTTTGCTCGACAAGCAACTGATGATAGGTCACACTTTTAATTTCTGTGTAGACTGCATGCTTTGTGAAATCCTTCGGCTCGCCGTAAGCGGCCGCGGATAGCCTCCACGGGCCTTCGGAGAGCTCCCGAATCTCAACCCGCCGAAAAAAAACCTCATCCACCTCATGCCGAAAATTCAACTCATCCAGCCACGCCACCATCAACTCTTCAAGCGACTCCGCTGATACTTTAATTTCGATTTGTGTTGTCGAGCCAACCGTGTCCAGGTCAGCAATAGCTTCAAAGAGCCCCTGCGCGGCATGGGTAAACAATTCCTTCAGCGTTTTCCCGTAAGCGCGGATGCCCAAATCTCCTGTGTGATCTAAATATTCGTAGTCCATCTTGTCCCTTCCGTTTGTGAGACTGTACGAACCTTGAAAAGGTTTTGAACCTTTTCAAGGTTGACCGTGAGTTTACCAGAAATTGTTTCGGACATCAATGAAAAATTGGTATGAGAATACCGAGGTTAAGACGACACAGAACGTCAAGAGCAGCATTCTCACAGGCCCTCTCCCCGCCGTGGGAGAGGGCCGGGGTGAGGGGGGGTAAAAAATTTAAGGCTTTCAAATGATGTGTTAATGTGCTACAATAAAGATGTCGAACCCATTGGATTCACGGGAAATTATGATGATGGTGATGAGTTCAATTGAGTTCACTGACCACAAGTGTATGGGAGAACCAAGAAAGCTCTCCCCCAACTGATGAACGAAATCTACTGAGAGGTGAAATATGGCGAGAGTCAACCGAGCCATTGAGTTACTCGAACAGGGACAGCCAATCTATTACACGGGTGCCGGGGAGCTCAGTTATGAAGGCGGCGTCAAAGCCGCTCAAACATGGGCTGACTACATTGTTGTTGAAATGGAACATGGGCTTTTTAATATTCCCGCGCTTGACCAGTTTATGCGTGGTCTTGTCGCAGGAGGCCCCACGAAGAGTGGACATCGCACGCCAGCGGTGGTCACGACGCTCCCAACGGATGGGACCGATGAAAACGTGATGCGTGCCAACGCCTGGATGATCAAGCAGGTGCTTGCGACGGGTGTCCATGGGATTCTGCTGTGCCACGCCGAAACCCCCGGCGCTGTGAAGGCATTCGTTGAAGCGGCACGCTACCCTTTCCATACCATTGGCGTTGGAAACGGGCTTGATTCAGGTCGTCGTGGAAACGGTGGACAGGGACATGCCGCATCAATTTGGGGCATCTCCGCTCAGGAATATTTGAGCAGAGCGGATGTTTGGCCGCTGAATCCTAACGGCGAAATCATGCTCGGCCTGAAAATTGAAAACCGACGAGCGCTCGCCAACTCGGAAGCAAGCGCAAGCGTTCCCGGCATCGCCTTTGCCGAGTGGGGGCCGGGAGATATGGGGATGTCGTTCGGTTATTATGATGCCCACGACCCCCCGTATGAGCAGGACATGGCACAGGCACGCGCACGGGTCAAGGCGGCATGCGATGCAGCGAAGGTCGCCTTTCTGAACGGTGCACGACCTGACAATGTGACCGAAATGATTGACGAAGGTGTCAAGGTCTGCTCAGGAGGCCAGGAAGCCGCGGAGATCGGGCGCAAATACACCAAACGCACGATGCCGTGGTAGGAAGACGTGAAGCGTGAAACGTGAAACGTGAGGCGTGATGTGTATTGCGTATTAAAGTCTGGAAGGAAAGGAAGGATGGAAGCATGGAAGGATGGGGGCTCTTCCAATCTTCCATCCTTCCAACCTTCCCTTCCACCATTACATTTCACGTTTCACGTTTCACGTTTCACGAATCTGTTGCGGTATCTGGCCCAACATCAACTACACCGATGTCCTCCCCCTGCTTGTGCCGCCACGCATCTTCTAGCATTCGCTTCCCGTCGTACTGCGCGACAAACCCTAACCGATCGATCGTGTCCTGAACATCGTATTCATAGAACTCCGCAAACGGGAACCTGACCTCCGCATACGCCATCCCGCTCACCTGCGCCAGATGTGGCACTGCTTCATCAAAGCGGACCGGGTGGCTCATGATGATAAACGCCCCTCCAATCGCTGTCTCTGCGTGTAGCGCACGAACACACGCCGCGGCGACATCACGCACATCGCCCAGGTGACGCTTGAATGCCGGCCCCTCCGGGCAGAGCGGTACGACCAAACGCACGCCGCTCGCATACTGATCGCGTAATTCCGTGAGGCAACGCGCTCCATCTGGTGAGGATGAACGCCGCTGGAGGTCTTTGATATGGCTCTCAATCAGTGGGCTGATCTGATCGACCCTTTCGCCAAGAAACTCTCGGCCGCAGAAGGTGTAGGGGATTGTCAAAGAAACCGTGGGGATGCCGTATTGACGGTGATAACTCTGGACAATCGCTTCGCCGGCAATCTTGGAGACCGCATACATCCCCGTGGGTCGAGTAAAAATATCTGCTTTCGTGATGAGATTTGGCATATAGCCGGTATGCGGATAGAGCACGTCGGAGCTACCGTAGACGAAACGCTGCAGGTTGGGATTCAGTGTTCGTGCCGCTTCCAACAGCGTTAAAGTCGGAGCGATGTTAATGTCGAGGTGCTCCCAATTTGTTGGCCCACGCAACTTGACGCCGAGATGGATAATGGCGTCAACCCCTTTGACGGTCTCGGATAAGCCCTCTCGATTCCGGAGATCGACCTTCACAATTTCTACACCGAACCGCTCCAGCTTATGCAACCGATCCGTACTGGGGCGGACAACACACCGGAGATCTGCCCCCCGCTCTGCAAGCTGTTTAACGACATTCGCCCCAATTCTGCCGGTGCCTCCAGTCACTAAAACTTTCAAAGCCATTGAATTGCTCCCTAACGAAATAAAAACCTATGCTCCCACAGACCTAACTGACTTTCAAAAATAAATACGAGCTTAGACTTCCGAAGTTTGATACCAAGTCTGTTCGAGACAGTTCCTTTGAGGCTTCGCATGGCCTTGGCTCACCCCGTCTGTTAAAACTTCGGAAGTCTGGATCTCACTTTTGCTTGTAACCGAAAAAGTCGTAAAATAAACGATCATTTCATGGAAAGGAATGGAAAGATGAGCGAAATTCCTTCCCTTCCTTCCATTCTTCCCTTCCTTCCACTCTGTCTCACCAGACACTCGACATCAACAGATAAACGTTAATATTGAAAATGAATTATTTCCCAAGCAAGTGTTCGAGGATATAAAAATCCAGCCCTTCATAATCACGCGCGGCGATAAACTGCTGCTCAACCGCTCGCTCCAGGGTCCGAACCTTTTCGAGCAGGTGGAGGAAGGTCTCGCGACTGTGCAATAGGTGTTTCGTTGAAATTTCACGCGGTTGTGTGCGCATCGTTTTGACATCTAGCCCCACAAACTCGCCGTTTTTGCCATAGCCATTTTCTTCCAGCACGCGCACCTGATTGAAAGCGCGGCGAAGGTTTTCGGACCCGAATGCCTTGTCCTCATCAAACTTGAGCCCGTTCTGATCATTCAGGTGCACACTCCAGAGTTTTTTATGGTAGAGGGCGTACCCCATTTCGTCGGACGGGTCTAGGCCCGCGAGGATGACATGGGCGCTCTCGATTAAACCGCCCACTCGCTCCGGATCTTTACTCGCATAAGCCAACCCGATTGCATGTCCGATGGTTGGGATGTAGGCTTGGTCCATCGGTTCGTTCGGCTTGGGTTCAATCAGGATGCGGATGTGTGGGTCATAATCTAACATCGTGTTGATGGCATCAAGCAGGTAGCCCACCGCTCGCGCAGAATTTTTCGCCTCTCGGATATACGTCCCTTCGCGCGCTAGCCAGAGCACAATATTTCGACACCCGATCTCATTCGCGATGTCAATGCACCGTTTGGAGCGTTCGAGAGCATATTCGCGTTCGCTCGGATTGTTGGACGTGTACGCCCCATCGATCGTTCGTGGGTCTTCCCACAAACGCGGCGCAACGATTTCAGCCGTCAACCCGTGGTCAGTGATCAGTTGCTTGACCGTTTGGGTTCTCTGTATGAGTTGCGCGTGGGTTTTGTCGTTGATGTCCGGCACGATGTCATCATCATGAAACTGGATGCCGACAAAACCGAGCGCGCGGTAGAACTTAACCTTTTCATCGAATGTAAACGAATCACGGACCGGCGGACCGAATGGGTCCGCCCCTTCGTGGATATTCCATGGACCAAATGAAAAACGGTATTCGGTGAGATTCTGATTGGACATATTTTCCTCTCCGTGAATGTGTAAGAATGGTTATCGTTCAGGGATAATATCAGTTATAATCGATAGGATTCGTGCGCCAAGATGTCGTAATGCAACAGAAATCAGAAACCGAGTTTTTCTGAAAAACTCGGTTTCTCGCCCTCGCGAGCACTATTCTAATAACTCGTTACGAATCTTTTTAACTGCCTCAATAATCAAATCTGAGATGTCGAGATCTTCGCCCGGATGGTTTGGAAGTCCGTGCTGTTTACACCACGCTTCCCGCTTTTGCAGTCCTAACTGATGGGTACTCTTGCAAGCCTGCTCTGGATTCGTTGTGTAAGCCTTCTCAATCCGATCCATTTCCTTGAGTAGCTTCTGAAGGTCTGCGTTGGTCGTACCTTCTTCAATCCGTTTGCGTAGATAGCTTTCGCGCATCGACGCGCGTTCCGCTTGACGTTTTTGATCTTGGTAGGTTTCTGCATTGACCAACAAAGCCAGCGGCGTATCACCATCTGTGAAGATGTACAAATTATCCTGCTTTTCCACTGCTTTGAGTATTTCTACGATTTGGTCCTGTACCTGCGATAATTGCATCGTCATTACGCTCATTTTCATCCACCCTTTTCGTGTATTTTCTCAACGTGCACAGTAGTATAGAGTATTATAGGGGAAAGTGTCAAGTGCGAAGAGAAAGGGAGAGGCAAGGAAAGGTGAAGGAGGAAAGACCGAAAAAAAAGAAATGCCGCGGTAGAAACGCGAAATCTCAGGTTTCTACCGCGGCATCTTGTCTGTACAACTGGTGATTTGTGCGAATAAACCCCGTCATGAGGGACTATTTCAAGATAACCAGCTTGCGGGTGGCTTGAAACGCTCCCGCCTGGAGGGTGTAGAAATAGATGCCGCCAGGCACGACCTCCCCCAGATAGTTGCGACCATCCCAGTAAGCGGCGCGGGATTTCTCCAGATAAACCCCCGGAGGTTGCTCGCCGAGATCTAAGGTTCGGACAAGACGCCCTTGGACATCGTAAATATGAATGATGACCTGGGCGGCCTTGGCGAGCTGATACGGAAGCCAGGTTTCGGGGTTGAAGGGATTGGGATAGTTCTGGAAGGCGCGAGTGACGAGGGGTATGGGTTGCGATTGGGCTTTGAGCGGTTGTGGAGTGACTTGAACCGTAGGACGGATGGGGGCCGCCGCTAAAGGAGAAAAACCATCCCCAGAAATGCCGCCCAAACTGCCGTCTTCCTGGACATTCTGGGCATAGATGTCATAGCTAGGATCACTGCGATGGTCCTGCCACGTGATAATAGCGCCGCCTGCTCCATCGCTGACCAGTTGGGGATCCCATTGGTAATCTGCCGCCGTGCAAATCGGGACGCCATCAGTTATCCAAAGCACGGTGCCGCTTACATTGACCCGCTGGGCATAGATGTCAGAGTGAGTGCCACTGCGATAGTCGTACCATGTGATGATAGCGCCGCCTGCCCCATCGCTGGTCAGTTGGGGACTATATTGGTCATTCGCCGCCGTGCAAATGGGGACGCCGTTGATTGCCCACAGCGCGATGCCGTTGGCATCCACCCGCTGGGCATAGATGTCATTGCCACTGCGCTGGTCTTGCCATGTGATAATCGCACCGCCTGCCCCGTCGCTGGTCAGTTGGGGACTAGCTTTGTAATTTGCCGCCGTGCAAATGGGGACGCCGTTGGTAGCCCACAGCGCGACGCCGTTGGCGCTCACCCGTTGAGCATAGATGTCAACGTTGCCACTGCGCAAGTCCGCCCAAGTGATAATCGCCCCCCCTGCCCCATCGCTGGTCAGTTGGAGACTATTTTGGTCATTCGCCGCTGTGGAAATGGGCACACCATTGGTTGTCCACAGCACAACGCCGCTTGCATTGACCCGCTGGGCGTAGATGTCAAAGTTGTCATGCCATGTGATGATTGCCCCCCCTGCCCCATCGCTGACCAGTTGAGGAGTCTCTTGGTAACTTACCGCTGTGGGAATGGGGACGCCATCGATTGCCCACAGCACAACGCCGCTTGCATTGACCCGCTGGGCATAGATGTCAGCGTTGCCACTGCGCAAGTCTGCCCAAGTGATGATCGCACCGCCTGCCCCGTCGCTGGTCAGTTGGGGACTATATTGGTCATTCGCCGCCGTGCAAATGGGGACGCCGTTGATTGCCCACAGCGCGATGCCGTTGGCATCCACCCGCTGGGCATAGATGTCCCAGTTGCCACTGCGATAGTCCTGCCATGTGATAATCGCACCGCCTGCCCCGTCGCTGGTCAGTTGGGGACTATATTGGTCATTTGCCGCCGTGCAAATGGGGACGTCGTTGATTGCCCACAGCGCGACGCCGTTGGCATCCACCCGCTGGGCATAGATGTCAGCGTTGCCACTGCGATAGTCCTGCCATGTGATAATCGCCCCGCCTGCCCCGTCGCTGGTCAGTTGGGGCCTTACTTGGTCATTCGCCGCCGTGGAAATCGGGACATTGACCGCCGGGCCAGAGGGCCAGCCGCCTACCCCCACAGCCGTCCAGGCATCTTCGATGGTCCCAACTTCGGGAGAGCCTCCACCGTAAAGATCTGCCGCGGCTTGAGCGGTGGTGAGCCTTGCCGCCACAAAATCAGTGGAGGGCGTCATATAAACCGATAAAGCGCGATACCAGATACCTTCGATCTTATTTCGGCCAATGCCGGTGACAACATCACCGAGTTTACCCGTTCCACCGGCGGTCGCTAAATAGGCGGCAAAGTTGGGGATGCCGCTGTTGGTATGGACGCCGCCATTATCGTCGTCGGTAACCAAAAAATCTTCCATGTGGTTGGGTTGCCCCCCCTCGGTCGGATCATCCATGTAGCGCAACGCATCGCCGGGGACTCCGGGCGTCCAACTGTCTTCACCGATTGTGAAATCATCCGTATCGACCATCATGGCAAAAACGTCAGACACGGATTCATTGAGCGCGCCGGATTGGTCCTGATAGATTAAACCCGCTGTATGTTCGGTCACTCCGTGAGTAATCTCGTGACTGACGACATCAAGGTCAACCAGCGGATCGGCTGTGACTCCGTCTCCATCACCATAGACAACCTGCTGACCATTCCAAAAGGCGTTTACATAATTATTTCGATAATGGACTGTCGATGTAATCCTTGCACCGGCATCGTCAAAGCTATTTCTGCCGTGCGTGTTCAAATAATAACCGTGTGTGGCGGCAGCCCCAAAATGGGCATCAACCGCAGCGCTCTGTGGGTCAGATTTTGTTCCATCTCCCCAGGTGTTATCGGCATCCTTGAATAACAGACCCGGAAGGCGTGTCTTATTTCGAGCATTGTATGTCCACAGGTTTTGTGGATTATCCTTCATCTCATAACTTCGACTCGTCTGGTTGGTATTGATGTTGACCGCTCCACGATAGAGGCTATGACCAGTTCCAACAGCATCTGCATGTTGTAAGTCATTGTAACGATATAAAACCGCCCCCGTTCTGGCATCAATAAAATAGACCCAGTTGGCAGGTTCTGGCTCTTCAATCGCAATCATCGTCCGATAAACCAACCGAAATTGACCTTGATGTTCATAGACCATCAGTTCCGCCGTCGGACGCCAGCTTTGACCGGCAGGCAACATCTCCTCAAACATCGTATCCCACCGGTAAACAGCAGGTCCCACATCAGCTATCGCCGCTTGAATGGCATTTTCTGGGCCAATGGCAGGGGTTGTTTCAATATTGATACGGGGTGCAAACTCACCGTTAATCGCATAAATGTTGCGATTTTGATCGATGTGGACAATCAATTCGCGACCGAACACGGGAACCCCCGCGACGCTTTGCCGCATTTTAAGATGGGTCATACCCAGCCGGTCCCTTTTGATCTCTTTCACCGATAACTCCGCTGCCGGTGACTCCATCTTAAAGATGGCTTTATATTCTTCCAAAAACTGATAGGCGGCTGCCTCAGCTCCCAAACCTGCGGCAACGGGAACGCGCAGGTTCATAAAGCGGGGTATCCCCGTCCGTTCATCAAATACCAGTTTGACTGGGGTTTGGGATACCTTTTCTAACCTGTTTATCGCTTGAATCTGGGCTTCATCTCCGACATCAGCGGCCCATACAGATGAGAGCGCCCAGGCGAACAAAATCGTCATTAGAACAAAACACGTTTTCATGATAAAGAGCTCCTCTGAAAAAAGGTTAAAAGTTAGGCATGTTTCAAATTTCTGAAAAAATGTGTTGACACTTTGGATTCAGAATTCAAGATTCAGGATTCAGGATTCAGAGCTTGCCCTGAGTGTAACGAAGGGATTCAACTGCACCTTGAATCTTGAATCGTGTATCAATGAGGTGTCAACAGTTTTCCGAAACATGCCAATTCATAGCGGATAATCCACCTCATCGGGATGATTCCACACCTCTGCTAATTTGGTATGGGTTAAAACGGAGAAGGGCCCGCGTTCTTCTTGAGTTAATTGAGTTGCCCCCATCTTTTGCGTGACGAAGGACTCCAATTCTACCTCCGGCACACGCCAATTTCTGCCAACTTTTAATGCTTTAATGTATCCGGCGCGAAGGTAGGTTTCTACTGTTTTCCGATGCAAATGCAAGCGTTCCGCCACTTCTTCAGTGGTCAGTAATTTCATAATTATTGTCTCCTTACTGGTTTATAACCCAACTTTTCAAACACTGACTGTCAAAAGTCAGAATCAAGGGAATGATAGTATACCATCCTCCCCAAGCACCTGTAAACGCAATTTGAATGAATTACGGCGTATCCACAGCCACATCAAACACCTCCAACATTAACTAATTTTGAAGATTAAAGTTTACATTTGTAGTGACGACTTCAGTCGTTTGCCTGATTGCCGGAAAGCGACTGAAGTCGCCACTACAAGCGCAAGTTTATTTTTCAAAATTAGTTAACATTTTGACAAACTGCTCTCCTCATGCTATAATGCCTTACAATGGGCGAACCCAGAGTTTGCCCCTCCCATCGTCTGATTTTTGAGGTGAAACCCCGAATGAATACCCTATCAAAACACACTCTCAGTCTGCCCCTCTGCCTACTGTATTGTATCATTCATATCTTCGTCTATGCACCGATAGCGGGTGCGGAAACAAAACCGACCCTCGAACCCAGCGAAGCAGCCAACCCGCAGTATCGTGCGAGTGCAAACGCAACCTCCGAACAAAACGTCAGTTATGATCATGTTTATGGAATGGAATTAGAGCTGCCTTTCGCTGGCAATGTTGAAGTCAGCGCGATGGATAGAGCGGACATCCGAATCAAGCTTGAAAAGAGTGGGGGTGGGGTCGATGCAACGGCGGCAAAGATGTACCTTGACGCTGTTACGTTTGCAATCACTCAGGCGGACGATATGCTGCGATTGAAGCCTCAACTCCCAGAAGCAACCGACGCCTCGGCAACGCTCATTCGTATGGACTGCTTCATCGAAACACCTCCTGATATCGCGCTCAAAATTAAAATCGAGAAGGGGGATATCCGCGTCAAACACATCCGTGGCGATATAAACCTGACAGCAAATATCGGGAATGTCCAGTTGAGTGAAACTATGGGGGAATATCAGGTCAAGGTGAAGGAAGGGCGCATCTATGGGCAAATCCTCCTGACCGGTAGGGATAACACCTTTGAAACGGAGTCGGGCGCAATTGATCTGGTGGTCTTAGACGAGGTTGCGGCAGCGATGAATCTCACGGCAGTGGGTGGAGGGATTACGTTGCGCCTGCCGGACAATTTTCCGGCAGAGGTAGAGCTCAAGACCGAAAAGGCAGAGGTGCGTGCGATTACGATTGAATTGCCCGTGGAGATCGAAAAAGCCTTTGTTGGGGATGTCATCCATGGCTGGATGAATGGGGGCGGTCCGTTAATTCGGCTCTATGCGAGCGATCGAATTGCCATCCTCCGCCTCCCCGCGGCGTCACCATCCGGTGAGGATAAAGTAGAGACCGGTGACACCAGCGAAGAGGAGGCCATTCCGCCTCCAACGGTTGATGTCCCCCAAGCCATCCAACCGCCTGTCATTGATGGTGACCTGTTCGAGAAGGCCTGGTCAAAAGCGGTTCCGTTACAATCCTTTTATAAGGAAAACGGAATTGACCCGCCTGATGAACCGACTCAAGGATTCCTGATGTGGGATGAAAAGTATCTCTACATCGGTCTCAAAGCTTACGATTCACAGATGAGGCAGATTCAAATCTCACAAACGGAGTGGGATTCAGCAGTCTGGCTGGATGACAATTTGGAGATTCTCATCCAGCCTAGCCCTGAAACCCCAGTATACTACCACCTCATCATCAATCCAATTGGAGCGGTTTTTGACCAGCGCGTCGAAGCGGATAACCCAGCCCGGGATGGGGATGTGCCATCACACTTGGCAGCGGAAGGGTTAGGGGGTGAGGTGAAATGGAATTCCCATGCCCGTGTCAAAACACAAATAACGCCGATTTTTTGGAGTGTAGAGGTTGCCATCCCGCGTGATGCGCTTGAACCGGATGCCGCTCGTGTTTCGTCGGGTGCCTCTGGTTCGGCAGGAGCCTCACCCTCCCACAGTTCGTCGGGTGCCTCTGGTTCGGCAGGAGCCTCACCCTCCCACAGTTCGTCGGGTGCCTCTGGTTCGGCAGGAGCCTCACCCTCCCGGTGGTTGTTTAATCTGCGCCGCACAGTGCAACGCACCCATGAGTCTAGCTACTGGTCGCCTCTCGACGATTCAGAGCAAAAGGAGACTTCCGAAGTCCGTCGGGTTGAGCTTGTCGAAACCTCAAAGACTTCGGAAGTCTGGAGGGAACAGATGGGCATCTTGCACCTTGTCGATTCGGAGGCCTCCGATGCACAGATAGGGGAAAGTTTGACATCTGTCCCTGAGTTGGAGGAGCGGCTTGAGATTGCCGGAATAGAAGTCGATGGAAACGCTGAAATTCCAACGCCGGAAATTCTTCAACTGCTTCCCTTCCAGCGCAGTGACATCATCTCCGGCCATGACCTGTCGTGGCTCAACGATGCGCTTGAAGACCACAGTTGGTTTCGTGACGTGCGCTTAGAAACAGCCAATGTAGGCATTCCCGCGTCCACAGAGAAACAGACGGAAGAAGACGATAAACCGTTCGTCTCTAGCCAGGAGCCAGAGCAGAGCGGCATTTCTCCCCCTTTTAAGGTGATTGTGCGTATTCATGTCGTTGAGTTACCAACGCGTATCGCGGAAACCCTTGAGTTGCGCGGGAACGAGCGATTCTGTGCTGATGTCCTGCGCGAATCTTTTGGACTGAAGCCCGGACGCATCGCCCTTGAGGAACTAGCGACGAAGATGCAACTCATCGCAACACTTTATAAAAATCACGGCTATGATTTAGCGAGGGCCGACTACCAGTTTGTTGAAAACAATCCCGCTCCGTTCAAATTGCGAATTGACATCGACGAAGGGCATCTGGATGAAATCCGTTTTTCAGGGAATCATCGTATTCGGGACGCAACATTGATCAAGGCGCTCGACTTCAAACCGGGGGACGTTTATTATCACGCCCTGGGAGAATTGCATATTCAACAGATGCGTGCGAAACTGCGCTCGAAACCCTATTTCAAGGAGATTAAAAAATGGGGAGCGAAGTGGGAAGGGGACAGGCGCGTGCTTGCAATTGAGATCGAAGAACGCTCACCATTCAACGTAGAGCCACAGCCGCTGATCGACTTTAACCGCGTTCACGGGTTGATTTTAGGGGGAAGCGGCGAGGTTTCGACCCTGCAATCCGGTGCGCGGACGTTCGGGGCTTTCAGTATTGGGCTCTCAAGCAAAATCTGGAATTATCAGGTGGGGGCGGAAAATGCCTGGTTTGAACGCCATCAACTGAGCATTGGCGGAAGCCTTTACAAGCGGACAGACACCACCGATGACTCTGGATTGTCCGCAAGTGAAGAATTCCTCGCCGCCGCGCTCTTGGGTAACGCCTTCCTGGATTACTATCAACGGGAAGGGTATCAGGCGTGGGTAGAGCAGAGATTAACCCCATCAACAGGCATAACGCTGGAGTTTACAAATGACGACCATGAAAATTTATTCAAGTCAACCGATTGGAGTTTGTTCAATAAAAACGACCCCAAACGGAGCAATCTGCGGATTAACGAAGGGCGTTTACGCACTTTTGCGCTCACTTATCATTTCGATAGCCGGGATGGGAAATCATACCAAAAGCGGAATTTTCGATCCTTTCCCACGCCCAATCACCTCACCACAGATGGTTGGCGCGGCTACTTTTCCGTCGAGTATGCGGGCAGCGAAGCGGGGCTGAAGGGGGACTTCGATTTTACCCGCTACCGTTTTGAGGTTGTGCGTTATAACCGCCTATCGAGCCGACATGGACTGGACTTCCGCTTGAGGGGGGGATTCTCCGATACGCCGCTTCCACGACAACGGCTATTCTATCTGGGCGGCGGCGGCTCCCTGCGCGGTTACGACTTCAAAGCGTTCGTCGGTGACAATATGCTCCTTTTCAATATGGAATACCGATTTCATTTCGGCCCGGCGATACAGCCCGATAAAACCCGATTAACGGCAACCCTTTTCCTCGACACCGGTTATACATGGTATGACGATGAAAAGGTCACGTTGGAGCGCTTGAATACTTCGATCGGTATGGGGTTAGCTTTCAACGGCGGCGTATCAACTGCTGACACGCTCAAGATTGAGGTCGCCCGCGCCTTACGTGAACGGCATAATATCAGCCTCACCTTACGACTGGCACGGATGTTTTAAGTAAGTTATAATTAATTCCTTTTACTTTTAGCTAACGGATAAAATGCTAACGGATTACCGACATTGAGCAACCCCTATGAGTCAGAAATTTGATATATCTGGCATACTTTTTGCCTACAGAGGAGAAGAATCTTCCTGCGTACAGGTGTAATCTTATGAAATGAACCACTACCCCTGCCAGTTTCTGCTTCATTTCAAACCACCCGTCTGACATAAACATAGTACGCGCCGATCGAAACGCCTTCGTTATCGGTCAGAAAGGTTTGGAGACGCATTTGGCCCGACTTGAGGCGAAACGTAAAGGTGACGCTCTTTGCATCGGGAGGGATGGGCTGTGTTGCTTCTTGCTCTCCGACTCGAATCTGAGCGATTTTTAGGTTGAGGGCTCGCCCCCCATGATACCAATCGATTGTTTCGCCGGGGATGCCGGCGGTCATCGGTTTATCCTCCGCTTTCGGCCAGCGGCGCAGTTCAAAGGCGTACTCACCCGCCTCGGCAATCTCGATCGCCCAGTATCCATTACATTCCAACCCCTGCCGAATCTGTCCCCCGATCACAGATCGGGGCGTGTGCTTCACCGTGCCAGTCGTGGCTGGTCAACACCGCGATTTTTTCATTCTCCGTGCCGAGCACGATGGGGCACTCCTCATCGAAACGTGGCGACACGAGCTCCCACCACGCTTCATAATGCTTGCGGAGTTCCGCGACGACATCGGGGTGCGCTGTGGCAATGTCGTGCCGTTGTTCCGGGGCAGCGAGAATATCGTAAAGTTCCACGCCGTTAATCAGCCGCCAACGTTGCGTCATGGTTGCGCTCTGCTTCCATTTAATCGGGTGTTCGACACGTTGAGAATCGGTCACGATGACGCGCTCGGGCCACCGTGCCGTTTCTCCCCTGAAAAGCGGTGTCAGACTGGTGCCATGAAAGCGAACCTGCTCCGAAACTTCCAGCCCGCAGAGATCGACATCGTGTTGCCTCCTTGTCACGTCATGTTTCAGAAAACAGTTGACACTTCGAGAACCCGTAAAACGTAAAACGTGAAGCGTAATTCTTTTCACGTTTCACGTTTCACGTTTTACGAAACCGTGTCAGCACATTTTTGCGGAAATTTGAAACATGCCGAGATGTCTTGTCTGTCTGCGGTGTCGTGTTCATGCCTTGTCGCGCACATATTGAATGAACGCCTCTGGCGTCACAATCTGGATGCCTTGATATTCCCCTAAATCCAACAGGTCACGGTCGCGGCTCACAACGTAGTCCGCTTGAGCAACGACAGTACAGGCAATCACCATATCATCTTTCGGGTCGCGTTCAATCACGCGAAGATCAGGCAATGGTCCCACGATTGTGGATTTCTCCCGAAGGCTATTCACAAAAATCTCGACGTCCATATCGGGATATTTATAATGACTCCTGATATGGTCTTTCTCTAAAAAAACACGGCGGATTTCTTGTAAAATTTCTTCTGCCGTGTAAAGATTTGCTCTTTCCTTGCACTGGGTAAGGAGTTCTGCCGTTAAACCTTCAGTGAGAAATGCACTCACCAAAACAACACTATCCAAGACGACTTTAGGCTTTCTTTTGTTGGGCATATTCTTCCTCACGGAGTTCGGCGATTGCTTGGAGTACATCTTGGATCACTTGTTCCTCGCTGACCCCTTTGTTCATGTTATGGACCCTATCCATAACCGCCAATAACTCTTCCCACGCTTTATCCTCCACCTGTTTTTTCGGAGTAATCACAATCCGTTCCCCTTCCAGTTCAGCCTCTGCCAAATCGCCTTTCTGAAGCCCCAAAACGTCCCTAAATTGCTTAGGGAGAGTCACTTGACCGTGTTCCAATACCCTTACGATAGGCATATATGCCCTCCTTTTCTCATTCCATTTTCCTGATTTTAGGATAGCACAGGTGGCGGAAACTGTCAAGAAGAAACATCAGGACTAGAAATTTGAAATCAAGCATAGGAGCAAATGAGCAAGCCGTTTGACGATGCCCCTCACCCCGGTCCTCTCCCACGGCGGGGAGGGAGAGCAGAGATCCTCCCCTCGTCCACGGGGGGACCGAGGGGGGGCATTATTTCCGCCGACGTGTAATAGTCATACCTTTTGGCCCCGAGCAGTGGCAAAAAGAATGAATTCACAGCTACCATTGCAAAGCCTATCGCCGTTGACTGTAAAGAAATTGTCACATTTCGCTTGTACCTTTTTTTTGAATGTGCTACCATAAGGCATCACACACGAAGAAGGAAATAAAAAATATATGACAGAGAAAATTCGCTGGGGCATCCTTGGCACCGGTTCGATTGCACGCAAGTTTGCCACCGGTCTGAGCGTTTTGGAAGATGCTGAGTTAAGGGCTGTCGGTTCACGCAGCCAGGAGAAAGCCGATCAGTTTGCCTCGGCATTTGATATTCCGCATCGTCATGCCAGCTATGCGTCGCTCGCCGATGACCCGGAGGTGGACGTCATCTACATCGCAACGCCACACGCGCTTCACTGTGAAAACGCCTGGCTCTGCCTCGAAGCCGGTAAAGCCGTGTTGTGCGAGAAACCGTTTGCAATCAACGCGACTGAAGCCAAAAGTATGATTGATTGCGCCAGGGATCGCGGCTTGTTCCTGATGGAGGCGATGTGGACGCGCTACCTGCCGCTGATGGTCGAACTGCGCAACATGTTGTCGGAACGGGTGATCGGTGAAGTTCAGATACTCGCCGCTGACTTTGGGTTTCGCGCCGGTCTCAATCCAGAGGCACGCCTTTTCAATCCAGCGTTGGGCGGCGGCGCGCTTTTAGATGTCGGTGTTTATACCGTATCGCTTGACTCCATGATTTTTGGGACGCCGACGTCTATTGCCTCCGTAGCACATCTGGGAGAAACCGGGGTCGATGAGCAGGCGGGAATTATCCTGGGGCATCCGGGCGGTCAGTTGTCCATTCTGTATACGGCGGTGCGTACCAGCACGCCGCAGGAAGCGACCATCCTGGGAACGGAGGGATCGATTCGGATTCACTCGCCGTGGTGGGTTCCCAGGGAAATGACGTTGAATGTGGCGAGGAGTTCGCCGGAAGTTTTACAGTTCCCGTTCGTTGGCAACGGATATAATTACGAGGCTTCGGAGGTGATGCGGTGCCTGAGAGAGGGGAAACTGGAAAGCGATGTCATACCCCTCGCCGAGACACTTCGCGTGATGCAAACCCTCGATCAGATTCGAGCGCAATGGGGATTGAAGTACCCGATGGAACTGTAGAAACGCAGGTTTTTGAGGTTTGACCGATACAAGATTTACAGAAAGTCGAAGATGGATATGATGTTGTCAATTGATGCTGTAATATGCGAGGAACACGCTATGACGACAAGTGTATTGCCGTCTCACACCACGCCAAACAAACTAACCCCTCCGTTCCCGGTTCAGCAATGATACAACCTGTATTGCTGATTGAGTGCTCTAACACAAAGCGAAAATCAACGTTGACAAGCACGAGTGGCAACATACATCGGTAAAGCCCACCGTGCCCTACCAGGAGGATACCATCTGGGGAATGTCGATACTCCGCGATGAGGTGGTCAATAAACGGAACAAAGCGCGCTTTCATATCTAGGAAACTCTCCCCCTGTTCAATACGCTTCTCCCATTGCCCCCGTTGCATCCAGTCGTTCAGCACTGTATTGTAAATATCCCAACTCGCCGTATCCGACTTTCCTTCCAGGATGCCGCAATCGTATTCACGAAGGGCATCGGCAATCTCATACGGCAGTCCCAACTCATAGGATAGAATCTCCGCTGTTTGAATGGCTCGAAGCAACGGGCTGGAGAATAGTTTTACCGGGGGCGTTCCCTTGAGCCTTTGTGCAAGCGTTACGGCCTGCTGCCTTCCTTTATCAGTCAGGCCATGTTTGAGCCCGCGATTAGAGAATTCATGCAGCAGGTTCGCTTCACTCTCGCCATGTCGAACAAAGTACAGTTTCATTTTTAAGAAGTCTCATTTGCAAATTTGCAGATTTGCTCATTTGCAAAGTTCTCCTCCGTTTCAGGCGAACAGTTCTTTGATAACACTTCCATTTTCGACGACCCGGATGGGGCGTCCCGCTCTGGAATAGTTCTGGCGATTGTAATCGATTCCAAGCGCAAAGCAGAGCGATGCAAAGAGGTCTGGGACGGAAACGGGGTGCTCCACGACGCCTGCGCCATCTTCAGTGGTAGCGCCGATGACTTGTCCCCCGCGGATACCTCCGCCCGCAAGAACGGCTGACCAGCCATTGGGAAAATGATCGCGTCCATCATTGTTGTTAATTTGGGGTGTTCGCCCAAACTCGCCGAGCCAGAGGACCAGCGTTTTGTCCAGCAGTCCCCGCTCTGCAAGGTCCTTTACCAACGTCGAGAAAGCGGGATCGACCGTTTTGAGAAGGTTTTTCACCTGCTCGAAGTTGTTTTGATGCGTATCCCAGCCATCGAGGGAGATTTCAACGAATTTCACCCCTGCCTCGACCAGCCGACGTGCCATCAAGCACCCACCCCCGAATCGGTTCATGCCGTATGCTTCCCGCAAAGCCATCGGTTCGTCAGAGAGATCAAACGCCTTCGCATGCGGCGAATTGATCAGCTTATCCGCCTTTTTGTAAATCGCCTCATGTGCCTCTGTGCTTCGGTTCGTCCGCTTCTTGAGGAAATCGTCTTCCAGGTCGCTTAACATTTGGAGGCGTTGACGAAATCGCCGCGCATCCATCTGCTGTGGATATTTGAGGTCTTCAATCGGTTTCATCGGATCATTGACCACAAACGGATCGTGTTCTGCTTTGAGGAAACCGCTTGAGAAGGTCGGCGAGTTGATGTTGACACAGTTGGGCAGATCAAACGTTTCATCGCTCAAATAGTACGATGCAATCGAGCCCAAGGTCGGGTGCTTGACGGACCCCGTTGGGGCATAGCCCGTGTGGAGAAGATAGCGCGCCCTTTCATGATTCCCTTCACGGGAAACCATCGATCGAATAATCGACAGGTGATGGGCTTGTTCCGCCAACAAGGGCAGGTGTTCAGAGAACTGAATCCCCTTCGCCCGCGTCGGGATGGCTTTGAAGGGGCCGCCGTTAAGCGTCCCCGGTTTCGGGTCAAAGGTATCCACATGGCTGGGGCCCCCATTCATGAACAGAACGATGCAGTGCTTTGCGCGTGGCACAATGTCATCTATCTGGGCGAAAGCTGACATTTGGAGGTGCTGCATGGCGATCAGCCCCAAAAAGCCACCCATTCCAAATTTGAGAAATCCGCGTCGTGAAATACTTTTTTGCCAGAAATCGGCACCTTCATCTTCTGGAATCCATAGTTGCGTGTTCATTTCTTTGTCCTTTCTAGTACGCTGTGAAATCAGTTTTGACTGGTAACGGATGTCAGGAACGAGCGAGCCGCACGTTCTACCCCTTCTTGGCCACAATGGCGAAGCCTGCCGACACATATATCTGCTGATGGGTCCAGCTTCCGGGTTGCGCCTGGGGGGCTTGCCGTTGGTAATGTGGCTCCTCGTGAACCCGTTCGATGGAGAAGCCCATATCGAGAAGCCCATTGAAGATGTCACTCAGATAATGACGAAATTCAATCGCACCGTCCTCCCGCCGATGGATGTTCTCAGCATAAGGTCTGGTGATACAATATGCCTCGCCATTCCATTGCGTGCTGAACACCCCCGGTTGATAGAAGTCCACTCGGTACACCCCGCCGGTTCTTAATACCCTCGCGACCTCGGCGTATACCTCTCGAACATCTGGGATATAACCGATGGAGGTGCCTTGATATACCAAATCGAAAGCCCCATCGTGAAAGCAGGAAAGATCGCGCATGTCGCCCTTGAGAGTGGTGACTTCGTATCCGTAGTGCTCTGCCGCTTTCCGGTCCCCGTCAAGCTGTCCCTCGGTAAGGTCCACGACTGTCACCCGGGCACCAAGGAGGCCAAACGCGGCTGACTGCTGACCGCCGCCGGACGCGAGGCAGAGGACCTCCAGGCCCTCGACGTCAACAAGTATGCTTGGGGGATAAATCTCGATCAACGAATCAGGTACAGTCTCCAGTTGACCGGTCGCGTACTGGCGCAGGAGAACGCGATCCATCTCCAGCCACGGAATCGTGTAACCGCACCCCTCTTTCACCATTCTTTCCCACAGTCGTTCGTTGGCAATTGCAATCTCGTCTTGAATGCTCATGTTTCCTCCGTTTCATCAATGACTTCGATTTTCTCCTGCTGTTGCCACTGTTTCTGAAGCCGATGTTTTAGTTCTTCCATCCGAATGGCGAGAAATTCGGTGAGCAGATAAAGCCGTTGCAACGTCTCAGCCGGAGATGGAACCCCATCAGTATCAGCATCGGGCAACAGAATCTTCTGGAGCTGTTCGAGTCCCTGAAAAATAATATGAATGGTGCGTTGAAGTTCCCAAGCGGTTTTGGGGATGAAGCCGGCAATCGATGGCAAATCGATTAAAGCCGGGGGGTACAGGTTCGCTAACTGCAACATGCGATGCAAGGCATTTTTCGCACCGGTGATGTGATACAGGGCGTGGTCTAGCGGCACTTCAAAGTCATCTGGGATTTTGTCCGTGGCAGTGAGATAGGGTTCAAAATCGCATGTCGTTGTCCACGACTCGACGACATGAAATTCTGCCTCAATGATTAATTTTTCATGAATAACAACATTCTGACACTTGCTCAACTCTTTGCTTATTGTGCTAAATACATCGCCTAGCTGGGTGTAAAGGCTTGCCATCCGAACTCCCTCACTTTCGTGTATAATCAAGTGGCTCGTAACTATGTTCTTTTGCCGATGCTTGAGTTCTTCCATCCGATATGTTATAATTACGGTCGGAGGTGACGCTTTTATGCCAAGTCCGTTTCCAGGTATGGACCCGTATCTTGAGAATCCGGTGTGGTGGCCGGACTTCCATCACCGGTTCATCACCTATGCCGCCGAGGTGATGTATCCTAGCTTGCGCCCGCATTATCGTGCGCGTATCGGTGAGCGGGTTTACATCGTCGAGCCGCTCCAACACCTTTATCCCGACATCGTCCTCCTCGATCAGGAGAAAAAAGGGGCCGGTTTGACCCGCATCACTGGTGCCGGGGGAGGGCAAATCGCCGTAGCGGAGGCTGACCCTCCGTTGGTGATAAAGTTGCCCGCAGAAGAAATCGAACAGGGGTTCATTGAAGTTCTCCACGCGGATGGTGCAGTCGTTACGACGATTGAGGTCCTCAGCCCAGTCAACAAAACCCCTCCGCGGGGGTTGAACCACTACCGCGAAAAACAGCGACAACTGCTAGACAGCCCTACGCACCTCATTGAGATAGACCTGCTACGGAGTGGGACGCACGCGGTCGCAGTGCCCAGTGAAGCAGTGGCGCAGCAGTGTGCCGCATGGAATTATCTGGTCTGTGTTCGCCGCGCCCCGACGCGTTATCACTTTGACGTTTATCCCCTCACCATCCGCACCCGCCTCCCCCGCATCCCCGTGCCCCTGCGCGCCCCTGACGCGGATATTGTCCTCGACTTGCAAGCGGTGTTCACTCGCTGTTATGACAGTGGCGGCTATGAGGATTTCGTTGACTACAATGCCGAGCCTGCCCTGCCACTTGCGCCTGATGATATAGCGTGGGCGAACGCTTTGCTCCGTGGCGCTGGACGGCGGACCACACCATAAGCGACGAGTAAGGAAGAGGAAAGGGCATGTTTCAAAAAACTGTTGACACTTCGAGAACAGATGAAACGTGAAACGTGAAGCGTCATCTTTTCACGTTTCACGTTTCACGTTTCACGTTTCACGTCAAAGTGTCAACTCATTTTTTTTTCACAATTTGAAACATGCCCCGCCCATCATTCTTCAGGTTTTACGCTTCACGCTCAATGATTCAACGCAAACTCAGCAGAGTTGAGCAACGCCCAATAGAGGTCTTCATACGCCAGTTCTTCGTTGCGATACAGGCTCGCCCTCACATACCGTTCAAAATAGGATTTTTCTGCCGTCGTTGGTGGGCGGGAGAGGATTGTCAGGTAAATTGCATCCAGTCGATCCGATGAGGTACGTTGGGTTTTGAGGATATAGTTCAGTAGCCCCCCTCGCTCGTTGTGATTCCCGCTATCGTTCACCAGAGAACCATTAATCATCATCAACGCTTGCGGAATCGTCCCGTTAAACGCTTCAATCTCCTCCATCTCACCGTTCTTGAGCAGGAAAAGGAAGCGTTCGAGATACCGACGTTTCATCGATTCCAGTTGATTGCGATCGCGACGCTTTTGGAGACGCTCAAAACCGGTCGCTTCCAGCATCGAATAGAAAAACTGCTCTGCATTGAGTGGCTTGATGTAGGCATGGGAATAATACGTGTCGTCGTCTTTATTGCTTGAATTCGTCTCGGATGTGCGCTGGTAGGCTTGAGCGTTGAGAATCGTCCGCATCAGATACCGGAGGTCGTAACCGTGGATGACGAAGTCCTCCGCCAACCACTTCAGCAATTCGGGGTGAGATGGCGTGTGTTCTTCCCCAAACCCATCAAGTGGTTCCACGAACCCTTTGCCCATGAAATGCGCCCAGATGCGATTGACAATTGCACGACTGAAGTAGGGATTTTCCTTGGAAGTCATCCACTCGCTGAAGGCGTGACGCCGTTTCGTGGGGAGGTCTTTGCACAGCTTGCCATCGAGGAAACGAGGCGGAATCGCTTCATGCGTCCCCGGAATGGAGACAGCGCCTTCAGGGACATCTTTCAGAATATAAGCAACAACCCGATTGCGTCCCTGTGCGTCTTTTTCGTATACCTCCTCACGGCGTGTATTTGCAAAAAAGGCAGCGAGCCCGTAGAAGTCGTCCTGGAGCCATACCTCCGTCTTGTGGTCATGGCATTGCGCACACTGTAGGGGCAGCCCGAGAAACAGTCGCGACGTATGAGAGGTCAGATCGATGGGGGAGAGGTCGTAGCGGAGCAGAAAGTTCCCTGCGCCGTTTTCTTTCGTATTCCCTTCAGCCGTCAGAAGGGCGTCCACAAACCGATCATAGGGCATGTTGCGTACGAGGCTATCGCGCACCCACCTTTCTAATCCCATACGACGATCTGCGTCTGTATTTTCTTGACCGATGAGCAGATTCACCCAGAGCCTTGCCCAGTTATCGAGATAAAGTTCGCTCCCGATGAGTGCATCGATCTTTTTCTCACGTTTGTTTTTAGAACCGTCTTTGAGGAAAGCCTGCACCTCTTCGACGGTGGGAATTTTTCCCGTTAAATCGAGATGGACACGCCGCAGAAACTCGGTATCGCTGGATTGCTTGGAGGGTTTTATCTTTTGTTCCTTTAATTTTGCATCAATATATCGATCCAACTGTTTCGTGCTAGACGAAATTCGCCCCTCAACCCTGGCGTTGAAGGCGAACAGTGTCACGCCCACGAAAACGACGTTGAAGAAGATGGCGACTGAACGTGTTGGTATCCTATGCAAAGTCCTCATGGTTTTTATACTCCTTTGATAGTTAAGTGAATGGCACCGAATTAAGCGCGATAACCGTTCGTAGTGAGGCCATTCCGTCGGATTGAGTTTATCGAAATCATCGCCATCAGATGTGGTTTGACGGCAATCAATTGCCTGACTACAAACCTAAAGTTAGTGCCATTCAGTTAAGGGTGACAATCTGCTGCCCATGGAATCTGGTCGCAGTTATCGGTTCATCGTCCGCTAAAAAGGTCTGAATGTGTGCCTGTACGATACAAAATAAGTTCGTCTCCGTCAATGGCGTATATCAAAATCCAATCGGGTTCAATATGACAATCCCGTTTGCCTTTGTATGTGCCTTTGGGCGGATGGTCCTTGTATTTTACAGCTAATTTTCGCCCCCCGGCAATCTCATTCACCACAAAAAGCAGTTTTTCCAAATCCTTTCCGCTTTTTAACATCTGCTTTGTGTCTTTCTTGAACTGCGATGTTCGCCGAATTTCGAGATTCAAGATAGCAAATCCTTTCGCAATTCATCAATTGTGCTAAAGACAGGCATACATTGTTTGTCTTCAGTAAATGCTTTCACTGTAATTTCATTCGGGACTTCAGACGACTCAAGACTGTTCTGAACTTCCTCGTCGGTAAGGATGTAACGCGCAATCGCTACGCGATCTTTTTTGGGAAGAGCGCGAAACACCCGATAAAACGCTTCGGCTGTACTTAACTTCAGTAGGGAATTTTTTTGCGTGACCACTTTTTTAGACATCGGTTTTGATTGAGATCTCGTTGCTTTTTTCATCATCTTCTCGGTAGTCATAGATAAAACTATCGGTGCCCCCCATGAACCTGATACGGGATAAAACCTAATTTTAACATATCACTTCTGTACTGTCAAACACGGAAAAATTTAGTAACCGTTATCAGTTCTAAATATCGAGATAAAAACAGCTTTTTCAGGTTGACAACATCAACGCTTTTCAATATAATATAAAATGTCTTATTATCTTATTTTGAGGTGGCATAGATGTTGCTTTCACGCGCCTGTGAGTATGCGCTTCAAGCGCTTTTATATATTGCAGCCGTTCCGGAGGAAAAATACAGTCTGGCGCGGGAGATCGCCGAGCACCACGACTTGTCGTATCACTTCCTGGGTAAGGTCCTTCAGGGGCTTGTCAAAAGTGGTCTATTGACCTCTCAAAAGGGACCGGGGGGCGGGTTTATGCTTGCCAAACCCGCAAGCGAGATCACCCTGCTCGAAGTTATCCATGCAATCGAAGGACCGAATGTTTTGGAGGGATGTGTGCTCGGATTGCCCCGTTGTGGCGAACCGAATCCTTGCCCCGTACATTATCACTGGGCACAAGTGAAGGAACAGATTTACAACATGTTTGCAAGTCAGACCGTTGCACAATTGCTTGATGTGGCCAAACAACGGAATCGCTCGGAGTGACAGCATCTATACTCAGCACGGGCATAAATTGCGCTTTTACCTCTTGCATCTTGAATCTTGAATTGTGCATTGATGCAAGATGCAAGATGCAGGATTCAGATAGCGAAAGTGTAAGATGTGACCTTCCGCAGTATAACATCTGAGGGGGACCTATGCCAGCAGCGTCCCCCCTGATTCAATGAAGGATAGACAAAATGAAGTTTCAATATGCTCCAGAATTGGTCGAAGAAGTGGTATTCCAGGAAATTCAAAGGCGAACAGAGACAGGGGATTTGCGTCTCTTTCAGGAGTATCACCATTTTGCGGATGGAATTTACGATGACCGCCCTGGCAATCAGCGAGAGGCAGCGTTTGATCAATTGCACAAGGAATTCTTCGTGAAGCTAGGGTTTGGCAATTTTATTTATCAAGCAATTGTTGAATCTCATCTGCAAACCGATAAAGTAGAACAGGTCTTTGTCGGCAAAGCCCTGAGCCAGAAAGAGGAAGGGGCGGATGTGGGCAAGGATGGAAGGGGAATTGGCATTAAACTGCGAACCGAACGGTTTTTCGATTTGCCTTTTCTTCAGAGATACCTGCGCCATGAGTTGATGCACATCGCAGACCTGCTTGATGAGGCGTTCGGTTATGAATACCACACTCGGTTAAGCCTTGTTTCTCCCACAGAAGAAAACATCATTCGGGAGCGATACCGCGTGTTATGGGACATCTCTATCGATAGCCGAATTTTGAGGTCAGGGAAAGAGACCGTTTCAGACAAATCGCAAAGGTTTCGAGAATTTGCTGCCTTATACCGAAAACTCCCCGAGGATTATATAACGTGTCTCTTTGAAGGGCTATGGAACACGGAACGGTTCACACATCGTGAACTGTTGGATATGGCACAAGATGTTCAGCAGTTGTTGGCACGCTTTCCATATCAGGATAGCAATGGGGAGGTCGCCAATCCAGTCATGGCATATAGCCATACGCCACAACTCCCAGGAGCGCCTTGTCCGCTTTGCCGTTTTCCAACTTATGCTTGGCTGACTGATGTCACGCGATTCACTCCCTCTTTACAGGGATTGGTTATGGAAGATTTCCCGCATTGGCATCTGGAGCAGGGGATGTGCGAGCGGTGTTTTGAGGGGTATCAAGTCAGGGCGAATAGCAAATGAGCAAATCTGCAAATGGGCAAATGGGCAAATGGGCAAATTACGCGTGACTCTTACGCATTACGTTTCACGTTTCACGCATCACGTTTCACGCATGGAGAGATTATGCAAAGCAGCGCGGATTCTAAACGAGTGGTTATCATCGGGGGGGGCATTATCGGGCTTGGCATCGGCTGGCAACTTGCGAAAGCTGGCTGTCATGTCTCGATTTATGAGCGCGATCAAGCTGGACGTGGGGCAAGCTGGGCAGCGGCTGGAATGTTGTCTCCGTTAGCAGAGGTCAATTTTGACGAGCGGGCTTTGCGCCAAATTGGTCTAACCAGCTCTCAGATGTATCCCGAATGGGTTAGGGAGTTAGAAGCGGATAGCGGAATGTCTGTTGAATTCCGCACAGAGGGGACGCTGATTATCGGGCTTGATCGGGACGATGCCGAGGAGCTAAGACACTTGTATGAATTGCAGCGAGCCTTGGAGCTCCCTGTCGAATGGCTGACTGGCAGAGAAGCGCGTGAAATTGAGCCCTCGCTTTCACCCAGAACGACAGCGGCAATTTCCTGCGCTTCCGATTTACAAGTCGATAACCGCTTAATGGTCAAAGCCCTTGCCCACGCCTTTCAAAAGTGGGGGGGGCTTTTGCATGAAGGAAGCCCGATCGAAAGGATCGAAATTCGGGGTGAAACTGCCACGGGGGTTTGGGTCAATGGCGTTTTGGTAGAAGCGGATGTTGTTGTCCTTGCGGCTGGGTGTTGGTCACCGTTAGTTCCCGGTTTGCCCCAAGCGGTTCAACCCCCTGTGCGTCCCGTGAAGGGACAGATGTTCGCGCTCCAAATGGATGAGCCGCCCATCGTCCGAAAAGTGATTCATGCGCCGGAGGCCTATTTGGTGCCGAAAAACGATGGAAGACTCCTGGTCGGTGCCACCGCTGAGGAGCAGGGATTCGATACCCAACTGACGGCGGGAGGCATGTTCAAGCTCCTGCGTGGGGCGTGGGAGGCCTTGCCGGGCATCTATGATTTCCCGATTGTAGAGACGTGGGTGGGCTTGCGTCCGGGCAGCCGAGATAATGCACCCATCCTTGGAAAAACTGCTATTGAAAATCTTATCATGGCAACGGGGCATTATCGAAAAGGCATTCTGCTCGCACCTGTCACAGCCCGTGAAATTGCCGCGCTCATTTTGACCGAACACACTTCGGAAGTTATTGCACCGTTTCAATTGTCGCGGTTTTTGAGGTAGGTATCAGGGCAAGTCGATTGAAAATTTAAAGAGTGCCCAAAGTGTAGCTAACTATGAAGATTTTAAGTAAAACGGAGGCAATTGCGAGTCTTTCGGATTATGTTGAACAGATTAAAGAGGATTCTATTGTCGTAACGGTTCAAGGAAAGCCTGTAGCGATTTTATTGCCCGTCGAGAATGTTGATCTTGAAACGATTGCATTGAGTACCAACCCAGAATTTTTAGCGATTATCGAACGCTCACGATTGAGAGATAAGACCGAGGGCCGGGTCTCACACGAAGCTGTAAAACAGATGTTTGCGTAAAAGGATTGAACCGCCCCGATTTTTTTCCTTGACAATCTCGATTTTTAAAAATATAATAATATAAGAGTTTAATATCTGATTATCTTATTAGGGTGCAAATTGACGCTTGTCAAATCTGTAATCGAAATCGCACCGCTTGAAGTGATTGAGAACCTGATTTCGGGAAGTGAGCTAAGTTAGCTGAGGCATGGTCATAATGACTTGGGGATTGAGTTGTAGCCTAAGATTCTATCTTGGCAGTACAAGAGCCAAGTTAGAAACTTGGGCTACAGAAGGGGTTTGTCCGAATTATGACCAACCCCCAGTTAGCTCTTTTTTTTGCTTGAGTTTGTGAAAAATTTCACAAAGTCGAATCACCTGAATTAAGAGCCCTCGCTGTGACAGAATGTCGGGCAAATCGATGACAGCCCAAAACTTCTTGACAAATTGTCAAACAAAAACAAGGGGGATTGTAATGTTTTTGACAGAATGTCAGCCTCAGGCCTGTTTGAATGGTAGCCCCGGTCTATCCGGGTATGGAACATGACCTTCAGTCAACGCCTTTGCACATTTGCACATTTGCACATTGTTATCCTTGTGGTATGGTTATTGCTCAAGCAAATAGACTAACCAACACAGCGCAGAGCAAATGGCACAAGGGGGACAGAAATTGGATCGGCGTGGTTTTTTCAAATGCCTCATCGGGCAAGGCGCAAGAGGATGGATACCAACAGAGGGTCTCAATCAAGCTCAGATGGGTGTGGCACGCATCAATCATAGAGACTGCCTGGCGTGGGGCGGCGGCGATTGCACGTTGTGTTATGTCAAATGTCCACTCCCGGATGAAGCGATGGTTCTGGAAGACCTGAAACCTGTGGTGCGAGCAGAGAGATGCACCGGATGTGGCATCTGTGAACAGGCGTGCGCGATTGTCAATGATCGAGTCGCGATTCGAGTGGTTGTCCCACGAACATGAAACAGAATGCGTGAGGAGGTAAAACCTATGAGCGGAGCGCATGTACACCTTTTACTCAATCACATCCCGGTTTTAGGGACTGCGTTTGGCCTTTTGTTGCTGTTATTTGGGATGGTAAAGAAAAGTGAAGAGCTAAAAAAAGTCAGCTTGGGCATCTTCGTCATCACTGCTATCGTTACGCTACCTGTATATTTCACGGGTGAGCCAGCGGAAGAAGTAGTCGAGCATCTCCCCGGCGTATCAAAGTCGATCATTGAACCGCATGAAGAAGCGGGGCTCATCGCCCTGATAGGTGTTGAAATATTAGGACTCTTCGCCCTGGGAGGGTTGTTTCGCTTCCGTCATTCGGACCGCTTACCGGGCTGGTTCATCACGACAGCGTTGGTTCTGTCAGTTGTCGTCGGTGGATTGATGGCGCGGACAGCCAATCTCGGCGGACAGATACGCCACACGGAGATTCGATCAGGGGCTCAATTTTCAACCTCGACTGATAAAACCGAGATGGATACACAGAAAGGGTCGGAAACAGAGAACCACAAAGATAAAGACAATGATTGAAGCTGAAAACTTTCACCTGGTAGAAAGAGGTATCAGGTGTCAGGTATTAGCTAACACTAACACCTAACTAACTTTCAATATTAAAGTTTACATTTTCAGACTTCCTAAGTAGACGTTTACACGCTATCGTGTAATCGTCTACTAAGTCTCCAAGACTTAGGAAGTCTGACGATGGATTTAATTTTGTCCAGGTACTTAGATTATCAGGTCTTACGCCAACTTTTTCATCGAATGGCTCCGAAATTCAAACTCATCCTCAACTTCTCATAAATTCTCCGCATCGTCGCTTGGCGGAAGCGTGTAATGAAAAGTTGGTCTGCTAACTCTGAACGTTCTATTGTAAAAATCTGCTCCAATTTGACAATGCTATCGTTATCCAACTCAGGGTATTCAGACTTCTGAATAAGACAGTGAGTTGGCAACATTCTATGAACATTTTCGGCACTCGTTAGGGGGGTAATGATCGTTGTTGGGCTAAACCGATTACCCATGTCATTTTGCAAAATCAAAGCAGGGTGCCAATTCTGGATGGTATGAATAGCAGTTCTGGGTCCGAAGTCGTACCAATAGACATCGCCCCAACGGAGCGTTCGAGAGACGATATATTCTTCACGTGGAATCATGGGATGGGGCATCCGTTTTTCTCCTGATGACTTTCAAAAGCGCGCATCTGAGTACCACGCATATTTCGGACGATTCTCAGGTCCTCTTCAGCATGAGCATAGTATTCCCGGTAGGCAGCCTCTAAAGCCTGCTCGTCCTTTGATTCCGAAGCCGTGTTTTCCTTAAGCTCCGTTTGTTGGCGCAACCAGTGGCGTATAATTTCCGCTCCGAGTTGGCCGACTTCCTTTCGTTGAGCACTTGCTTTCTGTTGAAAAAGAGCATACTGCTTGAAAGGGAGCGCAATTGTCACACTTTTCTGATTCATGATGATTTGTCACTCCATTTAGGTGAAGTATAATTTTCAATTATATCTTCCCTTGAAGCCTTTGTCAAGGCAGCCTGATCATTGAATGATAAGCAATTATGAATTTTGAATTCTCAATTCTGAATTGGAAAAACCCGCGAGGCTACCGACTTCCTGCCATTTAGAATTGATAATTATTAACTTAAGTAATTATAACCGAAATAAATCCTTGACATTTTTGCTAACGGATTTTGAGCTAACGGATTTTTTCTCTAATCAGATCCGTTAGCCACATATCCGTTAGCCAAAGCTATTTTTGAGAATCATGGTGCGGCAAAAAACTGCAAGAGATTTACTAATAGTTACTTAACAGAGGAAGGAGGCACCACACAATGAAACTTTCGAGAAGGCAATTTCTTGGAACGACAGCAGCGGCTGGGGCATTATCCGTCATCGGCAAGAATGGTCTGGCGTTGCAGACGCTTCAACCGGCTGTCGAAGTTAGCAACCCGTTAGAGACATATCCCGACAGGGATTGGGAAAAAATCTATCGCGACCAGTATGGTTATGACGATTCATTTGCTTATGTGTGCTCGCCAAATGACACCCACGCCTGCCGAATGCGGGCATTTCTGAGGAACAGCGTTGTCACTCGGATTGAGCAGAACTACGATGTCGCACGGTATAGTGACCTGTATGGCAACACGGCGACGCCCAACTGGCACCCGCGCGGCTGTGCTAAAGGATCGAGTTTTCACAAACGGGTCTATGGGCCGTATCGACTGAAATATCCGATCGTCCGCAAGGGGTGGAAACAGTGGGCGGACGATGGCTTCCCGGAATTGACACCGGAGAAGAAGTCGCTCTACAAATTTGATGCGCGAGGACAGGATGAATTTCTTCGCCTGTCATGGGACGACGCCAACACCTACATTGGCAAAGGGATGGTCGCCATTGCGACACGGTACAGCGGCGAAAAGGGCGCGAAGCGCCTCCGCGACCAAGGCTATCCCGAAGAGATGGTCGAAGCAACACACGGCGCGGGGACGCAGACGTTTAAGCTGCGCGGCGGTATGGGCTTGCTCGGCGTTATCGGCAAATACGGCATGTATCGTCTGAACAATATGCTTGCCCTTCTGGATAGCCATGTCCGTGGCGTCGGTCCCGACGAGGCGCTGGGCGGACGTGACTGGTCTAATTACACCTGGCACGGCGATCAGGCACCGGGACATCCGTGGGTGCATGGGCTTCAAGCCTCCGATTGCGATTTTAACGATCTGCGGTCTTCCAAGCTCATCATCATGGAGGGCAAGAACCTCGTCGAGAACAAGATGCCCGACTCCCACTTCTTCATTGAGTGCATGGAGCGCGGGGCGAAAATCGTCGTGATTTCGCCAGAGTATAGCCCACCTTCGACGAAGGCAGACTACTGGCTGCCCATCCGTCCGCAAACGGACACCGCCCTTTTCCTGGGCATTACGAAGCTCATGATCGATGAGAAGCGGTACGATGAGAAGTTCGTGAAGGAGTTCACAGACTTCCCCTTGTTGGTGCGGACAGACAATCTGAAACACCTCAGACCGCAGGACATCATCCCTGGCTACAAACCCACAGACATTTCCCAAGGCCCAAGCTATAAGGTGCAAGGGTTGACTGATGAGCAGCGGCGTCAAATCGGTGATTTTGTGGTGTGGGATGCGAACACAGATAGCCCCAAACCCATTACGAGGGATGACGTCGGTGAAAAGTTGGTCGCCAAAGGGATTGACCCGAAGCTAGAGGGGAGTTTCACCGTCACAATGGTCGATGGAAAGCAAGTTGAGGTCATGACGACCTTTGAGATGTATAAGCTCCATCTGCAAGATTATGATTTGGACACCGTCCACGAAATCACCCAAACCCCTAAAGAGTTGATTCGCCAACTGGCGAACGACATCGCCACAATCAAGCCTGTTTCAATTCACACGGGCGAAGGCATCAACCACTGGTTCCACGCGACGGAGGCGAATCGAGCCAGTTATCTGCCGTTGATGTTGACCGGCAATATCGGCGAGCGAGGGGCTGGTTCACACACCTGGGCGGGGAATTACAAAGCTGCCCTGTTTCAAGGCTCGGCTTGGACGGGACCTGGGTTCGCGGGTTGGGTGAAGGAAGACCCCTTCAATCCGAATCTCAACCCCAATGCCAAAGGGAGTGAGATCAAAGTCAGAAAATACACGAAAGACGAAGAGCCTGCTTACTGGAATCATGGAGACAAGCCACTCATCGTCAATACACCGCGCTATGGGCGCAAGGTCTTCACCGGCCATTCGCACATGCCGACGCCCACGAAGTTGTTGTTCTTCAACAACGTCAACCTGTTCAATAACGCCAAATGGGCGTATGAGATGCTCAAGAATGTGAATCCGAATATTGAGCTGATTATTTCAGCAGACATTATCATGACGGCGAGCATTGAGTACTCCGATTTTGCGTTGCCCGCCAATACATGGATGGAGTCTGAAGGGCTTGAGATTACGGCTTCATGCAGTAACCCATTCCTGCAAATCTGGAAAGGGGGCATCAAACCGCTCTATGACAGCAAGGACGACGCCGTTATCATCGCAGAGGTCGGTGCAAAACTCGGTGAACTGATCAATGACAAACGGTGCGCCGATTACTGGAAGTTTATCCTTAATTCCGCCAACGCAGAATACAGGGATAACCGAGGAGTGTACATCCAGCGGCTATTGGACAGCTCAACGCCGACGGTCGGCTACAAGTTGGAAGACATTATGGCTGGCAAATACGGCGAGCCGGGGGCTGCGCTGATGCTCTTCAAGACGTATCCGCGCATCCCGTTCTGGGAACAGATTCACGATAGCATCCCATTCTACACTGACCATGGACGGCTGGCGGCATACAGCGACCTGGATGAAGCCATTGAGTACGGTGAGAACTTCATCGTCCATCGGGAAGGACCGGAGGCGACACCCTATCTGCCCAACGTCATCGTCAGTTCAAACCCCTATATTCGTCCCGATGATTACGGCATTCCGTGGGATGCGGAAGGGTGGGATGAACGCACGGTGCGAAATGTGAAACTCTCATGGAAAGAGGCGAAGGGAACGAAGAATTTCCTGTGGGAAAAAGGCTATCGCTTCTACTGCCTCACGCCCAAGACGCGGCATCGCGTCCATTCGCAATGGAGTGATTCCGACTGGAGCATGATTTGGGACTCCAACTTTGCTGACCCCTATCGAATGGATAAACGAGCGCCGGGCGTCGGAGAACACCAACTGCACATCAACCCACAAGCCGCACGAGACCTCGGCATCAACGACGGCGATTATGTCTATGTCGATGCGAACCCCGCCGACCGTCCCTACATCGGTTGGAAACCGAATGACCCGTTTTACAAGGTCGCTCGGTGTATGTTGCGCGTGAAGTACAACCCCGCTTATCCCTATGATGTGGTGATGATGAAGCACTCCCCATTCATCGCAACGGAGCGAAGCGTCAAGGCGCATGAGACGCGCCCCGACGGACGCGCCCTCTCCGAAGGCACCGGGTATCAGGCAAACCTGCGCTATGGCAGCCATCAAAGCCTCACCCGCAACTGGCACATGCCAATGCACCAAACCGATACCTTGTTCCATAAAACGAAGGCGAAGATGGGCTTCATCTTTGGTGGAGAGGCGGACAATCACGCCATCAACACGGTTCCGAAGGAGACGTTGGTGAAAGTCATGAAAGCGGAAGACGGGGGGCTGGGTGGCAAAGGCGTCTGGAGTCCCGCCAAAACCGGCTACACCCCTGACAACGAAGACGATTTTATGAAGAAGTATCTGGAAGGGGAACTGGTTACGGTTGAAGAATGAAACGTGAAACGTATTGCGTATTGCGTAAGCTTTTTTACATTTTACGCAATACGCAACACGCAATAGGAGAAACCAAATGCCCAAAGACGAATTTGACCCCGAAGACCCAATGGAATTGGTTGGCGTCATTGCTCCGGAACTCACGGAATCTGACATTGAGGAGATGGCAGTGTGCATTGTGGAAGAGTACGTGCGGACGGGCATGGACGATAGAGAAATTCGACGCCTGTTTCACAACCCTGTTTACCGTATGACGCATGAGATTTATCGCCAGAAAGGCGATGTGTATATTGAGGCATTGATCGAGGAAACCCGCAAAAAATGGGGCTACTTCAAGGTTCAGTTTGAAGAGAAGGACCCGTATTCGGATGTAATTCCCATCACCGCGATGAGAAGATTGACAATTGACGATTGACAATTGTCAATCGAAAAAGGAGGGACGAAAGATGGCACAAGTTTATAACTGGCAATTGGGTAGGGAGATGGAATACCCCTACGACGAAAAGCACCCCAAATCGCAATTTGCTTTTGTGTTCAACATCAACCGTTGCATCGCCTGCCAAACCTGCTCAATGGCTTGCAAATCCACATGGACGTTCTCCAAGGGGCAGGAATACATGTGGTGGAACAACGTTGAAACCAAACCTTATGGCGGGTATCCGCAGTTTTGGGACGTCAAACTGCTACAGATGCTCGAAGGGGTCAACCCCGGCGGGCAGATATGGGACACAGCGGAGGTGGATAATCAGAAAAGCCCCTATGGTGTTTTTGATGGAATGACAATCTTCGAGGCAGGACAGAAGCGATATGGTCCTGAAGGAGCCCAACGGGCATTGGGATATATCCCAACAGACGAGGAATGGCGTGCCCCAAACATCTACGAGGACACTCCCAAAGGGAAAAAGGGGGCAAAGGATACGTATGATAAGGAAGGGACAGTCCTCCCCGAACACAAGACGTGGTTTTTTTATCTGCAACGGCTCTGCAACCATTGCACCTATCCCGCGTGTCTCGCGGCATGCCCACGGAAAGCGCTCTACAAACGTCCTGAAGATGGCATCGTGCTGATTGACCAATCACGGTGTCGAGGGTATCGAAAGTGCGTGGAAGCGTGCCCCTACAAAAAGTCGATGTTTCGCGGTTCAACGCGCACATCGGAAAAATGCGTCGGTTGCTATCCGCGGATTGAAGGGAAAGACCCCATGTCCGATGGGCGTCCGATGGAGACGCGCTGCATGTCTGTCTGCCCCGGCAAGATTCGATTGCAAGGCCTCGTCCGAATCGGTGAGGACGGAACCTGGGCAGAAGATCGATATAATCCGCTGTATTATCTGATTAAAGTGGCAAAAGTGGGACTGCCGCTCTATCCACAATTCGGCACCGAGCCAAACGGCTACTACATCCCGCCGCGTTGGGTGCCTCGCCCGTATTTGCGTCAGATGTTCGGTCCCGGCGTTGACCACGCGATTGAACAGTACAACGCCCCTTCGCGGGAGCTTTTAGCGGTGCTGCAACTGTTCCGAGCCCATCGTGCGATTATCTTCCGCTATGAAATCGAAGAGGGGAAAAAGATCTTCGAGACCGACATCAAAGGCAAAAAGTGGGAGATGTACGATGACACCATCATCGCGTTCGACCAGAATGGGAAAGAGATCGTCCGAACGAAGATCGAAGAACCGCTCTATGTTCGACCGGATAAACATCTGAATTCGATTTAATGCGTGAAACGTGAAACGTAATGCGTAATGCGTAATGCGTAAGAAGAACTGGTTACGTTAAGCATTACGTATTACTCAACTCGGAGGACAATCATGGACATGACCGTAGAAACCACCCAACAGGAAATCACCGAGGCGCTTGTAAGAAGCGGCGTCTATCAGTTCCTGTCAAACGCTTTTTTCTATCCCCAAGCCGATTTTTTTGACGCGATTGTGGGAGGAGAGTGGGCAGAAGCCCTTGTAGTGGCGACTTCAGTCGCTGAAAACGAGCAACTCAAGTCGTCACTACGCCCAGGAATTGATGCCCTTTTTTCCACTTTCAATGCCGATTCACTGGCAGAGCTCGAGGAGGAATATCAAGGCGCATTTTCTCACACCACGACTGAAATCGCTCCGCCCTACGAAACCCAATATGGCACCGCACATATCTTTCAACAGATGCAGGCGATGGGGGATATTGGGGGATTCTATAAGGCGTTTGGGCTGGAGTGCTCCGACGACGCCAAGGAGCGACTCGATCACATCGCGATCGAGTTGGAGTTTATGTATTTCCTCACGTACAAAGAGGCTTACGCCCTGGCGAATCACGGAAGGGAAAAAGGCGAGATGTGTCGAGAGGCACAGAAGCAGTTTCTGGGTGAACATCTCGGCAGGTGGGCCCCGCTCTTTACCAAACTCCTCAAGGAGAAAGTCGGCGGTGGCTTTTACGCCGAGTTAGCTACCTTCACCGACCATTACTTAACTTTGGAAATGGATCGGCTTGGGATTCAACCCCGATCAGAAGATCGGGATGCCCCGCAGTTCTCCGGTTTCCGATCGGGGATTCCGCGAAGTGGGACAGTTGGGATTGAACTTGACGAAAGTTGCCTGACGTGTGGAGTGGCTGATGCAATGTTGGCTGAACCCTACAGCGTGATGCGTGAAACGTAAAACGTGATGCGTGTTGCGTGTTGCATATTCAATTTCCAAATTTACCTTGCCAATATCACATTCAAATCAGGATGCTTTCGTAGAACCTGCGGCTCGCTGGTTCCAACTCCCCATCGAACGAGCGAGCCGTGCTCGTCCGAGAATCGGACACGTTCTACGGGACGATCGTCCCCCGAATGTGACATTGGCGAATTACTTCATTTGCTTATTTGCACATTTGCAGATTTGCAGATTTGCTCATTGACTCATAATAAGGAGGGCATATCATGTGGCAAAATTCTGTGAAACAAAAGTACAAAAATCCAAACAGATGTGAGCTTGTGGCGATTTGCCTCATCCTCAGCCTGATTTTGATGATACTATGGGAGGGTGAGGCACCAGCCCAACCTGCTCCCGCTCCGACTCCAGCGACCTTACAGCAGGGGAAACAACTGTACGCGCAAGAGTGTCAGACCTGTCATGGGGTCAACGGTGATGGGAATGGTGAGGCGGCTTATCTTCTCTTTCCAAAGCCACGAGATTTCACGGGCGCACGTTACAAGATTCAATCCACGCCATCGGGTTCACTCCCGACCGATCAGGATCTGTTTAACACTCTCACGAGGGGCATGCCCGGTTCGGCGATGCCGAGTTTTACCAGATTAACAGAGAGTGAACGATGGGCACTGGTGCATTACCTTAAAACTTTATCGGACAAATTTCAAACACAAACCCCGAGACCGTCCGTTGTCCCCGGCCAAGAACCGCCCATGACTCCCGAAACTGTGGCGAAAGGCAAGGTGATGTATGCGTTACTCGGGTGTACCAGTTGTCACGGGGTTGCCGGTGCCGGAGATGGTCTCTCAGCATCCACGCTAAAAGATGCCTCCGGTTTTCCGATTCTGCCAAACAATTTCACCCGCGGCGTCTACAAAGGCGGCGGCACGAACACCGATATCTACATGCGGTTTACCACCGGGATGACAGGGACGCCCATGCCTTCTTATGAGATGGTAGTTGACGAGGCGGAGCGATGGGCGTTGGTGCATTATGTCAAATCGCTTGCCGGGTCTAAGGTTGCCGTGCAGCCCTCCACCGGGCTAATCACGGCAAAGAAGATTAGCGGCGAAGTGCCCAAAAACCCGATGGCAGAAAGCTGGGCCGAGATGACCTCAAGCAATATCCCACTCATGCTGCTCTGGCAACGGCAGGATGCGGCCGAATCCGTTTCTGTCCGCGCGGTTCACAACGATAAAGAGATTGCGTTTCTGTTAGAGTGGGAAGACCTGTCGCCGCAGGCTCGCTTTATCCGCAATCAAGATTTCACGGATGGTGCCGCGTTACAGTTCGCGCTTTCGGAAACGCTGCCGCAATTTCCGATGGGGTCAAAGAATGAACCTGTGAACCTCTGGTATTGGCGGGCAGACCGGCAGATGGACATTGCGAGATATGTTGATCTCGAAGATGTGTATCCAAATATGGTTGGGGAAGAATATCAATCTACCAAGAATTACTACTCTTTAGAAACGCATACTAGGTTGGCCCCCTCTTCGCGAGCGATTATCTCCGCCCCTGGACAGGAGAAGACCTTTATGACCGCCTGGGGAGTCCAGAATCCAATGGCGAATCCGTGGCGCACCACTGCCATTGAAGATTTGAACGCGGTTGGATTCGGCACACTGACGGCGCAGAATCCAGATGGACAGAACGTAAGTGGTGTTGGCTTTTGGGTCGAAGGCAAATGGCGGGTTGTGTTTGTGAGGCAACTCAACTCAGCGGACGCGTTCGATGCCAAATTCCAACCCGGTGCGAAAGTCCCGATTGCCTTTGCGGTCTGGGATGGTTCAAAAGGCGATCGCGATGGTCAAAAAGCGGTCACAACCTGGTACACCCTTCAGATTGAAAAGTAAGAAAGCCGGGGCAGGTTAAAATACCTGCCCCAACCCTCCCAATGTCTTAGCGGGCGTGCTTAATGATGCCAAAACTGGTCCCACGCTGTCCAAAAATCCACCCCGCGTG
The DNA here is from genome assembly GCA_964577695.1 of uncultured bacterium. Taxonomy (GTDB): domain Bacteria; phylum Poribacteria; class WGA-4E; order WGA-4E; family PCPOR2b; genus CAZOAL01. Next base: position 4,691 of record CAZOAL010000007.1, on the reverse strand, counting down.
AGACCACTTTGCGACTGCCCACGAACGCCACATTACGCCCTTTGAACCGACTCGCATAGTCAGGGGTGGACAACTCAACTGTGATGGTCGTTGGTGCAGCGGGCTTGTATGGCGCGACGGCGTTAAGGTTTTGCAGCGCGGTGTATGCTGCATCTTCGATGAGTTTTCGGGCTTTTTTCGGGGCGATGTTACGCGCGGCGAACCGTCCGATGCCTTGCTTCACGGCGACAGTTGTAAGTCCGTTCCCCAACAACGCCTTCGCTTCCCGGCACACGGCCTCATCACCTGTCACTAACACCACCGGGCAGTTCCAATGCCCGCAGATGGCGGCGTTGATTCCCGTCTCACCGACGAGCGTATCATTAAAGTAGAGATTATGCCAGGACTCCGAGCTGACGGTGTGACACAGCACACTGTCGGCTGTGCCCGCCATTGCATGCATCCCGACAAACAACGCCGCATCGCAGCCATCTTCAAGGGGTTTTGTGTAGCGCCCCCACGGTGACCCCATCACATATTCCGCGCGTTCGTCCCACATCTCTGGAACCAGGCTCCGAAACATCCATGGCCCACCTGCGCCGTGACAGTCCACGACGATGATTTCGTCCGCGCCTGCATCTGCCGCGCCGCGCACAGCCGCGTTGACCTCCTCGGTGTAGAGCTTCCGCGCATCCGCATACATGGCGTGTCCGCCCGTCACCTGTTCCCAACATTCAATTCCTGATACCCCTTCCATGTCCGTCATAATTAACACACGCATCTTCATTGTCCTTTCAGTTGAACAATTTTAATTTGTGACCGTTCACAGTATAGAATGAGATCCGGATTAAAGCGACGAGAATTATACCTCAAGTTCAAGTGAAATTCGATTCTATTGCTTGATTTTTTCTGGTTGATACCCACCTTAATTTCTGCTAAACTAGAGGGCGGAGCGTCCGATAGTTCTGCCCTTGCTTTGCGAACCACGGGCAGAACCTTGCAAAGGTTTGTAAACTTCGCAAGGTTTCATCCATTCTACACCACGGACAACACCATCTATGTCCTCATCAAAGTTTGCTGCACCGCGATTGCACTCGATCACCGCGAGAGGGGTGCTGATCGGGCTGGCGTGCGTTGTCTTCCTGTGCCTCATCACCCCTTACAACGACTACTATCTCCGCGGCACGTTTGTCGCTGGCAACCACTTCCCAATCGGCTCGTTTTTCCTATTTGTGGCCCTGACACTGATCTCGATCGGCTTGCGGCTACTGAAATCACGCTGGGAATTGACGGGCGCGGAACTGATCACGATCTGGTGCATGATGCTGGTTGCATCGGGGATTCCATCGTCAGGGTTTATCCGCTACCACCTCTTCATGCTCGTTGCGCCGTTCTACTACGCCAGTCCCGAAAATGAGTGGAAGGAGCTTTTCTTCCAACATCTCCCGGACGCAATTATGGTTAAGGAACCGCGCGCGGTGCAGTATTTCTATGAAGGATTGCCGGCGGGCGAATCGGTGCCGTGGGGCGTTTGGATAAAACCCGCGTTAATCTGGTCAGTCTATGTCCTCCTCACTTACTTTGTCCTCGTCTGCTTGAGCGTCATTTTGCGAAAACAGTGGGTTGAGCGCGAGCGGTTTGCGTTTCCACTTGTCAAGCTCCCCACCGAGATGGTGGAACCGCCAGGCGAAGGGGGGCGAATCAATGCGTTCTTCAAAAGTCGAGTGATGTGGATTGGTGCAGCACTCCCGATTGTGTTGCATCTGCTCAACGGACTGCACCGTTACTTCCCGAAAGTGCCTGAGATTCCGCTCTATTACAATCTCAATCCGTATTTCACCGACAAACCGTGGATCGCCCTGCGGTCAATGATCATGTATATCTATCCATCGATCATCGGATTTACCTACCTGCTCTCGCTCGATGTCTCCTTCAGTTTCTGGTTTTTCTATCTCGTTTACAAGGCTCAGAGCGTGATAGCCTACGCCTCTGGTGCCCCTTTCAATGGGTGGACGCTCGCCAATCGGCAGGAGATGGGCGGATATATCGCGCTCGTGGTCTTCGTTTTGTGGCTGGCTCGACATCATTTCTGGGACGTCCTCCGAAAAACCTTTTCAAGCCAACCGACAATCGATGACGCGAATGAGCCGCTCCCGTATCGCTGGGCGTTGCTTGGACTGCTGGCAGGAACCTATCTGATTGGGTTGATGTGTTCGATAGCGGGGATGTCGTTCTGGCTGGCGATCGGCGTCATGCTCTGTTTTTACATCATGGCGATTGTGCTGACGTGGATGGTGACGGACGGAGGCTTTCTGTTTCTGTTAGCCATTTTTCGCCCATCGGATTACATCATGGTCGCCTTCGGTTCCTCGCGCTTTAATGCCGCGAGTCACACCATCCTGACGTTTGAAAAGACCCTGATGTTCGATCTCCGCGAGTTCATGATGCCGCATGTCATGAACAGCTTTAAGGCGTCAGACCCTGTGAATTTGGGGCGTCGAAGCCTCCTCGGCGCGATGGGGATTGCCATGGTGGTTGCCCTCATTGTTTCCTACTATTCGGGGTTGATGACATGGTATCATAAGGGCGGACAGAATATGGGATATTGGTATGACCCGGAGCCGTGGAACCGCCTGACCTCGTTCCTGAACTCCCCACGCGACACCAACTGGCTTGAAATGTTGTTCATCGTCATTGGGGCGGCGATCATGTCTTTGCTACTATTCATGCGCTACCGTTTCCTCTGGTGGCGCGTTCACCCGCTCGGTTACGCCATGACAACGAGTTGGGCACCTTACACCGTATGGTTTTCCTTCTTCCTCGGGTGGCTATTCAAATTTATCATCCTCAAGTACGGTGGATTCAAGTTATATCGCCGGTTGCGTCCGCTTTTCCTCGGCGCTGTGCTCGGGGAGTCGTTGATTGGGGGAGTCTGGATTATCGTTGGGTTGTTTACAAAGGTGAGCTATCGCATTTTGCCGGGGTAGAAAATGGGACTGTGGAGGGAAGTGAACCGATGGGTGAGTCGGGTCAAAAGAGATGTAAATTTTTACCACAGCATCTTTAAGCCAAATTTCTGATACTCTTCTAGGGGCTTATCTTTTGAGATTAAGGTCATATTTCTATTGATTGCTTGCCAAATAATGAGTCGATCGAATGGATCCTTATGCTTGACTTTGGGAAGCCTATAAAATGTGGACGCCTCTTCCTCGGATATTTCCAAGGTTTCAATATCTATCTTTTTTGCTTCCTTGGGCAATCCTTCAGGGGTAATTCCTACCAGCTCTAATTTACCGAGGGCATATTTTAACGATATTTCCCAATAACTCACAATACTTGCATATATCTCATTATCCGGATTTTTGATAGCGGCTTTCGCCGTTTCAGATAACTTTTCATCATCAAATAACACCCACAGTAACGTATGCGTATCCAGAAGATATTTCATAAAGTCAGCATCTCCTCATCAGTCATCTTAAAATCAGTTTTAATCTGATAACTCGCTTTACCTTTCAAGATACCCAGTGTTCTTTCTTGTTTTTTCAGGTATTTTTGATAAGGAATTATGACTGCAATGCTTTCTTGATTTTGGGCATTCCTTATCAGAATTTCTTCGCCGTTTTGTACCTGCTCTAAAATTTTTAGAATATTGCTCATGACTTCATTTAATGTTAAAGCTTTCATAAAATGTCACCACCTATGAGAATCTCTTGATTATGTATTGACTATATACCAGGGCACAAACTTAAGTGCCTGGACAAAATTAATTCGTTATTTTAGACTTCCGAAGTCTTTTAGACTTCGGAAGTCTGGACGACTGCATCCTCAAATAATTCTGTCCAATTACTTAATTTAACTCAAGTCTTGACCTATGGCTCAGATTAGTCGGCGAATACCGGTCAGATAGGTCGAAACTTGGGTTAATTTACTTCTCTTAAGCCTAACGCCATTGAGCTCAACGGCGCGCTGTCAAGCGCGTCCGCTGTAGCGAGTTGTTAGGCCGAGCGACGGCCCCGACCCTACAGCACTCATTTATACTCCCCACTGAACTGCTCAAGACGTGCCATACGGGTGTATATGCTCGCCCACAGATTGCTGTGTGGGATCGAGGTAATCGAAGTCGCCGTCAAGGGCAATCCTGCCGCACTTCGGAATCGAGCCACATACGCGTTCCCAAGTTTCTGGGAAAGAAAGTTTTCAGTTCGACCAGCCCAATCGTTCGCCTCGGCCTCCGGCGGCGGGTCTTTCTCAATTCTACACTTTGCTAACAGGCGATGACCTTCGGCGATGAAGGAGCCCAGCCCCTCTTGTATCTCGCGGCGGGCGGATTTGTCGTTGAGCGTTGCCGAAAGCCGGTCACGTTCGGACGTCAGTTCAGCGATCTGCCGATCTCGCTGTTCGATTTCACGATCTTTCGCCCGAACCTTTTCCTGAAGCTCCGCTACGGTAGACGCCCTGACACCTTCGTCGACCTTGTTCTTATGAACGGTGTACGCGGCAAACCCGGCGAAGAGTAGGATTGAGAACCCAAGAGTGATCCGCTGGATGATGTCAAAGCTCATGGGATTTGTCAGGACGACCGCGATGAATCCAGCCGCGAGACAGGCTAGTAGAAAACGCTCTAGAAATATGGGCATACGATATCGCTAGCACTACGGTAGGGATAGGTAGATTCCTCACGGAATTTTCCCCCCCTCCAAACTGTACGTGCG
>CAZOAL010000006.1:243126-243339 GCA_964577695.1 uncultured bacterium | reverse complement strand
CAGACAGGTGGAAATCCACCTTAATGTGCTGTCCATTTTTTGGGGAGTATTATACCCCATGAGATAATCGGACTATCATCTTTACCCCGTGAGATAGGCAACTTATCATCTGCTGTAAATGATAGTCCGATTATCTCACGGGGTGAATCGGGTTCTCATCTGGTTATCTCACGGGGTAAACAATGATAGCGTATCATGAGATTTACCCCGTGA
>CAZOAL010000006.1:0-243026 GCA_964577695.1 uncultured bacterium | reverse complement strand
GATAAACAGTGAAAGATTATCTATGGATGAAATTCTATCTATCTCACGGGGTGAATAGTCTATCTATCTCACCCCCTGAACCCCATGAGATAATCCGACTTACCATCTCCTTTACCCCGTGAGATAAACCCCGTGAGATAGATAGATATAGAGAGTCTACGGGCGATAACTTGATTATCTCACGGGGTAAACAGGATTAGAATTAACAGACAATTTACCCCGTGAGATAAACAGTGAAAGATTATCTATGGATGAAATTCTATCTATCTCACGGGGTGAAGAACCTATCTATCTCACGGGGTTTATCTCACGGGGTGAACAGAATCACGCTTCACACATCACGTTCTCGAAACGTCAACAGTTTTCTGAAACATGCCGGAATGTAGATAAAATGACTAAAAACGATAAAAAAACGATTTTCGGTTGGTGCATGTATGACTGGGCGAATTCCGCCTATATTACCACTGTGGTGGCGGCGCTTTTGCCGAACTATTTTGCAAGAGCGATTGTGGGAGAAGCAGGCGTTCAAATCGGAAATACGGTTGTCAGTGCAACTTCCTTGTGGGGGTATATGATCAGTGCGGCGGCGCTTGTAGTGTTTCTGTTTGCCCCTGTGCTTGGTGCGATATCAGACTTCTCTTCGGCGAAGAAGAAGTTTTTGCTGTCTTTTGCTTATACAGGCAGTTTATTTTCAATCCTTCTCTATTTTTGTCAGTCAGGGGATGTGTGGAAGACCGTCATCTTCTTTTTCATTTCACAGGTCGGATTTGTGGGCGCAAACGTATTCTATGATGCCTTTCTCCCTCAGATTGCCTCCGAAGATAAAATGGACTGGGTATCGGGCAAAGGGTTTTCCTTCGGATACATCGGTGGTGGATTACAATTTTCCATCGCATTAGGCTTAGTCGCCGGACATGAAGCCATTGGTATCAGTCAAGCGTCCGCCGCCCGGGTCGGGATTGCGATGGCGGGGCTCTGGTGGGCTGGATTTACGCTGTTTACGTTAAAACATCTAAAGGAGGCAGCAGTTGTCGGAGGAATCCCCGAAGCGTATCAATCCCAACCCAAGGTGATTGCTTATACCGTCATTGGATTGACGAGAGTGTTTGCAACGGCTAAAAAGGTTGGTCGTTTCAAACATCTTTTGCTTTTTTTAATTGCCTTTATGATTTATAACGACGGTATCCAGACAGTAGTCGATATGGCGACGATCTATGGAACAGAGGAATTGAAACTCTCCGCGACCGCTTTAATGGTGACCTTGCTGATTATCCAAATCGTTGCTGCCGTCGGGGCTTTGATTTTTGGGAAACTGGCTGGTAAAATCGGGACCAAACATGCGGTGATGGTATCGTTAGTCCTTTGGAGCGGTGTTGTTATTTACGCTTATTTTTTGCATTCCGCCACTGAATATTTTATCATGGGCGTGATTGTCGGAATCGTTCTCGGTGGTTCACAATCACTCAGTCGTTCTTTTTACGGTGCCATGATTCCAGAGGAAGCCAGCGCTGAGTTTTATGGATTTTATTCCGTATTTAGCAAGTTCTCCGCGATTTGGGGACCGTTGGTTTTTGCGGCGATACGACAGATAGCCGGAACCGCGCGACCTGCTATCATTTCATTGGTGATTTTCTTTATCGTGGGTTTAATTTTGCTCTCATTTGTGGATGAAAGAAAAGCCAAGGAAGCCAAACTGTCAGGTATCTACTAACCTGTGGTGCTGGAACGCCTTCTCCCATGACGGACAGAAAGGAGGGATGGAAGGAAAGGAAGAAAGCGACTTCAAGCCGGTTCTCCTTCCTTTCCTTCCTTTTCTTCCTCTCCTTCCAGAATGGCGAAACGAAATTGAAATAACTGACAACTTGGGTTAGGTAGGTACCTAACTTTCCTCGTGAATCACGAAATCATCAAGAGAAGGGGACATCCATGGTTTGCTCATGCCGTCCAATCATTGCAGGCGTGCTTTTGACCCTCTGGACGGTGGGTTTTGTCGCCTCCATACCTGCCGAGACAGCCGCGCGTGAAGTTTCACCGGGCCACCAGAAGATGTTGGATGTGCTGAAACAGATTGCTGACCAAACTCCAGAAGAACACATTTACATCGGGGATAGCGTGGCGCGTCGGTTACGGGAACGGCTCGCGGCGACTCCCGCTGACACGCCAGCCTCAGAGCGATGGCAACTGTATATGGCAGCGGGGGAGGCGGAACTTCATCTGGGGAATGAAGCGGAGGCAATCAATCTCTTTACACGGGCGCGCCAGTTGCTACCTCCCCCTTCCCCCACAACTTTGGGGGGGATTGAGGGGGGGAGTCCAGTACCGGCGGTGGTGAATCAAACCCTCTTTCGCCTCGGTGTGGCGTACCTACGGCTGGGTGAAACACAAAACTGTTGCCTGCGCCTTATGCCCGAAAGCTGCATCCTGCCCCTGCGCGGCGGCGGTCTCCACACCCAGCAGGATGCCGCTCGACAAGCGATTGCTTGTTTTACTCAGGTATTGCAGAATCCGTCGGAAAATCCCCCCTACCCCCCTTTGGAAAGGGGGGTAGGGGGGATTCGGCGTTATCCTGATCTTCGATCGAGATGGCTCTGAACATTGCGTACATGACCATCGGGGGCTACCCGGAGCAGGTGCCTGAACCGTACCTCATCCCGCCGCAGGCCTTTGAATCTGAGGAACAGATAGTTCCTAAATCTACTGAAAAATATTCCTAATGTTTATGGAAAAATATTCGTAGACATGGAACTAACAGTGGGCAACGGATCATCGATTCGTTGCAGCAGTTAGATAGGTCATCACACCGGCAGATGTGATTCCAGTCGGTCGCTCTGTGGCCTGGCATTAAGGGTAGCGGAAACGTGAAGGTGTGTCAGGCGTAAAAAGCCGATTTAACAACCCCGAGGAGTCTTTCACTCTCGCATTCAGGAGGTCTTAGTGACAATATGAATGTTTATGTTAGAAATAAAAATGGCACGCCATTAATGCCATGTAAACCCGCCAAGGCAAGAAAGTTGTTGCGAGATCAGAAAGCCAAAGTCGTGAATCGGTGTCCGTTTACGATTCAACTGCTTTGGGATTGTGAAGAAAATGTCCAACAGGTAACCGTTGGTATTGACAAAGGGAGTCACATCACAGGATTGAGTTGTGTGGCAAACGGACGAATTTTGATGTCAGGTGAAATCAATCATCGAACGGACATCAAAGACAAAATGGACGCCCGACGAGCTAACAGGCGAAACAGACGTAACCGAACATGGTATCGCCCGAGACGTTTTTCAAACCGTGCCTCGTCAAAGCGCAGTGGGCGTCTGCCACCCTCAATAAAAGCCAATGCCGATGAGGTGATTCGTGTTGTGCGTCAAATTCCATTGCCAATGACCTCCATTGTCATTGAAGATGTGCAGGTTGATATTGCCCGTCTGAATAACCCGACCTTGATTGGGCAAGCCTATCAACAATCGAACCGCCTTGATGAAAACCTCCGAATTGCAACCTTGATGCGTGATGGCTACCAATGTACACCGTGCGGGGAAAAGAACCCTCCTCTTGAAGCACACCACATTGTCCCACGCTCACAGGGGGGTAAAGATACGATTACCAACTTGATAACGCTTTGCAAACCTTGTCACAATAAGACACATCTTGGGAAACTTCAACTTGATGTCAGCGGTGTCAGCGGGTTTGAGGATCGAATCGCCCAACGAACCATGCAAGGAAAAGCATACCTCTATGAAACATTAGGTCAAATGGCTAAACTATCAAAAGTGTTTGGTTATCAGACCTCCTTTTATCGCAAATCACTCGATTTAGCCAAAAGCCACTCGATTGATGCCTTGTGTGTTGCAACCTTAGAAATGGGTGATGTTATCCCAGAAAATCGTGAAAACTTTTATATCGTCACGTTCAGACCTCGACAAACACGGCGGATTTACCACGACTTGCCACGTAAAGGGGTGGGACGTGTGAGGTATCAGGTCAATGTGGAATTAGATGGTTTTCGCAAAGGCGATATAGTCGGTGTTAAAGGAAAATGGGTTAAGCAAATCAACTCCATTTATAGTAACGGGTACTTAGCCTTTGCACGAGTCAAAGGTGAACCCAATGCCGCAAAACCAAAAGACTGTCAATTGTTAGTGCGAGGGCAAACCGTCATCTGGGAAAAAGCCGTATAATTTTCATAAGATTTCACGATTTTTATAGAATTTTTATAAACAAATTCAATACCACGTTTTACGAACATCGAGCCGCGTCTGGGGCTTGATACATTCGATCTGGCGGGCGGTGCCATCGCTGACGATTTCGACAACGACGGCTATCTGGACATCGTGGTTTCGACCTCGGACACCGCTGGACAGATTCATTTTTTCAGGAACAATCAGTCCGGCACCTTCTCCGAACAAACGGAACGTGCCGGACTGCTGGGGCTGTATGGCGGACTGAACCTCATTCAAGCGGACTATGACAACGATGGGGATACCGATATCCTCGTGCTACGGGGTGCCTGGCTTGGCCAAAATGGGAGGCATCCGAACTCCCTGTTGCGTAACAACGGGGATGGCACGTTCACGGACGTGACCTTCGATGCCGGTTTGGGCTTGGTGCATTACCCCACCCAGACCGCCTCCTGGGGTGATTATGACAATGACGGTGCGCTCGATCTGTACATCGGAAACGAATCCTCCGGGACGTTGAACGCCCCATGCCAACTTTTCCACAACAATGGCGACGGCAGCTTTACCGATGTCGCCGCGATAGCCGGTGTGCAGAACAACGGTTTTACCAAGGCCGTCATCTGGGGCGATTATGATGGTGACCGCTGGCAGGACATCTACGTGTCCAACTACAAGGGCCCCAATCGCCTCTATCGCAACAACGGCGATGGGACTTTCACTGACATGGCCTGGCAACTGGATGTTGCCTTTCCGATGGAGAGCTTTCCCGCCTGGTTCTGGGACTTTGACAACGATGGCGTCTTAGACCTGTATGTGTCCGCTTATGCCGCTGGCATCGCGGAGATCGCGGCAGACGCCCTTGGGAGGCCCGTACAAACCGAGTTGGCTTGTCTATATCGTGGAAATGGGAGCGGCGGGTTTGAGGAAGTTGCCAAACAATACAACCTGATACACCCCAACGCGCCAATGGGGGCCAACTTTGGCGACCTCGACAACGATGGCTATCTCGATTTTTACCTCGGCACGGGGTACCCGGACTATCAGGAACTGATGCCGAACGTCATGTACCGCAATCAGGGGGGGCGGCGGTTCGTGGACGTGACATACACGGGTGGCTTCGGTCACTTGCAGAAGGGACATGCCGTTGTCTTTGCTGACCTTGACAACGATGGCGATTCGGACGTTTTCGAGCAGATGGGCGGTGCCTTCCCCGGCGACAGGTACAGCAACGTCCTGTATGAAAACCCAGGGTTCGGCAATCATTTTATCAGCATTCAATTGGTCGGCACCCCCCCCGTTCACGGGGGGGGCCGAGGGGATGCCCTTAAATCCCCCCCGCGGGCGGGGGGGGGGAGCAACCGATCGGCCATCGGGGCGCGCATCCGCGCCGAAGTCATTGAGAACGGTGCCAGACGCGCCATCTACAAGCATGTCAACAGCGGCGGCAGTTTCGGTGCCAATCCCTTGAGGCAGACAATCGGCTTGGGGGTGGCGGAAAAAATCGAGACTCTTGAGGTCTTTTGGCCAACCACCGGACTCACACAAACCTTCCATAACGTGCCGGTCGATCAGTTCATCCGGATCGTTGAAGGCGAGTCGCAATACACCCCCTTCACGCTGAAAAAGCTGAAGCTGGGAGCAAAGCGTTGAACTTCAGAACCTTTTAAGAGGTCTTGACACTGATTTGCCTTCAAAAGATTACATATTGCAATATGCCAAGTTCAGTAAACCGAAATCCGCGCCAAAACGTCTAATAACCAAATTTATCGGCAGTTTCATAAGCGAGCGAAATGGTGTGTACGGTTATCAACGTCGATGATTGATTCGACGGTTTTACTTTAATAAAGGAGACAATAAAATGAATAACAGACTCATGATTCTGATTTTCGCCTTATGGGTGTGTATCGGCTATTCCAACGCTGCTAACATTACCGACGGTCTCGTTGGGTATTGGCCACTGGATGGCGATGGAACAGACCCGATTGGCAAAAACGACGCGAAGGCGGAGAAAGGGGCGAAGTTTGTAAACGATGGGTGGCGGAATGGTGCCATTGAACTGGATGGCGCTGGTGGTCATATGACAGTTTCAGATAAATTTAAGTTGACGACCAGCACCGTGACCGTCGTGGCGTGGATCAATGGGTGGAAAACGATAGACTGGTCCGGAATTGTCGTGGGTCGCAGTGGAACGACATTCTGGATGGGAGTCGCTTCAAATGACACCTTGACTTATGTTTGGAACAATGATGCTGCAAATACTTGGGATTGGAAAGGCGCACCAAAGATTCCGAAAGAAAAATGGGCGATGGTCAGCATTGCCATTGAACCCAAAAAGGCAATGAGCTACATCTATGACGGGGCTACCGGCAAGCTGGATGCCGCAGCGAATGAGATTCCCCATATCGAACAGACGATAACGAATTTGAAATTTGGCTGGGACGAATGCTGTGGCGCGAGGTACTTCAAAGGGAAAATCGACGAAGTGATGATTTTTAACAGAACCCTGACCCAGGCTGAAATTCAACAGTTAGCGAAACAGGGACTTGCTGTCGATAGCGTTGGCAAGTTAGCGGTGACTTGGGCAGCAATCAAACAACAATGATTCGTCAAGGTTGCTGCGCGAGTGGTTCACATTTGCTGTGGGAGCGATCTCCCGGTCGCGAGGATGAGCTATCGAGTCCGGGAGGACTCTCCCACAGCATGATGACCAAGCCTCAAATAATTGTCACTGCTCCTGGAACAAGAGAAAACATCTATCAACGTGCCCGGCGACGCCGCCGCTGATGAAGAGGGGTTAGATTCAAAATGATAACGATCGATACGGCAGAAATCCATGTGAAAGGTGGCAGGGGCGGGAACGGCTGCATTAGTTTCCGCCGCGAGAAAAATGTGCCGAGAGGTGGGCCACACGGTGGTGATGGCGGACGCGGGGGAAGTGTGCTCCTGGAAACGACAGAGGGAATGAGCACGCTGATTGATCTGATATACAACCCGCAGCAAAAGGCTGAAGATGGACAGCACGGCATGGGAAAACTCAGGCACGGGAAGGATGCAGGCAATCGGATTGTCAAAGTCCCCGTCGGCACCCTTGTGCGGCTCGCTGAAACTGGAGAAATCATTGCTGATTTGAAGCAGCCCGGCCAGCGTGTTGTCGTTGCGCGAGGGGGAATCGGCGGAAGGGGAAATCCCCATTTCAAAAGCAGCACGTTTCGGGCACCCCGTGTTGCTGAAAAAGGGGAGCCCGGCGAGGAACGCCTCATTGAACTGGAAGTCAAATTAATCGCGGACATTGGCTTAGTTGGCTACCCGAACGCGGGGAAATCGACATTGCTGGCGCGGACGTCCGCTGCGAAACCGAAAATCGGAAGTTATCCGTTTACAACGCTTGCGCCCAATTTAGGGGTTGTCCGAATTGACGCTGAACACAATTTTGTGCTTGCGGATATCCCCGGACTGATCGAAGGAGCACATGAAGGGGCGGGGCTTGGACACGATTTTTTGCGGCACATCGAACGCACGAAAATGCTGATTCTGATGATTGACAGCGCCGCTGTCGATGGGCGCGACCCGATCGCGGATTATGAGTCCCTCAAGGAGGAACTCGGACTGCATAATCCGCAATTGCTTCGTTTGCCGCAGTTGATTGCGCTGAACAAAATCGATTTGCCCAATGCGCAGACTTATTTGCCGAAACTCATGGATTATTTTGGCGAGCGTCCGGTCTTCCCAATCTCTGCTGTGACGGGTGAAGGGGTTGACCATTTAATCCGAGCGGCGCACCAACGCTTGCAACGCATTCGACAACGCCACCGTGAACAACAAGAAACCGATGTCGCGCAACAACCACTTGAAATTCCTAAGCCACGCGAACGATTTGAATTGGTCAAAAAAGGGAAGCGTTTCATCGTATATGGGGAAGAGCCGCGTCGCGCGGTTCTCATGACAGATATGGAAAACGATCAGGCACTTGTTTTGCTGCACCGCAAACTCCAAAAAATGGGCGTCATCAATGCACTAATCAAAGCCGGCATCCAAGAGGGAGATACAGTTCAAATTGATGAATTCGAGTTTACATTCACCGCCGATGGAATTGACAAAAAATAATCGATGCCAATTGTTATCGCGCATCAGGCGAGTGGTCGTCAAAGTTGGCACGAGCACCATTGCACAGAAATTTGTTTTCAACGCTGAACGTCTTGACGGGCTTGTGGGTAATCTGGCAACCGTGAAAGGTCAAGGCAAAGAGGTCATCCTTGTGACTTCTGGCGCGATCGTGGCAGGTTCCGGGAAACTGGGCTTTACCCACCGCCCCCAAACGCTCCCTGAATTGCAGGCAGCAGCGGCGGTTGGGCAGAGTTGGTTGATGCACGCTTATGAGAGCCGGTTTCAACAGTATCACCTGACCACAGCGATGATACTTCTCACACAAGAGGACTTCAGTCATCGCGGGCGCTATATCCATATCAGCAACACGCTCCGTACCCTGTTGCGGCTGAACGTCATCCCAATTATCAATGAGAATGACACCGTGGCTGTCGAGGAGATCAAGGTCGGTGACAACGATACCCTGGCGGCTTATGTGACCAATCTCGCTGAAGCGGACTTGCTGATTATCTTATCAGACCAGGATGGGTTTTACACAGCAGACCCCCGCAAGGACCCGAATGCGAAACTCATCAGCCGCGTTCCGAACATTACGGAAGATATGAAGCGTTCAGCCGGAAGCACCGCCAGTGAAACGGGCATCGGCGGGATGAGCACGAAGTTACGGGCAGCCGAGATTGTTACCGGTTCGGGTGAAATGATGGTGCTCGCCAACGGAAGTGAACCCCAGGCTGTCAACCGAATCCTAGCGGGGGAAGAGATTGGGACCCTGTTCCTGCCCCAGAAGCGGATGTCAGCTCGCAAGCGTTGGATCGCCTATTCTCGCCCCCCCAAAGGTATCCTGTTTGTGGATAACGGTGCGCGTGACGCGCTCATTCATCGTGGGAAAAGTCTTCTGCCATCAGGGGTACGCGAGGTTGAAGGGGACTTTGGGTACGGTGATACGGTTTCCTGCCTTGACGAAAATGGGATTGAGTTTGCCAGAGGGCTTGCGAATTATGACACCCAGGCGGTCATTCAAATTATCGGTAGACAAACCAGCGAAATCAAAAAGATCCTTAGCTACCGTTACGATTACGATGAGGTCATTCATCGGGATAACCTGGTGCTGATGCGGAAAGCGTGAAACGTGAAACGTATTGCGTATTGCGTAAAACGTAAGGATAAAGGAAATGAGGACAGCGAAGCGCAGGAGGGAAATGAGTTGTGTTAATGGAGGTGCTGGTATCATGCAGAAAAAGCTTACTATCACGATCAACGAGAAAGTCTATGAAGGTTTGCACCGGGTTATAGGCCGTCACCATATCAGCCGCTTTATTGAAGACCTGGTGCGTCCTTATGTGCTTCATCAAGATTTTGAGGCTGCCTATGCGGAGATGGCCCAAGATAAAGCGCGTGAAGCTGATGCTTTGGAATGGTCGGAAGCAACTATAGGAGATGTGAGCGATGAACCGCGGTGAAGTATGGTGGGTCAACTTTGAACCGTCAGTTGGTGGGGAGATCCGAAAGAAGCGACCGGCAGTTATCATCAGCAACGATGCTTCAAATAAACATTTGAACCGCGTGCAAGTCGTGCCACTGACAAGCAACGTAGATCGGCTCTATCCGAGCGAGGCCTATATGACGCTGAATGGCAGGCGGCACAAAGCTATGGCTGACCAACTCACCACTGTAAGCAAGTTGCGCTTAATGAACCGGATAGGTAGGCTGTCTGTAGCTGACATGCGCAGAATAGAAGATGCTGTGAAGGTGCAACTTGGTTTGTGAGATTCGGCATTGACTGAAACAAGGAAAATTGAAAGGAGAAATTGCTATGTCCACACAAATCAAAATGTTCATTGGATTACTGCTAGGGCTGTTGGTAGGAGGCTGTGGTCCTAAACAACCTCCTACCACCCTCACACTCAATTCCAACGTCGCCCGTAATCCGAAAGACGGCGCGGAGATGGTCTACATCCCCGCGGGGGAGTTCCTCATGGGCAGCGACAAAAGCAAAGACGACAAGGCTCAGGGCGATGAACTCCCTCAACGCAAAGTCTACCTCGACGACTACTGGATTTACAAATACGAGGTGACCGTCGCCCAGTATCGCAAGTTCTGCAATGAGACAAAGAGGCAGATGCCCAGGCAGATGCCCCCAGCGCCCTCCTGGGGCTGGCAGGATGACCACCCGATTGTCGGCGTGACATGGCATGGCGCTGTCGCGTATTGTGAATGGGCAGGAGTTACCCTTCCAACGGAAGCGCAGTGGGAAAAAGCGGCAAGGGGAACGGATGGGAGGATTTATCCGTGGGGGGATGAATGGGTCGCGGGCAAGTGCAACAGCGGTGCCGCGGGACTGAATCGGACGGCGCCTGTGGGCAGTTACCCCGCGGGGGCAAGTCCCTACGGCGTCATGGACATGGCGGGGAACGTCTGGGAGTGGTGCGCAGACTGGTATGGTGAGAAATACTACATCTCCGCCCCTGACCGGAATCCGCAAGGCCCATCGTCGGGGGCTGAACGCGTGTTGCGTAGCAGCTCGTGGGACGGCAATCCAAACGATGTGCGCGCCGCCCGTCGCGTCAGGACCACCCCCTTCAACTGGTTCAGCAACCTCGGTTTTCGTGGTTCGTCCCCGCGTGTTCCTCGTTAGTTTTCAGGATGAATTTACAACCACATATAGGAGGTCGTATCATGACCCAGACGGCCTTAGACCGTCCCATCGGCAATCTGACGTTGCGGGAACTGCGCGACATCATCCGTCAGGTCGTCCGCGAAGAAGCTTTTTCATGTTGGCGCACTGATAAAGACGGCAACCTCATCTTTCTTTTTGAGGAAGACTACGCGGCATATCTCGCCGAGCATAAAGGCAAACTCCCCAGTGAGGTCAAAGCGTATTTCGTTGATGAGCAAGGTTTCACCGTTCGCTATGCTGACGAGGTGCCGACAGCCAGGACACGAAAGCGGATAGAGAAGGCAAAGCAGGAAATTGCCGAAGGGAAGGGATTGCGCCTTGCAGACCTGCCCCATGTTGTGAAACATGATGAAAGGGGGAACTGAATTATGGCATCATTGACAATTGAGGCAAAAAACGTCGAAGAGACGATACATCTCATTCAATCGGCTTTATTAAAAGAAGCAGCTTTTTTACGCTTAGGCATCGAAAAAACCGAAGCGCGGATGACTCACTTTGAGGAAAAATATGGTTGTTCGCTCCAAGTATTGAAAAGTTCTGCCAGAGAAATCGACGACTTTGATTGGGTGGAATGGGAAGGTGAAACCGAAGTCCTGCGTCGTTTGAGGGAGAAGTTGAAACAGATTGATGAATTAAAAATATGCAGATAACAGATTATTTCGACCAGATTCTATCAAATCTGGATACTGTTGCGGAGATTAGCAGTCAAAATATCACATTCGATCAACGTTCAAATTTTATCGGCTATATCCGAGGCGATATCTACTTCATCGATGATTCGCGACTACACTTCTCGGAGTATGTAGATGTCGAATGGGACATTGATCGAATTAAGTATTCCTACCATTTCATGCGGAAAGATAAATTTCTATTTCGATACGATAATGCCCCTGATCCCAGAGCGAAGGCTTTGAAAACCTATCCTCATCATAAACATACAGCCGATGGACAAATCGTCGAATCGACAGCTCCAACTCTTGCGGAGGTCATTGCTGAAATTCGGACATTGTTTATAAAAATCCCATAAGGAGATGATTCCATGAGCCAAACGATTCACGAAACCATCCGCTCTAAAGCCCATGCCGCCAAAGCCGCGATGCGAAAATTGTCCAGAACTTCCTCCGATGTGCGTAACAGAGCTCTTCTGGCGATGGCGGATAGCATTTTGACATTCAAAGAGAAAATTCAGGAAGCCAATCAGATTGATTTAGAGAATGGTCGGAGAACCGGACTCGCTCAACCGCTGATGGAGCGACTCGCATTGAATGAGAAGAAGATTTCGAGGATGGCGGATAATTTGAGACAGGTTGCCGCGTTGCCGGACCCAATCGGCGAAGTGACGCGGATGTGGGAACGCCCCAATGGGCTGAGAATTGGGACCGTCCGGGTCCCGATTGGGGTCATCGGCGTCATCTATGAATCGCGCCCGGATGTCACCGTTGAGGTCTCTGCCTTGTGCGTCAAGTCCGGCAATGGCGTCATCCTCCGCGGCGGTTCAGAGGCGATTCGCTCGAATACGACGCTTGCCACTATCTTGGGCGAAACCGCTGAAAGGGAAGGCATACCGGGCGCGATTCAGTTCGTAGAGGTTACGGACCGGCAGGCGGTTCGGGAAATGATTTCGATGCCTGACCTCATCGATCTGATTGTGCCGCGCGGAAGTCAGGAGTTTATCCGTTACATCATGAAAACGTCGGACATCCCCGTCGTTGGGCATGCGGACGGAATCTGCCATGTCTATGTGGATGAAGCAGCAGACCTCGACATGGCAGAGCGAATCTGTATCAACGCGAAAATCGGATATAAAGTCGCTGTCTGCAATGCGATGGAAACCCTGCTTGTCCATGAGAAAGTCGCTCCCCAATTCCTCCCATCTCTATGTGAAAAGTTTACCGCCGAAGGGGTAGAACTGCGCGGCTGTGAGAAAACGCGGCAGGTTTGCCCACATCTTCTCCCCGCCACTGAAGAGGATTGGCGAACGGAGTACCTCGACAAAATCCTATCCATCCGAGTTGTCGCAGACTTCGACGAAGCAGTAGAACACATCGAAACCTACGGCTCACACCACTCGGATTCGATTGTCACGGAGAACTATACAACGGCGCAACGCTTCCTCAAAGCGGTTGACTCGGCTGCCGTCTATGTCAACGCGAGTACCTGCTTCACGGATGGTTACGAATTTGGACTCGGCGCGGAGGTTGGCATCAGTACGCAGAAACTGCATTGCCGGGGACCGATGGGGCTTGAAGGGTTGACGAGCTATAAGTACATCATCTACGGGAATGGGCAGGTGCGGATGTGAGGAATTGAAGATTAAGGATTGTATATTGTATATTGAGGATTGGAAGAACTCCTTCAATATTCAATTCTTCGAGAGGTGGGTAGAATGGAAGGCAAAAGATTCATCAGAACCCTCCGACTGCGGAACTTGCTTTCGTTTGGAAGTGAGAGCGAAGAAATTCGGCTTGAACCGCTCAATGTTTTGATCGGTCCCAACGCCTCTGGTAAGTCAAACCTGCTTGAAGCGATTGGGCTTCTACGAGCGACGCCACGAGATCTCACATTGCCGATTCGCGAGGGTGGGGGTATTAGCGAGTGGCTTTGGAAGGGAGGAGAAACGGATCCAATCGCGGAGATCGAAGCAACAGTTGATTACCCTGAAGGAATCATGCCTCTTCGTTACCGGATCGGTTTTACCTCGGTTGGGCAGAGACTCGAACGTGTCGACGAGGTGATTGAGAACGAGAGAGCTACGGAGGCTTCAGCAGACGATGTTTACTTCTTTTACAGGTTTCAGAAAGGTGTTCCCGTCCTCAACGTGAGGAAGGATATCGACGAAAAGGCAGGTGTCGCTTCAGGAAGAATGCCCCGTTATTTGCGGCGCGAAGATCTGAGCCTCGAACAATCGGTGCTTTCTCAGCGGAAAGACCCAGACCTGTATCCAGAAATTACTTACCTGGCAAATCAGTTTGCCAAAATGAGATTGTACAGAGAGTGGAATTTAGGACGTTACGCACCAGTGCGGATGCCCCAGCAAGCAGATCTCCCTGAAGACTTCCTCTTAGAGGATGCAAGCAACCTCGGACTGGTTCTGAACCACTTGCAACATCAACCGAAATCCAGAAAACTCCTTCTGGAACAGCTAAGGAAATTCTACGATGCTGTGGATGATATCACCATCAGGATTCACGGCGGCACCGTCCAGGTCTTTGTTCATGAAAATGGACTGGGTCAACCGGTCCCCGCGGCTCGCTTGTCAGATGGCACGCTCCGTTATCTTTGCTTGCTCACACTGCTTTGCCATCCAACGCCGCCACCGCTGATCTGTATTGAGGCACCTGAGCTCGGATTGCACCCGGATCTCTTACCCACCGTCGCCGACCTGCTGATTGATGCCTCTCAGCGGACACAACTGATTGTCACCACCTATTCCGATGTGATAGTCTCTTCACTGACGGAAATTCCCGAGTCGGTTGTGGTGTGCGAACGTGATGATGCAGGGAGTCATTTGCATCGCCTGGATCGAAAGCAGCTTTCAGTTTGGCTTAAAGATTATTCCCTGGGTGAACTCTGGATGATGGGTGAGATCGGAGGAACCCGATGGTGAACGAGATTCGTATCTATGTCGAAGGCGGAGGAGATGATAACAGGACAAAAATCCATGTTCGTCATGGCTTTAACGGTTTCCTAAAAGATCTTGTTGCCAGAGCGCGAAGTCATCGGATCAAATGGCAGATTATCCCGTGCGGCTCCCGTAATGATACTTATCGTAATTTTGTGAATGCCTTAGAAAAGCATCCTGATGCCTTTAATGTGTTGCTTGTGGATTCAGAGGGTCCGGTGCGTGGAAAGCCTTGGGAACATTTGCAGCGCCGGGATGGTTGGACTTCATACGGGGTAGATGATGCCCAATGCCATCTGATGGTCCAAATGATGGAAGCGTGGTTCATTGCGGACATCAATTCGCTTGAAGGTTTCTATGGACAAGGCTTCAACGCAAATGCCATCCCGAGGAATCCCAATGTGGAAAAGATATCCAAGCACCGAATCGAATCTACTCTGAAAGCGGCGACCCAAAGAACAACGAAAGGGGAATATCACAAGACGCATCATGGGCCAAAGCTTCTCGAACAATTAGATGTCTCCAAAGTCAGAAAAGCCGCCCCGCATTGCGATCGCCTGTTCACAATCCTTGAAGAAAAAATGACATGACGTGAACCTTTCCCCTTTGTGCCTCGCCTGATACTGAAGCCCTAACACCTGATACCTAAATACCTTTCACTTCAGTTTAGCATTCACTTTTGGAACAATCTCCCGGATGGTTTCCGCGATCGTTCTTTCGCCATTCATCATCAGTTCCATAGCAGGGTCAATAATCGTTTCCTGAATCTGCGGCCAATCCGGATGGAATGGCGTATAACGAATGTACTTCATCCCCTCGATCCGGATGTCCTTATCTTTGGGTGGACGTGCATCCAGGCTGAAAAACCTGCCCTTTGCCCAATCAATAATAGCCGGTGCCCCACCCAGCTCAACAACGTGCTGTTGACTCATTTCAAATGCGCGTTCGCTTAACATGAACCGAATCAGATTCCATGCGGCTTCCTTATCCGCATCGGCGCTGATGCACCACGCTGTCCCCCCAGACCCCCAGCCGCGATGCCCATCGGATCCTTTCGGGAATAAGGCCACGTTGTAATCCAGGCCCTTTGATTTTGCCAACTGCGAGTTTTCCTAGAGTCCCGAATGGAACATTGCCACACGCCCTGTTAAGAATAGCTTGTTGGCCCCCATCGCAAAATCACTCATTTCGGTGGGGGTTGGCATAACGCGATATTTCATGAAGCGAAAAAGCACTGAGTCGAAAACGGGTTTTTCTGAAAAACTCGGTTTCTTATCCGCTACAGAGGAATTTTTACAATGGACAGCGAAAGTAGAATCTGATATTATAATATAACTTTTTCATTTATGGGCAAAAGTGAGGCCCAGACTTCCGAAGTTTCAACAGGTGAGGTGAGCCAAGACGATGCGAAACCATGAAAAACAGATTCAGCAAACATCTGGTCTCAAACTTCGGAAGTCTAAGTGAAAAACTCGTATAGTAAGGTGATTTCAACCAGAAGGCGGTGCCGTCATGCGACAGCAAAACAATCGACAATTTCAGAGAAATCGTCGAAACATTCAAAGATTCCTGCCGTGGGCCGTTATCGGGATTCTCATCCTGGTCGTGCTCGGGGCTGTGCTCATTCCTTTACTGACGAATCGAAGCAAAGGCCCACCCAAGCCTGTAGGGGAATTGCGCCTGCCCAAAGTCAACGTCATCATTCAGTCCAATGTCGGTGGCGCTGAGATATCCGTTAACGGCCAGCCAATGGGGCTGACTTCTGACACCCACTACAGTGCGATGCTATTTAACCTTGCTCCGAAGACCTATCAAATCACACTGAAGAAGCAGGGCTATGCGGAGCGGACAGAATCTGTAGAGGTGACGGGGAAAGGGATTTCACAAACCGTGCGAATCGACTTACAGCCCAGTGGAATGGAGAAATTGAAGACGGGAAAATGAGAAAACAAAAGGCATGTTTCAAATTTCCGAAAAAAGGTGTTGAACTGCTTTCGTAAAACGTAAAACGTAAAGGGAGCTCTTCTTACGTTTCACGTTTTACGCCTCACGCATCATGCTCTCGAAGTGTCAACCGTTTTCTGAAACATGCCTTTGCTCATTTGCTGTTTCACGTTTCACGCATTGCAATTTATTTTAGGAGAAAGATATGCCAGATAAACTCAAAGTTGGTATTATTGGAACCGGCATCATCGGCAAGAGCCATATTCATGGCTATAAATCGATGAGGGATGATGTCGAGATCATCGCAGTGGCGGATGTCGATCCGGTTGAGGCGCAACGTGTGGCTCAAGAGAACGGTATCCCGCACGTATTTTCAGATTACCGAGACTTGCTGAAGATTGATGAGATTGACAGCGTTGATGTCTGTCTGCCAAACTTCCTGCACGCGCCAGTCACAATCGCCGGACTTGAGGCAGGGAAGCATGTCTACTGCGAAAAGCCGATGGCAAAAACAGGCACGGAAGCGCAGGCGATGTATGATGCCGCACAGCGGACCGGGAAAAAACTGGCGGTGCAGATGGGCACTGTTTTTACCAAAGAAGCGCGGACTGCCAAACGCTTGATCGAAGAAGGGGCGTTAGGCCGGGTTTACTATGTCAAGACGAGCCATTATCGCCGCCGTGGACGGGTGTACGTTGATGGCTATGCAACACCCCATTTCGTGCAGAAGGAGAAGTCGGGGGGTGGCACACTGCTAGACATGGCAGTCTATCATATGGCGCGTATGGTCTATCTGCTAGATAACCCAGAAGTTGAGACGGTGACTGCGTCAACCTTCCAGGAGATTGATATGGACGAAAAACGCCGGAAGGAAAGCGGCTACAATGTCGAAGAGTTAGGGACCGGCTTTGTGCGCTTCAGCGGTAACATCACGATGTTCGTGGAGGAGGCGTGGGCTGCCAATATTGATGGCGGCGAAGGGGACCGCATTATGGGCTCGAAAGGTGGAATCAAGCTAGAGCCTTTCACATTCTACACGGATATGTACGGAATGGACGCCGATGTCAGCTTCAATATCGACGCTTATGAGCGTCGGCAGCGATCGCTTGGATACATGGGCAATGGCTTCGATGGCTCTCAGCAGCACTTCGTCTGGGGCTTACTTGGGCGCGTGGAACTGATCGACACCGGCGCAATCGGTTTGACTGTTGCTCGCATCACGGAGGCGATGTATCAGTCCGCCGAACAACGGAGCGAGATTAATCTGCGGCCCGCTTAGGGGGGGAAGGAAACTCAAAAAAGGGAAGGAGGCGCGGCTCCCTCACCGCCATTGAATCGTGGGGGTTCCGCCGCAAGATTTTCCATGAAAATCACTGAAGTCAAAACTTATAACCTTAGATACCCTCTGGTCGAACCGTTTGCAAACTCACAGGATTGGTCAAGGTCGAGGAGTGCCGGCGTTGTGGAGGTCATCACCGATGCAGGTATCACGGGCTGGGGGGAAGGATTAGCGACACCGAGCCAATCGGTCATCAATGCCCATCTGATTGGGAAAGATCCGTTTGATGTCGAGGTCATCTGGAATGCAATCTATCAAAAGGGTGGGAGCGACATCGCGGCGTTGAGCGCGGTGGATATTGCGTTGTGGGACATCATGGGGAAAACGTTGGAGTTGCCAATTTATCGCCTGCTCGGTGGGGCGTTCAGAGAGCGCATCCCTGCTTATGCCAGTGGGCTTTTCAAGAAAGACAAAGCCAACATCACGCAAGCCCTCATGGATGAGGCAAAAAGTTACGTTGATCAAGGTTTCCCCGCCGTAAAGATGAAAATCGGTTTTGGAGAAGCTTATGATGTGACAAATGTCGCGGCGGTGCGGAAAGCAATCGGGGATTCGATACTTCTGGCAGTCGATGCCAACTGCGGTTACGATGTCGGAACAGCGATTGACATCGGGCGGAAGATCGCCGAGAACGACCTGTTCTGGTATGAGGAACCAATCACGACGGCTGATGTGGATGGCTATGTCGAGATTCGGCACGCCCTCAACATCCGAATTGCCGGTGGCGAAATGCTCCGGGGACGCTGGGCATTCCGCGATCTCATCCAGAAGCGCGGGCTTGACATTGTGCAGCCCGATATTAGCATCGCTGGCGGATTCACAGAATGCCGCAAGATCGCCGCGATGGCGAGTGCCAACTATGTCCGCGTGCTGCCGCACATGTGGGGAAGCAGCATCCGCCTCGCCGCAACGCTCCATTGGCAAGCGACAATTCCCGATTCCCCGCAAGTGCTGAATCCCATCCCTTCGTTATTTGAATTTGATATGACCGAAAACCGCCTCCGCACCGATCTTGCCAAAGAACCCATCCGTGCAGTGGAAGGCTACATCCCCGTCCCGCAAGGGCCGGGTCTGGGAATTGAGATCGAGCGAGCGGTATTGGAGCAGTATGCGTGAGGCGTAAAACGTTTGAACCGTTGAAAAGGTTGCGAACCTTTTCAACGGTTGTGCAGAATGATTAGGAAGGGAGATGTTGGCTGATGGTCAGAAAAATGGATACAAAACTTCACGCTCTTCCCACCGATCTGACGGTGGTGTATCCCGAATCGGATGGAAAACCTATGGCAGAAACCGATTTCCACTATGAGATAATGACCGACACGATTGATACCCTCAAAGAACGCTACGCGGAGCATCACGATGTGTATGTTGCAGGGAACTTGATAGTGTACTATCAGGAGAAACAGCCCAAAAAGTTCCTTGCCCCGGATGTGTTTGTGGTCTTTGGGGTCGAGAAAAAGAAGCGTCGAACCTATCGGCTCTGGGAAGAAGGCAAGGGGCCTGATTTTGTCTTGGAGGTCGCGAGCCAAAGCACTTGTGACTACGATTTGGGGGAGAAGAAAGACCTGTACGCCTCCAGACTGGGTGTTCAGGAGTATTACTTGTATGACCCCGACAAGAGGTATCTCCCGTCGCCACTTCTGGGGTTTCGTCTCATTAAGGGAGTCTATGTTCCGATTCAAGCCGTTGAAGGTCGATTGCCTTCAGACACCTTGGGGTTAGAGCTAGGGGAAGAAGGAGGGAGGTTAAGGTTATACAACCCCCTGACGAAGAAATGGGTGTTGAAACCGGCAGAGCAAGCCAAAGCCGAAGCCCTACGCGCTCAAGCCCAAGTTCGACGCGCTCGAGCCCAAGCCCGACAAGCCAAAGCCAGAGCCCAGCAAGCCGAAGCGGAGTTGGCTCGATTGCGAGCGGAATTGGAGCGATTGCGCACCCCATCGGCTCACCCTTGAAAAGATTTATGGAGATTGAAAATTTAGTAACGAGAAACCGAGTTTTTTGAAAAAACTCGGTTTCTTTTAATGCGCAATATTTTTCACGTTTCACGCTTACGAAGGGAGACCAGTATGTACAAACATTCACGATTGATGATTCAAAAGTTGCTGGTCTTGTTGATTGGTTTGGGGCTATTCTGTGCCATAGCTGTCATCACAGGAGCACAAGCCCCAGAATTTCCTACCGGCGCACCGATTGTCCCGCGCCCATTCACAGAGGACCCGGACAAGTTTAGCTTTGCGATTATCGGTGATAAGACCGGAGGGGGGCTGGATAAGTGGCCCATCTTTGATCGCGCGATGGTTGAGGTCAACGAATTCGACCCGGATTTCGCCATCATGGTCGGAGACCTGATACAGGGCTACACCGAGAATCTTGACACGATTGAGCAGGAGTGGGCGGAGTTCTGGGCGCATCAATAGCGGTTACAAATTCCATTCCTGCCCCTGCCGGGGAACCACGATATCTCCAATCGGATTATGTACGATTACTGGGTCAATAAAATCGGCTTGACATATTATGCCTTCACCTATAAAGGGTGCCTTTTTCTCCTGTTGAATACGGCAGAAAAACAAGCTGCTTTGAGTCCCGATGCAATCGGGAGCGGGGCAAATGGCTGGTTCGGGGAAACGCAGATTGCCTACGTCATTGGAGAATTGGAAAAGAACAAAGGTGTGCGGCACACGTTCGTCTTCATGCACAAGCCCGCATGGTTGCACAGCGATTCGGATTGGAATCGGATTGAAGCCGCGCTCTCCGGCCGAAAGTACACGGTCTTCGCGGGGCACTATCACAATCTCACACTGCACACGCGAAACGACTATCGATATTTCGTGCTCGGTGCGACGGGGGCGGGATTTACCCCCAAACAGACCAAAGAACTTGGGTCATTCGACCACTACAGTATTGTGACGATAGACGGAGCGGATGTGACCGTCGCCCTCGTTGAGCCGGGGAATGTCTATCCCGCAAATATCTCCACCGCTGAATTCAAAGACAAACTCCGTGACCTGCTGACTTATCGAACCACTTTCAACATTGACAGGAGTCAGCCGCGCTCCACCGGAACCGTTGCGGTCAAGTTAAAAAATGAGCTCGAAAAGGTGACGAAGGTCGAAGTGGCTTTTAATCAGACAGGCAACTGGCAGATTACCCCGGATAAGATTAGCCTTGAAATCCCGCCCGGCTGGGAGGTCAGTGGAAGCGTCGAACTCTCTTGTCCATCGAACACCCTCACCCCTTTCCCCACCTACCACTACGCGATCATATACGGGGGAGAACAACTGTACGGCAGAGATGTCACGCTCAATCCGATTAAACCGGATGATTTGCACGCGCTGAAGGATTGGATGATTGTCGGGCCCTTTGAGCTCGGTACAACGACCAAGCCCGCTGGCGATGCCAAAGACCCCGAAGCGAGTCTCCCCAATTTCAAAGCGAAATTGGGTCCTGAGCTTGATGGGGCGATCGATCAGAAATATCAGGGGAAGGATGGCGAAATCGGTTGGCAGGAGTACCACGCGCAAGGGGAAGCCGTTGACTTGAACCAGGCCTTTCACGAACCTGACTGGGCGATCGGCTATGGCGTTGCCTATATCAAAAGCCCTGATAAACGAACGGTTTTCGCTGGCATCCGAGGCGATGACGTCACGCGCCTGTTTGTGAACGGGGTCGAACTTTATACCCAATGGTCTGCGTCCGGTCAACTCGTCTACATCGACCTGCCATTAAACGAAGGGTGGAATACCGTGATGGTCAAATGTGCCGACTACGCAGACGGTTGGAGCTATCAATTGGCTGTTGAAAATCCGAAGGATGAACTTGTCTTTTCTCACACAAAGTAGCAGAAACGGTCAGAAACCGAGTTTTTCTAAAAAACTCGGTTTCTAAGAGCTCCCACTCCAAAATTCAATCGGAGTGAAACTGTATTAGAAATCAAGGGTGAAGGAGGTAACGCAATGACTCACAAACTCAAATCTCTGATCTTGGCCTTGGGTGGATTCATCCTCCTTGTCTTTCACATCACCGACGCGCAACGGGACGATGCCCAGCTTGCTCAAGAGCTATTTGCCGGACCCGTTGGAATAATCGAAGATAAAGCCCTACGGGACGATGCCCAGCTTGCTCAAGAGGCGTTCGAGGTCTTTGAAGCGCACTGCCTTGAGTGCCACGGCGAGTATGGTTCGTACAAAGATAAATTGTTCATCGATCGCCAAACGATGGTGGTTGAGAAGAAAGTGGTCATCCCTGGAAACCCTGATGGGTCGGAGTTGTACCAGCGGCTGCTTGGCGATACAAAGAGGGGCCCACGGATGCCTTTGGACCGAGGCGCAGTACCGCAGGAACAGAACAACATCATCAGGCGATGGATTCAAGCCGGGGCACCGGACTGGAAAGACCTCCCCAAGCCCAGGCACGAATTCATCCCCACCGAAGCGGTACTCTCAGCAATTGAACAGGATGTGCGCTCCCTTCCCGAATTTAACCGCCCCTTTGCTCGCTATTTCACGTTGACCCATCTCTACAACGCAGGGAATTCTGACGAGGAGCTCAAAGCCTATCGCGTGGCGCTGTCCAAGCTCATCAACAGCCTCTCGTGGGAAGGCGAGGTGATTGTCCCCAGGCCGATTGACACCACAAAGACCATCTTCCGCATCGACTTACGCGACTACGATTGGGATGAAACAACATGGCAGAAGCTCTGGCAGACTCCCCAGAGACCGTATCCTTATGGCGTGCAACTTGCCAGCCCCACCTACGCGAAGTTGTGTCAGTACACCGCGTGTGAGTTGCCGTTCCTCCGCGCGGACTGGTTCATTGCTCGCGCCTCCTTGCCTCCGCTGTATCATGAGATTCTGGAGTTGCCGAAGACTGACCGGGATTTGGAGGAGAAGCTGGACATAGATGTGATACGGAACCTGCGGGATTCTCCGGGTCGGCGCGTGTGGCGTGCGGGGTTTAACAACTCCGGGGTCTCAAGGAACAACCGCGTCGTCGAACGCCACCGCTCCTCTTACGGTGCCTACTGGAGGAGTTACGACTTCTCAGCGAACGTGGAGAAACAAAATATTTTCCAGCACCCGCTGGACTTTGAGCAGGCGGGCGGCGAGATTATCTTTAACCTTCCCAACGGCTTGCAGGCATACTACCTCGTCAACGCCAAAGGCGAACGGCTGGATGACGCCCCCATCGGCATTGTGTTTAACAAAGATGCTATCAACGACCCCGTGGTTCACAATGGACTCACCTGCATGTCCTGCCATACGGAAGGAATCAAGGCGTTCAAAGACCAGGTGCGGGCGACGGTGGAGGGGACTGTCAACCCGCCTTACGACCAGACCCGGGCGTTGAGGCTGTATGTGCCATCCGAAGGGATGAGTCAACTGGTTGAAGAGGACAAGGGGCGATTTGCGAAAGCGGTGAAAGCGACTGGTGGTGTGGTTGGCGGGCGCGAGCCGATCGTCAGGTTAGTGAAGCAGTTTGAGGCACCGCTTGATGCCGCCCACGCGGCGGTGGAAGCCGGTTTGAAAGTGGAGGAGTTCGTCCAAAAGATACGCGCCAGTGGCCCGCTGCAAAACGCGGGGTTGACGGTGCTGTTGACGGAGGGCGGCACGATACAGCACGATGCGTGGGAGGAGCAGTTTGGGTTAGTGGCGCAGGAGTTTGCAACCGGTAAACCGATCAAGCCAACTCCCTCCCTCGACACCAAACCCTCGGCACCAATCAAAGCGACTGAACCCCAGACAATAGTCCCACGCAGGTACCTCCGCGGGCAGCGGTAAATAGCAACCATGGCAGTAGCGATGAAAATCCTGTACATACGGTCTACCTCGATGCGTTCTACATCAATAAATATGAAGTCACCAACGTCCAGTTCAAAGCGTTTATTGATGCGAACCCGCAGTGGCGAAAAGATGTCATTCCGAGAGAATATCACGATGGAAGGTATCTCAGACATTGGGAGTGGAACGACTATCCGAGCGGCAAAGGGAATCACCCTGTTGTCTATGTCAGTTGGTACGCAGCCGCCGCCTACGCCCAGTGGGTGGGGAAACGCCTGCCGACGGAGGCAGAGTGGGAGAAGGCGGCGCGGGGCGGCCTGGTCGGCAAACAGTATCCGTGGGGGGATGCGATCGATTCCAGCAAAGCGAACTACGGTGACAAGATCCGTGACACAACCTCTGTTGGCAAATATCCACCGAATGGCTACGGCTTGTATGACATGGCGGGGAACGTCTGGGAGTGGTGCCAAGATGAGTACGACTCCGGCTTCTACTCAAAGAGCCCTCAGAGCAACCCCGTGGCAGGGGGGAGGATATCATTTGTTAATAATGATTTCACTAACGTTAAAACAGTGCGTGTCTCTCGCGGCGGCTCGTGGCGCCACATCTTCGGCACCGTGCGCGTCGACTACCGCGGCTGGGACGAGCCCTCGGACGCGAGCGACAGTGTTGGTTTTCGTTGCGCCTCGTCCTCCAGTATTTCCCGATAGGATGAATTATAGAACACGGATCTTTAGAGCCTGCACTGAGTTGCACGAAGTGATGACACGGATGAAGAAGAAAATGAATCCCAGAAAATGAAAGGAGATGAATCAGATGCCTGACACTAAACCCCCGAAAAATTCCTCTGAATCGCTCATTTTCCCCAAACGGTACACCGACGATACCAGGTGGCTGTTGGAAAACTATACGGAGTTGGTTCAGAAATATCCCGATATGTGGATTGCTATTATGGATAAGGAGGTCGTGATTGCAAGCAAAGATTTGGGAGAAGTTTACCGCGTGGGTGGGCAGAAAGAGGACGAAGTTGGCAGGGGACCCTGTATCTATGACTTCGTCGAGAGCCCCCTCCGGTTTCGTCGTCCGGTTGATGTACAAAACGTTAGTTGAGGGTTGGTCATAATTCCCAGGGGAGGCAATCGTAGCCCAAGTTTCTAACTTGGCCCTTGCGTAAGGGGCCAAGATAGAATCTTGGGCTACAACTCAACCGTCGGCGAATGATGACCATCCCTCCGTTAGCCCTTATCTCAAGATCGGCCTGCCCCGCTCCCTCGGGGGGCTAAAAACTCAAGTCGTCTGTTTTAGCCTGCGAATTGATTCGCAGGCGCACGATCCGTATGCTGTTAAAATGTAACCGTTCAGATGCGAGGGTTCGGCTTCTGCCGAACCAGAGGCTTATTCATCATGAAATCAGGCATGCGTTTACTCATCGGAATTTTACTCATCTTATGTGTGATTGGCGCAAGTTTTCTGTATTGGAATCGGGTTGAACGCGACGAGCGCGTGGGGAGAGCGGTTTCCCCTACTGCTGCTGATGCGTTCAGTCACGACCAGTTCGATCAGGTCTTGCGACAATATGTCGATTCACAAGGGCGGGTCAACTACGCCGCGCTGAAAAAAGATTCACAAGCGTTAGAATCTTACTTAGATCAGCTCGCTGTGACATCTCCAGACAATTTGCCAACACGCCAGGATAAACTCGCGTTCTGGATTAACGCCTACAATGCCCTGACAATCAAGGGCGTGATTGATCATTATCCGACCCCAAGTGTCCGTAGAATTAAGCCGCTTGGTGGTTTCTTTAGACGTATTATATACCAGGTTGGCGGACACAGCTACACCTTGAATGATATCGAACACGGCATCATCAGAGCCAAATTTTATGAACCGCGTATCCACTTTGCGCTGGTTTGTGCGTCGAAAGGGTGCCCTCAATTGGAGAATCGGGCGTTTCTGCCCGATACCCTTGAGGAACAACTGGAAAACGCCACGAGGAACTTTATCAATAACCCGGAAAAGGTGCGTTTAGAGCACCCCGACCGCGTGCTATACCTCTCCAAAATTTTTGAGTGGTATGCGGAGGACTTTGAAGAGCGGGCTGACAACGTAATCGATTTCATTGCAGTCTATATGTCCCAAGCGGATGCGGCATTTATCAAACAGGAAGGGATACAGGTGAAGTATCTCGATTACGATTGGACGCTCAACAATTAGGTACAGCCGTGACGGGGTAAAAGATGGAAGAATGTAAAAGAAGGAAGAATGGAAGGAACGGAAGGATGGGTAAAGACAAGCCTCCAATCTTCCAGTCCTCCATCACGTTTTACGTTTTACGTTTCATGTGATAACACAAGAATAGGAGAAAACAAATTGAAGAATTTATCAGTAATACGAAATTTGATATCCTCTGCTGGAAATGGCAAGCATTCGGGTAACGGCAATCAATACCTATCGATTGAAGCCCGAAGGGAAGAGATGTACCAGGCTGCCATTGAGCGTGGTCTTTTCACAAAGGAGGAGTTTGACGAAAAGTTTCGTGGTCGATTCCTTGACAAGTATGGCCAGGATAGCCTTGCGTGCTATATCTCCTGCGCCTTTGAAAAGCGGGAAGGCGTTTTTGTTACCGCGAATCCGAAATTGTTGGAACGACGGATGCAACTTCAGCTACGGTTTGAAACCAAAATTATTTCCATGGAAGAAGCCATCGTGCAGCCAAAGGGGCAGGTACTGATGCTGGATGCGAGTGTACTAACCGAAATCTTGGTCGAGGAACAGGTCCAGAAATCTGCGAAACTTGCGGCGAAGGGGCAGTATAAAAAATCAATCAAGGAGGCAGACATCGGTTTAGCGATGGATGAGGAGAATCTCAAACTTCGCACCATCCGGGGAACGGCTTATGCTTCCACCGAACAGATGGAGAAAGCAAAGGAAGACCTCGAAATGGTCTTCCAGTTAGATGAGGATTGTCCCCCCGAACTCATCCACAACCTCGGTTGCGTTTATTGTGCGCTTAAGGATTATGAGAAAGCGCGAGAATTGTTCCACCAGGCGTTACGCATGCGCCCCGATTATGACCTGCCCAAGCGAATGTTAGCGCAGATGGATGAGGAGGAACAGCAGGAAAAAGAGAAAAAGGGGACCGATGAGCAGGAGAGAAAATGATGCGTGCTGCTCTTTTCCTCAACGAATCTGAGCATCTGGGAATTTACAAAGTGGTTTGCTGCTATTCCTTCGTTGTAAAATTTTGCAACCTGTGATATACTTCCAAGCAAGCGATTTGAAGCGGTTTTGAAACATTCAGAATAATCTTCAGGAGAGGTTTGATGAAAAAATGGCTGGTCTTTACAAGTTTCAGCTTGATTATCGTCCTGACAAGCCTAGGGTGCGGAACATCAAGCCAGCTTGCTACTGGAATCATTGACG
The DNA here is from genome assembly GCA_964577695.1 of uncultured bacterium. Classification (GTDB taxonomy): domain Bacteria; phylum Poribacteria; class WGA-4E; order WGA-4E; family PCPOR2b; genus CAZOAL01. Next base: position 215,968 of record CAZOAL010000006.1, on the reverse strand, counting down.
ACGCCAGAGCAAAGATTACTTCCGCAAAAGCGGCTGATGCCCTCAATCTGGCGAATCCAGAGATGGCAGATGCTGAACAGTGGCTCTCTCAGGCAGAAACGGCGCTGAACGCTGGAAAAGAGAAGGATGCGTATCGGTTGGGTAAGCGTTCCTACCTCAAAGCCAGAGTTGCTGAAGCGGTTGCTGCCGCCAGTCGAATGGAGGAACAAGCCCACAAAGTCGAGCAGGAACTCGAATTAAAAGGGCAGGCTGTGGAAGCGGCAGCCCGTGAGTTAAAACAAGCAGAAAGCGAGTTGGAACAATTGAAGTCAACCCCTGAACCTTAATTGAAGGGAACATATATCATGCAGTTGAATCGATTGACATGGGTGCCGGGCTTGCTGGCGCTCCTGGGAATATCGATCGGATGTGCAGGAAAAATCGATCCAATCCTGCTAGAACCGAGCCAGCGCGATGCCCAAAACGCAATTTCAAACGCGAGGCGGTCACAAGCCGAAGACTATGCCAAGGAACAGATGGCGAAGGCAGTCAACTTGCTACAGGAGGCGCAGCAAGCCCAACAGGCAGGGGACGGCGTTAAAAGTTTGGAATTGGCATTTCAGTCACAGATGGAGGCGCAGATTGCAGAAGCAGAGGCACGTCGACAGATTGCTCAACAGCGGATTGACCTGGCGCACGAGGAGATATCGAAAGCGATCATTCAGGAGATGGAATATAAGGTTCAAGCCTCCCAAAATCGTCAGACCATCGCGGAGGAACGTGCAAACCGCGCTGTAGCTAGAGCTACCCGCGCCGATCAGCGTGCCATGGTTGCTCAAGCCGAAGCGGATGCGGCAAGGGTTGAGGCGCAAAAAGCCCTATTCAGGTCTCAGACGCAATTGGCAATCGGGAAGGCCCAACTGGTACTCGACGCCGCCAAGGATGCCAGAGCGCTCATTTATGCCGTGAACGACTATAAAGCCGCTGAAAACCTGATCGATCAAGCAAAGTCCCTGCTCAACCAGGATAACTTCGATCAAGCCAAAGCGACGGCGGCGCAAGCCGAAGAGCGGGCAACTGCGGCTCGGATTGCGGCGATCGCTGGAACGAATGTCGCAACCAATCAGGTACAAGCGGCAAAACTCGAAGCATACACCAACGCAAAAGTGGCAGTCACAAAAGCGCAGGCTGAAATCGATCGGGCGGATAAGGTGAACGCCTTTAAGCATGCTGAGGCCCCTTTTCAACGTGCAAAGTCCACGTTGGAACAGGCAAATATGGCATTGAAGGGGGAACAGTATGACCAGGCATTGCAGTTAGCCGCGCAAGCCGGAACCAGTGCGCGTGAGGCTTACGCCATTGCCGAAGTCGCAGAAAAGCAACGTCTCGAAAGGGAAGCAAGGGAGGAAAAGATAGCTCACGCCAAAGATGCAATCTTTAAGGCTGAAGAAGGGGTCAACCGAGAAGCGAGAACGCAAGCCCCAATCTTTATGCCTGGAACCTACGAACAGGCGAAAGCATCGCTGGCGAATGCCAAAAGTGCCTTAGCCGATGGGAACTATGAACGCGCTATCACCTTAGCGGAACAGAGCGCTGCACTGATAACGCAGGCAATTGAGAAAGCCCAAAAGATTGAAACGATTGAAACTCGTATTCTCAACGCCGCCAAAGCCATTCCGGATGCGGAAACAGAGCGCAACCCGAAAGGGATATTGATTCGTTTCAGCGGTAATCTTTTTGCGCCGGGGGCTTCGGAAATTACCCCCAAATACTTCCCAATGCTGGGGCAATTGGCTGAGATTATCAAAACGTATGCCGATTACAAAGTCCGTATTGAGGGGCATAGCGACAGCTCTGGGGATTCCGATACGAATCTCAGATTGACGGAGAAGCGTGCGAACGGCTTTATGAAATACCTCTCCCGAAAATGTGGGGTGCCGGCGTCACGGATGACCGCTGTCGGTTTAGGTGAATCACACCCAATTGCAGATAACAGCACGCCGGCTGGCAGGGATAAGAATCGCCGGATTGACACGCTCATTCTGACGCGGGAGTAGAAACGTGATGCGTGATGCGTGAAACGTGAAAGGAAGGATGGAAGATTGCCTCCTTCCATCCTTCCCTTCTTCCCTTCCTTCCTGGTCTCAAAACGGAGGTTTGTAGGATTTGACGGACGCGACCCTATCCCCCAAAATTGACCCATTCCTTATCAATCAAATTGCCCACAGCCTGTTCGGTGATCGGTTTATCATCATCTACGATAACACCATCCAGTTTCATAGCCACTGCTACCACGTCAAACGGATCGAGGACGCCGCTCACCGGTACTGCGGATACTACTATTTGCTGGACGCGAATACCCACTTGGCAATGCAGACCGATGTGGATTTTGCAGCACCGGGGAGTTACGGGGCCATCTTTGACCCAACCACCGGGGAAATCGTTAGCTATGATGAACCTCAATCGGAGTCAGATGCCCATCCCGATTGACTTTTGACAAAACGATGAATGCTTACGACTTTTTCAGTTATAAGCAAAAGTGAGACCCAGACTTCCGAAGTTTCAATACGCGAGGTGAACTCAGACGATGCGAAACCATGAAAAACCGATTCAGCAAAAGTATCGTATCAAACTTCGGAAGTCTCACAAAATATGAGCAAAAGCACGGCGTCAACCTGAACCTGAATAAGGAGTATCCCCATGGCAATCAACCCAAGAATTGTTGAAGAAGAACTCCGTTTCAAATTCTATAACGGCGAGACATTTTTCCTCGCTTATAACAAAGGCTGTATCCGCTACGGCGATATGTACAAGTCGCGTCCTGACTTCTATCCCGTCTATTCACCCAGCGGATGTGAAGTGACGTGTACCAGTGCCTATCGTTTCAACCACCACAAATCGATTTTCATCGGGCACGCCAACGTGAATGGGATTAACTTTTTTCACGACAACAATCCGACCCGCCCGAATGAAGGGGATATCGTTCTTGAAAGAAGTGAGCATGAGATCGACGCTAACGGCATCCACGTCATGACGCATAACGGCTGGATTACGAAGAAGGGAGTTCATATGCTGGACGAGGCGCGCAACTTCACGGTCATCCCCGGCGAAGCGGCGCATATCATCGATCTGACCAGTACGCTTATCGCCAGCCAGACCGATCTGATATTTGGGCAGGATACCCATTCGTTTCTGGGCGCGCGCGTCGCCGATACGATTGATGTGGAAGATGGCGGGACCATTCTGAACTCGAACGGGCAACGCAACGAAGAGGAAGCGATGCGGCAGTATGCGAATTGGACGGACTATAGCGGGGTCGTTGCAGGGAAAAAGGTCGGGATTACGTTGATGAACCACCCATCGAATCCGCCATCGCCCTTTTTTACGCGGAATTACGGCACATTTCTCACGAATTTCACGCTGCTGGAAAAGTACGAGCTTCCTCATGGTGGACGCTTGACGCAACGGTTTCGCATCCTCATCCACGAAGGCGACGCCGCTGAAGCCAATATTGAGGGGTACTATCAGCAGTTTGTTGAAACGCCGCCGCGGTGGTGATGAAGGGGGGAATCGGACCGTCAACGGCAATGCCTTGTTAGGATTCAATGAGAACGATTTGGTGAGTAGGCAGACACTCGTCGATAAGAATTCGCATAGGCTTGTGTTAAGAGGGCCTCTTTTGCCAGTTCCAACGCTTGGATGGCTTGTTCACGGTTGACTGAAGGGAAGTCATCCAAGAAGTCGTCAAGGCTATCACCAGCTTCCAAATAATCAATCAGGTTTTTGATAGGCACACGAGTTCTCCTGAACACAGGTGTGCCACTCAGAATCTCGTCATCGCATGTAATGACACTGTCTATTGCTGTTGTTTTTCTTTCTTCAGGTTTCATCATTTACGACCTCCTTAGGTAACGTGTGATGTTTGAAGCGAATAACATCCGGTGCAACGGACAGCGAGCTCTAGCTCACGCCTGGACTTGCTGGTATCAAACGAGCAACAGGAATCTGTTCTATTCGTTCCGGTTTCTGCTTGCCCGTGGCAATCTCATGAACCGTGTGCAGTATGTCAGCACTGTAATACCGATTTCCACATACATCACAGACACCAACAATGATATTTTCTAAAATAACAAAGCCATTTTTATGTTTAAATGCCTCACGTTCAACCTGTCGGGGTTGCACTTTGCCTTCGCAGTATTCACATCGATATCCGTACATAGTTTTTAATCCTCAAGGGTGGAGATCTCATAAACTGTGATAATCAAATAGCGTCCGGTACTGGTGAAACGGCCAACACTCCCGACGGGAGTCAACCCATCTGCTCCAATGCCTTCCACAACATATTTCGTTCCTCTTGGATCGTCTCTTTCAATTCTGGCAATACGCCCGTTGAGAATGGCTCGCTCAACATCCTCAATGTCTAAGCCGTCTTCAGCCATTTCTTCCATCGAATGAGCCGACATATCGTGCTGCCGCCGTCGAACCTTCTCTCTGATGCGCTCAATTCTGCTTCTTGGCATCTCTTTCAATCAGTCAGTTAATTTTTTTCGGCGGGTTAGGCAAACATTGTCCGTTATAAAACTCAGCCCGGGTATATTCGGTGCTTAACAACAAAAGTTCAGTTTTCCGATTCTCGGACGAGCACGGCGGGGGGTTGCCGAAAACGTCCAACAAACCGAAACCCGTCGCAACCCAAAAAACATTATTAAACCGAAGAGCCCCGTGCTCGTCCGATCTATCGGACCGTCAACTACAGCGCCTTGTTAGGTGCTTTTTTCAAATTCAAGTGCAGGCTGAAAGGTTTCTAAGATTCTATTTTCAATTATTTGTACATACTCTGGCTCTATTTCGATTCCTGTAAAATGATAACCGAGCTGTTTTGCCGCTACTAGAGTAGTGCCACTTCCGGCAAAAGGGTCTAGAACTACGTTGTCATCCGATTTCGGCACCAGAGTAAGAATAAGTTTCTTTATTAGCTCCAAAGGCTTGACCGTGCAGTGCGCAAACTTTTTCTCAGACTTACTATAGTAACCCTCTAGAATGTTTGACTGAAAAGAGCCATCTTCATTGAGAGTCTTAAAGACTCCAACACCTGTTTTTTCAAGTGTCTCCCAATAGTTTTTAATTAAAGGCTTCTGAACAAGCACTATCGCTTCCCATTCGTTTCTAAAGCAAGTGTGCCAGCCCTCCCATTTATCTGCATCCGGATGATGCATTTTTTCTAATTTGCTTTTAAGGTTTAACCCCTTTGGTATGCCTGAACGTCGGCGATGTACAAGAATATCGCGTGTATAGAAACCAGCTTCTTCAAGAGCGACTTGTACATGCGCCACGGTTCTTGTGCTATTGAAAACAGCAACGGGTGATCCGTTCTTGCATACCTTAAAAAGCTCCTTACCCCACTCTTTGCACCAGTTTGTGTACTCAATTACATTTTCATAATTTCTTTCATACCATCTAAAATTGCGGACTCCTCCAGCCAACCCACTCCCATAGGGGATATTTTTCACAAGTGTTTTGCTCTCTTTTATTCTCTCTAATCTTCGATTGATTTCCTTGTCATCCCATTTTCTACCAATAAATTCATAATTGTATGGTGGGTCGGTGATACACGCAGCAATAGAATCCTTTGGCATTTCTGACATAATAGAAATGCAGTCACCTTGAAGAATTTGATCTAAATAGTTCATTGCTGCTCCCTATTAATCAAGAATGTTCCTCTATCTCTATGATTGCTCAACCAACCCAATAAATCGAAACCCGTTTTTTGTTCGATGTAGTCAAATGTTGCCTTCCCTGTGGAAATCGTCCATCCGCCGACCTCGCATGCTGTTATTGCAGCAGGCAAGTTGTCATCTCGAACCAATAATAGAACAGGGGTATAACCTTCATCTTGAAGTAATTTTCCATATTGCTTGAACTTTTTTAGAGTTCCAGAATCTCCAGAACCCACCCTGTATTTAGTATCGATAGCATCCTTACCAACAACAAGATCACAGGGCTCATCACTTCCAAACCTAAGAGCGTCTCCAAAGTCAGAGTAAGTAGGTCAGGCTGTGCCTGACTATATGGTGTCAGTAAGTAGGTCAGGCTGTGCCTGACTATATGGTGTCAGGCGCAGCCTGACCTACCTGCTTTGTTAGCCGGATTTTGTTTTCAACCACTCAGTTTATCTCCCCCCTTACGGCATACGAATGCAATCGCCCGTAATAAACTCTGCGGGATTTTCAATATGTGGCGGGAGACCTGGGCCGAATATTTCTTCCGCATTCGCTTCTTGTGCAGCCAAATCGAGATTTAACGCAAGTAGAAAAGCGAGAATATCATCATTCTTTTTCATCCCATAGGCTGAAAATACTGCCGCATCTAGTTTGTCTTGCACCTCACTGACCGGGTTAGCAGCGGTTTCTTCCATTACCCGGTAAAGTTCACGCAAACTCATTTTATTTTCCGCCATTATCCTGCGCCGCACGGAGCGCAATTCCACAGCACGCTTGGCGATTTCTTTTACCTGTGCCTTTGCTGGTTTCTGAGTCCACGGAAAAGAGTCAAAAACAGTATTTGAAGTATACCTGAAATCACCTTTCAATGTTGAACAGCGCGCGGTGAACCATTCCCAGTGTACTATTGATTGCAAAATACCAAAGGAGTAGTCATCAGCAAGGGGGAAAACTACCAATGCTGCATTCGGATGAATCTCGGAAGAGATGAATTCAAAAATCGGGCGCTTAGTAACCTGTCCACAAACGCAATAACGGGGGATAGACTCAATAATTTCCATAAGTTCGTCTCGTGGATAAGATAGCTTCCACCATTGCTTAAGGAAATTGGCGTGGTGATGGTTGACACGGGCATTCGGGTTTTTTGCCAGCGTAGCGTTGTTTCGTCGTTCTTCTTCTTTCGCCTTTGCCTTCCGATCTGGCAAAACGGAACTCTGGACTCTATTGAAAAGCTCTGAATATTTCTTGGCTGAAAATATGTCGTGTTTGCGGAAGTCAATCACATATCGTCTTGGAAGCGAATTTTCACCCCCGATCATTTCATTGGCTGTAAGAAATGGGAACAAGACCTCCCCACATTTTGCATCGGATTTCAGCAAACTTTCCGCTTCCTCTCTCACCAGCAAAAAACTCTCGTGCCCATGTGTTTGGCCTTGAAAACACGCATTGGAATTCTCATTCACCTTGAGGGATCTGGCTGAGGTCAAATCGACAGCAAGGCTCAACGCGGAGTTTATGTATTCTAAATCATAATAATCAAAAGGCGAGTCAACCGAGTCGCCACGTTGTAATACAAGTGACTTTCCCCCTTTTTCCGCTCCTTTTATCCAGTTGACAATCGAAACGTGAACGACAGCGTCACCTGACCACACCTGTGTAGAAACGGCTTCGGTAATCGTGCCACCATTATTTACAATATAGTCGAGCCCACCTTCGCGGGAATAGTTTTGACGTATCGTGTTTGTACCGACAAAACCTGCACGTTGACCTTCTTTCATCTCTTTGTGTCCTCGTCGGAACCAATAGACGCAATAGTCGGCTCGACCTGGAACATCGGGGTAATGGGCTCTCACCCGGTCAATATATTCCCTGTCCATTTCCATCTGCATTTTATTTTTCGATTGATACGGCGGATTACCGATAACCACATCGAATTCCGGCCAATCACAGAAAAGGGCGTCATCACAGATGATAAAATCGTCCAGACGTTCCAACGGCAACCCCTCATCAAAATTGAGATCAAGGATTGACATGAGCAAACGGATACGTTTGTTCCATTCATCTGCCGCCAACTCCTTGCCAAGCATTAGGGTCACTTTCGCGACCTCTACGGCAACGGGCAGAAGGTCAATCCCGTAGAATTGCTTAGTAGATACGCGGGAGATACCGAATTTCAAAGGTTTGACCGAACGTGAAGAAAAGTTAGCAGCGATTTTCTCAATAATCTGCATCTCAATGTCTTTCAAAGCACGGTAGGCAACATAAAGAAAATTACCACACCCGCAGGCTGGGTCTAGCACTTTGAAATTTTCAAGTTCGTCCAGTAAATTCGATAACTCTTGGAGTGTTTTCGCCTTATTTAAGCGTTCCTTCCACGGACGCACGATGGTTGGATTAACAATTTTCAAAATATCCGCTTCGCTTGTGTAATGCGCCCCAAATTGGTGACGCTCCTTTTCGTTCATCGTGCTTTCAAAAAGAGCGCCAAAAATAGAAGGGTTAACACTTTTCCAGTTGAAATCGGCAGCGTTAGCGAGAAGGTTAAGACTTGTTGAATCGAGCTCCAGCGGCTCAACTTCGTCAAAAAGGCCGCCGTTGAAATATTTGACATCTTTGAACCGTCCACCCTTCGCAGGTTTCTCGCTCGCCATTTGTCTAAAAAGGCCGCCTAAGAGATCGTATGCGCTTTGCCCTCTTTGGCAGTCACGAATGAGCTCAGAAAAAATGAACGGCGGCAAAAGACCGAAATCCTCTGAAAATAGGGCAAGTACACACTGTAAAAGAAAACGTTGAGCGACTTCCCGTTCTTCCCCTTTTTCAAAAATTAAGTGTTTGAATATTTCACCGATTGTTCGTGCCGCGTCTTGTGAAATAGCTTCAATATTGTTGTGGAAGATCGGTTCTTTATCTTCCGGGAGCATAAAGTTAAAGGCGCTGGCTCGCTCCACAAACTCGTCAATTGTAATCTCGTCAACGAATGATAATTGTCTGTAGAGCAAAAAACGCTCAAAGTTGCAAAGAATGATATATTTTGGCTTTTGAGCCCCCGGCCCGATGACCTTTTCCGGATTCATTTCAATCCAATAGTCGCGGGCTTGCGGAAAATGAGTTTCAAGATTCTTTTCCGCCTTCTTTTTCATCTCAATCAACACTCCATCTTTGCCATGCGGCGACCAAAGGCAATCCGCAAATTTAGTGCGACCCGAGTCGCTAAACTTGATACGTGCCTCAAGTGAGCCATGAGCCTCTAATATGCCGCCATAACCAAAGGCACGGAAGAAACGGTCACAAAACAACTGTGCCTCTCCTTTCTCATCGCCTTTTAATCGTCTGACGTAATCAACAAATTCTTGGAGTGCTTGTTTATTTGACATCTTTTACTTTCATCTGGCAGTTAAAACAATGCTTTTATCCGGCTACCTATTAGACGGAATTAAACCCAGCGGACTCCTAACCTGTCCAATATGATACTCTTAAAATTCCCTACCTGTCAAGAGGTAGATAACCGATGAACAAACAACCCCCAAAATTTCTCGCCCCGGTTCGTGAAGCTATCCAGTTCAAGCATGATTCCATCCGCACTGAGGAAGCCTACGTCGCTTAGATGAAGCGTTACATTTTGAGGTAGGAATATGATTAATCAAAAGACCATCGACGAAATCCGGGACATTCTCGTAGAGACGTATCAGCCGGAGAAGATTATCCTTTTTGGCTCTTACGCCAATGGTAATCCAACAGATGATAGCGATTTAGATTTACTGATTGTTTTGGAAACCGATCTCCCCAACCCCAAAAGAAACCTGGGAATAAAGAGGATACTCCGTCGCTGGAAGATTGCCAAAGATATTATCGTTAAAACGCCTGAAGAATTTAACACCTATAAAGAGATGGTTGGAACGGTTATCTACCCAGCAGTCAAGGAGGGAACAATCCTGTATGAACGATGAAAGAGATGACCTGTTTAATCACATTTCACTTCACCTCACCACGACAACGGTCCCGCTAATCACCTCATCCCCCGCATGAATCTGGTAGATGTACACACCATTTTCGACAACCCTGCCGCTTTCATCTGACCCATCCCACACATTCAATCCGTTGCGCAACGTGCGAATGCGTCGTCCCGTCAGGCCATAGATTTCGATGGTGAAGGTCACATCGTCCCCCCGCGTTTGAACGTGGAAGATTGTTCGATCGCTGGCATCGCCGCTGTGGTTGGGCGTGAAAGGATTCGGGGCCGCCCACCCGCCGGTAATCTTCCGCTTGGGCGTGGGCGCGGGGGCAATCAGAAATTCGCCGATCTGACTGACGGACGCGATCGCCTGGCCACCTGCGACGACGGTGCCGATCCGATGGGTCCTGACACCATCGTTGTAAAGCACTGTATACGCGGCATCTCCCGCCCCAATCGGCTGCGTTGCATCGATTGGCAGTTGTAACTCAATCGGCGCGACAAACGTCAGATTCGGAAGGGGACGTCCAGTTCCATCCCAGGCGATGAGGCGGTAGCGGTTGGATGTCCCCCCCCCTGTGGTCCCCCCCGTACCCCCCCCGTCCACGGGGGGGAAGCCAGGGTCAGAACCTTGCGTCCCCCCCCTGGAGGGGGGGGTATGGGGGGACGCCTCAAGGTGCAAGCGTACATCGGAGCGGAGCGCTCGGGGAGGGATTGTCGCAATCGCGCCGTTATCGCCGATTCGATGCTGGACTTCCGTTTCATCCGCATGGATGAGCGTATCGATGACGAGTTCCATGCCCATCGTAATTTCACCCCCAAGGTTGCCAGCTCCATCAGTGCCGACAAATCGAAACTTGCCCACACCATCGCCTGTGTGAGGCGAAACCTGTAATGTGGCGTGCCATTGAAGCGGCGAGCGATTTTGTGCCCCCTCGGCCCCATCCAGTGGGAGCACGAGGCTCCGGCCGAGTGCAAGGGCTATCTCCTGCCGACTATTCGGCTGGAAAAAGAGTTTCGGGGGCTCAATCATCTCTTCCGATAGCGTGAGAACAATCCGAATTTCTCCTGAGCTGACGCGCGGCGGAACCTCCTTTGATTCAAGATAGCGAACAGATTTTGGACGACCCTTGATGACCTCCGGTCTGAGAATGTGAATCGTCCCCTTCGGCGGTTGCGTGTCAATTTGAAAACGGTAGTGGACTGGCTCGCTTGGGTTGCCGGCGTTATCAAAGGCGATTAAGTGGAAATACCAGATGCCATCCGTGAGTGGGAGGGTGAGGCTCCCGCCGAACCTGTGACTGGTGGGAGGGTGAGGCTCCCGCCGAACCTGTGACTTGCTCTCGTTGGCTGTCTGGCTTTCTGGGTCTCCGGTTTTCTGGCCCTGCCGGGGAATCGTGTCCGATTGGTTGTCCCACACCCAAAAGTAATCTGCAATCCCGGAGAGGTCGCTACTAACCGTCCATTCAACCACCGGGTTCGGATCGGCGTACCATCTTCCCTGCTGGGGATGCGTGGGACTTGTCACTGTCAGTGATGGAGGTTCGACATCCACGCGAATCAGCCGCTCCTCAGACAGCCCAACGTTCTCCGCGCGATCGCGAACGCGCACTTGCAACGACACGCCGCTTGCCTGGGTGACATGGGGCAATTCGTTTGTGTCAAGCCAACCGCTTGACGCCTCGTTGACGAAGGGCTTCCAATCCAGCCCCGCGTACCGATATTCGAGCGTTGTCTCGTCAATGCCGGATAGCTCATCGCGCATCTCCCCAGCGTATTCATTGATGGCTTGCCTGAACCACTCGGCAGGAGCCTCGCGCTCCCGCTCCCCACTAGGCGGCAGCGTAATCGTGATTTCGGGAGGGTGGGTGTCAATTCGTATCTCGTAATGGGCAGTTTCGCTCCACAGTCCCGTATTGCTCTGCGCTCGCAGGTGGAAGTACCAGATGCCATCCGCAAGCGTGGTTGTCACTTGAGGCTGAAGGCCGTCAATCCGCTCATCAGGCAACGTGGTGGGTTTCTGGTCTAGCACGAAGCTATAGCCAGCCATCCCACTCAAGCCCCCTCCCTGTCCGCGGGGAAGGGTTGGGGTGGGGGTGCCAACGTTCCAGCGGATATCCACAGCCGACTGAGACCGCCAAACGCCCGCCGGATGGGAGCTGGACTGGATGACAGGCACAGCCGGCGCGGACGCATCGATGCGAACCTGGTAGTGCGCCGTTTCGCTGAGATTGCCGGCGTTATCGATCGCGCGCAGGTGGAAGTACCAGACCCCGCTTTGGAGTGCGAACACCCTGTTTTCGTTATCAAGTGGCTCCCCTCTCCCCCCTGTGGGAGAGGGGCCGGGGGTGAGGGGGGGTGAGGGAGAAATAGGCGTTTGCGGAATCGTGTTCGGTTGGGAATCCCATTCGCCGAAATAGCCGGCAATTCCAGAGAGGTCGTCCGCAATCGTCCATTCGATCACCGGCGATGGGTTCGCATACCAGCTCGTGCTATCCGCGTGCGAGGGGCTGCGGATGACCGGCGTCGCAATCTGGCTATCAATCTGTATACGATAATGGGCGGTCTCGCTCCTAATTCCGGTTCTGCTAATTGCCTTGAGATGAAAGTACCAAATCCCATCGTCCAGCGTTTGCTCAATGTGGGGTTCAGCGGGAGCTTCACCCTCCCTAATTGGTTCGGGCGTATCGTCAGGGAGGGTGTCGGGGGCGTGGTCGAGCGCAAAACTGTAGCGGGGGGGGCCGCTCAATGTGGGGGCTTCGTCCCAACGCAGATCGACAATATGGCTCTTTGACCAACGCTCCGGGGGGTGGGTCTGTGAGCGGATGATTGGTGTTTCAGGGACTTGGTGCTCAATCTGCACCTTATAGTGAGCGACTTCGCTCCGGTTGCCCGCGTTGTCGATCGCACGCAGGTGGAAATACCAGATGCCGTCAGGGAGTGATGGGTGAATGGTGAGTGGTGAGTCGTTCGTATTGCGTATTGCGTATTGCGTATTGCGTATCTTTCCAAACGGGCGAGCCGCCCGCTCTACTTCCTCCGTTCCTCCATTCACCGAACCTCGATTGTCGATTGTCGATTCATTGATTGGCGTTTGAGGAATGGTGTCCGGTTGATCGCTCCATTCTCCAAGATACCCCGCGATGCCGGATAGATCGCGCTCAATCATCCATTCGACGATTGGATTCGCATCCGCGTACCAGCGTTCGCTATTCGGGTGGGAGGGACTGTTGAGGATAGGCGTTGGCACGGTGGTATCAATCTTGAGCGTCAGGTCGGAATAAGCGCTCCAGTTACCAGCGTTATCGCCGGCCCGGAGGCGAAATACCCAAGCACCATCGCTCAGACCTGCCGGGGTCCATTGAGATGGCGCATCCGCGTTGATTTGGAAGGTCTGCTGTTCTCCCGTTTCCGGGCGCACTCGCGTAATTTCGTAGACCGCAACGCTGCTACCGGAATCTGTGCTTACCTGCCACGCAAGGATCATTTGAGGGGAGATCAGCCACTTGTTGAGGTCAAGCGGAACCTCTCCGCTAGCGGGGAGAGGCGAGAGGGGAGGGGTTGGCGGGGGCTCTACGCCATACGCGGCAAAGCCACGAATATCGCCCGGCGGGGTTGCGTCGATTCGGAAGGGACCGAGATGGAGCGTTTCATCTGTCGTCAGCCCGGCACCATCCACAGCGCGAAGATGGACGTAATGGGTATCGCCATCAACGAGGGCAGGGCCACGGTAGCTGACCTTAGGCGAATTGCCAGCCCCCCCCCCTGCAAGTAGGGGCGGAAGGAAGATGGACGGATTGGCATCAGGCGTTGGATGTGTGTCCGGGGAGGTATCCCAAACGATGAGATAATTTTTGATGCCGCTGGTTTCATCCGAAGCGGCTGTCCATTCCAACTCAATCTCGGCACGGTTTGACCAGACGCCGACCTGATGAGAGACGCCCCTCAAGTCGGACGGTGGATTGGGCGAGTGGGTGTCAATCTGGAAGGGGCCAAGGTGCACAGCATCGCTTGTCCAGTTGCCAGCGACATCCGCAGGGCGCAAGTGCAGATACCAGATGCCGTCCACAAGTGGAGGCGTCGAGAGTGCAGTGACAGCGGGCCCAACGTTAATCTCCGCTGGCGGGAGCGTGAACGGCTGACGGTCCCAGACGATTGAATAGCCGCGCAAAGACGCCCCCCCCCCTGTCCCCCCCGCGGGCAGGGGGGGAGGCCCCTCTTCACCCCCTGCCCGCGGGGGGGATTGAGGGGGGGGCGCAGCAGACCATTTGATATCAATCACGTTTGCCGATGACCAAATTCCGGTCTTATGACTGGAGCTGACAACATCGGTAGGTAAAGCTGGGGGTATCGTATCAATCCAGAATGGGCCTAAATGCGATGTCTCCCCCCATTCGCCGTTTGCATCGACGCTTAGGAGATGAAAATAGTGCGATTTCCCATCCGGCAACGGTGGACTTGTATACGTGACATCCGATGGCGTCAGTGCAACGGTGCGAGGCGGAATGCTGAAAGGAGAATTGCTCCACAGAAATGAAAATCCCCCCAACCCCGCGCCCAGAGCGGGTGGACGCCATGTCACCTCAATGGTGTTGTCGTTTGACCAAATGTTGGGCACATGGGAAGGGCTAAAGAGGCGTGGTTGCCGTTGCACTTCCACCTCAACGCTGTCAACGGGGACGGAGTTGAGAAACTGCCGGAAGATATATCGCCCGTCAGGCTGGGTTGAGAGTGGCAACCAGCGGGGGCCTCCGAACCGGTGCAGCCGCCCCGCGCTCTGAATCCCCATGTCAAACGCCTGAACCTTAGAGCCATTCATGTCGAGGATTTCGATTGTGACAAGCCCTGACTTTGCCAACTCGTAGGGGATGATGCCATCGTCCGGGTTGAAGGGAACCAGCGGTGGGAAGGCAAAGCGGGATGCTGTCGGCACATTCACAGACCGGGTTTCACCTCCGTTACCCGTCACCTCTGCCACTTCAAGCTCGATCGCTTCCGCAATCTGTCGTCCGTAGAGCCAGTCGTCCACACGGTTTTTGTTCTCAAAGGTCAGCCCCGGCCACCAGAAAAACCAGATTCCATCCGCTGGTGCAACCGGTTGGTTGCCGAGCAATTCAAAATCAAGGGTCAACGCCTCTCGAATTTGCTGGCGCATCTCCCAATGCGTCGGTTGTCCAAACCCCATCGGATCGTAGGCTTGCAGGACGAGATGAATCTTAGGACGCGGCAGCCCGTGTTGGTCATGGTCTGGAAAAACGGTGCGGCGAACCTGGTTCATTGAGAACGCTAAATCCCGATAACGCGTATTAAATACAGGCTGCGTCCCACTCGTCAGCCAGAGATAGCTGCTGGAGCTGACCATCACGACATCGGCTGGGCGGCAGAAACGCGCCAGCCCCTGTGGAGTGAAAAATGCCCCATCAAGGGAAACATCAACATAGCGGTCATGGTGTCGAAAGCCACCGGCCGTTTCCGCTTTATCGACGACCTTCGCCATCTCCTCAAAGGTGTCAACGTTGAAGTTGTGCGAGCCCGACCCCATTGGCTCTTCGATGAGATACCATCCGGCAATTACGCCATCGTGTGGGCCGCTCCGCTCCCACTCACAGAGCCGTTGGATAAAATTGATGAGCCACTGCTCGCCGAACGCTTCGTAATGGCTGAAAAGTGGACCGACAATCGCACGCAATCGAACCTCGCCCTTCTCGTTGCCTTGCTCGTAAACCTCCCGGAGAAACCGTGTCCACCAAACGACATACGCATCCTGTCCCGGTGGCACATCCGTCGGAAGTTCCTTCGGCCAGTAGTGCTGCACAAGGTTACACGCTTCGTAAGG
Organism: uncultured bacterium; assembly: GCA_964577695.1. Lineage (GTDB taxonomy): Bacteria > Poribacteria > WGA-4E > WGA-4E > PCPOR2b > CAZOAL01. The sequence goes on along the minus strand of CAZOAL010000006.1, from coordinate 200,481 downwards.
GTAGTAGCCCCCCTCCCAGTTTGTCGGCACGCCCTGCCAGACATCGCGGAGGTCGGGCGTTGGCAGACCGGTATTGTTGTTGTCAATGGTGGCATACACATTGAACATTCCAACAGGGATAGACTGACGTTTAATCTCTTGGGCAACAGTAGACGTTGCGAAGATGTACAGGCTACCAACGATGATGGATAAGATGATATAACTTTTCTTTTTCCAATCTCTCATCTTTGCTGCTTTCTTTCGGTTTACCATTGTAAATTTAGGTAAGTAAGGCTTGGTCATAATTCGCCGGCGGTTGAGTTGTAGCCCAAGATTCTATCTTGGCCCATGCGCCAGGGGCCAAGATAGAATCCGCCGGGTTGAGCTTGTCGAAATCTTGGGCTACGATTGCCTCCCCTGAGAATAATGACCAACCCTCTTCTAATTAAGGGAATATAGGGTTTACCAACACTGGCTCAATATGCTATAATACAATCTTAAAGGGGCTCATGCGAGTTTCTCTAAAACCCTATCACCGCTGATCCGAGATGCCCGAACGCCGATAGATCGAGACTCGGGCATCCGAGACTCGCATAACGCCCTGATGACCTTCAGCAAATTCAGAATGCAAAATGAGTTGAGGAGTGGTCATAATTCGGATGAAATCTTTACGTAGCCCAAGTTTCTAACTTGGTTCTCATGCCAGCAGCCAAGATAGAATCTTAGGCTACAACTGCATCTCCAAGTCATTATGACCAAGCCTCATTAATTAGCAGTTTTGACATCTCTCTATCTAAAGGAGGATAAAATCATGGCGGAATCCATGAAGGCGCAAATCTTCTATGAACCCGAAAAGATGGCGATTGAGGAGAAGCATATTCCCGAACCCAAACCTAGTGACGTGCTCATTAAAGTTCACTCGGTTGGGATTTGCGGTTCCGATGTCGCTTACTATTTCGGTAAAAGTTCTCTTGAGACACCTAACGGTAAAGGTCCGCTCGTTCTTGGGCATGAGTTTACCGGTGACGTTGTCGCGGTTGGAAGTGAGGCGGCGAGGGTAGGGGGCTTTAAGATTGGCGACCGCGTCGTTGCGAACCCGGTGCAGTCAAACCCCAATTCCTACTGGAGCAAAAAGGGGCTTTCCAACCTCTGTACTGAAAAACGTGTGCTTGGCGTGAGTGTCAATGGGGGCTTTGCAGAATATACGCTCTCTGATTACCACTGGACATTAAAACTTCCAGACCACGTCACTTATGATCAAGGTGCCCTGACGGAACCGTTGGCGTGCGGCTTGTACGCAGTCAATAACCTGAATGCCGAGCCGGGACAGACAGCCGTCGTGTTCGGACCTGGCCCAATCGGTTTGATGATGGTACAGGTCCTCAAAAGCCGAGGGTTAGGCAACGTCATCCTTGTTGGCACGCGCGACTACCGCCTCAAACGCGGTGCGGAGTTGGGGGCGGATGTGGTTGTCAATACAAAGGACCCCCATTCGCCTTACTATGTCAAAGACCTTTCTGAAAAGATTAAGTCACTCAACAACGGTGAACTCGCAGATCGGGCGATCACCGCAACGAGCTCGCTCGACGCGATTCATACGGCGCTTGCAGTCACGGGGCGTCACGCGACGGTTGTGCTCTTTGGCTTGCCCGGCGACAAAGACGTGATGCAAGTCCCGATTCTCAACACCATCCTGATGGACAAAACCATCCGCTTCTCCTGGCTTGCGCCGAATACCTGGGAGGAAGCCGTTCAGTTGATCTCCACAGGAGCCGTCGACATGGATAAGATTATCAGTCATCGGTTCCCGTTGGATGAGCTGGTCGAGGGAATCACTCAGGTGCGGAATCGCGAAGACGAGTGCACCAAGGGGTTGGTGAAAGTCTCGGAATAAAACGTGAGACGTAATGCGTAATGCGTAATGCGTAACAAGAGCAAGTGTCTTTTTACGCATTACGTCTTACGAATTACGCACGAGGTCAGTCATGGGTATACCCTTTTTCATCGTCTTCGCACTTTCAATCGCCTTCTTATCGATAGGTGTAACGGGGTGGCGCGGCTTCGTTTCCCTAACGGGGGAGGGAGGTATCCCGAAACTGGATTTCCACGCAAACTATCCCGCTATCGTTCAATGTTTCATCGGCTTTCTACTGTTCTTGATTAGTTTGTATCTGATGGGTTTTTTTCTGTATCTCGAAGAGCGGGAGAGCGGGCGGATTATGAAGAACATCAAAAGTTTTGTTAAACTCAGAGAATTTCTTGAGCGGCACCAGAAGGAGTAACCTCTACTGCAAAATGACACTCTTGCATCCTGAATCCTGAATCTTGAATCTGTGATGAATGCAGGATTCAAGATGCAAGATGCAGCACATTAAATCGCAGTTTATGACCTATCTTGTTTTGTTCAAGTCAGTGCCAGCCTCCTATGGCCCCATTGACAAGTTCAAAACGCCGTTCAAAGTGTGCTGCGAGTTCCAGGCTGTGAGTGACCACAATCAGGATGTTTTGTTCAGTTTCGTGGAGCTCAAATAAGAGAGAGGCTACCGTATTTGCCGTGGAACGATCAAGACTCCCTGTCGGCTCATCGCAGAGCAGAAGGCTTGGTCGATTGATCAGCGCCCGAGCGACAGCGACTCGTTGACGTTCACCGCCGGAAAGTTCCGCCGGGCGATGGTCAAGCCGATCGGTAAGCCCCACTTTTTCCAGCAATTCGCGGGCGCGTTTTTCAGCAGAGATATGACCTGTCGTATCTCTGCTTCTGTTTTTAAAAGCCATTGTGGGGATGAGGACATTTTCCAGGACAGAGTATTGCGGCAGAAGATGATGTTCCTGGAAGACGAAGCCAATCACCTGATTCCGAAATCTTGCCAATTCAGGTTCGGGGAGGGAAAATGGATCGCTGCCGTTTATCCCGATCTGTCCCGATGAAGGTCTGTCCAAAGTTCCAATCAGGTGCAAAATCGTACTTTTCCCAGACCCGGAGGGGCCGGTGATGGCAAGGGCTTGGCCTGTGGCAATTTCAAACGAAATGCCGCGCAGCACTTCCACGGGATGCGCCGGACTCCCGAAGTTTTTATAGACATCGGTGACTCGTAGGGCCGCAGTCTGCTGTGCCCCTGCTGAATCGGGTGAGGGTGAATTTTCTATTTTATTCTGCATTTGGAGTTTCTTCAATTTGTTCGGCGATAAAATCCGGTATCGGAATGGCTCTTAACTTTTCACCGGGATTGCAGATGCAGCACGCAGTCGCCATTTGACCGCGAGCGACCTCTACATCCCCTTTTGTAAAAACGAATTGATAGGTGATGGATTTGGTGCCTTTTCTGGCAACTGTCAAGTGGATGTCCAGTTCCTCTTCAAATTTCGCGGGCTGACGGTACTCGCACGACGCCGTCAGCCGTGGCCAGCCGATAGCGTTTCCGTCCCATTCCGTGACGACGCTTGTCCCTAGCGAGCGCATAAATTCGTGTTCGGCGGTTTCCATGAAGATAAAAAACTGGGAAAAATGGACGATTCCCGCCATGTCGGTGTCAGAAAATTCGATTTTTCGTTTGGTGCGATATTCGTGTGGCATGATTTGTGAGGCGTATTTTTATGTTGTCAAGCGCGGGCGTAACCGACCGTTATTAAGTGGAAGCCCGATTAAAAGGTCACCGATGTAGACCAGAAACGTGAAAGGAATGATGCGTGCTGCGTGATGCGTGAGAAGAATGATGCGTGATGCGTGAAAAAGAACGGTCTCTTCATCACGTTTCACGTTTCACGTTTCACGTTTTCTACTTCAGCACTATCAGCCTTCGCGTTTCAGTGAACGCTCCCGCGGTGAAGGTGTAGAAATACACACCGCTTGAAACCCGTTCACCTGCCTCATTCCGGCCGTCCCAATACGCCGCACTGTCCCGATTAGCGTAGTAGCCCGCCTTCTGATGCCCCAGATCTAACCGACGCACCACTGAACCTTTAAGGTCGTAGATGGTAATCTGCACCTCTGCATCGTGAGCTAACTGGTACGGAATCCATGTTTCGGGGTTGAAGGGGTTGGGATAGTTCTGAGCCAGTCGCGTCACTTCCGGCAAAGCTGGTTCTGATTTTATCGACAGCAATGCCGCCAACAACCGCTTGACGACGACCACCGAAGGGTCCGTATCGGGATAAGCCTTCAGCTTTTCATAGAGCGATTGCAAAATGGCGCGTTGAGCCGTTGTGAGAGCGGTCTCTTGACCGCGATAATTCCTATTCTCCCCCAGGCGCAAAGCGAAAGGCGCGGCGGGGGGCTGCGGCACGGCACTGTAACTCTCACCGAAATGGGTGGCGACGGGGATGATGTCGAAGATATTCACGACGCCATCGGGTTTGACATCGGGATTGGGGCGGGGCTTGCCGCTGATCGTTTTGCCGAAGTTGCTGCCGATAATGACCAGATCCAAAATGTTCACCACGTAATCTTTGTTCACGTCCCACTCCGGCGAAGCGACGACAGTAACGCTGGCATCCTGGGGCGTCGCCAAGACGACATTTCCGTTCGGGTCTCGCAGGTTGCTGTTGCGAATGCTGAATTTGGGAGCACCGCCTTCCCAGATCTTAAACTCAATTCGCGCCAATACTCCGGATGCGTTCACGCCCTCTTTCTTGACCCTCTCCGCAGTGATGCCTGTGATGATGCCGTTTGAAGCGTCAACCTTTGGAGCGCCAAAGGTCGTTTGATGTCCATCCCGTTTGAGCAGATCGCCTTCGCTCACGTCCATCACTTCCAGCAACTTCGCATCGTAAGCCAGGTCAAAGCTGAAGGCGTGCAGGTTGAAGACGTTACCCGCAACCACTTCGACAACGATGGACTTGTCCACCTTTGTCACCGGCTTCAATATCGATGTCGCGCCGATTTCCACGCTGCCGCTTGCCGTGACCAGCGGAATAGCGTTATTCTGCACATCGGACAGCTGGACGCTGCTGAGGGTCAACCTGGAGGTTCCGGTCTTTTTGGCTTTGAACTGAACGCTCGCCAACACACCCAAGCCCTCCACGCCTGTTGCAGCGATTCGCGCCCCTGTGATGTTGCGAATTTGTCCCCCCACATTGTCAATCTCAGGAGGTTTCCAGAACGTGCCGCTGCCGTCGCTTTTGAGGAATGAACCTTCGGTAACTCCGACCGTTTCCAGCACGCTTGGATCAAAGCCCAGATTCAACTGGAATCCCGACAGGTTTTTCACCTCTTCGATGACGATATCTACGGTGATGTCCAAGCCTGCTTGATTGCTGATTTTGGTGAGGACAACGGGCAGGTCTATGTTAAATGTCCAAACCTCCGACCAGTTTCCGAAAGTCCATCCCACTAGGCGTACACGCCAAAAGAAAATACCTCTACCCATTTGCCCCATATTGGATTGCAACGATTCTGCGCCGGTGAAAGCCTCCACTGCCATCTGTGAAAAGTTCTTGTCTTTAGACACCTGTACTTGATACAGCCAAACATCCGGGACCCTCCCCCACTTTAGTTCGGGGAGTGCGTTTACAAATTTGCTTCCATCTGAAGGTTGCGTGAGGATTGGAATATCAGCAGTATTTGATGCCCACACCCTACTACTGCCACCAGACCCCGTCGCCAGCAGCGTCCCATCGGGGCTGAAGGCGACTGAACTGACCCCATCACCATGCTTGAGAGTGGCAATCAGCACCCCCGACGGCATCTCCCAGACTTTGGCTTCAGATATTGTATATTTTTGTAGATTACTGTTCCAGAGATTTGACCTCGTCGCCAGCAGCGTTCCATCGGGGCTGAAGGCGACTGAACGGACATCACCGTCATGCTTGAGGGTGGCCATCAGCACCCCCGACGGCATCTCCCACACCTTGGCGGTGTTGTCATAAGACCCCGTCGCCAGTAGCTTCCCATCGGGGCTGAAGGTGACTGAATTTACATAATTGTCATGCTTCAGGGTGGCAATCAGCCTCCCCGACGGCATCTCCCACACCTTGGCGGTCTTGTCCGCTGACCCCGTCGCTAGTAGCTTCCCATCGGGGCTGAAGGCGACGGAGACAAAACCTACAATAGGGTCATGCTTCAGGGTGGCCATCAGCACCCCCGACGGCATCTCCCACACTTTGGCGGTGTTGTCATCTGACCCCGTCGCCAGCAGCTTTCCATCGGGGCTGAAGGCGACTGACCCGACCCAATCGTCATGCTTCAGGGTGGCCATCAGCACCCCCGACGGCATCTCCCACACCTTGGCAGCTAGCCGTGTCCCCGTCGCCAACAGCGTCCCATCGGGGCTGAAGGCGACTGAATTTACATCATCGTCATGCTTCAGGATGGCAATCAGCCTCCCAGCGGGCATCTCCCACACCTTGGCGGTGTTGTCATCTGACCCCGTCACCAACAGCTTTCCATCGGGGCTGAAGGCGACTGACCGGACAGAACTGCCATGCTTGAGGGTGGCCAACAGCACCCCCGACGGCATCTCCCACACCTTGGCGGTGTTGTCATTTGACCCCGTCGCCAGCAGTTTTCCATCGGGGCTGAAGGCGACTGAATATACCCAACCGTCATGCTTCAGGGTGGTGGGGGTGAGTTCCGCAAAAGCGGCGGAGAGGCAGGAGAGGGTCAGCAGGAGGACAAGCCCAAGAGAACCAGAAAGCCGGAAAGTCAGTCTGCTGGTTTGTCGGTTCTCTTGCTTTCTTGATTTCTCGCGATAATCAAAGGTGCTATGAATGGATTGCAGGTTGCTTGAATAAATTGCGTTCATGGTAAAAACCTCCTTGAGTTTTGTATCATCTTGTTAAGGAAATCCAAGCCACTGTTTAATCGAATGCTGGAGTTGTTGAGCATCTGATTTCGAGTCACTGCTCATAAACATCGTCCTCGGCATTGCCCCAAATTTTTTCAAGTGAAGATTGACTGGCTGCCATCCAGAAATCATTCGGATCGTCTTGTAGAACCGTCAGGAGAATTTTTGCGCCTTCTGGTAGGTTGACGGGTTCTAAAAGTCTAATTTCGCCGTTGTGAACGATTGCTTGGTGTGTATTGAGCATTTTTTATCCCTCCTTCCTTGTGGCAGGTTGCTAATCTTTGCAAATCATACAATCATCAAGCCCTTCCATTCGGGAGATGATGAAAAATCATCAGGACCTCATCCGGTAGCGAAATTCATCAACAATCGTCAGATTTCCCTTCAGTCGATCAGGGGTCACTTGTTGGAGAAAACGTTGCAAGGTTGCTACGATTGAGGGTGGATTTTGTACTCGAACTCGCAAAACAATGATTCCCGGATGCGTCTGCGTGGGATAGTTCAGAATATTGGCAAAATCCAAATCTAATGTGACGAGCATTCGATCTTCCGCCTGTATGAGTCGATAGATGTCGCCATTTTTCGTTCCCTGTAAGTTCAAATCCTGGATGGACTTGACATCATGTCCTGAATTTCGTAGCAAGTCGGCCGCTTCTCTGGGCATATTTTCATCCATCAGCAGTTTCATCTCAGGTTGTACTCCTTGCAACGTCTTTGTTCAGCGAATAGAGTGATTCCGTAAAAATCGCATCAGGCAATAGTGAGATTGACGCAAACTCTTCTTTCGCCAACAAAGCGGCATAAGCTAAAGCGGCCAATATATCTTCCTCTTTAAGGGTGGGATACGAATATAAAATCTGTTTGTATGTCATGCCACTCATTAGACAATCAAGGATGACTGAGACCATAATGCGTGTTCCTTTGATACAGGCTTTGCCATGACAGATTTCAGGGTCGATTGAGATTCTTTCTAACATTTGCCTCTCCTTTCCTTCGTCTTGTATAACCTGCCTTCAAGCAAAACAAAGGGATGGGCATGGGTACCCTCCCCTACCAAAGGCCTATGCTACCACACATTCGGGATAGCGTCAATCAAAAAGACGAATCATACAATCAGCGAGCCCTCCCATTCGGGAACTGCGGCAATTAACGGTTTGGGGGAGAATTTTTTCGCCTCGGTCATGACTTGCGTCAGATTGGCACCATGCGCCACGATTTTTTCGCCCACCACGGCGATGTATTCTCCCTTATATTTTTGCTTCTCTTCGGGATGGCTCCCCAGCCATTCAAAATCCTTTTGAATTCGTCGCTGGTGACTTGAATCGGTTGCTTTCATAATAAGGACTTCCTTTGGCGAGTCTATTTTAAGATTGAGGAAGTTTCGGGCAAAACGTCCTCAGTCTAACGTTCACGAGCGTCCATCCCCTAAGTACCTATCCTAAAAGTCATCCGTAGCCGAATTCACCAGAATTCGGAGAAGAAGTCTGGCGACTTCCGCTACCAGAAACCGATTATTCGGATAGGCACTAAGTACAGCCGATACCTCCACAAGTCAGCCTACGACCCCGGTCGAAAGAGCGTCACAAGGCACCCGCCCAGAGCCGCTAAGAAGATACCGAGGACAAACTGCCACCGCAAACTCGCCCACCCTCCCGCAGGCGGATGCATTGCTATCGCAACGATTGCATTGATGATTGGTGCGCCGGCGAAAACGATGGACATGACCACAGGGGGCGTTCCCTTCGCGCCAAATGCCAATAAGACGCAAAATGCCCCCACAGCGCCGACGAGCCCCGCAAGGGTTGACCAGACCATCCCCTTCGCCGGGAAACTCCATGACGCGCCGTTGACTATCAGCATGAACGCAGACCCGATGACCGCTGTCAGCAAGTAGGCAATCCCGACGAAAAGAAAAGCTTTGTAACGTCCATGGATCGGATCGCTCATCGTCACTTGACCGGTATGAAGAAAGACACCGTAAAGCCCCCATGATACAACAGTCATGAGAGCGAAGATTAGCCAAGTCATACGCATATAAATCCTCCTATTGAGGCATGTTTCAAATTCCTGAAAAAATGAGTTGATACTTTGCATGGAAGGATGGAAGGATGGAAGAATGGAAGAAAAGGAAGGGAGCGCGCATTTCCTTCCCTTCCTTCCCCTCCTTCCTTTCTTCCAACGGCAAAGCGTGTAAAGAGGTTTCTGAAACATGCTGAAATTAGTTATTCCTGATTCCGCAACAAATGCTTCTGAATTTTTCCAACAGAGGTTCTCGGAAATTCCTTCAAGAACGTCACCGACACAGGCACCTTGAACTTCGTGAGCGCCCTGCGACACTGTTCGAGAATCTGTTCGGCGTTAAGCGTGGCTCCCGGATGGAGAATAACGAACGCCTTGGGAACCTCGTCGTACAGCGGGTCGGGGACGCCGACAACTGCGACGTCAGCCACGCCCTCAAGGAGTTTGATGACCTCCTCGACTTCGCTGGGAGCGATGTTTTCGCCGCCCCGCTTGATCATCTCTTTGCCGCGGTCTACGAAATAGTGGAACCCGTGCTCATCGTAATAGGCATTGTCGCCGGTATATAGCCAGCCATCCCGAATCGTCTCATGGGTCGCCTTCTCGTTCTTGAAATACCCCTTCATGACGGTGTGACCGGGCTTCGCTGCGACGACGATTTGTCCAATCTGTCCGGGGGGCACTTCGTTTCCATCGTTGTCAACGATTTTCACCTCGTAGCCCAGCACAGGTCGGCCCATAGATGCCAGATTCCGGGGGCCATAAAGCGGACTCATCAGCGGCAGTCCCACCGTTTCGGTCATCCCCCAGAGGTGCTGAAGTGGCGCGCCGAACCGCCTATCCCACTCGGCGAACTGCCCGTCAGTCAGGGCGATGGCGAAGGTGACGTTTCTCAGCCGATGCGCTCGCCAACTCTCGTTGGGGGGCTGGGCGAGCAACAACCGCAACGGGGATGAGAATAACGCCGCCATGGTGCAACCATGCCGGATGGCGAGTCCAAAAAACCGCGTGGGGCTGAATCTTGGAGACAGGACAATACTCGCCCCACAGACCAGAGAGGGCCAGAAAGCATGGCACTGGGCGGCGGCGTGAAAGACAGGCAGTGTGATGAGGTGCCGGTCATCGTTTCGCAGCCCGCTCGCCCGAACGAAGACTTCAGCCCCGTAAATCAACGCCCTGTTGGTGAGCAACACGCCTTTGGGCTTGCTGGTTGTGCCGGAGGTGTACAGCGTATGGACGACATCATCGGGGCTGGTCTCGACGGCAGGCGGAGCGGTCTCCTGTCTAGCAATCTCGCGCTCGAAGATCGGATGCCTGTTGGGACGCTCACACCGAGACAGCACAATGTCTTGCACGCAAGAGGTCGCCGACGCCGCAACCTGCGCAACGCTCAGTTGTTCAGGCTCGGTGACGACGAGCCGCGATTCGGAGTGGTCGAGGATATAGGTGAGCTCCTCGACGGTAGCGCGATGATCAGTGGGCACCATGACCGCCCCGATACGGCTGGCGGCGATAGCCAGCGCAACGAACGTCGGCGAGTTGGGGGCATGGTAGGCGAACGCATCGCCCCGCTGAATCCCCATTGCCGTCAACCAGCGGGCGGTCTGATTGACCCGCGCCTCGAATTGGGCGAAGCTCCATTGCTCGCACCTTCCTTCCAGGTCCTCAAATATCAGGTATGTCTTGTCAGGGTGGTACGCCGCAAACTGGCTGAAGATGCTCGATAGTGTGCGATGACCGACGATGTCCATGGTTCCCTCCGACTCTTTCCCTGTATTATGCACCGTCCTGTGTCAATTATGGGGTATTTTTACTTATTGCTTTTTCGGCGAAAATTTTGAGAATCTGAGCTGAAGGATAGGTTGATAGAGATGCAATACCATGAGCAAGCTCAATTGGCAAGAGTGCTCCTTCGTAGCGATTACTAAGAATCGTCGGTAATGTAGCAAGTATTCTATCAGCACCAATGAGGTCAGATTGTTTTGGATTTTCTTTGTAAGCACCTGTTGGAATATTCAATACCATCTGGTGATAGTCATTGATTTTTACGAAAACTTTAGCACCGTAGTTGGTATCCCTCCCATAAGGGGCACCACGATGGGGTCTATGTTGAATATGTTCTGTAATATGTTTATTGTTGGGGATGAATATTGACTGAACAGGGGCGTGCTTTCCTATCAATTGTAGGTAATCTGCAAATCTGCCTGTTTTTTCCTGTCCAATGATATGCACAGGATAACCCTGTTCCCTGGCAAAAGCCAAGAAGCGGCGAATTGGTGCAACCAGTTTTGAGTATTGAGCGCGTATTGAGAGAGGACCATCTTTCACAAAAAGGCAATCAGTAGATAAGAAATCTCTATTCGTTTCCCAGAAGTAGCGAATGCCAGTAAAAAGGAGCAACGTCTCGTGAATGTTCATATATGCAGTCGCTATGGTATCGGGGGCTGAGTCTGGAGCCATTTCTAGATGGAAGCCAAGCATATCGGTAATATATAATTTCTCGCTACATTTTGGACATTTCCCTTCTTCAACATCATACGGTAGGGTGGCAACTTCCTCCTCACAGTGGGGGCAGTCAAACTTTGGAAGTTCTTTTTCCTGATTATCCCATTTTCCATATACAATCCATTTGAGCGTTTCCATTGGTTCGCCCTTCAAAGAGGCGTCCTTAACCGATTCAAAGATGATTTGGCGAATTGCATCATAGGTATTTAGTCCTGATATACTCACATTCCTTAGTGGAAATACCGTGGCATGGTACAACGCCGAATCTGCAAGTATATCTCTTAGAGCAAACGGGTGTGGTGAATCTCTATCTATTTTTGCAAGAGCATATGAATCAATCCTTAAAAGTGCCGTTTTCACAAATGCAAGCGCTTTATGAGGTGGAGTCTCAGATTCGATAGGTTGCATTGAACCATCGACGCCAAATACCAATGGCAAGGCAGCAGCCCCGCTGGAAGGTATAGGTTCCCACGTAACGTTATGTGAAGTGATAGATAGTTCGGGATCCTCAAAGCTGTGGCATAGTTCTTTGACAAGATCGCTCTTTAGAACATCAAGGTGTCCTAAGCGACTTGCTTTTTCTGCTGGCAGACGTTGTCCGGCTCTGTATGGCATTTATATCGTTTCCTCCTCTGAAAATAGCGGTAGTGTATTTTTATGTGCCGTGGGGAAGCCTGTGGCTTCATAAGCCGCTTCCTTTGCCGTGGTGGGTGGTGTAAATCTTCTGGCTTGTACTGATACCACAAAGCGGTGTGAGCGAGTCAACATTCTGATATATCCAGTGGTTTTTGCTCGAAGTATGTCGTCTTTCAGGCTGTCATAAGCAATGTTAACTCTTGCGAGTGCATTGACTTCATCCTGCGAGGAAAGATGAGCAATAAAGAAATTCTCAGTTTGTGCGAGTAAATCTTTATTAACTGTTGTTGGTGATTGAGTGGAATATACCATGCCGATATGGTATTTTGCGCCTTCTTTTGAAAAACGGCTGTAAATAGTAGTTACGTCCTCGGTGTGCGGAAAAAGGTTGTGTGCTTCTTCAAAATATAATTGTACAAAATGGTTTCCCAAACGATTATTTGTGAACTTGTCATTCTGGTGATTAAAAACTGCTTTTGAAAGTTCATTAGAAAAGTAGTCTCTTACTTCTTCATTCGCATTACCTAAATCCAAGATCACGGTTTGTCCATCATCTAAAAGTTTAAGGATTTCATTGATAAAATCTCCTGCATTCTTATCATGATACATTCTGTATGGTTGGGTAAGTGTTGTTCCACTCCGTCCGGATTGCGGTTCTAAAAATTCCAGGAGTGCAATGTCATCAGGGTCAAACAAGGATTTGTTTGAATCAGTGACCAAGCACTTGTGATCTGAGTTCTCCTTACGAAAACGGTTTATCCTTTCAAACTCTTTAACTAACTCATCAAGACTACTTGGCGGTTGCGGGGAATTTTCATCCCCATAAACTGCTTTTCTTAAATCTTTACTGAAGCCAGGATTAAATTGACTTGCTACCCTGCCAGTCGGAGCTTTTGAACGAAGGCGAGATTCATCAACGGGATATCCGGCTTTTTTAAGAATAGCCCAAAAGATCTGAATCTGCCTAAGTGCCCCCACCTGATCGCCTCCCGGTGGCAGTTGTCTAACTTCATCTATTGAAGGTAATTCGACACTAATGAAACTCTGTATATACCCTGAAGCTCTTCCATCTTGTTTTAGCAAACTTCCAATAATACGGTGCGAACTTTCGGGTTGTTCATAAAAATTCAATTTCAAAGGTTTCGATAGTGTCGAGGGTTTGGGATTCAGAGCGTACACAAAACAACGATCGGGATATCCACTTGCAAGGGAGCGGCTATCATCCTGTGGATTATCGTTAGCGTATTCACCGGTGATGTCGAAAATGAGTTGACCTACTTTAATATGCGAGCACTCAATAATTATGTTTGAGTGATTTTTTTGTTCAATGTTAGTTAAAACAGATAACACTTCTTCTTTGAATTTACTAACACCTTGTACGTGTTGATCTTTTTCTGCTAATTTTGCTATAACTCCTTCTGGTACTTCAGCATTTTTTAGCGACTGAAGAGTTGTTTCTGTGATCTCAAAAATCGTTTTTTGTAAATTTGTCGTCTCAATCAGGCTTTGGGCAATAAGCTTAACAACATTACTTTTACCAAGTCGAGTTTTACCGAACATTGCTGTCCGTGCACCCATAAAATCTCTTGTTGAAACATGAACGGTAACGTCAGGTAGAGGCTTATTGGGCAAAGGAAGACGGCACTCGGTCAGCCGCAGTTTACCTATTTCAAAGCGATTCTCGTCAGGTACCATAGAATTAACTATCAGATTCAAAAGGTCATCATTTGGAGAGTACACATGATATTTGTGTGCACTTACGAAGTTATTTAAGTCACCTGAAAACTCGACGGCATTCATTTTCTCAGGATGGGGATAGAACATACCGAGAACAGCAGTTTTAAGTGCTCCCCATTGCAGTTCGCTTTGGGTGAATACATCCAGTTCAGGCATAGATTTTTTCTGTAACTCAAAGTAGGTTTGCTGAACTTCTTTTGATAATGGAGTGGGTGCAGATTCCAGAACCCTGAGCAAAGTAAAATGAAGAGGCAATGAATCAAGACTTGCAGGCACCATTATGAGCAAAGAATTCCGAGGAACTCCACCCACAGCAATCTTAAATGGATCACAAGTGATGATTGTAATTGTATCGTAGCCAATTTCAAGCACATATCCGACAAATCTCATATCGTCATACTTCTTCGCCTGCTCATTTGCCTTCTCCTGTTTAAGGAAGGTTTCTAAGACTCGCAGGGGATGATTTTGCATCGCGGCTTTCTCAAAAAACGCTTTCATTGTGGTGCCTCCTCGTAGTTACAGATTAAGACTTCTCCAGGATTGTCCGCGAGTATGCCAGGTTTTTTTCCTGTGCCTTTCGGGAGCAAAATAATTCGATTTCCATGGAACAGATCCAATATATCATGGTGGGAAGATGTAGTCATAGTCCATTGTACTCCTTTGTGAGATGCTCGTTCTAAGACACTTGCCAACCGTTTATAATCATCATAGCTAAATCTGCGATAAACATAATGATCATGAATCATTTCGCGTTCACCAGGTCGGTATGGAGGATCAGCAAAAAGGAAATCACTCTCCGTACAAGTATCAATCACTTCTTCAAAATCACTACTTTTCAATGAGGTATACTTTAACCTCCTAGAAACCTCAATTAAAGTTTCTTTGCTAATGACCCAACGCCTGTCTTGGCCGCCATATCCAACATTAAATTGTCCATTTGAATTGTGTCTCCACATACCCTTAAAGCACGTCCTATTTAAATAGAGAGTTCTGGCTGCTCGTGATGCTAAATCCAATCCATCAACATCTGAATCGCGAATTTCATAATAAGCCTTTTTCGTTGGAGGAAATGCTTGGAATATTTCCCAAACTTTGACTGGATAACGATGTAGGCCACGATATAGATCAATAAGTTCCGAATTAATATCAGCCAAAAGTGCTCGTTTGGGATTCAAGGCAAAGAAAACAGCACCGCCACCAACAAAAGGTTCTACAAACCTTCCCTTTATTGATTCTGGCAACGGCAAGTGAGGTATTAAGTGATTTAATATTCTTTGCTTTCCACCTGGGTAACGAAGAAAATTGAATTTTTCTTGCTTCATAAATGAATCTCAAAGCTCCATTACAAGATGTTGGGGTAAATTCATATTTGGGCTCAAAAACAAGCGCAAAATGAAAATATTAAACCAATCACCTCTTACTCTTACCTTGAACGAACCGCTGCACCGCACCTTGCGCTTCATCCGTCGCGTAGCAACGCTGAAATGCCTCCACCGCTCGTCGCTCCCAATAGGCGTGGTCTAACGCTCGCATCTCACGCAGCAACGCCTTGGTCTCGCGCAGGGCGGTCGCCGGACGGGAGGCAAGTTCCTCTACCCACCCCCACAACTGCGGCTCAAACACCTCATCAGGCCAGACCACATCGGCTAACCCCATCCGTTGAGCCATTGTACCGTCAAACTGCCCACCGTATAGCATGAGCCTTTTGGCTGCCTGCCAGCCCACCAATTCGACCAGGCGTGAAACCCCCCAGGGAGGCGTCCAGCCGTGAGCCACTTCCGGCAAACCGATGCTCGCTCCTTGTGCGGCCACACGGAAGTCGTGATAGACACCCATGAAGAGTCCGCCGCCCAGGACGTACCCGCGCCACGCCGCCACGGTAATCTGTGGCAGGGTCTCTAGTTGGGCAAAGACGCGCCCATGTTCAGCCTCGAACTCAACCGCCTCCTGTGGTGAGCACTTCGCCAACTCCTTCAGGTCGCTGCCTGCTGAGAACGCTCGCCCACTGCCTTGCGTCACAAGTACCACGACATCCGAAGACTGACGCACCTGATGCAATGCCGCCTCAAACTCACGCAACATCGCCGGGTCGATGGCGTTGAGAACTTCAGGGCGGGTCAGGGTGAGCGTGGCGACTCGATTGGAAATTTCCAGTTTAACTCGTGGCATTATCGGTACAACCTTTCCAAGGGTGAGGGAATACTCAGATGCACAAAAGCGCAGTTTTTTTGTGAGTGCTGGGAGTGAGATTGAAGCATGTGAAAAAGTGGTTTATAGGGGGTGCCTTGGATTGTTTTTCTCTTTCTTCCCCTGAGATTGTTGCAAGATGGTGAGAAACTGTGCTGGAGAGACGATCTGGATTCCTTCGTAAGTTTGAAGTTGTAAGAGGTGAGTGTCTCCGCTGACCAGATAATCGGCTTGGGCTTTGACCGCACAGGCAAGAATCAAATCATCGTCGGGGTCGTCTTTGATTACCTGAAGTGCCGGAAGCGCTTCAACGACAACAGCAACAGATCGAAGGTTCGTTAAAAACGCACTCATCTCCGCTTCGGTCATACCGCTTCTTTTTTGAATCTTCGGCTCATGTAAGACGCCCTCAATTTCTTCCAAAAGTTCATGGCTCGTACAAAACTGATAGGTCAGCCCTGCCTGCCGCACGACCTGATCCGGTGTCCGTCCACGGGTCAGAAGCGCACTGATGATAACGTTGGTATCGAGTACCGCCCCGATTTTCGGGATTTCGCTTCGTTCAACTTTACGCATTGCGTTTCTTCTGTCGCATGGATTGGATCGCCTCTGCAACTTCTTGATCGATTGTCTTTGCGTTTATCCCTTCGGTTCGATCTTGAACTGTGTTCATGAGAGCATGCAAGGCAGAAATCGCATCGTTGCGATCAAGCACCACTTGTGGACGGAGAACGATGCAATCCTTTTGGATTTCAGCTTGCAGGTAGTCTCCCTCGTGAATCGCTAATTCTTTACGGAATCCTGCGGGTAAAGTAATTTGACCATGTCGGATAACTTTGACAAGCGACATTTCAATATCTTCCCTTGTGCGTTGTAATGGGGTTGGTTCCATCGAATCAAATGACGTAATTTACGTGGTTAGTAGTTAGTATATTCAAAACCAACGAGTTTGTCAATGCGTTTTTTGTCAAAGTATAATTATACCCCCATTTGCTTGGACGAAAACGAGGTACTTATGTGACATCATATAAAAATCTTGTAGGTTCGGATACCGAACGACGGCCCAATAATCGCCCAGATGCTGCCGATCACATAATCGCCCAGAATCAACCCTAAAAACAGGGGGGCCGCCCGCCGGTGCATCTGGATGCCGCCGTGTCTCAGAATGAGGTACTTGAGTAGCCACGCCACGAAGAACGCGAACCAGAAATAATCCATCGCAAAGCTGATCGCCAGGGCGTATCCGGCAGGGTGGAAGGGCCACCATAAGAATCGCATCCGCATGAACATCATGAGGAAGGTCAGGACTGCGCCAACCCCCATGAAAGAAATCCCCGCCCAGTTGGGGTCTGATGGATTGATGAGCCACCGCTGGAGCCGATTGAAGGACTCCCAGCCGACCCACCCTTTGAATCCACCCGCCTTTGCAATTGCGCCATTCCGAAAGGTAATGTCCAGGTTCGCCCAAAAGGTGGCAAAAATTCCCACAACGATAGCGATGAGCATCGCAAGCCAGAGGCGTCGATTCCCCATTCCGGTGACCTCCGCCATCTTGAACGCCTCAATCTGGTTCGGCATCGGGTGGTTTCGGTAGCCGCGATTGAACCAGTAGAACATGGAAACAATCGTTAAACTCGACGGGTCGAAGCGCCGAGTCCCACCCACGGTTGCCATGATGTCGTGTGGGTTGACGAAATAGATCTCATGCGGCGTGCCAAGCTCCGCTCGAACCCGGGTGATGGCAAAGGAGAGCATGAAATACAGTCCGAAGAAAATCCCCGCGACCCATAGCTTCATCCCTGCGATAGACACGAAAGCGCCGATGAAGAGCATCGAACCCAGAATGCCGATCGCCGCCCATCGATACGGCATCGGTTCGTTGGAATCATCCAGCGTCGTATCAAGCCCAAAGATCTTTTTGCCGACCTGGATTAAATGACGGCGCGTAACCCACACCGCAAGGAAGAACAGCGCAATCCATGCGCCGGAAGCCTGGTCGTTGAGCGCGGGAAAATACCGCGTACCGAGCGCTTCGCCGATTACCCGTTCAATGAGCCGGACGACAAAGAAGAACCAGCATGAAAACGACAAATCGAGCGGAAGGAAGAATGCCAATCCGATCGCGAAGGGGTACATTGAGACCCGCACGCCGCGCATCGCGCTCCAGGGTCGCTCCGTAAAGATGTTATCCCAGATAAGCGTTCGTTTGATATACGGGATTTCAGGGAATTGCGGCGCGAGAAAGTGAATCCCGTTGATGAGACCGATGATGACGGCAATGCTGAACCCCATCCACATCATCTGATTTTTCAGCAGTTTTGTGCCGCTATCTTCAGATAACCCAAGCGGCAATTGGATAATCGGATAGGCGAGCTTCTCCTGTTCAGTCCACCGTTTACGGATGAGCGTGTTGATGCAGAGCATCATGAACATCATCACTAAAAACAACAGACCCCAAAATGCGAGTGGTCTCGCCCACAGGGAAAGGTTTCGGCTCAGATAAAAAGTCGATTCCCCTTCGTAAAACCCTTTGAGGCTTTGGCTGTCGGTCACTGTCAGCCAGCGTGGGATGTAGCGGAAGAATAGCTCCTGCCACTCATTTTCCGGCGTTGCAAACCAGAAGGGGTGGACGATGCTACCAAACATATTTTGGAGCGTGTCATGTCCGGCGAAGGTGCAGGAGATCGCCACCATGATGTAGATAGTCAAGAGCTCCGCCTGCGTCAGAACTGCCCCCGGCGCGAAACGCTTCAAGGGTAAATTGAAAAGGATAATCACAAAAAGGATAAAAACAGGTTCAACGAAAAGTGGGAGACAAGAGCCGTCGAGGGAATAGTATTTTACTTCGACGATTGTCATCCAGTAAACATTGACCGGAATCAACAGGACGCCAAGAAGTAAGGCCCGCCATGTAACTTGAGCGGGAAGATGTTCAGGTTCGGATTTTTTCATTGGGTTCTATATGCCTTTACATGGTTTGTATCTTGACTTTGCTCTCAAATCGCTGTAAAATAAGGAGCATGAATAACGAGACAATCGACCACGATCAACTCTTCAAAGAATTGTTACACCAGTTGTTTGCTGAATTCATGCAACTGTTCTTCCCAGAACACGCGGCGAAACTGGATTTTACAACGGTCAAATTTCTGGAACAGGAGAAGTTCACCGATTTCCCAGAGGGAGCGCATCGTTATGTTGATACCCTTGTTGAGATCAAAACCCTTTCAGGGGAGCCGGAGTTAATCCTCATTCATATTGAATTTCAAGCGGATCGCAAAAGTGGCTTTCCACTTCGGATGTTTCGATATTTTTGCCAAATTCGTTTGCGAGGTGATACCCGGCTTTTTGCTGGGGTGCTTTACCTCCCATCTGCTCCCGTTGGACTCGGCTGGGAAACGTATTCGGAAGAGCTTTTCGGTGACGAATACTTGCTTTACCGCTTTCACTGCATCAGCTTACCCAAGCTCTCTGCGGCGGAGTATCTCAAGACGAAAAATCCCGTGGCTTATGGTCTGGCCCCGCTGATGAATTTCAAAAACGAGATGAGCCGGGTGGAATTGAAAGCTGTGTGTATCGTCGGCATCGGTGAATGCCAGAATTTGAATGAAGTGCAAAGTGCCCTGCTGTTCCATTTTTTAGAAACGTATCTCAAACTCACTCCCGAAGAGGAGGAAGAAGTTCAGAAACGCATCGTCACAGAGGAGGTGACCCCGATGCAGATTGTAAATCCTTACATCCGGAGAGGCGAAATTCAAGGCGAATTGAAGGCAATGCACAGAACACTGACCCGTTTATTGCAAGCCAAATTCAGTGAATTGCCTCCTGACACAGTACAACGGGTGCAGGAGATCGATTCAATAGAGGAATTAGATAAATTGTTTGAACAAGCTATACACGCTGAATCGTTGGAGCAAGTTAATCTCAGAAAGCGTGCATAAGCCCATTTGCTTTCTCACAGAGGAGGTGACCCCGATGCAGATTGTAAATCCTTACGTCCTGAGAGGCGAATTGAAAGCGAAGCGCGAAATCCTGGCACGGCAGTTACAAATCAGATTCGGCGAATTGCCACCTGACACTGCACAACGTGTGCAGGAAATCGATTCCATAGAAACATTGGATCAACTGTTGGCACAAGTGATACGCGCTGAATCACTGGAGCAAGTTGAACTTGGAGCGAAGGCATAAATGTCTGCGAGTCATAGCCCCCTGGATTTAGGCTTTAGCCGGGTAGAGCGAAAAAAGAACCGGCTAAAGCCTCGCTCTCATGTTTCAAGGCGAAACGCATCCAGCGACATTGATGGATTCCCCGTCGTGATGAGCTCACAGATCAGTTTGCCAGTAATCGGCGAGAGAAGGATGCCGTTTTTGTGGTGCCCCGATGCCACAATCACATTGTCGAAGCTGGGCAACTTCCCAAGATACGGATGTTTTGCATAAGGACGCAGCCCCGCCCATGCCTGTACGAACGACTTCTCGGCGAGCCCCGGCACCAATGTGAGGCCAGCTTCGATCATCTGCCTGACGCCTTCTAGCGTCGTCCGTTTGTCGTAGCCGACAAACTCGACGGTGGCACCGATGAGGAGCTTTCCATCCGCCCTCGGGACCAGATAGACACCGAGTCCATCGATTGTGTGTCGTAAGATCGGCGGCATCGCTTCAGCCAATACCATCTGCCCGCGCGCCGGTTCAATCGGCAGCGCATAGCCAAGGAGGCTCGCAATCTTGCCGGACCAACACCCCGCGGCGATGACGATGGTATCCGCGTAGTGGGCTTCCCCGTTGACTTCAACACCGATGACGCGATCGCTCCCTCGCAAAAATGCGGTGGCCGGATTCCCGAACAGAAATTCCGTCCCCAACTGCGCCGCGCCTTTCGCCAGCGCTTTGACCAGTTTTGGATTTCTGACCTGGGCATCGTGCGGGAAGTAAACACCACCGACAATCTCTCTTGAAATTGCAGGCTCCACCTCCCACACCTGTTCGGCGGTCAGCACTTCCGCTGAGAAGCCGCGATCAAGACGTCGCTCTGCCAATCCTGTCAATCCTCGCCTTTCCTCTTCAGTGAAAAATAGGGCAATCGAACCGGAGCGGATAAACTCAATGTCGATCTGTGTTTGCGCTTTTAACTCCTCTGCCAACGACGGATACAGCGCAAGGCTCGCTCGACAGAGCTCGGCGTAAGGCTCTCGTGTTGAGGCGTGAGAGGCCAAGATTCCCGCGCCCGCCCATGAGGCCTCTCTACCAACGCTATCTGCTTTGTCGATAACTCGTGTTTTCACCTGTGCTTTGGCGAGGTTATAGGCAATTGCACAGCCGATCACGCCCCCCCCAATAACAATAACATCTGCTTTGTTGGTATTCAAGATTTGCCTCCTTAGTTTGAGACTTCCGAAGTCTCAAAGACTTCGGAAGTCTGGATGGGGACTTATTGAAATCATTTTGTTCGACCACTTAAATGCCAGTTTAACTGCCGCACTTTTCACCGATTATACCTTACATCCGCCGAAAATGTACAGAAAATAGTATGGGTAGGGTACGCCTGCCACCTTATTTCACTTGACACACACTATCCCTGACAGTATACTACAAACGGCTTTTCCGATGCGACGAAGAAATGGTAACGTTAAAGAAATGGCACATGACCTATAAACCTCTCTTGACATTTCACGTTTCATACAATATATCCGGGCGCGAAAAGGAGAGATCTTTTCGCATCTGTGTTGATTTTACATAATCAGGACTTACGCACTTCAGTGGGCAAAATCGTCTGCGCGTCAGTCCTGATGATATAAGGAGGTTATATGAAATTCTTAAAACAGTTTTTCCTGATCGCTGTTTTCCTGCTTGTGACAGCGGTTAGTAGTTTCGCCCATCTCATAGCTCCAGACACGGGGCTTTCTTTCCAATATAGAGCGGAAGTGGCAGTCGTTGCCCCAGTGATCGACGGATTCTTAGATGACCCCGCCTGGGAAGGAGCGGTATTGGGCAAGATGGAGCAGGATGTTATAGAAAACAAACGTTGGCATAGCTCAGATGACTTTGATGGAACGTTCGCGGCTGTGTGGCGAAATGGGTTTCTTTACCTTGCGATTAAACTGACCGACGATCAGGTCGAAACTCACCCTGAAAAACTCTCTCGTCAAGACCATCTGGAGCTCTATCTCGATATAGACCATACGGGCCACAGAAGCGACCTTTATCGTTATGTCCTCCGCGTTGGAGAGAATTTCCCACCGCCTAATTCACCCATCATGGCGATTGCATGGGGAAGCGATGGGCGCTCCTGTGAGTTGAGTTTTAACTTGCGACAGACACCACGGAAGGATGACAGGATTGGCTTTGGCATTTATTATAATGATGCGGATGGCGGAAGCCTGCACCATAAAATTGGCTGGGGCCCTGTAGGGCTCACGGAATCAGAAGACTTACTTGGCGATTTAGTATTTGTCACCAAAATTAAGCCAAATGAAAACCAAAAAGCCGTGCAGTGGGGACGCATCAAAAGTCTGTATTGATACGAGTGTCATGTTTCAAATTTCTCCAAAAAGGAGTTGATACTTTTACGTAATGCGTAATACGTAATGCGTAAAGGGCAAATAGAAATTACGCATTACGCGACGTGTCAACAGTTTTCTGGAACATGTCTGAAATCGGAGGAGATGTGTTTATCATTAGTAAAACCTTAGAATTGATGGGAATGGCATTTCTCGCTGTTGGTTTATACGTTGGATTCGCCAACCCGACTGGCTTAAGCGAGGGCAGAGCGATGGGGGCTGAGATGGGTTCACTGGTCGCCGGCATCTTGATTTTCTTCGTGGGAAGGATGCTAGAAAAACACCAATCATAGTTGCAGATTTCACCCTTCACAGGGGCATGTTTCAAATTCCCGAAAAAGTGTGTTGATGTTTGGCGTGATGCGTAAAACGTAAAACGTAAAGTGGGCTGAATTACGTTTTACGTTTTACGGGTTCTCGAAGTGTAAACGGTTTTCTGAAACATGCCGATTTGCAAGGGGCTCGGGGCACGTCATTATGCCCAAAGGAGAGGAGGAATACAGTGGAGATTCTTAGTATCTGGTCTTACGTGTGGGACGTGATTGATGAGGGAGTGGATGAGGTCATCTCAACGCTCAAGAATGAGATCGGTTTGAACACGCTCAGTGTGGCGACCAGTTATCACAGTGTCGATCACTTGCGCGTGCATCGATTGGAAAACAACATTTACACATCGCAAGGGGCGGTCTACTTCCAACCCAATGGGTCGCTTTACACAAACACCACGATTCAACCGCCTGTGTCGCCCCTGGTGAAAGAGGTGAATCTGTTGCGGCAGATTTCCGACGGTTGTGCTCGGCACGGCATGAAGCTCTCGTCATGGACGGTATGCCTCCATAATTCGCAGATTGCCCGGAATCACCCAGAAGTCACGCCGCGCGATGTCTTCGGGAATCCATACTGGCACGGTCTCTGTCCCGCGAACGAAAATGTGCGCGAGTACATGCGTGCGTTGGTGACAGATTTGACGACGAACTATCATTTTGCGACGGTCGAACTGGAATCGTGCGACTACCAGGGTGGGCACCATTCCCATGCACATGAGAAGATTGGCATTCCGCTCGGATGGATGGAGCGGTTCATGCTTGGGCTCTGTTTCTGTGAAAGTTGCCGCAAGCGCGGGAAAGCGGGGGGTATTGATGTCACCGCGGTGGCAAACGGCGTGCGTTCTGAACTCGCAGCAATTTTTGAATCGGGTATGCCGACCGCGCTCACGCTTGACGAATTTTGCGATAAAGTTCCTGAGACACGGGCATATCTCGAAATGCGCGAATCCACTGTCAACTCGTTGATTGCAGAGATTAAAGCCGTTTCTAAAGCCTCGATTTCATCAATGGCGATGGGTGATCGCTGGTCTGCGGGATACAACGTCGAGCAGATTCGGGAGATTGCCGACTGGCACGAGCTCTTGTGCTACACCCCGTCACGCGAGTCCGTCGAGCGCTCGGTCAAAAATGCCACGCAACTGATGAATGGGCGGGCAGACCGCGTATGGGTTGGTCTCTGTGCCTATCCTCCGGCGAGCCCCAATGCCGAGACACTCGTCGAAAACGTCAAAGCCGCAACGGAACTTGGAATTCGAGCCATCTCGTTCTACAACTACGGCATCATGCCGAAACGGAATCTCCAGTGGCTGAAAGCCGCTATTGATAAAATAGGAAAGGAGTCGCTCAGATGAATACAAATTCCGAACTCACAGAAATCAAAAGGATTGTTCAAGAGAATAGCGACATCCTTCATCAGCACACTGACATGCTGCAACGGTATGGTGAAATTCTTTACCAGCACACTGACATGCTTCAGCGACATAGTGAAGTGCTTCAACAATACAGTGACCTGACGGAGTTTTGTATAAACTCGATCCTCGGATGGGTCATAGGACGGCTTTACTTTGGATTTACACAAACAATTCGACAGCCGCTGAATGTTGCGGACCTCACCCACAAAAAACTCAAGCGTTTAACTGATCTTAATCGCTTTAATCCGATACGTTTCGACTAGGCCGAAACTTTTGCGTGAGAGTGTAATCCTCTCCACGGTAAACCCCATTCCGGTGAGGTCCTGGCACACCTTCTTGTAATTTTGGAGCGTGTTCGGAATGAACTTCTTTCCGGTTACGGCATAAACCAGACTCCACAGATACATCAATAACGGTTTGAACCTCAAGCGCTTGAGATAGCGAAGCGGAAAACCACTACCGTGCCCAGAAATGGCGAGGATACCGCCCTTTTTCAAGACACGAGCTAATTCTGCTAATGCGTCTTTATCGTCTGGAACATGTGGAAGGACAAGGAAGCAGGTGACAATATCAAAAGATTCGTTGACGAAGGGCAGATCGGTTGCCGTTGTCTTCATCAGGGTGAAATTGGACACAGACCGACGTTTGAGCTCCGTGCGAGCCACCGCTAAGAACGGCTCATCTAAATCAACGCCAACGATTAGCTGAGGCGCATTCGCCGATACGCCAACCAGAAAATTACCGGGGCCACACCCGACATCAAGAAAAGCCTTATCCCGAACGTCCAGTCCCAGCGCTTCGATCCGCTCTTTCGTGATGCCGGTTTCTAATTCTCGATAGGCGTTTTCAATGTACGCCGCTTGCCATTTTGTCAATCTTCCATCCTTCCCTTCCGCCGGGTTGAGTTTATCGAAACCTTCCTTTTCTTTCCTTCCTTTCATACATCTCGTATTCCTTGCCCCTTCCATCCTTCCTTTCCTTATCGCCTTTTCACCTATTACGCTTTTTGTGGGCATCCTTCAAAAACTGAAATGCCCCACTCATCTGCGCGATGAGTTGATTGATGCTGGCATCATTGGTAATATCCATCGCTTTTAAGCGGTACGGATGGGTGTGGATGTCGTTCCATCCCCCATCAGACGTGCGCGCCGATTTGTAGCCGCATTGTTTGACAATATCGATCTCCCGCTCTGTGTAGTCCCCGTTGGGATAACTGAAGTGATCGCATTTTATGTTTAACAACGCCTCTAAATCTCGCTTGCAGCCCCAGATTTCCTTTTGGCACGCCCCATCAGTGCAGGTCGTCAAAATTGGATGAAACTGCGTATGCACTTGAAAGTCAACGTAAGGCGCCATATCGACCAGTTCTCGCCGATTCAAGGCTTGTCGGTCGGGAAATCCCTTTTGCGGTTCAAAGCCGTATTCCGCTTTCAGACGTGCTAACCGCTTCTGATTGCTTGTTCGCTTGAGGGATTCCCGATATTTCTTGTATCGCCGTTCTCGCAGACCGTCCGCCTTGAACCAGAAATGCCGATGGGTGTTGATAATCTGGGTGCAGATGTAGATTGTGGGGCGGATATTGTACCGTTTGAAGAGCGCGGTCAGCGCATAATTCCCCGCATGTCCGTCATCAATGGTAATAACAAGGCTTTTCGGCGTAATCTTCGACCAGTCTCTATTTCGTATGGCATCCACTAACGAATCTAACGTGATAAAGTGATAACGCTTCGACAGATACGTCAGATGCTTTGC
Organism: uncultured bacterium; assembly: GCA_964577695.1. GTDB lineage: Bacteria > Poribacteria > WGA-4E > WGA-4E > PCPOR2b > CAZOAL01. Next base: position 174,592 of record CAZOAL010000006.1, on the reverse strand, counting down.
GAAAACATCCGGTTTCGGGGCATGGTACATCAAGATTGTCGCTTTGTTTCGACAAAGCACCTCCCGAATCAGAAAAGGGATGCCTGACAATCGGATGGCGATAGCGAGAATTTCTTTAATCATGTGCATGATTGCAGTTTGCAGGTGGTGGGTTACAGATTCCAAGACACTCCCGGTAAGCTGCCTCCAATTGCCGGATAGAACGCGCATTATCAAACATCTGGAGAATCTTCCGTGTTGCATTCGCCCCTAGACGTTCAGCGAGCGCCCGGTCTTCCAGAAGGCGATGGATTGCCCTCGCCAATGCATCCGGAGCGGCCGGGGGAACCAGTAAGCCGCTCTGTCCATCTTCGATCAGGTCCAGCACCCCGCCGACAGCGGAGGCGATGCACGGCAACCCCATGCCCATCGCTTCGATCAGGGCGTTGGGAGAACTTTCATGCAGCGATGGCAGGACGAAAAGGTGTGCATTGGAGAGAAGCGGAAAAACATCGGGGCAGAAGCCGGGCAGTTGTATCCGCTCTGAAAGGTGATGGTGTTCAGCGAGACGGCCCAATTCCGCTTTCAGCTCACCATCTCCGAGAAGGGTCGCTGTGAAATCCGTGTTGAGCCGGGCCAACGCCTGGATGAGATACTGGTGCCCTTTTTCCGGAGCCAATCTGCCGACACTCACGATACGCCAGGGTGGTGAGTGGTAAGTGGTGAGTGGTGAGTGGTAAGTGGTGAGTGGTGAGTGGTAAGTGGTGAGTGGTGAGTGGTGAGTGGTGAGTGGTGAGTGGTGAGTGGTGAGTGGTAAGCAATAATTCACTCCCTCGCTCCCTCGCTTCCTCGCTTCCACGCTTCCTCGCTCCCCCGCTCCCTCACACACTCGCTCTCTCGTTCCCTCGCTCCCTCGCTCCCCCCCATCCGCCACCGCTTTCTGGCTTTCTGGCAGATTGATCAGATTCCGAATGGCGACGATACGTTTACCGGGATAACGGTTCTGAAGATTCGCCTGAATCCGGTCCGAATTGGTCAAGATGAGGTCGGCATGACGGTAGATTATCTTTTCCGTCAGCCACAGCCGCACACGCCCATATCTGGCGTGGTAATCGCCGCGTTGTGACACAATGAGTGGAATGTGCGATGATACGGAGAATTGACGCACCAGCCCACAGAGAAAGTTGGAATACCAGAGCCAACTGTGAATAATCGACGGCTGCACGGCTTTCACAATCCCTGCGAGTTTGAAGGCTTTCTCTATCAAAGACGAGATAGCAGAACGCCTTTCATCATGAAGAACGGTAATCTCCTGGACAATCGGTAGCTTGGCGAGCTGATCATAACGCTCACCGGCTGTGCGGCTTAACACAACAAAGGCTTCAAAGCGGTCCTGATTCAATCGCTCGAGAGTCTTGAGCAACTGCATCTCAGCCCCGTCTGTGGTCATGGAGTCAATGACATAGAGAATTCGAGTTGGATTCAAGGCTAACACCGCTCCCTGGCCCGCTCAACTTACGCGACGCCAGTCAACTTAAAAACATAAGCGTGACGACACGGTACTTCATTGACCGAGAGTTGCGGCACCGTGTGACCGACGACTGGGCTTTTGGTCAACGCTTCGACGGATTCCTGAACTCAGGTCAGCGAGCCCTTCCTATTATAGATTAACTTGTGGCTTCTGTCAAATAAAAATCGCAATCTACACTTGACACCATTCAAAAGACATGCGACAATATCAAGTGCCCCCGAGAGAAATTTAGAAAGGAGATAGAAACCATGGTAAGAATGGTCACAATTCAATTCAATGAAGCCTACGCTGACGCAGGATTTGATGTCATCCTTTCAACAGATACGGTCGTGTTCACGGCAGATAGCACCATCTTTCATGTTCCTGAAACCTCTTTAGAACCACTCAAGAAAAAGAACATCCCATTTCATCGAATTACGAATTGGCAAGAGAAGAAAAAAGAACTGGATGCGAAATACAAAGCGCTGAAGGAGGCAAGGCAATAGGTGGCTCATTATATCCGATATGAGATTTTTTTACCCGTTGAATATACCGATAGGCAAACTAATGAGAGACGCTCCGTTGACCGCTCGACACTCCGAGCGTTCACGGCTGAAGTGGTGCAAAAATATGGGGGGTACACAGAAGCGAATCCAACGGCAGCACCGCCTTATCGCGGATATTATCTGAGTCAAGAAAACATAGCGATTGATCTGTTGATTACCCTCGTTGTTCTTGTTCCCGCTTCCCAGGATGAAGAATCTTTGGATTATTTCACTCAATGGAAACAGCGCTTTGAATCGAAATATAACCAAGAGGTTGTCCTCATCACCTATTATCCAATCCAGATCATTGGTGAATTAGGCTAAATCAACACTCGAAAAGACTTCAGAAAGGAGTAACTAACCCCATGTGTACAATCGATGAACGCGAAAAATGGCGCAAATATCCCAAGATTCTGGAAGCCCTGGAAAAGAATGGCTTTGACATGACACCGGAGGAGCAGGTTCAGAAGGGGCTGGAAATCAATCGGAAACTGTTTGGCAGTGGTATTGGTGATCATAAAGCCGGAATTGATGCTCTCAACGAGATGCGGGGAGGAGGGATTGCATATAAATGAGTGCATGTTTCAAATTCCCCCCAAAATGGGTTGACACTTTTTGTATGGAAGAGTGGAAGGATGGAAGCAGGCACTGACAATCTTCCATCCTTCCATCCTTCCATCCTTCCAATCACAAAGCCAAGAGGTTTCTGAAACATGCCTTGATGCCCTATTTTACGTTTTACGTTTCACGCAATACGCATCACGTTTCACGTTTCACGAAACGAAGGAGAACGCTATGGCAATTCCCACAATTCACGTTGGCTGTACCCATTTTGCCCATGGACGTCTACAGGCGCTTGTCAACTGCAAAGGGCTAGAGCCCGTCGCCTGTGTGGACATTAATCTTGAGGAGGCTCGTAAGGGCGTGGCGTCCCTGCCAGGTCGTATGCCCACCGGGCTCGCAGACCGAATTTACACGACGATTACGGAGGCACGAGAGAAGCACGAGGCATCGGTGTGCCTCATCTACGCTTCGACGACCGCACACGCCAAACTCATTATTGAGAGCCTCAACCTCGGCATGCACACGCTTTGCGTCAAGCCGATCGCCACGACGCAAGCCGAATTTCGGGAGATTATTGGTGCCCACAAGGCGCGTCCCGAACTGATGCTCGTTCAGGGGCAGAACAAACGGTGGAACCCCGCCGCCGCCAAGATGCGCGAGTGGCTCCGTGAGGGGCAGGGCATCGGCGAGATGCTCGGCGGGGAGTGCCGCTTCTGGATTCGGCAGAACCTCTGGACGGGGCATGACTCACGGCAACCGGACGCCTTCGTCGAAGGGCTCTTCTTCCACGCGGGGACGAGTCATCAGCTTGATCAGCTCGTCGCGGCAAAAGAATTTCCGAAATATGCGACGGCGCGCGTTCACCGACGCCAGGACCCGGACCTCGGTCAGACGGGTGTCTGGGGAACCGCCGGAGGGCAGGCGCTTTGGGAGTACGCCAACGGTGCGACCTTTTGCTATACGGGAACCCGCGCCGCACACGCGAGTCCCTTTGGCTGGAGTGGGCACTGGACGTTTCACGGCGAACAGGGAGACCTCCGACGCGACGCGGGGCATCTCCAACTCTTCCGTAAGGGTGAGTCCGTTGAAGACCTTCATCTGCAAGACCTGCACCCGGGGCTGATTGAAGATGACCGCATCCAGTTTGACGCCTTCGCAGACGCCATCTCCACAGGCAAAGACCGTGACTGGCTTCAGAGAACCACTTTAGGAACATGGGTCATCATGGAAGCCTGTAACGAGTCGGCACGAACGCACGAACGGGTGGATGTCGAAGCCTTCCACGCGAAGATGATGGCATAACAGAGAATATTTAATCTGGAAACACCTAACTCATTTTCAAAAATGAACTCGACATTTTTCAGGAAGGAATGGAAGGAACGGAAGGATGGAAGAAATGTATTCCTTCCCTTCCTTCCGTTCTTCCATAAGGGAAAAAGCAAGTTCCGCAAAGTGGAATCCTCGCCCAGTGGAACCTGAATCGGTATAAGCAATCATGAGTAAATTCTTTGCACGCTTACCTTGAAAGACAAAAGTGAATCATGAGAGATATTGACGCCCTTCTCGCCCAATGCAAATTCCCAACGCTCGCTCACCCGTATCATCAAGCCCTTGAAGAGGCTGTTCGCTTTATCCTCGGGCACTTCGATGTTTTGGGGATTATTGCCGCTGGAACAATTATTCGGGGCATACCTAACAAATCAAGCGATCTGGATATTTTCGTCATTCACAGTCGCGATGAGCGTCAGCGGCTGCAACGCTTTTTCAACACCGTGCCAACGGAGCTCTTCGTCAATCCGCCCCACCAAATCAGACGCTATTTTGAAAATGAGATCGATGAAGGACGCCCTTGCACCGCGCACATGTTCGCCACCGGCTTTGTCGTGCTGGATGGGGATGCGGTTGTCGGTGAGCTGCGAGAGAAGGGCAAACAGATCATGGCGAGTTCGCCGAATCCGACGGAGATGCGTTTGACGCAACTTCGCTACGGCGTTGCGGATTACTATGAGAACGCGACGGATGTAATCGAAAGCGACCCGCAGGCAGCGATGCTGTTGATGTCTGATGCAGTGCATTATGCCCTACTGTTTCGTTTCTGGCAGGCGAATCGCTGGCTACCCAGGCACAAGGCCCTTCTCTCTGAACTTGCCGAAATCGACCCGCATTTGGCGCAGTTGGGGCGTCGTTTTTACAGTGAGACGAGTTTGGAAGAACGCTTTCGCGTCGCGGCGGAAATCATGGATGGGACGATCGGTGTGCGCGGCTTCTTTGAATGGGACTCTGAACTTGAGACAGTGCCGAGCGATAGACCGACAACGCCTGATACGAATTAGGGCTTGACAAGCAATCGTCGATTATTTAGAATATGACCAGCTAACTTGACTTTGTTAAATTAGAAATGGATGCTCTTGTAGCCCAACTTTCTAAGTTGGCCTCTCCGCTCAAAAACCAAGATAGAATCTTGGGCTACAGAGCCCCGCTAGGCGGGATGTAAACACCTGCCCCCCGAGGGATCGGGGCAGGCCGATCTATCGGGGGAAATCTAACAAAGTCAAGATAGATATGTCGCTAAATTCCCTGAAACGGTCAAGATTACTGTTCAAGGGGGCTGTCTATATACAGGGGAGGCAAAGTTTACTCTTATGGCTTATCACGAAGTCCTCATGATGGCGATGACCCGCATGCGCAGCGGGATTTGCACCGCCGGTTACATCAATCAGCAACACCCCGGCAGTGGTCTGCAATGGGTGCGTCCGGTCAAGGAACACGGCAGCTTGCTCCTGGGTGACATGAGCGACGCGAGCCATCGAGTGATCCAGATCGGTGACGTGATTGAACTCAACTTGCTTCGTCCCAGGCCTGACCCTGTCCACGCCGAAGACTGGTTGACCGACTTCGTCAAGCACCGGCCGCGCCTCCTGCGCCAACTCACCGGCGAAAAACGGGCGAACTTCCTGAGAAGATATGTAGACGCGAGCCCGGCCGATGTTTTGACGCATCACCGCCGCTCCCTCTGCCTGGTTCACCCGCAAACACTCTGGGGGGCATTCTCCCTGGACGATTACTCCGGCAAATACGACGCACGTATTGGCTTTGAGTTGGCTGGCCTGGCTCACGCTCGCGCCAACTCACCGCGCGGTCTGCCCGTCACCGACCTCAAGTGGCGCGCCCTCGGCCGGGGTTGGCTATCCCAGGATAACCGCAACGAACTCAACTTGGACTGCGCTACGCTGCACCAGCGTCTCTCAGCCGAAGCCATCTACCTGACCATCGGCCTCAGCCGAACCTTTCAGGGTGACATCTGGCCCCTCATCGTCGGTGTCTACCCCGTCCCGGATTATACAGCCGTGATTGACTACCGTAACCTGTAAAAGGTGAAGCGTGGGAACGTGAAACGTGAGAAGAGAAGAAGGCACATCATGTGACTCTCCTTAATTTGCAATTTGTAATTTGCAATACCATGCTCGCCTAATTCATTCTGATGGCGTGGTAGGCTTCACGGATGCAAATCCGGAAAAACTCGCACAAACTTTTCAAAACATGATGGGGTGTTAACGATGAAACCAATCAAGAACAAGACTGCCGAGCTCATTGATGCCAAGCAACGGCGGATGGGTCAAGTGACCATCGAACGGAATGAGGGGGATTTAATCCTCGGCGCGTTTGCCCCGGCTACTGCTTTTTCTGCTGTCGAAGCACTTTTCCAAGATTTCGAGGAAGCGGTTGAAGTTCAAGCACTCAGTGTAGTTGATGAATTAGACGCTCAGATTGCGGGATTGGGGTTGCACCTGCGTTTTCCAAACGGGAAACGGGTCGATATTCATGATGTGCAGATTTACAGTGACGGCGGCATGAGCTTTCGGCTGCGCGATGAGGCACCCGTTTCGATGGAGGCGTTTGTATCTACCGAACCCCTTCAGATGGCGCAAGCCGACGCCTGAAATCGTGCTTAGAATCTATCAGAAAGTTGAATCCAGATAGTTCTCATCTCTACCGCTGGAATCGAGCGGAGAAAATCGGGTGCGGTTTGGGAATAAACGGCAACACAAAATTGGCAAAGGGATTTACCTCGCCAATGTCACATTTCCCTGTAGCCCAAGATTCTATCTTGGCCCCCGCGGCTGATGTCCTCGGTTGGCCAACTTAGAAAGTTGGGCTACGACTGGATCTCATTTCTAATGTGACATTGGCGAATTACTTCCCTTTAGCTCATTTATATGATTGATAGCGACTTCTACAACTCTCACAAAACAAAGATAGAGTCAGCAATGGAAAGACTTGACTGTTTCAACATTCGCGCTTCTCGGCTAATTCAATGGTGTATTAGCAAGCACTTACATAACGCAATGGAGCCACAATCCCTATGATGGATTACATTCAAGAGACCAGTTCAAACATCGTGCAAAAAACGCCTGATACTGTCAGTCATCTACAAGTTATGGATGTTGTGACTGCCAGCATGGCACCTCATGCGGCGGCACCCTCCCGTGGACGAATTTTAAATCTAGAAGAATCCTTCGAGAAGATTCGTCAGGAAGCCCAAAATCTCTTTCGAGGGGCGAGAGGACAACGCTTTGAAAATGGCCTGGAGAGTGCATTTTCAAGGGATTTGGTTTCCCTGGTCAAAAAACACGGTGATGTTGCCGTCAAAGCCATCGCTGAAATCGTCCTTTCCGAAGAGGCTCATGCGGAAGTAATCGGCGAAGCGTTGCATTGGCTAGGAGATATTGACGACCCCAAAAGCTATTCGAGCCGTTTAGACTTGCTTGAAAAAAGTTTGAAATCCCCTTCTCCATCTGTGCGCGACGGGGCTGCGCTTGGTATTGCATTTCTGGATAATCCTCATGCAATACCATTTCTACAGGATGCCATAAAGCAAGAAAAACACCCTGGACTTCGTCAAGACCTGCAACAGGTCTTGGACCAACTGGAGGAGACTCTTGCCGCTGATACTCAGAATGATACGTAAAAGCAGATGGGAAGCAGAAAAACCATCGTGGCTAAAAGAGGGCGAATTGCGGATGCGTTAGGGGATTTCGTTACACGCTCAAATACCATTTCCGTATGGCGAGTTGAAGATGACAAGTCAAATTTACGTCGACACATTCGTAGTAGCGACTTCAGTCGCTTGCCTGATTGCCGGAAAGCGACTAAAGTCGCCACTACAAGCGCAAGTTTATTTTTCAAAATTAGTTAGGGCAACATTGGTGTTGCTATTATGGGTCACTGTAGAAGCATGGGGACAAGGTTATGGCGAGAAAATCTACGCTAATAACCGACACGCTGTCGTCACCGTCCTCACCTTTGATGCGGCTGGCAATGCCAAAGGGCTCGGCACTGGATTTATCACGGCTTCAACAGGTGAAGTCGTCACCAATTACCATGTCGTTGAAGGGGCGAGCTTTCTCATGATGAAACAGTTGACAGGGGCTTTATTCCCCGTTGACGGGTGGCTGGCTTGCTCACAAGCGCAGGACTTTGCAGTGTTGAAAGTCAACGGGAAGGAACTTCCGACAGTGAAGCTAGGGGCATTGAAGGCTATCACTGTTGGGCAGCGAGTCTTTGCATTGGGAAGCCCGCTTGGAATGGAACAGACCTTTACGGACGGAATGGTGAGCAGTCTTCGTGACGGCTCGGAACTCAATAGGCCAGAAATCCCCAAAGTGATTCAACATACCGCGCCGATCTCTCCGGGAAACTCTGGGAGTCCGCTGTTTAATTCGCAGGGACAGGTCATTGGAATCAATACGTTAATCCTGGTGGGTGGGCAGAATCTTAACTTCGCAATCCCGATTGATTATATCAAAACGAATCTGGGGAAAACGGAAGTCAAATCCTTTCCCATCAAAAGGACTGCTTTATCAGGTTATGGAGAACCGGTAAGTCAAACCCTTATTGGCAAAGACGGCGCACCGATGGTATTGATTCCCGCGGGTGAGTTTGAGATGGGAACGGATGTTGATGAGATTCCTGGGATTGTCAAGTGGGCAAAACTGTTTCACTCTAATGCTAGTGCCAGTTGGTTGGAACACGAAACGCCACGCCACACGGTCTACCTTGATGCTTTCTACATTGACGTGTACGAAGTGACCAACGCCCAATACCAGAAATTCATGGACGCAACAGGACATAAAGCACCAGGATATTGGAACGGTTCTGACCTCAACCAACCGAATCAGCCGGTCGTCGGTGTCAGTTGGTACGATGCGATGGCTTACGCGAAGTGGGCAGGAAAAAGGTTGCCCACGGAAGCGGAATGGGAGAAGGCGGCACGCGGCGGGCTGGTCGGGAAACAATTTCCGTGGGGCAATGAAGACCCTGATGGGACACAGTGTAACCTCGCTGATACAAACACAAACATTGATTGGTCCGTCAAGACGGTAGACGATGGCTATCAATCCTCCTCTCCTGTGGGCACATATCCTCCCAACGGCTACGGTTTGTACGATATGGCAGGAAATGTCTGGGAGTGGTGCATGGATGAATATCAAAGGGATTCCTACAAAATAAGCCCGCGACGGAATCCGATGGCGGGAGGAACAATTCTTGGTGTGATAGATAACTTCACAAGCGTTAAATCCCCTCGCTCGCTTCGCGGCGGTAGCTGGGACTTCGCTCCGAACGACGTGCGCGTGGCGAACCGCAACCGCGGCGACCCGACGAACGCGTACGACTACGTCGGTTTTCGTTGCGCAGGTTCTGTTCCCCCTTAATCCGTGAAAGGTGAAGTGTGAGTCGTAATGCAGATAGCGACCAGAATGGGGGGAATCGGACGCGAATTTTTCTTCTTGAGACTCAATAAGAAACGGTGGAATACGGGTTCGCAGGGTTGGCTGTCTCAATTAGCGGCAGAAACGGCTAATAAGGGCAGTTATGGGACGAATTTTCGACAGATTTCAGAAGCGTGAATCGGGTATAATATGGTTTCGAGATTTCGGCTGTAAAGGAGTGAATTGTTATGCCAAACAAAGAGTTTCTTGAGGTTTATCCACTGTACCGGAAATTTGAATTAGAGCTTCCAGCCAGACCAATAGTGTCAGGACCAGCTATACACAAAATCGCCGATGTCCCAGATAAATCCCTACAGAGACCAAAAGACGCAATGTCGAGGATTGGACGAAGTGATAACAGTCGAGCGGGACAAAGGAGACACCACCAGATGAAAGAAACTCCTTTCGATCGGAATGAGACCGATAGTGCTGGTGGTGAGATTCGCCAGATGTCACAGGTCCGGATGCTCCAGCGAGGGGAGCGGATTGCCGACATCATCGAAGAGGCAAAGGTACGGACGTTCCAAACTGGTAACGAACATGCGTTAGTGAAGCTTGCGACTGGAGATAGGGCGCTTGTATCGGGCGGGCCTGGGGGTATAGACTTTGCTCCGAACCAGATCGCGCGCCTTTTTGGGCACACCCACCCTTACCATGTCCCGCCAACGGGCCCCTCGGCGTCAGATATAGCGGTCCTGGAAAGTCTGGGGCAACAAAGTTCCTACCTCTTGGAACACGGTCAGTTGATTCAGTTTAGGAGGAAATAAAGATGGCTATCCTTGTGCGTGGTAAAACGAAATGCTCCCTTTGCGGAGAGGTAATCAAGTCCGGCGAAGAGGTTGTTAGCTTCCCGGCCTTTATTTCAAATCTACTTTCGCCACTGTTTGAATTTAGCGACGCGGCATTCCATGCGGACTGTTTCCACCGACATCCCTTCGCAGAAAAGGTGCATGCCTCCTACAAAGAGACTGTCGAACGCGCAGGGCCCGGTCACCGCTTCTGCGTCGTCTGTAAACGTGAGATTACCACTCCAGACGACTACTTTACGCTCGGGCACCTGACCGCTGAGAGGGCGTCTCCGCTCTACAGGTACAATCATACTCAGTTGCACCGTTCATGCCTGGGCAGTTGGCCCGAACTGTTACAAGTCCACAGGCTCCTGGACGAGCTCCAACGTTCAGGAAGATGGAAAGGTACCGCGTTGGAGAAACTTTTGGATGAAGTCCGAAGGAATCTACCGCAATACAGAATTACGTATTGCGTGAATGAACTCATAGACCCGTAAACCTACAGTCCCATCTTCACGGATTATCCCATGAAAGACTCCCTTATGCCTCAGTTGGGCATCTGCCCTCAAGATGTGACACAACTGTCCGGTACGCCGCGCAGCAGCCTGCTCCACTTCCTCATTCGCTGGGAGGGCTATCAGGACGTGCTGGATTGCCTGGACGCAATCGGCCCCACTCGCCTTGTTTCCCTGTATGACTTCCGTGCGGAAGCCCTCGTGGGGCTCAATCGGCCCGCCGAAGCCATCGCTGTCATGGGTGAGCGGCTGGAACACAAATCATCCCCCACTGCCCGCATGACCCTCGGCCGCTGCTACCTGGCGAACGCCGACCCCCAGGCGGCCCTGGCGATTGCTCAAGAGATCATCCGGGTTGAAGACGCTCGGTCAATGACCGGAGCGGAAGACGCCCCAATCCATACCTGGGGTTTTCTCGGCGATGTACACCTGCAACTCGGCGATTTAGACGCCGCCGAAGCCGCCTATCTGCGCCATCAGCGTCTGTCACCCAACAGCCCCGCCCCTCTGTACGGCCTCGCGCAAGTTCACCGGCAGCGCGGCGACCCGGTGACCGCCGCTGCTTACGCTGTCCGCGCCTGGGCCAATGAAGATGGGCGATTCCCGCTCTCCATCCCCCTCCTTCGCCGCTTACGCGACTTCTTTGCCCAAACCGGCGACCAGAACCACCTGGTGGAAGCCAACGAACAACTGAACGTTCGCTCTCAACTGGAATTAACCGAACTGCGCGTGCTTCTTCAGATCGAAGATGAGTTAAAGAGTGGAGCGGGTAAACTCACCGTCAAAGGGGACCACCGAAGGGCTTCGGATGACGAAGAATCATTTTCGCCCCTCGAAGTTCCTATATCTTCCCCTCCTGCGCTCCCCGACCTCTCGGCCATCCCCGTCAGCGATGCCGAACGCGCCGAACTGGGTGCGGCCGCGCAACACTACTTCAACTTTTCCTCCCTGCTCCAGGCTCAGGCAGAGATCATGGCGTGCGCCCGGCGCGGCGAAAACGTTCTGGCCATCCTGCCCACCGGCGGCGGCAAATCCCTTTGCTACCAACTTCCCGCATTTATGGACAGTGGATTCACGCTGGTCATCTCCCCCCTCATTGCCCTGATGAAAGACCAGGTGGACAGCCTGCCCACTGCCGTTCGCCAATACACCCTGGCAATCAATAGTAGCCTGGACGGCTATGAACTCCAGAGTGCGATTACCGGCATCAGTCAGGGCCACTACAAGCTCGTTTACGCCGCCCCTGAACGGCTGCGTCAGCCCCCCTTCCTGCACGCCCTGCGCCAGGCTGGTCTAACCCGCCTGGTCATCGACGAAGCCCACTGCATCTCCATTTGGGGGCACGACTTTCGCCCCGATTATTTGACCATCGCTCAAGTGCGTCGGGATTTAGGTTCGCCGCCCATTTTAGCCATGACCGCCACTGCGCCCCCGCGCGTGCGCGAGGACATTGAAGGTCGCCTTTTCAGAGACCCGAAGGGTGTTGAAACCCCTTCGGGGCTAAGTCAAATCCGCCTCATCGTCACCGACATCTACCGTCCCAACCTCTATCTGAGCGTGCGCAGGGGGAACCAGGACGAAAAACTGCGCCACCTGCTCAACCTATGCCAGCAATTGGACGGCAGCGGCATTGTCTATGCTCGCACCCGCCGCCGTTGCGAAGAGCTGGCGGAATTACTGCGCCAGCAGGGCCATGAGGCTGACCACTACCACGCCGGTCTTGAGAACCGCGCCCTGGTTCAAGACCGCTTCATGAGCGGGGGGACGCGCATCATCGTCGCTACGGTGGCCTTTGGCATGGGTGTGGACAAGGCGGACATCCGTTTCATCATCCATTACGAACTGCCTGACTCGGTGGAAGCGTACTATCAGGAAGCCGGACGCGCGGGTCGGGACGGTCAACCAGCCCATTGCATCCTCCTCTACAGCCCCGGCGACAAAGCCACCCTGACCCGTCACGCCAACGAAAATATCATCAGCCGCGACTTTTTGCGAAGTGTCTACGTTGCCATTCGCCGACGCCTGAACGGCCGCAACCCCGGCACGATGGCGATGGACGACCTCGTTCGTGACCTGGGTAGCGACGACACAACGGTGCGCGTGGCTCTCAGCACGCTAGAGCAGGCAGGCTTGTTGCAACGCCATTACGATTCCCCCCGCACCGTTAGCTTGCAACGGTTGAGCGTCAACCGAGATGCTCTCTTTGACCGTTTTGCCAATGCGGCCCACTTGCGGCCGTTACAAACCATCGCTCGCGATTATGGAGACCTGGTGGCGGACAGTCAGATACCCTCCGCTGACCTGGAAAACCGGTTGCTGGTCTGGCAATCGGCCGGCCACTTGAACTACCAGGCGAACGGCCGGGATTGTCTGCTGACCTTGCTCCCCGCCCCGGTGGATGCCCCCACGCGCGTCGAAAGCCTGCTTGACCAGCACACCTCTATTCAAAGTCAGCGCGTCGCCGAGATTGTGGCTTACGCCCGTAACCGCCGCTGCCGCCACGGCTACCTGGCAAACCACCTGGGCGGCGAGCCCCGCGCCCGTTGCATAGCCTGTGACAACTGCCTCGGTGAGCGCATCTTGCACCAGACCAACGACCAATTGCCCACCCCGGCTGAACAACTCCGGCTCATCCTGGCGGCCCTCAACGAAGCCAGTTGGGGGCGGCGCAACCTGCTCCGTATCCTGCGCGGCGATCCGGCCGTGGGCGAGCGCGGCCAGCACTCGTCAGCCTACGCCCAATTAGCCTTCCGCAGCCCGACTGCCCTGAACCAACTCACTGACAAACTGGTGAAAGCCGGTTACGTCCAGGAAGTTCACCTGGAACACGGCGGCATCGCTTTGCAGATTACAACCGACGGCCGGCGCGCCCTCCATAGCAAAGAATCTCTGGAGCATTGGGTCAGGGAATAAAATGTGATGCGTAATGCGTAATGCGTAATACGTGAAACGTGAAACGTGAAACGTGAAAACCCATTTCCTCATGGTTTCGATAAACTCAACCCGGCGGATTTCGATAAACTCAATCCAAGTTGCACATTTGCACATTTGCACATTTTCCCCCTTCCTTCCCTTCCTTCCTTTTCTTCCATCCTTCCAGAGTATCAAGTATTTTTAGAGAAATTTGAAACATGCCCCAATTTGTCCCCTTTTTTTATCACCGGTCTTCCAATTTGGAACTGGATGTGATTTTGGAGTTGACAAAAACATATAAATACGTTAGAATAATCACCAAAGAAGGAGGTGAAAATGATGAAAAAATGGTGGATACTTCTTCTGCCTTTGATAATCGCGTTTGTGGTAGTGAGCGTTTTTTCAGCTCCTGCTCAGAAGGAAAACGCGGCTCCTGCTCAGAAGGAAAAGGCAGAGAAAACCCAAGGTGTCGAGGAACAGGGAAAAACCATGACGATTTCAGGCGAATTGATTGACCTCGTTTGCTATGCGACGAGCGCCGGAAAGAGCATGGGAGACGCCCATGCGACGTGCGCTGCAAAGTGCGCAAAGAGTGGACTGCCAGTAGGCATCGTAGATAAGGAGAAAAATATCTACGTTATCGTGACAAAAGATCACAAGCCCACCAACCTAAACGAAGACCTGATGGCTCACATGGCCAAGCAGGTGTCTGTAACCGGCAAAGTGTTTCGTTTGAAGGGGCTTAACGTGATTGAAATGGAGTCTGTCAAGCCAATGATGTAGGAAAAGAATCCATTTCCGTCAACTGAAAGGGTCGAATCGGTTTCCTGACCGTTATTCGTATGGGCCAGGGAACCAATTTGACCCTTTTTTCATGTGTGTCTGATATCGGGGTTATATCAGGGATGGTTCACAATTCGTGGAGCAGGAGAAACCGAGTTTTTGTCAAAAACTCGGTTTCTTCCGCATGTTCCCATTTTTGGGCACTCTGAAAAGTGTCAACCCTTCGGCTGCGCTCAGGGCAGGCTCTAACTCAGGCGAAAAATGAACCATCCCCTGTTTATGATTGCGTTAACCCAGAAGGGAGTTATTCGATATGACAGATACACGACTGGCGTTGTTATTCAGTGTGTCGCTCGGTATTGTGCTCATGCCTTCCCTGGCATGCCCGCGAACTGCCGCGGAACAACTCCAAATGCAATGGAGCCAAGGCAAGGCTGTTGGCAAAGGCCCTATCCGATTCACCTATTCCCCGATGCAGGTTGAAGACATCGGCGCGATCATTCCCATGGGCTTGATGGTGGGAGCGCATGTGACGCCGAGCGACCATCAATATTACACTCCCAAAGACCCGAATGGCGGACGTTACCGTTACGACGTCCGGGCACCCGCCGATGGATTCATCGTCCAGATTCAACACCGGGCGAAGTTCGAGGGTACGAGTGAAGTGCCGCGGGAGTATGACGACTATCGGGTGGCCATCGAGCACTCGGGCACGTTCTGGAGTTACTTCGACCTGATTACCCGGATTGACGAGTCTATCCTCGCCCAGATTAAAGGTGGAATTGGGAAAGGCGGAAACAAAGGGGTACGCATTCCGGTCAAAGGGGGGCAGGTCATCGGAAAGGTTGGCGGCAGGACACTCGATTTCGGGGTTGTCAACACAGAGGTGACCCTGAAGGGACTCCTCGTACCGTCACACTATGACCGCGAGCCCTGGAAAATCCACACGGTCGATCCGTTTGACTATTTTGATGAACCATTGAAAGGCCAACTGCTCCAGCTCAACCCGCGCATCGTCGAGCCACTCGGCGGCAAGATTGACTATGACATTGATGGCCGGCTCGTCGGGAACTGGTTCAAGGAGAACACCAACGGCTACGCCGGCAACGGCGACACGCGCGGCTACTGGATGGGGCATCTCGCCATCGTATATCACCACATCGCCCCCTCGAAGAGCATCGTTTCACTGGGTGACTACGAGGGAAAACCTCGACAATTTGGTGTCAGGGGCAACGCCCCCGACCCTGCCACTGTCAGCAAGGACAGCGGGCCGGTGAAGTACGAACTGATCAACATCGCTCGTCCGAGTTCGTCTGAGCCGTTTGAGGGTGCGGACAATCAGGTTCAGGGGGTCCTGCTGGTGCAAGTCCTTGACGGGCGCAAGTTGAAGGTTGAGACGTTTGTGGGCAAAACTGCCGAGAATGTAAACGGGTTCACCGAGGCGGCGTCGCTCTATGAACGGTGAGCCTTGCTGAAATCGGTTCCTTACTGAGGGGATATGAGACGTATGAAGGAAACCTTTCAGATAATCCCTGCATCAAGCGGTCCAATCTGGTTTTTCGTTGGTCTTACCGCCTTTTTCCTCGCCCTGCTGACCTTATTCGGTTACTTGGCCTACTCCTCCCGTCATGTGAAGTTCGAGGTTTCCCCGGAAGGGCTCAGAATTTCCGGCGACCTCTATGGCCGACAGATTCCGTTGAAGTCACTCATTCTTGACAGGGCGAAGCGTGTCGATCTGAACCGAGACAAGGACTATCAGTTGAAGCGGCGAACGAACGGCACCGGTTTACCAGGTTATAGGGCAGGATGGTTCAAACTCCGAAATGGGGAGAAATGCCTGGTGTTCGTTACGGACAAGCGGCAAGTGCTTTACCTCCCGACTCGTCAGGGCTATTCCGTTCTCCTGAGTGTTAAGGAACCAGACAGCCTCCTTGATGCGTTGCGAGAAGCGGCGTCGCGGGATGTTGTAATGTCGGGGTGAGTTTTGTTTTGTTTTCAGAACCATCTTGAGTTATAATACCATTTGGACTTCCAGATGCGACTATGGGGTGTTAGGGGTGTTAGGGGTGTTAGGAGTGTTAGGAGCATCGGGGTTTCCTTCTCCTAACACTCCCTTTCTCCTAACACTCCCATGCTCCCATGCCCCCCTGTTTGACTCCGGCAAATCGTCGCATTTGAAACTAAAAATGGTATAATATCTCCGGCGAATCCGCGCAACGCGCCGAGCGTATGATGCCTGTCCTATCAGTCGATAATCCCATTTTCAAACTAGGAGAAATGATGAAAGTTAAAGTCAAATACTTTGCCGTGTGCCACGAAATGTTTGGTCGAGAAGAAGAAGATATGGAACTGCCAGAAGGAGCGGTCTTGATGGATATTCTGAAACAGTTGGAAGCACGGGTCCCTGAGTTTGCGGAATACTACCAGGTCATGCAGATGGCTGTCAATTGGGAGTATGCGACCGAACAGACCAAACTCTCGGATGGTGATGAGGTTGCATTGATTCCACCGGTCACAGGAGGTTGAGATGTTTAAGATTACGAACGAGGTTATCACCGCTGAAGATGTGATTCGTGCTGTCGAAACCGGAGATTCAGGAGCGATTGTGACATTTCTCGGCACGGTGCGGAACAATACGGCTGGACGCAAGGTCGCCTACCTCGAATACCGCGCCTACGCCCCGATGGCGGAAAAGCAGATGGCAAACATCGCTCAAGAGATTTACGAAAAGTGGGGATTAGCGCACGTCGCCATGATTCACCGTGTGGGACGGCTTGAAATTGGTGAGGTCAGCGTTGCCGTTGCTGTCGCTTCGCCGCACCGCAAGGATGGATTTGAGGCGTGCCATTACGCGATGAACCGACTCAAGCAGATCGTGCCTATCTGGAAACGCGAGGTCTGGGAGGATGGCGAAGAGGAGTGGGTCAAACCGGATGCGGTCTACTTCCAATCGGAAATCCATGACTTGAGATCAGAATCCATATAACACAGGATTAAAGTTCCCAACGATGAATCGTTGGGCTACCATCAGATGTCCCTACGGGACATGAGAATCCAAGGCAAACCTCAACTGTCCTGTAGGGATGAGGTGACAATAGCTCCGTGATTCATCTCAACTATTGAGAGACGGAACACCTGATTTCCTTTACAGACAGAACCGCTCAACAAACTGACTAAAAACCGAAACGCCTTGCTCTAGCTGCTCCAACTCGATCCACTCATCGACGGTGTGCGCTTGCAGGATGCTCCCCGGACCAATCACGACCAGTTCCATGCACTGGCCGAAAACCATTCCATCTGTGCCGTAGGGAACTGTTAAGGACTCATCTTGTCCCGTGATTTCAAGGGCGGCGCGGACAATCTCGGAGTCACGGGGGGTAAGCATCGGGTCTCCCCAATGGCGGATGCCGAACTCTAAACCGTGCTTTTCAGCGGACTGTCGAACGCAATCAATCCAATCCTGCGAATTTTGCCCCGGCATCGGACGATAGTTAATCACACAGGTACCCAAGGGAGGCGTGACGTTCGCTGCGCTGTTGCCATCGCTGAACGTGATATTCCAATCTGAGAACGGGGGGTCAAAATCGTAGTTAAAGTGTGTCGTATCGGTTGTCAGTGTATTGTAGATTTCTTGCATCTCGGACAAGAAGGGAATGAGCTTGAGATTCGCATTTTCTCCCTTGCCGGTGCTGCTGTGTGCCGCACGTCCACGCGCCTTAATCAGGAACTGGATGATGCCTTTGTGGCCATGAATAACCTTTAGCAGTGTCGGTTCGCCGACAATTCCATAGCGTGGACAGGACTCCTGGAACACCTTGGATTGCTCGACAACCGCCTGTGCGCCAATACATCCGACCTCCTCATCTGCCGTGACAACCACGTAAATGGGTGCCTCCAAATCTGATGTGGAATAGCGCGATGCAGTTGCAAGCATACAGGCAACGCTCCCCTTCATGTCGCAACTCCCGCGCCCATACATCTTCGTTCCCGCAATACGCGCCTCAAACGGATCAAAGTCCCACCCGTCCGCCGGTACCGTGTCGATATGCCCCAGGAATGCAATCCCATGCTTTCCCGAGGCGTTATGCCTGCCTTTCCGTCCAATCAGGTTTGCCTTGCGCACACCGTTGGAATCCAGATATTCAACCCGCTCAACCTCACACCCAATCTCCTGCATCCGCGCCTCAATAAAATCCACTGCCTCGACATTACTATTGCGGCTGATGGTGTTATACCGAATGAGCGCTTTCGTCAATTCCGTTGCATTCATAGTATTCCTCCAAAGGATAAGATAATGGCAAAGCATACAGGATTTTGTAGAAGTTGTCAAGACAAAAGATGCTGAAGTCGAAATTTTCAGTATTGCGCTATCGAACGCTTTCACTCCGATGGGAGCCGGTGTGTTTCAACACCACAAGCGTCACGTCATCATCCTGCGGTGCCTTATTCGACCACTCATCGCTGGCTCGGACAAGCGCTTCCATAATCTCTTGAGCACTCTTTTCCGTTCTTCCGGCTTTTTTGAGTTCTGTCACGATTTGCGCATAGCCAAACTGCTCTCCCGCATCGTTCATGCGTTCAGGCAAACCATCTGACATACAGATTAACCCATCGGCGGTCTCGAGTCGAAATTCGGTGAATCCATACTTGACCTTCTCCATCGCCCCAAGCGGCACCCCCTCAATCATCCGCTCCTCTACCTCACCATTGGCTCTCAGGATGTAAAGCGGCGGCATGCCACCCCCCGTAGCCTTTATCCGCACGTCCCCTGAGTTTTCATCGTACGCAAGTTCGATGAGGGTCAGCGCGATGTTGAGTCGAGGGTAACTGTTAATCTGCTTTAAGTGTGTATTGATTTCGCCAATTTTCTTGACGAGATTAGGCTCATCAGTCAGCCGGAGTGCCATTTTCGTTGCGGATACCATCAGACTTGCGCCGACGCCATGTCCAGTGGCATCACCAATCGCAATCATGAGTTTCCCATCGTCCTTCGGGAAAAAATCATAATAATCGCCGCCGACTTCAGTGGCTGTTTTTTGGAAGTTGGCGATGTCCAGGTAGGACACCTCTGGCGCGCAAGCGGGCAGGAATCCCTGCTGAATCCGGCGGGCGGTTTCGAGTTCTTCTGTCTTGCGAAGGTTATCCGCCGCTAACTGCGCATAAGCACGTTCAAGCACCTCGTTTTTGGCTTGAATCTGCTGGTTCGCTGCTCGCAATCCGTCTTGGAGGCGTTTGATTGTCAAATGCGTGTGAACCCGAGCGCGAACCTCCTCCTGTCGAAACGGCTTGGTGATATAATCCACTCCGCCGACCTTGAAGCCCTCAACAATGCTGCCCATGTCATCTTTCGCGGTGATGAAAATCACCGGAATCTCCGCGGTGGCGGCTGAAGCCTTCAGCCTCTGACAGGTCTCGAAGCCGTCCATTTCGGGCATCATGATGTCTAAAAGGATTAAATCCGGTCGGGTTCTATCGGCAACCTGAAGTGCGACCGTCCCATTCGGCGCGGCGACGATTCGATAGCCTTCGGTTTCGAGAGTCTGGCGCAAAACGTTCAGATTGGCTGGAATATCATCGACGATGAGGATTTTTGCCGAATCCTGATTCATGATTGGTCTCTCCAAATTTTGATATGAACAAGCTGGCAGCATGTTCTACTCCTGCTGGATCTCTGACAAGAGGTTGAGAACCGCATCCATATCATAGTTCCGAATCAAACCACGGAGGTGTTCTGCCAGCCGTTCCCCGGCGGGGCCAAGGGCTTCGACCTCCTTGAGGTGAGTTTCTAAATCGGTCACCTCATAAAGCTCCGCTTTTGTTTTGAGCGCGGTTAAGAGGGCTTCCGGCAGCGAAATCTCCAACGTCTCTGTTGCTTCTTCCGCCTCAGAAGTGGACTCGGTTTCAAACGCAATACCCAGGAGATTTGCCAGGCATTCGCAGATGCGCTCCAGACGGAAAGGCTTGGAGATGAAGTCGTCGAACCCGGCATCCAGATAGGTTTGGTGCTCGTGTCGCAACGCAGAAGCTGATACGGCAACCATTTTCAACCGGTCTTTGCCAAATTGTGAAAGAATCTGCCGTGCCGCTTCCAAACCATCCATAACCGGCATCCGAATGTCCAGGAACACAATATCCGGTTGATGCGCTGAAGTCATCTTCACCGCTTGTTCCCCATTTTCGGCTTCGACGACTTCCACCCCGAGATCCGTCAGCATCTTCGCCAGGACATCCCGGTTGATTTGGGTGTCGTCGCAGATCAGCGCTTTGACGTGATAACCACTTGCGAGACGAGTCACTCGGCTCCATTGCGACAGTTCAACAACTGTGCCGGAAGTGGCCGGTGGGAGCGGAATTGTGAAGAAAAAGCGACTTCCACACCCCCCCTCTGTCTCCCCCCCGATAGATCGGGGCAGGCTGTGGACGGGGGGAAGGGGAGATTCCAGCTCTAATTTGCCGCCTATCAGTTCGATGTATCTCTGGGCAATGGTCAGCCCCAAGCCGGTTCCGCCTTTTTTGATCCCCGCTTCGCTTTGCGTGAACGGCTCAAAGATTTTTGCCTGCTCCTCGGGGGGAATGCCCACGCCGGTATCAATCACCTCGAACGTGAAACGTGAAACGTGAAACGTGAGACTTCCTTCCTTTCCTTCCTCTCCTTCCATCCTTCCATCTCTTTGCTCCGTCGATTCGCTGACTCGCAAAACAACCCCGCCGGAATTGGTGAATTTGACGGCATTGCCTAGCAGATTGATCAAGACCTCTCTGAGCTTGCCTTCATCGCCATGAACCAGCATTCGATTCTCGCCAAGCCCTTCGACGCGCCAGGCCAGACCGGATTGCTCACACCGGATTTTGAACATCGCCGAAATCCCATCGATGAGGGCTTTGAGGTCAAAATCCGTTGTGTGCAATTCCAGGCGTCCCGCCTCGATTTTGGAAAGGTCGAGAACATCGTTAATCAGTGCAAGCAGGTGTTCTCCGCTATTCTCAATCGTATCGATTGCGACTCGCTGCTCCGGGGGCACATTGGGGGCTCGCTGCAAGATCTGGGCATAGCCGAGGATGGCGTTCATCGGGGTGCGGATTTCGTGGCTCATGTTGGCTAAAAAGGTACTTTTGGCGCGGTTGGCGGCTTCAGCGGCTTCTTTGGCGGCCTCCAGTTGGACGTTTTTCTGAGCAAGATCTCGATAAGCGGCTTCCAGTTCTTCCCGCGTTTGCCGCAGGACCTCTTCATAAGGTGATGGTACCACTTGCAACGTCAGGCTCGCTGGCTCGGAGTAATTGTGATCGCGGTCAATCGCCTGCACTTCAAAGGTATAGGTGCCAGCTTCCAGGGGAACCCAATCATAAGTGGTTGATTTTGTCGGCTTTTCCCAGCCGTCATTGGGCACGACCTGCCGTGCTCCTCCATTGTCCCCACTCCTGCGGATGCGAATCCGATACTGTTGTTTGAAGGGAAGGGTGGTAAAATCGAGGGCCTGATATTCAATCGTGACCCGAGTGCCAGCAGTCAGAGACGGAATCTGGGGAAGGGTCGAAAGGGGGTAAAGCTTCTCGGTCTTTAGCGAAACGATGCGAATGCTTGGAATCGTCTGGCTTTGACGATATCGGGTTATACCCCCATCCGATGTCCCAAACCATAAGGCGCCATCCGAATCCTGGTAAATGGAGGAAATGGAATTGCCCGCTAATCCATCTCTGGCATCCAGTGAAGTCCAGATGATGCCGTCGTATCGAGAGGCACCTCCATCAGTCCCAAACCAGATGACTCCAGCTTGGTCTTGATAGATTGCCCAGACAGAGTTATTCGCCAAGCCGTCTTTGGTGGTAAAATTGACAAAGCCCACCCCATCATACCTGGAGACCCCGCCTCCAAATGTCCCAAACCACATGATTCCATCTTGGTCTTGATAGATTGCATAGACAGAGTTATCCGCCAAGCCCTCTTTGGTGGTGAAGTTGACAAAGCCTACCCCATCATACTTTGATACCCCGCCTCCCTCTGTTCCAAACCACATGGCTCCATCTTGGTCTTGATGGATTGCCCTGACCCTGTCATGTGCCAAGCCATCTTGAGTGCTGAAGTTGACAAAGCCCACCCCATCATACTTTGATACCCCGCCTCCCCGTGTCCCAAACCAGATGATTCCATCCTTGTCTTGATGGATTGCCAAGACAATGTTATGCGCCAAGCCATCTTCGATGCTGAAGTTGACAAAGTCCACCCCATCATACCTTAACACTCCATCTCTCCATGTCCCAAACCAGATGACTCCATCTTTGTCTTGATAGATTGCATGGACAAAGTTATCCATAAATTCCTCTTTGGTGCTGAAGTTGACAAAGTCCACCCCATCATACCTTGATGTTCCTCCCCGTGTCCCAAACCACATGATTCCATCTTGGTCTTGACGGATTGCCCAAACAGAGTTATGCGCCAAGCCGTCTGCAGTGGTGAAATTGACAAAGCCTTCCCCATCATACCTGGAGACCCCGCCTCCATCTGTCCCAACCCACAGCGCCCCAGCTTGGTCTTGATGAATTGCCCTGACAAAGTTATGCGCCAAGCCGTCTGCAGTGGTGAAGTTGACAAAGCCTTCCCCATCATACCTTGATACCCCGCCTCCATAAGTCCCAACCCACAGCGCCCCAGCTTGGTCTTGATGGATGGCATTGACCCAGTTGTTCGTCAAGCCATCTTGAGTGGTGAAGTTGACAAAGCCCACCCCATCATACCTTGATACCCCACCTCCATGTGTTCCAAACCACATGATTCCATCTTGGTCTTGATGGATTGTCCAGACAGAGTTATGTGCCAAGCCGTCTGCAGTGGTGAAGTTGACAAAGCCTTCTCCATCATACCTTGATACTCCGCCTCCAGATCCAAACCACATGACTCCATCTTGGTCTTGATGGATGGCACTGACATCGTTACTCGCTAAGCCGTCTTCAGTGGTGAAGTTGACAAAGCCTTCTCCATCATACCTGGAGACCCCGCCTCCATCTGTCCCAAACCACATCGCCCCATCCTTGTCTTGATGGATGGCACCGACACGGTTATCCGCCAAGCCATCTTCGGTGCTGAAGTTGACAAAGCCCATCCCATCATACCTCGATACGCCTCCAACTGTCCCAAACCAGATGGTTCCATCTTTGTCTTGGTGGATGGCCCAGACATAGTTATTCGCCAAGCCATCTTTGGTGGTGAAGTTGACAAAGTTCTTGCCATCATACTTGGATACCCCACCTCCAAATGTCCCAAACCAGATGGCTCCAGCTTGGTCTTGATGGATTGCTAAGACAAAGTTATTTGCCAAGCCGTCAAGCGTATTGTAAATTTTCCACGTCCCTTTTTTGAAGGGCGCGAAACGGAAATCGATGTTGGAGAGGGTTTTGCCAGGTTGAACCTGCAGGATTTGACCCCCACCCTGACCCTCCTCGCCCCCCCCTTTATCCCCCCGCGGGCGGGGGGAAGGAGGGAGGGAGGAGTTGTCCCCCCGTTCACGGGGGGACGACAGGGGGGGTGAACCGTAATAAACATATCCACCCATGACTTGGCATCGCAGATCATATCGTCCTGGCTTCAAGTTGATAAACTGATATTTGCCTCCCTCGTCGCTCAAGACTGTGGCAACCACCTCGGATTGTTCCAGGCTCCTTGCGGAGTGGGAATTCTGAGATTTGGGATTTGAGACGGCTTGGACGGGGACGGCGACATGCGGACTGTTATCGAAAGCCACGACTGTTCCTGAGATGCTTATGGCTTCTCTCAAAGTGAGGTTCACTGTTCGGCGTTCGCCTTGGCTCAATTTGATGCCCAATTGCCAGGCGCCCAACTCCCCGCTGGCGGCGGAAAGATCAAACTCCCCTTGAGGAAAGAGGGCGATCTGGTAGTGTCCCCATTCATCCGTTTGCGTTTCGGCGACAATCTCATGGTCCCGTTGCAAGCGCACGTTGACCTTACTTTGAGGCGTTCCTGCCTCCGAATGGACCACGCCCGAAAGGACGGCGAGTTTTTGAACGCAAGCGTAAGCCCCCTTTCCATCGAGGTCAAGGACGTGGTTTTGGGCTTGTGCCAATGGTTTCATAGTGCCCTCCATAAAAAGTACAAGCGAGCGTAAGAACTTTGGATGCCAATTTCATGACATGACAAGAAAGGCAAGAGCGGCAACAAGCGTCGAAGAACGCGATTCATCGGATTCCTCCTTGTGTTGGGTCGGTTCAGTCGTTCACATTTTCCCGGGATGCTCCCGACGGATTGCCAAATCCGTCGGCTTGCGGCGTGGATTTGGCAATCCACGCCGAGCAGGTGAGAGCAGAATTATGAACGACTGCGTTTGGGAATTTGCTGTTGGAAGTTCGATTGCCATTGGCCATACATTGTAGCAGAAAATCACATTGAGATCAACATCAAAGTGCGGAGGGCGGACGCTTCAGTTCCCACCGATGATCGGTGAGCTATTATCAAATGTCCCTACGGAACATGGGTTTAGACGGTAAACATCCCCCGTCCCGTAGGGACGGTATGAACATAGCCCCGTGATTTATCATGGGGAAACCGTGATTAATCACCGACCCCGCTTGACCTCCCCCCACGTTGTCGCCAGCTTGCCTCGCGGCGAAACGGCGAAACTCCAATCCGCCGGGGTATATTCCTCTACGGTTGGGTACACGATTCCTCCAGCCCACGGAACGCCCGTCTGTCCCCCGATGGCATAAAGCTTCCCCTGCACCACAGCCGTCGAGAGGCCCCCTCTTGCGGTCAGCATGTTTGCCCCCTTGGTCCAGGTGTTGGTGGCGGGATGGTACACCTCCACGACCGCACTCGGTCCCCCATCAGCCTGCACATTGCCTCCAATGGCGTAGAGCTTATCGCCGAGGACACTGGCGGAGAGCAGATGTCTTGGGGTGGGCATATCCGTTTTCCTTGTCCATTGGTCGGTCGCTGGGTCATATTCATAAGTAGTTGCAAGCAGTTGAGCCCAACCCCCTCCGAAATAAATCTTCCCATTCACCTCAGCAAACCCGGCATTCGCGAGTGGGGGCCCATTCGCTTTCTGTTCCCAGGTGTCTGTCAGTGGGTCATACACTCCCACCTGTGACTGCATAGCAAAATTAAGCCAGCCTCCGATGACATAGACCTTTCCGTTCACAGCAACGGTGGCGGATTCATATCTTCCTCCGAAAGGCATGTCTTTCTTTTTTGTCCAGGTGTCCGTCGCCGGGTCATACGCTTCGACAGTGGCTAGAAAAGTTCCATTGAATCCAGTGTTGTCGCCGCCGATGGCATAAATCTTCCCGTTCACCACACAGGTGGCCAGGCGCATTCTTGCTGTCGGCATATCAGCTTTCCTTGTCCAGGTATCCGTTGTTGGGTTGTATTCTTCGACAATCGAGAGCGTCCCCGCCTCGTTCCGGCCGCCGATGGCATAAATCTTCCCATTGACCGCACTGGCAGATAAGCTATATCTTGCGGTGGGCATGGCTGCTTTCTTTGTCCACTTCCCCTCTTCGGCAAAGCCCATTGAAGGCAAAGCCCCCAAAAACGCGATACACATCAAACTGGCTAACGTTCCAAACATTTTTCGTTTCATGGTCAAATCCTCCTTAACAGGATAATACAGGTGATATTTTTAATCAAGCACAATGTGAGCGATTGACCGCTCAAACGTCACAGCAGAATTCAACGTCTGAATTCATACCCCCCTTTAACGCAAGCACCGTGCCAGGGCAGAAAAAAAGCGTTCCAACCACAGTCGGGACGCTAAAAGTCAGAAGATTTGGGATTTGAGAACCATTGACTTGAGAGATTGACGAGAGGTTTTTCAGTCGAAATTTCTCAGAAACCTCTCAACAATTTCTCACGCGCCTCTCGGTCATACCCTTTCTCCTTGAAAATTGTGCATCACGAAATTGCCTCTTGTCTCAAGACCTCCTGTACTATCGATAGATAAGTCGGTATTGACACAACAAAAATGTTGTGTTACCATTAAAGCGGAAACAGACTGTCCCATGTAAAAATGAGGAACTCCAGACATGATTCCCCAACTCAACGTCGTAGGCGAACTGCCCGCCGGCATTCATGAAACAACGCTTGATGAGGTGGAAGCGGTTTTCGCTAAGACTCCTGAACGGCGCACCTTGTTCGAGGGGCTGAAGCGTGCCCTGGAGAACCTCAAGGCAGCCGGTGTCCCCCGCGTGTACATTGACGGTAGTTTTGTCACCAGCAAAGCTGAACCGAACGATGTGGACGGCTGTTGGGAATGGCATAAAAACATCGACTTGAATCGGCTCGACCCCGTCTTTCTTGACTTTTCTCATCAGAGACAGGCAATGAAGGAAAAATACAGCGTAGAGTTCTTCGTTGCTGACTGGGTGGAGGCTGGTTCAGGGCTAACCTTTTTGGAGTTCTTTCAACTAAACCATTATGACGATCTAAAAGGTATCTTAATGATTGATCTCAGGAAAATGTCATGATTGAGAACGAACGACAATACCTTGTGACTCAGAAGCGGATTCAGAAGTTTGAGGAATCATTGGCAAGCCTTCGCGCTACGCCACGTCCTGAAACCCTACCTCAAAAAATCCATACGGCGATGATTGAGAGCGTTGAATCGCAACTGGATGACCTCCGAGGGGAGCTCGCGGCGTATGAAGCCCTCAAGGCGCAACAGGTTCAGGAATTAGAGCTGAAGTCGCTTTCGGAGTTACCGGATCTGTTCATCAAAGCCCGTATCGCATGCGGCTTAACGCAAGTCGAGCGAAGCGAAGAGCCCGATCCATCGGGGCGGATCTGGCCAAAAAGCTGAGACTCAAACCTCAACAGGTTCAGCGATATGAAGCCACCCGATACCAGTCGGTAAGCTTCAAGCGTCTTGTAGAAATCGCTCGTGCGCTTGATGTGGATGTGAACGAAAGGGTAAAACTATGATCAGCCTCTCTTAGCGCAAGCCCTATGCCAAGGCATAAAAAAACGCCCCAAAGCTAGTGGGAGTGCAGAAAGTCAGGAATTTTAATTTGGGAGTACGCTGGAGTTTTCGCACTCCATAGATCAACTGGACGGTTACGATGACGGCTTCACCATCAAGCCTTTGAAACCGGTGAGGCGTTTTTCGCCAATCAGGGTAGGCTGGACCTGTGGACAGAGTTGGGTCAGACGCTGGTAGAACTTATTCCGCGGGAGCGGTTCATGCCCCTTGATTCGACAAAACTGGTGGTATCGTTGAAGCAATTCGGGCTTGTGGACTTCGGCATCCGGGTGAAATTCGCAACATGCCTCAAGGAACCCCTGAATGCCACCGGGGTCGGCAGAAGTGGAAGTTGAGTCTCCTGCCCCCCTTCTCCCCCAAACTTGGGGGGGATTGAGGGGGGGCAGGAGGACGGACGCATCTTTGGCTTCCGCGGACGGCAACTTCACAAAACGTAAATGTTCCGGGTGAATGATGCCACCGCGACTTAAAATCAAAGCACCTTCGATGATGTTCTTCAGTTCACGAGCGTTGCCGGGGAAGTCGTATCTCATTAACGCCTCCAGCGCTTCGGAACTCAAACGAGGGGGTTGGAAGGTTGGAAGATTGGAAGGTTGGATAGTCAATGCCTCCCCTTCCCTCCTTCCATCCTTCCTTTCTTCCATTCTTCTGTTAATGCCCATCTCCGCCGCGAACATTTTCAGGAAATGTTCAACGAGAAGTGGAATATCCTCCCGCCGCTCTCGCAGGGGTGGAACCTCTACGATGAATCGGGCGAGCCGAAAGTAAAGGTCGCTACGGAACGTGCCACCCGCAATCTTTTTCTGGATGTCCGCATTGGTCGCTGCCAAAACGCGGACATCCGCCCGCTTCTGGACGGTTCCGCCCACAGGCGTGAAAGCGCCATCTTCCAGCACGCGCAACAGCTTGGCTTGTAAATCAAACGGCATCTCGCCAATCTCGTCAAGGAATAGGGTGCCGCCATCGGCGAGTTCAAAATAGCCTCTCTTAGGCTCACTTGCTCCCGTGAACGCCCCTTTGAGGTGCCCAAAGAGGGTCGATTCGACCAGTTCAGAAGGAATGGCAGAACAGTTCACGGGGATAAATCGCCCCCTGGCTCTCGCAGAGCCATAGTGGAGGGCACGCGCAATCAGCTCCTTTCCTGTTCCGCTTTCGCCGGTGATCAGAACGCTGGTTGTGCCGACCCCCTGAAGTTGCCGGACCTCGTTTAAGATCTTCTTGATGGTCTGGCTTTTCCCGATAAAGCCATCAATTCCCCAATATTCGGCTTCCTTTTGGGAGAGCATCGAAAGTTCTTCATCCGCCTTCATTAGCGCGTCCTCTGCCTTCTCACGCGCCGCTTCAGCTTGCTCGCGTCTGGCAATTTCCGCCTGTAATTCCCTGTTTTTCTGGATGAGTTCTTGTGTGAGTCGATGAATTTTGAGGTGGGTCTGAACGCGAACCAGTACCTCCTCTTCCTTAAATGGCTTGGTGATATAATCGACGCCGCCGAGATGAAAACCCTCAACGACGCTTTCTGTCTCGTCCTTAGCCGTGATGAAGATTACCGGTATATCCGCTGTGGTGGGATTGGCTTTAAGCCTCCGGCAGGTTTCAAATCCGTCCATTTCAGGCATGAGGATATCCAGAAGAATCACATCCGGCTCGGTACGTTCGACGACCTGAAGGGCGCGAGCCCCATCTGGGACAGCGACGACTTTGTAGCCGGAAGATTCGAGATTTTGGCGTAACAGGTTCAGGTTGGCTGGAATATCATCAACGATGAGAATTTTTGCGTTCATCAGGGCTATTACCTCGTAGAAATTTGCAAATGCGCAAAGCGTGCAGGTTTTTGAAACAGGACGAAAAAGCGAAAAACTCGTATTTCGCCAATGTTACATTTAAATTGACGCTCCCGTTGTAGCATAGATTTCCCGATCTGTGATCAACTCTGGTTCACAAGTCTGGAGACTGATGCGACGAGGATTCCGCCGGAATGTGACATTGGCGAGGTATTTGTCAAAATATAAGGAGGTTCCAATGACAAATTATTCCAAATCACCCTTAGATTTGTCAACTCGAATAACAGAGGCAATTTCTATCTGGTATTTTAGGAAGGATGATTTGTTCATTCTGAGACTTGACAACCCCTTGGAAGAGGTGGTACAATCCGTTCATAACTTGATGAAATCTCAATGAGGTGATGCAACATGACGGAGAAAAACACCATTCCCCAAGCATACTGGGAAAATTCCCGATGGGGACGGGAACACGCCACAGAGTTGTATCAGCAATACAATAAAGACGTATGGATTGCGATTGCCGATCAACAAGTTGTTGCGGTCGGAACGGATGCCATCAGTGTGAGGAAAATTGCTGCTCGCAAGACAGGGCGACCAACGGCAGAAATCGCAGTCAAATTCATCGAAAGTGGGATAAGGGTCTATGGCGCGAATCAGGCTTGAATTTAATACGCAACCAGTGATTAGTCCACAATTTGGCAACTGGCTCTTTACAGGAAGAAACCGAGTTTTTCTGAAAAACTCGGTTTCTAAACCTTGAAATAAAAAAGGGAGTGGAACACCGTTTGTGTCCCACTCCCTTTTTTATTGGGTTTTTAGTGGGTCAAAGTTTTGACCTATTAAAAACCCATGTGCTCATTTGCACATGTGCTCATTTTAGTACATGTCGCCGCCTGGCGGCATCGGAGGCATTTTTTCCTTCTCAGGAATCTCTGCGATTAACGCTTCGGTGGTGATCATCAGCGCCGCAACGCTAGAAGCATTCTGAAGCGCGACACGGACGACTTTGGTCGGATCGATGACGCCCGCTTTGAACATATCGTTAAATTCATCTTTCAGGGCATCATAACCGACATTTCCGCCTTCCACTTTCACTTTTGCAAGGACGACCGAATCCTCTTGTCCTGCATTGCGTGCGATTTGACGAAGCGGTTCTTCGAGTGCTCTCCGAACGATCTCTGCACCGACCTTTTCTGTGGGATCTGTGATGTTCAAGTTGTCAAGCGCTGCTTGCGCGCGGACGAGGGCGACACCACCGCCTGCAACAATCCCTTCTTCAACGGCAGCACGAGTGGCGTGCATGGCGTCTTCGACACGCGCCTTCTTCTCCTTCATCTCAACCTCAGTGGCAGCCCCAACGTTAATAACAGCAACGCCACCGGCGAGTTTCGCAAGCCGCTCTTGTAGCTTTTCACTGTCATAGTCGGAAGTGGTGTCCTCAATCTGTCTGCGGATTTGACTGATTCGACCTTGGATGGCTTCTTTACTGCCATTCCCTTCGATAATCGTCGTATTGTCTTTGTCGATGATAACACGCTTTGCTCTACCGAGGTCGTTCACGGTCACGTTCTCAAGTTTAATACCGAGGTCTTCAGAGAAGACCCGACCATTGGTGAGAACCGCAATATCTTCGAGCATTGCTTTGCGCCGGTCACCGTACCCTGGCGCTTTGACGGCTGCGCTACGAATCGTTCCACGAAGCTTGTTGACAACTAATGTTGCGAGCGCCTCGCCTTCAACATCTTCCGCGATGATGAGGAAGGGCTTGCCTTGTTGGGCGACTCGCTCGAGCAACGGCACCAGATCTTTGAGCGCGCTGACCTTCTTTTCGTGAATCAAGATATACGGGTCTTCAAGTATAGCTTCCATGCGCTCGGCATCGGTGACAAAGTAAGGTGACAAGTAGCCGCGATCAAACTGCATTCCCTCGACCACCTCGAGCGTGGTTTCGAGGCTTTTGGCTTCCTCAACGGTAATCACGCCATCTTTGCCAACTTTTTCCATAGCATCTGCAATCAGATTGCCGATGGTTTGATCATTATTCGCTGAAATGCTTGCCACTTGTGCAATCTCAGTTTTCTCGGCGATTTCCCGGCTGAGGTCTTTCAATTTCGCAACGACTGCCTCAACCGCTTTCTCAACGCCACGTTTGAGCGCCATTGGGTTATGTCCAGCGGCGACGTTTTTCAAGCCTTCACGATAAATGGCTTGAGCCAAGATGGTTGCTGTCGTTGTTCCATCACCGGCGACCTCACTGGTTTTGGAAGCAACCTCCTTCACCATTTGCGCCCCCATGTTTTCATAAGGGTCTTCGAGTTCGATCTCTTTGGCGACGGTCACGCCATCTTTCGTGATGGTCGGAGCGCCGAATTTTTTATCCAGAACAACGTTTCGGCCTTTGGGGCCAAGCGTCACTTTTACGGCGTTTGAAAGGACATCAACACCGCGTTTAATCGCATTACGTGCGTCTTCATTGAAAGCCAATTGTTTTGCTGCCATTACAATTCCTCCTTATTCTCTTTCTCTTAAACTAGCCAATTTTTGCCAGAATGTCATCTTCGCGTAGAATCAGATACTCTTCGCCTTCGTACTTGACTTCCGTGCCGGAGTATTTCCCAAATAGAATCTTGTCTCCAACTGCGACATCGACTGGCTGGCGTTCGCCGCTATCAAGGAGGCGACCTTTCCCAACTGCAATAACTTCCCCTTCCTGGGGTTTTTCTTTGGCGGTATCGGGAATAATAATACCTCCACTTGTTTTCTGCTCGTCTTCTTCAATTCGTCGGACCAAAATCCGATCCGCGAGAGGTGTGAGTGCCATCTTCGTTTTCTCCTTTCTTCCATTTAGATAGTTGACATGCCCCATACCTGAAGGCAGGGGATTTGATGCTACTTTACAATAGATTGCTTTACTACTTATAAGCAAGAGGTATGCCAACCCGCTATGATTGCGTTATCGCCCCGCCGGGGACATTTTGGCACTGTTATTGGCATGCCAAAATGTCTCGATTAGACGAGCAGAGCAGATGCGTGTCAATTTGTCACTCATGATGCCGGTGAGGCTATGGAACATTGAATCGACTTCCCCGTCCGATCCGATTCATAAGCCGCTGCCAGGATTTGATTGGTTCGGAGGCCGTCGAGCCCTGTGACAATCGGTGGCTCGCCTTCAGCAACGCACCGTGTGAAATGCTCAAATTGCAATTGGTAAAGATCCTCATACTGTGAGGGGCTGACACGTCGTTCACCGTCGAAAAAGGTCTTGATTTGCCACCCATCGTCATTATAGACCAATACCCACCCCGCCGTACCGTATACCTCGAAGATGATATCACACCCCGCGGTGGCAAAGCTAATATCGGTGAAACCCTGAGCCCCGCTCTCAAACCGCATCATGATCGTCCCAGTCTCTTCGACATCGTAGTGATGGATGGAGCTATTGCAAAACGCGCTGACTTCGCTGACCTCTCCGATAACATAACGCAACACATCCACACTGTGAGCCCCGAGGTCCATGAGGCAGCCCCCGCCACCTTTATCGGGCTCGCCGCGCCATGCCCCTTGAGGAATCGAGAAAAGTTTAAGCAGTGGCATCCGGACCTGAACAATCCGCCCCAAACGCCCTTCGCTCACCCAATTTTTAATCTGCTGAAAACAGGAATGAAAGCGAAACAGGAAACAGACCTGGAGATGTACCCCGTTTGCCGCGCAGGCATCAATCATGCGTTGGCATTCTTCAGGGTTGATCGCCATCGGTTTATCGCATAAGATGTGTAATCCGCGCTCGGCGGCTTGGATGACTTGCTCACAGTGCAAATACACAGGTGTTGAGACATAAACGGCATCCAATTCTGAATCCGAAAGCAGGGCGTCAACGGTGGTGTAATACTTCCGTGCCCCATGCTCCGTCGCAATCCGCTTGGCTCGCTCTGCGTCTCTGGATAGAAGGGCGTGAAGTTCTGCCCCTTCTGCTTTATTGATCGCGGGGATAGCTCGGCGTTGAGCAACACTCCCTGCACCGAGTACTCCCCATTTCAGTGTCATGATGAACCTCCTCTACCAGATACAAGATACCAGATACAAGATACCAGATTCAAGATGCAGGATACAAGATGCAAATTCTGTGAATCCTGAATCCTGTATCCTGTATCCTTGATCACGCATCACACCTCACCCCAATAATAAATGCACGCCGGTGGCAAAGACGAAGAAAAGGATGATTCCAGAAAACAACTCTTTAGAAAATCGCGTGTTGAGGTAGATGCCGACGATTACCCCCAGTGCGATGTACGGCAGGAGGGCAATATTCTCTATCAAACCATCATAAGTAAACAGCCCTAGCTTGATGTAAAACGGAATTTTAACTAAATTGATGAGGAAATAGAGGGCTGTTGTCGTCCCGACGAATGCTTGATTGGAGAGTCGTTGGGGGAGGAGATACATCGTGACGACCAATCCGCCGATATGGGCAAGGGTAGAAAAGATGCCGGTGAGTATGCCAGCGACAACGCCGTGCCATACCTTAAAGCGGCCCCCGCTATCTGCCCAAACTTGACCGGGTTGAACCGTGTTCTTTTCGGTCAGGCGGGAGCGAAAAAAACTTAACGCCGCGAAGATACAAGCAATCCCCCCGATGACTTTTTTTAAGTGGACATCTGAAATATCGTTCAGGATGAAGCTACCGATGATAATCCCTAACACCGCCCCAGGTATCAGCCTGACGATATTCTGCCGGTCCCACCGCTTCCAGTAGTGGAAGAGAGAGAAAATATCCGTCGAAAAAAGGAGTGGTAGCATCATCCCGACAACGGTTTTTGGGGGCATAATATAAATGAGCATGGGGGTAACAAGCATGCCAATGCTACCGCCAAATCCCGCTTTGCTCACGCCAATGAACCATGCTGCCAGACAGAGAATAATAACCTGGTTGATAAAGTCCCCTCCTCATACTGATTTAGGGTTATTGTTTCGCAAGACGAGTTTTTCAATTATACAGGACTTACACACTTCAATCTGTCACATCTTTCCCAAACGTCCCCCGCATCTTGAATCTTGCATCTGGAATCCGATTCAGGATTCAAGATGCAGGCGAGACGCCAATTTCGTGTGGTATATGCCTAAAATCCTATTATAATCTGATTCCGGTGGAATCTGCTATTGAACGGCGTATGGCGTGCGTTTCCGTTTTTGTGGGCTATGAAATCCAAGCACGATGTGCTCACGGGGAATCCCTGCCGCGACGAGTTCTTCTGTAATGCCGCTCTCTGTCCCGTCAAATTGAATCCAGACTTTCCCATTCCGAATGTCTACATGGATGACGGTGCCATGGACTCGACGACGTCCTTCCCAGCCGATATAAAGCATTTCATAATGTCCTTGCACATCGTCAAAAACGGTTTCGACTTCGATTTCGCCGTAAGTTGGTTTCCATTGTGCGTATTCACGAAGAATGCGTTTAATAATGTCTTGATAGGTTGCTAGTCTATCCATTGCAGAATCACCCCTTGAATCTCATCAAAAATAAGTAGTTTGAGATTTTGCGTCGCGACCATCAACTCCCCCAACGGTTCGCTAAAAATCCCTTCGTAAGTTTCAATAGAAATCGCCAAATAAAGCGCTCGTTCAGGCTCTTTGCGTGCGATGAGCTCGCGATACATCACATACTGGCCGAGTGCTTTTTCTAAGTCGTTGACTTCAGATGGCGTGTTGAAGCTTTTGATTTCAACAGCAATTTTACGCCCATCCTTTTGGGCGGCCATCGGCAATTCCGCTTCTAGGTCAACGTAGATGTTACGCCCGCCAAATTGCAGAACGAGTGGATCGGCTGTGATCTCCCAGCCATCCTTGATGAGTGCGTTTTTGGCAGCATCGTGAAAGCGGAGCGTCACCTGCCCAAACCGACCCATCGACGCCCGCCCCCCCACGGGAACCTCCCGCTCTCTATGGGAGTAAAATCCATGTCGAATCTGTTCCCAAACGCTCCGAGGAATGATGGAAATGGGACCGCCCGTATCAATAATGGCTTTTTCTGGCTCGGTCCACCCACCCCCTCGAATCTCAAACGAAACGTCCGCCAGAATCCGAACGTAGCGAACAATAATCCCCCGTCGCAAATAATCCGAGTCAACTGTAGTCATATACCTTAGATGAACGACGAAGTCGTTGGAAACTCTCAACGAATTTGTAGACGCAGGGCCCTCTGCCGACCTCGGCGGCTTTCTCCCGAGCCACGCGATGAACTTCTCCCAAATCTTTGCTCGCAATGATAACCTCCTTATCAAGGACAGCAATCCATAAGTCCGGGTATTTCTCTGTTAATTCATTGATATTTTGACTCACCCAATTGGAATCGTCAATGTGCCGTTGAGGGCGTGGAGGGGGTAACGTATAATCTTCTGGGTTCTTTACAATCGGCATTTCATTCACCTCTGCTTTCTCTCTGGTTATGTTTGGGAAGTATATCCAACGTTCGGCAGGAAATCAAGAGAATTTCTGACGCTTGACGGATGCGTTAATTCCGAAAATCCGTGTTATCACCCCGTTTTCTTCTGCCGACCTCACATTCGGGCTGACAGCGGCTTGGGTAGCCAACCCCTCCAACTTACTCCTCCCGGAAGATGCCCAGCAATTTCAACTGCACGATCGAGACAACAGCGATGATGAAAAAGAGTATCCACCCGATTGCCGCCGCATAGCCGAGCCGCATAAACTGGAAACCGTTTTTGTAGAGGTACTCCCAGAAACGCCTCCATGGGAGAGGCGTTTCTGGGAGTACATCACGATGGTTGAACCGGAATCCGCGGGTTCACCGCCATTGGTTAAGATAAACGGGAGGTCGAAGAGTTGCAGCGAACCGATCATCGACACAACAAACACGAACGCGATCACCGGACGTAGCGACGGCAGGGTGACATGGATAAACGATTGCCACGCATTTGCCCCATCGACTGCGGCAGCTTCGTAGAGTTCCTGTCGAATCCCCTGCAATCCCGCTAGAAAATAGATCATGTTGAACCCCGTCCACTGCCAAACGCCGGTGAGGATAACCGCCGGCATCACATATCTTTCCTCGTCTAGCCAGCCAATCTGTTTGCCAAATAGAATGAACTCATTGTTCACCAAGCCGGAGCGTTGGTCGTAGACAAGGTTAAAAATAATAGCGACAAAAACGCCCGCGACCAACACGGGCGTGAAAAAGGCGAGACGGAGGATTTTTTTCCCTTTCACGAACTTGGAGTTGAGCAGAATCGCCAATAGCAGGGCTAACGGCAATTGAACCGTCAGTGTGCCGAGCGCAAAGTAAGCGGTATTCCGGAGGGATTTCCAGAAGATGGGGTCTCGAAAGACATCCACAAAATTCCCCCAACCCACAAATATGCGGCTTTGGAATCCTCGCATCTCATACAGACTCAAGATGAGTGACGAGATGAGCGGATACCCCATGAACAGCACAAAGAGAATGTAGAAGGGGGCGATAAAGAGGTAAGGGGCAATCTTCTGTTGACGATTCCATAAATTAAAGCGTGAGTTCATAGATTGTGCCTATACCCTGTTTCAGTAGCTAACCCAAGTTGCTCTCCATTACAACCACCTGAACGATTACTTCCATCCTTTGCTCGACTCCATGCTATTGTTTGCGTCTCACCGCACGAACGCAGCCGTCTGGGCGGCAAACGCATCTTCAATTCGCTCACGTTGGTGCCCCATTACATCCATCCCCTCAATTTCGGCACGCGAAAAATAGCCACAGTCGGTCGTTTCATCGCTGATGCTCAACTTTCCATCGATCGGTTCCGCTTCAAAATTCAGCACAACACTGTGGTAGCGATTCCCATCCGCGTATTCGATGAGGCGATGGGGATTGCTATACACGCCAATCAGTCGCCCAACGCGGACATGTAAGCCCGTTTCTTCCCATACCTCGCGTGCACACGCTTCGGCGGCGCTTTCCCCGGCATCCATGTGCCCACCCGGCAAGCACCACTGCCCATTATCCGCACGGCGCGTGAGTAACACTTTTTGTTTTGTCGAATCAAAAATAACGGCTGAACAGCCAATCGCCAGCACGCCAAGCTTGCCAATCCGTTCGCCGTGAATCACTTTCGCCATCGTCGAAGCCTCCTCCGTATCATCAATGCGTGAAACGTGAAACGTAATGCGTAAAAATCTGATTTGCCCATTCGCTGATTCACCGATTCAAGCGGTTTTACTCCTCCGCCAGCACCTGAATCCCTGAACATGGAAAAACGGCAACTTTCGCGTTAGAGTTGGGTGGTGCGCTGAATTGCTGATGTGAGCGTCAATGACTCATATTGGTAGAATGAATGTTTGCTTTCAGCCAATCCACAAAGGCGGCGAAGGTCATCTCTTCGGTCAGCGATAATCGGGTTTTATTCTCCTGATGCAGGTGCGGTATGTATTCACCGGCATGTTCTGTAGCAATCCGGCTATACTTGAGCCGAAGCGCACGCGGATCGGGGCTGTTGTCAAAGCCAGCCTCAACCCAATCGTCACGCAACACATAGTACCGATATTTGCGTACCCTATCGCTGAATAATTCGGTAATAAAGACACGATACTTGCCATACTGGGCATGAAGACGCAAAATCGCCCGTTCCGGTGTCGTATCAATGACAGAGACAACGTTTTCAAAGGTGGCTTGGGCGATGGTAATTATGCCAGCAAAATGGTTTGTAATTTGTGTGTCCAATCTTCAATGCCTTTGTAGCAGAACTCCCAATCCGCCAGGTCAATCTCCCACAGGGGATTGACATTGGCTTCTACATCATGAACGAATGTTTCATCCCGAGCAACACGCTGTGTGAAGATCGGGTAATCCAGACCATACTTCGTTCGATAGGTGGCTTCCCGCTGTCGGAGTTGAGCAATTTTTCCGGTAATTTGCTCGATCGTGTACCGCTGGAGAGCAAGGTCAATCGCAGCCTGTAAATCTCCAAGGGCGGTCAATGCCTCAACATATTTATCCTTAATTGCTACTGTAATCATCTTCTTACCTTTTGAATCTATCAAGTTCCCGCATCGATAGATTGGAATCGAAAAGAGCGAACTACTGATTGCCGGGTGCCCGAACCAGTTCGGTCACCCAAGACATAAGATAGCCCCCCCGGCGACCCATCAAATACAAATTGGTTTCACTCCTCCGCCAGCACCTGAACCCCTGAACATGGAAAGACGGCCACCTTTATGTTTGCGGGCAGCTTCTCCGCCAGCATATTGATGAGCATATTCCACTCCCGGAAGAGGATGTCGTTCGAGTGTTTCTTGTAAAACGCATCGACCGGGAAATGTTCCGACCAGACCAAAACCTGATTCGGGGTGCCAATTTTAGGGGGAGGTAGTTCCATCGGCTTTTGCTCGGCTCTTCGCTTGAGGAAACGCGTATAGTCAATCCGATCAAAGAGCCCATGATAGCAGATGCCATCCGTCGCTGGGTTGACGGCAATCGTGTAGACCTGTTTATGGAAATGTCCCCTTGCCCAGAATGCCTTTCCCGTTTGAATCGGGTCCGAATCAAGCGGATAGCAGTTGACCACGACCAGATCGGTTTCCGCGCGGACGTCATCTGGAATGTTTGTGCCATAAGTTTCCAATGCGAAACGCGCCGCCGTCCGGTGGGCCTGCACAAAATCTCCAACGAACACACCAGCGACCTCACGCCGACTGTTGATCACGGCGTTCACTATAACGTCCAGGCCGAGCACTTTGGCGACGGCTTCTGAGGCATCCCGGTGGTCCGGTTCATCGCCTCGCCTTTCAATAATCGCATGCCCGCGTCCCGGATAAAAGGTGTGGAAATAGAACATCGTTGCAAATCCGGAAACGCCGGGCAGGATGAGCTTCGCCCCCCCGCCGAATCCCACTGACCCGTGCGGATAGATGCCGCCCAAGCAGACCTTAAAATCGGCATCTGCAACCACGCGGTCAATATAGATTGGCAAGCCGCTTGGGAGACTCCCCAACGCCCGGAGGTCGCCGCCCATAAAGTTGTGGCTTGTCACTTCGTATTCGGCGGCGACGCGAGGGCCAACCTTTTTGGTGATCTCTTCATCCGTGAGGGGACGATGCGAGCCCCCGCCGACGACAAAACGAATTTCACTTTTGGGAACGCCGGCCTGGGAGAGTTCACGGAGAAGGAAGGGAATCACCTCCGCTGCCGGCGTGGGGCGGCTCAGATCATCGACGACGATGGCGGCGCTCCTTTTGCCACGCGCCATCTCTGCGATGCGCGGTGTGCCGATAGGATGCCCAAATGCTTCTTCAATTGCGGCTTGAGATAGTTTGGGTGCGTCTTTGGGAGCGATGGTTTTGACTTCCCAGCCTTCGGGAAAAGTCAGTGTGAGTTCCTTATCACCATACCATGCGGACGAGTACATTGTTGCATAGTTTGTCATATTGACCTCCAAATTTTACGAGCGAGTGCTTTGCTGTCTGTGGTGAACCGTGTTACGCTTACAAATCTATTCTAACCCTCGGTAAGTTGACGGGAAGTATAACACTGATCAGATTTCCTGTCAAGGTCAAGGGATTCAAAGGTCCTCTACGAAAAGCGACTGAAACATAAATGCCCGTCATGAGTTTTCCTCAAGACGGGCGTCTTTATGGGTCGGATCGTCCAGGTCGAGTCGGTAGTGACCCTTTGCTAAAT
This sequence comes from uncultured bacterium, assembly GCA_964577695.1. Classification (GTDB taxonomy): domain Bacteria; phylum Poribacteria; class WGA-4E; order WGA-4E; family PCPOR2b; genus CAZOAL01. Next base: position 134,792 of record CAZOAL010000006.1, on the reverse strand, counting down.
CAGGGCTGTACACGCAACCATGCCGTAACCAGGTGCGTGTAATCATTGAAAATCAATTCATCAACGTCCAACCTGGACCGACTACACATACCCGGAAGTTCATTGAGAAACATTTGATAACGTGCCCAGATTACACGACCGCTCGGAATGGTCGTTCTTCTGGATACGTTCCTAAGCCAGTTCCGAACAACCGTCGTAGCGATCTGTGGACTATTGCTATGTGCTTGGATGTCTTGACCTGAAATATCTGATATAAATTGTTGATAACGGTATGGATGCCTATCAAGGATCAGGCACTTTTTTTTTCGTTGTTCCCTTGTACCGAACTTCTTGGCACCCAGGAAAATACCTAATTCTAAAGGCATGTTAAACCGTGGCAAGCCACTATTTGCATCTAGCTCTGTTCTGGATATATCGTGAATGCCATACCTGCAATCAGCAATAAGGTCATAGATTTTCTCTATCCGGATTTGACTCGCATCCTCTTCTTCCAATGCGCAACGAGCAGTAAACCCACAATCGAAGATCGTAAATACAATTGCATCAAAGATGGGTTGATAGTCGGAATCAAATGGACAGTTAATAAAAACCTTATCGTTATAATCTGGATGATGCTCGCCTTGCTGCATATTGAGATATTATCTTTCCTTCTTGTCAGTGGATTGCTTTGAATCAACCGTCTGGGACGGATTCACTTCCTCAGACTGTTGGAAGGGGTCTCTAAGGGTACGAGCATTTCTTTCAGCAACAACTTGTCGAGCCGCCTCAATATAGACACTTCGCTTGCGTGTTCCCGGCTTTGCGGGTTCTTTTACCGTTCTTTTTCTGCAAGCCATAACGTTCTCACTCCTCATTTTCCTTATCGGAATACTTTGAAATTTCAAAAACATTATACGTTAATACTAAAGACGTGTCAAGCAGAAATCCCTCGCTAGAAAAGCGACAGAAACGTAGATGCGTAAAACGTGAAACGTGAGAAAATGAAGCCCTTCCTTTTCTTCCATTCTTCCTTGCTTTCCCTTCCTCATTCCTCAAATACCTTCAGCCCTTCGCATGCTTGCATATAGGCAGTTTCAAGATCGACGGGAACGGCAACCTCAGAAGTAATAAACAAAGGCAATTCTGGCAATACATCTCCAACTTTCAGAGCGGATGCCCAGAACTGAACAGCCGGGCGTCCTTTGGCGTCAAACACCTTACGATAGGCTGTGCAATACAAAGGCGTATCCACATTTTCTGGCATTTGATCCGCCCCCATCCCTAGCGCCGCAAGCAAGAGATTATGCAAGTTAAAACGCGGGATAGCAAGAATATCCACGATTACAACAGAAACTTCTTGAGAAAGCAGGTTGCTGCATTTCGCCACAAAATCGTTTCGACTTTCCGGTCTGTCCTTATTTCCTGGGCTCACAATTTCGACAACGCCCACTGTCCTCTGGGTTCGACGACGCACATCGACGACGAATACTTCTAACTCTGGTGGGAATATAGCGTTCACCATCACTGATGGACTTGGCGGCTGATACCGACTCATCAGTTGACGCTGCTCATCCTCATTCAAAGAGCGATCCGTTCTCACATCGACCTCACGAATCCCAATCTGCGTGTGGGGTTTGGCGCGAAATCCTTTCGGGAGGACTTTGTTCAAACTATACGCAATCTCCACCGCATAAGCATTATGGAAAGATTGAAATTCAGCAATATCGTTAATTTCTTCGCTCAAATGATCGAGAATTGGCATGGTAATCACCTCCCGGTAAATGTGCAAATGAGCAATCAAGCCAATGGGCAATCCCGCAGATGCAAGATTCAGGATGCAAGATGCAAGAGGTCAGAAAACTGAATCCTGAATCCTGAATCCTGAATTTTTGTTATGTTTCACGTTTTTGATGCCGCAAAGCCGCTTTAATAAATTCACGGAACAACGGGTGCGGATTGAGCGGTTTAGATTGAAATTCAGGGTGAAACTGTGAACCGACCATCCAGGGATGCTCCACCACCTCAGCAATTTCAACAAGGCTTGAATCGGGTGACATTCCACTAAAACACAAGCCCTCCGCTTCAAGTTGCTCCCGATACCGGTTGTTCAACTCGTATCGGTGACGATGCCGCTCTAAAATGATCGGGTGTTGATAGGCGTCATAACTTTTTGTGTTTGCCTTGAGAACGCAGGGATAGAGTCCAAGTCGCATCGTTCCACCGAGGTTGGACTTGGTCCGCTGGTCAGGCATCAGGTCAATAACGGGATGAGGCGTACCTGTATCAAATTCGGAGCTATTCGCGTTTTTCAGCCCAACCGCATGCCGCGCAAACTCAATCACCATGCACTGCATACCTAAGCAGAGCCCAAAGTACGGAATTTTGTTTTCGCGTGCATAACGGACCGCAACGAGCATGCCTTCAATGCCACGGACCCCAAAGCCACCAGGGACAAGAATCCCACTGATTTCCTCGAACTGCTTGCCAAGGTCCTGATGGTCAATCAACGTTTCGGCGTCGATCCATTTAATATGCACGGCGGATTCGTTGGCGAGCCCCCCGTGCTTGAGGGCTTCCTGCACACTGAGGTAAGCATCGGAGCCTTTCGTATACTTACCGACGACTGCGATTTGCGTATGGTCTTTCGGGTTCTTCAGCGTATGCACCATCTGTGCCCATTCGGTATCGATGGGGGGACGCTCCTCCAGTCCGAGCTTCTTGATGACCAGATGCGCCATGCCCTGCCGCTCAAAGTTTAGCGGAATCTCATCGACCAACTTCGTGTCACGCCCTTCGACGATGTAGTCCTCGCCGATACCGCAGAGGAGGGAGATCTTCTTCCGCATTCCCTCGTCCATCGCTCGGCTGGTACGACAAATCAAAAGATCCGGATGAATGCCGAGCTCCTGCAACTGACGGATGCTATGTTGTGTGGGTTTACTTTTGTTCTCTCCACTGGGCAGGGTGTAGATCAGCGATACATGAATAAACAACGTATGCTCGCGCCCGACCTCCATCGCCATCTGCCGGATGGCTTCGACAAACGGCGGCGTTTCAAAATCCCCGATCGTCCCACCGATTTCCGTAATGACCACGTCTGCATCGCTATCCTGCCCGAGCTGATGAATACGTTCCTTAATCTCATTGGTGATGTGCGGAATGAGTTGCACGGTTTCGCCCAGATACTTCCCCTCACGCTCTTTGGAAATCACGGCGCTATAGACCGAACCGGTCGTGAAGTTAGAATATCGATTGAGCTCGATTCCCAGAAATCGCTCATAATTGCCTAGATCGAGATCGGTTTCCGCACCATCCCGCGTGACAAAGACTTCGCCGTGTTGAAACGGATTCATCGTGCCGGCATCCACATTGAGGTAAGGGTCGATTTTGACAACCATAACCTTGAATCCGCGATTGATGAGCAAGCGTCCAAGCGATGCGGTTGTGATTCCCTTCCCGATACCGGAGATCACGCCTCCGGTTACAAAGATATATTTTGTCATTATGCCTAACAACTCCTTGCGTAAAACGTGAAACGTAAAACGTGAATTTCTATACTGCGGAAGGTCACATCAGACACTTTCGCTTTCTGAATCCTGTATCTTGCATCTATGCAACATTCAAGATTCAAGATGCAAGAGGTAAAAAGCACAATGGATGTCCGTGCTGAGTATAATTTGTCTGCACCTGTCTGCTTGTGGAGTGAGGAAAAGAAACCGAGTTTTTCAGATGCAACAGCGGATGCGTTCGGAAGGATTATCTCTCGCCATCATTTGAGGTTTGTGACTTTCAAAAACTCGGTTTCTGGACACCCCTCTGAACGCTTACGGTTTAGCTTTGGAGAATTCTCTGACGATACGGGGACAGTTGATGAAGTACTTCCATGAATGTCATTTCCAAATCGACGCCGACCCGCAAATCCTCAATGAGGAACAGTGGAACAGTGGGCAATGCCTCCCCGATGTCAAACCAGTATGGGTAAACCTCTACCTTAACATCTGTTTTTTCACAACGCACCCGGTAGCTCATCGCGTAGTACGGGTGATTGATTGGGGCAGAGATTGTGGGAACACTTAACCCTTCCGCGATCGCATTGTGGAAATTATCGACGAACTTTGTTGGAGGCAACGGATCGATCACCAGGTAATTGAGCCCCTGCCGAAGATAGGCGATGGCGTTGGCAACATAATTGTTGACTTTCTGCTCGGCATTCCCCCCCTCTTTCCCCCCCAAATTGGGGGGGAGGAAAGGGGGGGATGTCAGTTCAATCACCGCGACGATCTGCCCTGAAGATGTCCGTACACTGATGTCCTTCGTATCCTCCGGGAAGTCAGGGTTGGAAAGCACCATGAGCGGCTCTGGCGTTTTGAATTCTCGCAACCTCTCATAAGTCGCTGAATTTTCAGCAGGTAAGCGATCAATCGTAACAACATCAGCTTCAAGTGGCGTGACATGTTTTTCGCATACGGCTTCAAAACCAGCCTCCTCTGGAAAGGTGCGATTGAGAAAGGTCGCAATGGATGCCACCCACAGGTAATGAAAATGGTGGTAAATCGAATCATCGTTTGGCATTCGTAATCGTGTGAGATCGTAAAACGACATGTGTCTTCACCTCCATTATGGCGCAAGCTGACAGCTTGCGTTACGAACGTGATTTCAGAATCGCACGCACACGCTCCAAATCCGCCGGCACATCGACACCAATCGATGGGTATTCGGTTTCGACGACACGGATGCGGACGCCGTGCTCGAGAAAGCGCAACTGCTCCAGTCCTTCAGATTTTTCATAAGGCGTTCGTTCCCACTTGACGAACTCAAGAAGCCTATCCCGACGGTAAGCGTACAGCCCCACATGGCGATAGATTGGGTTGGTTTGTATCCAGCCGTTGGACAGATTGCCGGGAATCGACGCTCTGGAGAAATACAACGCAAATCCTTCAAGGTCGGTCACAATTTTCACGACGTTGACGCTTCGGTAATCTGCTTCGTTTTGGATGCGTTGTTTCAGTGTGCTCACCTGTACGGAAGCATCTTCAAGGAAAGGTTGGATGAGCTGATCGATCATCGCAGGCTCAAGCAACGGTTCATCCCCCTGAATGTTGGCAACAACATCGCAATCCAGCGTTTCAGCGACAGCCGCAACTCGGTCCGTCCCCGTTGGGCAGTCTGGCGTCATGACGACCGCCCCACCGAAGCCGGCGACAGCATCGTAGATGCGCTGGTCATCCGTTGCCACGACGACCCCATCCAGCGTCTTTGCGCGTGCGGCTCGCTCGTAGACGTGTTGTACCATCGGTTTGCCAAAGAGGTCCGCCAACGCCTTGCCCTCAAATCGACTGGAGCGATAGCGTGCGGGGATGATTCCTATGATTTTCACGAGGTTTGGGTTCTCCTCTTGCGCTGAATATAAATCGCTTGGCATTCAGCTTGTGGTATGGTAAAATAGCAATCAAGATTTCTAAGGATACGAGTTTTTCACTGAGACTTCCGAAGTTTGAGACCCGATTTTTGCTGAATCTGTTTTTCAGGGTTTCGCATCGTCTTAGCTCAACTCACCTGTTGAAACCCCGATCTCTGTGTCCCCAATGCGCACAGAGATCGGGGTCTGGGCCTCACTTTTACCCATAACTGAAAAAGTCGTATAAGGAAGGCTTTCGCCAATGACAAACATTTCCAGCAAAGCCACTGAACATTTTGAATCCGCCCAACTGCTCTTCCAACAAGGGCGTTACCGCGATTCAGTCAGCCGGGCTTACTACGCCATATACACCGCCGTTGAGGACTACGTTGGGCTTTCCACGACAGGCACCTGGACGCATCGTGGCATCCGCGGCGCGTTTGCTGCCAAGATGATTAGCAGGGGCGTAGAGCGCCAAAAAACTCGTGAACTTGGGCAGAAGTTAGCGAATGCGTTAGATGCTCGACTTGGCGCGGATTATCGTAGACAACCCATTACCCAAGAATTAGCAAATCAAACAATCGCAGACGCCCAGACTATTCTGGATTGGATTGAAAAGGAGATGAACCCATGACACCACACGTTTATCACGCGATACGACAATTTGAACAGAAGGCACATATTCATTACCCCGAAGTGAAGCTTGAGCTAATCGAACCGATTGCTGGGGCAGACGCATCATTTCTCGCTACATTCCCAACGCTGAATTGGTATCATAATTTAAATCAACTGAATGACATCATACTTGACATCGAAGAGGAAACAGGGGTTTGGATTAGCCTTCTACCAGAAGGAATCGAGTCAACAACTTCTGCTTCTTGAAATCAGGACAGAATTTTCGATCTGGATCTAATCGAAGAGCAGATTGGTCCCATGAAACCAGCAATTTATCACGCGGTACGGCGATTTGAACAAGAAGTGCAAACTTGTTATCCTCAAGTTGAAATTGAGTTAATCGACCCGATAGAAGACGCAGATGCCACTTTTCGTGCCACATTTCCGACCCTGAATTGGGTGAAAGGATTAGGCCAACTGAATGATATCATTCTCGATCTTGAAGAGGAAACCGGTGTTTGGATTAGCCTGTTGCCGGAGGGGCGCGATTCAGCCGCTTCCGACTCCTGAAGTCAGTCCATTCGACTCCTTATCGAATTTTGACAGCGGTGCCACTTGTTGTTACCATCAATGCGAAGGTGGCCCCACTGACGCCTTCATAGTCGATGTCTATGCTAACGATTGCATTCGCACCACCCTCATACCTAATTTTCAACAACCCACACCCTTTCCCCATCGGATTCCAGTGTGTGTCGCTTTTTGGATCCGGTATGATGTCCCGGCCCATAAAGGAGGGAATATTGCTCCGGCGTCAGTTCTTTTGTCCATTCTCCATATCGCTCCTCGGGAGTGAAAAAACGCCCGACAGCGCGTGCCACGGCACGGGAGGCGTATTTGTAAAGGATAGACCGCCGTTGGCCCTTGCCCTTCCAGGGAAGGGTGCCGTGGGTAGCGGTCTCTGCAAAGAAGAGGACGTCGCCCGCCGTCATCACTGGCTGCACCACCAGCCCCATATCATCTTCGACCGCTGTGACGCAACGCGGTGGCCGGAACTGGCTCTTATGGCTTCCGGGGACAATGCAGAACCCGCCATCCCCTTCATTCACATCGTAAAGTTGCCAGGCGACGGTTACGCCCCGGCAGTAGATGTGTCCATTCTGATGGTGGTACCACACCGAGGGGCTGAAAGGCTCTCCAGAACCGTGCAGTCGATGCCCCTCTGTCCCCTCTTCCGCACCGATCAGCAGCGGCCCATGGTCGAGGCGGAACCCTTTGCCAGACATTTCGTTCAGACGGGATACCACCACCGGATGGACCAGAAGGTTGCGGAAAGGTTCCCGATAGGGTGGAGGCCACCCTAACATCCCCGTCAGTTCCAGCCGTCCGGTTTTTCCTTGAAGCGCGGACGAACCGCCAGCCAACCCCCCTCCTTCAACCGAGCGGGCCCTGATCTTGTCGACGTAGTGGTCGATAGCCGCGTTACACGCCGCGACCTCCTCAAGCGTCAGCGCGCCGCGGACGACGAGGTATCCTGTGAGATCAAAGAAATACTTCTCTTCATTGGACATTATGTATTTGTTGTTCATTGCATTCCTTCCTCATTATCTGAAACTGTCCCTTCTGAATCATCTCCGCTGCCGGTTCCAGAAATGTGCAGCCCAGCCGTATGCCGTTCATTAGCTCATTATGCACGGTATACGGAACGCCCAGGATATCTTTGGGGAAGAGTTGAAACAATAACCCCAACTGCCCTACCCGTGCAAAGGTAGAGAGGAGGTTGTTGTCTACTAAAATCATTGCATCCGTCTCCGTATTGCTGCTGCTGCCGCTACAAGTTCTTCGGTGGAGTCTGCTTCGACTTCAATCTTAACGCCACGTTGCGCGAGAATGTCCTGAAATTGCCACCGATTCAGCCCTACCATTTCAGCGGCGCGATTCATTGTGATCTTGCCCTCCTTAAACAACTCAATTGCCACTTCCAGTCGTAGATTCGGTTTCATAGCAAACCAGGTGCTGATTGCTTCCTGCATTGCTTCTTCCTCATTGCGAAACAGCCCTGCTTGCACCGCAGCCGCAATGCCATGTTCTACAAGCAAGTCACGTTCTAAGGTTCTCATAAGTTGTCACCTCTTAATACCGATTTTGGATTAAAGTTTCCTATTTTGTGATTGGGAGAGTTTGCCCCCATATACACCAAGCTATACCGCAAACAATCACAAATGACGCTTTAGCATTCGGAAAACAGAACAGCAGCGAAGGTGCCATCCTCTTCAATGCGGATGGAGGCGAAACGCACATCCGCTGATGTAGTGGAAACAATCTCAACCTGCTCAAGACGCACCGCCTCAACTAAACCTTTCGTCTTTCCTTCGTCAGTGACAATTTCAATGTCGTAGGCTTCGTAGGGCGTCGTATAGACTTCCACCACCGCGCCCCTCTCGCTTTTCTGGAAACCGCCGATGGCTTCCAGTAACACCACTGTATCGTATCGTTTTGTTTTTGTTATTTCTTTCACCGGCTCGACAGGTTGAACCCTCCGCGCCTTGTGACGCCCGCGCTCACTCTGCGGGTTGAGAGCATAGCTCACCAATTTGCTGTCCTCAATCATTGCACGCTCTTTATTGGGCAATGGATTCATAATGCCTCCCGCCACACCGCCCGCTCGTCCTTATCGAAGTTCCATAATTTTCGACCCGCGACGACCTTTTTAAAATTGCGGATTGCGGATTGCGGATTGCGGATTGCAGTGGGGAGATGATGGGATAAGGTGGATTCGAGGGTGGCGAGGTCTTCCGCGGTCGGGTCTTCAATAACGGCGTCGTTGCCCAGTTCGGCGATATTACCGCCGACGAAACAGACCGCTTCATACATCGAGTCGGCGAACGCCTCACCGGCGTCTCCACAGACGATCAGCGTCCCCTTTTGCGCCATGAAACCCGCCATATAGCCGCAGTTGCCAGCGACGAGGATGAGCCCGCCTTTCATTGAGACGCCCAACCGCGCCGCCGCATCGCCGTGAATGACGACAGTCCCCCCGCGAATCGAAGCCGCTGCACCATTCCCCGCGCTACCATGGACGATAACCGTGCCGTTCATCATGGACTCAGCTAATCCCCAACCCGCGCTCCCTTTGATTTCCACGGTGGGGCCGTCGCTCATCCCGGCGCAGTAATAACCAACGCTGTTATCAAACGTGATATGAACGGGTTGCAAAATTGCCACGCCCAAATTGTGCCGGGCGGCGGGATTTTTCACAAGAAGGTTGGTCTCTCCCTGTGCGATGCGTTGTTTGATTTCCTTGTTGATATCGCGTACCGTTTTGCCATCACAGATTATCTCTGCCATATTCGCACCTCCTTTGCCTGCGCCTCGCGCACCTCGTAGGTGCCCGCGAATGCAGCGCGAATCGCAATTTCTTCGGTCGCAACGGCGACGAAATAATCGGTTTCGGTGAAGAGCAGCGGCTTGAAGGCGAAGGGGTCTTTAGCAAAACCGAGCGCATCGGAGGTCGCCACAAGATAACTGAACGAGCCGTCGAGGTCGATGAGCGAGGCATCCAACGCCCCTTTGAGCGTCAACCCCTGTGAGATTCGCTCGGCAAGATAGACGCCGATAATTTCAGAGTCATTTTCGGTATAGAACTTGATGCCGTGCTGTTCGTAGCGTCGGCGTAGCTTGTGATAATTGGTAATATGCCCGTTGTGGACGATAGCGAGGTCAGGCGTGCCGTGCGCCCAAAAGGGCTGCGAGTGGCTCAAGTCCACGCGGGATTCAGTGGAAAGCCTCGTGTGCCCGATGCCGTGGGTGCCAACGAATTTCGAGATACCGTGGGTCGCATCAAGGTTTTGCGGGGAACCAACTTGCTTGACGATTTCAAGCCTTTGCCCCATACTGATGACTTCGATGCCGTCATCCAGGGACTCAATGAACTGCACCAACGGCGATGCGTCCCCGTGCGGATGGATGACGAACCGGAGATACTCCGCCGTTGTTTCCACCTCGCGCACCGAACCAAACGCTCGCACCCGTTCTGCGATGGAAGTCCCTCTCTCCTCGAAGGTTGTCCCTCCGCTACCCCTCAAAGGGGGAAGCGAAGCGGAGGGAGCGAGGATTGGGGGCACCTCCCCAAGTTTGACCCGCACCACAAACCCACCATCATTGGGATGTCCATAAAGTGCTACACCCGCCGAATCGGGACCCCGGACTCCCAGGGCCGTGAGCATTTCGAGGAGGGTTTGCCCTACCGTAGTTTTTTTATTTTTGGTCTTGTCCAGAAAGCCGACGATGCCACACATGTTTAGTCTCTCCTTAATCCAACAGCGGATTCTTGACTGCCGGAGGATTCTAGCCAATTCAACTCCATCACTTCATTGGGGGAGTCTGTAAGCCGCTATCAACTCAAGTCCATTATACGCATTTGCAAAGTCAGTGTCAATAAGAAAATGAATGAACGGAAGAAGATAACTTTGAGCAAGCTGTACATAAAATAGGGTTGCATATCGTGTGACGATTCGATAAAATAGTTCTATCTCGCCAATGTCACATTCGGGGGACGGCCCCGTAGAACGTGTCCGATTCTCGGACGAGCACGGCTCGCTCGTTCGATGGGGAGTTGGAACCAGCGAGCCGCATGTTCTACGCATCCCGATTTGAATGTGACATTGGCAAGCTATTTCCTCAACAGAAAAATGGGATGAGAATTGCAAACACCACAAGTCCCGCTTCGCGGGCCCTTTCCTCACTTTTTACTTAAAACTTAGGAGGTTCTTATGCGTTTGACCGATGAACAAATCTCTCAATTTCGTGAACAGGGCTATCTAGCGATGCCTCACTTTTTCTCTCCACGAGAGGTCAAGGCGATGCAGGTTGAGCTGGAACACCTTCACCGGGAGGGGTTGCTTCGCAACGTTGCAACCGATGGCGATGGGAAGACCCATTCAACCACGAAAATCAATCTACAAATCTGTCCCATTTATCACAAGAGTCGCTTTATCCGGGCTGTGCCGTTTCATCCCAAAGTGCTTGAGGTCGTGCCTCAACTCATTGGTGACCGAATCATCCAGCATCTGGATCAGATTTTCCTCAAACCTGCCTATTCCGGTTCACCCACCAACTGGCACCAGGACAACGCCTACTTCAAGATTTCTGACCCCCTTCGCGGCACGGCGATGTGGGTAGCCATTCATGATGCCACGGTTGCCAATGGCACGATTCGCGTGATCCCCGGCTCTTACAAGGAGCAATACGAACATTCCCGCGACCCGGACAGCGACCACCATATTCGATGTTACCCGCCCGAAGAACGTGCGATATCAATCGAGTTATCTGCGGGTGGCGTGGCTTTCTTCTGTTATGGCACGGCTCACTCCACCGGCCCCAACAAGACTGGCAAAGCGCGTGCAGGCTTGGCGCTTCACTTTCTCCACACCGACTACGCCCAGCCAGGGCTCGTCGAAGCCAACCGAACCACCCGACCCTATTTGACGGGGCCGGAGGCAACCGGTGGGCTGAGAGAATATGGCGTCAAGGTGGAGAGAACCTGGGAACAGGAAGTGGAGCGTGTCCTCGCCGAAGCTGGCGGTATCAGGTGAGAATGGAAGGATGGGAAGGATGGAAGGATGGAAGGATGGAAGGCATTTCACGTTTCACGTTTCACGTTTCACGCATCATAGGAAAAAACAAATGCAAATTACACAAGCCTTTAACATTGGGCTATCTGCCCTGAGACGCAACAAACTCAGATCGCTCCTTACGATGCTCGGTATTATTATCGGCATCTCTGCGGTTGTCGGCATGGTCTCCGTTGGCGGTGGGGCAAAATTTCTGGTTCTCGCAGAATTTGAGCGGATTGGTGGGGCAAATACAATCGTTTGCTTTCGCCCGCGATGGATCGAAAAGGAGAAGGGAAAGTGGGAGCCTAACAAAGTCCCCGTTTATCTCGAATATGAAGATGTGAATGCAATTCTGGAAACCTGCCCATCGGTGAAAAATGTATCAGCAGACCTGGATTCCATGGAACGGCTTGTATCACACAAGGGGGAGAGTAAGTCCCTCCGGTTTGAAGGCGTCACGCCGCTTTACCAAGAAGCCCACAATTGGTATACCCAGTCGGGGCGGTTCCTTCAGCAGGGCGATCTAGATCGGAAGGATACCGTTTGTGTGATTGGATCGAAGGTGCAGGAAGAACTATTCGGCAGGACGGATGCAGTCGATCAAGAATTGCGGATTGGGAGCCATCGGTTTACGGTCATCGGCGTGATGCAGGAAAAAGGGAACAAGATGGCAACGGAAGGTTGGGATGAAAGAATCATCATCCCCTTCACCACCATGGAGACCCGTTTTATCGGTGCGCAGAAATGGGGATTTGAGCTTTTTATCCATGCGATCAACTTTGAGAAAGTCGAGCAAGCGCTGGCAGAGGTGAAGATTGCCTTGCGTCGCCGGCACGGTTCCGAAGAACATTTCCTTTTTTTTACGGCAAAGGAGTTCTTGGAGCAAGCAGGGAATGTCAGTAAGGTGCTTCAAGTTTTGCTCGGCGGCGTTGCGAGTGTCGCCCTGTTCGTCGGCGGAATTGGCATCATGAATATTATGCTGGTTTCAGTGACGGAGCGCACCAGAGAGATTGGGCTACGCAAAGCTGTCGGTGCACAGCGCAGCGATATCCTGCAACAGTTCCTCATCGAGGCGGTTGTTTTAAGTCTCTCTGGGGGATTGATCGGTATTCTCATCGGTGGGGGTATTGGCTTCGGAGCGGCATGGGCGGTAACGAAATTTCTAATCAAAGAGGCAAACTGGCCCGCGGTGGTATCTCTCCAAGCCGCCTTCATCGCTTTCGGCACTTCCGCTATCATTGGGATGTTTTTTGGCATCTATCCTGCAAACAAGGCGTCACGGTTGACACCGACGGAGGCTTTGCGGCATGAATGAAATTGAGTGATAGCACACCCAATTACTGGGCTTCGACTTTTGGGGCGAGATACGCCTCAATTTCTCGCTCGATACGCTCCATGCCGATACGAACGCTGTCAGTGCATAACTTACGAATGTCAGGTTGAGGAATTTTTCCGGCGGTTTTCAGTGCCCGGTACATTCCTTCTAATGCCTGTTGGGAAATCTTCAATTGCCTGTCGTTTTCAATCTTGCCCATCACAATTCACCTCCAAAATGCCGTGCAACCTTCCTTCTCTGTCTCGGCAGAAAAAGAGAATCGCTTCCGCATAATATTCTGGTGGATATTCGTACAGCACGAGGTATCCTTTATCTACACCGTAATGGATTTTCGCATCTACTGGAGAAAAAAAACGAGAGTCAGTTTGGTCAATAGAAGCGATCTGATGACGTGGGTCAACGACAATAGAATAGTCCAAATCTCCCGGTTCGAGTTTGTCTGAAACAAAACTGCCCCAGATAAGCACTCGTTTAATAGTGGGATAATTTCTCGCTCGCTCAACAATGAGACGTAAGAGGTTGCCTTGCTGCTCTCGCGCGGGCGAACCTGTGCCAAACCGCTGTAAAACTTCCCCCAACGAGGCGAGATAAATGCCCGGATCTAAATATCCTTCCGCGCTCAGTTCAGGAAGTGGCATCATCTTTCTCCTTCACAACTTGATCGATTCGATACTGCCCTCATTATGCCATCTGAAACTCCGATTGTCAACTAAAAATCTGTGAACGCTGATTCGTCGATGTGTTTTCCTCTATTCAAGCCGCGTATACACATAGTCCGTGTTTGCTGCCCCCGAGTGGCAGTCCCAGCAGGCCGCACCCTTTGCAACCTCTCGAAAAGCATCGTCCGCCCCGCCGCGTGTGTATTCGACGAACGTCCAGTCGTTGTGGGCGGGGTCGCTCCCCTTTGCTTTTCGCATAATGGCGATGAGGCCGATAAAGTTTGCCCCTGGACGGGTCGATTCCTTAACGATAATGCACCCATCCGGATAAGGGAACTTCTGCTGACCGTTGGGGGCAATCGTCGCACGCGCCTGATTGGCGTAGACATTTTTCGTCCCGTTATGCGGGTCGCCCCCCCCACTCGGTGGAATCAGTTGGGCGTTCAACTTCAGCCATTTTTCATACCCTGCAACGTCACCGGGCAGTCCGGGAAGGGCGCCCCGTTTGTCGTCTCCTTTGTCGTCCGCCTCCACTTCCCCCTCCTCTTTGTCATCTACTTTGCCGCCCTTTTCCATCCCGTCATCATCGGAAAGCATCTGCGGGATTTTGTCACCCTCGTCCCCACAGGAGATGAAAGCCACCCACCCAACGAAAATAAATAATGCCATGAGACACTTCAAAACCGTGCCACATTGATATATCATTTTATTCCCCTTTCAAAAATAGACTTTGCCACCGAGCCGCAGACTCAAGCTTCGGACGCCAAGTCCACCAAATTCGCTTGTGTCCTCTCCATTGAAATTCACCGGAGCGTCCGCACGCATAAAAACAAAAATATTCGTCGTCGTTTCGTACGCGCCTTCGGCAAATAACAGCATGCTGCTGTCATCAAGATTCCACAGCACATTTCCTTCAATGGTGAAGCGCTCATCAAGACGCGGTTGCATGAGACGGATATAAGCATAGTTTTTGCTGAGATTTCCCGTCAGTGCGCTGACCTCTTGATTGACACCCACGAGATAATGTTGGTAGAAGTCATTTGGGACAGGGGGCTGAGTCTGGCCCAACCTCATCCCAATGGTTTGGAGGACATCGACCAATTCATCCACCTCGGCTGAAGAATAGCCTTCATCGTTGTGGTAATATTCAATAATGAGTCGTATGTTTGACGGGAAACTGTGATGCAAGCCCAAAACAAACCCGATGACAGGCAAATCGTCACCCCGGCGATCACTTATCAATTGCAGGTTATCAGGCACTAGCGAGGGCCGAATGAAACCGCGTTGCCCGATCCATTCGCCGTGGAGCTCCGTCGCTCCGAAAAAGACCCGTGAGAAACTGAGCCCGAACCGCCATTTCCTTTCTTCCGCGAATTGCCCGTATTGGACAAGCGCCGTTAAGTCGGCATCATAAACGAGCCAATCCACCTTGCCAATCAGTTGCGTCCGTTTGAGGTGTGCGCTGACCTCTCGAAACTGCCCTGCGTTTTCTTCGATGGCCTCCGGCGCAACAACCCCCGTTACGGTTACATTCCCCAAGGATCGTTCAAGCCGCATCAGGAGCGCACCTTCGCGGTTCTCATCAGGTTCCGGGTCTTGTGGATTCTTGGGGGGCGACAGTACATCTGTTGGATTCCATAAAAATGAAGGTCCCCAAGCCAATCGCTTTTTTCCAAGAATACCATTGATTCGCCCCGGCAGGTCAAGATTCAAAAAGGCTTCATCGACGACAGTCGTATGTCTAAACCGCGCGTCGGTCAAGTTGTCGAAATAACTGATGCGGGCATGGGCACCTGCTGCACTATATTCGGCGGTATCGACGCTCAAGCGGAGTCTGAGTTGGTCTGATATATCCCCAAGATTCAAGAACCGATTGCCTGGGTTCAACGGAGATGCCTCGTTGTGCGAAACCAGCTCAATCCGATTTTCAAGAAAACCGCTGAACGCTAAGTGGCTCCACGCATTGGTGAAGCCGGAAAGCCAGAAAACGTAAAACGTGAAATGAATAAGGAGATGGAAGATTGGAAGGATGGAAGGATGGGGGGAGGCAATCTTCCATCCTTCCATCCTTCCATCTTTATCTTCCTTGCTCCCTTCCATCCGCTTCGATTGACTCCATATATTCATCTTCGTTCAAGATAATTTTTTCTAAAGATGTCGTCCGATAGTTCGGTCCGGTGCATATCGCTAAAGGTTATCAAGGTCTTCTGATTCGGATTCAGGGGGGATTCCATTGTCATACCCACCGGGCGGATTCGTCCGGCAGCTTCGGCAAACTTCGTATAGGTGAGCATTTTTAATAACTGTCCGGAGAGAACATAAAATTCTAATTTCATCGGCCAAAAATTCTCCCTTCCGATCCAATAGAGAATCCGGTCATAAGAGACCTTGCGATTGATGGCTTTTAATTCCAGCAAATAGGCATCAACCCCATCAATTGATTCTGTTCTCAAGCACCTCGCTGTGTAGTCTTTTGCCAAGTTGATGCGAACAACATCACCGTTCGAGACATCGCTCCCCATCAACCGTTGATGCGCTGAAACCCGAATTGTCTTTCCGAGGTCTGGAATCGCCATCCACATATTGTCGTCTACCATGAGCAAAGCGCGTCCCTTTTCCCGCGCGGGAGAGTAGAACTCAACCAATACCTTATCCGGTCCTTGGCTGCGAACCTTCATCCGCCTCGCGAGTTCCTCACCGTTAGATTTCATCGTGACCATTTCCAGGTCTACCTCGAATGCTTCCTTCGGAAAACGTACCGCGTCTGCCTTTTCAACCATCTCTTGAGCGGTCAGTTCGGCGGCAGAGGGCTGTAACCAGCCTGTGAGGTAAAAAACGTAAAGTGTGATGTATATTGCGTAGTGCGTAGTGCGTAGTGCGTTTATTTTCCTCATTTCCCCTTCCACCATTTCTAAACATGCCGTAACGCATCAACAATTCGTAAGCGAGAGGCCCGATACGCCGGGAAAATTGCAGCGACCAGTGTCGCAAACACAGAGAGACCAAACGCAAATTGTAACGTTGATGGGACAATCGCAACTTTGCCTAAGAAGGGGCGGGTTGCCCCCGGCGGCGATGGAAATTGGATGCCAACCGCAGAAACAACCTGAGCCAGTCCGATGCCGCCGATCACCCCGAGTACCCCCCCAATGATTCCCAGGATTAGCGCTTCCATCAGAAACAACCGCATCACTTGCCAGCGTTTGGTGCCCATCGACATCATGGTGCCAATCTCTTTCGTTCGCTCAAAAATCGACATGCTCATTGTATTGATGATACTTAAAATCACGATCGTTGAAATAATGACTTTAATCACGTCTAGCTCGCGGCTAAACAGGGCGACCACCTGGTTATGAAAGAGGGCTAAATTATACCATGTTTCTATCTCAAATGGAAGATTGGCTTGATCAAAGAGATGAAGCAATTGCGCCTTCACCACATCGGTGTTTTCGATTTTATCCAGAAGGAGAACCACGCGATGGATGTCATCGAAATACATGAGTTGCTGCGCCTTCGCCATAGGCACCTTCATCACCCAATCATCGTAAGCCTTCATGCCTCCCTCGAAGGTGCCGCGAATCGTCACATCAACGGCGTTGAGCACACCATCCTTTGTATTTGCCAGCAAAATCACGTTATCTCCCGGATGGGCTTCAATTTTTTCTGCCAAACCCTTTCCCAGAATGACACCCTCCGGATGTTCTGTGGATAATCCCTCGCCTTCAACAATGGAAATCTGTGTGCTAAAATCCGGGTCTAATTCGACTTCAACGCCGAGCCCTAAGAAGCTGACGTTTTGCTCCGCACGGTTAATCAGCCCGGAGAAATCCAATTGCGAAGTGACCTTTTGAATATGCGGATTTGCTCTGAGATATGGTTTCAGTGCTTCGTATTCCGCGTGGGTCAAGGTATATTCCATCGGGTGTGCGACATGATGTTGGATGTACCCTTTCTTATAGAGCTGGAGGTGTCCATGACGCCCGTAGATGGCATCCTGACGCAAGCCCCAGAAGATATAGTGAATAATGCCGCTGTTGATGATGTATGCGGCACCACCGAAACTGATGGCTAATAGCGTGATGATCGTCCGGCGCTTGTTGCGGAATACGTTGCGGAAAGCCAATTTTAGGTCTATCATATCAGGTAGGGAAACTGGTTTT
This sequence comes from uncultured bacterium, assembly GCA_964577695.1. Classification (GTDB taxonomy): domain Bacteria; phylum Poribacteria; class WGA-4E; order WGA-4E; family PCPOR2b; genus CAZOAL01. The sequence continues at coordinate 117,033 of CAZOAL010000006.1, read as the reverse complement.
ATCCGCCTCAAAAATAGCAAAAGCCGCCGTTCGTATGTGGAAGCCAAAAACGGCGGCTTGGGTTGTAAAAGTGAAAACAGACCTCTGAGACAGGACCACTGGTTATAATACCAGATTCAAGATTCAGCTAGAGTGTTTGACAACAATCTGCGGAATGCAAGTTAAAGTCCCAATTGGGTTACGATTAAATTCACAAATTGCTTGACCAGAGAAAGATGTTTCTGAACCTGTCGGGCTGGCACAGCCGCAGATGGTGTAATCCCTATCCCCCCTCGTAGTTCTGGATATAACACCCTATCGCGCATATTCAACAAAGTATGCGACAGTTTAACCGATTCCACAACAAGCAGGGTGTCCTTCGCAAAAACGTTTAAAAATCTCTTGAGTTTGGTCGAGTGAGCTAACGGAGGCATATTGTATGGTTGCCGTTTCAGTAACGCGGCACAGATAATCGATTCGTAGGAATGATATACATGAAATGCGGCACCTTCCTGAAACCTGGCATTGAGAAGAACTTCAGCCATTGTCAAATTCCGTAGTGCCGTCTGCTTATACGGTTCAATGAGCTCTCGATACATTTCCTTTACCCTGATTCAATAGGACATTATGCCCGTAAAAAACAATCCCCTCCTTCTGGATACGCATCGTGAGCGGGGTCGGATGCGCAAGTGCCAGTTCGAGCGTTTCAGGATTCCAAACATTCAGATAAAGAAAAATTCTGACTTCCATATAGATTTTGCTGATAATTTCCTCAACGATAGCATCCATTGCAATATCCTCGGCAATATTCCCTTCTAAAACGAGCAAGAGGTCAATCTGTTGAAAAGTTTTTGAGCCCCGCGCAAAAGCCCCATGGGCAATCCCACATTGGACCTCACATTCCGTCCCCTTCAATTGGTCCAATTCTTCAGCCAACCATGTAATCGCATGAAATCCCTTGGCTCGTCTCTTGTTCTCGCCGATGGTTTCCTTCAGTTTGAGGATGCCCTCATGCGCGAGGGCGATTGGATGGTCTATGTTTTCCATTTCTGCTTCTCCAGAATATGTCATTGTTAGATTCGTTTGACTTGTGTAACTTGAAAAAAACGCCTTTTAATGCTGTCATAGCTGATGGGTTCTGCGCAGATAATCTCTGACCCCATTTTCCAGGCGGGTCTTGTCCATCGCATCAAAAGCGTTTATGCAGCGGCGAGCGCGTTCCAAAGCCTCTTGTCCGTCCTTGAGCTTGAAACGAAGTGTTAAATCATAATCCGCTCCGCGCCGATTTCTGTAAAGATTCATCATATCACGACCGCGAGGTTCAGCTTCAGGAATACCTGCATGCAATAAGCCTTCGCGTATTTTGGTATGAGCGGATGCATCTTTGTATCGTTTGAAGCCAGACGCCTCCCACCACTCCCGAACATAAAGAAGAACGGCATAGTAAGATCGGCTGATGGCAGTACGAATATTCGCCTCTGTGGCACGACTGGTCAGCAGTTTTGCGGCTGTATCGAGAAAATCAAGCGGATGCATTTTAATCTCTATATTTATGGGAGGTGTAGATATATTCTGACCCCGGAAGAGCTATCATCGTTTGATTGAAGCGATCTTCTGCGTCAAGCGCTTCTTCAGGCGTCATTGTTGTTTCTATTTGTAATACAATATGCGTGTCATCTGGGTCATTACAAGAAGAATCGAACAAATATATATCAATGCCCTTCGCCGTTGGATAAAATTTCCAGGCATACTGATAAGCCATTGCCAATGTCGGCTCCAGTGAGCGTTCTTGACAAAATTTCTGTAAGGCTGGGTCTTTGATGGGTGGGAGTGATAACATGTTCTTACCCCCTTTGAAAGGAATTTGGCACATTTCAAAAGTCGCTTTACACGCTTTGAGGTAAGACTTCGGAAGTTTCCAAAACTTCCGAAGTCTCGGCCATACCTCAAAATAAATTTGGCGGCTAATGGTTATCGGGCTTTAATGTCAGCCCATTTGGTACTTAGTTTGCCTACTGGTTCTACACCAAGTGTCGCCTCAAACCCATCTGTAAAAAGGGGTTTCAGATCATCTGCCCCCAGCGCGACATTGAAAACAGCCACTTCGTCGATGGTGGCGGCTCCAAATCTCGGGTCGCAACATTGATCGCGTCCAATCCAGAGGACATCAGCATCCTCAATAATCTCATTCTTAGTAAGTTTCAGATTGCTTGCTGCTTCCCCGTCGATATAAATATTCCACTCACCCGTTTTACTATCGTAAGTGCCAGTATACATGTGCCACTGCGTGATATCTTTGGGACCTACTGCCCCTTTATCCCATGTAAAAGGCACATTCCAACCGCCGCCATTCGTGACTGGAAAAGCGACGAGGTTAGTCCCCTGATTAGGATGAATAATATACGCCTCCCTTTTTGAAATAAGAAATCCGTGCTGACTCCATGCTGGAGTCGGGCTTTTGACCCATGCGGAGACGGTGATGGCTTTCGTCGGATTTTTATGCGCCGGAACCTCAACGTAAGCCGCCGCGCCATCAAACTCCAGGGCTTTACCAAACTTCCCAGCGACCCATTTCGGATTACCCATGTGCTTCGCGTCAAGACCATTGCCAGAAGAATCTTTGGCAACCTTTCCTGTACCCTCATCAAACAGCCATAACCCTGTAATGGTTTTGGGGTCAATTTTGGCACTACTTTGAGTTGTGAACATGAGCCCAATAAACATGAGACTGATACATGCCACGGCGATTCCTGTTACTTTGACTTTCATTTTTCATGACCTCCTATTTGTCATTGTTACATTAACTCAAGTTGCCACTTATCGTGAATGCCACTTGTAGCCTGAAGTGGGCAGATAGATCCTTGAAAAGGTTCCAAACCTTTTCAAGGATCTATCTGCCCAAAAACTAAATAGCGCCACTGGTTACTCTATTGGGTTTTAATGTCAGCCCATTTGGTAGCCAGTTTGTCAACGGGTTCTACAGCAGTCAGCGATGAACCAAGCCCATTGTTCATGATAGCCTGGATGTCAGCTTCAGGCAGCGCCACATTGAAAATGGCAACTTCGTCGATGAGGGCGGCACCATATCTGGGGTCGCAGCATTGATCCCGTCCAATCCAGAGGACATCAGCATCCTCAACGATTGGCGTCTTATTCAGTTTCAGATTGCTCGCGACTTTCCCATCGATATAAATGTTCCACTCACCCGTTGCACTATCGTAAGTGCCCGTGTACATGTGCCACTGCGTGATGTCTTTGGGACCTACTGCCCCTTTATCCCATGTAAAAGGTACATTCCAACCGCCGCCATTCGTGATCGGAAAAGCGACGAGGGCCGTCCCCCCATTGGGATGAATAATATATGCATCCCTTTTTGACAAAATGAATCCGTTCTGACTCCATGTTGCAGTCGGGCTTTTGACCCATACGGAGACGGTGAGCGCTGTCGTCGGATTTTTATGCGCCGGCACTTCAACATAAGTCGCCTTGCCATCAAACTCCAGGGCTTGCCCAAACTTCCCAGCGACCCATTTCGGGCTACCCATGAGCTTTCCGTCAAGACCTTTACCGGAAGCATCTTTGGCAACACTTCCGCTCCCCTCATCAAACATCCACATCCCTGTAATGGTTTTGGGGTCAATTTTGGCACTACTTTGGGCGGTGAACATGAGCCCAATAAACATGAGACTGATACATACTACGGCGATGCTTGTTACTCTGATTTTCACAGCTTATTACCTCCTAATCGTTAAACAATTATTGTCGTTGGGATTTCATTTTTCCCAAACGGGTTGCTAACCTCAGTACTTCACCATGTTGCGATAAATATCATAGCATAAACTTTAAATCTTGTCAACCATCTAATTTTTTGATTTCTGATTCTCATCCTTGTAAAAGCAGAGCAAATATGCTATCATCTTGAAATCTGATTCGACGACGGAGAAAACCATAAAGGAGAGTGGGAACAATGAAGAGAAAGTTACCTCCATCCCCTGTTTTTGACACGTCAGAGGAGGAGGACGAGTTTTGGCAAACGCACAGTCCACTGGATTTTGAACATGAAGATGTCGGCACACCTGCGCCACGAAAGTTCGGTCGATCAGCGGTGAAATTGACTTTGCGGCTCAGTTTGCAGGAGCAGGAATTGTTGAAGCGCATATGCCCGCGACTTCAGGATAGAGATGCGCAAAAATTCATCTCCTAATTCGAGAAGCTCTCGCCTTTGAGTGGGTGTGAGTTTGCCTTGGGCTTCGCGGCACAGCAGTGTCGTATAACGCCGCTGTTGCGGGCGTGTCATCATCAGGTTAGCGATGGCTTGCAGCGCAGTATCGTCTAAGAAAGCCATCGCCGCTAACTCCTCACGCATCGCGGGCGTGTCCCACGGTTGGGGCAGCGACTCAAAACGCGGCTCTGGCTCCAACCCCTCCAATACAGTCTTCACCTGCTCCAACGCTTGGTTAAGCGGCAATACCTCTCCATTCGCTAGCCCCGACACGCGGTAGCCCTCAGCCGTCCTTTCTATTGTCAATTGCAGCGAACCCATACACCTCACCTCTCAACAATCCGCAAGGGTAACCGTTCAAGAGGTAGACCAGAAACCGATCCTTCGCTTCGCTCAAGGACAAGGTTTTTGACCGCCAAAACGTCCGCGTTGGAGCGAAAGCTGGCCTTCCGACGCGACGCTGTCGTGTCCCGGGGGCGAAAAACTCGGTTTCTTTGCTCCCAGATGAACGGTTACGCGCGTTCTATCATCACCAGTTTGTCGAGTGTCCGTTAAATCTGTTTCAATCCTCACTCCCCCCGAAGGGAGAGTGCTACTTGAGTGACAGGAGCACCGCCCATGACAGAATGGTGTAAGTTGACCCACTGTCTATGAGAAGGTTCACAACTCGTATGCGGCTTTGGTGTTTAAGGGCTGCCCGAGTGAAGAGCAATTCATTACGCACCGTCAAACGATAATGCTTCATAGTAGATAGGCGGGCTCATGGGGCATGGTTCCGGTGAACTCAATAGCAATCTTTTCATTCTCCAGTTCCACCAGTTTTTGGTTAATTTCTTCCTTGTTCGGCGAATGAACGATCACCTCGCCTTCGATGACCTCGAGTCCTTCATCCAGCTTTGTAAACTCAATGAGTACCCATTCATCCGGATATTGATGTTTGATCTCTTCCAGTGTCATGCTCCCATCCCTCCATCGGGTTTCGGTTAGTTCGCGTCAACAATAAATATCATAGCATAAACCTTAAATCTTGTCAACCATCTAATTTTTGATCTCACTCCGCCCTCACCAATTCAGGCTGTTGGTCGTTTTGCCATCGGGGATGGGGACCCAGACGCCATTAGTTCTCATCGCGACTTCCTGCTGAAACGGATCAAAGGTGCCGATGACGCCGACCTTCGCTCCAACTTTCAGGCAGAGTTGGATGACGGCTTCGGAGGAATAGCTGCCGGTCGAGGGCTCATCGGTGACAAGGATTAAATAGGGCTGTGCCTGCGGTCTGAGTTTCAACTTCTGCATCCCCTCCACGATGGCGTCCAACAGTTGCTCATTCCCTTCACACGGGAGACTCGCGATTTTGCGAATGTCTTCCAGCGTTTGCGGGGGTTGAAACACATTGATGAAGTTGAAAGTGCCTGTCCCTGTCCGAAATCGCACCACGCCGATTTGATAATCAATCAGGGCGTTGTCCCAATCGCGAATCACCCCTTCCAGTTGTGCCAGAAATTCCGGCAGCTTATCCTCCATGCTCTTGCTTCCATCAATGAACAGGATGACGTCTAGCATGTTCGTGGGTAGGTTTTTCAGGGGGACTTTACCCATCTCTGCTACCCCTGTCCACTGCGCGTTTCGCAACGATCGCGCATTATAGCGTGAACGTCCTGGGGTGATTAACCTGGGATTTTGGGAGGGCTCAACGGGGTCTTGCGGGATTGCGTGCCAACTGCCCCCTGTCTCCGTAGCGAGCTTTCGGTGCTCATCGGTGTTGAGACCGAGGACGTTCACATAAATGTAAAACTCACGGCACGAAGCGATTATGTTTTCCACGGTTAGCCCTTTGAGACTGGTAAACGGCTCATCCGTCACCAGAATCAGGTGCTTTTTGGAGGTCGGACGAAAACGCACATCCCGAAGGGTCTCCTCCATTGCATCAAGGGCATGTTCATCCTGGCGGGGTTGCATCTGCCCAATTTCCTGCTGATATTCACGCATATCTTTCGTCAACTGAAACACTTTAATCTCATTGCGCGATGGCCTGCCGGGGGCCCAAAACTGGGTCAATCCAAGCGCATAGTCGAGCTTCGCGGATTTGTAGACATCGATCATCTCACTCAAATGCCTGCCAACGGCACGAATATTATCTCCCATGCTCCCGCTCGAATCGACGACAAAAACCACATCAACAGGCCCACCTTCGCTGCTTTTAACGATCTCTTTGGCGAGATTTGCCATCACCTGATCAAACCCAATGTGAGGAGCCGCCAATCGCCCAGGGGCTATCAGGTTGAGCGGCTTCATCACCGTATCCCCCTCCACTTCCTCTTCAAAGAATTCAAGGAGAGATTGACGATTGGGCGTCCGCTGCACACCGGGGGTTCCGAGCGTATTCAAACCGCGCTCCCCGCCCATAGAGGGGGGGGGAGCAGATTCGGTAGGAGGCAAGGTGGTAGTCTCCGCCTGGAGCGCCCGGGTCGCAGTGCTTAAATCCGTTTGTGTCTGGGCAATTTGCGCTGTGTCAAGGCGGTAACGGGGTTCATCCAGGGTAAGGGGTTGCGTGCGAGGGAAAAGAGGTTCGGTGGGCTCGACTGGTCGTTGGGGCGAGATGAGTTGCGCCCCCCTACCCATCTGATGGCGTGGGGCGGACACGACCGGGTCAATCTGGAGCTTTGGCGGGGATTTGCGCTCTTTCGGGACCGAGATAATATCCACAACCAACGTAGCCGTGAACTCCTCCTCAAGTTGCTCATGCAACAGGGAAATGGTCACTATCCATGCGATTAAGTGCAAGCATAAAGAGATGAACACAGCGCGACGGGTTGACAGTCTCATGGGCTTATACGAGTTTTTCAATTATCACTGGTTTGGGTCTTAGGATGCAATTTTTCACTACTCTAGTACAGCGCGGCGTAAGTTCTTGACCCCTATCCCTTCAACCGTCCGTAGGGGCGAGGCATGCCTCGCCCCTACGAGGGGGTTCAGAATTTCTGCCATCGTGTACTAGGGCGTGTTGACGAACTCGGGCAAATGCGCTCGTAGCCCAAGTTTCTAACTTGGTGCCTCGTCCCCAACCAAGATAGAATCTTGGGCTACAGTTGGATTGCGAAACAGTTCGTCAACACGCCCTAATACTACAATGTCACATGAGAAATGAGATCCAATCGTAGCCCAACTTTCTAAGTTGGCCTATCGAGGACATCCTCTGCGGGAACCAAGATAGAATCTTGGGCTACAATTGAGCATGACATTGTAGTGCTAATTGCCACCTGTATTTCTGCGGGGGAGATCAAAAAATCGTTCAACGATTCTCATTCGGCGCATCAGTCGTATGAGCGAATGTCGGAACGGCTTCGGTCAAGGCTCCTGGCAAAGTGCGTTGGGTCCAGAAACGTATGTCTAAAAGCAAAACGAATCCGCCAATGACGGCACCCAAAAGGGTCGTCACGAATCGCCAAAGTACCGTATAAATCAAGAGCATCGTTGTCGGCATGACTTTTCCCATCAGCCACACGGAAGATAGTTCAGCCACGCCAGACGCACCCGGCGTCGGCGCGTAATAGATCAGAAACAATTGAATTATCTGTAGGCCTATAAAAATGCCAAAGGGAACGGACTGTCCCAAAGCACGAGCGATGACATAGCCCATCAGGTATTTGTTGAAAAACAGCGCCAGCGTCGCCACAACCACCATGGCCAATGACCATTTTCGGCACTGAAGGATTTGCGCAAGCGCACGGCGGAAATGCTGCGTTTCAGAGGCAAACGTGGTGAGTAGACGCTCACGGAAGGCAAGGAATTTGGCGTTTTGTATCGGAATTAGCCGCAGAAGTTGTCTAACTCTTGCCAGTGCAACGGTGGGAAAGATCAGCGCTAAAAGTACCAATCCAATGATGCTCCCAATGACCACGAAACCGGTTAGCAAAATTAGGGCAAAATTTTCTCCAAACTGATCTTTCGACACCAGCAACGCCGCGGCAATGGTTGAAACCAGAAAAAAAATAAGGGTGGCAGCGAAATTGATTAACGAGATCAGCGCGCCATCGGAGATTTTGGCTCCACAGCACCACAGAATGTAGAGTTGCGCCGGTCCACCGCCGGTTTGAAAAGGTGTGGCCGCGCCCATAAAGATGTTGGCCCAGTTGGAACGCATGCAATTCCACAGCGAAACGTGAGGCAGAATCTTTCCATCAAAAAAGAGCCGGTAGCGGAATCCCCCCAAAAAATAATCCACGCAGATCAGCGGAAAGAGAAGGGCTACGAACCACCAATCCAGATGGCTCAATAAGGCCTCAAGTCCGGCCGGTCTTTTCCACCACCACCCCAACAGGGTGCCTGTGACCGAAAAGAGAATAAAACCTTGTATGCCCCTCACTACGGCTTTGGACGAGGGCAGCGTCTTGGTTTCAAATGAGCCCACTGCTTCCTACCCCTTCCTCTCATGGATTGGTACGGCTTGAGGAGCGGCGGTCAGGAGATAGGTGACGTTTTTGAAGGTCCTCCATCGGAATAATTTCGATACGGATAATCGATTCATCACTGGCTCGCGACTGCGCTAAAATCGGCACATCTTGTGGCCAGGACGATAGGTTGAGTGGACGCGAGAGCGGTATGGCGCTCACGATCGTCCCGATCAAAACGAGCAGGACGGCAGTGACCGCATACGGATGGGGGCGCGTCTGAAAACTGTATCGCACCCACGCCAGCGACGACTCCAATTTCCGAAATGCCCGATGTATCCATGGGATGCGACGCTTCTCGGTCACAGCGATTATCGAAACTTGCTGCATCACGTCTGACAAAAAACGCTCCGATGTTTTCACGCGATTGAGCCGACGGAGGATTTTGTCTGTCTGTTGCATGCCCATGACGTCATGGGCACAGGTTGGGCATCGCTTGAGGTGCCACTGGATTAATTGCAATTTCCACAGCGGCATTTCGCCATCCAGATAAGCGGAGAGTTGAGGTTGAATATTTTCACACTTTAGCATTATAACTTTCTCCAATTCCGACTTCCATCAGGAGTTTTTTCATCGTTTGTCGAGCGCGATGAATCAGGGATTTCACCGCACTCACGGAACAATCAAGGACTTCTGCAATTTCTTCATATCTCATGTTCTGATAAGTCACAAGGAGCAATGCCGTCCGTTGATTTTCAGGAAGGCGGTTGATAGTTTGCTGAATTAACTGGCGCTGTTCTTTTTTCTCGTAGAGTTCATCGGGTAGATTGCGCACATCCATCATCAGGGACGAATAGTTGACATCCTCATCTTCAGGAACGAGATCATCGAAGAATACGGTATTTCGTCGTTGCCGATTCCGAATTTCGTTCCGACACAGATTGGTTGCAATGAGATAAATCCAATTTTTGAATTGACATTTCGGTTCATAACGGCTCGCACTTTTGAAAACTCTCAGGAATGTTTCTTGTGATAGCTCTTCAGCACGATGATAGTCGCCGATCGACCGATAAATGAAATTAATGATCAGGTCTTTATAGCGCATCACCAACAGCTCAAAGGCACTCATATCACCGTTGCGGCATTTCATCATCAACTCTTCATCCGAAGTACGCACAGCAAATCATCCTTTGTGGAACCAGGGAGCAGGTTCGGGATTCAGGAATACAGGATGCAGAAAATACAAGATTCAGGATTCAGGGATACAGGACAGCATCCTTGTATCTTTGTATCCTTGTCAGGATTATAGCATGTAGATTGAGAAGCATCAAGGGGAAAATCAAATTTGCAAATGATCTGCAAATGGGCAAATGAACCGATGGCACAGCATCTACTGAGATGAAACCAACTCAGCAGCAGACCGTAAATTTCTAATAGAAACTTCTTAACATTCACGCTCATTTCGGTTATAATTATATTCAGCGTTTTCAAACTTGGGTAACAGAATAATAATATTGAGTTCTTCAGATATTGAAACACCATTGTCCCCTGGAAGTTTCGCACATTGTGCGCTACGGTAGATTTAACACGACTCACCAGATTATAAGTAGTTCAGATTCTGTGGTCGAAAGAGGGAATGAATGATGCCAAAAGTGCTTGTCACCGGAGCGAACGGGTTTATTGGTTCACACCTTGTCAGGGAACTTCTGAACCGTGGTTATGAGGTGAATTGTCTCGTTCGCTATACCAGCGATATTTCATCATTGCAGGGGCTACCTGTCAAACTTTTTATCGGTGATGTCCGTGACCCTGAGACACTGGCTGCCCCCATGAAAGATGTTGCGTATGTTTATCACCTTGCGGCAAAGCTGATGGTGACCAGTCGTGAAGCGTTTGAACAAACCAACACGCAGGGCACCATCAATATGCTGGAAGCTACCGAAAAGTATGCAAAAAGTACCATCAAGCGTTTTCTTTTCGTGTCCAGTCAGGCGGCTGCGGGGCCGGGCAAAGATCCGACTCCACTTGACGAAACAACTGAACCTGAACCGATATCATGGTACGGTTCATCGAAAAAGCAGGCGGAAGAGGCAGTCAGAGCTTTCGCTGACCCCGCTTCGCTGCCCGTGACAATTGTACGCCCAGCTTCGGTCTACGGAGAAAGAGAAAAAGACATTAGCCAGACCTATCCCCTTGTTGAAGCACGGCTACAACCCAAGTTGGGTCTCAAAAAGAAGTACATGGTCATGGTCTATGTGGGCGATTTGGTTCGTGGCATTGTGGCGGCAGCGGAAAGCGACAAGGCGCTGAATGAAACTTACTTTTTGAATCACCCGGAGGTCCTGACGGCAAAGGGCGTCATCCAAACCATTGCAAAGGCGATGGGCAAACCCTGGGGGTTGATGTTTCCAGTACCCATCTTTATCATCCGTCTGATGGCACCCTTCGCAGAGCTTATCTATCATTTTACCCGTAACCGTCCACAAATGACGCGAGACAAAGCCCGAGAAGTGGCGCAACGGTTCTGGGTTGCTGACCCCTCAAAGGCCAAAAGTGATTTGGGTTGGGAGGCTCAATATGACCTGATGAAAGGCACACAAGTTACCATTCAATACTTTCGTGAAGAGGAAAAGAAGATTCGAGAGATGCCCTTGGAAAAAGGGTTCATGTTATGGTTCAAGTCTATCCTCTGCGCAATCTGCCTCGGGACTGCTATTGAAATTACTTCAGCCCTGGGACGTTTCTATTCGTTCCATCCCAGATGGATTGTATTCATCGTTGTCATCGGTGGGTTCGGTCTGACCCTCGGCTCGCTTGCCGCATGGTTGCGGAAACGAAGTGACTTGCTCCAATGTATTGTCGGCACGCTGGTCGCGGGGGCCGCCGAAGTCATCAATGTGCTTCAACTGACTCCCAACATCGGGTGGGAATTTGCGCCAAACTGGCCTTTCGGGATTACGAATCCATGGGTTCGTTCATTGGTCTTAGGTTTTGCGGGCGGATTTTTTATTCTCGTCGTCAATTTTTTGATGCGGCTGCTTTACAAACGACGCCTGAGATTGGGATAAACGGTCTGAAGAACTGTATTCGGGCATGTTTCAGAAAACAGTTGACACTTCAAGCAAGTCATGCGTAATGCGTAATGCGTAAAGGATTTCACTTACGCATTACGCATTGCGCATTATCTCAACAGTGTCAACATCTTTTTTCGGAAATTTGAAACATGCCTTTTCATGGGGGTAACGCAATGAAAGATTCACCGTCAAGACGACCATTTTTTACAAGGTTTACCGAGGACTTAGATGAAGTGGAACTCGAGCAGCCGGATTTCTTGACCGTGTTGAAACTCATCTGGCATTCAATCCGTAGTTTTTTCGTTGAAAGACCGGGGCAGATTATGGGGTCCGCATTCATTTTGCTCATGCTATGGGGAACCCACGGAAATCTCGAACTCCTTGGGTTAATCTCGCCCAGGTGGCGCGGACCCGGAATTGATGTGGGCAACCGCCCACAAATTCTGCCCGGCGTACCTTGGGATAACGAACTGATTTCATTTTGGGTGGGCGCATTTCTGCTCGTTGTGGTTCCGATGTTTATCATCGGATTTGGCTTCAAACAACCTTTGTCAAGCTATGGGCTCGGCTTACCGCCGAAAGGCAGAAGAGCCTTAGCTTTCTGGACTTTTCTGACATTAACCCTTATCAGCCTGCCTGCCTTCTGGCTCGGGGCCCATGACCCCGGGATGCGTAAGATTTACCCCTTTTTCAAATCATTTTCCAGTCCAGGCGAATTTATCCTCTATGAATTAAGCTACCTTCCTTTCTTTATCGCCATTGAGTTTATCTTCCGGGGCTATCTGCTCTTCGGATTGGCTGGAGTTCGGGATGAAGAGATTCCACACGGTGGCGGCGGTGTCCCCGGTGTTTTTTACTTTCAGCGGTATGCGCTCCTCATCCAGATGTTGTCCTACACCGCCTGGCATTTGGGGAAACCCGTCCCTGAATTATGGGGGACGCTGGTGTGGGGCTTGGCCGCCGGTGCCACCGCCTATGCCATTCGCTCCATCTGGCCGATTGTTCTTTCGCATTGGTTGCTGAATATTTTTCTGGATGCTGTCATCATTCTAACTTTTAAAAATTAGGGCCTTATGCCAGAATAATGCGTATTGCGTAATGCGTAAAACGTAAATATGAAATCTCTTACGCATGACGTATTACGCATTACTTTCCTCACGCATCAACGCCCGCCTTCGGCGGGCACCCGACGTTTTACGTCTATATCGCCAAACTCTCGTTAATTTCCTTCTGATACGCATCGACCTGCTCGGCAAGCACTTCGTTGATAGTGACAGGACGTCCGATTTCGCCAGACTCCAGTATCGCATAAGAGACAGCAACGGAGCGTGCCCCTTGCGCGGCATCCACCTCAACCGGATGCTCCCCGGAAATCGCCCCGGCAAAATCGGCGTATTCGAGGGCAATGATCTTCCGATCCGTTTCGGGGAACGGAAATTCATAACGCCACAGTCGCTCCCCCCCAAACAACTTCGCCGTCACTGCATTCAGACGAAAATCTGGCACCAGATTCAGTATCTTCTTATCATTGATAGCCCCTTTGCCATCGATGTGCAGTGTGATATTCCCACCGCTACGGTCACCGGGCAACGTCATCGAGCCCGCGGAACCGTAAATTTGCCGCGCCCACACGCCCTGCCCACGTCCCGCGTGGTCTTCGATGTACTGACCGACCACACCATTTTTGAAGGTCAGGGTTGCATAAGCGGCATCCTCCGCTGTGGCTTCAAATTCCGCCGGCATCTCCTTCTGCCAACGCCCATAGACGCCAGCGGGATTCGCTCCAGACTCACCACCGCCAGCCGCGGGGTTCTTGCGGATGGGTTCGTAGAGCCGCGTTTTCGCGTAAACCGTTTCGATTTCGCCGAGCAGGTACTCCATCATATCGGTGTAGTGAACGCCGACATCAAGGAGCACACCACTTTGATCCTTTTGGTGACGCCACACAGAGATTAGCATCCGATCGCCGCCCCCGACAGCGTGATGGATGAGAAAGCGCGGAACCCCAATCGCGCCTGCATTCAGCAGGGCTTTTGCCAAACGGTTAATGGGGTCGCGACGATAATTCTCCGCTACGCTTAAAATTCCGTTGGACGCTTCCGCTGCACGACGGATGAGGTTGCATGCGCGGACAGTCAGTCCTACCGGTTTCTCGACCATCGTATGCCACCCCCGCCCCAACGTCTCAATGGTGACCGTGTGATGGTATCGAGGCGTCGTGGTCACATCGACCGCCTCAACGCCGAGCGCAGTGAGCCCATCCAGATCACTGACGACGGACGGGCGGCTTCCAAAATGCCCTGCCGCTTGATCGGCGAGGGATTCGGCGTTCCCTCGCACCGGGTCGCACGCCCCAACCAGCTCAAAGTGGTCCCACCCGGCGCGATGTAGCTCCGCAAGCCCGTACAGATGACGGTGCCCCATGCCCCCGCAGCCAACAATTGCGAGTCTAATTTTCTTCACTGTTTTGCCTCCCCTTCGATGGTGTAAAAGAAACCGAGTTTCTGAAAGAAACTCGGTTTCTCTTCGTTCATTTTTGATTTGACCATTATAGGAAAGTTATGAGGTAATGTCAACAGCAAAATTGACGATTCGCTTGCATTCAACCTGGGTTTCTGATACAATCTGTTTCAACGTTTCACTGAATGCAATTATAGGGGGATTATGAGAAAAGACACCGTGACACAGTTGAACCTGTTCCAGGACCTGGACATATCGCCATCACCCATAGAAACGGCAAATGGTTCCGAACGTCAGCGCATTGAGAAAAAGTTTGCGCCACGCTTATGTGAAGAGCGACAACTGGGGCAACTCGTTTCTTACGTGGGCAACAAAACTATGCCACTCCTTCGCCTCTATCGCTACAAAGAAGCCTTTGCCTTCCGCTTCGTCGAGGAATTTATTGACCGTTTCGGACTGACCGGGGCGGACTATCTCTTTGATCCTTTTTGTGGGATGGGGACAACCCTCTTTACCGCTATGCAGCGCAACGTCCCTGCCATTGGCATCGACAGGCTTCCGATTGCAGCGTTTGTTGCCCGAACCCTCCCTCTGTTCTGGTCAGTAGAACCGCAAGCACTTAGGGAGACTTTTGAAACCCTCAACGCAAAGGTAGACGCCGCTGAACCTGCCGAGGTGGCTCAAGATGTGGCAATTATGAAAATTGCCTTCCCAGAGGAAACGCTCATGACTTTACGCCAATGGAAAGGGACAATAGACACGTTGCCGGCCCCAATGCGGGACATCTTTCTCATGCTATTTTTTTCCATCTTGGAACCTTGCAGTTTCACAGCAAAGGATGGGCAATTCCTGCGCTTGAAACGGGATAAGCGCATCGCCGACCCGACTGAAATGCTCCAACAGAAGGTCTACGAAGCCGAAAAAGACATCCTATCCTTGCGCAGTCTATGGGGGGATAAGAGACAAATCTCGCTTCCCACCGTTCAGTTGGCAGATGCGCGCGATCTGAGCAACGTGCGTTTTGAAAGACCGCCAACGGCGTTGATTACTTCTCCGCCGTATGCCAATCGTTACGATTACACCCGAACCTATTCGCTGGAACTCTGTTTTCACTTTGTCAAGAACTTCGAGGAGTTAAAGGCGTTGCGATTCGGTATCCTTCGCTCACACATCGAATCTAAAATCGATGCCACCGATCAGCCTCCGCATCCGGCCGTTAAAGAAGTTGTAGATATACTCCGAGGACGCGGAAAAGCCTTGAACAATCCCCGCATCCCCGATATGCTCGTTGCCTACTTTGTGGACATGCGCAAAGTCATTGGTGAGTGGGCGAGGGTGCTTGCCCCCGGTGCAAAGGTGGCGATGGTCGTGGATAACGTTCGCTTTGAAGGCGAATTGGTGCCAGTAGACCTGATACTTTCCGAAATGGCAGAGGCCGCTGGATTCAGTGTCAAGCAGGTAATCGTGGCGCGCTACAAAGGCAACAGTTCGCAGCAGATGGGCAAATATGGACGTATCCCCGTCCGCGAGAGCGTTGTTATCTGGCAGAAGGATGGATAACCAAGAATATAAAGGTATTACAATAAAAATTGGGTGAAAGCAACTCAAAAGGAGATGAACTAAAATGGTGACAAAGACGACAGCAGTTAAAAAACTTATAGCAGAAATCAATCAACTGGGATTTCATGAAGAGGACCAGGTAGTTTTGCTTGCTGATGAAAAGGTCGTTACGATAAAAAAACTTTCTCCTCAAGGTCGCTTCCGGGATTTTGCCTCCCCCATTTGGGAGGAAGCAAAAAAGGATAACCTGACACCTCAAGATATTAATGAGATTATCCACCAGGTGAGAAAGGAGAACCGCATTCATGAAAGCAGCCGTATTTGAGGAAACCGGAAAACTGAGTGTGCAGGAGAAGCCGATTCCCACACTCCACCCGGGCGATGTCTTGATCAAAGTCGATCTGTGTGGGATTTGCGCTTCCGATCTGGCAGCCCTTAACGGGGATGTGACCGACTACTCCCCGCCTGTGGTGATGGGGCATGAACTCGCCGGTGCCGTTGTCGAGAGTCGGCACCCCGCCGTGAAGGTCGGTGAAAGGGTAACGGTCAACCCGATGCTCTCCTGCGGAAACTGCGATTACTGCCGGGCCGATCTGGACAAGTATTGCGCGAACATTGCGGGAATCGGCCATGACCTCGACGGGGGATACGCGGAATATCTTCGTATGCCCAAACATGGGGTTGACACCGGGAAACTGATCTCTGTGCCCGATACCATTCCGCCGGAGGTGCTACTTTTTCTTGAACCGTTGGGGTGTTGCATCAATGCAATGCGTGAAACGATTTTTGATCAGCGCGTGGCGATTTTAGGGGCGGGCCCCATCGGACTGATGTTTACACAACTGACGAAAGCGGCAGGGTTGCAGACGTATGTTCTTGAGCCCCTTGCGCATCGGCAAAGCGTCGCTGAAGACGTTGGGGCAGATGCCAGTTTTGACATTACAGCGGAGGGGATGGAAAAACTCATTGAGCTGACAAAAGGCGGCGTGGATACCGTGATCTCTGCGACAACGAATGACCAGCGCGCGATAGACCAGGCCTTCAAGGTTGTGCGGCGAGGGGGCTGCGTGAATTTCTTTGGACTCGCCCCGAAAGGGCAGGAGCTCAAAATCAACCTCGAACACTTTCATTATATGGGACATAAACTCATGGCATCGTGGGCGTTCTCGCGTTGGAGCTTAAATGAATCGCGTCGGCTCATCATTGACCAAGCAATCAACCTCAAGCCTTTACTGACGGCGCGATTCCCGATCGAGCGTGCTATCGAAGGGTTTGAAAATGCAAGGCAGCGGCGAGGGGTGAAAAGTGCGCTTCTGGGGGGATGAATGAAAAGGATTTCTATACTTTGCAGAAATTCGGGCATGTTTCAGAAAGCGGTTGACACTTCGAGATTTCGATAAACTCAATCCGGCGGAACCGGATGCGTGAAACGTGAAGCGTGATTCTTTTCACGTTTCACGTTTCACGTTTTACGCATCAGTGTCTACCCACCAACATGGACTTCCACCCCGAAAGGTCGCATCCATGTCGCAATTTGATTCATCTGTTCCTTTCCGGGGGGTTCCAAACCACTCAACTTATATGTCATACCCAGCCGTCCGTACTTCGATTCTCCCAGTCTATGGTAAGGAAGCAATTCCACTCGCGTGAGGCTTTTGATTCCACTGAGAAATCGAGCCGAATTGACAATGTTCTCTTTGGCATCGTTGATTCCGGGGATAATCGGGATGCGAATCTCGACTGGGACGCCGGAGGCCCCAATCTTCACCAGGTTTTCCAGAATCAACCGGTTGGAAACGCCGGTATAAATTTTGTGCTCGACACTATCCGTATGCTTCAGGTCATATAAGACGATGTCCACATAAGGGAGGGCTTTCTCAAAGGTACTCCACTGGGCTTGCCCGGAGGTGTCTAACGCGGTATGCAACCCTTCGGTTTTACACTGTTTGAGAAGCGCATGGGCAAACTCATGCTGGAGCGTCGGTTCTCCGCCAGACAAGGTAATTCCGCCGCCGGAATTGTCGTAAAATGGGATGTCTTTCCGGAGCTCGACCATCACCTCTTCCACAGTCACTTCTTTGCCTTCCATCACCAGCGCCTCGGCATAGCAAACTTCGACACACTGACCGCAGAGGAGGCAATCTTCTTTATGATAGACGCGAGTCCCATCAGGCAGCTTCTCGTGCGCATGCTGTGGGCAGACCTCAAAGCATTCACCACAGGCGATGCACTTGTTCTCAAACAGCACCAATTCCGCTTTAGGCTTCATTGCCTCTGGGTTGTGACACCACCAACACCTTAACGGGCAGCCTTTGAAAAAGACGGTCGTTCGGATGCCCGGACCATCGTGAACCGCGAATTTTTTGATGTCGAAAATTAGACCTTTTATTGGTCCCATCATCATTTTCCTTTTCAATTTCGAGGAGGAAAGGGAAGGGGAATGGGTGGTTGGGTTGTGAGGTGGTTGGGTGGTTCGTCTCTTGACCAACCACCCAACCACCCAACCATCTCACCACCTCTTTCTTCCCTTCCTTCCCAATTGATATTTCTATTATTGCGGTGAATCGCAAGCCTAAACCAGCATAAGAGGTCACTTAATCGAGGGGGGGTCATAATTCCCAGGGAAGGCAGTCGTAGCCCAAGATTCTATCTTGGCCCTTGCACAAGGGGCCAAGATAGAATCTTGGGCTACAATTCAACCTCCGGATAATTATGACCAAGCCTCACTTAATCATGCAGTAGCGACCCAATTGCCGCGAGCGCTTCATCACTGAGGGCGGGGTAATGGAACAGGACAACGCCTTTCGCTCCCGCCTGTTTCACTGTCTGAATTTGTTCGACCATCACTTCAGTCGTCAGTTGCGAGTTGGAACTGGCGACCCCCAGGCCTTCCCAAATCGGGGCGCGGCCTCCAACCAACGCCAGATGCTGTTGCGTTCTCAATTTCACGTTCCGCGTTGAATTATCATAGTTCATTGGGAACAGAAAGTCCACAAGATTTTTCTCCGCCCAGAGCGCCCAATCCTGTCCGTTGCTGTTGCGGCAGGATGGGAGATCACCGAAAACGGCAGCCGAAAGTTCGATTCCGTTTGACTGCGTCAGCCTCCGCATCTGTTCCACAAATGCCGTGATGCGTCCACAGCGCCAATCCGCCCATTGGGCAAAACCGGGGTCCTTAGAAGTAATGGCATTCACGTCAACGCCCACGGCAGCCATCTGTGCGTCGCAATAATCGCACCGACATAAACCGCCCGTGCGCATGTAGTCTAAGTGCAAGCCGTGTATTGGATACGCCGCCACGCTTTCATAAAGTGCCAGTTCATACGCCTGAACTTCCGGGTGACAGGCACAAGCCCACCGCATATTGCTGGACTCGAAGACGGCGGCGAGTTCTGGTCGCCGACTCAAGAGTGCTGAATGTGCCCCTTCAGGAAAAATACAGAACCAGGGGTGAACTTTCATCTGATGTTCAGCCGCAGATTCCGCCAGAACTTTCAACGGGTCCCAATCTGGATAGGAGGGGTTCACCTCTGCGACACCCGTTATAAAATCGGCATATCCTGGCGGATTCTTCACGCACGGAATGATGAGATCAAATCCCGCGTCCGACAATCTTTTAACGTGATTTTCAACTTCCTGGGGGTTCTGCCCAAAGTTTGAAATACTGTGAGCCCAGGTTGCAAAATGAAATTCATGAGCCATTGTTTACCTTCCTTTTCTGTTAAATCTCATGTTCCGTTCTGGCAATGATCTCATCCTGGAGGTCAGACCAGAGGGATATGAAGGGTGCGCTATAGCCGCAGACTCGTACCAGCACATCCGGATATTGTTCTGGGTTACGCTTCGCAGCAAGTAAGATCGCTTTATCCAATATGTTGAATTGAAGTTGCTGTCCGCCCGAAGCAAAATGAGAGTCGATCATCGCCGCGACTTTTTTGACGCCTGTATCGCTGGCGATAACCCTTGGGTCCATCTTCAGGTTCAGCGTGACAGACGTGGGCATCAACGTGTGGTCGATCTTTGCCACAGAGTTCAAGAGACTCGTCGGCCCATTGCGGTCACGCCCCTGCGAGGCACCGATCGTATCCGCGAAAGGGTCGCCACTTTTGCGTCCGTCCGGTGTTGCGCCGGTCTTTTTGCCAAAGACAACGTGCATATTCTCCGCGCCCCCGAGTGTGCCGAGCGTGTATTGACCGCCGCGGTAGGGCGTTCGCTTTCTCAAAAGCGCGGCAAACTCTGAGACAATCTCCGTAGCGACTGAATCGACGTTATCCACATCGTTGCCGAAATGCGGCACATCGCGCAGGATGCGTCGGCGAAAACTTTCGTATCCCGTCCAATCATTTCGGAGAAATTCGGCAAACTGGGCTAAACTCAGGATGTGACGTTCAAAGACCAATTCTTTGATGGCCATCAAGGAATCCGCGAGATTCGTGATACCGACAGCGTTCCAATTGCAGGCATTGTACCGCGCTCCACCTTCCGTCCACCCACGACAGTTTTCGATGCAGTCAGCGGTCATCAGGGATTGGAGCAATCCGCCCCCGGGCCACTGCGCCCGTAGTGCGTCAAGCCCTTCCGAAACGTCCGCCACAAAATGGGCGACGTTCGCCATTTGCTTTGTCAGATGTCCCCAAAGCGTCTCATAAGAATCGATGCGTTCTAAATCGACGGGGGCATCGTCCGCACCGTTCCCATAAGGCTTTTCAATTCCCATCACCACTTCCAACAGTTTAGGCATATTGATGAACCCTTCCACCGAGCCCATGTGGGATTTCCCTGTGAGGATGACTTCGTTGCAGCCGGACAGGGAATAATCGCGGGCATCTTCGAGGCTTGCACCAACCTTGCAGAGCCCGGGAATAATCGTTTCATCATTGGTGAAGGAAGGTTGTCCGGTTCTCGAACGCAATGTCTTGACCGCTCTACACAATACCTCCGATGGGGTGCCCTGGTGCCATCGCAGAGAAACCTGCGGGCGTATCAGCTTCAATTCTTCAGTTGCCTGGAGACAAAGGTAAGTTACGGGATGACTCGCATCCGTCCCATCAGCCTTGACGCCGCCTAAAGCGACATGATGCCTGGCGCTGACGCCATCCTGCGGTCCCGTGACCTCACAATATTTCAACCACAGGCATTTTATCAACTCAAGCGCAAATTCTTCCCTCAGAATGCCGTTAGCGATATCCCTTTCATAATAGGGATAGAGATACTGGTCGACGCGCCCGGGCGAGTCTGGGACTAGGAAAAAGCTGAACCAGATGCTTTGAACGGCTTCGTAAAAAGTTCTGGCGGGATTCGCCGGAACCTGCCGACAGATTTCCGACAGGGTCAAAAGTTCCCTTTGTCTTCTCGGATTCGTCTCACATCTTGCCAACGACGCCGCGTGCTCTGAATACCTGCCTGAGAAATGGATAATCGCTTGACTCACAATATCCAGCGCGGTCAAGAAATTTTGTTTGCGCTCATATTCAGGCTCGTCAACGGTCAACCGCGACATTCTTTCTTTCACCCTCCGGTGAATGCCCCAGAAACCGATATTCAGAATGGTCTCATAGTCAATGGTCGTATGATTGCCTGCCAGGGCAAAAATGCCGGCATCCAAAGCCGCTTTCTGTGCCTCTGGCCAGGTGGGTGGTCGGTAATGTTGAGGCGGCGGCAGCAGATTGGGGTCAATCTCTGGCATCGGCATATCGGTCGGGGCATCAACACCGACGAGTAACTCATCGTCCTGGATAAACACCGTTCGCTTGCGCAGATAATGCGCAATCGCTTTTGCCTCGCGCAAAACGGCCGGTTCACCCACCGTCCCGATGTAGGACTCTCTGAATAGCGCATCTCTGCCAACGCGACGAGGCGATGGTGTTGAGGTGACACGTTCACGAAGTCGGGCAATTCTATTAAAATCTTGATTGTCCATAAAAAAATACAGCGTAGCGGATGGAGGCTTGGTCATAATTAACCGGCAGTTGAGTTGTAGCCCAAGATTCTATCTTGGCCCCTTGCGAAAGGGCCAAGTTAGAAACTTGGGCTACGATTGCCTCCCCTGGGAATTATGACCAACCTTCTTAGTTAAGAGACGAACCACTAGACCTGGCTCTCAGTCTGCTGACGTGGGTAACCCAAAGCCGCCAGGGATTCGGTGATTTCGTCCAGAATCGTTGGCTCATCAATCGTGGCTGGCAGCCGGTATGTGACCCCATCGGCGATCTGCTTCATGGTCCCACGCAAAATCTTGCCTGACCGGGTCTTGGGCAGCCGCTTCACGATGGTTGCCACTTTGAAGGAAGCGACAGGGCCAATCCGCTCGCGAACCATCTGAATTAACTCCTGGATAATCGTGTCGGTGCGCTGCACACCCGCTCGGAGCACAATGAGACCGAGGGGGACCTCCCCTTTGATTTCGTCTGCCACACCGACCACGGCACACTCGGCGACGTCGGGATGGAAGGCGAGGATTTCCTCCATCGCTCCGGTGGACAAACGATGCCCAGCGACATTGATGATGTCGTCCGTGCGGCTCATAATCCACAGGTATCTGTCCTCATCTTTGTAACCGGCATCCGCTGTCAGATAGTAACCCGGATGGGCACTCAAATAAGATTGCTGGTAGCCTGCGTCGTTGTTCCACAGCGTTGGCAGGCAGCCCGGAGGCAAGGGTAGCTTGATAGCGATGCTTCCGATTTGATTCGCCCGTACCTCCTTGTTGCTCTCATTCAACACACGCACATCATAACCCGGGACCGCCTTCGTACAGGAGCCTGGCTTCACCGGGAACATCTCCAGGCCGATACAGTTTGCGCCAATCGGCCAGCCGGTTTCTGTCTGCCACCAGTGGTCGATCACCGGGACCTTGAGCTGTTCCTGTGCCCACAGGAGCGTAGGGGGGTCGCACCGCTCACCGGCGAGGAAGAGTGTGCGGAAGCGGCTCAAGTCATACTTGCGAATATAGTCGCCGGTGGGGTCTTCGCGCTTGATGGCTCGGAAGGCTGTCGGTGCCGTAAACAGGACGCTCACCCCATGTTGAGAGATGACTCGCCAGAACGCGCCAGGGTCGGGAGTGCCGACAGGTTTGCCCTCATACAGAATGGTGGTGCAGCCTTTGAAGAGGGGCGCGTAAACGATATAGGAGTGGCCTACGACCCAGCCTACATCGGAGGCCGCCCAATAGACCTCGCCTGCGTCAACACCGTAGATGTTCTTCATGCTCCACTTCAGCGCGACGAGATGCCCTCCGTTATCGCGCACGACACCTTTCGGTATACCCGTCGTGCCGGAGGTATAGAGGATGTAAAGCGGGTCGGTCGCCGCGACAGGCACACAATCGACCGGTTTTGCGCTTTCCATAAGTTCCGACCAATCGAGGTCGCGTCCGGGAACCATCGGCGCTGGCTCCTGGGGACGTTGGAGAATAATGCACCGTTCGGGCTTTGCCGAAGCAAGCTCGATAGCCTTCTCAAGCAGGGGTTTATATGATACAATCCGGTTCACTTCGAGCCCGCACGAAGCAGAGACGATTAGCTTGGGTGCCGCATCATTGATACGGGTTGCCAACTCATTGGCGGCGAATCCCCCGAATACAACCGAATGGATCGCCCCGATTCGGGCGCAGGCAAGCATGGCAATGATCGCTTCCGGGACCATGGGCATGTAGATAATCACCCGGTCCCCTTTCTGAATCCCCTGGCTGGCAAGCACCCCGGCAAAGCGGGCAACCTGGCCCAGCAGTTCACCATAGGTGAAGGTCTTGATAGTTCCGGTGACGGGGCTGTCATAGATGAGTGCCGGCTGATCAGCTCGCCCGCTTTCGACATGCAAATCAAGGGCGTTGTAGCAACTGTTCACAACACCGCCCTTAAACCATTGACAGAAAGGCGGCCGCGAATCGTCAAAAACCTTGTCCCACTTCTTATACCAGTGAACATCTTCGGCGACCGAGGCCCAAAAGCGTTCGGGGTCCTCTAACGACTGGGCATAGATATGTTCATAGATACCGTGCATAAATTCCTCTTTTCGTGGCGCACCAGATGGCGCATGAAAATAAACGAAGGATTCTTCACACTCGCAAAAATTGAAATTGAGTCTCAGTATCGAATAAGCTGAAAAACCTGAAAATCTCTATACACTTGCTCAATGTCGGAAAAAAAAGCAATTTTACACCATAGACATTATAGCAAAAATGTGTGCTTTTGTAAAGAGAATTGATGTCTCACAAAATCCGGATTGACAGCGAAATTGAATCCGTGCTATACTCATGTCGTTTTTTATGCGACCCTCTCAACTCTGCGACATTTTATTCAGGTATGACACGCGACAAAAACATCCTCACCATCGATCAGGAGAAACGTTTGCTCGACTGGACACATCGAAACCGGAGTTTTCGCGATGCCCTCATCATTCTGACCATCCTGCGGACGGGGTTAAGCGCATCCGAACTGCGTGAACTTCGTGTTTCCGACATCAGTGCCCATGGCGAAATTCTCACCGACCTCCGGGTGTGCTCAGAGATCTCCGGAGACCGGAACCTGCGAACCATTCCCCTCCCAAATGACCTCCGAGAACAACTGGCGACATTTCTCTCTTGGAAGCGACAAAACGACGAACCCACTGAACCGGAGTCGTTTCTATTCACGTCCCAGAAGTCTCCCCAGATGACCCTTCGACATCTCCAACGTATCGTTCGGGAATCGACGCAGGGTGCCCTTGGCGCGCCGTATCGTGTCCATGACCTGCGGCGAACTTACCAGGCACGCCGAAAAACAAAGGCAGAAACGACATTTTTAGATGCGACATCCGCCAACGACGCCCCTCCCATCCCACCAGCCCTGGTGCGTCTGTCCTTCTGGGTGCCACCGGAACGGATGGCTGAGTTTGAAGCGGTCTATGGGGAGAAAATCGCGCCGTTCCTTTTGCAACACGGGTGGGTTGAATCTTTGGAGCGCGGACGGACAACAGTCGAAGGGGTGTTCAGTCGGTTGTTTGAGGTGGAGACGCTGTCCCAGGTCAAAGAGAAAGCGGAGGGGCTTCGGACCAATCCAGCGTGGCACGCGATGACCCGAAGTCTCGGGGCCACCTTCGGCGCAACGGATACAGATGGTCGAATTCGATACCACCTCCATCCCTATGTCGTACCTTCAGGGCCAGGCACCGTGGTATGCGCTGGAGGGGGACGAGGGTGCTGGCGCACTTTCGACGGCTCCAATGGACTGCCGGACAATTGGGTGCACTGGATGCTTCAGGATAGAGACGGGAATCTCTGGTTTGCTACCGAAAGTGGCGCGAGCCGTTATGACGGGCGCGATTTGACCACTTTTACGACAAAAGACGGGCTGGCGCACGAGGTTGTGATTTCGATGCTCCAGGACCGGAACGGATATTTCTGGTTCGCTACATGGGGCGGCGGAGTGAGTCGTTATGATGGGCAGAACTGGACCACATTCACCCAAACGGATGGACTCGCCTCCAACCGAGTGTACGCAATCTTTGAGGACAAAGAGGGACGGCTCTGGTTCGGCAGTGGCAGTTATGACCTCAAGGGCAACGGGGTAAGCTGTTATGATGGACAGAATTGGACCATGTTGACCACAAAAGATGGCCTGGTACACAACAATGTGTTCTCAATTCTCCAGACCCGTGATGGTGCTCTATGGTTCGGCACGGCTGGCGGCGTGAGCCGGTATGATGGGAAGACTTGGGCCACTTTTACCACCGCGGATGGATTGGCGCACAATTGGGTATATTCGATTATCCAGGACCGTGAGGGACATCTCTGGTTCGGCACAAACGATGGAGGTGTGAGTCGCTATGACGGGCAAACCTGGGTGACGTTGACTACCGAAGATGGGTTAGCAAGCAATGCTGTATCGTCCATTTTTCAAGACGCGGATGGGAATCTCTGGTTTTGTTGCTTGTCCGGCGGTATGAGTCGGTATGATGGGCAGACGTTTACAACGCTGACCACAAAAGATGGATTAGCGGGGAATGTTATGATGTTTGCGTTTCAGGATGCTGAAGGGGCGTTATGGTTCGCCAGCGGCGGTGGCATCAATCGATATGAGCGTCAAACCATAACCACTTTTACGACACAGGACGGGTTGGTATACGATTGGGTACGAGCCATCGAAGAGGATGCAAACGGAAACCTCTGGTTTGGCACATGGGGTGGCGGCATCAGCCGGTATGATGGCAAGACTTTTACCAATTTCACCCCACAGGACGGGCTCGCAGAGGACGTCCTGTTAGGAATGCTCATCGACCAACGCGGTCAACTCTGGGTTGGCACATGGTTCGGTTATGTCCAGCGATATGATGGGCAAACATGGACCACTTTTACATCGGAAGATGGGCTGTCGGGCCGACTGATTTTTGCGATTGTCGAAGATAAAGATGGATACTTATGGTTTTGCACCTACGAGGGTGTGTGCCGATATGACGGACAGATCTCTAGCGAAGCGACATCCCCGATCCTCGGATCGGGGGCGTTTACCACCTTGACCACCGCCGATGGTTTAGCCGCCAATCATGTGCGGTCGATGCTTCAAGACCGGGAAGGGGTTCTCTGGTTTGGCACCTGGGGCAGTGGTGTGAGCCGATATGACGGGTGGCGTTGGACGACTTTTACGACACAGGATGGCTTGGCAGAAAATCGCATCCAGGAAGGTTACGGGATTTTCCAGGATAGAGACGGAAACCTCTGGTTTGCCACCCGCAGCGGGGGCGTGAGCCGATATGACGGCGAGCGCTTTACCACCTTCACAACAGCGAATGGGTTGCCGAACAACAATGTGTCGTCGATTTTTCAGGATAGGGCCGGGTATCTGTGGTTCGGCACCAATGGCGGTGCCTGCGTCTTTGATGGACAGGTTTTCCAGACGTTCACACAACAGGACGGCCTCGGGAGCAATTGCGTATGGTCAATCTTCGAGGACCGCAGGGGAGACATCTGGTTTGGGACGCTCAAAGGCGTCACGCGCTATCGCCGGCCAACACCTGAGCCACCACGTATATTTATCGATGCGGTGGTGGCGGATGAGCGATATGTGGGCGTCGATGCGGTGACGATTCCCTCCCGTGTCGGTTTGGTCGTTTTTGAGTTTCATGGGAAAAGTCTTAGGACGCGACCGGAAGCGATGGTTTATCGGTATCGGTTGACGGGAAACGCGCAAACACCGCTTCTGCACGATTGGAAGAACACGAAGATAGAGCGTGTCGAATACCTCGAACTTTCGCCGGGAGATTATACTTTTGAAGTGCAGGCGGTAGACCAGCATCTCGTTTACTCTGAGCCGGCAACGGTGACAGTCACCGTTGAGCCGGACCCACAGATCGTCGCGCTGCAAGCCGAAATTGCCCATCTTCGTAGCGAGGTAGGTCGCAAATACGACTTCGAGAATATCATCGGGCGTTCCGACGCCATCAAGAAAGTGCGCCGGTTGATGGAACTCGCCATTGATTCGGGATTGGATGTACTGGTTACCGGCGAGACGGGTACGGGCAAAGAACTGGTCGCCAAAGCGATTCACTACAATAGTGACCGCAAGAACGCGCCCAAGCTCGATCTCAACTGCGGCGCGGTGCCCAAAGAGCTGGTCGCCAGTACCCTTTTTGGTCACTGCAAAGGCGCGTTTACCGGCGCTCATGAGGACAGAATGGGACTGTTTGAAGCCGCCGAAGGGGGCACGCTCATTTTGGACGAGATTGCCGAAATGCCAGGAGAGGCGCAGGTTCACTTGTTGCGCGTCTTGGAAGAACGTGCCATCCAACGAATTGGCGAACACCGGTCACGCGAGGTGGATGTGCGAATTATCGCCATGACAAACCGGGAGCTTGCCAAAGAGATGGAGAGCGGACGCTTTCGAGAAGACCTGTATTATCGGTTAAATGAATTCCCGATTCGCGTGCCGCCGCTACGGGAAAGGCGAGAGGACATCTCGCTTCTCGCCGAGCATTTCCTCCGGGGAATTGATAAGGAGATTGATGGCTTCGGGCCGGGCGTATTGGAGATGCTCCGGAGTTATCGTTGGCCCGGCAATGTACGCGAGTTGCAGAATACAATCCGGTTGGCGGCGGCCATTGTGGAAGAAGGCAAGCGTATTGAGACCTATCATTTTCCAGCGCATATCGCTCAAGGTGAATCGCTGATGCAGGAAGCGATGGATGCCATTGGTGGTGGGCACTCACGCTACAGTGAACTGGTGGCTGAATTTGAGCGGCGGTGCATTGAGCATGCGCTTTTTGCATGCGGTGGCAACCGCACCCAGGCGGCGAAGATGTTAGGTCTGGACCGCCGAATCCTGTATGATAAAATCGCTCGACTCCACATTGAAATTCCCCCAAGCCATCCCATGAAGTAATAGTTCCACATTGAAATCACGCAAACCGCACGGGTGAATTTGCGGACTCCTGATTGTTAACAAAGCACTTCCCTTCCATCGTCTACAAACCCTCCCCACTTCCCAATGATGACATCCGCAACATCCATTGCCAGCTGATCCGAATCTTCTACCCAACTAATCTGTATATCTATTAAAATGCGAGGTATACCCCCTAAACGTTCAGATATGGTGTTGATTTCATCGGGGTCATATTCCTGCGTGACGTCATCACAATAAGCGACATAAATACGAAGTTTATCCCTTTCGATAACACCCTGCTCCATGCCCGATTCTTTGACCCAGTAGCCACCCCATGACTCGACGAGTTCGATAATCGAATCTTTTGGGAACTGAACGTTGGGGATGACAATCATATTTTTCATCGGCTGAATTCCTCAATCCAATGCTCAAGTTCATCGAAGGTTCTGGCAAATTTCGCTCCCGTTTCTTCTATAGCTCTCATGCGGCCGGGTCGCGTTATATTGGGGCCAAAAACAATAACAAGCTTCCCTTTTGGGTTAACGGCAGGAGCTTGTAATCGTAGCGCTTGTCCCACTTTTCTTCCGCCCTGTCCGTGAGTCACTTCTATAATGACCTTGTCCAGTTCAACGTCTACTTCACCGATGCGTTTTCCGCGGAGCAATATCTCCTCTTGAAATCTGATGAGAGATTGACGAAATCTCCGACCCACTCTTCCAGCAAGTCTAACGTCTGGAGCAGGAGACTGTGTCGCGGCACGAACACGTTGGAGCAGCAAAAGTCTAGCTCTCCCTGCTGCACCCCTTGCCGAAATTCTAAATACAGCAATGGACAAAGCAATGACAGCCGCGGCAATTAGTCCTAAAATAAAATCTACAGGTGTTAAAAATGCCTCAAGTGCAACGATTGCTGGATTAATAGTTTTGTTTTCGTCCCTTTTTTATGGGTTGACATCGGCATCTGTCTTACATGGTAATTTGCCTGAACCCTCGTTGGCTTCTACTATTATATCACGAGTCCAGAGCCAGTCAAGGAAAAAAGAAGGGGCACAAGATCATTCCGTAAGACGCCAAATTCCCCTTCAATGGGTGTGAGGATTGCTCCCACTCTCCCCTATGAGAAATCCTCACACCCTTGTCTGACAGTCAAATCTAAGCCAAATCCACTTTTCCCCGCCAGTTGGGTGTGAGAATTCCTCACGTCCAATCCTACCTTTGCATACCTGAGACAAAACGCCAACTTTCCGCGCCCCGACTGGTTTTGGGACGCTTTTTTTATGCTTGGCATAGGGCTTGCTCTATTGACCCATCGTGTAGAATCGCAGCAGAATCGGCTGCAAATTTGGGTTCAAAGTTGATTCCAAAAAGGAGGAATTTCATCATGAAACTCAGAATCCTTACACTTATCATCGTCTGTGCGTTCATCGCATGGACGAACGCTTTTGCCATCGAACGCATCCCCACGGGCGCTGGCCCGATTGGGGTTGCGGTCAACGCGCTCACACACACGGCTGTTGTGACGAACACAGATGGAGGGACACTCTCCATCATTGACCTGAAAACCAGGAAAGTTGTCAACACCATTAAGGTGGGCGGCAAACCCACTGGTCCCGCTATCAACGAGAAGACCAACACAGTCGTGTTTTCCGACGAAGCGGACAACACAGTCGTCATCTTCGACCTTGCCAGCGGCGTCGAGAAAGCCCGCATCCCTGTCGGAGTCTTTCCGACTTGTGTTGGCATTGATTCAGAACATAACATCGCTACGGTCAGCAGTCTCAATGACAGCAAAGTCTACGTCATCGATCTGGCGTCAGCCAAAATCAAGCACACGATTCCTGTGGGCGATGGCCCCGTTTGCATGCACTACAGCATCAACCCGAAGGACATGACCGCCATTGTTGCCAATTTTAATGTCGATACGCTGACGGTGATGGATATCGAGAACGGCCGCGTTTTGCAGACCATCCCCATGGGCGTTGGCAGTGGACCAAATGGACCTGCGCTGAATCTAAAAACCAATACGGCGGTCGTTCCTCTCTACAAAGGTAACGCCGCGGCAATCGTCGACCTCACAAAAGGAACGGTGACGCATACCGTGCCCGTCGGTGCTGGGCCGGCGTGCTCAATTATTCATGAGCCAACCAACACGGCATTCATCAGCAACAGGAGCGATGGCAGTGTTTCAGCCATTGACCTGAACACCGGCACGCTGATTCGCACGCTGGAGGGCGTGGGCGATAACCCTGTTTGCTTTGCCATTGATGAAGAACGGAAATTGCTGCTCCTGACAAATATCGGTGGCGGCGATGTGACGCTGATTCCTCTGGATGAAATCATCGGCGGCGCGCCAACTTCCGTTGGGGCCCAGGGCAAGCAACTCACGTTCTGGGGCTTGTTGAAGAAAGCATTCCATGGCGGTAATCCGTCAGCGGCCCCGGCCGCGCCACAGCACGGTAAGACCGTTCCATCGTGTTGTGGCCATTAGGTAAGTACCTGGACATAAGTTTTTGCCGTTTTCGGTTTCACGCTGGATGTCGAGGCTTTAGCCGGTAGTACCCCTAGGAATAACCGGCTAAAGCCTCGGCATCCAGGCGAATATGCAATAATTTTTGTCCACATACTTGTTCTTGAGTCAATGATACCGTTGGCGAATTCATTGAACGGTTCGTTGCGAGTGAGTGCTGAAGCTGTAGGGTGCGCATGGCGCACCCTACAGCCTGTCTATTGCTATGGCCGATAACTATCATTTCTCAAACATCATCGGGCGTTCCAACGCCATCGAAGCAGTTTTTGCTTTGATGAAAAAAGCCATCGATTCCGGTTCAGACGTCCTGATTACGGGTGAGACGGGAACTGGCAAGGAACTGGTCGCCAGGGCGATTCACCACAATAGCTCGCGGGGGGATAAACGTCTGTTTGTCATCAACTGTGGTGCCGTTCCCAAGGAAGTGCTGCTCAACGAGCTTTTCGGGCATCACAAGGGCGCGTTTAACGGAGCCATCGAAGGTCAGATGGGGTTGTTTGAAGCCGCGGCGGGCAGCACGCTGATACTGGACGAAATCAACGATATGCCCCTTGATGTCCAGCCTTCTCTGCTTCGTGTGTTGGAGAAGCGGAAAGTAACTCGACTTGGGGAAACCATTGCACGCGCTGTGGATGTGCGTGCCATTGCCATCAGCAACCGTGTTCTCACCAAGTTGGTGGAGGCCGGACACTTCCGAGAAGATCTTTACGCTCGGTTAAAGGCGTTTGAGATTCACCTGCCGCCCTTGCAAGAACGGTCAGAGGACATCCCACTGTTGATTGAGCATTTCTACGAGGAAGCGTGCCGTCAACTTCCCAGAGTGTTGGCCCCGAGCTATCGGGGTTTCACCCCCGATGCGCTTTCGATGCTTTCTCGCTATCCCTGGCCCGGCAATGTGCGAGAGCTGCGAAGCGCCATCCGTCGCGCATGTACGCTCGCTGACGAAGGAGAGCGCATTCAGATCGGGCATTTGCCGTCAGAAATTATCCATCATGAGTCCGCTCAGTGATGGTTTCGACAAGCTCAATCTGGCGGAAGTCACCGAGCTATCCCACGGCACACGATGAATCACGTTCTCAACAAGTCTGATTCATCCGATGGGACAATCGCTTCTGCTACAATCTCAGCGATATCTTTCACCACCATCGCCTCACCAGACTGAGTGTTGGCGTCGCTCAACATACGGGTGCAGAAAGGACAACCAACGGCTAATATTTCGGCACCGGTGGATTGGGCTTCAGCGTAACGGTTGGCGTTGACGGTCTGCGCTCCCTTTTCCTCCTCCTTCCAGACTTGCGCGCCCCCCGCGCCGCAGCAAAAGGTTGAGGGGTTAGGTGGGGGGGAGGAGGTGTTCAACCCCGCTTCGCTCAACTTGAGTCGCCCCTCTCCAATCAACTCGCTGATCAGTTGGGTATGATGTAACACAGTGTAGTTTCCGCCAAAGGCTGGATACTCGTTGCGAAGTGTGTGCAAACAGTGAGGGCAACCGGTGACAATTTTTTTCTTATCCGCCCCGGCTGCGTTCAGCGTTTCGATATTCATCTGCGCCATTTCAAAAAAGAGATACTCATTCCCCGCTCGACGGGCGAGGTCAGCGGTGCAGGTTTCGTCCTTACCTAGCACAGCGAAGTTGACCCCGGCCGCGTGGAGGATGGTGACAATGGCACGCGCTGTTTTCTGGGCGTTTGGGTCAAAAGCCCCGGCGCAGCCCACCCAGTAAAGGGCATCAAAATCAGGGTTTTCCTCAACTGTTGGCACCGGAAAATCAAGCGATTTTGCCCAAGCCAGGCGGTCATCGGTCATTTGCCAGGGGTTCGCAACCCGCTCAATGCCGGTGAATGCCCCTTTGAGTTGATTGGGGAAGTCACCTTTCATCAGCACTAGGTCCCGGCGAATGTCCAGAATATCGAACATCGGCTCGTTACCAACAGGGCAAACCGTAACACAGGCACCGCAACTGGTGCACGCCCACACCGCACTCTCGCTGATGGCGTATTCCAGAAGGGTCAACGGGTCTTCTTTGCCGGCTGCCAATGACTTCATATTTTCTCTGATGTAGTAGCGTTTGTTGACTTCCAATGCAGCGGGTGATAGTGCTTTGCCGGTGACATAAGCTGGACAGACATCCTGACAGCGGTTGCACATAATGCAGGCAAACGCATCGACGATGTGGGTCCGGCTGAGTTCTGTCAGGCGGGCGGCCCCAAATTGTTCGATGCTTTCATCATTAAAGTCGATTGCGTCCAGAGCGCCCAATGACTTCCGTTGAGGGCGAGTCATCCAGTTGAAGGGCCCCATGAAAAGGTGAGCATGTTTGGTGTAGGGGAAGTAGGGCACAAAGACCAGGATTAAGCCCAGAGCCACCCACCAGCTCATACGCCAGCCAAGTGTTAGCGTCGGCTCCGGTAGTCCACTCCATAGCTTGGCGACCCCGTTGGCAAATGGTTGCCAGGCATCGCCGCCCTCCATGGCGACGAGAAATGAGGCCCCCAAAAAGCGAAAGCCAACGTGGGCTAAAATGAAAACGCCGACCATCAGCGAGTCCCTGGAGATACCAGATAACGCCTTGGGGTGTAGCTTGACGTTATTGTGGTAGGCGAGCACGGGAGTTTTTGCGGCGAAGCGACGAATTAGGAAGAAGGCCATCCCCCCCAAAACGGCGATGCTCAAGACATCGGCCAGCAGCCGGTAGATACCCCCCAGCGTGCTCTGGCTCAGAAAGCGGAAGCCAGGGATATAGCCATCCAGGACATCCATCATGTTCACCAGCAGATAGAAGATAAACCCCCAGGCGATAAAAGCGTGAAAGAGAAAAGTGACCGGGCGCTGGCGTATCATGCGCCCCTGGCTCACCAGGGCGACCAGCCCGGTCAGCAGACGCCGGGGGAAATGATCAACATGGATGCGCCCCTGCCCACGCAAGATGATTTTGACCATCCGCCTGAAAGTGATGTATGCGAAGTAAAGTGAGACCAGAACGGCAATGGCAAATATAAGTTTTTCAACAGCAGTTAGCATTCAAGGACCTGGACTTTCGTTTTTGTAAGATGGCATCGCCTGCCCCTTTGGAAGGCGACAACTCTGTTTTTGAACTCCTGGGAAGGTTTTTGTGGACAATATCTCACTATACTTGCGATATTTCAAACTTGCAGGAAAGCAAACCAGTCTGGAATGCTGTAAGCATCCTCCCAGGCGAACCAATCCGGTATGAGCTCAAGCTCTTTTTCGGATGACCCACCCAAGAAGTGCTTGAGCTCTTCCATTATCACTCGTTTTGCCACTAAAATTTTCTCGTGGAGACATTCTGAAGCGACTATGAACTCAACACAATTTGCCCCATCTAAAATCTGCCAAACTTTCCGATCTGCTATACTCTCGATCTCTTCTGAAGCAAAATCCCAAATCAAAACCCAATTGGGCCAGTAAGGTTGTTTTCCACATTGTTTGAGAACTTCCACGAGAACATTAAATGAGTTTTGGGGAAGCGGGGCTAGGCTATATATTCGGACTTTCTGCTTTTCGTCCCAATCGAGCATTTCAAAGCGATAGGCTGTCTGGCACACCCCGCACTGTAATACGCCTGACGTCGCACCGTCATAATAACCGAGGACAACCAGTTTCGAGAATGGGGATTTGGCTGCCGGAAAATCGGGTAATTCTTGGCAGCAGCGCACGGATTCCGTCATCAACTCTGTCTCCTTTGCTATTCCGGTTGTGTTCGTCCGAAGAGCCTATTGAATTGTTCAGCCACTTCCGCCGTAACAGGCTTTGGCAATTCAACGGTTCTATGAAGTTTGTCTCTCATTGTGGGCGTGTTGTGAACGACGAAGACCTTTTCGACATCTTCTCTTTGAGTTTTTTTCCCGTGCGGCGTGGGTCTTGCCGTCACGGAGACACCGTGGATGCCGAAATGGGGATGCCCTTCGGCGGTAGCCGCCTGTTCAGCTAGCCGGGATGCATCCTCCCACACATCGCCGAATCGGGTAAGTACCTCATCCCCTTTTGCAAACACCACGGTTAGGAATCTCAGAATCTTCCACATCGACTCTCAAAACCTTTGAAAAAAATCTTGTCTGATATTTATCTTGATTTTGGTAAATTAGGTAGACGATCACCCTGTAGGACGTGTCCGATTCTCGGACGAGCACGGCTCGCTCGTTCAAAGGGAGTCGGAACAAGCGAGCCGCATGTTCTACAACTGGATCTTGAGTTGAATTTAACAAAGTCAAGTTATCCTCCCAATCGCTTTTTGAACTCCTCCGTGAGCGCGGGAAGGTATTGGAATAGATCGCCCACGACCCCATAGTGGGCGTACTTAAAAATGGGCGCTTCAGGGTCTTTGTTAATGGCGACGATTACCCTGGCTGTCTTCATCCCGGCAAGGTGTTGGATGGCACCGGAGATGCCACAAGCAATGTAGAGGTCAGGCCGGACGGTTTTGCCGGTTTGGCCCACCTGGTGAGGATATGGTACCCAGCCAGCGTCAACGGCGGCCCGGCTTGCACCCATCGCGCCGCCCAGGGCGTCCGCCAGCGCTTTGACGGGTGCAAAGCCTTCGGGCCCACCCACACCGCGCCCGCCAGAGACAACGGTCTTGGCATCGGTCAGACTGACGGCACCAGCAGCGGCTTCAAAGCCCTCTATTTTGGTGGGGATGTCGGCTTCGGCCATCACGGCTTCAACCGCAGTAATCTCACCGCTTCGATTCATATTCATCTCGGGCACCGGGAAGACATGGCGACGCACCGTAACCATTTGCGGACGCGCATCGCCAAAACTCACCTTTGCAATCAGGTTGCCGATCAGCGCCGGGCGCGTTGCCACCAGACCCCCATCCTCGACAGCCAAGTCGGTGCAATCTGGGGCGAGACCCACGCCTAATTTCGCTGCAACGTAAGCGGATAGCTCCAGCCCGGAGTTACTCGCCCCCATCACGATAGCTGCCGGTTCGTGCGTTTGGGCCAGTTTGACCATAACGGCGGCATACGGTTCGAGGCGGAAACTTTTAAGTGTGGCATCGTCGGCGATGAAAGCAGTGTCCGCCCCGCAGTGGATGGTCTGCTCTGCCAGTCCATCCATATTCTCCCCTAAAACGACCGCGACAAGCTGGCCCCCTAAATCAACCGCGACACTGCGGGCTGCGTCCAGGGCTTCCCATGCGATTGGGTCTGCCTCGCCATTGGCTTGCTCAATCCAAACGAATATATGATTTGACATCTTCATTGCCTCATATTATACCAATTTGCAATTGGAAAAGTAACGTAGCCCAAGATTCTATCTTGGCCCTGGTGCAAGGGGCCAAGATAGAATCTTGGGCTACAACTCAACCGTCGGCGAATTATGACCAAGCCTCACTTAGCTGGCCTCAAGACCACATTTTATTGACGCCCCTTTGAGGTTGTAGTATAATAATACTGCCTGGTCCGCTCATTTTGGGAGTAGTTCGTGAATTCCTGATGCCCCGCATGGCGGGGCGGTCTGAGTGGCTCATGGAACGAAAAAGACACCAGTACATTCGGACACCGTTCACCGGTTTGTAATCTACTGAAGTCAGTCAGAGGTATCTATAATGAAAAGTGAGGTTCGACAGCAAACGTTTTGGGAAATTGTTTGGGAAAGTACAAAAGTTGGAAATGAGGCCGTTGTTGGAATTGGCACCGTTCTTGGATTTCTTTTTGGCTTCATCTCAGCAGTGGCAGCGAAAATCCATCAAAAAATGAACCATATACCAACTTCCATTAACGGTCAGAAAAAGAACCATCAACGGTTGCGCCAAGCAAAATAGTCATCCAAATCGGTCAGATCTTCACCCCAAACTTCACAAAAATCACACACAACCCCTATATGACCTTCTCCGCAAGCAGCCGCGCCACCAGGATTTTGGCGGCTTCAGCGGGAGGCCCTTCGATGAACTTAACCTTCGCATCGCGGGCGGGCGGTAAGCCCACCTCCCACTTCACTTGAGAGCCCACCTGTCCGACCTGGCTCTCCTCAATGCCCAAATCGGCAAGGCCCCAGGTGGGGATAGTCGCTCTGGCTGCCCGGCGAATGCCGATAAAGCTAGGATAGCGCGGCTCGTTAATTTCTTTCACCACGGTGATAATTGCCGGCAACTTGCTGCTGACGGTTTCGCGGCCATTTTCCAGCAACCGCACCGCCCGGAGCGTTTTCGCCCCGGGGCCAACCGCTTTGAGTTCAGCTACATAAGAAATCTGAGGGATATCCAATAAGGCGGCGACCTGAACGGCGGTCGCCGCGGTATTGCCGTCAATGGCGGAGCGTCCAGCCACGATGATGTCGTAATCACCGATTTTGTTAATAGTTGCGGCCAGTACGCGAGCCGTGGCCAGGCTATCGCTGTTTTCCAGAGCCGGGCCTGAGATGAGGATGGCCTCATCTGCCCCCATCGCCAAACCCGTTTTCAGGGCTTCGGTGGCTTCGGGCTTACCTATGCAGATAGCAGTGACTTTGCCGCCATGCGCTTCTTTTAATTGAATCGCGGTTTCAAGGGTATACTCATCCCACGGATTGACAATTCTGGGGCTACCATCGGCCATCAGTTTCAGACCATCCACTTTGCTGGAAAGCTGGGCGGTGTCGGGGACCTGTTTGATTAAAGCGATGATGTTCATAAGTTCCCACCTATGTCAATGGTGATTGTTGGGCGATTCGATTGCGTGAACGTATTGCGTATTGCGTATTGCGTAATGCGTAAAACGTAAAATGAAATGGAAGGATGGGAGGATGGGAAAAGGCAATCTTCCACTCTTCCATCCTTCCCTCCACTCTGATGAACGGGTGAGCCGTGCTCGTCCGAGAATCGGACCCGCTCTACTTTCTTCCCTTCCTTCCCTTCTTCCTGTCTGCTGAAGGGGCTGGCAGTTCCGCCTTGCGGCGTTCGTGAAGCGGCCCCGCTCTACTTCCTGAACGCTCACGCTTCCGCTTGCCAATATTCCGGTTCATACGCCGGCAATTCGCAACGCAAGGGCTTGTCCTCGCGAAAGCCCAGGGCATAATCGGCTTGCATGAGTTGATGGACCTGAGAGGTGCCTTCATAAATCACGGCGCTCTTGCTGTTGCGGAGGTGGCGCTCGACGTTGTACTCATCGGAGTAGCCGTAAGCACCGAAAATTTGCACGGCGTCATTGGCAGTGGCATTCGCTGCTTCAGTGCAGTACCACTTTGCCATGCTGGTTTCACGGGTGTTGCGGACCCCTTTGTTTTTCAGCCAGCCCACTTTGTGCACCAGCAACTCGCCAAGGTCAATGCGCTGCTGCATCAACGCTATCATCTGTTGCACCAGTTGGTGCTCGGCAATGGGTTTGCCGAAGGTTCTGCGCTCGCCAGCATACCGAACGGACTCCTCCATGCAGGATTTCATCAGCCCCACCGCCCCGGCGGCAACTGTGTAACGCCCGATGTCCAGGGCGCTCATGGCAATCTTAAACCCATCGCCCTCTCCCCCTAAACGGTGGATTTCGGGTACGTGCACGTTCTCCATATTTATCCAGCCGGTATTACTCGCCCGCACCCCCATTTTACCCTCAATCGTGCCGGTTGTCAACCCCGACCAGCCGCGTTCGAGAATAAAGGCGGTGATGCCGCGTGTCCCCTTATCAGGCTCGGTTTTGGCGAAAACCAGCAGGCGGTCGGCGACATCCGCCAGGGTAATCCACATTTTTTCGCCATTCAAAATATAGTAGTCGCCTTCTTTACGGGCGCGGCTATTCATTCCGGCAACATCAGAGCCGGCTCCAGGCTCGGTTAAGCCAAAACAGCCGATATGTTGACCGGTGGCCAGGGACGGCAAAAATGTCTGCTTTTGCCCTTCTGTTCCCCATTGAAAGATAGGCAAGGCGTGTAATCCCAAATGGACGGCAATTGTCTCTCGAACGGAGGAATCTGCCCATTCCAGCCCCTCCGAAACAATGCCCAGGGAAGTATAGTCCATGCCCGCTCCGCCGTAGCGTACCGGCAGACAGACGCCCAAAAAACCTTGGGCAGCCAGTTTAGGGGTCAGTTCGTATGGAAATGTACCCTTTCGGTCATGTTCTTTGATGATGGGCATGATTTCCTGGCGAGCAAAATCATACACCATCTTCCGGGTCATTTTGTGTTCTTCGTTGAGTTCAAAATCCATTGTCGTCACCCCCTTGAACTAACTTTCAATATTATCATCCAGCAATGCTGTACTCATACTGCCCTCGAACCGGGGCGTCTTCTGCGTAGCGATTGAAACGAAAAAGGTGCGGGTCAAATTCTGTCCTGCTTTGTCCGGTGAGCATATCGGCGGCCATGACCCCGACTGCCGGCCCCAGTTTGAAACCGTGCCCACTGAACCCAGCACAAATGAAGAAACCGCTGCCGGCTGGGAGCTCATCCACCACCGGATGCCAGTCGGGCGTAACCGCATAGAGTCCGGCGTATCCCCCGGTACTCTGGCTCAGTTCCATGGCCGGATAGCGGCGGACGAGTCGCTCACCGACATCCAGCACAAAATCGGAACCGATTTGTTCGTTGTAATGGTCCGGGTTGACAAGGGCATTGGCTTCAGCGGGGTCAACTAAGCCTGCCAGGGTGAGCCCCCCAGTTTCAGAGCGGAAGTAGCTGGCGTGGATGAAATCGACGACGACAGGGTGGGGAGCTTCGTGCCCAGGGGGGCGGCGGAAGAAAGCCACCCCGACAGATCGGGGCGTTGATAGGCACCTTTATCCCGACCATTTTTGCCACGCGCGCCCCCCATGGACCCGCACAATTCAAGGCAAACGGCGCGTCGAATTTTTCGTGCGGTGTATCGACTCCGACCACTTTGCCAGATGCAAAGCGGACCCCGATCACTTGGGTATCTAGGAAAAATTTTGCGCCAAGCTGGCGTGCCGCATTCGCATAGGCATTTACGGTCAGGTTGGGCTCGGCGTATCCACTCTCCGGCTCGTAGGCAGCAGCGACGAGGTCTGCCATTTCCACGCCGGGCATCATGTCGCGCAGGGCTTCCGGCGAAAGCAATTCCGTCTGGATGCCGCCCCGACGCTGTAAAGCCACATTCG
This sequence comes from uncultured bacterium, assembly GCA_964577695.1. Classification (GTDB taxonomy): domain Bacteria; phylum Poribacteria; class WGA-4E; order WGA-4E; family PCPOR2b; genus CAZOAL01. The sequence continues at coordinate 77,421 of CAZOAL010000006.1, read as the reverse complement.
CCTCGAGCCCGGCGTAATCTTTGGCCGCCACCACTGCCACGAATCCGGTCTTTGTGAAGCCGCACTCCCCGCCCACCTGTTCTTCAAAATTCTGAAAAACACGCAGACTATAGAGCACCATTCGGGCAGTCAGTTCGTTTGAATAGTGCTGACGAATGATTGCCGACGATTTGCCGGTCGAGCCGGCACCAATACTCCCCTTCTCCAGCACGGCGACCTTCAACCCACGTCGCGCCAGTTGAAAAGCAGTGCTGCACCCCATAATTCCCGCCCCGATGATGATTGCATCGAACGTTTGTGACATATTATCGGCTCCTTTGACCTGAAGAGGAGAGCCTTCACTCCGTTCAGGAGAACTTTGATTGGGGGATGGAGCATTAACTAAGTTCAATATTAAGGTTTACATTTTTAGACTTCCGAAGTCTCGGAGACTTCGGAAGTCTGCGAAGCCTCAATGTATGGTTTAAAAATGAGTTGAGGGTTGGTCATAATTACTTACGGATTGAGTTGTAGCCTAAGATTCTATCTTGGCCCCTTGCGCCAGGACCAAGATAGAATCTTGGGCTACGACTGCCTCCCCTGGGAATAATGACCATCCCTCAATGAGTTACACAAACGCATGCTCCGTTCTTGCAATGACCTCAGCCTGCATATTCGGATTCAAGTGCACGAAGTAGTCTGAGTAGCCTGCCACTCGGACCAGCAGGTCAGCGTAATTCTCAGGGTGGACCTGTGCCTCCCGCAAAACGTCAGCGCTGATGACATTCACTTGAATCTCGAACCCGCCTCGCCTGAGGTAGGTTTCGATCAGATTCCTGAGCGCTTTGAGTCCTTCGTCTGTTCTCAGCGTATGTGTTGAGAATTTCACATTATGCACCAGCCCACCGATTGCCTTCTGGTGGTTCCATTTGGTAGTGGAGATTACCGACGCTGTGGGACCGCGCTTCTCACGTCCTTGAACAGCACCTGCCCCGTCAGCGAGAGGGAATCCGGCTCTCCGTCCGTCAGGCGTGGCACCGGTAGTAGAACCGAATCGTTCGTGCATGACCCAGCAGAAAAAGCCGGGGACATAAGGATGCAAACCAACGATGTTCGACGCTGTGGTTTTTTCGAGAAACTCCGCCCATTCGACAGCGAGTTTGTCGGGTTCGTCGTTGTCGTTGCCGTAGTGCGGGAGGCGATTCAATAGACGCTGACGGAGAGGTTCGTGGCCTTCATAGTTGACTTGAGTCATCTCCTGGAACCTACGGAGGGAGAGCTCTTTTGATTCATAGACAAGACGCTTGAGCGCCATGAGACTATCCACCAGGTTGGCAAGCCCCACGAAGGAGTTTTCAACCCAATTGTACCTGGCACCGCCCCGATCGAAATCTAGCCCTCTTTCGAGACAGTCATTGATGAGACAACTGGCGAGGGGGAAACAGCCAGTTTCCGCTCGACGATGCCAGACGCGGTCGAGGTTCTCAGCAGCGTCTCGCACGGTCATGGCGAGACGTTCCTTAACGAGTGAGTTAAGTTCATTGAACGTGGCGGGCTCGGATATTGCCCCATCCGAGACCCCATCCATCACTTCCAGAAGGGCTTTCGGACAGTTGAAGTACGGCGCGGTCACCCACATATTGGAGGCACCGACGACCTTAATCTCGACGCAGGTTGAGTTCATGTAGTTGTACGAGTCCGCCTCGGAGACACCGTGGTCACGCAACCCTGATGCGATGAGCGTATCATTGAAAAACGCGGGGTCCCCGATGCCCGTGCGGAGCATCCGACAGGCGAAATCGGTTAGCTCTGAGGGCGTGCCCTCGTGCCACGCCAGCCCGACTGTGGGATATACAAGCTGCGTTGCTAAACGAGCAGCAAGGCATAAGTAGGTCAGTTCGTTCGTTACATCGTTCCCGTTCCTGTCGCGTCCGCCGACCATCACAGATTCCGCAGAGCCCGCCCCCAGAATCATATTGAGCTGGATATAAAGGCAGCAGATCAGCTCCAGCGCGTCCTCCCGCGTGATGCGGCCTGCGGCCTGGTCTGCCTCATAAAATGGGCGCAAGGTCTGGTCCATCCGACCGGGCGTTGTGAGTCCGTGGTCTTCTCCGAACCAGAGCCCGATGATGGTCAGGTACATCAGCTCGATCGCCTCGTGGAAGGTTGACGGCGGCTCCGTCGAAACATGTCGGCAGATTTGCGCAAGTTTACGCCACTCGGTGGCATCATCCGCCCCCTCGTTTCCCCCCCCCTCGGTCCCCCCCGCGGGCAGGGGGGAGGAAGCAGTGGCGGCACGTTCACAGGCGTCGGCAACTCGCCTCGCATATTCGGACAGCCCATCGATAGCGATGTCACAAGCGCAGTAAAATGTCCGTTGCTCCTCTATCGTCGAAGTATCCAGCCGGAATTGAATCTCTTCGCGAATCCCTCGTATCCCGATCCGAAAGAGTTTTTCATAATCCGGATGAAAGTGTCCCGCGTCCCCGCCGGGGAAGGGCGGAATCGATTTGAGAATATCCTGAACCCTTTCTCTCTCCTGAATCTCTTTCGGGGTTGGCGGACGAAGTTCGGGCATTCCAACGATGCGCTCGCCCGGAGAGAGGTCAATCGGCATCGCCTTGAGTCTCTCCGCTGTCCGCCTCGCTCGCCAAATCAGCCAATCCTCACCATCTGAACGCTCAGACCAGGTTTGGGCATCGATAGTGGGCAGCGTCAGAATGCCGTGTATTCCGGAGCGCTGCTCTTTCAGCGCGGCATCCCGCAGATTCGCAATCTCCGGTCTGAGTGTCAGCGTCACTACAGCATGATCAATCGGCAATTCGATTGCGTTTTCAATCTTGTGTATCATCGTGTTCATCCTTTCGGAACTCAGATGTTGGGATGGTTCATTTTATACCAAATTGCATTTCAGAAAGTAATATGTCTGCTCGGCTTGGATTGCCAAATCCAAGTCTCTAGCGAAGCGAGACCCCGCAAAGCGGGGCCCCAATCCGATGGATTTGTCAATCCATCGGGAGCAAGAGTTAATTTTTAGATTGCAAATTGGTATTAATTCGCCAATGTCACATTTCACCGTAGCCCAAGATTCTATCTTGGTTTGAGCCAATCATTGGTTCTGCCGGCCAACTTAGAAAGTTGGGCTACAATTGGATCGAATGTCTAATGTGACATTGGCGAGTTAAACTTTACTCGAAAATACAGATAATGTCAATGCTAAAGTGGACTTGGGATAGTGGCTATACCGATTTTTCAATGGGTGGCTGAAGCAGAGGTAATAGGACAGGGTGAGCGAAGCAAAATTCCCTGTTTTTTTGGGGCTCGAATATGGTGTGGGTAAGCCGAGAGCCCAGTCGTAGCGGGTCCAGTGGCCAGCACTTCGACGCCTCAGGGGGGTCAGGAATTTTCGGGGAGGGACCTCGACAGTAGGTCAGTCAAATCCAGAATTTCAAGGTCGGTGGCCTCATCCTTTTTGGCGCACGACAGATGAATCAAGCACTTGGGACATGCAGTGACGAGAGTTTTTGCTCCCGTGGCAGCGGCTTCCTCAAGTCGCTCTTTCTGAATGCGCTTGGAGGCGAGCCCACAATTATTCCAGCCGGGCGTACCGCAACAGACTGAATCCTTCCCGCTCCTTGGCATCTCCCTGAGTTCACCCCCGGCTAGAGCCATGAGCTCCCTCGGTGAATCGAAGGCACCGAGGTGCTTGGAAAGGCGGCATGGGTCATGAAAGGTTACTGGTTTCCCCTCCTTCTTGAATTCAATCTCATCCCGCCTATCAAGAAGGAAATCATAGAAGTGCTTAACCTCGAACGGCACTTCGCCCAGGACGGATGGGTAGTGCTCCTTCAGCGCAAGGTAGCATTCAGGACAGGTGGTCAGCACCGTTTTTGCGCCTGCACCCCTGAGAAGTTCTACATTCCGTTCCGCTAACTGCCTGAACCCATCCATGTCGCCACTCCAATACCGATCATGGCCGCAGCAGCGCTCGTCGGCCAGTACTGCTGGCTCCACGCCAAGCCTGTTCAGGATGGCGATTGCCCCCCTCGCGCTGGCCGTGCTTGAAACACCAAGGCCGGAGAAGACGAGATCGTAGTATGGGGCGCACCCCACAAAGAGAACGAGTTCACCCTCTCGGGAGACCTTCAGATCCGGAGGTATCCATCCCAGTCGATTCTGCTTCAGACGGGAGGATTCCTGAAGTTTGGGAAGGAGGCTGAAAATTGCCTGGTGTGAGCAACGGGCTCCTCCGTCCGCTTTCTGCTCTGTTCCCCTCACTTGCCGCACGAAGCCGGTGTAATCGACCATCATGGGACAAACCGATTCACAATCCTTACAGGTAAGGCAGGACCATATATTGTCTCCGTTGAGGTTATCTCCAGACCATCCCATGACAACGCGATTCACGGTTTTCCTGGGCGAGTAGGAGGAGCCGACGATGGAGAGCGGGCAATTGGCGGTACACTTTCCGCAATTGAAGCAGTTGTATGCCCGGCTGGTTTGCAGTATATTCTGAAGGTTGTTCATCCATATTGCGCGAGAGACCCCGTCCTTCAGGGCGGGGAGGGATAGCGCGCAGCCTTCAGGCTGCCCGGGTCTCGCTTCCTCCTGTTTCCAGTGCTATCTTCGGTTGTTGAACGTACCCATAGCCATCGGCACGGGATACCCGTCTGCAATGTTTGTAGCTAATGCCCTGCACAGCGCCGGTTGACGTTTGCACGTTAAAACTACCGGTCGCTCTAACCGCTACACGGCCTGTATGTACTCCGGCTTTCAGACCGTTCGGCACCGTGGCAACCACCTGATCGCCAGTCTGGAAGCCTTTAACCTGCTTCTGTCGCATCAGATAACCACGCGGAAAGCCGTACTTGTTCAGGCGCGTTCGCTGGTAGCTGCCGCGACCTGTACACTTGATACTGAGCGTTGGCAGATTCCAGTGGCTTAGCGAGTCGGTCGCGCCGACGCAGGCCGCATCCAGTGCGTGTGTTTTAGGTACTCCAAGGCGTCTGCGGTTGAATTTGGTTCGCCCACCTGACGCCAGTTCCAAAGGCAAGCCGAAAGTCCTCAAGGCGTTTGCCAGCGCCCAGCGGGTCGCGTTGACGGCGGCGGCGTCTTTGAGTGGGGCTTTTAGCTGGCGCTGGATCTTAGCGAGAAGTTCCGGCTTCTTCGCCAGAAACACCTCGATGGGCAACGTACCCTTGGCTTCGTTGCATGTTCGGCAAGAAAGGCAAAGGTTACTGACACGATTGCTGCCGTCCTTGCTTTTCGCTGTTACATGTTCCACTTCCAGCGGGACGTATGTCGCGCCGCAGTAGGTGCAGCAACGGTTGAACTTCTCCAGCAGGTATTCCCTGACTTCGTAACCTTGCAGTTCGCCCTGCTGATACTCCACGCCGGAGATTTCAGGGGTTTGCATGACCTGCATGTCAAACCTGACAAGCTCCTGACTGATTGACCTGATGGGTGCGAGTTTCAACAGTCTCGATACCCAAGACACAGTGGTATCGACGCGATGCTGCAACGAGGGCGCAAGCCATCCAGCAGGGCGAGTGCGATTGTCGAAACGAGGCGCACGGTAGCGGGTCTTGCGATTGCGGCGGGTTCGACGCATGGCACGGCGTGAATCCAGTGCGGATTTGATTGCAGCACCTCGATGATTCAGTTCAGCCAGAAACAGCACAGTCTCCGTGCGGTCTGCGGCGTCAGTGTCTCGCGTGACCGCGATGCCGGTCGTCTTGCTGCCGGGGTCTAACTTGACGCGAACCGGCTGACAGAGCGAGTCCTGCGCCAGCCGGTCTTTCAACCGGATAGCGAACGGAAAGCGCTTATGCACGACAGCCCGCCCCCGACTCAACAGCAGTCTGGCGCGCTTTTCCGTGCAGGGCATCAGGGGCCGCTGGTTTCTGTCTAACACAAATACTGCCATGCAGTCTCTCCTCAATAGTTACCCTTACGGGTCTTGTAACGCAGCCTTGCGGCTGTCTCCCTTCGAGAATGTCTACAACCGGCTCCTGTCTTGCGACAGCGACATGAACCTTCGACGCTTTGCCTTTCGTCAGCGTGATCCGGGGCTTCCAGTGTCCGGGACTAAGGAAGCATCCCGGAGTGGGTCTTAACGACCTGTTGCAAACGTAGCCGGTTGATTACGGCTTTCTCTGGTCAACCTGGCTTGTTTTCACAAGCCCCGTCCTTCAGGGCGGGGTAGTTGACGTTAATTCACCTCAGCATAGATTTTGCCAATGGCATGTGGTTCCAGTACAAGTTGGTCAAATATTGGGCGACAAGCCACTACCTATCTCCACATTGACACTTATAGAAGAATCGTTTACCTAATCGTTTACCTAATCGTTTACTTTTTAGGAAAGTATTTCACACCCCTGCCTTTTCCCTCTATGGTTAAGAACCCTTTCCCCGTTACTAAAGTGCTCTTATTTCCGACACGAAATCCTCAAGGGTTTGGCAAAAAGCTTCGACATCCACGGGGTTGACGCGCGCCATTTGAAATCTTGCTTTTTCAATTCCGAATAGATTCAGCAGGTCTGCGGTATCGGCTGCAACCGCCGCACAATTTGTATTTCCGCTCAGATAGTGGCAATCGCCGTCTTCACAGGTGCATACGAGAACGCCGGCCGCCCCAAGAGAAAACGCATGGAGGATGAGCCCCGTGGAGATTCGGCCCGCGCACGGGATGCGGATAGGGATGACTTGGGGAGGGAGGCTCCTTCTCTTGGTACCGGCCAGGTCAGCGGCGGCGTAGCCGCTCCAGTCGCACAGAAAAGCGATAGCCTTGGGGCCTGATCCATTTTGATCTGAGAGCCCGGCCTCGAGCATGCTGTAGAAGGCCTTGTCCTCAAGGTTTTCAATCTTTAATGCACCGGAGGGACAGTGGGCAACGCACGAACCGCACCCGGTGCAAAGGAAGGGATCAATGAAGGAAACGGGGACACTTCCAACCCTATCTTGCATCATAGGAACATCGAACGGGCACCATTCAATGCAGGTGGCGCACCCCCGGCACGCCTCGATATTGACGTCGGCGGTGGCGTGAGTCGAGAGTATCTCTCGCCGATGGATAAGGGAAGCAATGTGCGCCGCTCCCCCGTAAGCCTGGTACATGGCTTCAGAGACGGAGCATGGCCAGTGCGCACTTCCCACCACGCGGATGCAAGGTTCGGTGTACTGATGGGGCTTCAGGTTGGGCAGGGCATCTGGGAAAAACCCAAACGAATCGACCGGAATCCGAAAGACTCGCGCAAGTGCTTGGGAAGACTCGTGGGGAACCAGGGGGGTCGAAATGACCACCAGCTCGTAGGGCAACTCGAATGGCATAGTACGAGCGGGCGGCTCGCCCGTTGGCAACGAGCCAGCGGCTCGCTCTACCCCCACCACAGCCGACGGAGTCACCTCCGGTGGGGATGCTTGAGCAAAGCGCAGGAATTTGACACCCAGTTCACGCGCTTCGTCCAGGGTACTTCTGTCGGGTCCCGGTTCTGCGGGGATATCCCTGTACAGGATGGTGACGGCAAGCTCCGGTTTTTTCTTCTTCAGCAGAATTGCGTTGTGTACTGCCGTCATGCAGCAGATTCTCCCGCAGTACGGACGTTCCTCGTTCCGCGCTCCGACGCACTGAATCATGACAACGTTCTCTACCTCGGAGCGCTCAAGCCCTTCCGAAAGCTTATCTTCGAGCTCAAGCTGCGTGATGACCTTGCCATTTTCCCCGTATCCGTAATGCCCTTTCGGTTTCAGTTCCTGCGCCCCCACCGCCAGGAGGATTGCACCGGCCTTTATCTTTTCAGTCCCTTCCCCGCTCCCCGATAGCTCGGGATTTCCGCTTCGCTTCAACTTGAGTTCGATCTCATAGCGTCCATAAGCCCCGGATAAGCACACCGGTTCCGCATGGGTCAGGACCTCGATGTTTGGGGAAGTCCGTACCTTTGCCGCCAACTTCTCGGCAATCTCCGCCCCGTTCTCCAGCGATGGGAACATACACCCCCCCCGTCCACGGGGGGGACCAAAGGAGTCTTCATTCTCCCCCCCGCGGGCGGGGGAGTGCTTCCAGGTTGTCCCTCCCAAATCCGCTTCTTTTTCTACTAATTTCACCTCGATTCCTCGCTCGGCCAGGGAGAGCGCTGCGGTCATTCCTGCGATTCCGCCCCCGATCACAGCGACCTCCGGATGGATTTCGGTACGCACGGTCTCCACCGGCCTCAGATGACGGGCTCTCGCAATGCCCACCCGGATGAGGTCCCACGCTTTCTTCTCCGCGAGACGGCGATCGTCATATTGGGCCCGCGCACAGCCATCCCTGATGTTGACGATTTCTAAAAGGGATGGATTCAATCCCGCCTCAGCGCAAACCCCCCGGAACCGCTTCTCCATGATGCGGGGAGAGCACCCGAGAAGCACCACGCGATTGAGGGACTCACTCTGGATGCGTTGCCGGATGGTCTCCTCCCCATCCGGACTACAGCCATACGGGATGCTTTCCACGAGGGCGACGGCCGGCAGGCGTGAGATCCGCTGCCGAATGTCATCGACCGACAAGGCACGAGGTATTTCACCACCGCAGTCACATATAAAAGCACCGATTCGCGGTTCATTGATGTCGATATTGTTTTGTCTATTCAATCCAAGTTTCATGGTCCACTTGCCTCGATTTCTTGGAATCTCGGATTCATGTATCCAGCACCGAGAGTACATGTCACACCCACGATAGGGCGGGGCATGCTCTCGTCTAAATAATGTGGTGTTACCAGCCCCTGATCGCCGTTCGAGGATTTCGCAAAGCTCAACTCGCGAATATCTCCCGACCAGATGGCATCGGTGGGACAGAGGTATACACAGGTGGTACAGCCTACGCAGGCTTCGGACAGTATCTTGAACGAGGTCACAACCTCCATGTAGACCCCACGGTTGGAGAAGTCAATTGCCCCAACCCCTGCAATCTCCCTGCACCCTCTGACACAGAGTCCACAGAGGACACACCGCTCGTCCCTCTTTTTGAACCGTGGCTCCGTGATGCCCTGTTCCCTCGCGATTTGCTGAATATAGGGCACATTCGGGCTACGGGCGAGTAAGAGTTCCGCAACCATCCGTCGCGCCCTCAACACTCTCTCGGAATCCGTCTTCACGATAATCCCTTCGGTGACCGGATAGAGACAGGAAGCCGCCAGCATATTCCGCCGCCCCATGGTCACCTCCACCAGGCAGAGACGGCACGCACCGTAAGGAGAGACCGCCTCATGATGGCAAAGCGTTGGAACGTTTACGCCGATCTTGCGAAAAACATCAAGTAAGGTGAGCCCATCCCGGGCTTCCACTTCTTTGTCGTCTATAATCATCTTAGCCACAATCAGTCTCTCCTAAAATGGGTAAATGCAACGGTCTGAATACGACATAAATCATTTACTTCATTAACTCATTTACTTTCTTCACGTTTTACGTTTCACGTTTCACGCCTCACACATATTTCCGTAGCGTTCTGGGAATCTTCCGTTGCTCCATCTCGCCGTAGAAATCCTCATCAATCACGACAACCGGGGCTAGACCGCAACACCCGACGCAACGGACGGGCTCAACAGTGAACTTGCCGTCTTGGGTCATTTCCCCAGATGCCGTTTCGAGGTCTCGGCAAAACTTGTCCATGATTCTTGCACCCCCTTTCACATGGCAGGCGGTGCCAAGGCAGACTTTCACCAAGTGCTTTCCGCGCGGTTTGAGGCTGAAGCTTTTGTAAAAAGTCGCCAGAGAATAGACTCTGCTGGCAGGCATTCCAACCCGCTCTGCAAGAATTCGCAGCTCACTCTGCGGAAGGTATCGTGCGTCCTTCTGGATATCTTGGAGCATCGCAATCACCCCGGATGCCTCGTAGTTGTGGTCTCTCATAATTTCGTCGATGAGTTCCAGATTCATATTTTTTCCCTTTCATTTCCGCTTGAGTTTGCAGCCGATTGGTTCACCTAGGCAACCTTGACGGCGTCGAAATTGCAACTCTCCTGACATGCCCCGCATTTGATGCACAGTTCGACGTTTATCCAGTGCGGCTTCTGTTTCTCCCCCGTGACGGCTTCCGCAGGACATACCCTCTGGCAAGCCAGGCACCCCGTGCAGAGCAACGGGTCGATGCTGTACGTAATCAGGTTGCGGCATACGCCGGCGGGGCACCGTCCCTCATTGATATGCGCCTCGTACTCGTGGCGGAAGTAGCGAAGGGTGGTGAGCACCGGGTTGGGCGCTGTGCCGCCGAGCGCGCACAGCGACGCGTCCTTCACGACGAGGGCGAGTTCTTCCAGAAGTTCGAGCTGTTCCGGCGTACCGACTCCATCGGTGATATCCGTCAGGATTTCGTGCATCCGAAGGATACCCTCCCGGCAGGGGGTGCATTTCCCACACGATTCTTCCATCAGGAAGTTGAGGAAATAGCGGGCGACATCCACCATGCACGAGGCTTCGTCCATGACGATCAGGCCGCCAGAACCCATGATTGCGCCCGCTTTGGTCAGCTCCTCATAGTCCACCGGGAGATCGATTAGGTGCTCCGGGATACACCCTCCCGAAGGTCCGCCCGACTGGACCGCCTTGAATTTCTTGCCCTTCGGGATGCCACCCCCGATGTCGAAGATGATTCGGCGGAGCGTGGTCCCCATGGGAACTTCGACGAGCCCCGTGTTGTTTACCTTCCCCACGAGAGAGAATACCTTAGTTCCCTTTGAGGTGTTGGTCCCGATTGCCGCATACCAATCGCCGCCGTTGCGGATGATGGACGGGACGTTTGCCAGCGTCTCCACGTTGTTGATCGTTGTTGGTTTATCCCACAAACCCTTCTGCGCGGGGAACGGAGGACGTGGACGGGGCCTTCCGGGGTATCCTTCGAGCGAGGCGATCAGTGCTGTCTCCTCACCGCAGACAAAAGCACCGCCCCCTCGCACGACCTTTACCCAGAAGTTATGTCCACTTCCCAGGATGTCGTCGCCGAGTAGGCCATACGCCTCCGCTTGCGTGATAGCGATCTTTAGACGCTTCAGTGCCAGCGGGTATTCGTCCCTCACATAGACGACGCCTTCAGACGCGCCGATCGCTTTGCCAGCGATGGTCATGCCCTCCAGAACGGCGTGCGGGTCAGCCTCCAGGACGCTTCGATCCATAAACGCCCCGGGGTCTCCCTCATCAGCATTGCAGATGAGGTACTTCTCGTCTCCGGGCTCCTTATAGCAGAACTCCCACTTCACCCCCGTTGGGAAACCGGCTCCACCGCGTCCCCGTATCCCGGCTTTCTTCACCTCTTCGATGATATCTTCAGGCGTCATCTCAAGCAGCGCCTTCGCCAGTCCTTCATATCCATCCCGACCGATGTACTCATCAATATTCTCTGGATCGATCAGACCACGGTTTCGCAGAACGATCAGCCGCTGGTGCTTGAAGAAATCGATATCTGACATCCTGGGGAGGGGCATTTCCTCTTCCGGCGGGGTGTACATGAACCTTTCAACCGGCCGTCCTTTGAGAAAATGCTCTTCGACCAAGTGGGGGATGTTTTTCTCCGTTAATTTCCGGTAGAAAACCCCATCTGGTTGCACCACCATCAGGGGGCCCTCGGCGCAGAAACCGTTGCACCCGGTCGAGATGACCTGGATCTCAGCCGCTAACCCCTGCTTTTCGAGCTCCTGGAGCAGTGCTTCCTTAATCTGAAAAGAGCGGTTGGAGACGCAGCCTGTTCCAGCACACATCATTATATTTGCACGATAGGGTTTCAATGCCTAACCCCCCTTCTGAAATCTTTGTAACTTCAAGATTAAAGTTTATCTTTTGATATTGACTCTCAATGGGGTGGAATGGAAGAATGGAAGGAAGGGAAGGAAGGGAAGGAAGGAAGGGAAGAAGGGAAGGAACTTTCCTTCCATCCTTCCTTCCATCCTTTCTTCCATCCATCCTTCCATCCATCCTTCCTTCCAAATCTTCCGTCTTGACTGACTTTTTGAGCAGAAGGAAAGGAAGAATGGAAGGAAGGGAAGAAAACTATTCCTCCAAACTTTCCGTATTAACTACTAATTCCTCGGGGTAGAATTTTTTTTCAGAAGAGAGATACTCAATACCATTCTCTCGGACGAAACTATCTTCCCATTCTTCTACCGGTTTTCGCTGAATCGATTCAACCAGCCCTAGCAGATCGCCTTCCATCGCATAGTGGGTGGCGTCAATTTCATCAAAGGTCTTTTCACTCCATTGTCCCCCTCTGTAGCAAGCATAACAACGAGAATAGACTTCACCTGATGAACCGAGCGCAATGTTTAGGAAATAAAGGTATTCTTTCTGGCTTCGGCGACAGTGACCTTCAGCAATGTTAGCAGAAATAGAGGAAGTGGCTTCCATGATCTGATCGATGAGGCGATAGGGGTTACCTGGAATCTCTTTCACCTTTTCACAAATCAATCGATACAGTTCAATCGCCTTTTGCCATGCCCGTAACTTCCTATACCCTCTATTTTTGTTCTTCCGAATTTCAAGTTTAGCATCCATCATTCTGCTCTCCTTTCTTTCCTTCCCTTCTTCCCTTCCTTCCCCTCCTAATCAGTGCGTCTGTTCACTTCCCAACGCCAGGGCGTATTCGGTGACAATACGCCCTCCCATGACGTGTTCCATAAACACTTTGCGAATTTTATTCTCTGTCAGTTCGATGTATTTCACAGGAGCCTCGCCGACCCGTTCTACGGTGGCCATTGGCTCACGGCTGCAAAGCCCGGCGCAGCCGGAGGTGGTCAGAATGACATCCGTTACATCCTGCGCTTCCATGGCCTCCAGTAAGGCGTCCATGATGTTTCGCGCGCCCGCCGCGATGCCGCAGGTCCCCATGTGAACGGTGACTTTTGCCCGGCCAGCTCCCTCTCTAAGGAGGGTGGTTCTCCGCGCCCTCTCTTTGATTTTTTGCAGGTCTTCAACGGTTAGTTTGGCCATCTTTTCCCTCGCGAAATCAAGTTAAGCACCTAAATTTTAGATAGCAGGTTCCTTCCATGAACCGTCCATCAACTGTTTGGAATCAATCTGGTACTCACAACCATTTTCCCGGTGAATATACCGAAAATGAACAGCCAGATTGGAGATTATCAACGTCGTCAGCGTTTTAGCCATGTCGCCAAGGGGTTGCCGATCGATGTGGCTATGTTGAAAGGTCGCCTTTACTGTGGTTCCTTCTCCCGGCTTTGAAGAAAGGGATAATTCTCCCCCGGCTCTTCTCGCCGCACCCTCAAACAGGGAAAGCCCCAACCCAACTCTCCGAACGGATTTCGTGGTGAAAAAGGGGTCAGTCGCCTTTTCCACTGTCGATGCATCCATGCCCCCGCCGTCGTCCCGTATCTCGATTTCCAAGACATCCCGCTTCCGGTCTTCGTTGATCTGAACTTCTACCGTTTTCGCGCCAGCCCGGAGGCTATTTTCCACAATGTCCAAGATGTGTAACGACAGCTCTTCCATCGCGAAGCCCCTCATTTTCCCTTAACCAACTTGTACAGTTCTCCCACCAGGTCAAACGTCCGCCTTTCTGTAGTGAGGATGGGGATGCCCTCCTCATTCGCCCTATCCAGAGTTTCCACTTCAGGCTGGCGACTGTTGACCAGCACAATACCGGACAGTTCTTTCAGGGAAGCGACCGCCACGATGTTGGGATGCACCTGGAGAGTTACCCAGAGATTCCCCGCTTTGGCATTCGCTATGACATCGCTTAACAGGTCACTCACGTAACCCCCCGTGACCTCCTGGGTCAAATCCCCTCCGGCAGTTTTTACCTCAAGACTCAAACTTTCGATGATGGTCTCTAGCTTCATGATTCATACGCATCAAGCTCCAGGAGCTCTGACCCACTCAGAACCTTTCCTCCCACAATGGTTACGATTTCCTTGAGCGTCATAATCAAATTGTCTCGTTATAGAGAGTTTAGGATTTACGCAGTGATGGAAGGGACCTCTTTCGTAGAGCGGGCAGCCTGCCCGTTGCTGAAGTGGGAAAGCTGCCCACTCTACACGCCCTTTACCCATAAATGCGTAAGTCCTAAGAGTTATCACCTCTATGTCCTGCCAAGCAGGGGAGATGAAATGGTTGCCGCCTATAGCAAGCAATCAAGGTCACAGGTTTAATCCTTCTTGAGCGTACATTGAGCGAGATGGAGGAGGTGGGACAACCGACTCGACCCCTATCCGAATCTTCTCGCGCGCAAGCGCTGCCTTCGTTGCCTCGATTTCTTCCGGCGTCACGGTTTTGCGAATCGCTTCGATTTCGGTCATGACCTCCTGAAACTTTTTCCCTTCCGCCGCGCTGATCCATTCGAGTTGAAGCCTTTCTTTACGGACTCCCCTGCGTTCCAGGCGTTTCCAGAGCCGCTCCATGCGTTCGAGCGTGAAATGGTTGGCGGTGATGTAATGGCAATCGCCGATGTGACATCCGGAGACGAGCACCACCGGGGCTCCCTGCTGGAAGGCGTGGATAATAAAGTCCGGGCGGATTCTCGCACTGCACATCGTGCGAATCATCCGGGCGTTGGGTGGGTACTGCATACGGCTGACTCCGGCGAAGTCGCCGCCCGCGTAGGAACACCAGTTGCAGGCAAAGGTGAGGATGCGTTCCAGAGGGTTTTCCGCCAGAATAGCGTCGATTTGCGCGACAATCTGCTGGTCAGTGAAGTGGCGGGCGGTGATTGCACCGTAGTTGCAGGTGGCGGCGCAGCTACCGCAACCGGAGCAAGCTGCCTCAATGACCGTCGCCTTGATCTTCTTTTTCTGGTCAACGGTGATGGCATTGTAGGGGCACGCCTGAGCGCACAAACCACAGGCGTTGCAGAGTTCTTGATTGACCCATGCCGTAATCGCTTCGATCTTGATCTTACCAGAGCCCAACAACTGAGAAGCCTTTGCCGCCGCTGCGCCCGCCTGGGTTACGCTGTCTCTGATATCCTTGGGCGATTCCACACAGCCAGCGAGGAAAACCCCTCTTGTGGGTGCCGAGATGGGATTGAGTTTGTTATGACTCTCCAGAAGGAAGCCGTCCGATGTTTTGGAGAGACTGAGCATGCTGCGGATGGCCTCGTTCCCCTCATTGGGCTCAAGCCCCACCGCCAGGACGACCAACTCATATTCTCTCTGCTCGACCCTTCCTCCATTATCCTGGTTCTCCCACTGCAAGAGGAGATTTTGCGTCTCAGGGTGCTCCCTCACGCGCCCGGGCAGCCCGCGGAGATACCTGACTCCTTGGCTTTTCGAGCGCTGGAAGAGATCCTCAAACCCCTTACCGAACGCCCGAATGTCGATGTAAAAGACATCAATCTCGCAGTCGGGGTAGTGTTCTTTGAGGAGCAAGGAGTCCTTCACGGTGTTCATGCAGCAGATGTTGCTACAGTAGGGATGACCATCTCGGGGGGAACGCGAGCCGACACACTGGATGAAAGCGATCTTCTCAGGCGTCTTCAGGTCTGTAAAACGGAGGATTTCGCCCTCCGTTGGACCGCCTGCATTCACCAGCCTTTCAAATTCGAGACTCGTGATCACGTTTGGGTAACGCCGATAGCCGTATTCCTCCAGGGCAGACGGATCAAAAACCTGAGCGCCTGTGGCGACGATGACAGCACCCACATCAAGGTCAATGCTTTCGTCTTTCATGTCGTAGTCGATGCACTTTTTGTCACACGCCGCCGCGCACTTCCCGCAGGCGATCGGGTTCATCCCCAGACACTTTTCTTTGTCAATCAGGTAAGCCGCCGGTACCGCTTGAGGGAAGGGGAGATAGATGGCTCTCCGGGAAGCAAGGCCGAGCTCGTACTCATCGTGGGCGACTACCGGACAGACCTCTACACACTCACCGCACGCGGTACATGCGTCCGCGTCGACGAAACGCGATTTCTTCTTGATGCGAGCTTTGAAGTTCCCGATATATCCTGAGATTGATTCGACTTCACTGTAAGCGTGAAGTTCAATGTTGGGATGTCGACCGACATCCATCATTTTTGGCCCGAGTATTCATATCGAACAGTCCATGGTGGGATAGGTCTTGTCAATCTGTGCCATGATTCCACCGATGGACGGCTCTTTTTCAACCAGATGAACCTTCGTGCCGGCATCCGCCAGATCGAGCGATGCCTGAATTCCGGCGATGCCTCCGCCGATGACCAGCGCCGCGGGAGTCACCTTCACCTCCGTTTCTTCCTGCTCCTCAAGAAAACGGGCGCGTGCGACGGCGCTCCGAATCAAATCCTTCGCCTTCTGAGTGGCAGCTTCCGGCTCTCGCTGATGAACCCACGAACAATGCTCGCGGATATTTGCCATCTCCATCAAATATGGGTTCATCCCAACCTGCTTCACACAGTTACGAAAGGTCGGTTCGTGTAGCCGTGGGCTACAGGCGGCGATCACGACCCGTTCAAGTTTTTCCGCATCGATCCATTTCTGGACCTCTTTCTGCCCCGGATCGGAACAGGTGTACTTGTTCTTGACCGCACAGACCACGCCATCGAGCCCTTCCGCATACTCCCGGACCGCATCACAATCCACAGTCGCTGCGATGTTTTTGCCGCATTCACAAACGAAAACTCCAATTTTGGGTCGTTCACTTTCAGCCATGTCAGTCACCTCCCTTTGAAGAAAAGGGGAAAGGGGAAAGTTAGAGACCGAGTTTTTGGCAAAAACTCGGTCTCTAGTTTAACACGCTCAGTCCATACTCGTACCCTTTGTCAAAGGCACTGAGATTCAACTTTTCTGTGCCCGCGGGCACAGAATCCAGTACCGCCTTGCGCATCTCGTCCACCCCAACCGCGTGGGTGACAGCGGTGAAGAATCCAAGCATCACAATGTTCAAGACAATCCTGCGCCCCAACTCCTCCGCAAACCTTGTGGCAGGAATGGCATACGACCGGACATCCTCCCTGGGCTTCTCCACGCGAACAAGCTCCTCCTCGTAGACGAGTATTCCACCGGGCTTGAGGTCGTCAATGAACTTCAGGTAAGCCGCTTGTGACATAGTGATAAGGATATCCATGTGGCGGAGGAGCGGGTAATCAACGCGCTGGTCGGCAATGACCACGCTCGCCGAGCATGCGCCGCCTCTTGATTCCGGTCCGAACGATCTCGTGAGCGTGGCGTGGCGATTCTCGAAGATCGCCGCCGCCTTTCCCGCGATATAGCCGGCCAGGATGACACCCTGCCCGCCGAACCCGGAAAAGTGAATCTCCGTCGCCTCTCTTTCCGCTATCTCAATTGTGTCGATGGTCATTGAATCTACTCCTTAGGAGACGATAAAGTTAGTTTTTCTTTTGCCAAAGGCGCGTGCAATGAAAATGAGAACTTGCCAATGTCACATTTCACTGTAGCCCAAGATTCTATCTTGGCTTGAGCGAACCCTCTTCTTTGCGGGCCAACTTAGAAAGTTGGGCTACAATTGGATCTCATTTCTAATGTGACATTGGCGAGTTAATTGAATGAACATAATTTTCTCTGATCCCTTTCAACTGTTCTTCTCAATCACCCCTGGCGGCAGCGGCGGCCATGTCCACCTTTTCCCGTTTCTCCTCCTTCAGGCTTGGGCCCCTCTCCTTCTTGGGACTTGAAGGCTTCTCTTTGTCCTGCTGGGGGGGCTTTTTTCCCTCCCGCATCCTGATGCACATCTTCGTGTACGCATCATGATAGGTCGGGCGATCAATATCCACAAACCTTCCGACAATGATCTTGCCCGACGCTCCAATGTCGGCATCCTTCGGGTCTGCACCGTGCTGAATCACGCGATCTCTCTGGAATTGCTGCATCATGGCGAGCCCATCGCCGAGCTTGTTTCGTCGCATGTAGAGCTCTGGGCATGGAGAGATAATCTCAACGAAGCTGAATCCTTTTTTAGTGAAGGCTCTCTGGAAGGTATCGACCATCCGCCTGACGTCGATAGTCGTCCATCTGGCAACGAAGGTTGCGCCGGAGGAGGCGACCAAATAGGGAAGGTTGAACGGCTGTTCAAGGCACCCAAAGGGACTGGTGGTTGCCTTCATCCCTTCGGGGGTCGTGGGAGCGACCTGTCCGCCGGTCATGCCGTAGATGAAGTTGTTCACACAGATGACGGTTATATCAAGGTTGCGCCTGGCCGCGTGGATGAGGTGGTTCCCCCCGATAGCAACTAGGTCGCCATCACCAGAGATCACGACAACTTTCAGATCGGGGTTTGCGAGATGAAGTCCAGTGGCGAAGGGGATTGCCCGGCCGTGTGTGGTGTGGTAGCTATCAAGATGGAGGTATCCTGCCGCTCGACCGGTGCAACCGATGCCGGAGACAACGACTAACCGGTCATAATCTATTTTGCACCCCTCTACCGCCGCCGCGAAGCAGGAGATAACGGTGCCAAGCCCGCACCCCGGGCACCAGATATGGGGCATCCGGTCCATCCTCAGGATGGTATTCATAGGGTGTGATTGCTCCCCATAGGGTTCTTCTTTTTCACTCAGTTCCATAACAATTGCTGCTAGTGCTTTATTACACCAGTCCTATTTTGAACTGTAAAGCGATCTGCCAGATCGCTGGAAGCAAGCAAACTACTCGCTCTACTTTATGAGTTAAAACCTAATTTACAGAGTAGAATTTGTAATAGAGATTGAGTCTCTTTTTCAAGACAACACCTAAAATAACAGGATTGAATGACTTACCGGTATACCTCCTGAATCGCTTTGAGGATAGTCAGTTCATTGTGTAGCCCTCCGCCCGCATGTGGAACAGACACGACTCGGGCATTTCCCTCAGCGGCGCGCTGCACCTCTCTGACAATCTGACCCATATTGATCTCTGGAACCACAATTGCCTTCACCTGGGATGCCACTTCATGAACGAGCTCATCGGGAAACGGCCAGACCGTAATGAGGCGCAACAGCCCTGCCTTGATTCCATTGTTTCTGGCAATGTTTATCACGGAGCGTGCCACTCGTGAGGAGATCCCGTAGGAGATAAGGCAGATTTCTGCGTCATCCATCATCACCATCTCATAAGAGGTAATCTTTTCTTGGTTCTTCAGAATCTTGTTTTTCAGTCTCCAGAGGAGTTCATGCTGGGTCTCTTCGTCAAGGGCAGGGTAGCCCCGGAAGTCATGCGTCAACCCGGTCACATGGTACCGGTAGCCGTCGCCCGCGTGCGCCATCGGTGGCACCCCATCCGCATCGGGAACGTACGGCCAGTAATCACCCTTGGGAGCCTTGGTCAATCGGCGGGGAATAATCTCAATTTCATCGGCGGGCGGGATGAACACCTTCTCCGTCATGTGTCCAACGATCTCGTCCATCATGAGGAGGACAGGTGTACGAAATTGCTCCGACAGATTGAAACAGCGAATCATCAGGTCGAAACACTCCTGCGGTGAATCGGGACAAAGGGCAATAATCTCGTAGTCGCCGTGAGAGCCCCAGCGGGCTTGCATCATATCCTGCTGCCCGACCAGCGTCGGAAGACCTGTCGAAGGGCCGCCCCGTTGCACGTTGACCAGAACACATGGCGTCTCCAACATGATTCCCAGCCCAAGGTTTTCCATCATCAGTGAAAACCCCGGTCCCGATGTAGAGGTCATGGCTTTAGCGCCTGACCATGCCCCACCCAGAACACAGTTCATCGCTCCCAGTTCATCCTCCATCTGGATGAACATGCCGCCGCATTCGGGGAACCGCTCGGCGCAGGTCTCCGCCACCTCCGTCGCCGGCGTGATGGGGTACGCGGCGAAGAATCTCGCATTTGCCGCAATCCCACCTTCCGCTGCGGCCTGATCTCCGTTGAGGAAGTGAGCGCCCGGCGGAAGAATACCGGGAAGAACTTCCTTCTGAGCAGCACTTTCCTTGACCATATCCGCCGGATTGAGCTTGTCGAAATCAAACGTTATCATAAAAGTGCCTCCTCATCCGGGGTTCTCTTAAGGAAGATGGCAAAATCGGGACACATCAACTCACAGAGTCGGCAATCCACACACGCTCTCGTCTTCACCACCTCCGGCGGGTGATACCCTTTGGAGGTAAACTTCGTGGACATCTGCAAGACTTCCCGCGGGCAAAACGCCACGCACCATCCACAACCTTTGCACCGCTCATCGAGAATAATGACCTCGCCGATGGGGGATTTTACTTTACCTTCATCAAGCGGCCGCCGCCAGTATCTGGGCGCTGCTTTCGGTGCTACCGTTTCCTGTTCCATTGCTTATCCTCTGGGTCAATGAAAAAATAGATTATACCAATTCTGAATCAACCCGTTATGTGTTGTCTTTAGATCTGGAATTGATATTAATAGGACTTACGCATCCGACGAAGGAAATTCTCTCGTAGAGCGGGCAGCTTGCCCGCTCCTTCAGTGGGCAAGTCTCTAGCGAAGTCTCTAGCGAAGCGAGAGCCCGATCTATCGGGACGAGAGCCCGCATAGCGGGGCTGTCCACTTGACGCGAAATCCTCCATCACTGCGTAAGTCCTAATTAACAACAACATTGCACTCTCTTCCGTCAATTCTTAACTTTGCGCAAGATTTATGCCACCAGCAAAGAGTAGTGAAGGATTGGGGGCAACGGCAGAAAGAAGGTGTCAATATCATAGTTCAAGTCGCTTTTGGACAAGATTGTTCCTTCGCACGACAATTGACAAGGAGACAAAAAACGCTCCTCCAACTGGGCAGTTTGACTGTCAATTTGGCACTAACACCGTAAAAAGAACTGAATCCAGCGACAAATTGTCAAAAAAGATGAAATTGGGATGTTTGGGTTGACATCCTGTCATAATTTCCTTGCGCCGCAGGTCCATCGGCGGGAGATTCTGCGATGAACACCGGCTTGTCATAAATCGGCTTCAACATATCTAAAATAGCGGTCATGCAATCCACATGCGTCGCGGCGAGTTGGTTATCTGTCACCACAAAGTTCGGTTTAATGACCACTTGCTTATTCCCGATTCCCTGTTTGATATCTCCCTCAACCATCTTCAGGGCGTTGTATACGTTGCTATATCGCTCATCGCCTTTTATCAACGAGACTTTCGCTGAATTGGCAGCCGATGGATGGATGTCCTCCGCTGCCCACACGGATTTCAGCGCGTTAAATGAATTCAACGCAACCGTTGTCCCGGCTAAACCGAGGGCAGCCCCTTTGATAAATTCCCTTCGATTCATCCCTTTTAGGACGTTTGCTTTTGGGGTGTTTCGATTCGCAGACATTTGATAGCCTCCTTTTAATCGGGTTTTGATTTTCAAAACTGCTGTACTAAAAATGCGAGGCACTCCCTTCGACAACCTACGACCGGCGCGCAAGTTCAGTGGCCAAATCCAGATACCGCTTAATCCCCTCTGGCGAAACGTTCCACGGGATATGATTGCCAACGCACATCATATAGCCGCCGGTCATCTTTGCAGTTTCGACCATGCGCACAACCATCGCTTCAATCTCCTCCGGATTGTTGCGCATGAGGATGCGATTGTCGCCTTCGCCTGCGAGAAAACAGTTCTCGTGCTTGCGTGCAATCGTCTTAAAGTCCGTATGCGGCTCCGTGATAATCCCTCTCGCGCCGCAGGCAAACACGTCATCGGCGTAGGCATCCATACACCCATCCGCCATGAAAATAACCTCTTTGCCAGCCGCCTTGAGCAGGCTCCAATACTCCTCATAGCGCGGAAAAACGTATTTGTGCATCCACGCCGGCGAGCACACGGGCCCGCGGGAAGTCACGATATCGTCGTGACAGATGACAAAATTGACGGGCAACCGCGCAAACGTCCTGAATACGCGCCGATTGATTTCAGCAAACTCGTCCATAATCCGCTCGAAACGCGGGTCCAGGCAGGTTTCTAGGAAAAGGTTCCACCCAAAAGTGAGCAGGGGCCACATGAAGGTTGTGTTGTAGAAGCCGACGGATGCTGTCGAACCTTCTGGGGCTTTATCCCCCCATTCCCCCGGATAGCCCCGGCGATACATCTGGTAAAGCTTTTCCTCGTCCGAATAGTCGCGTGACTCCACAACCGGGATGTGGGTAAAATCGCCCTGTTCGAGCGGTGAAAACGCAAAAACATCGTCAGTGGAATGGAATCGCTCCCCCCAATCCCAGATGCTAGTTTCA
This sequence comes from uncultured bacterium, assembly GCA_964577695.1. GTDB lineage: Bacteria > Poribacteria > WGA-4E > WGA-4E > PCPOR2b > CAZOAL01. Next base: position 55,361 of record CAZOAL010000006.1, on the reverse strand, counting down.
CTCTCGCCCCATCGGACGTGATGCCTGCCTTTGTCGTCAACACGAACGCTCTGGTTATTCAAGTCCAACTTGGGACGCGGCTTGGGGTCGTCTGTCGCCGGTATCCCGAGCCCAAGTTGGGGATAGAGCTCACGCAGTTTCAACCGACACAACCGCGGATGCTCATAGTAATCAATGCCCGTCAGGTACGTTTCTGCGTCAGGGCAAGACCAGTGTTCCCAATGCGGGATGCGCTTGGGCGCAAGCCCCATGTATGCTAAATATCGGTCACTGTATTCCATGTCACGCGTACTCCTCCGCCATCTCAACCGCGAGCTCACACCACTCCCAGAGGCGGGGCGGGTCATGGCGGCAGGTGCTGATGTCCTTCATGATGAGTTCAACCACACAACCCTTCGTCTTTTCGAGCGCGTTTCGGATGTCTTTACGCGCCAACTCAGGGTCCCACTCGTTCCAGGCAAACACCGAAGGGTTGGGCTTGTAGGAGAAGATGTAGTCCTGCCCAAGCCATTCAACCCCTTTCTCAATGTCAACGAATGGACTCATGGAGATGCGGCGCAGGCGCGGAATTTTCTTGAGTATGTAGCTCTTGTTGTGAAGCGGCTCGCAACAGCCGTAGCAGTTGAGACCGAAGCGTTCCAGCCAGCGCAACTCATATTGGAGGCAGAACTCATCGTGCATGGCGGGCGAGACCTCCGAAAAGATCTGCCCGGTCGATGTGCCCCACTGGTCGATGGGGCGAGCGTGTACCCCGTCGTAGTCAGGCCGCGGCAACTCGTCGGTGATGCCCAAGCCGCCAGAACCGACGCGGTGGTTGCCGTTGCTGACGGAGAGCAGCCCCTGCTCCTCAAGTTGGTCGAGCCGCGTAAGTAGCGCGTCTATCATGCGCGAGATGCCTTTATGCACAAACGCAGGGCGGTCCATCATGTCAACGTAAAGTTCCTCAATCCCCCACCATCGGATAAGAATATCCCACGGCGCGCACCAGATGTGGTGGACGCCACGCTTTTGGACAGGCATGACGTCACCGATGAGAGCGCATGTCATCTGGTAGTTCCGCTCAGTTGCCTCCCAGTCGGCGGTGATCGTCGGTATCTGGATGCTTTCGATGTCGGCTTCGGTTTTCATGATGGGGATGTAGTCGTCTGCGCCGAAGCCACACTCCCCGCCTTTGCCCTTTACGGCCTTCACATCGACACCGTGCCCCGTATCGTGGTAGACGACGCTGGAATAAAACACAGGGTCAACCACCATGTCGGTACGCAGATGGTTCCACAGGTAGAGCGTTGTGCGGAGATTTCTTTCAACCCCCCGGCAGAACGGATTCTCTGTCTGACACTCAAGTTCCTCGTTTTGGAGTTCCCCCCACGGAATCTCGTTAATCCAAACCATGGGGCGCACTTTTTCGAGGCGGTTGTGTTTTGTCCACATGGCCCGCTTCTCGTCCTGCACCGGCAGCGCCGCAATGTCCATCACCTGCTGTGCAAGGTCACGGACAATTTGACGGTCTTTCTCAGAAAAGTTCATTGCTCCCTCCTATTTGTTGAAAAAAAACTGGTTTCTAACTTGACTTTGGTAGATTACCTCGTAGCCCAAGATTCTATCTTGGTTCCACTGATAAGTACCAACTTAGAAAGTTGGGCTACAAGCGCAACCAATTTGAATTTACCAAAGTCAAATTAGCGTCAATCCTTTATGAGCGCACATAAAGCGAAGGTGCTTTGCGCTTATTTCACCGAAACCTCCAACCCCTCACTGTCGAAGATAATGTTGACGCTGGCGTGGAAATAAGCCGGATCGCGGACAAATTCCAGGTAGTATTTCAATCGCTCCGCCATGTTCACGCTGTTGTGGGCGAGGACAACGCTCCCTGGTGGCATTTTGTCATAGCCCGCTTGCAGGATGTCCAGATAGATGCCTTTGCCTTTGCCCCCGCCGCCATCTGCGTCCAAATACAAAAGGTGGATAGGCTCCGAAAACTGCGCGACAACGTTCACGGCGTCATCGGCGATGATGCGGGCGACGCCCGTTGGATCAATGCGTCTGACGTTTCGTTCCGCTCGCTGTGCTTCTTCCGGCTTAATCTCCACGCCAATCAGTTGCTGTGCGGTATAGCACGCGCCCGGACCAACGGCTGCCCCCGCGTTTGAGATGAAGGTATTGCCGCAAAATATGCCAGCCGCTATCATATTCTGCGGCTGCACGATTGCATTGACGGCGTAGAGCAAACGCTGCATACGCGGGGTGATAGCTGTCCAGGGAATCTCGAACCGGTCGCGCACCGCCTGGCGATGCGCCAGCATCTTTGCATGGTCATACCTGGTATGTGGCAGTACCGCCATCTCATGAAGCGTGTTAAGTGCCCCCTCCACAACGGCAATCTCCTCATCCAGCGGTTCCAGCGCCAGATGGGGTTCATTGTATTTTATCCGATATTCATTCCAGTCATCACTACGATACATTTGAATCACAGGATTTCTCCTCCATGACATTCATCCCCTTGTGGCTCATCAAGGTGTGGCAATCTACCGAGGTTGATATCCAGTCTTATGATATCAAAAACTCCGATCATGACAAGATCAACGACCTTTATTCTTAGCCCAAGGGAAACAGATACCAATAGGACTTACGCAATTCAGAAGTAGAACGGGCTGCCAGCCCGTTTCAAGCGGGCAAGTCTCTAGCGAAGCGAGATCCCGCATAGCGGGGCTGCCCGCTCTACGAGAGCGTCTCATTGATTCACTGCGTAAGTCCTAACCCAAAAACATTATTGAAATTGAGTCTCATTATCAAACATGGTTCAACGAATCACTCCAACTCTAAATTTTGTATAGTAGAGTTGTTCCTTTTTATTGAAGACGGTCGGGAACAACTCGGCATGTTTCAGAAAACTGTTGACACTTCGAGAACGTAATGCGTAATACGTAATACGTAAGAAGAACCTCTTAGTTACGCATTACGCATTACGCATTACGCCAAGTGTCACACATTTTTTCAGAAATTTGAAACATGCCCAAAATTAGTCGCATATTTCCTTTGAAATCGGACAGCATCCGTACTCGTTCATCGTCTCAGTAATCGCCCGGAGGCTTTGTCGCCAACTGTGATGGGGGACATTTTCGGTCACGCCGAAAAGGATTCGATCTCCGGGAGTCACACCCTTGAGCAGCTCACGGGTCATCTCACGAATTCGCTCAGGTTCGGCGAGGTGCAGCGAAGAGGGAAAGTTGATCCAGATCACTTTATCCTTCCAGGCCGCCCGCGCTTCCGCCAACGGGAGGTCGCCGTCTGGCGGGGGCGTGAACGCCTCAATCACGTCCAACTCTAATTTCGCCACACAGTCCACAAGGGAACGCATCATCCCGTCCATGTGTGCAATCAGACGTTTCCGTTTTGCGTGCATAAAAGATGCCAGCGCTTGATAGTAGGGAACAATGTAGCGTTCAAATAAGGGCGGACCGACCACTGCACCTGTGATGTTGTCAGGGCACCAGACGTATTCAGCGGGTGAGTCAGCGATAATCGCCCACATTTCGCGCTGCTTGGTGAGGAAGGCGTTTAACACGCTCTCTACGGTATCTCTGTTTTCATGGAGGTCGATGCTGAAACGCTCAATCCCCGTGAACTCAATCCAGAGTTTCTGAATCGGGGTGCGCTCAAGACTCGTCATCACGAATCCCGTTTCGCCAACGGTTCTATCTGTCTCTTGAAACGCGCCGTAATTGGGGCGATAGACGGTATCGTTGATGATAAATTCCAACACGGCATAGTCATCCGGCCCTTTGACGGGATATTCCATCGTCCATGAACTGCCATAACCCCCTTCAATCCGATAAACCTGCTGGAGGCAACCCACCGGCGTTTGATAGGTTCTCACACTGAGCCCCTCACATCCATCAACCGGTTCGGCAGTGATTTTGACGTTAGGCCGTTCTACAGTGATCGTACTGGCATTGATGACAATCGCCAGGCCGAGCGCTTGTAGACGTTCGGCTTCCTCATCGCGTGGCAACAGCCCGCGATAGATTGACCATGGCACCTGATCCGGGAGTTCCCCGGACAGTGCGGTGTGAATGCGTTCTCTAAGGTTCATAAGCGCTCCTGAATTTACATTCTCTGAAACGTGGTGCATCATGCGTGAAACGTGAAACGTAAAACGTGAAACGTGAAACGTGAATCCCTTTTCCTTCCATCCTTCCATTCTTCCATCTCCGTTCCGAGAGTCTTCGACCTTCCATTCTTCCGTCCTTTTCCCTTCCTTCCTTCCCTTCTTCCCTTCTTCCCTTCTTCCATCCTTCCCTTCCTTCCCCCATCCCTCTATTTCTTCCTCTTGTCTTTACCACCCAACCCCTCGTCGCAGTCTATAGCAGAGCGCGCACATACTGAAAGTCAGATGTGACAAATTCAGTGGTTCGACTGTGCTCACTATACTCCGCGTGGAAACAGAGGATGCCGTCGTAGTCGATGGTTTTAAGGAGTTGGATGACCGTTCCCCACGGCACCAATCCTGCTTTTAAGGGCACCCAGGAAATCCCCCATATTTGTCCATCCGTCTCGGATTCGCCTACTTTGGCATAACAGCAATTCTTGACGCCTACCAGACAGAGATGGCTCTTGACGATTCCAAGACCCATCTCGTAATCCTCTCCACCAAGTGCCAGGTGCGCCGGGTCAAAGTAGACCCCCACATACCGCGGGTCACATTCTCTGGCCAAAAGTTGTGTGCCGAGGCAGGTGGAGGTGAGAAGTTTACCAGAGTGCATGTGGATGACTGTTTTGACGCCATACTTTTTGCTCAAACGCTCCAGAACTTTGATTTTCGAGACTGCACGGCCATGAGTTTCCCACCACTGCATTCCGCTCACCCCCCAATAGGCGGGACGGATAAATTTCACCCCAGCTTCACCGCACGCTGCATAAAGGGCTTCGGTGCTCGATGCGGATGGGTCATGCCCGTTCGTGACAATCGGGACATCAATCCCAAAATCGTTCCGCAGTTTTTCAACCAGAGGCACCAGAGCCGTTGAAACATTGTCCGGCTCGCACTGGTATCCTGGACGCACTGGAAACTCAATCCCCGAAAATCCCAAGGCTTGTACTTTCTGACCTAACTGCTCGACGCTCTGTTCTCTCATAAACTTGCTGAATATCGCAAACTCCATTTCGCCCTCCTTCTTAGATTCTCTCGGTTTCTTTACCCTCATCGGATTTCTCACCCTCTTAAAAATGCACGACGCTACCTGTTGTGGCACTTTCAATGATTGCCTTCTCTACGGCCAGGACATAACGACCGCGTTCTGCTGTGTTGATTGGCTGTCTATCTTCAAGGATGCACTTGACAAAATCCTCAATTTCTTGAAGGTGCCCCATATACGTTGTCTCATTCCGATAAGGTTCAGCGGACTCACCGCTCGCTGGATACCAGAGCACATCCCGGAATCGCTCCGCCAAAAACACGCACCCTTCGGGGCCAAACAGTTGGAACTGGAATTTGTTCAGTTTGGGATTCATTGTGCCGTGCTGAACATAACTGGATGTCGAACCATCCCCAAATTGAAAAACAGCGGCAAAGGAATCGATGGGCAAATGCTTATCGACCCCAAAGTACTTCCCGCCAGATGCATAAACGGAGGTCAAGGGTGCCTCATGGAACTTGTGAACTATCAGATCAATGTTATGGCAGGCTTGCCCGGTCAAAGTTGCTGCGCATTGGCAAACAGAATAAGCGGGATTGGGCATCATCTGTTTCGCCCGATTGATAGTCGGCGAATATTCAAAACAGAAGCCGAGTTGAAACTTCACCCCTGCTTTGTTCACAGCGTCCACAAGGCGGTCGGCCTCTTCTAATGTCCGCGCGATCGGTTTTTCGATAAAGAGATGCTTGCCTGCTCTCGCTGCCTCAATGCCCAATGCAGGGTGGTGGGCTTCCCCTGTTTGGAGCATGACCGCATCGATAGTGGGGTCATTGAAGAGCTGTTGCGCATCCGCAGTTGCGTATTCACCACCAAACCGTTTAAGGAAGTTCTCGGCTTTTTCCCTGACGACATCGCACCAGGCGATCACTTCCATCTTCTCGATTTTTGGGGTATTTGACGCATGCACTTGCGCAATACCACCGCATCCAATAAATCCAAATTTCAGTGTTTTTGCCATCGTTTCCTCCTTCCAGAATTTTTCTGGCATTGAAGACTTCAAAAGTAAACTTTTGTAGGTCACTGCCATCATTCCCATTTTCCTGATTTTAGGATAGCATGGGTGACGGAAGGTGTCAAGAGGAAACAAAAGGGCAATTGGAATCTGCAGATGGGCAAGTGAGCTAAAGTTGATTCGTATGGCGTGTCATGCTGGCTCCACCCTTTGTGCCCGGCTTGACTTCATTAGTGATGGGTATAAAAGCAAAAGTTGAGGGAAGAGATAAAAAAAGCACCGACATGAACCGTGCCGGTGCTTCATGGATTCGTTGTCATTGTTACCTCACGCTGCTTTCTTTCTGCGTCGCCAGCCGTAAAGGGCTGTGCCGATGATACCTACGCTAAAGAGAAGCAGAGAGGAGGGCTCGGGAATTGGGTTAGAAGGAACAGAAACTCCCGTTTCAAACCGCACTTAGAGCCTATCCGAAAAATAACCTCTCCCCCGGCCCCTCTCCGCAACGGAGAGGGGAGACATCTCCCCCTTCCCGTAACTCCCTCCCCGTCTCCTATCCCCCGTCCACGGGGGATAATAGGGGGGTGGAGGGCCGGGGTGGGGGTGGGAAGGGGGCCGGGGGGTTAGGTTAGCGAGGGCGAAATCGGAAAAGTGGATTTTCCGGATAGGCTCTTAGTCAGGTTAGGCTACGCAAAATAAAAATCATAAGTCCGCTGCTGCAAGATGACGCTTAACAGACTCCAGAAACTCCCCATGCAATATTCGCCAAGGATTACGCCAAAGAAGAAGGGAACGGCTTTGCGGTGTGTCCCCATGCCGCCATACGTTAAGATGCACCACTTGATAATCGAACTGAACAGCAGGCACGACCAGATGTAATCAATGCCGAAATTGGTCGAAAGGGCGTAACCCGCCGGGTGCAGGGGCCACCAGAGAAATCGCATCCGCATGAACATCAGCAGAAAGGTGAAGGCGAGTCCAATCCCCATGAACGTCGTTGCGCCGGGGTCTCCATCACTCAAATGACTCAACCGCGATTCCAGGAGACGAAACACCCCCGAATCATGTCCGATGGGGATGAGATCCAAACCGTCCCGGAATGAGAAATGAAGCAACGCCCAAAATGCCGAGAGGCTCCCCACAATCATCGCGATGACCATCGCCAGCCACAATCGCCTCGAATCCATGCGCGTCTGTTCCGCCATCTTGAAGCTCTCCAGTTGATGCGGCATCAGGTGCCCGCGATAGCCACGCCCAGCGAAGAACCAGAACAGCGGAAAGATCGAGAGGTTGTTAGCCCCAATCCGCCGCGTCCCGATGATGTCAACCATCATGTTCCCGGGGTTCATGCCGACGAGCTCATGCGTCGGGGGGCCAAGTTCAGCGCGAACGCGGGCAATCGCGGTCGAGAGCGCAAAGAAGATGATGAAAAACGGCAGAATTATCGCGAGCGACATCCCCGCGCGATAGCAGAACAGGGTAATCACCCCCATGCCGAGGGCGAGCCCCCAGAAGGCTGTCCGATACCGAAAGGGCTCTGTCTTATCATCGACATCGCTTGCGTTGAGTGCAATCTTGCGAAAGACATTCTTCAGGTGGGAGCGACTGGTCCACATCACCACGAAAAATAGCCCAATCCACGCCCCTGTCGATTGCTGGTTGAGATAGGGAAAATTGGGCAAGGCTTTCAGACCAATGGCTGCACCGAGGACTTGTTGCCCCTTGCGAAAGAGGTAGAAGAACTAGGTCGAAAACGCAAGGTCGAGCGGCAGAAAGAATCCGAGCGCGATCGCAAACGGATAAAGCGGCACAGGAAAATTTCCAATCGCACTCCACGGCTTCGTTGTAAAATATTGCCCCAGATTGTGGTCGAGATACGTGACCGGCAAGTGCGGCAGGGCAGGGAAGAAAAAGTGAACCCCGTTGATGAGATCGATTCCCGCACCAATCGCGAAGCCCATCCACAGCAGCCGATTCCGAAAGAACTTGGATTCGCCACCGCCCTCGGTGATCGCCAAGGGCAATTGAATGATTGGATAGCTCAACTTCTCGTTGTGCGTCCACTGCTTTCGCACCAGCACATTGACGCAAATCATCATAAAGCCGAGCATCACGATGAAAAGTGTCCACGCCAGCACCGGCGTCAGAAAGGAGAGGAGGTGTTCCCGCGTGTAGAGGGTCGATTCTCCATTATAGAATTCCCGCAAAACTTCCCGATTCTGCACGGTCAACCATTTCGGAAGGTATTGGTGGAACATCTGCTCCCACTCATTTTCAGGGGTCGCAAACCAGAACGCCCACCCCATGACCGGCACAAGGATCTGGTACGAATCCCGCCCTGCAATTCCGCCCGCGAGGGTCATCATGGCGTAAATCGTGATAAACTCCCCCTGCGTCAGGGCGGCTTTCGGAAAGAAGCGCTTGACCAGAAAGGTGTTCATGAGGATGAGCAGAAGGAGGTTGACAACGACATGCCACATCAACGAAAGGCAGGTTGAGTGCCCCGTATTCCAAACCCCTTCGACCTGCATAATCCAGAAGCTGTTGAATGGGATGAGCAAGGTGCCAATCAGGATAGCCCGTCCGGTTGCGGCGTTTCGTCGATAAGGATCTGGTTCAATTGCGGATTGTCGCTTGGGATGCTCCTGCTTCCAACCTTTTTTCGTGTTTGTCGTGGTTTTTGGGAGAACCATATTAGACTTGGCAACGGGACAAATTGCGCTTTTCTGGTAGAACATGCGGCTCGCTTGTTTTTGAGACCCTCACACAAGCTGGTAGCATGTGCTACGAATGGCCGATCACCACTCAATACCTCCCCAACGAAAGCATAATTTGAAGCGGTGTTGAGTATACATTTCACAATCATGCGTTATATCTTGCAAAGCGGAAGAACTTTTCTTCCATTTTTCCTTTCCTTCCAGCTTGATGCCGAAAGATTCGATCCAACGGTGTTTGTCGGGTGGCACCGCCTGCGAGGTCAGTTGACCGCCCATCCAGTCCGTTTCTTCGGTCATGATGACCTGCTTGCCCAACGCCGTCGCGCCGAGCGCGGCAGCGCACCCGCCAACCCCGCCACCAACGATGAGAATGTCTGTATGGGTTTCTTGCATTGTCAGGTTGTCCTTTCTGATTAGAGATTCGCCAGATGATTGGATTCGATTCTCATGGTTTCTCCCGCAGCGCTCACACCCCCCGCAGCGCTCCCCAACGATGAATTCACGACTGTATACCGTTGCGGTATATCCCCGTCCTTGTGGATTAGAATCCCCCACCCCCAACCCCTCCCCGCGGGCGGGGAGGGGAGAATCATCTTCCTCCCCCCGCCCGCGGGGGGATTGAGGGGGGTGCCCCAAAAGTTTTTCCGCGAGGGACTAATACCAATTGGCGTTTCAAAAAGTAAGAGAGTCACCAAACTTCCGAAGTCTTTGAGACTTCGGAAGTTTATCACGTGACTTTATAGAATGCAAATTCGTATAAATTCTTGACAACCCACTTGGGCTATCATAAAATAAAGACATGAAACAGAATTGAGAAAGGCAACTCACAGGAGATGGTTATGAGCGAACTCACAGCAGTAATGCTTAAAATGCTAAAAGCTAAGGATAAACGAGAACGACTCAAAGCGGAGCACCGCTTCATTGAAACATTAATGTTCAGTGATTTCAATGAAATTGTTGCGATGTTGGACAAAGCGCTCGCAGACGACTGGATTGGAGTCCCTGTGTGGGCTCGCAATCTTGCGTTTCGCTTCGCCTGCCTTCTTGAACCGAAGAACGCGGAAATACGTCGTCGTGCAGCCGCAGATTTACGCTGCTTTGGACCCGATTGGGATGAGAAAGCCGATAGGCTGGATAGGGAAGCAGATGAGTTAGAGCGTGTGACCGAGAAAAAATCGTCGGCTCGTCGGAGACAGAAGTCTGATTTTGTCCCTTGACGTAATTGGGATAAGGGTGTATTTTATCCATTCAGATGCTAAAGCTTTTGAGAGTGAGAAATTGCAGCACGTATTAAAATTGGAAGGCGGAGACCGGATTGATTGACCCAGAATCATGAGACGTCATAGATTCGAGCACGGATTAACGGAATCGGCGAAGGCGACCCAACGCCCCGTGGAAGAAGTACTAGTACACTGTTACATTTGTAGTGACGACTTCAGTCGTTCAAGAAGCGACTGAAGTCGCCACTACGAACGTGTCAAAATAAAAGTAACAAGGCACTAGGCTACGTCTCAATCGGCGGGTGAGTTCGTCAACACGCCCTAATCAAAACCATTTCAGTGTCGGTTGGTGGCCTCCTGAAAATGGAGATTGAGTGAGCGCGATCTGGAGGAGCGATAGTGTCATGCAGGTTGAATTCCCGAAACAAGCCACAAACGCTTTGTAACAAGCGCACGGGGCACCGCCCACCATCTTTTGGGTGGATGTGGGTGGGCGGTGCTTACCCGACAGTGCTTCCTCTATGCGAAAACCGGGTCATCGGCGTGAAAACGCGGATGGGTATGCAAAATCCCATGAATGCCATCCACAGTTTTCTTATCCACCTGGAAATGGTAAAGGGTGTTCCAAAAACCAACGTCACCCTGGAGCGATTCGTCTAAATCTTCTAAATAGATTTCCTGTTTACCTCTATGAAACAATGTTTCAAACATTGCATCTGTAACCTGGTAGACTTCATATCGGCTATTCAGTGCACCGTCAATGATGAGTATGTTCTTCATCGTTGTGCTCACCTTCTTCATCGGGATAAACGTTAAGGTGCCCATCTCGACCACCTCGGAGTTGAACATCAAAATGAGGGCCACCATGAGATTCTCCCGGCCTCGTCGGCACCCAAATATTTCCCTTTGCGTCAGGGTAACCTTTTCTACCTTTGTAGGGGCCGTACTTCACCGTCACCATTCTCCCACTTCAATTTTTAGGTGGCACAAAACTGGCAGGAAGATCCGCTGCTCTCAAAGGACGCCATGGCGGAGAGATTCTAACCATTCAATTTTACTCCTGTTAGCGAGAATCGGTAAGTCCTCTGATGAACGGCTCTGTCATTAAGAAATTGTACGCGAGAGGGCATACGTTTTCAAGCCTAAAGTCGTATGAAAGTCGGTAGAACGCTTTCGCTGGGTCAGTGTCGGTTGGTGGCCTCCTGAAAATGAAGCATGACCCCATAAAACGTGATCGGGAGAACACGGATTAACGGAATCGTCGGATTCAATCCGTTCATTCCGTCCATCCGTGTTCTCAACCCCATCCGCACTGATAATAGCACGGATTTGCGGAATGGCGCGGATTGATGTCTGCGCTAACAGGCAAAACAATCCGTCAGATTACTGACCTTTCCAACGAGAAGGCAGGTGAACAGAATCGTCGGATTCAATCCGTTCATTCCGTCAATCCGTGTTCTATCAGACCCCCTGAACGCACGAAATGAGCGGATTCGCCCAGAAGTCCAATCTGTCCAACGAAAGTGTCCTATCTTGTCTATTGACATTACTGCGTTCATCGTGTATTCTATTCATTATTCAGATTTTGTCAAGTGAAATCTGGAAGGCTTCACAGGTCCATGTTAAGAAATCGTACCTCAGACTTAGGAAGTTTCTGAAACTTCCTAACTCGCCAATGTCACATTAAACTGGCGATCCAGTCGTAGAACATGCGGCTCGCTTGTTCCTAAAACCAGCCAGTCCGATTCTCGGACGAGCACGGCAGGCTCTACCAGGCGATCGTTCCCCAAATGTGACATTGGCGAACTAAGTCTGATACAAATAAAGGAGAATTCACATGCGAACCAACACTTTCAAATCCTCAATATGTTTCTTTTTCATCATTTTGACCGTCCTTTTAACATCCGCTATCGGCTTTGCGGACACGGAGGTGCGCGGCACCATCTCCCAGAACACCCAGTGGACGGCGGACAAAAGCCCTTACCTTGCCACAGGCAGCCTCATCGTGAAACAGGGGGTGACGCTGACCATTGACCCCGGCGTGACGGTGAAGTTCAACCCTAACACCGCGTTTCAGGTGGACGGAACTTTCGTCGCCCGCGGGACGAAAGAGAAGCCGATTACCTTTACCCCAGCCCAAGGGGCGAACCCCGGCGGTTGGGGCTATATCCTCTTCACGGACAAAAGCACGCCCTCCAAGCTAGATGATGCGGGAAACTACATCGAGGGAAGCACCCTGGAGTATGCCACCATCGAATATGCCGGCGGCGTTCAGGACATTGGCGCGGCGTTGCGGACGAATGTTTCCAATCTGCTGATTGACCACTGCACGATCAGAAATAGCGCGGCAATAGGTGTTTTTGTGGATGCTGGCAAGGGTGCTGTCATCCGAAATAGCACGATCAGGGATAATAAGAACTATGGTATATCCGGTTCTACATCTCTGAAAGTTGCAATAACAAACAACACCATTACGGGAAACACTGGTGGCGGCATAACTGTTGGTGGTACTGCGACCATCACAAACAACACCATTACGGGAAATACAGCTCCTGACCGCGGTGGCGGCATATACGTTGGTGGCACTGCGACCATCACCAACAACACTATTACGGGAAATACAGCTCCCGATGGTGGCGGCATAACTGTTGGTGGTACTGCGACTATCACCAACAACGCCATTACGGGAAATACGGCTTCTTCTTATAATGGCGGCATAGCTGTTTACGGCACTGCGACCATCGCCAACAACACCATTACGGGAAACACAGCTTCTTCTTATAATGGCGGCATAGGTGTTGGTGGCACTGTGATCGTTACAAACAATATCATTACGAGAAATACGGCTTCTTATAATGGCGGCATAGGTGTTAGTGGTGGCACTGCGACCATCTCCAACAACACCATTACAGAAAACACGGCTTCTTCTGGTGGCGGCATAGGCATAATTTTTGGGAATCCCACTGCGACTATCACTAACAACGTCATTACCGGAAATACGGCGTCTCAAGGATCTGCAACTTTTTTGGAGGGTAACATCCAAGATTTCAGCAGCAACACCGTCGTAGACAACAAAGCTTCAGGAACGGCAAAGAACACCAGTGCGATCTATATTAGCCGGTTGGTGCCGAAGCAGTTCAAAAAGAACGCCATCTACAACAACCAGACCGCCTTCGACCTCTACTACGATATCCCTAAAGGCACCGATATGGACGCCACCGAGAACTACTGGGGAACTGCTGACGAAGCGAAAATCGGCCTTCGCATCTACGACTTCTTCGCCAATGCCAGCAAAGGGATCGTGAACTTCGTCCCCTTTCTCACAGCCCCTCCCGGCGGTCCTTTACCCATCCCGCATCTGCTGGTTGTGGAGGGCGTCATCCGGAATCCAGATGGTAGCCCCGCCGCAGGTGGGCTCAACGTCACCGTGACCCTCGGTGGCAATTCATTCCAAACCACTTTGACAGAGAACGATGGCACTTATGCGGTCACGTACCTGAATCCACTGGGCCCGGTTGCCAAGAGCGGCGATACGGTGGAGGTCCGTTCCAGTATGGCGGGTGAATCCGCCGTCAACACGGTGATTTTGACGGCGCAACAAATCGCTGCTCAAAAAGTGACGATTGATGTTCGCTTCGGCGGCCAACCGAGTTTCGACCTGTCGTTTCCAACAGGGATCGGCCTGGTTCACATCCCGCTGAAAGTGACGGAGGTCGGAAACCAGGCCAGGGCGCTCAAGACCATCAGCGACCTTTACGACGCGCTTGGCCCAGGCAACGTGAACTTCATTATCACCCGCGATGCATCCGCAGGCGTATGGTTGAGCTACTTGGGTCCACATAGCAGAGGTACAGCCGCCGACCGGACGCTGACCGACGACCTCGGCATTATCAGCGTGATGAAGGCACCTGTGACATTGCGCCTCACAGGTGACGCTTTAGGTAGCGGCGGCAAAGCGCAGATGAACCTCCAGAGGGGGACCAACCTCCTCGGCGTGCCGCTTCGGAGTGCGACCTTGAAGCGCGTCAGCGACCTGTTGAGTCTGGAAGGGTTCAAGGGTAACGCCACATCGATAATCGTTTCCGATGGGGGCGAGTTCAAGGTGGTTGCAAAGCCCGGCGATCCGGGTGACATCCCCATCACCGGCGGACAGTCCTTCATTATCGTTGCCCGTCAAGCGGGGGTCGCGGAGATCACCGGTGTGGCGTGGGACAACGCATCCGGCGGCGCATCCGCCGCTCCGCCCATGATGGCAGTCGGTCCCCCGGTGGATGACAGTACCCCTGTTTTGGCGGTCTACGGTGCGGTCATGGGAGCGAAGCGGGAGTTGCCGACAGATGACATCCACATCACGGTAAAAAATCTGTCCACCGGTGCCGCCTTTCGTACCCTTTCCGGTGGCAATACCCCCGGCAGTTACAGCGTCACCTTTGTGGATGCGATCTCCAGCCGTGCGGCGCAGGTGGGCGATGTTCTGGAGATTACGGCTGAATCGTCGAATCCTCTGATTGATGTTCAACCCTTACGTCACATCGTCTCAACCGATGATGTTGTGGCAAGTCAGATTCAACTTCCCAATCTCATCGTGTATGAGATTCCCCAAGAGACGAGGTTGCTGCCGAACTACCCGAACCCCTTCAACCCGGAGACCTGGATGCCCTACCAGCTCAACGAGGCGTCAGAGGTGACGATGACGGTTTACGACTCGCTCGGCAGGGCCGTCAAGCGGCTCGACCTGGGCTACCAACCCGCCGGAATCTATCGAGAGCGAGCCCGCGCCGCCTATTGGGACGGCCGCAATGACATTGGCGAGCCCGTCGCCAGCGGCGTTTATTTTCTTGAGCTGCGGACGAAGAAGTATCAGCAGACGCAGCGGATGGTACTGCTGAAATAATCCCGACCTGGATTGGCGGTTGAATCCCGGAACCTCGGAACATACGGAAGGGACGGAATTTTCCTTCCGTATGTTCGTGGAACCCTTCTTGACAGCGATTCCGGAAACATGCTAAGATACACTCAGGTTCCATCCAGATTTTGAAAGCAAAAAGGGGGGAAAATTATGCCAGGGCAAACGATAACCTTGGAACTTCCGAAACCGGTGTGGGAGTGGGCAGAACGCGCCGCTTCGGCAACCCAACGCCCGGTGAAACAAGTGCTGGTGGATTCACTTTCTGCCATCATGCCGCCGCCGTTGGATGATGTTCCCGACGAACTCCGCGAGGAACTGGCTCAACTCGAAATGAAAACAGATGCGGAGTTATGGGCAATCACTCGCCAAAGGCTGTCACCCAAACTGCTCAACCAATACGACCATCTGCTGGAGAAAAATCGTCGAAATACGTTGACGGCGGAGGAACAGAGAAAGTTGGAACAACTGCGAAAGAACGCTGAACGCCTCGTTCTGATGAGATCGCGGGCTTTCGTTCTCCTCCAGTGGCGAGGCTATCGGCTGCCAACGGTGGGCGAACTGGAAAAACGATTTGTCCAGACAGCCAGAAAATGAAAATATCTCCATGCAAAAAACAAGGATTTCGCGCCGCTTAAAAGAACGGATTGCTGAAGCAGCCCAGCATCGTTGTGGCTACTGCCATACTCGCGAGGCAATTTCTGGCATCCCACTCACCATTGAACACATTACCCCGGAATCGGGGGGAGGAACTTCGGAAGAGGAAAATCTGTGGTTGGCATGCCGCCCGTGCAATGAATTCAAGGGAGCGCAAATTCGTGTCCGTGATTCGATGACGGGGCGAAAGATACGCCTGTTCAATCCGCGCAAACAACAGTGGAAACGCCATTTCAAATGGAATCCCGATGGTACGCACATCATCGGCAAAACTGCCTGTGGCAGAGCAACTGTCGTCACATTGCAGATGAACCATTCAACAATTGTTACCGCACGGCATCACTGGGTAATAGCTGGCTGGCATCCACCGATGGAGGATTTTACTGCTGAATGAATATCGAGATTAAAGTGGTCGAGTGGTCAAGCGGCTCGACCTGGGCTACCAACCCGCCGGAATCTATCAAGAGCGAGCCCGCGCCGCCTACTGGGACGGACGCAATGAAGTCGGCGAGCCCGTCGCCAGCGGCGTCTACTTTGTCAAGTTGCGGACGAAGAAGTATCAGCAGACGCGGCGGATGGTGCTGCTGAAATAATCCCGGACTGGAGTGGCGGTTGAGTATCCGATGGAGTTTGATTTGGGTAAGTATTGACCGTTTTTCGTCTAGCACAACGGCACAATATCTGCTATACTTTTCCTTCCGAAGAAAACAAGGCCATTCCATAAATCCAGAGGTTTATTATGATTGTCAAAGTAGAAGCCTACCATGATGGAGAATTCTGGTGTGCGAGAGCCATTGGAGCGAGCATTTTTACGCAAGGAAAAACGTTAGATCAACTTGTAGAAAACGTCAAAGAAGCCGTTTCCCTTCATTTTGAAGAACTCTTAGATGAAGGTAAAGCCCTTCAAATTTTACTCCTGTCAGAAACTGAGGTATGTGGTGTCCCTAAGTCTGCCGCAAGTTAGTGGGCGAAAGCTAATCAGATTGCTAAAACGCTTAGGCTATGAAGAGATTCGCCAGAGAGGCAGTCATGTTCGGCTCCGCAAAACCTTTGACATGGGCCAACACAGCATCACTGTTCCTGTTCATAGAACTTTAGCTAAAGGTACACTGAATGACATTCTGTCTGAGATGAGCTTATGGAATAACATTTCTAAAGTAGATCTGATTGAACAGTTGAGAAGGGGATAATAGCTTCAAAAAGTTGGCATGGTGACCCTGTTCTGAAGATTGATGAAAGGGATTTATCGAGAGCGAGCCCGCGCCGCCTATTGGGACGGACGCAATGAAGTCGGCGAGCCCGTCGCCAGCGGGGTCTACTTTGTCCAGTTGCGGACGAAGAAGTATCAGCAGACGCGGCGGATGGTGCTGCTGAAATGAGGGTTCTATCCCTTTGGGCTTTATGTCAAAAATGAGGGCAAAGAGGGTGGCATGGGAGGGTGAGGCTCCTGCCGAGCCCAAAGAGGCTCGGTCCGATTCTCGGACGAGCACGGGAGCCTCGCCCTCCCAAATGGTCGGTAAACTTACGCCCGCGTCAACACGCCACTAGAACTTTAGGTTCGTAATCAGGCAATTTGTTGCCGTTTTCCCCGCACTGAAACGGCGATGAATCGCCTAACTACAAACTGTCATTCAGCTTATGTCAGTGGCACTCCACTAACACTACTTTGTCATTTAGGCTGATAGCGGCGGAAATACCGCGCAACTGGGAGGGCGAAACTCCTGTTGAGCCATTGACCGGCGGTTCGGCAGGAGCCTCACCCTCCCACCTGAATCGCTAATTGACAAAGTAGTACTAAACCCAAAACGCATACATCTGTTGCCTCAACGCAATTCCTAACAGACTCCACAATGCCCCGACGACGAACTCTCCAAGGATGAGCCCGAGGAAAAATGGCACAGATCGACGGTAGGCTTTCAAACCGCCGTATCGCAGAATAATCAATTTCAGCCCAAAACTGATGAAGATGGGGAACCAAATTTGGTTTATCGCCCACCATGTCGAGATGGCGTAACCGACTGGGTGAAGCGGGCACCAGATGTAATTCATCCGCAAAAGCAGGATAACAACGGTCATCAGAAAACCGACCCCCATGAAACTGAGCGAGGTGGTGTTGGTCTCTGTTGGCGCTTGCAGAAAGCCGCCTAAGCGCCGATACCCCTCTAACGCAAACCACCTGGCGGGGCCGCCAAATCGAATGCCGGCGCCATCTTGATAGGCGGGCTGTAGGGCAACCCAAAACGCGCTCACCATACTGACGAACAGCGCGAGCAACATAGCGACGGTCAACCCCCGTAACGGAATCCCTCCTTGTTGAGCAAGTTTGAAACCTTCGAGCTGGTGGGGCATCGTGTGGCTTCGGTACGCTTCTCGATTGAGCCAGTAAAATAGCGTCATCACCGTCAGATTGCTCTGCCCTATCCGCTTGGTGCCGAGGACGTTGGAGAGAATAAAATCTGGGCCCGCGCCGTACATATCGTGGATGGGAGGCCCCAATTCCGCCCGAATCCGGGTAATGGTGATGGACAGGGCAAAGTAGATACTGAAGTACGCGATAGCCATTCCGGGGGACATCCCCGCCTTCACACAGAACAGCACAATAACGCCCACCCCTCCCAGCGCTCCCAACGCAGCGGTGCGATACCGCATCGGCTCATTCGTATCATCAATGGCTTTGGCGTTGACATGCCAGACCTTCATCGCCACATCGCGCAGATGGCCGCGGCTTGTCCAGAGGGCGAACAAAAATAGCCCAATCCACGTCCCAGCCAACTGATCGATAGGATACGGAAATCCCGGCAAACTGCGCCAGCCGAAGATTGCCCCAACGACCCGTTCAAATTGCCAGAACAGATAGAAAAACCAGCAAGAAAATGACAGGTCTAGCGGCATCAAAAATCCCAGACCGATCGCAAAGGGATAAAAAGAGATCGACGTCCACCCGCTGATTGCGTTCCATGGCCGTTCAGTGAAGTATCGGTAGATGTCATGCCGCTTGACGGGAATCATGGGGATTTGCGGATATAGATATGCAAGCCCATTGAGCAGGTTGATTCCTGCGGCAATCGCAAACCCCATCCAGATAACTCGGTTCTGGAAGAATCTCGCTTCGCCTGCCATTTCGTAGGGCAGCCGGATAATCGGATACGTCAAGCGTTCCCGTTCAATCCACTGCTTGCGTATGAGGACGTTGATGCAGAGCATGGTCCAGACCAGCGCAAACGTGAATCCACACCAGAAAACGATTGGCACCATCCATGCCCGAAAAACGTCCCAACGATAAAATGTCCCTCCGCCTTCAAAAAAGCCCTGAAGTATGTTCTTGTCGCTGATGGTCAGCCAGTTTGGCAAGAATCGATGAAACAGTTCCGCCCATTCATTTTCGGGCGTTGCGTACCAGAAGCCCGTCCCAACGATGTAAACCAGCGTTTGCATCACATCGGTGCCGTTGAGTGAACAGCCAACGGCAAGCATGACGTAGATGACGAGCAGGTCGTTTCGGCTCAACGCCAACTTAGGAATGTATCGGCGAAGCAGGAAATTGAGCCATACCAACACAAATAGGCTAAAGACAACGTTAAATAAAAGCGTAATGACCGATGGATATGTTCCGCCCCAAACCATCTCCATCTGCGTCATCCAGGCGTTGTTGAGTGGGATAAGACATACACCGATGATGAGTGCTTTCAGGGGGAGCGCTTCTGTATGCTCATTTTTCATGTCCTATTTCGTTGCTCAAGTTCCATGATGCGTGAAACGTGATAGGGTGTTTCGTATGAAGTAGTACGTATGAAGAAAGATGCTAAAGCCTACCATAAAGGGTTTGGCGTGTCAAGATCTTTTATAGCACAGTATTAACTTGACTTTGTTAGATTTCCCTGTAGCCCAAGATTCTATCTTGGTTTTTGAGCGGAGAGGCCAACTTAGAAAGTTGGGCTACAAGAGCATCCATTTCTAATGTAACAAAGTCAAATTAATGCCAAAAGGTATAGATATACCGATGCGAAAGCACACCCCAGATGTTCCAGACGCCGCCGACGAAGTAATCCCCAATGATCAAGCCGAAGAAAAAGGGGATAGCGCGTCGGTAGGTTGTCAAACCGCCCTGCTTGAGTATAATCCACTTCATCAGCCAGCTCACAAAGATTGACGTCCACATCCAACTCATCGTCCAGTTGAGGCTGCTGGCTAACGGATAGGCCGCCGGATGAAGCGTCCACCAGAGAAAGCGTTGCCGCAAGAATGTCAACGTGAGGACAATAACGAAACCAACACCGATAAATGTCGATGCGGCTATATCCATGCCTGGCATGTAGTAGAGCCACTGTTGGAGGTTACGATACGCCTCCCAGCCGAACCCCCCTTCAAACCCCTCGCGGTAGTGAACGTGTAAAAATCCCCAGAACCCGACCCAGATGCCGACAAGCGATGCCAAAATCATCGCCAGGATGAGGCGTTGGGGGTGCATTTTCGCCTCGTCCGCCAGTTTAAGCCCCTCCAGTTGGTACGGCATCGGGTTGCAGCGATGGGCGCGGTTGAATCCCCAAAACATCGCGAACATCGTCAGGTTATTTGCACCGAGCGGCCTCGTTCCGAAGATTTTCGGTAACATTTGATCCGGCCCCATGTTATAAAGCTCGTTGACCGGCGGACCGAGTTCAGCGCGTAAGCGTGTCAACGCTAAAACAAGCAGGAAGTAAAAGGCGAAAAAAATTGCAATGATGCCGAGGGACATCCCCGCTTTCGTACAGAATAGCACGATTGTTGTCATTCCAATCAGCACACACGCGGCAGCGATGCGGTATTGTGAGCGCATGTCTTTAGCCGTTGTAGAGGCGAGGTTACCTCGCCCCGTATTGAAATGTTCTCCGTCAATCGCAGGACGAAATGCCACCATCACCACCTCACGGAGATGGCGACGTCCCTTCCACAGCCCGATCAGGGCGATACCGAGGTATCCTCCGGACGCTTGCGGCTTGAGATAAGGGAATTCGGGCAAACTGTGCCACCCCATCACCCTGCCAAGCACCAACTCCATCTTCCAGACCCAGTAGAAAACCCAACACGAAAAGGAGAGGTCTAACGGCATAAAGAAACTCAATCCAATCGCAAAGGGGAAAAAACAGATCGGCGTCCAGCCCATTGCGCGCCATGGGTCATCAGTGAAGAGTCGGCCGATCTCGATGGTGCGGACCGGCAGCAGCGGGATAGCCGGGAAGAAGGCGTGCATGCCGTTGATGAGATCAATCCCGCCGCTTGTGGCAATGCCAAGCCATAGCAGTTTGGAACGGAAAAAGGCGAGTTGCCCCCCCGCTTTTGTCATCGCCAACGGGAGTTGAATGATCGGGTAGGATAAACGCTCGTGCTGAATCCATTGGCGGCTGATGATGATATTCAAGCCAACCATGACCAGCATGAGCGCAAATAACAGGAGGGACCACCAGAAAACGGGCGTAATCCACGCTTTCAAATAAGGGGCGAAGTATAACGTGGATTCACCCTGGTACAACCCTTTGAGAACCTGTGGGTCATCGACGACAAGCCAGCGCGGCAAGTATCTAAAAAACAGCGAACTCCATTCGTTCTCAGGAGTCGCAAACCAGAAGGCGTGTCCGAGTATCGGGGCGAGGACTTGCAGCACATCGTGACCGGGGATGGCGACGGCGATAGAAAGCATCGTGTAGATTGTCACCAACTCGCCTTGAGTCAATGCAACCTTCGGCAGCCACCGTTTGATGAGGAGGTTGACCCCAACAAGGAGGAGAATGGTCAGCACCACCGTGTAGATGAGAGAGACAGTTGTCGGGGTGGGGGTTTGGATTGAGAAGTAACCGTGCGGCACGCTCAAGAGCAGGCCGAGGATAATCGATCTCCACGTCACATCGCTGTTGGATTTATCTTTCATGGGTGGAAGTGTACATAATCCGATGGACGTTTTCAATGAAAAAATGGTTTCAAACTGACCCGATGATTCCATTGACTCTATTGAACTGTCCCCGGTTTCAAATAGAAATTACCCCTTGCTTTTGAGCCTCCCTTCTGATAGAATAGAGATCGGAATACAGAAGAAACCAATCCTTTAAAGGAGTTGAAAGGTCATGAGAATCCGAAGAGATATTCCCCCTCCGCCGCCGCCTGATAAGCAGTACGATGAAGACTTTCAATGGATGCTTGAGAACGGGGTTGCCCTTGTGAAAGCCTATCCGGACCAATGGGTGGCAATCGCCGATAAACAAGTCATTGCTTGTGGCAAAACGATAGGGGCAACCTTGAAGAGGGCCCACAAAAAAACCACTCGCACCAACTTTGTGCTGCATTTTGTTGAGGGAGAACTCTATATCTATGCGAATCAACTTGATCTTTAGCATTGAGCCGTACCAAGCCTTATTCGCCCAAGGTATCAACGTCCGGGTGATTCGTTTAATCGGAAAAGTCCGATTTTGGACGGGAACCGACTGGACATCCGAAAGGGAAGCCATCATTGATTCCGGCAGCCCTGTTTCCCTGCTTCCCTTCTCGCTATGGCAAGGGATTGAAGCGGAGATTTTGTCTAGCGCCGTCCCTTTGCGCGGACTTGCCCCTCAAAGAACAGCGACGGTGACGGCACGATTGGCGGAAATCACTGCCACCTTCAGGGATGGAGAAAATGTCTCTCCGCCCCTGGTGATGCGGGCTTATCTGGTGGACAGCGATAAAATTCCGTTGTTGATTGGCTTCGAGGATGTGCTAACCGCGTGCCTGTTGGTCAGCGATTTTCCAAACGACCTCGCTTACCTGGAGTTCGACGAAGAAAGTATGTAATGGAAAACGGCTCAATTCACCTCCACTCAAAATGCTTCCGTGGTACATTAGATCGAATCTCCCTACATGCGAAAGGGGAAACGTGTACGTAATGCGTGAAACAAGTCCTTCCTTTCCTTCCCTTCCTTCCATTTCCTCTCCTCTGCGCTTCGCTGTCCCCACATTCTTGTTTCCTTTTTTCCAAGCTCACTTTTGCCATTTCTCATAAATATCCGCAATCACATCATCGATCGATGCCCGGTGCGTCTCGACATCCAGGATTTGCGTCTGCGCGGCTACCTGATCGAGAAGGGCGGGAATCTTCACCTGTAACGCATCAAAGATGTATTCATGTCGATTCGCTTCGCTTTTGACCAGTTCTGCGCCCTTGAGCACTGGCGGGAAGTGGTCAGCGGTTTCAATCAGCAGGCGACGGCGGTCTCCGAATTCACGCCGCAAACGGTCAAAATCACCATCGAACGCCAGCCGCCCACGGTCAATCATGACCATCCGTCCGGCAAGTTGTTCCAACTCTGACATATCATGACTCGTCAACATCACCGTGACATTCCGTTCTCGGTTGAGATTTTTGATAAATTCGAGGATGTTGCGTTTTCCAAGTACATCCACGCCGATTGTCGGTTCATCGAGGAAGAGGATCTCCGGCTCGTGCAGCAGCGCCAGCCCCAAGTCTGCCCGCATCCGCTGTCCCAGGCTCAGTTCGCGTGTCAGGCTGTTGAAGAACTCGTCGAGCTCCAGCAGTTCCTTGACGACATTGAGCATCCGGTTGTAACGATTGCGCGGGATGTCCCACACCACGCGCTTCCACTCGAAACTCGCCGCCACCGGTTGATCCCACCAGAGTTCCGTGCGTTGACCAAACACAACGCCGATCTTGCCGACATAACGTACCCGGTCTCGCCCCGGGTCCATCCCCAACACGCGCACCGTTCCGGCATCAGGTGTCAACAAGCTTGATAGCAGCTTCACCGTCGTACTTTTTCCCGCGCCATTGGGCCCAGCATAGGCAACAATCTCCCCACGACGGATGCACAGATCGATGTCCCGCAAGGCGTGAACTTCACGAATGCGCGGATGAATCAGGTTGCGGAAGACATCCCGCAGTTTTTCGGAACGCTGTTTTTGACGGAATGTTTTGCAGACGCCCGAAAGTTCAACTACGATGTCCGAATCCGAGGTATCGCTGTGACCCGGTACGACCATAATGTTTCAATCCCTTCAGAAAAAAGAATGTTGTCAATCCAACAAAAACAATCGCCGCCAGCGGCGTCACCCATCCACTCCACGCCCGTTGATCGAGTCCGAGAAGACACCGGCACGGATACCATGCCACAAAGCCCACCGGAAAAACGGTCATCATTCCGCCTAACAGGATGTGTCCGAGTCCATCAAGTGGGAAAAGCTTGAGTTGACGCATCAACTGATTCGCGGAACTGCTAATCTCCTCAGCCGCGCGCGGTGCCCAAAACGCCAAACTGCCCCACAGGAATGAAAACGATAGCATGACCGCCGATGAAGCCACGAGGTTAAGGGCGTTCATCGCCAGCCATCCGGGGGATACAGCGAGTGACAGTTTACCTATCGCCCAGACCATCAGCCCGAAGCCGGGGATGAGAATCGCCGAACCTGAAAAGGGGGTGAACCCTTCCGTCAGCAGCGCCATCCAGAGCGGCTGCGGTTGGATGAGAGTGTGGTCTAATTGCCCGCGTCCCAATCGCCGACTGATGAAGGCGACATTGTAGCCGAAAAACATCTCCACCATCCCCCTCACGGCAGTCGCGTAGCCGAGCATGAAGATGACTTGAAACTTCGTCCACGCCCCAATCCCCTCAAACCGCTCGGCGAGCAGCAACGTGCCTGTGACTGCGGCGACGCTCAAAATCGCATCTGAGACGTAGTAGATTAGACAGTTTCTCAGGTCGCGCATCACCCACATCAAATCCAGGTAAGCATAGACCCGCCACAGCTTGAAGATTCGCGAAATCGTTTTCATAATGCGTGAAACGTGAAACGTAAAATGTGAGACGTGATGCGTGACTCATTTCCCCTTCTCTTTTTTATCCTCCATGAGACACGAGCCTTTCGCGCTGAACACGCCACAGCCAGGATGCTACCGGCCACAGGATAAAGGACCAGCCTGCTTGCACCGCGATGAGCCGAAAGGCATCCCCCGTTCCAGTGTAGATGTGTAACGGCGCGGACGCCATCGAAGCGAAGGGCAGCCACGCGAAGACCTCCCCGAACCCCCACGGCAGCAACGGGAGCGGCAGGAGCACCCCTGACAACAGCGTGCTGACGGCAGTGCAGACACTGTTAAGGGCGTATATATTGTGCTGTAGAGCCACCATCAGCGCACCGAAGGTAAACTCCAGCGCTAACCCAACGGAGATCGCGAACGCCAGACTCAACGCGAACAGTCCAGCAGCTTTCGCGCTTGCGGGAAAGGGATGAACGCCCAAAAGTGGCGCGCAGAGGAGCAGGGGGACAGAGAAAACGAAAAATCCGAAAACCCACTCGCCAACCATCTCCGAAGCGAACTGTCCGAAAATCCCGATTGGGCGCAGGAAACGGGTCACAATAGAACCCTCCCAAAGCGCCTGGTCCAATCCGATACGGCACGCGAGCTGCTGTCCGAACACCTCTGCAATTAACGTATAGGTCAGCACGGATTCCAGCGTCATCCCCGAAACAGCCCCCCCGCCCCCTCCCCTGGAGGGGAGGGGAGACAGAGGAGTGAGAATGGTGCGCCAGATTGAAAGCAGCACCGCCACGCGCAAAAAGCGCAACAGGTAGTCCATCAGGAACAACGGGCTGTCGGCGTAGCCTGCTGCGGCAATGGCTGTGGTTTTCCAGTATTTGTGGAGCGTGTTTGTACGCATGGTTATACGAGTTTTTCACTGAGACTTCCGAAGTTTGGTGCAACATCCGTGCGGTTTCATTCTCCTCACGGTTTCGCATCGTCTCAGTTCAGCTCGCGTATTGAAACTTCGGAAGTCTGGGCCTCGCTTGTGCTTCATAACTGAAAAAGTCGTATGGTTACACCATTTCTGAATGAAAAGTGCGGCATTGTCCCAGGAGAGATACATGACGCAGGATTCAGAGCCTGCCCCGATCTATCGGGGATTCATTTGCATCCCCGCTTTGCGGGATTTCGCCCCGATAAATCGGGCTCTCGCTTCGCTAGAGACTTCACTCAACTTGCATCTTGAATCTTGCATCAGTTAATGCTTGGTTTTTAAGCAAAATTGGTATTACTTACCTAGCATCATGTAATAATCAAGGCTCGGCAACTCCCGATACAGCCCGACATTCCAGCACATCTGACGAGTTTGCTCATTGACTTCACCTAAGTCCGCGTGAAGGCAGGCGTACCGGAGTTCTCTTTCCCGAAAAATCTCAAAGGCGTCCATGCAAAGGGCACAACCAATGCCTTTGTTTCTAAATTCAGGGATAACCGCGACCGTTCGGAGTTCGCCGAGCTTCTTGTTTGAATTGGCATCAAGGACGGCAAATCCAGCAGGCTGTCCGTCTTCCATGACAAGTCGCACCTTCTCCGGTGTGTCGGCTGTGACTTTTGCAAATTGCTCGGCTTTCTCCTCGCGGGTATTCTTGAAAGCGACCTCAAAGATCTGATCGCCGAGTGTCTCGCGCACGGATTCATACACGGACGCCCACGCCCTTCGGGTCATCTCCCGCACCAACGTCGCATCATCCGGCCCTGCCCATCGGAAACTGAGCGAGGATCGAATCGGGACGCGGGCCACTTCATCAAGGTAGTTGTAATATCGAGAGTTTTTTACGCCCCGGCGCAACCCGACCTTTCGATATTCGGCACGGGCGGGGCCATGGGCAGGGTCCATGCCGGTGTGCACTTTAACGCACTTATACCCCCACTCGTGAAATTGGTTCACAAGCCAACGCATCTGCGCTGTGCCGATGCCGTGCCCCTGAAGTCTTGGGTCAACCGCGTTGCCACCGATTTCTGCCAGAACGCCCTCAATGGGCCACCACCAAGAACCAAAGCCGACAACCTGCCCGTCAAGTTCTGTGACGAATCCGCTGGCGTTGGCGAACCAATTCTCAGCCCATCCGCCGAATACATCGCCCCACATCTCGTCACCGACAATCAGCCGATAGCGATTGAAGATGGGTGTCCAGGCGGCAACGGCGATCTCGCGTATGTGCGGTTTATCCGCCTCTGTCGAAGGAAGAATCGTTCCCATTGTTTGCATTTTCATGTAATTCCACGAGTTTTTCGCTTAGACTTCCGAAGTTTGACACCCAACCGGTGTGAGACTATCCCTTTAAGGGTTCGCATGGTTTCGGCTCACCTAATCTGTTAAAGCTTCGGAAGTCTGGGTCTCACTTTTGCTGATAACCGAAAAAGTCGTATAATTCCCCCAAAATATGATAATCTCTCAACACCCCAAATATTGCTCAATCCGCTCCGTTAAATAGTTCACAACCTGCGAGATTCCCGCCTCGCCTCGTTCCGCAGACGCCGTTCGCGCATCTTCACCCATCTGTCCAAACAACGGATCGTTTGGATCAAAGCGGACGCCGGGGTGCCGTTTCTCAACCGGCGGGGCTTCACTGTTGGGCCACGCCGCCGCATCCCTTCCCGGACGTAAGGCGTCCATATCGATTAACTCCGGGAATAAAGCCAGCCCGAAAGAGGTCTCCTCGCGAGCGGCATGGTCGCCGCGGAGTTTCACGGCTTCGCCGCAGATCGACATCTCCGTTCCCCATAACAGTAGGGTTTGGGGGTGCTCCTTTTGGAGTAGCGGAATATGTTTGGCTAAGATGCCTTGCCAGGGATAGTGTCCCGCGAGTAGCACGAGGGCCCGAAACCCAAATTTGATGAGTTGCTTTGTGGTATTGACCAGAATGGATGCCGTCGCATCCTCCGGTTGATAGTGCGTCCAGAGGAAATCGCCGTGACCGCCGTTCGCGCCCCACCACATCGTCGGGAGGATGACGCCGCCGGTGTTTTCGGCAATCCGAATGCAGATTCGCTCTGCCTTAATCCCATCGTATCCGGCGGGCAGATGCCATCCGTGATGCTCAATGAGCCCAAGCGGCCAAAAGGCGATCGGGGCTGATGTGATACATTCGGCGAGTGCATCGGGGCGCAGTTCGTGGTATCGTTTCCATTTTGCTTGGGGTGATTGCATCGTTGGTTCTCCTATTTCATGATTTTGGAATTTGACATACATTCATCAAATCGATTATAATATCATTTACATTTTATCCGTTAATGGAACTTTGATAAACACTTAATTTCTTAACTGTACTTGGATATCATTGTCAACCATGAGATGGTTAAGTTTGGTGTTTGTTGAGGCTTCGAGCCTAAGTAGGGAAGTAAGCTAGGCGCTATGCGCCCGGTCAAACGTTCTGAAATCTAAGGACAGGCCTACTATGTATCCCGTTTGACCGAAAGGTCAATCACCTTCCTGTGTGTCCAGCAGAAGCGCTGATGGTTGATGAGAATGTTCGATTCGACTTCTATAGAGAACGGGCATACCTTGGCGAGGATAACAGTCTCCCCTTCAATGGGAGTGATAAACGCAACGGAGTATAAGGTGATTAAATTCACTTTATACTCCATCTTTGAATAGTTTTGAACAAGTTAAGGGAGGCAGGTGTGTTATGGAAACGGTAACAGTTTCTCCAAAATATCAAGTCGTCATTCCACGTTCAATCAGAAAATCATTAGGTATTGAACCCGGCCAGAAGATTCAGGTGTTACAATACGAAAACCGCATTGAGCTGATCCCTTTGAAAAGTATCAAGGAAATGCGTGGATTCTTAAAAGGCATCGACACGACAGTAGAACGCGATGAGGGGCGACTATGAACTTAGTAGATTCATCAGGATGGCTCGAATATTTCGCCAACGGCCCTCGAGCGTGTAATTTTTACCTCGGGGCTTTTTGTCGTCGAAGCAAGCGAAAAGCATATAGGCGCTCTACCTCACCTTCCCCCTTCCAGCGATTTTCCATATTGTTTCCACCGCTCCGTTTCTCACCGCTACCAACTCATCATGCAGATTGCTCGTCATGCCCTGATGCAGCGGAATGATAGACAAGCGTTCGCCCACGCGGAATTTGTGCTGCGAATCGCTCACATCAATATGCCCGTGTTCGACGGACATTCCGTAGACCTTGACCTCCGGGTGTTCGATGATATAGCCGTAAGGGGTGGGTGGATAGCTCGTAAACGTCTTTTGTCCCCCATCGACGATGATGCGCTCCGCGGTGGGTGTACTCACAACCGTCACGACCATCCGTAAGGCACATCGTTCAGGATTGAGCGTGTGGGAACCTGAGATGCGCGTCATGCCTTCGTAAACATACGAGCCACTCCGCGTTTCCGTGCAACCGAGCTCCTTCGACGCTCGCTCTGATCCGGTCCCGCCACCGCTGACGATGTTGATGGGAATTCCTGCATGTTCCAGAAGATCAACAGTTTCGTCAATAAAGGGCTTCCCACGCGGGCCGCTCGGATAGGTCATGATGCCCTGAAAATCGAGTCCGGGCATTTTCGTCAGTTTTTGGGCTAATTCGAGTGTGGCTTGCGGCGATTGCACACCACACCGGCGTCCGCCCGTATCCATCTCAATGATGACGCGCACGGTGCAGCCATCCGCCTTCGCCTGTTCGGAGATGCCTTTGGCGGTCTCCTCCGAATCGAGTGCAACAGTGATTTGGGCGCGTTTGACCAGTTGCGTCAGCCGCACCAGTTTCGGCATTCCAACGATATTGTAGGGGATGAGGATGTCATCGAGCCCTGCATCAACCATGGCCTCCGCTTCCCCCAATTTTTGGCACGTAATTCCTTTTGACCCGGCTGCGACCTGCATTTTCGCAATCTCAGGCACCTTGTGGGTTTTCGTGTGAACGCGCAGGTCAATGCCAATCTCCCGGCAAAGGGCTGCCATATTATTGATATTGCGTTCCAGTACATCAAGGTCTACCGTAAGTACAGGCGTATCTAACTCAGAAATGTGCATATCATTCTCCTTGTTATGCGTCATGTGTGATACGTGAAACGTGAATCGTGATAGGGTGTAAAGGTGTCAGGTGTTCGCTAATACCTAAGCGCACCACCTAAGTAAAATAAAGAAAGTTCAGATCGCTTTTTCTGAAGTGCAAAAACTCTGATTTTGCATCAGTAGCAGAACTACCGCCCTCTAAAACTTTGACTTTGGTAAATTAACCGAAAAACCGAGCGGAAAACAGACTTCCGAAGTTTAGATACCACGTCAATCCGTGACGGACCCGAAGCCGGATGGATTGCGGTCAATGTCAGGTTGCAAACTTCGGAAGTCTCTAATTGGCCTCTATTTACCAAAGTCAAGTTATAAAAATATTCTCTTCATGTTCCAGATGAAATCCTCAAAGCGCACGAGTCTGTCTTCCGACACGACCTAATAGGCCGCCTCATAGAGTTGAAGCAGTTCAATCTCGCTCACCGGCCGCGGATTGAATGTCCCCGTCCATTGCCCCGCGGCCTCTTTTGCCAATTGGGGCAACTCTTTCTTATCAATGTGAAAATCCCTCAATCGGTGCGGCAGATTGGCGGCGGTTTTCAATTCGACGATACGTTCACCCAACGCCGGGTGCAACGCTTGATACAGGTCACTGATAACCTCGCCGTTGAATCGGACGACAGGCGGCAGCATCAGTCCAACCGCAACTCCGTGCGTAATATCATATCTGGCGGTCAACGGATTCGCGCACGCGTGCGCCGCGCCAAGCATGGAGTTTTCTATCGCAGCGCCTGCCAAATGCGCACCGAGAAGCATCCGGCCTCGGGCCTCCGCATTTTCTGGATGGCTCAAAACGGTTTCAAAACTCCCCTCCAACAAACGCCACGCCTCTCTGGCCAACATCTGCGAATTGGGATTCCGCCGCGTCGTGACGTAGCTTTCCACCGCGTGCGAGATGGCGTCAATGCCTGTTGCCGCGACCACACCTTTCGGCACGCTTTTGGTCAAAGACGGGTCAAGGATCACCGTTCGGAATCTGGCTTTTTTGTCGCCGCACGCCATCTTGATGTGGGTTTTCTCCTGCGCGATTAAGGCAAAGGACTGGGCTTCACTGCCCGTCCCAGCCGTCGTCGGGATGCCGATGGAGGGGAGCATCGGTTGGGTCGCTTTGTCCACGCCCCAATAATCCTCCATCACGCCCCCGTTCGTCAAGATGAAATTAACCCCTTTGGCGCAGTCCATCGCACTGCCGCCGCCGAGACCGATGATCAGGTCAATCTGCCCTTGTTCTTGGGCAAATCGGACCCCCGCTTCGACATGCCGGGTTGTCGGGTTTTCCTCAACGCCGTCAAAAACGAAGGCGTCCAGAGATTTCTTTTTCAGGGAATGGAGGGCTCTTTCCAGAATGCCAGCCCTGACAATGCCGGGGTCGGTGACTATCAGGACACGACGTCCGCCGAGTTCTTTTGTCAAATCGCCTAATTGCTCAAGTGTATTTTCGCCAAAAATGACGCGCGTACCGGGTTGGAAATCAATATGCCCGTTATCGCCTGCTATCACGATGGGCTTTGCCATTTGAATTTTACAATTGGACTCAATCTGTTGAAAAATGTCTTGATACCTCTCTCTGAAGGGCTTCTCTTCTACCCATTCGCAGACGCGCAAAGCTTCTGCAAAATCGTATGCTAAATTGTAACACGACGCGGCGCTGACCCAACTGATCATTGCCTCTTGTGGGTATCCTTCGGCTTCCAAGCGGGTAGCAATATCTTCCTCCATCCGTGCGGCTTTGGCAAACGCACGCGCCGATTCGATAAGGTCATTTGCCGCCGCTCGCTCGCGAGCGTAAAACAGCAGACCACTTTTCTCTCCTTGTAATTGTCGAGTTTCTTCTGAAAATCGGTGAGGGAATTTTCTATGGGTCATTTTTCAATCCTCCAAGGAATGGTATGAAAACAGAATCTTTTTGGCGTCAAAACTACAGGCAACCACATATCCAGGTTTTCGGTGCGGGTTGTGAACGAACTGTTCCACTTTGCGCTGATGAAGAGATGGAAGCGCAGAAGCAGTTTGGGTTCCGGCCACTTCGACCATATACTCTCCAACAGCGTACCAATAGTCGGCACCATTGCTAATTTGGGTGGATTGGAGTTCCACCGCTCCCAAGGCTTTTGGCAGTAGCAGGCAACCGATTCCAATCGCAGCAAATTCCACAACATGAACGCCGTGATGCGTTGCGCGGATTCTTGTCGCTATCTCCTCTGTTTCAGTTTGCCAATGAACACGCAGGACATGCTTTTCATCCGCCGGCAATTCGGGAATGTTAAGGGGAGTGACTTCAAATTCACATGGACTTGACGAATAGTTCCGCATGATAGCCACTGTACAAGCGATGATATGGGGCAAGAACAGATTCGGGTGTAACGCCGTCAATTCTTCGATAGAACCTTCAAGGAGCATCCCTAAATTCCTTCCGTTAAGATGGCTTTATATTCTCAATGCGTGATATGTGAAGATTAGCCAAAGGGCCGGAGCTTCCGAATCTCCACAACCTGGGCAGCGATTTCATCGGCGGAGGCGTCCAGCATGCGCTCTCCTTTTTCGGCGGACGCCGGCCGCGGATCGCCGACACCGCCGTGCCGGGTGCGCTGGTCGAAGCGGTGATAGGAGGAGATCCCCGGCACCCGCATCCCCTCGCGTTCACCGTCGGCATCCAGCCGCTCCATGCGCACCAGGTCCGGGCGCATCGCCATGATCATGGAGGTCTCGGTCTCTCCCGCATGTCCTGACCCCGCCGAGCCTAACTCACGAATGGCATCCAATTTGTCACCACTTGCCCACGCCCACCGGGAATAGAATTCCACGCCCTCATCCCCGTACCGCTCCATCAACCGCTGGAGGAGAACCGAGATATTCGCACCGTTGCCGCCATGGCTGTTCAGGATGAGAATCTTCTTGAAGCCGTGCCCCACCATGCAGGCGACTATATCCATCATGAGCAGTAGGTGGGTTTCTGACCCGGCGCTGACGGTGCCGGGATACCGTATGTGATGCTGTGAGTAGCCGAGCCACTGCACGGGTAAGACCAGAACATCATTCGGACAGCGTTCATGGACATGACGCGCCACTTCCCCGCCGATCAAGCTATCGGTAAATACCGGCAGGTGCAGGCTGTGTTGTTCGCACGATGCCACCGGGATAATCACGACAATATCGCGAGGTAGGGCATCAATTTCGGGGGAGGTCATTTCTGCTAAGAACATAGGTGTCTCCTTGTATAAAATGTCATACGAGAGTTTTCTGAGACGAGACTTTCGCGAAAAAGCCTTACCGTTGTTGCACTTCAGGTGGATTTGAATGCTGAAGCTTGTGCAGGGCTACGGTGATCTGCCCCAGGATTGCGTAGTCCCAGGGAGTCTTGGATTCTATCTGTTGAACTTGCTCCCGGAGAACTAGGGCGTGTTGACGAACTCGGGCAAATGCGCTCGTAGCCCAAGTTTCTAACTTGGCACCTCGTCCCCAACCAAGATAGAATCTTGGGCTACAGTTAGATTGCGAAACAGTTCGTCAACACGCCCTAGAAGATCCGGTATCGTCGAGATGGCATGTAACTCTCCAAGAACATAGACAGCTTGAGCAATCTGGCACTTCTCCCCTTGTTTCAGACAAGCTGTCAAAAGGGGAATCGCACCCTTGCCGAATTCGAGGATTCGTTGTATTGCGCCTGTGTGAAGTACCTGGGGCGTACCCAAGCGAATCACTTCAGGGACATCTTTCAGTTGTTCGATTAGGTTGAGCAATTTACTTTGTTTCGCCATAGCTAATCTCCTCACCCCTACGTGAATGGGCAAATCAAATGATTCGCTGGTTCGCTGATGATGTTTACTCCTGTTGTTTGCTCCATTCTTCACTCTTTTGGTTTTGCTCAACTGGAGAGGGCTGAATCAGACGAATAAGATTTTCCATTTCTGGATATGTCCTATCTTCGGCGATCCATGCTTTTATCAGAGAGGAGGCGATTTTTACACTCTCATTTGAAAGCGCACACACGATAACGAGCTCTTTAATGGAATCCTCTTCTCCGTTGCCGTAGTCACCAAATGTGTCCATCCAGGCCGAAATTTCAACATCATCTGTATTGGGCTCCTCTTGTATAATGCACAGCCCTTTACATTTCCCCTCCGAAATGAGGTTATAGATTGGATTGCCATCCTGAAAGGGCGTGCCGTCTGCGAAATGGATATTCAGCCAGGGCTTCCACTGGTTTTGTTGTCTGTTTACGCATAAAATTTGGTCACATAGCTCACGCCAATACTTTACCGCCAATTCATATTCATAAGGATTCGATAGGAAATTTTTAAACAAATGCTTCACCATTTATATCTCCTTCAATGCTGTATTTAACCATCAATCCTCATCCGGAACAAAAGCTCTCCCTGTTTTAACCTCAATATCAACTCGAATATCCTTAGAACCTTTCTTTTTCAATTTCTTTTGGACTGGAGCATTTACCCCTCCGGCTTGGGCTGCCCGATCTATCCAATTTCGAGCATTCTCTAAAGGTTCTTGTCTATCTCGCAACTCCTTTGGTGTCAGTTGCGCTTCAAGTTCATCAACGAACCTTTGTCCTTCGCTTCTCGTTGGTGGGTTCTCTTGAGCCCACGCTCTTGATTTTTCGGTTCCACTTCCTTGAGCCTGTATGCGTCCTCTATGTGGTGGATTCGGATGCGGGCAGGCGTTATGGGTGGAGCTCTCAAGGCGAGGTATATAACCCAAGTTGTTCATAATTTCGATCTATATAGAAAGTGAAGTTTGGGCTTCTGATTAATAGACGCGACTCACCTGCAACGCCCTTTGCCGATACAGGTGCTCAAACAGATTCCCCTCGTGAGGCTGGTCCCAGGCGATCCGGTTCGTGGAAATGGGGCCTAAATTCAGACGTTCCACATTTGGCGAGCCGAGCAGTTCGTGGATAAATTCTTCATCTTCCGTAATGGCAGTCACGACTAAGGTGGGCCCGATACGCCCTAATATCTCTCGCTGGGGCGCTTCGACCACGCTGACAAAGGGGAACAGAAATTCCGTGTTTGCCAGCGGATGTTCTGAGTCTTCACACCAGAGGACGGTCGGAAGGAGGAACGTACAGCCGTCCACTTCGACCCGTCTGCCGCCTCCGCGAAATTTGGCTGTCAGGTCAGTTGCGCCGGGGATTTTGAGCGGGTTGTCAATCAGGTCTGAAAGCCGTTCGGCAGATTTCGGAGGGGTAAAGGCGGCAATCTGGGCTTCCGGGTCGTCCAGTGGTTTCGCCTCGATTTGCGCCAACCGCTTTGCCAATGCCTCCGCAATTTCACGACCGTGCGCCGGCACCCAGACCCCGGAGGCGTTGATGCAAGACCTGCCGCCGTTTTCAACGATCGAAGCGACCATGACATCCAGATAATCTTCCCAACCTGAAATTTTGTCCGACGCAATGATGACCTTACTCCGCCCCGGCCCATGAATCTGCACGCGGGGGTCCGCCTTCCACGGAGCCACCGTCGATTCACCCCCAAAAAGCAGGGAGCGACCACACCGGAGTAAAATTTCAGCGGCCCCCGAATAATCCGTTGGGTAAAACCCAAACGCTTCCGGCGGACAGCCCGCCGCCATAAATGCCTGCGCGATGCGGAAAGGCGTCCAGGGTTCCTGGCTGCCGGGCTTGAGGACGAGGGGCACTTTCAGCGGAATCGCTGGAAGCCACAGGGAATGCACGCCCGGAGAGTTGCTGGGGAGCACCGCCCCTAATGCGTCCGTTTGGCAGATGTAGCTCAAGGAGCGTTCATTTTGGACGCCCCAACCGGAATCGAGAATGGAGACATCCAGCCCGCGTGTCAATCCTCCCAGAACCGCTTCCATCTCTGCCAGAACCAACTGGAGCTTGTTCATATTTTTACGGCAGAGGGCTTCGGGCATGCCCGTTGTCCCAGAGACCTGTCGGATGTAATCGTCGGGCGATTGCGCCTCTCCATCCAAAGGGAGTTCGGATTCCATAAAAAAGTGGGCGGCTTTTTTACAAATCTCCAGAAGTTCTGAGGTGGATATCTCCTCAAGGGCACGTTTGTTTTCCGCAGCCGCGTATAAGTCCTTTGCAATCAACCCGCGATTCGCCTGGCTGACGAACGCGATCGGTTCACCCGTTCGGACGTGTGACACGCGAGCTTGGTTCAAACTTTTATAAGAGAGTCCAGCTCGCAAAATCGGAATATGTATCATGGTAATGTGCTCCAATGGGAGTGCGTGATCGTGGTCTATATCGCAATTATGATGTGAAGCTATGCCTAATGGCTGTAACAACTTGTGAGGCACCCTCAACCCCACTACTCATTTGTTGGTAGTTGGAAGATAGGAAGTTTTCTCAACTCTTTTGCTAGAAGCGGTTGCGGCTCTTTCTGAAACAGGTCAACACTCCTTGCTGCGCGTATTCCCACATAGAATCCATAGTCCAGCATGAGGGCCATAAATCGACGGCCTGCCTCGCCTGGTGTAATTCCCTCATGAAGGATGTGCAGCAGCCGTAGTGCTATCAATTCCTTAATACAATTGAATTTCGAATTATTAGGCTGGATTTCTACCAAGAAAGCGTTTTTACGCTGCTTATTTACGCAGAATTGTTGTATGTCGTCTAATACCGATCTAACCTCATCGTATCTGCCGGCGGCATCTTCCTTGATGTCTTTGACTTTCTCTTCTGCCATTTCAGACACTGCCGCGTTGACACTGGTAATCGAGACTTTCTTCTGATCTTTCACCGCAGCGCGGGCAATCGCCTGGGCGAATATATTCAAAGCGTCCCGCGGTACACCGGCAGCCACCCAAACCAAACGAGACAGAACTCCTCGGCCGCAAATGTAGCTTACGTTAGGTAATCCGCAATACACAGCGTGAGCGTCCAGGATGTTCTGAATGTGGGTCTTGGACTTGTCCGGCATTGTAAGATTGTGGTCCAGCCGAATCACCTGTGCGTCATGTGGAATCTCTAACCCAAGCCGAGAAGATGCATCCCAACTTTTGGTAAACTGTTCGATGCCGGAAATCTTCAGAAAAGTCTTATTGTCTCGACAGATAGAATACAATTTTGCAAGTAGAAGCGGCTGTAGGTCCTTGTGAATCACATGAAGGTCATCTAAAAATATCACGATACGATTGTGCTTCTCAGCCAAAGGAAATATAGCTCTTCTGATTTTAGGGAGAAGTCGATCGATTGGGTGAATTGGATCCGACTCAGCCTCGGCAAGTGAATCCAACCGTAGTTTGATTGATTCGAGGTCTGAATAACCTGGAGTGTAGGTATGGAGCTGTTGGACAATCTCCAGGAGAACATCAACAATTACATGAGAATCTTGCCGCCCGGTGTATGCCTGCATTGCAACCCAGGCACAAGGAGTACCTTGCTGTCGTAGCAGATGTAGCAAATACGCGAGAAGACTCGACTTGCCGGAGCCTCGTCGTCCGTATACAATATGGTTCCCGTTGGCTATAATCTGCTCTTCAGCACCTGATACAGAACGAATGTACCGCGCAAAGAAGTCCTCCTGAAAGCTGTGTTGGGTGACTGTTAGACTCTCAGATAAGATAGTCCGAAGAAGTTGTGTCTCCGGTAAATGAAGTCGCTCCTTGAGGGAAATCAGACGGGGTTTGAGTGTCGCTCGTTCATGATAAGGATTATCTTCAGAAAGGGCTTCATGGGTTTCGCTTAAGAGTCGAAAGAACCGTTCCGTCGGGTTGGCCAAGTAGAAAATCAGGTAATTTCCACCTAGCCGTTCCTTCACTTCCCAAGTCACATCATTGAGACGTGTTCGAGTTTTGAATTGAGCTATAACTGCATTAAGATGTGCATCCGAGTCAACAGTTGTAGAGGGCCAAGTCATAGTGTAACTCCTCGATTCTTTAGAAAGTTACGCGCGTCATTGATAAAATCGGTAACGAGATCTTCTGCCTCATCCTGCGTTAAAAGGAGGTCAGATTCATCAGCGACATGGTCGTAATCAGCCAAATTTCTGTCATTACGCAAGTCGGCAAGTCGCTGCTGGTATGTTTTTTTGTTTGGAAAGGAGTCGGGCATAAAACCAATTTTCTTGTGGTCACTCACATCGGTTTGGTAGACTCCATCAAAGTGGAGTTGTACAGCTCGTCGTACATTGTACGCACCGTAGTATAGTCGAGAGATTCTCTGTCGCCAAAATTTCTTCTGACTCTGCATTGCGAACTGAAAGTGTTCTTCCCCTAACGCAAAGAGGGCTTTCACGTTTTCATTAATTTCTTGCTGAATTGCATCACATGCGCTGGTATCCAGTACATGACGAAGATTCTCCAGCATTTCCCGCGTGTTCGGCGCGGCCAGTAGGATGTGTGGAGGCTTCAATCCCATCTCAGTTCACCACTCAGTAATAACAATTCTCCGTGATGATAATAGATAACCTGTCATTCTGAACGCAGTGAAGAATCTCAATCATGAGATCCTTCACTGCGCTCAAGATGGCAGGAGAAATTCCAGATTCTTATGGGAAATTAGTATGATATCGAACACATTGGACATCTACGCAAGTCGCCTGAAGAACTTCCTGCACGGCTTTGCCGTAATTACTGGGGCCGTCTCAAGATGTAACTGCTCACCTTGGCTCACAGCGTAATCTTCACTACCCAGCCGGAGGCCGCGTCGCAATAGAGCAGGTTTTCGCCAAAGATAGACAGCCCGTGCGGCTCCGGGTCCGACTTAGGCACGGTGATGCGATCCAATTCAGAACCGTCTTTCACATCCAGCTTGACGATGAACCGTTCAGAGGTGTGCACCACCCAGATGCCGTCCGCTACCCGAACCATGCCGTGCGCTCGCCCATAAGGCAGGTGAAGCGTGTGTTGCACCGACCAGTCCGAAATCCGCATTTTATGCGCAACCTGATGTTTGAGTGTTTGAACCCAGAGATAGCCCGCCTCATAGTGGTCGTACTCGACGCCGTGTGTGCCGCCTCCGTCCGGGATAGGATACCGCTGTAGGGTCGCCCCGGTGTGTGGATTGACTTTGAGAATCTCGCCCATGCCCGGCTGGGCATCGGTCGGACGAGCGGGCCGCCACTGCCCCCCTGGGCCATTCGCTGCTAACCAGAGCGCCCCACCGCCATAAGCCAGACCGCTGGTATTGGACGATTCGCTCGGAATATCCCGGATGAGTTTTGTCACCCCATATCCCGACGGCTCGGCGATCTCTACCAGAGCCACCCGGTCGGTGATCTGGTCAACAATCCAGAGCCCCTCATCTGTCACTTGCAGCCCATTGGGGACTGCGTAGGGCGCGCGGAACAACTTTTCTATTTTTCTAGCCATTTGCTTCTCCTTTTTTATATTCAGACTTCCGAAGTCTCCAAGACTTCGGAAGTCTTGACGGGTGCTAATGAAAATAATTTTGTTCGATTACCTACCGAAAGTAAGGACTTTTCGGATAGGCGCTTGAAGTGCCTCTTTAAACCCACTCCGTTTGGAACAGTTCAAAGGCAACGATCACAATTTCCCTTGGCTCCCCTTCCGGCAGGCCATCAATGAAGAACCGATTGAAATCGTTGACCATGTGCCAGCCCAGACGGGAGAATTTGTGCCTTGGCTGCTTCGCATTGATGATATCTTCAAACAAGGTTTTGAATGCCAATTGAAGGGCAACGCCGAATTTTTGTTTGTTTTCTAATTTGCCTTCTTTTAGAGCGGTGTAAAGGATAACGAACTGTTTTCATATATTTTTACGAAACCCGTCAACTACCGCTTTTCGAGCAATCTCCAAGTCTTCCCGGTTCAATTCGCATATCTCAATAGTCTTTCTGCCCCGCTGACTTCCGTCCTTCTCCTTGATATTGCCATCCGGGAAAAAGACCAGGTGTTCCTCTGGGTAATCCAATTCCGGATTCAACAACAAGGAGTTTTCTGCCTTAAAACTTTCGGAATCGGCTCGCCATTCTGCCCTGTCTGCTTGAGGAGATTTCACCCGTACCCCCTCAATTGGAAACTGATTGGACTTGGCACGGTTGCACTTCGCACAACTCAACAACAAATTGCTCCATTCATAACCGATCCAATAATAACCGGGGTGTCCTTTATCCTCTGTGGGATTTTTCTTTGGCCGGTAGTGTTCCACCTGCAAAGGCACTCCTTCGCTCGTCTTGCACTCGCAATAGGCGCATTTGTCCCGGTAGATTTCCCGTAGCTTTTCCTTCACGGAGTCATGGGCATAGTAATTAGCGGAAAAATCATGCAGATTTCCTTCCATCAACGCCGCTTCGCGCTTTCTCTCTGCTTCCTTCAAACCGCTGGGAACCTGCTCGTAATCCTTGTTCACACGAATCATGCACCCTCTCCGTCCTGCGTCAGAAAATCCTTGGGAAACTGTACGCCCTCATCAAGATACCGTTGCAACTGTTCTTCACGTTCCTGTTGACGGAGAATCTCCTGATAGTCATCGTCGGTGTAGAGTTGTGAAAAATCATTATTTTGCCGGCTAACAATCGAATCTAGCTCGAACAACGGTGAGGTCAGCAAGGAATTGGGCAGAAGGTTGGCGACATCGATATCCAACCGCTCCACCGTGGTTCCTTCCTTTTCATCCCGTGACACCTTCAGAAAAACCGAACCTTCGGGCGCGCCTAGGAAAGGAAGTACGCTGTGGGTGGTGGCGATGAATTGGACGAGGGGAAAGGTTTGGGATAACTTCTGGGGAAACTCCCGCTGCCACCGGGGGTGCAGATGGTTCTCTAACTCGTCGATCAGCACGATGCCTTTCAGTGCTTGAGGCTCCGTCACCTCTGGCTGTGCCTCAAACAAACGGATGAGCATATCGCCAATCATCGCTAGGATGCTCTTATGTCCCGAACCCAGGTGATGAGCTGGCACCCAGTGTCCT
Source organism: uncultured bacterium (assembly GCA_964577695.1). GTDB lineage: Bacteria > Poribacteria > WGA-4E > WGA-4E > PCPOR2b > CAZOAL01. The sequence goes on along the minus strand of CAZOAL010000006.1, from coordinate 15,002 downwards.
TTTTCTTTGTACAGGACGTTTTTCCCTTTGAGCTCGATTTCGGTGACATGAGGCATGAGATCGACCAACAGTTTCTTCACCGCCTCAATGCGTGAAAAGATGCCCCAATCTTTCGAGCCATCCTCACGGATGCCTTCAAGCGTGAGGTCTTTGAGCCAGTGTTCGATATTGCGCAGATTCCCCGTCTGGTGGAGTAGGCTATACACCGGACTGTTTTGCCCTCTTTCCCTATCCATGCTGATCTCGCCCTGGATACTCAGCCGCGCTGGGCCATAAGCTAGGAGATTCCGGGCGGGCTCGTTCGCCCCGATAGATCGGGATGCAAGCACTTTCCAGTGATCATTTTCCCAATAGAAATGCCGTAAGTGCGATACGCCATTCTCCTGAATCTCCACATCAATCACACACTCCGCCTCATCCAGCAGGTGATCGGCGTCCTGTACACCGTTCAAGCCGATCGCCAGCGCCTGCAACAGCGAGGTCTTGCCGTCACCGTTTTCCCCTGTGATAAAGATCCACGGGCAATCCACAGGGATATCGCTGACCCCTGTGCGCACGATGCAGTGGAAGTTGGCTATCTGGAACTGTTTTAAGGTGTAGGGTAGTGGCTGGACCTCCCCGTCCTGACGAATATCGGGGGAGGGTTCAGCGATTAAGAGCGGTTCAGGGGCGGCGGCGATTTCCTTCACCGGCAACTCCGGAAAGAGATCGTCAAATTGCAGGGGGGACTGTAGCCATTTCGTCAGGTCCGCTCGGGTTTGTGGAAAATCGGTCGGGTCGTAGGAAAGGACGCGGATGTGGGAAAAATTGGGGGATGGCTGTTGGTCCTGCTCTAACAGCATAATGACTTTTTTCTTGGCGGCGTGTGCCATACCCAACTCGTACATCACCGTGGGATTTTCGTCCGTCAGCACCGCGATAATCACCTCGGCGTCGATGATCTGCTTACGCACCCCTTCCATGATGTCCTCGTAGCGTTGGGCAACGTCGGCGGTCCGCAAAGGGGTCATGCCGCTATTTTCAATTGCTGGTTTGATCACCGCGTCCCAAAGATTGAGATATGCCTTGCTTGGTGGGAGCAATACGAAACAAAATGGTTTTATTCCATTCATCGCTAACTACACCCCCTTGAGCGCTTCTGGAGTGAAAATCAACTCACTCTTACGTTTTTGAAAATTTAGGTAGCTAATACACCCCCACAACAACCGATTCCTGAAGTTCCGAAAGTAGTCCGAGATTGCGAACGCCGTCCCAGGGATAGGGTTCAATCGGTTCAGTCCGTTCCGCTTCGTCCCTCTCCAGGAAGCGCGGCATAAAAAACTCTTTCGTTAACGTCGTCAACATGACCCGCCCGGTCTCTCCGTAGCCGACAGGCTCCTCCGGATGAGCGGGGTTGACCAATTCAATGACAGCGCGAGGCTGTGGTGGGTAGTAGATAATCGCGTAATTGTCGGCGGGGTCGAAAGGTTTGGAACACGCCAATCCCATTAAGGTGTTCCCATACGTGGGGAAAAAATCAATACCGGGAATCAGCTCTTCGCGGGCGAATCGGTGAAACTGCGCATCCATCTCGGTGCCGCCGCAAAAGATACCTTTAATGCCAACCTTTTGCAATGAAATCTTTTCGCACAACGCCTCAAGCAACTTAGGGGTTGTAAAAAGGCACCGAATATTTTCATGGGCTCTTAAGATGTTCAGCGCTTGATCGATGATGTGGTTCTTGTAGGCATCCAATTCTTGATGCTTTCCATATTTGATGAGTTTGTTTACCCATCGCGGGTCTAGATCGACTAAAAAGCAGATGCCCCCGCGATGTTGGGCTAAATACTCGACGGCAAGGCGCAGTCGTCGCGGCCCTGTCGGTCCCAGCATCAGCCAATCGCTCCCGGGCGGAAAACTCTCCTCAGGAAGGGTACGGCTGAACATTTCATAATCGATCTGAAAATCGCGGATGCTGATGCGACATTTGGGGATGCCGGTGGATCCGCCGGTCTCAAACACATACACCGGTTCATTGGCATACGCTTTGGGCACCCAGCGCCGCACGGGCCCACCGCGCAACCATTCGTCTTGAAAATGACCCAGGAGTTTTAAGTCATCGTAACCGCCGATTTCCTGGCGAGGGTCAAAATCGAGTTTGCTTGCAAATTCTAACCAGAATGGACACCCCGTTTCTGGGCTGAAATGCCACTGAACAATTTCACGAACGTGCGCATCAAGTTGGCGACGCGCCGCTGCAACTTTTTGAGAGAGAGAGTGATTTAAGAGTTCCATAATTGAATATGTCCTGAGTAAAGCGTGATGCGTAACAGATTATGCGTGTTACGTCTTTAGTTGTTCGTTGACCTGATGAAAGTTCAGAAGCTTCATGGTTTGGTCGCCCATTGCCATGGCATAGATACGGCGTCTTGTCAAGTATTTGACGAGGTTTTCAGGAAGCGCAGGCGAAGAAAAGATTGGAATGACCGTCTTGCCTTTGTAATCCGGAAAATAGTCCCAGATCTCCGCTAAAACCTCAATGAACTCGTTAACATACTCCGTCGTCGGTTTTAGTTTCGTCTCATTCACAATCATCTGGTGACTCCCGACAGCGATAGCATCAAATTCCTGGGTTGACCTGCTCTGTCTGTTGAGCGCCTCAACCCGGACCGAGAATAACAGGATTTCACTCCAGCCGAAGTTCTCTCGTGCGATGCGGGGTATGTTCGGGGCAACGATGTCCTCAATGAAAGTTCCGAACTTTCTTGACAAACCACCCCACTGCTCATCTCGGCGTTTACCGTCCGCTCGGATTTCTGCAAGGGCTCGGTTCCATCTTTCATCTTGGCGTTTGCTGTCCGCTCGGATTTCTGCAAGGGATTTGTCCCAGTTTTCATCTCGCCGCTTGCCATCCGCTCGGATTTCCTCGATTGTCTTATCTAGCCTGATGAGGGACTCATCCACCCTGTCCTTAAACGCGCTCATCTCGTCCTTGAACACTTTCATTTCATCTGAAAGCGTTTTCACCGAAACCTGCGCTCTCATTTGCGCGTCGGCAAGCTCCATCATGGCAACTTCGAGCCGATCGACTCTCTCTTTTGTTGTTAGCATATCTATACCTCTATAAAATCTCTTCATGTTTCACGCTTCACTGCTTTGCTATCGCAAAAAGCTTGTTCCGACTCACAATGTACAGGACACCGTTCTTTGCCACGGGCGTTGTGTAAACGGCGCTTCCCATGTTGACCTCATACATCAACTCCAACGTTTTGCCCTCTTTCAAGACGGCAATGTCCCCGTCCTCATCGCCGATGTAGACCTTTCCATCCGCCACCATCGGAGACCCCCAGATCGCCGCCATGGTGTCATAAGTCCAATACGGTTTGCCGGTTTGGGCATCTAGGCAATAAACAAAACCGCTCAAGTCTGCCGTATAAAGCACACCGTCATGGATGGCCACGGTGGACAGGGTGCGATGAAAATCTTCATTTCCCCAATGCCAAACCCTCCCGGTCTCAGTCACGTCCCCTTCGCCAGTTGCGTCAATCGCCCAGAGGTGCCCGATTCCTTCCCCGTGTTCCGGGTCTTGACCGACACCAATGTACACTTTATTGTCGTAAAAGACGGGGGTCGCAAGAATATTGTTGCGTGTTCCCCTTCCGCCGAGCTCCCAAACCGCGTCCTTGGGGTTGCAGTCAAATTTCCAGATCAGCTTTCCGGTTTCAGGTTCAAAGGCGCGAATCCAGCCATCGCCGCCGGGGAAAATGATTTGCGGTCTGCCGTTGGCCACTCCGTAGCTAGGATTGGACCACTGGCCATGGAGGATATGTTCGCCGGGGGAGCCATCTTCCCAAACAACCTTGCCGGTATTTTTATCCACCGCAATAAAACTCGGCGCAAACGGCGAAGGAATGGTGATATGCCCTTCATCGACGCCGTTGCTCGTCACGACAAAGAGCAGGTCACCGATGACGAGCGGGGAACTGGTCGCAAGATTGTGCGGAAACACGTTCAACTCGCCAATCATGTCAAGTGTCCAAACGATATCGGCATCAATGTCACTCGTGTCGGTTTCCTCTGTAAAAGGTCCATCATTTTCGCCGTCTAGGAAGCCTTCGGTATCAACACAAACGACCTCACAGCGATTTGAAACGTAGTAAAGCCGATCGCCATCGACGAAGGGCGTTGAGCAGATTCCCTGTTGGGGCCAATCGTTGACTCTGCCAGCGGGGAGTTTGGTATGCGTGGATTGCCAGAGAAATTTGCCATCCGACTCGCGGAAGGCCATAATGACGCCACGGTCGCCGCCGAGCTTGGGATTGCGCAGACCCTGGTTGTTGGTTCCGACAAACACCACCCCGCCGCTGACGACGGGCCCTGCATAAGCCTGTGACCCCAGGGCGGCGGTCCATTTAACATTTAACCCGGTTGCCGGGTCCCATTTCTCCGGCAAATTTTTCTCATCGGAGACCATGTTGCGCGATGGCGTGAAGCCCCACATTGATGTTTCCTTGGGGTCGGATTTCAATGCGGCAATGGAAACCATTACAATGACAACGTAAACAATCGTGATAATGTGTGTTCTTAGATTTTTTTTCAGGTTCATATTTTGCTTTTTCCTTAAATGGTAAGTGGTTGAGTGGTGAGTGGTCATTACCAGATGGGACTAAAGGGTGTCTAACTGAGGCTTGGTCATAATTATCCGGAGGTTGAGTTGTAGCCCAAGATTCTATCTTGGCCCCCGGCACAAGGGCCAAGTTAGAAACTTGGGCTACAGAATGGTTTTGTCCGAATTATGACCAGCCCTCGTCTAACTGTGCTCGTGTGATTGCGCTCAATTTTCCATTGTGAAGTTGATATTTGTCAATCAAAGACAAAGATTGATAATTGGGGTGCCGCTCTAACACCTTCACGCACCAAGCAAACAGGGTTCTAAGTGAGGCACAGGTATCGGGTCGAGACAGAACATGCTCAACATCAAGCTGCTCAAGGATCTTTCCTCCATGTTCGACCTTATCGAAACCGGGGAAACGGTTTTGCAGTTGACCTATGGGTGAGCGGATGTCCTCCATGTCGTCCTCATAATCTATTAAGGAAGTTCCCAAAACTGCATTGACAGCTTTAGCGTCCGCTAAGTAGTAGGCTTCAAGCATGTTCACGAAGAAATGCACCGAAGCCCGACGCTTTTGATTCGTTGTTAGAATCGTATCAAATGCCTGTCTGTAACGGTCAAATACTTGCTGGGCTTGATTTCTGTGGTCATATTCCAGGTCATCCACCAACACGACGAAACGGTAAGCATCAGGAGTCAAATACTTTCTTGCCTCCAATCCAATTTTCTCATCTTTGTCAAGGATGTCCCGCCCCTTGCGAATTCCCTTGAGCCTTTCCTTTGAAGTGATTGGCCTAAGTTGGTCAACGCGCCGAATCACTTCAAAAGTGCAAATCCCAGTTGCCATCAGGGTTCTGAATAATTTTGGAAGGTGCTCGCGTTCACTTTTGCCGGTGACAATCAATCCGAAGAAAAAGTAGTACGGCTGGCAATCACCAGATGTCGGATTCTCTCCATCCATTCATCTGACCTCCTGAGACTTGGGTTTACTTTGGCGGGCAATTGCTTCAGCCATGTAAAGCGAGCCGGTATCGTAGTTTTCCAGCAAATCTTGAATTTCAGCCATCTCGCTGACCCGCGTCAGAACCGTCTGCCCTGACTCATCAAGTTCCGCCGCCAAAATATCTTCTGACTCAAACTGGCTAATCAGGACGGGGGAGTGCGTTGCGATGAACACCTGCTTATTCCACGCTTCAGTCGCCAGTTGTACAGCTTCGGCAAAGATGGAGAGGGCATACGGATGCAGGGAGGTCTCAGGCTCATCGAACAGAATCAACGACTCGTTCTCTTTTACCTCCGAAAATAATGCCGTCAGAAGAATGAGCATTTGCAATTGACCATCCGATGCACCGTAGGCCGTAATCAAATCGCGACGCCCCTTCTCTGCAAAGCTTGCGTACACTGAATTGGGCCCTATCTGCTCAAACACCAGATCTCTGAATAACGGAAAACTCTTTCGCATAAAACTGATAATGGTTTCATAGCGCTCATCAATAGCTTGCTTGCCGTGGAGATTTCGCAACACCGACCATAAATTTCGGCATCGATTCTGTAACTTCGTATGGTGATTGGACTCTGAGCCCAGTTCCTTGAGATGGGGTAGATCCGCATCACGGGATTCGGAAAAATGCACGAAGTGGATTAATTTGTTCAACTGAGAAACAGCCGGTGGGTTGTTTCTCAGAATATCTGGATATTTAGCCAAAGCCAATTTTTCTGGTTCTCTGAGATCAACTCGGTCTAGTAATCCGTCTACAGTACGATAAAGCCATGCGGTTTTGCTACCAATGTCTCGACTTATCAAGCGTTCACTGCCATCTTTTGGAGCTAGAATTTCACCCGCATAAGGCTCAATCCTGCCGGAAGATAATCCTAATAGAAGTTCGTACTCGGCGAGATCGGTTTCGAGTTTAATCGAGATATGCGCTCCTTCATCAGCACCCTGCCAAAGTGCGCCGATTCCAGAGAGCCGGACGGAGGAGGCCTCGGCAACGTCTCGAACCAGGCAATCCCGCACGAACCAAATCGCATCAAGAAGGGCCGATTTCCCAGAGCCATTCGGCCCGAACAATACGTTGATTGCGTGCGTCTCAACCGACACCTTTGCCAGTGAACGAAAGTTCTGAATATGTAAACGGGTTAATCTGTTAAGCATACTCTTCTCCAATTACCAAACTTTAATGTTATCGTAATAATTTTCGGCGGCGGAGTAGCCGTACAATCCCGGACTCCCTTCACGGTGAGGGAGAGGGTCTTCGGCGGTTATCGTCCACGCTTCAGGTTCCGGGTCGCCGGTTCGCCACACCTTCCCCTGAATGACCCCTTTATCCCCCACGATGTCCACTTTCAGTTTCATGGTGTACCAGACATCTGGCTCCCAAGGAAAGTCTACGGTTTTGGACATCCGGAGATCGGCGACCCAAGAGCGGATTTGCAGCCGCTGATGGTTCCCCATTAAATCGAGCGTGTACCGATTCGCAATCAGTCCCATATCCGGGAGGTTTCTGCCATTTTTTGTACCCATCAGGTCGACTTGAATGGTGTAGTCTTTCATGGTGGGTGGGCCAAAAAACACATTGGAGCGCTGTAATCCCCTTTCAACGGGCGGCTTGACGAGCATCTGATTCCCTTCTTTGTTTCGCACGAAAAATTTATTCGTTGCGCCGATCCAATGAGCCGGACTTTTGTCCAATGCGATCGATTCAAAGTTTTCGGCCCAGGGTAATTCGGGAATGACCCGAACGCGGGAAGAAGCCTTTAATTCGCCGACTTTTGCCGCAATCGTTCCTACCTGAGCGCCGCTGTTTTTATCAGGGGTGAATTTCCCCTCCGCATTGATTGTCCCTGATAAGCCGTTGAGCGACCACTCAGCGTTGACTTCACGCAAAAATCGTCCTTTATCATCAAAGGTTCGGACACTGAATGGAACGGTTTCACCGGGTTGGCTTAAAACCTCCGCGGGAACGACCTGAAGAGAAGCGGGTTTTGAATTCCTATCAACAGATTCCTGAGATGATGTTGATACAACAGTCGACGTCATTGAAAATTTAGCCTCTTTATCCCCTAAGCAGTAGAGTTCCTCTTCGGTGGTAAAATAGACCCGTCCATAAGCAACGGCAGGAGAGCCGTAAATTTCCGCCGGCCGCCCCTCTCGGGTTCGCAGTTTCTCAACATCAAGAGATTTGCATTCATTTTCGCTCGGCTCAAGGATATGAAATGCCCCGTTGACCTCCGTCGCATACAACTTTCCATCTGCCCACACCGGCGAACCTTTGCCCACCGTTCCAAGGCTATATCGCCAATATGCCTTTCCAGTGCCGGCATCCAGACAATGTAAATTGGCAGAATTGTCTACCACATAAATCCGCCCCTCATGCAACACCGGTGCGGTATAGCCCACCTCACAACCGTCATAGCGCCAGATTTCATGCGTTTTTGTGATGTCGCCGGCACCGGTCCCATCGATGCAAACCACGCGGCCCATGACCGTGTTGTCAATATTCTCTTCGCTGTGGGCGGCGTAGACCTTTGTGCCATCCACTACCACGGAGGTGTTAATGCCGCCTTTGCTGAGTTGAAATCCCCAAACCTTCTCACCGGTCCTTACCTTCATGGCATAAATCGCGCCATCTGCGTTTCCGGCAATCAGGAGACGCTGACCATTGCTCTTCGCAACAACGGGTGTGGAATAGGTGGTATCCAACGGCCTACCGCCCGGATTTGAGATCCAAACGACCTGACCGGTTCGTTTATCGAAAGCAAAATAGCGATGTCCGGGCACGGCTTGCTCCCCCCAACTGGTATTGACAAAACTGACGATGACAAGCCCCTCATCCACGACCGGCGTGTGGGTTCGTCCGCCATACCCAGAAAATCGACCCAATTCCTCGGTTAAAGAGCGCGACCAGAGAATAACGCCATCTGGATTAAAACAGAAAAACATGCCCCCAACTCCATGCGCATAAATATTTCCAGTTTCCGTATCGCCGGCTAAACTCGCCCAGCCCACGCGATTGAAGGGGATGTCCGTATGAAACACGTTGAATCGGTGCTCCCACAGCATCCGACCCGTTTCAGCGTCAAAACAGGCAACCTGCTCTTGTTGGGTAACCTTCTCTCCCACGCGCCCGATAACATACACCCGCCCGTTCAGAACGATTGGTGTGGAACGTCCCTTAAAGTCTGCCTTCCAAATCAGGTTCTCACCATCAATAGACCACGTTGAGGTCAAACCCGTCTCCGAAGAAACTCCATTTTGGTCCTGCCCGCGCCAGCTTGGCCAGTCAGCAGCCCAACTGTAATCAGCGCCGGCACTCAAGATGAGTAAATAAAAAAATAAACAGATCGTTTTAATAGCAATCTGAGATCGCATCTAATTTTATACCTCCTTAAAAATTAGAGAGTGAGTCAGCGAACCGACTCGCCTGCATGCACGCCACATCACATACAGGCTCTGCCGTGCTCGTCCCGATCACAGATCGGGACTGGCTGGTTCGTTGAAGGTAGAACAAGCGAGCCGCCTGCTCTACAAGTGCACCTCTATTATATCTGTACTTCGCAGAATTTACGAAAGAATTTTTAAAATTTTCAATCCTATTGTTCTATTTTATACCCATATACCGTCCGTGTCAACCCTTTTTCCTCAGATAACTTTTAAATTTCCACTTGACCTTTACTCATCCGTTTTGTATAATCAAGTGGACTCTCTAATTGTTGTTATGGGAGAGTTACTCAAAAAATCATCACTTTCTTGGATGTCTGAATTATGTTTTCCAAAAACCGTAAGCGTTTCGCCCTGGTCCCGGTTGCCTTGGTGACAGGCGTGGGAATTGCTCTGGTAGTGGGTCTGGGGATATTCAATCGTGCAAGGGGAGTTGAGCTACCTGAAAGGGGAGTTGAGATACCACTGATCAACCTGCAGAATACTGCGCTGGGACTGGTGGCCGGGCGCAACAGGCTACCGGTTCACGAGTTGGAAGTGGTCAACTCAACGACAGCCACTTACCCGCTGACGGGCAAGACGGCCTTCGCCTTCAAGGTGGCCCATCGTGCTGAGAAGATTTTCATTGTGCACTTGGATGAGATCGGACGGGAACTTGACGGTGCCCAATTGATGGCTGCGGAGCAGGCGGCCTACGCTGCCAAGTACGGGAAACTTGACCCCGCGCTTGCCGAGCGGCTGGCGGGTGCTCCAGAAGATGAGCTTATCATGGTGCATATTTGGCTCAAAGCACCCCCGTTCACCCCGCCTCCGGCGCCTGACGTCCATACTCCGATGACGAAGGACGCGCCAGCACAAATGGAGGCTTACTATAAACAGCTTCAGTCGGAACTGGCTGCTGCCATGGCACCTGTTATCGCTCCAATTGTCGAGCGGCTGGCGCAACGAGGCATCGTAGATGTTATGACCAACAAGTATGACCCGATTATTTACGCTCGTCTGACGCCCAAGCTGATCAGGGAAGTCGCGGCGTGGGACGAGGTTGATCAAGTATACATGAGCCAGAAGGGGTATGATGAGTTAGAGAATGCACGTCCGACCATAGGAGCGGATGCAGTGAATGGTCGCGGCATCACAGGCACCGGCGTTCGGGTGGCCCATTTGGATATAGGTTCGCGTATTGCCGCCAACAATCCCTACCTTTCTGGCGTAACCCAGGATACGACTTACGTCTGTGCTTCGCCTAGCGCACACACTACTGCCGTAGCCGGCGTCATCCGCAGCACTCCGACTCCGCTCAACGTTACAACGATGCAATTGTACGCCGGGAACCGCGTTCGCGCCGTGATCGCGTGGGACACCGATCCCGACTACGCGTCTTATACGACTCGTCCAAGTGCCGACCTGGACCTCTGGGTGATTAACCCCTCCGGCGCAATAGCTTCTACTTCGCTCTCTTGGGATAACACCTACGAGATCGTTGACTTCACCGCCGATTACACCGGCCAGTACACCCTACGTGTCGTCCGCGTCCGTTGCGATGCCGACCCCAGATATCTCGGCTGGGCGTGGTGGCAGGGCATTTGAGTCCAGGCTTTCAGAGTCTTCCCAGTTGTTAGTGCTGCGAGTAGTATATATACTTTCGACGGTCATAAACTGATATTTTTAATGACTGATGACTGGTGACTGGTGAATCACCAATCACCAGTCACCAATCACTCATGAAAGTGTAAATTGGTGACCGTTGGCAGTATAATACAATCTGATTAACATGAGCCACCGGTTTTATACAAAAGGCGCTTCCAGCGTGCTGGTTTCAGATTGGACCCATTGGATCAACTGCTGGACTAATTTTCCACCTCGCCAGCCAGCGGCTTTCGCTTCTGCTGCACCTTTGAAACGGCTGAAATCTTCCTGCCCTTTTGCCCATGCCTTAAACTTCTTCTCATGATTCCATCCGTGCCAGTGGATGCCGTTCATAATCTTCAGGGCTTCCTTTGCCGTCTCAGGGGTCACGATGGGGGCTCGATCGGCGCGAATGGCCTCGAAAAAATCAGCCGCTTGCCATGTCTGGTAACGTCCCCCATAGTTCGGAGCAATGACCCGCTCAAATTCCGATCGCAAGGTTGCTTCCCTCTTTTTGTCTTTGAGTGAAAAATCCAGCCGATATAGCCACGAACTATTCGTATGAATCTCTCCCTTTTCACCGATGATGCGGATGCCTTGACCGTTTTCAGGGGATTCACACGCGCTCGTGGCAAACACTTTGCCCATTGAGCCGTTTTTGAAATGCACCAGCCCGTACCCAATATCCTCAACTTCGATTTCTGGGTGCAGGATATTCGTCCAGTAGCCGTAGGCAAAATCGACGCCGCCAAGCAGGTGCTGCCATTGGTCCCACGTATAGATCGCCTGATTGACAAAGATTCCGCCCCCTTCCTGCGCCCAGGTGCCACGCCATGCCCCGCTGGCGTAGTAACTCGCCTCACGGTAATAAAAATCAATTAGCCAACTGAATTGAATCTCCCCAATTTCAGGTAGCACCTTTTCATAAATAAACCGATAGCGCGGGTTGACCCGCTCAGAACCAACCGTCAGCTTGACGCTGTTTGCGCGTGCGGCTTCAATCATCTCGTTCGCTTCACCGACTGTCAGCGCCATTGGCTTCTCGCAGATGACGTGTTTCCCTGCCTTCGCCGCGTCGATGGTGATCGGCGCGTGCAGAAAGTGCGGCACGCAGACGCTGACGACATCGATTCGTTCATCCGCCAGCAGGTCGTGGTAATCCGCGTAGCGCGTCTGGACACCCAAGCGATCACCGAGCCGATTGGCGTTGGCCTGGACGGGGTCACAAACGGCGTGGAGCGTGCATTCCTCCGGCAGGCGTTGATAGGCGTCGGCGTGGGCGCTCGAAACGCCGCCGCAGCCGATAATTCCAATCCCCAATTTTTGACTCATCAGTTATGTTCTCCTTGATGTGTTTTCGCTTCTTCATCTGTTAGCAAATTATTAAGTACCTTTACTGAAGTTTAGATCGCTTTTGGAGTGTGGTAGAGATGTAGCATGCTACGTCTCTACTGCTACCGCAGCAAAATCAGTTATTCTTCAAACGGACCTTTTTGCTCACAAGGGACTGAGTTTGACCGGTTTGAGTTGCAACCCTTCGGCCAGGTAACCGGCTTTGACGTCCGGCGAATGCTCAAAAATGAGCAGCCAGTTTTCTTCCCGCGCCTGCTTCAGGACACGCGCCTTGTTTTCCATCGTGGTCTTGGGAAAAAGATCATATCCCATGATATAATGCGTTTTCAGGTGCGAAGGGGTCGGGACGAGGTCTGCCAGAAAACATGCGGTCCGGCCACCCGAACGCACCATGATGGACTGATGGTTTTGCGTGTGTCCCGGTGTGAGCATCACTGCCACACCGGGCGCGATCTCCTCGTCCCCACAGGTGAGGATGACCTGTCCCCGCTTTTCGAGCGGCTCCCAGGTGTGCGGGAGATAGCTGGGTCTGCTGCGGGAGTCCGGCTGCTTGGCATACGCCAGTTCGTCGCGATTGATGTAGTAAGCGGCGTTCGGAAAGGTAGGCTTGAATTCCCCGTCGCCCTCTCGGAAACAGTTTCCGCCGCTGTGGTCGAAATGCAGGTGCGTTAAAATCACTTTGGTGATATCCTCCGCCCCCACCCCCACAGCCGCAAGGCTTCTCAGCAGAGCTGTCTGGGACTTGTCTACCGCGTACAGAAAGGCAAATTTTTCATCGTAAACCGTCCCGAGGCCAGTGTCCACCAGGATGGCCTCTGTGGGCGTCCGAATTAGCAGGCAGTTAAGCCCTAGCAGGATTCGATTGCGGTCATCGGCGGGATTGGTCTTCTCCCACAGCACCTTCGGTATCGTGCCAAACATCGCCCCGCCATCCAGACGAAACGTGCCATCGCTTACAAGGTAGAGTTCAAATTCACCCAATTTCATATCGTAATCCCCGGGGAGTCTGCAAAACTAAATGAGCCAATCTGCAAATAAGCAAATAATGCGTAATGCGTAATACGTAATGCGTAAATCTGTCTTCTCTCTTCTTACGTTACGCATTACGTATTACGTCTCGATTTGCACATTTGCAGTGCGCTCGCTGTATCGGGCTGTCGTCAGCCGACGGGCGATGCACATTGACCAAACAGGCGAGCATGCGCGCGTGCACAGCCCCCAGGGCCCGGATGGAGTGCCGCAAACGGGAATCGAAGTAGATTGCATCCCCGCTGGTCAACCGATAGGTCTCCTGGCCGATGTTGAACTCCACCTCGCCGGAGAGAATAAAGTGGAACTCTTCACCCTCATGGGACAGCGGTTCCACTTCCTTGTCCTGGCTCGGCGGGATTTCAATGTGGAAAGGAGACATTACTTTGTCGGTCAGGCGGTACGAAAGTGCTTCGTAGCTGTAGTTCAAGGCGGCGGCTGCCACTGTTTGCGGCTTCACCTTCCAGCGCTCGCTCGCCCGGACCACTTCGATTCGGGCCCCCGGCAACTCGGAAGTGAAGAAGTGATTCATGCTCACGCCGAACGCACGGGCAAGGTTCATCAACTCGCCCAGCGCCGGCAGAGCGAGGCCCTGTTCGTATTTCTCCAACCAATCCTCGGGGACACCGCTGGAAGCCGCTACCTCCGCAAGCGTCAGCCCGTTGCGCTTCCTGAGATTGATGAGCTTTTCGCCAAGCTGTCCCTTAAATGTCGCTTCGTCCATAGTTATTTGCACCTTGTTCCCATATAGAACTGATACTGTAACAAATTTTGGGGTTTTGTAAGGGTCGCCGCACTCGGTGAGTGGTGACGCCCCCTCTACCTCCCTTTGAGCCAGCCCCAGGTTGTGAATTGTTTGTGATGCGGCTCCACTGCGAGGTTTTTTGGAGCGTACCAGACGGGTGATGTGATACTGGTGGTGGATGTCAACTTGAACACGCCCGTTCCATCGGCGTTCATCACATAGATGCCTCCTCCATCTCTGCTGGAAGTAAAGGCAATTTGCGTCCCGTCTGGCGACCAGGCAGGCGCACTATCCCAAGCCGGGTGGTTGGTGAGGTTAATGAGATTCGTGCCGTCGGCGTTGACACGGTAGATCTCATACCATTGCCCCATTTGGGTCAGAGCAATCCAACGCCCATCCGGCGACCACGAAAAGTGCCTGCCGACAAGAGAGGGCACATCGATTAACCTAACAACGTTCGTGCCATCGACATTCATGAGGTGGATACTCCCTCGCAGGAAGGCAATTTGCTTCCCATCGGGTGAGAAGATGGGATGGTTATCATTGGCTGGATGATTGTCTACCTTTCTTGGGTTGCTCCCGTCGGCGTTCATGAGGTAGATGCTTCCGAGCCTCGCGAAGGCAATGGTTTTGCCATCTGGCGACCAGCTCGGTGCGCGGTCATCAATAAAACCGTCTGTCAGCGGGCGTTGGTTCGTACCGTCAGCGTTCATCACAAAAATTTGCCACTCGGGATTTGACCCCACTCGGTTTCGCGCCGATGAAAAGACCAGTTGCGTCCCATCAGGCGACCAGAAGGGGTAGGAATCCTTTCCTGTATGTGTGAGTTGGGTCAGATTGGCTCCGTCTGCGTCGATGACGTAGATGTTTGAGTCGGGTTTACCATGAACAAAAGCGATTTTGCCTCTTGGAGCGGCAGAGCGTGCCTGGGCAGAATGGGTTGCGATTCGATTCAGACCCAGAAAGATTGACAGGACAACAAAAGTGACCGCCGCGCCGTGACGAATACTCACACTTTCTTTCTCAGATTTCTTTTTGAATGTCATTGAGTACCTCCTAATCACGAACTATTCCGCTCGTGGTTTCTTCTCAGAGATTCTATCCTGGCATTTTCGCTGCCCCACCAAGATAGAATCTTGGACTACAAATACTTTAATTGCACATTGTAGGGATAGGTAGGTTTCTCACGAAACTTTCCCCCCCTCCAAACCGTACAT
>CAZOAL010000005.1:0-246285 GCA_964577695.1 uncultured bacterium | reverse complement strand
CACGCACGGTTTGGAGGGGGGGAAAATTCCGCAAGGAATCTACCTATCCCTACACAGACAGCCCTCGCGGTTTTAGACCGCATCTGTTCTTGGTTGAACGCTAAATGTTTTACGCATACAACGTTTTCTGTATGCAACCTCATACATTCAGTTTTCAGAGAACATGGGTATTCATTATTAACTGTTAGCTTCTTCAAAAGAAGTGCCTTATACCCATGTATATTATACCATAAACGTAGCCCAAAATCAACCACAGAAAGGAGAGCGCGGCTTCCTCCCCGCCATAAATGACGGGGTTTCCGCCACGAATTTTTTATGAAACATCAAAAACGAAAAATCACAACCAGTGCGTTTGTGACGGCAGATACCGTCGAAGAATGGATTAACCCGGATAAACGGGATGGTGCCCTTTCTCTCCTTCGCGCCAATGGCATCACCAAAATCTATCTCGACTGCTGGCGCGGAAGCCACGTTCCTACAGCTGAGACGTTGATTGAGGTTCGTGACTTTTTCCGCGAGAGAGGCTTTGAAGTCAAGGCAGGATTGACGCCGACTCGTGGCGGATTCGGTAAAGCCTCGACGGATGGCAGGTGGTGGTTATGCTACACGAACGCAGAAACCCAGCGTGGGATTGAGAAGGTGGTGCGGACTATTGCTCCGATTTTTGATACGATTATCGTCGATGACTTTCTCTGCACCTTATGTTTCTGTGAGGAATGCGCTCAAGCGAAAGGGGAGCGGACATGGGAAGCCTACTACGCGGAACTCCTTGTTGAAGTGGCGCGGAATCGAATTATCCTGCCCGCTCGGGATGAAAATGAGAATGCCCATCTGACCATCAAGTATCCCCAATGGTACGATCGCTTCCACGTTTTTGGCTACGATGTTCAGACCCACCCGAGGCAGTTTGATGAAGTTTGGGTTGGCACGGAGATTCGTGATACACGGGTTGAATATGTTCACCCGTATCAGGCGTTTGTGAACTATCGGTGGCTGGCAAGTCTCTCCGGCGATAAGATCGGTGGCGGGTGGTTTGACTTTATCAATGTCTATCCCGAGGTCTACCTCGAACAAGCGTTTCAGAGCGTGTTAGCGGGCGCACGCGAACTTATTCGCTTCAGCTATCAGCCCCCGCTCTACTCGCTAGAGAACGAAAACACGGCGGCGCTTTTGGAGATAATGCCTTCTCTGATGAGACTTGCAGATTTCATCGGCGACCGCCCGTTGAGGGGAATCATGGGATACAAGCCACCCAACAGCGATGGCGAAGATGAAGCCTATCTGTTTGACTACCTCGGCATGTTAGGTTTGCCCTTGCTGCCGTGCCACCAATTCCCCGCCGATGTGCCCGCCATTTATCTCCCCGTGCATGCAGCGACGGACGAGCGGATTGCTGAAAAAACGATCGCTTATCTCGAACGCGGTGGCACGGTCCTCATGAGCCCCGGTTTCCTCGACGCGCTCCAACGTCAGGGCACATCGGAAGCGCGCGTTCTACTCACGCTCGCTGGCTATGGTATGGATGCAACGACGCCAACGGATGTGTGGACGTACCAATTCAGGGTTGGGGGACAGCACGTCTCTGCGGAGGCCCATATCCGCTTTCTCGCTCGCCTTTTGCCTCAAGACGCGGAAGTCCTTGCAACGGCCATGACGCCTTATGGCGAACTTCCGGTCTTGACGCGGCACAGCGGGGAAACTGGCGGCACCGTCTTCGTCTTCAATGCGAAGACCTTCCGCTATCCCCCCAACTCGTCGCGAGTTACGGTTGCGCAACCGGTGCCGTTGGGGCATCTGCCGCAACCGATTGTGGACCTGTTGCGGAATCAGGTGCTTTCTAGCTTTGGACTCCAGATTCGGTGTCGCTCCCAGGTCGGGGTTTATCTCTATGGTGCAGATGAGGTCGTTCTGGAGAATTTTAGCGACCAGACTGTGACAGTCGAAATTGATGTTCCGAACGAGCGATCCGGCGATGTGAAGGATGCCATCAGTGGAAGGCGGCTGGGAAGTTGGGAGGGAAACACCCTTCGTTTGACAATCCCACGCCGGAGTCTGGTTGGGCTGGAATATTGAAAAAAGGAAAGGAAGATTTTGACGAATGCCACGAAAAGAAGTGCTATCCAGCCGTGAGCGCGTACGTTTGGCGCTCGAACATCAGGAGACGGACCGCATCCCCATCGCCATGGTGTGCGCGGGCATCAACCCGCCGGCGTATCAAACGCTGGAGGAATACTTGCAACGTGAGCGAGGGGTTGACGTGAACACCTACCTGAACCCGCTGCTCGACATCAGGGGGGTTGGCCCTGAATATGTTGGGCCTCGACTCCACCCCGGGGAGGATGTTTGGGGAGTGAAGCGTAAGCCCGTCAGTTATGGTTCTGGCAGCTACAATGAAATTGATTTTTACCCGTTGGCGGATGCCCAAACGGTCGATGACTTAAAGAAGCACCGCTGGCCCAGCACGGCATATTTTGACTACGCTGTTCTCCCGGAACGCATCGCCGCCGCTCAAGTCGAAGACTCTCGGAACGGAGTTGATGGCGAACACTGCCTGATGGTAGCCAATGGGAATATCTTTGAGACCTCATGGTACATGCGCGGGTTCGAGCAGATGTTCATGGACTTTCTGCTGAACCCGGAGCTGGCGCACGAAATCATGAAACGGGTGACAGATTTCTACATCGCCCACTTCAAAAAGATGCTGGCTGCTGCTAACGGAGGTGTTGACCTCGCCTTCACCGCCGATGATATCGGAAGCCAAAAGGGGCTGCTGATGTCCTTCAAGATGTGGGAGGAATTTATCAAACCGTACCACACAAAGTTAAACCAGGTTATCCACGAGTTCGGCGTCAAGGTCATCTACCATACCGACGGTGCCGTGATGGAGGCGGTTGGAGGGCTGATCGATATGGGCATTGATGTCTTGCAGGCGCTTCAGTTCAGCGCTGACGGGATGGCCCCGATGGAACTCAAGCGGAAATACGGCGACAGGCTCTGTTTTCAAGGCGGTGTCAGTGTTCAGACAACGCTACCGTTTGGCAGTCCAGCAGACGTGAGGCGCGAGGTTGAGCAACGCATTGCGGTGCTTGGCAAAAACGGTGGATATATCCTTGGCCCATCGCACGCGATTCAGGCAGGGACGCCTCCGGAGAACGTTGTCGCCATGTTTGATACGGCGGTAAGTTTCTATCCTTTTTCTCAATGAGGTCGGGTTACCGCACTTTTACTTCAGCCCACAAACGGATCATCCGCTTTCTTGGGGTGACCGCAAATGCCTTTGACGGTGACCACGCAGGATAGATATCCAGTCCACGGTGCCTTGTGAGGTTCCTTTTGTTTTTACCATCTGGATTCATCACGTAAACTTCAGAGTTCCCGTCACGGTCCGTATAAAACGCAATCTGTTTCCCATCCGGGGACCAGGAAGGGGCTACATCTGTCCGTGGGTGATCTGTCAGTCTTTTAATGGCTTTGCCATCGGCAGTCATGACATAGATATCAAAATTGCCATTATCCTGGCGCGTGAAGGCAATAGACTTTCCATCTGGCGACCAGCATGGAAGACCGTCGATATCATCGTAGCCAGTCAGCCGTTTCTGATGAGTACCATCGGCGTTCATGAGATAGATTTCCTGGTTGCCATCGCGGCGTGAAGCAAAGGCAATCTTGGATCCATCCGGTGACCATGCTGGGGTCCAGTCCAATGCCGGATTGTCAGTGAGCCGAACCAGGTCGGTGCCATCAGCATTCATAACGTAAATATCAGGATTATTGTCCCGGTGGGAATAAAAGGCGATTTTTGTGCTATCCGGAGACCAGGTGGGATACTCATCTCTTGAGGGATGATTGGTAAGATTGACCGGGTGAGTGCCGTCAGCACGCATCACATAGATATCGGAGTTGCCATCTCGATCGGAGACAAAGGCAATTTTCTTTCCGTCAGGAGACCACTTTGGACACCAGTCATTCGCAGGCGTGTTGGTGAGATTGATTGGATGGGAGCCATCGTCCTCCATCACATAAATATCAACGTTGCCACCTCGATTTGATGCAAAGGCAATCTTCGTATCAGCCAACAGTATCTGTCCTTCAGCGTGACTCAGGAGAAAATAACAACCCAATACCAGAACAAGGCAGATTGCTCTTGCAAAGAAACCCTGCCTTGGACATAATGACGGTGTTGCTCGTTTCAATATTGAGCGTTTCATTGGGGAGTTCTTCCTTTCCGTTTGGAACAGATTGATGTCCCTTGTGATGAATTCAGCAGATGCTCTTAACAGGCTCTGCATCTGCTATTGAAATGACACCGGCTTGAGAGCCGTACTTAAATTGAGTCTCATTTTCAAAATAACTTTTATCATCGAACAAGAGGCGGTTGCAACTGATTTGAGGTATCTTTCTTGCCAAAATAAGTGCATATTTTGTGCCATTCCTTAAACAGCGCAATGAGGTAAATCCTTGGATGAAATCATTGCAATTGGCCGTTATCGTGACCCTTTCGAGAGAAATTTGCCCGTTTCGGGGCAAGATGCACGGTAGATAAACCAAACCGCTTCCTTTCACTTATACCGTTCCTTGTTGCAGTTATTTAGGTGGGGCTTGCATAATTCGGATGGAATCTTTATGTGGTCCAAGATTCTATCTTGGCCCCTTGTGCAAGGGCCAAGATAGAATCTTGGGCTACGACTGCCTTTCCTGGGAATTATGACCAACCCTCGGTTAATTATCGTACCTGACTTCATCACTGGCAACTTGAGTGATGCTAACCGAAAAACTGGTATGAAGGAGGAGAACGTAATGACAGGCTACGAACGTTTTATGAAAGCTTTACAACGCACAGGCGAGCCGGACCGGGTGCCGGTGTGGGAATTGATCATTAATGAGCCAACTCTGTCCGCATTTGGCGACCAGTCTCTGGAAGCGTTTGTCGATAGAGAGGAGCTGGATGGCATCACCATCTTTGAGGACACCCAACTGGAGCCATTGGATGCGATGGCGCGTAAGGAATTGACCGAGCAGGGCTCTATGCTCATGGAGAGCATGGAGAAGGTGGTTCGCGATGAATGGGGGATTATTTGGGGGTACACATCCTTTGATATCCCTTATCCAATTGTGGGCGCTATCAAAGAGCTTGCTGATTTGAAGACATACAAGCCACCTGACCCTGAAGCGCCCCATCGGCTCCGTTCGCTACAGTCTGCTGTGAAACGTTATAAAGGGCGCAAAGCGATTGTTTTCCTGACCCACGATGGATTTGAGTTTTCGCACTACCTTCGAGGCGGTATGGAAAACCTGTTGATGGACTATCTGGACTATCCGAATCTGGCTCATGAATTAGCGGAAATGGTGATTGACTACAAAATTCGACTGATGCGCCGAGCGATAAAGATGGGCGCGGATGTGGTGGTTTCCGGCGATGATTACGCGACATGGCAAGGGTTAATCATGAGCCCCCAGCATTTCCAAACGTTTATCTTGCCTTATCTGAAGAAAAGCATTGACGCTGCCCATGATTTAGGCGTTCCATACATCAAGCACACCGACGGTAACATTTTGGCGATTCTGGACATGCTGATCGAAGCGGGGAGCGATGCCATAGACCCGATTGAACCGGCCGCTGGCATGGACATCGGTGAGGTCAAAGCCCGTTACGGCGACCGCATCGCTGTGATGGGCAATGTCGATTGCTCTTTCGTGCTGACGCAAGGGACGCCCCAGGATGTGGTTGAGGCGGTGAAAGAGACGATTGCCAAAGCCTCACCGGGGGGCGGGCATATCCTCGCATCCAGCAACTCCATTCACCCGACTGTAAAACCCCAAAATTACAAAGTCATGGTAGAGACTGCCCGGCAGTTCGGGAACTATCCCATCTCTGCCGATTTGATCGCTCAATACCGGCATCGCGATTACATGGCTCGGTACATCTAAATGAGGCTTGGTCATAATTATCCGGCGGTTGAATTGTAGCCCAAGGTTTCGACAAGCTCAACCCGGCGGATTCTATCTTGGCTCTCTTGTGCAAGGGCCAAGATAGAATCTTAGGCTACGACTGCCTTCCCTGGGAATTATGACCAGCCCTCATCTAAATGATACAACGCTTTGGGCGTATGGGCGATTGTTGAGTTCCGGTGAAAAGCCAATTCAGGGGATTGAATATGACATTAAAAGAAACCATTTGGGGTGCCTTCCTGGGCAAAGCGTGCGATAGAGTGCCTTTCACAACCTATCCCGGTTTGTTTCCAGAAAGGGAACCGCTTGTCAAAGAGGGACTCATCGGTACGATGAACCGATGTTCCGTTTACCGAGAATCCTCCGCCGGTACAATCGAAGTCAAGAAAGAGGAATACTGGGAGAACGACGAGCGGCGCGTGCGTCACACGTATAAGACGCCCGTCGGTGACGTGTGGGAGACGTTCAGAACTGGCGGCGGTTATGGCACCAGCTTGCGATGCGAGTATCTCATCAAGGAGGAAAAAGACTACGAGGTTGTGAAATATATGGTTCGCAACCGGCAGTATGCGCCAAACTATGATGGGCTGCTCGCCACTGAAAAAACGGTCGGGGACGACGGCGTCGTCTTCGGCAACATCAAATATGACCCCATCCAGGAGATGCTCGTCCTGTTCATGGGAACCGAGCGTTTCTCGATTGATTACTATGAGAGACGGGAGTTTTTCGATTCCCTCTATGAAACGATTACTGAAAAAGACCGGGACATCTATCGCATTGCGATGGACGCGCCAACGCCGGCGGTTATCTATGGCGGCAACGTCACCAGCGAAATCATGGGGCGAGAGCGGTTTGACCGATACTGTCTCCCGCGTTATAACGAGTTGGGGGAGATGCTCCATGGAAACGGGAAATTGCTCGGGGTTCATCTGGACGGGAATCTGCAACCGTTGAAGCAATCGGTAGCGGATTCAGCGCTCGATTTCATCGAAGCCTTCAATCCAGCCCCCGATGGCGATACCTCCGTAAAAGAGGCGCGGGAAGCGTGGCCCGATAAAACGCTGTCGATTAACTTTACGTCGTCCATTCATCTCTCCGAACCGGAGGGGGTTCGGGAGCACACCCTTGAGTTGTTGAGGCAGGCTTATCCGGGTGAGGGATTCATCATCGGCATCACGGAGAACGTCCCCGATGCAGTTCGGACGAGGAGCATATCTATCATCGCCCAAACGCTGCGTGAAAAAGGGGCTCTTCCGCTGAAGCTTGAAAACCTGACATAGTATCTTGACTTTGGTAAATTAGAAACGGATGTCCTTGTAGCCCAACTTTCTAAGTTGGCCCTTCGTTTATGGACCAAGATAGAATCTTAGGCTACAGAGCCTGCCCCGATCTATCGGGGGAAATCTAACAAAGTCAAGGTATTTATTATCCAACATTGACCAAAGAGGTATATGATATGAAAGCATTAATCATCCTGGGTAGCCGAAATCCATTGGGCCAGACAGCGAGAGCCGCCAATGCGTTACGCGAAGGCGTGGTCAGTCAGAGCGGTCAGGTGGAACAGTTCTTTTTGCCCCAAATGAACATTGAGCGGTGTCGGCAGTGTGAAGATAACGGATGGGGCATCTGTCGGACAGAGGGGCAATGCGTCATTGAGGACGACTTTGCCGCGTTGGTGGATAAGATCAGGGATGCCGATGCCGTTGTATTCGCAACCCCCGTCTATTGGGGGGACCTCAGCGAAAGTATACGCGCCTTCCTCGACCGCCTGCGTCGCATCTGCACGCATGAGGACGGTAAGCATGGAATCGGTGGGACGAAGGCGATTGGCATCTGTGTTGCCGGTGGGGGCGGGGGTGGTGCGCCATCGTGCGCCGTCAACATGGAAAAAATCTTATACACCTGTGGTTTCGACCTGCTGGATATGGTTCCGGCGCGTCGGCAGAATCTGGAAATGAAATGCCGCGTGCTCAAAATGACCGGCGAATGGCTGGCATCTGTGTAAGCCGGTTCACTCAAAAATCGCTGCGACCGAACACTGAAAGCCCTCAATCACATCTTCACCTGTGAGGGTGTCGTTGATGGTAAGTGTTTTAATGTCGCCCGGTGAGCGGTAGACTGTGACCGTTCTTAAAACCGGTTCGATGACCCAAACCATTCGGGTGCCGGCGTTCAGATACTCTAACACCTTATCTTGAACATCATAGGTTTTATCCGACGGTGAAACGACTTCGATAGCAAGGTCTGGGGGGACGGGGCTTGTTTGGCGTCTATTTTCCGGGAGGCGCTCCTGTGAAACAAACGCGACATCAGGCTTTCGTCCACTTTCGCCGATTTGGAATGTGGTCTCTGCCGTATAGATTCGACCCAATTGATGCTGACGGATGTATGTGCCCAGCAAGAACACCAGATTTGAACTCACTTCTCCGTGTTCTAATGTTGGGTTAGACATCGGTACTAATTCTCCGTTAACGTACTCATAAGATTCGTAGTCGTTTGTCAGGAACTCTTGGAGTGTAATAGATTCGACAGTCATGGCCTACCCTCCGCAATGGACTGATGTCTGTCATATTATATCACCTGGTTCCTGAGAAAACAAGAGATGCTGAAATCTGTACACGCTAGACTTCCGAAGTCTCAAAGACTTCGGAAGTCTACAGTGGAGGTAGAATTTGCTATGAAATGTCCTAAATGCAGTGCAGAGAATCGAGAAGGGCGCAAGTTTTGTGCTCAATGTGGAGCTAAACTGGGGTGGGTATGTCCGCAATGTAGCTTTGAGAACGAGCCAGATGAACGTTTCTGCGGCGGTTGTGGTCAACCTCTCGACAAAAAAACGACTAAAGTCGTTACTACAAACGCGACCCAATTGACTGTGCCCAAATTGGAGGATATGCACGCCCAGTTGCAGCGGTTCATCCCAGAATCCCTCTCTCAGCGAATGCACACGGCGAGTTCGGAGATGACGGGCGAGAATCGACTCATCACAACGTTGTTTGCAGATATCTCTGGCTTCTCCGCTCTTACAAATCAACATTCACCTGAACACCTCGTTGAAATCGTCAATCGGTGTTTTAAGGGCATCGTGGATGTTGTATGTCGTTACGAGGGGAGCGTGAATCGGTTTATCGGGGACAACGTGCTTGCCTTCTTCGGCGCTCCTATCGCCCATGAAAACGACCCCGAAAGGGCGGTCCTCGCCGCATTGGAGATGTGCAAAGCCGTTTTAGAACTGAACTTAAACATCTCTGTCGGGCTCAACACAGGATTCATGTATGTAGGGAAGATCGGAGTCGATGAGCACACCGAGTACAGCGCGTATGGGCCGGAAATTAACCTGGCTAAACGGCTTCAGGAGAACGCCTCGGGGGGGCATATCCTGGTCGGGCCGGGGACATACCGCCTGACCCGACGCGCCTTTGAGTTTCGAGCGGTGGGGCCGTTACACTTGAAAGGGATCGATTCCCCCCTCACCGCTTATGAGCCTTTGCGTCCAGCCCTCCATCCCCAAAAGTTGAGAGGGATTGAAGGGCTGGAATCTCGTCTCATCGGTAGAGACAGGGAATTTGCCATCCTGACCGAATGCGCAGAGTCGTGGCTGACTGGCAAGGGACAGATCGTCAGTATCATTGGCGAGGCTGGCATCGGCAAATCACGGTTAGTCACCGAACTGAAGACACACATTTATAGCACGGATTTACAGAATGAACAGATCCAATCAGAGCTTGCCCTGAACCCTTCGACAAGCTCAGGGCAGGCCGTAGTGAAGGGACATTCTGCAAATCCGTGCTATTTAGAGGGCCGCTGTCTCTCCATCGGCCAACCGGTCAGTTACTGGCCATTCCTGGACATTCTGAGAAATTACTTCGGCCTCACCCAGGATGACAATGAACCGGAGATAGCGCGGAAGATCACCGAGTCCATCAAAGCCGTGTTCCCAAATCGCTCTGATGAATTCCTGCCGTTTTTCGGGGAGCTGTTTTCCGTGAAGTTCAAAAATGAGCTTGATAGCCGCTTAGACCATCTCACTCCGGAGCAGTTACGTTACCTGACGTTGATGAGACTCAGGGATACCTTCGTCGCCATCGCTCAGAACCGTCCGCTCATCCTGGTTTTGGAGGATTTACATTGGGCAGATGACCTTTCGATGGACCTGTTGTCATCCCTTATGGACGCCCTCTCCAGCGCGCCGCTGATGCTCCTGTGCGTTTATCGAACGGAAAAGGAACATCGTTGTTGGCAGTTGTCGAACATCGCCTCCCGAAAATGCCCTGACCTTTTCACCGAGCTCATGTTGAAGTACCTCACGGCGCGGGAAAGCCGACGGTTGGTGGAATCGCTTTTGGCGATCGACAACCTTCCAGAGCAGGTCAAAACGATCATTCTGGAAAAATCGGAGGGGAACCCATTTTTCATCGAAGAGGTAATCCGCTCACTGATAGACAAGGACTTAATCTATAGAGAGGGCGACCGGTGGAAGGCGAGACAAGAGGTGGAGAACCTGAACGTCCCCGACACGCTACAGGGGCTTATTCTGGAGCGCGTGGACAGGCTACAGACGGAGGTGAAATATGTGCTCCAGTGCGCCAGCGTAATCGGAAGGCTATTTCGGTATAAGCTGCTGGATTATATCGCAAGACAGGCTGGCGAAGTGGAGCGGTATCTGGAGCAACTGGAAAGGCGCGATCTGGTTTATGAGGAACGGTCAGTTCCAGAGTTGGAGTATGCGTTCAAGCATGTGTTGACGCAAGAGGCAACATACCAGGGGATACTGGAAAACCAGCGGAAGGCGTTTCATCTACAGGTCGCTCAGGGGATAGAGATGCTTTACCGGGCGCATATCGAGGACTACTACGAGGAATTGGCGCATCACTATGTGCGGACTGAACGCAAGGATAAGGCGTTGGAATACCAGTTGAAGTCCGCTGAGAAGGCGAAGAAGCAATATGCGAACGAAACGGCGATTGAATTTTACAAAAAGGCAATTGAGGTCGCGGATGGAATGGGCGAAGATACGAATCCCCAACGGGTGGAGATATACGAGTCGCTGGGACGAATCTACGATTTGATTGGAAGGAGGCAGAATGCTCAAGAGGCTTATGTGAAGGGATTGGAGTATTGCTCCGATAGGCGGAAGCGCACACGGCTCTATCTACACTTGGAGAAATCCGTGGGGGAATCCGTAGATGACCGCAAGTTGAAGGAACATTACCTGAACCTCGCAAGGGAGACGTTGGGAGATGACACCAACTCTCCCGAAATGGCTTTGATTTACTGCACGCTTTCCCGGTATGCCTGGAACGATGGGGAACCTATCCTCGCGCTTGAAACAGTTCAGAAAGGGCTTGAATGGGTCAAGGACACTGACCATTTCGAGGAAATAGTCGCTCTATGCGGAGCGGCGAACTGGGTCTCTATATGGGTGACGGATAGCGAGGAGGTTCCCAGGATGTACGCCCAGATCGCCTACGACGCCGCCAAACGTTCGGGCGACAGGGGGTTGATAAGTGATACGATGATGCTGCTTCAAAGGGCAAGTGTAGCGATGGCGCAGTTCCAAAGTGTATCTGGATTAATTGATGAATCAACTTTTCTGGAAAACATTGAGATATATAAGATGATAGGCAACCTGAGAGAGGTGATACACAATTACGCATACCTGCACTTCTGCTATACGAGTCAGTCGGACTGGGAGAAGGCGGCTCAGGCGCTGAGGGAGGGACTTGCCATATCAAGGCAGATGGAGGCTCGGGAGGAAGGGAGCTCAGGGGGATGGCTTAAGTGGTGTCTGTATGGCCTTGGGAGAATATACGCTGTATCGGGAAATATTGAGATGGGTGAGCGATGGTGCGAGGAACTTCTGAGCGAACCAGCCCCCTCTTCCCCCCTGTCCACGGGGGGGACAGAGGGGGGGGAAGAGGAGAGCAGGGAAAACCCTCACGACCTTTTCTACCTTAACGCCGTCATGGCGGAGGCTTGTCATCGCAACAGCAAACTGGATGAAGCGCGGAAGTTCCTGTCGAAGGCGATGGAGTCGTTTAGGCTGCTCAACAGGACGGAGATACAAGCTCGCTGGCAGTCGAACCAGTGGTTCGCGCTGGTGGTGTTCCGTTGGGCAGACGAACGGATCTTCCCCGCGGAGAACCTGACCATTGCGGAAACCCTAACCCTGCCGGACCCCAACAGACATATTCCTCAAGACGGTCAGGCTTTCGGGAAGATTTACCTGCTGGTTGGAAACTACGAGAAGTCGCTTGAATGTTTCATGAGAGGATACATCTATCCCCCTAAAGACCCGAAGGGATGGGAGTTCATCGTCGAGTTAGCTCAAAAGGCACCGCATTTAGAGGGGTGGAAGGCGTTTTTAGCGCATCTGGAGGAGAAGTCAAAAGGTGACGCTGAGGCGCAGGAACAGTTCCACAAGGTATTGGCTGCATGGGAGCACGCGGCAAAACATGAAATGTGAAAACCATCCTTCCATTTCTCCTTTGCCGTTGGGAATGTGGACATGGACAGGTTCGACGCGGCGGTGGAAATCTGGGAGAAATCCTCAAGCCGAAATAGACCTGATTTTCCCCAGTTAGTTGCAGTTGGATATGTATACCGTTCCACGAAATAAGTTACGAGTTCGTAGTGACGACTTCAGTCGTTTCCAGCGCAACACAAGCGACTGAAGTCGCCACTACAATACCTGAAGAAATTCTGTGGAACGGTATAGTACCAATTTAGGATTGCTTGTTCTCATTATGATGTGGGAGGGTGAGGCTCCTGCCGAACATCCGTTTGGGTTCGGCGGGAGCCTCACCCTCCCGCGAAATGGGAGATTTCAATCCCAAATTGGTATAAGCAGTAAAAAGAGGCTTACTCGTTCAGAGCAAGATTAAACTCGATGGTTTGAATTAAGGAGTATAGAATCAATGGCAACAAATGCGCAATGGAAGATTCACCTATCAGACCTCAACATCTTACGCGAATTAGCGAAGCATCAGCTCGATATCTCTCAAGCGCCAGTGAACCAGGAGCGACGCAGGCTCTGGTACAAACACAATGCCCTCCAGGGCGAACACCCCATCGTGCTGGCGGAAGCAGGGATTGTTTTCAATGCGCTCGTGCCGGCATCTTCGCTGTTGTGCCAGGAAGAGTGGGCGCGCGGTTTAGAACGAACGTTGCGGGCAACGATTTTTCAATACGAGCACATCCAGGATGACTCCGTCGTCGAACCGTACATCAAATGTAACTGGCACGTCAACGTCAGCAATTATGGTATTCCCATCCAGAGGGTCCATGGAGATATTGGGGGTGAGCGTGGCAGCTACCGGTGGGACGCGCCCATCAAAGACCTGCGGGTGGACTTTGAGAAACTCCATCCCCGGACCTATTCGGTTGACCGGGAGGGGACGCTGGCGTGGAAGGCTCACCTTGAGCAGGTATTCGAGGGCACCCTGGATGTACGCCTCCGGGGCGGCTTCTGGTGGACGGTGGGGATGACGTGGACAGCGATCGACCATATCGGGCTGGAAAACCTGATGCTTTTCATGTACGACGACCCGGAGGGGCTGCATCGGTTAATGGCTTTCTTCCGCGACGACCATATCGCCTTCGCAGAGTGGCTGGAAACGGAGGGCTTGCTAACCCCGAACAACGAAAACGATTACATCGGTTCAGGGAGTCGGGGGTATACCACAGAACTTCCACAGACAAATGACGGCATCGTTGGGCTGAAAGATTTATGGGTGCTCTCCGAATCGCAGGAGACGGTGGGAATCAGTCCGGAGATGTATGCAGAGTTCGTTTTTCCCTACCAACGTGCCGTGATTGAGAAGTTCGGTTTGTCCTACTACGGCTGCTGCGAGCCGGTGCATGAGCGCTGGGAGTGTCTCCGGCAGGTGCCCAACCTGCGAAGCGTGTCCGTGTCCCCCTGGTGCGACCAGGAATTCATCGCGGAGGCAATGGGACGCAATTACGTGTTCTCGCGCAAGCCCAATCCGACGCTCATCAGCACGGAGCGTTTCGACGAGGACGCCATCCGCAAAGACCTGCGTTACACGCTCGACGTCGCCAAAGACTGCGAGGTAGAGCTCATCATGAAGGATGTGCACACGCTGGCGGGCGAACCGTGGCGGCTGGCACGCTGGGTACAAATCGCGCGTGAGGAGATTGGGTGCAATACCATTTAGACAGATACAAAAGAGATAAACCCACGCCCCAATAGCATCATCTGCAATTGGTGTTTTGTGGGCGGAAAACTTCGGACACGCTTATGGAGGTTTCATCTAAGCGGACATGGCGGCGGGTTTTGGCATTCCCATTTTGTCTTGATAATCAACGATTTCTGCTTGTGCTCTCCTTTTTTTGGCATCTTCTACAATTCCTTCGAGCTCCTGAACGGTTTCGTCTCCAAGCCATTCATCGCCGCACCGGGTGCAAATAGCAGCAGGTACGCGACGTACCACAACCACTCCCGACCCGAGATCGACGGTGTAGGTTGTTTTGTCAACTTGTGTTTGCCCACCACAGGAAGGGCATAAAAAGTCATCAACGAGTTTCATGGTTATCTCCTTGTTCGGTAGTCTGGCTCAAAATGTTCCAAGTCCGGCTGATAGACGGTGATGATTATCACCCGATTTCCCACAGCGTCAAGTGCAGCAACAACATGCAGTGGCTTGCCTCCGATCCAGCCTAAAAATAACGCACTGGGGTAGGGGTAATCATCGGGATAATCTTCAATTCGGTCTCTTGTCCGAAGTACAGTCAACACGTCAGTTCTCTTGATGTCGCGCTCCTCCATTCGTTGGACAGCATGCCGTTTCCATACAATCCGGTTTGCATCAAGTGCGGAAACAATGGCGTTTGGGTCTAGCGATTGATTGGAAGGCATCATTCTCTCTTATTGAAAACTGAAAAAGAGCAGGCAGCCCCGATAGGGTATTATAAAACGGATATAGGGGGTATTTTGGCATGTTTCAAATTTCCGATAAAATATGTTGACACTTTTGGCTGGAAGGATGGAAGGATGGAAGAATGGGGGAAAGCAATCGTCCAACCTTCCAATCTTCCAATCTTCCAGCCCTGTCTTCCACCCTTCCCGGTCTCTGAAATGCAAACCATTTTCTGAAACATGCCGGTATTTTCATACAAAACTTCCTCGACCTCAATAGTAGACATACGATGTCTACATTCTAACTTGTTAATCATCTGGGATTTCCATATCAGTCTACCAAGCTTCAATGTAACGTACCTCGTGTGAAAGAGAACTGCTCAATCATAGCATCTTCTCTACGTTCCGTCAAGCTAAACTCAGGAGAAAATTATGACCCCGCGTGACTACGTCAAGGCGGCGATCGAACCCCGCGAAACAGATCGCGTTCCCTACAACATCGCCTTGACTAAATGGAGAAGATCTGCGTATTCAAATATCAGTTAAAAAATCCATCACACACAGATTGTAGAGCGGGCGGCTCGCCCGTTAAGTAACGAGCCAGCGGCTCGCTCATACGATGGGAGGGAAAATAACAATGAGAAACACACATCAACTCCATTTACCGATCTTGATAGTGCTCTTCTCAATAACAATGGGTGCTTATGGACAAGCTGAAAATTTCATCGGTAAAGGGAATGTGCAAGCGATTCAATTTTCGCCCGATGGCGAGTGGCTGGCGATTGGCACAACGGCGCTCCTTGAATTGTACGAGACAAAAACATATCAGCTCGTTCATCAGCTTGAAACACCTGTCGAGGTGATGGACTTCCGCCCAGATGGAGTGGAGATTGCCGTTGCAGACAAGCGTGTTCTCCGTCGATTCGAGGTCGCGACAGGAAGGGAGCTCGGAACGCTGGAGGGGCATACAGACCGCATCAGCGACCTGGCGTACAGCCCCGATGGAAGCCAGATCGCTTCAATTGATATCCACGGGGGAGTTCGGCTATGGCGCGAAAACAGAGAGATTGCGACGTTTCGGGAAGCCATTAGCGGAAGATTTGACTTTCTTCTCGACTTCTCTCCCAATGGACGTCAATTTATCGTTGTGGACTTCGGGCGAATTGAGATTTGGGATATCGCAACGGCGCAGCTTGTGAGCGAATGGGAGACCGAATCTTATGTGACGACGCTGGCGCTCCACCCTGACGGAACGCAACTGGCGGTTGGGACAGAGAAGGGGGAAATCGAGTTCTGGTCATTACAGACGGGAGAGCGGACAGGCGTAATTGACGGGCGTGATGCAGAAATCATCGGCGCAGACCTCGCCGCTGACCCGTCGCACGCCGAAGCGAAGGTTGATTCGCTGGCGTTTAGCCCTGATGGGACAACCTTAGTCATTGGATTTAGCGATGCTGTGATTGCCGTTTGGGATACAACAAGTCGAATGTTGAGCCGGTATTGGGTCACGAAGACAAGACCTGATAAGGAATTTAAAGGTTGGGGCCAAATAGGGGGAACAAACTATGAAGTGCGAGGCTGGTCCCCTCTCCTTGCTCTGAGCCCTGATAGACACACCGTTGTTGCCCTTGCAGACCGTTACGCGAATGTAGGGCGTTGGGAGGCGGAGACGGGAAGGTTACTCGGCAGGCTTGAAGGCTATGGTTATCAGAATATGCTTGGCCCTTCTCCACAAATCATCGGATTCAGCGCGGACGGTAGACGCCTCGCAACATTGGGAGGCCCCGTACGAGTTTGGGACACTGCAACAACGACGATTATCGCTGAAATGCAGTATGACAACGGCAATCGCGCTACAGCATTCAGTCCCAACGGTCGGTATGTTGCCATCAATCATACTGACCGACGCATCACGGTCTGGGATGTCGATACCGCTACGGTGAAGCACGTTTTGCCTGGAGCGGGATGGAACTGGGCGGTGACATTTAGCCCCGATAGCCGCTTGGTCGCTGCTGTCACTTATTCATTCATGGTTCGGGTGTGGGAGGTTGAAACGGGGAAGCAGATTGCCGAGTTGCGAGAGGAAGAGTCTGGCAGTTACACTTCCATCCAATTTAGTCCTGATGGAAAGTGGCTTGCGGCAGGGGGAAACGGCAATTGGCAAAGTCGAATTGCGATTTGGGAAACGAAGGCGTTTACATTACAGCACGTTGTCAAGGGAATTGGGCCACCCTTCGCATTTAGTCCTGACAGTCGCTGGATTGCGGGCTACGCCGACAATCTCCAATACAAGATTCTGCTCTGGAATATTGAGACAGGCAAAATCGACCTCGAGCTGCCAACGGGTCTTGTTCACACATATATCTCATTTAGTCCGAATGGCAAATGGCTGGCCACAAGGATTTGGGGGCCTGACCAGGAGCATTACGAGCCAGCCGTGCAAATTTGGGATATACAAACGAACGCGCTAATCACGAGTTTGCATCCACCCGATTATAGTGTCATCTTCCTCCCTGACGGAAAATCGGTTGCCATGAATCACGCAGATGGACGCCTCCATCTGCGCCCCCTCGAAGCGATTTTGCCGAGAGCCATCGCTGTTGAGCCGAACGGATTGCGATTGTCCGCTTGGGGGCAAATCAAACGGAACGCCCTACTTCAAAACTATCCCAACCCATTCAACCCGGAGACATGGATTCCGTATCAACTGGCGACCCCTTCGCCGGTGAAGGTTCACATCTACGACCTCGCGGGGCGTCGCGTGCGGACATTAGACCTCGGTAGGCGTCAGGCAGGGGTATATCTGGAGCGGAATCATGCGGCGTATTGGGATGGGAAAGACGAACGTGGGCAGCGTGTTCCGTCAGGAATCTACTTCTATCGGTTGGAAGCGGATGGTTTCGTCGCAATGCGACGGATGGTAATTTTGAAGTAAATTCGTAACCGTTCAGCGGATTGGGTAAATGTAGAACATGCTGCCAGCTTGTTTCGGGCCTTCGCGGGGGCTTTGAACAAGCCAGTCCGATTCTCGGACGGGCACGGCATGTTCTACGGTGACCACCTGAACGGTTACCGCGTCACCACATTCGGCGGTTGGTAGGGCAAGCGTCACGCTTGTCCTTTTCGGACCGCGTGAAGTGGGAAACCCGTATCAAAAAAAGAAAGGGGGACATCTATGTCTTCACTACAAGGAAAAATCGCCTTAGTCACCGGAGCGAGTCGCGGGATTGGCAAGGCAATCGCTGAATTGTTGGCTCAACATGGGGCGACGGTTGTCTTGACGGCTCGCACAGCCTCAGCGCTGGAACAGGTCGCCGCAACCATCCGTCAGGCGAACGGTGAAGCGATTCCAATTGCCGGCGACATCACGGACGAAAACTTCGTAGAACAGTTGTTCAAGACCATCCGTGAGCGGTTTGGTCGTTTGGATATCTTGATTAACAACGCGGGTATCGCCCCCGGCGGAAGCGTGGAAACCCTATCCGTGCAAGCATTCCGCAACTGCCTGGAGGTGAATGTCATCGCCGTGTTCGCGTGCATGCAGCAAGCTGTCCGATTGATGAAAGAGACCGGTGGGAAAGGAAAGATTATCAACATCGGCTCGGTGCGTTCGCACTGGACGGAGAGTGGCGATGGCGGCGCTTACAATGCCAGCAAAGTGGGGCTTCGCGCCATGACGGAGTCCGTTGCACGGGAGCTTCACGGCTCGGGGCTCAACATCGCTGTGGGGATGGTTTGTCCTGGCGTCGTGGATACCACGTTGACCAATCCCAATCGTGAACCTCGCCCTGGCTGGCTAGAACCGGAGACTGTCGCCCACGCTGTGCTGCACGCTGTGACCGCGCCGCCGGGCGTGAATGTATTCGATATCACGCTCTTTCCAACATTCCAAAAGCCATGGTAAGCCAGCTAAAAGGTGAAAATATGTCCACATCAATTAAAGTTGTTGTAACGGGTGCGGCGGGGCACCTCGGAACACACCTGATTCCCGAACTCTTGAGCGCAGGCTTCGAGGTGACGGGGCTTGACATCATTCAACCTGAACTCCCACTTCCAGGGAACTGTCGCTTCGTGAACGCCGATCTGACAGATGTTGTCAGCCTCAAAGAAGCCATTCAGGGGACAGAACTGATCGCCCACTGTGCGTCGATTCACCCTTGGAAGTCCTATACCGATGCCCAGTACCTGGATGCAAATATCAAGGGAACCTGGAATCTGTATGCCGCCGCCGCAGCATTGGGGATAGAGCGAATCGTCCTGACCAGCAGCATCGCCGCTGCTGGCTATCAACATGCGCCCACCGATGCCTGGCCCCTTGGGGAAGAACAGCAATTTCCCCTGGGCGATCTCTACGGTTTGACCAAGCACACCCAGGAGGACATTGCCCGGCTGTTCGCGCACAAAGGGCAAATTCGCACGATTGCGTTGCGTCCACCCGCTTTTTTCCCGCGTCCAGAACTGCAAACGGGTTTCAACCTGACGGGTAACTTCGCACGGGTGGGGGACATCGCTTGGGCGCATCTGGCGGCAGCCAAGGTGCTGGGCGGACTCCATGACCCCGGAGAACCGTTGCATCCATTTGAAGCCATCCATGTGACGAATCGACTGCCGTACACAAGGGCGGACGCCCCGTTGCTGGAGTCAGGCCGTAATGTCCGGCGGTTGGTGGAAAAACATTGGCCGGAGGCTTACGAATGGCTCGTCGCACACGGGTATCAGGGCGCATCGCTGATGGCGGTGTACGACCTGTCCAAAGCGCAACGGTTGTTGGGCTGGGAGCCTGCTTACAACTTTGAGCGTTGGTTTGCCGAACACGCCGAGTGAGCCAATCGGCAGATAATGAGGAGGTATCATCATGACACCACGAATTGAAACGCTGTTGAAGAATAGATACATGCCGTTTGAGGCGACTAGCCCACCCCTTCAGTGGGGCGGCGAGCCATTTCACGATGCGTGGATGGCGCATGCAGATGAACCGCATTTCATCCGCCTCGCTCATGCAATCGTCGGCCAATGGCACGGCGCTCGGATGATTGTCGAGCCGGACGAACTAATCGTCGGTCGGCTTGAGCTTGCGTGCATCGTCACCTGGTCATTTGTTCGGGGTGTGACGTTCCGCAAAGATTTGTGGGAGGCACGTTACAAAGGGGCAAATGAAGCGGAACGGAAGTATTTAGACGAGATGGAAAAAACCTGGAGCGGCAAATCCAGTCACGAACTGGTATGGTCAATCGTGACTCCCGAAGAACGCCCTGTCTTTTCTGCGCAAAGTTCCGTCGCCCCCGGCTGTCACGCTTCCCCTTTGCACTGCCGGCTTGCATCAGAAGGAACAGAGGGGCTTCGCAGGCGGGTTCTGCATTCTCGGAAAGAGAACCTGGGCAAACCGGGAACCGAGCCACCGGCGTGGTACGACGCCCTTCTGATTATTCTGGATGGTATCGATAGATTTGGCGACAGGTACGCAGATATCGTTCGGGCGGAAGCGGAACGAGAAGCGGATGCGCAACGGCGTCTGGAACTGCTCGATATATCCGAGCGGTGCGCGCGGGTGCTGAAGCGTCCGGCGCAAAATTTTCACGACGCGCTCCAGGCGCACTGGTTTTCTTTCGTGCTGCACGGTATTGATTCACCCGGAAGATTCGACCAGGATATGGGGCAGTGGCTTGCAGATGACCTGAGAAAGGGGGTGCTCACAAAAGCGGAGGCGCAAGAGCTCGTAGACTGTATCTGGATTAAATTTGGCAAACACCGGGCGTGGAGTTTGACGCTCTCTGGACAGAAACCGGCGGGTGGAGACGCGACCAACGAACTGACATACCTCGCGCTGGACTCAATGCGCCGATTGCGAATCGAAGCCCCCAACGTCTCCCTGCGGGTCCACGAAGGGACGCCGGCGAAGCTATTTGAAAATGCCTGCGAATTGCTGGCTTCCGGGTTCAGTATGCCGGCGATGGTGAATGACGCGCCCGTGGTCGCTTCGATGATGGAACGCGGGATTCAAAAGGAACACGCGCTGGACTACACGCTTGTGGGATGCACGCAAGTGGTGCCGCGCGGACGATGTAGCGGTGCTTACGAAGACCTGGTGGTCAACGCCCTGAAATGCCTGGAACTCGCGCTTCACAACGGTGTCGATCCAATCACGGGAACACAGATGGGCCCCAAAACGGGCGAACCGGAGGATTTTAGCGGCTACGAAGACTTTGAAAACGCCTGCTTTGAACAACTCGATTACATGATACGCACCACTACGGAAGTTGTCAATCGACAGTTCGCTGTGGTTGCGCAACACTACCCTGACTTTTACAAGTCTTTGCTTATTGAGGGCTGCTTGGAAAAAGGGAGAGATTATCGTCGAGGCGGGGCGCTTTACACGGAAGGGCTCGCAGATGTGCTCGGCATTACGAATTTCGGCGACTCGCTGTTGGCTATCAGAAAGTTAGTCTACGAGGACAAACGATTCAGCCTCCGAGAATTTGCGGCGATTTTGGATAAGGATTGGGAAGGTGAAGAGCCCCTTCGCCAGGAGTGCCTCAATCGCATCCCGAAATTTGGAAACGATAACGGGGATGCCGACGAAATGACCGTCCGCGTTTTCAATTATATCAACGAAGGGTATAAGAAACGTGATAAAATCTATGGGAACCGATTCGGCATCGACGTTATTGGTTGGACCGGGGCGGTTATCGCTGGAAAGAAGACGGGCGCAACCCCGGACGGGCGTCGCCGCGGTGCGTCGCTTTGCGATTCCATTGGCCCCAGCCAGGGGCGCGATAGAAACGGCGTCACGCCGGTGTTGCAGTCTGTAGCGAAAATCCCTCACGACCGGGCGCACGGGATTTTGGCACTGAATCTGAAATTCGGAGGAAACACCTTTTCTAACGGCGATGGGGTCAAGAAGATGATGTCCCTCGTCAATACGGCTTTCAATTACGGCTTGCAGCAGGTACAGATAAATGTCGTCGATGCCAAAACGTTGCGCGAGGCCCAGGTTCACCCGGAGCAATATCAATCCGTAGTGGTCCGAATCGGTGGGTTCAGCACATACTTTAACTGGCTTTCCAAGGCGCATCAGGATGATGTAATCGCTCGGACAGAACACGGCGTATGATAAGTCCAACTTAGGGAAGGGAGAGCAATGTTCACAAAGGTTCTTGCAGGATTATATTTTACGCTGGGGATAATCGGAGTGCTCTGGCAAGCAGAAGCGCAATTATCCGCAACGGTCACGGTGAGCGATGCAGCGGAGCTGCGACAGGCAGTCACGCAAGCGAAGCCCGGCGCGTGGATTCTGATTGCACCGGGTGAGTATCCGGGCGGTCTTTACTTCTCCAACCTGAAAGGCGAGGTAGACAAACCCATCGTCATCGCCGCCGCTGACCCGGAGAATCCCCCTGTCATCAAAGGCACAACGGAAGGGATGCACCTCAGCGGGGCTGCTTATGTGGAACTGCACCATCTGACTTTCACCGGCGCAACGGCCAACGGACTCAACATTGACGACGGTGGCTCCTACGACACGCCGGCGCACCACATCGTTTTAAGCGGACTGAAGGTGATGGATGTGGGACCGGAGGGTAACTGTGACGGCATTAAACTGTCAGGCGTGAATGACTTTCGCGTCGAGGGCTGCACGATAGAACGATGGGGCGCGGGCGGGTCTGGCATTGACATGGTAGGCTGCCATCGTGGTATCATTGAAGGCAACCTGTTCCGCTCCCCCCTCTATCCCCCCCAATTTGGGGAGGAAGAAAGGGGGGGGAGAGGGAGCAGCGGCGTACAGGCAAAAGGTGGCACCAGTCAAATTGTCGTGCGCCACAACCGCTTCGAGAACGCGGGCGGACGCGCAGTGAATATCGGGGGCAGCACGGGGCTACAATTCTTCCGTCCATCGCTGAAAGCGGACGAAGAAGGTTACGAGGCGAAGGACATCCGCGTAGAGGGCAACTTCTTCATCGGCTCGGAAGCGCCCGTTGCCTTTGTAGGTGTGGATGGCGCGATAGTGCGCTTCAACACGATTTACCGTCCCAAGCGTTGGGCACTGCGGATTTTGCAGGAGACCCGCGCGCCGGGGTTTGTGCCTTCGCGCAACGGCGAGTTCAGCGACAACATCGTTGTCTTCCGCTCTGACGAGTGGGCGGAAGGTGGCGTGAACATCGGCCCACACACCGCCCCACAAACCTTCACGTTCGCCCGCAACTTCTGGTATTGTGTGGACACCCCACAGCGGAGCCGTCCCACCCTGCCGACAGAAGAGGTGGGCGGCATCTACGGCGCTGACCCTCTGTTCCGCGATGCTGAGAGAGGCGACTTGCGCTTACAGCCCGAAAGCCCTGCGCGCAAAGTGGGAGCAGAGGCATTGCCCCATTGAGCGCTATCGCAACAATCTCAAATATGCAACAACCAGTAATGCGTAATGCGTAATGC
This sequence comes from uncultured bacterium, assembly GCA_964577695.1. GTDB lineage: Bacteria > Poribacteria > WGA-4E > WGA-4E > PCPOR2b > CAZOAL01. The sequence continues at coordinate 223,034 of CAZOAL010000005.1, read as the reverse complement.
GTAATACGTAAGAAGATAAAAACAGACGTTCTTTCTTTTCTTCTTACGCATTACTCGTTACTCGTTACTTTTTACGCCGTCAGCCATTTTCGATTACGTCAAATGAGAACCAGGAGACATTAAATATGGTACATTCAGGCAAAACGTGTCATACATTACGTGCGGCTGTTATCGCTTGCGGAGGCATTTCCCACGCACACGCGTACGGCTATCGGGCAAATCCCGAGATTGAGTTAGTGGCTTGCGCGGACATTAGACGTGAAGCGTTGGATGGGTTCGGTGAGGCGTTTTCCGTGCCACCGGACAAGCGTTATCTGGACTACAACGAAATGCTCGAAGCGGAAAGACCGGATATCGTTAGCGTCTGTTCGCATCATCACTTACATGCGTCGATGACAATCGATGCGGCTGCACGAAAGCCGAAAGCGATATTCTGTGAAAAACCGATCGCGTTGAGTTTAGGAGAAGCGGATGCCATGATAGCGGCGTGCCGAAAAGCGGGGACGCTGTTGATGGTCGGCCATCAACGTCGCTTTTCGCCGCAATATGTGTCCGCATACAACGCCCTGCGCGCCGGTGCGATTGGCGAACTCAGGCGTATTGAGGGACGTGGCCATCCGGGCTCGAGTTTGACCGTCGATGGAACGCACACGGTCGATCTGATGCGATGGTACGCCGGCGATGCGCCGGTGAAGTGGGTGTTCGGACAGATCGATGCGCATGAACATCGGTTGGCCTGGGGAGGAGAGGTGGAGAACGCGGCGATGGCGCTCTTCGCTTTCGACACCGGCGTGCAGGGCTTTCTGACCCATGGCGGTTACACCATGTCAAGTCAGGGCGAAAAACGCCGCGAGCCGATTTGGCCCGGCGTCATGGGGGGCAACTACCATCATATCATCTTGCACGGAACGGAAGGAGTGATTGAAATCGACGGCGATTCGCCGACGGAAGGGCGTCCGTGGGTGCGATTGGTTAAAAATGGTGCGGTGCGCGAGTTGCCGGTAGAATGGGATTCCAGCATCCCGAATCATCTCCGTTCAGCGCACGCGCACTTAACCTGCCTCCTGCTGGATAGCCTCGACACCGGGGCGTATCACCCACTGGATGCCTCCAGCGCGAGAGCAACCCTGGAAGTCCTTATGGCGGTCTATGAATCATCGCGTCGCCGGGCGGTCATCCAACTGCCGCTGGATGTTCAGGAGAATCCGCTGTTTGAAATGCTAAAATTAGATTGGTTTTAGCTTTCACTAGGGCGTGTTGACGAACTGTTTCGCAATCTAACTGTAGCCCAAGATTCTATCTTGGTTGGGGACGAGGTGCCAAGTTAGAAACTTGGGCTACGAGCGCATTTGCCCGAGTTCGTCAACACGCCCTAGCCACATCTGCCAGACCGCTGGAAAGCGAGCAAATCTAGCGAAGCGAGCGCCCGCGTAGCAAGGCTGCTTGCTCCACATCCATTAAGCTAAATTTGACAAGTCACGAGGGAGAAATTGAATATGGCACCAAAAAATGAATTGCGTCCAAAGGAAAGAGTTTGGTTAGCGGTTGAACATATTGAGCCAGACCGACCGCCGATTCAAGTCTATTTGACCCCTGAAATCCATGAACAATTGAGCGCCTACTTTCAGGGGCACAATCTGGCGGAGGTATTGGGCGTTGATTTTCGTAGCGTCGGTCCACGGGGATTGAAGCCAGTGAAAACACCGGAACCGGGTTTAGACATCGACTATTACGACATCTGGGGCATCGGCTACAAAAACGTCAGATATGCTTCGGGGGCGTACCCGGAGGCGATGGACTTGCCCTTTCGGGATATGAAAACGATGGATGAAGTCCTCGCCCATCCATGGCCTTCGCCGGACGATTTCGATTATTCAGTCATTCCTGCGCGGTGTGAAGCCGTCGCAGATTATGCGATATGTGCCGGCGGGGCAGGCATTCCCGATATCGTGAACGGCGTTAGCAGAGGGCGCGGAATGGAGCAGGTACTTATCGACATCGAGGCAGAAGATGAGGTTGGGATTGCGATCATAGACCGACGCGTGGATTTTTACTATGAATACTGCCGACGCATGTTGGAGGCAGCCAACGGGAAGATTGACATCCTCTGCCTCGGTGAAGATTGCGGCACCCAGCGCGGGCCCCTGTTTTCACAGGCGACGTTCGATCGGTTTTTCCGCCCACGGCTCCAGAAATTCATCGACCTCGCCCATGAATATGGCGCTTACGCGATGCTCCACTCCTGCGGCTCTAACCGCGCCCTGATGCCCACGTTCATCGAAATGGGTTTGGATATTGAAGACGCGATGCAGCCAGAACCAGCGGGGATGAATCCGGAGGAAATCAAAAATGAATTTGGCTCGAAGCTCACGTTCTGCGGGCTGATCAGTACGCAGCAGACCTTACCGTTTGGCACCACGGCGGATTGCCGAGAAGAAGCACTTCATAGGGTGGAAGTCATTGGACGCAACGGGGGGTACTTTTTCGCGCCCGCCCACTGCATTCAACCGGACACGCCACTGGAGAATATCCTCACTATCTATGAAATTGCCAACGGCGTCGAACGATTGGGCAAAGGGGCCGTCTCTCAAACGCATGAAGCCTCCGAAAGGAAATGGGAAAAATCAATGGCACAGGCTTAATCTCATCCGTTTCTGAATTGATTCGCCAATGTCACATTAGAAATGAGATCTCGTCGTAGCCCAACTTTCTAAGTTGGCCTACCGAGGACATCCTCTGGGGGAACCAAGATAGAATCTTGGGCTACAGAGAAATGTGACATTGGCGAGTTGATGCGATTTACCAAACAAGTGAAAGGTAAGACATGAACACCACTGACACGACCATTCTACGAGATCTTGCCAGGCACTATCTCGATATCTGCAATAAGCCCGTTCAACTGGAACGCAGGGAACTGTGGCGAAAAAAGAACAGCTCCGTAACGGCGTCCGATCGAAGATCTGACATGAAACCCGTTCGTCCCCTGATTTATGTCCGTGCCTTTGCATGGCATGAGATACCCCAGTCCAGGTGCGTGTGCGAGTACCCATTTTTCCGAGGCTACGAGAACTACTTCCGGCACACGCTATTCTGGGATACCTTTGACGATGATTCCATCTTCGAGCCGTGGGTAACCGTACACGCGAGATACAAATGCAGCGGTTGGGGACTGAATGGCAAGAGAAACTTCCCTGCTGAGTTACGTGGTGCGTTCAAGATTGATTACCCCATCAAGAAACTGGAAGATGTGGATAAACTCCGACCCCCTCACCATGAGATTGATGAGGAGAGGACGGCTCAGGACGCAATGCGCCTGGAGGAGGCGATTGGAGACATTATCACCGTCAACATCGATCGCGCCCCTGCCTATCGTATGTGGAGCGCCGATATTTCCACGGATTTGGGTTATCTGAGGGGGATGGAACACTTCATGGTGGACATGATCGATCACCCAGAATGGTTGCATCAACTGATGGCTTTCATGCGTGACGGCATCCTCCGCACGCATGAGCAAGCCGAAGCCGCAGGGGACTGGGGTCTTTCTGCCCATCAGAACCAGGCAATGCCGTATGCCGAAGAACTCCAGCCTCCCGCGCCCAACGTCAACGGTGTCAAGCGCAAGGAGCTATGGGGGTTCTGTGCGGCTCAAGAGTGGACCGCCACCTCGCCACAGCAGCATGACGAGTTTCTCCTGCAATATCAAATTTCGATTATGAAGCATTTCGGGCTTGTGGCTTACGGGTGCTGTGAGGATTTGACCCAGAAGATTGGTATCCTGCGCCAGATTCCGAACCTGCGCAGGATTGCGGTCTCCCCGTTCGCTGATGTGGCGAAGTGCGCCGAACAAATCGGTACGGATTACGTCATCAGTTATCGTCCCAGCCCCGCCGACATGGTCAGCTACGGCTTCAATCCGGAGCGCATTCGGAATATTTTGCGCCGAGACTTTGCGGCGCTAAAAGGCACACATTTCGACGTCACCCTCAAGGATGTAGAGACGGTTCAGGGCGCTCCGGAGCGTGTCAGAAAATGGGTGCAAATCGTTCGGGAGGAGATTGAGGCGCTTTGAACCTTTTGGCTGTACACTTGCTGACTTATACGAATTCGCATTCTATAAAGTAAGGTCTAATAAACTTCCGAAGTCTCAAAGACTTCGGAAGTTTGGTTGTTATCTTACTTTTTGAAACGCAAATTGGTATTAGACATTGATTCTGAGAGAGGAGGAACTCATGATTACCCCATACGCTGATGTCGTTGGAAGTTTGCTCCGTCCGCCCGAGCTCCTCAAGGCGCGGGAGGAGGTGGCGACAGGTCATATCACGAGCGCGGTGTTCAAAGCAATTGAGGATAGGGCGGTTGACGAAGCCGTCGCGCTCCAGGAAGAAGTGGGCTTGGAAGTCGTGACCGATGGCGAAATGCGGCGGTTGTCCTTCCAGAGTCAGATGATGGAAGCTATTGATGGTTTCAGCGAATACGACATTAACGCCTTCCTCTGGGGCGACTGGTATGGCGACGCGGGCGTGGGGAATTGGAGTTTGGAACGTCCCAAAAACCTGGGGGTCGTCAGCAAACTCAGTCGCAAACGCCACCTCTCGGCGGAGGAGTTTACTTACCTGCGGGCACGCGCCACTCGCATACCCAAGATCACTGTGCCTAGCCCCAGCCTGGCGATCAGTTGGTGGTCGCCGGAGCGTTCCGTTGCGGCCTACCCCACGCTCGATAGCTTCCTTGCGGACCTCGTTGATATCCTCCGAGCAGAGGTTGCTGAGTTGGTCCGCCTGGGTGCTACCTACATCCAACTTGACGCCCCTATTTACCCGCTGTTACTCGAGCCCAAAACCCGAGCCTTTTACGAAGGACAGGGCTGGAACCTTGATCAATGGTTGAGCCGAGGTATTGAGATGGACAATGCGGTGATTGGCGAATTTCCAGAAGTGACGTTTGGCTTTCATCTGTGACGTGGGAACCAGGGCAGCCGGTGGCTGACAGCGGGCAGTTACGACCTGATCGCCCAACCGATCTTCCAGGGCATTCATGCACAACGGTTGTTGCTCGAATACGACGATGAACGCTCCGGCTCGTTTGAGCCGCTGAAAGCGGTTCCCGATGACAAGGTCGTTGTATTGGGGCTGGTCACCACGAAAACGCCGCGTCGGGAGACGCCGGAAGAGCTCACGGCGCGTATCAAGGCGGCGAGCCAATTCGTGCCGCTCGATCGACTGGCACTAAGCCCCCAGTGCGGCTTCGCAACCTCAATCGTCGGCAATCGCATCACCGTAGCAGAACAGAAGCACAAGCTAGAGGTGATCGTTGAGACAGCCAGGCGGGTGTGGGGTTAATACCGACTTATACCGATTTAAGCTTGGAATTTCCCATAAAGGGAAGGATGGAAGCACTGGCTTGGAAGGATGGAAGGATGGAAGATTGGGTTCTCATACCATTTGCAGATTCAAATGCGACGATTTGTCGGGAGTCAAATCGGAATGGGCGAATGGGCGAATGGGCGAATGAGCGAATGGGCAAATGATTCGCAGATTCGCAGATTCGCAGATAAAGAATAGTCGCATCTGGAAGTCCAAATGGTATCACCCTTCCATCCTTCCATCCTTCCATCCTTCCAGAGTGTTAAGTCATTTTCCATTTTGTGGACTACTGCGTATAGAAAGGAAATCCTTATGTCAGAATATCCGATTCGATTCACCGTGATGACCTACAACATCTGGGCCTCTTCGCGTTGGCCGGAGCGAAAAGAGCCGTTGAAACAATTTCTGGAATATCATCAACCTGATATTCTCTGTCTTCAGGAACTCCGTCCGGAGACACGCAATCTGATAGACGAAGTGCTGACAGGGCATCAGCGAATTGATGACCCCTTTGCAGGTTGGAAACGCGAAGGAAACATCTATTTTAACCGGGAGCTCTTTGAACGTGTCAAGCACGGCGCTGAAGACATCGGTCTTTTTGAGGAAGCGAGACGGCTTTTCTGGGTGCAACTGCGTTTCCGGTTCAATCCAAAGAGAACGCTATTTGTATCGACTGTCCACTACACATGGGCCGGCAATGAACAGGAGAAGAACGGCGGCGTCAACCCACGCTATGCACAAGCCCAGAGAACGGTTGAAGTGTTGCGACGGCTTGTGCCGAATACGGAGCCACTCTTATTCATGGGCGATTTGAACGACTTCGTCCATCCCATCCGCATCCTCCGAGAGAGCGGCTTGTGCGACTCGTTTGCAGGGTTGGGACGACATACGGACTATACACACCCCGCCAGTCCTACAGCGCAAGGCACCCCCCAGTCCATCGACTGGATTTTTCACCGTGGTCCAATCCGACCCATGACGAGTGAAGTTGTCGATTTCTATCTGAACGACCTCGCGCCTTCAGACCACAAGGCTGTCCTGGCAACATACCGTCTGGTAATATGAACCGCCTCTCTGAATCACGTCTTCTGCGGCTTCTTCTTCGCAGCAGGAAACAGGACATTATTCAGGATTAAGCGGTAGCCCGGTGAGTGCTTATGGAGGTCTAAATTCGTCGGATTTTTTCCCTCGCCGACAAGATGTCTGTAATCCTCTGGGTCATGACCGCCCAAAAAAGTGAACGTCCCCTTTCCTAAACTGCTATGAATATATTTGGCATAGTGGCTGCCTTCAATGTCACCCAGGATGGTCACCGTGTTGCGGATGGTGTCCTTTTTAAACGAGGTCGTCTGTCCAAGAAATCCCCGCACCCGGCTCACATGATTCTGGGTGAGCATCGTTGGGATGGGGTCGTACTTGGCGGCAAACTCAAATAAGGAAAAATCCTCCACGCCTGAGAGAGCGTTGAGATCCGGTTGGGGATTATCAATATTTGAAAACTCATATCGATTCGGGTCCGGGTACAGTTCAAAATTCTCAAAGGCAAAGGTTCCATTGAAATTCAACTTGGATTGGTAGTTTGGATCAATTGGCGTTCCATCCAGTTCAGGCGCAACAATGTCCACCTGTCCACCATTCGTCGAGAGGGCAATGTCCAGCGTTTCTGGAGCCGAACACATCGCGAACAGAAATCCGCCATTGGCGACATAATCCCGGATCACTTGGGCGACATGTGCCTTTTGCTTGGGGACACTATCATAACCATTTTCAGCGGCAGCTTGCTCAAAGATATGTTTTTGTTGTTCATACCACACCTGTCCTCTATAGGCACCGTAAAATTTTCCGTACTGTCCCGTAAAATCCTCGTGATGCAGGTGCAACCAATCATATTCTTTTGTGAACAGCATACCGGCGTCAATTTCTTTATCCCAGAGAGTATCGTAGGGAATTTCCGCGTAATTCAATGCCAGCTCCACGGCATCATCCCACGGGTCCCGGTAGGGGAGATCATCCGGTGGCGCGTAGACAGCGACCTTGGGGGCTTTTTCCAATAAAATCTCGTCCATATTGTTATTTTCGATTTCAGTTCGGATGCTGGCGTAATCGGGAGCGGAGATGGGCTGAAAACTGACTCCCATTGTTTGGGCCCTGAGTCGCACATCCGGAGCGTCTCTTAAAAGGAAAGAGCCGCCTCGATAATTTAACAGCCATTTCGCTTCGTACTCTCGCGGAACTTGCAATGTCCAGTAGGTCAGTCCGTAAGCCTTCAGGTGGTTGGTCTGTGTCCCATCCATAGGGACAAATAGCCACTGTGCCGAGGCGCTGCTGGCTATCGTCAGGAGCAGGAATAGTAACAGGGAGATTCTTTTTGCTGAGTTCATTTTTTTCCTCTTGAGTGAAAAATTGCGTTTATAATACGTGATGTGTGGGCAATTAGGTGTTAGGTATTAGTTCTACAATGTCACATGAGAAATGAGATCCAATCGTAGCCCAACTTTCTAAGTTGGCCAACCAAGGGCATCCTTCGCAGAAACCAAGATAGAATCTTGGGCTACAATCGAGCGTGACATTGTAGTATTAGTGTTAAGCCCTAATACCTAATACCTAACACCTAATACCTAACACCTGACACCTACGAAAGTTTCACGACAGCTCGCTCCGCCGCGGATAGATGCTCGACGGTTTTGCCAGTTTCGACAAACGTGCGGGTCACATCCACCGATGCGTAGGTCCACAGGATTCTCATCGGCTCATGGCTTGGGTTCCAGAATCGGTGCGGTATACCGGCGGGAACAAAAGTGGTGTCCCACACCTTCATCTGGAAAATCTTCCCATCCACTTCGCAAGAGGCCTCTCCCGCAATAATGGTCACTGACTCATCGCAATTGTGATAGTGCAGGGCAATCGCCGCCCCCGGTTCAAATAGCGTGATGCCGTTGGTCAAGGTCGTCGATGTAATCCACTTCCCCGCCAACGGTACTGTTTTTATGCCGGTCCCCCGGTCGATTGGCTTTATCTCATCAAAACGGAGAACGTGTGCATTTTCGCTCATTTTTTCTTCTCCTCTCTGTAACGTATTGTTTGCTGATGGTGGAGCGCTGTCTAAATGGGTGAACAGTGAATAGGAGGGCATTATGGTTAATCGTATCAGATTTTTGCGAACTTTTCAATGGCTTTTATCGTCAAATGGTATGATTTCGCCACTGTCATGATGAGAAATGAGAGACAGTCGTAGCCGAAATTTCTATAAGCTGGTCAACCGAGTCCATCATTCGCGGAAACCACGATGGCATCCGCTGGGTTGAGTCGCGAAGCGTATCGAAACCTTGGGCTACAGAGAAATGCGCCATTGGCAAGTCTATTAAAAACTGAGAATTGATACCAGTTCAATCAAATAAGGAGGTTGATTCGTGCAGAGCTACTATCGGATTTTGTTGTTTTTCTGGGGTCTTTCATTCGTTTTAAGGGTACCGTGGGGGTGGGGTTCAAGTGACAGTTATTTCATACCCACCCATCAGTTGGCAGGAGTTGGAATTGGAAGAAAAGGCATGTCAGACGCCACCCTCAAGCAGCGGACGGTGCTGATGATAGAGTCACAAACCTTTGCGATTATGCGCGACCCCCAGGCACTCCCCGGCGCACAGCGCATCACGGGCCCTGAACTTCAGGAAATTTTCACAAGCGCTGCCCTGGAAAGCGGCTTTCCTCAGTTGACTCTGGAAGCGATCGCTTACCTTGAGAGTTGGGGGGATGCCACAGCCCAGAGCCCGACAGGGCCGAAGGGCATTATGCAATTCACTGAAGAAACGGCGAAACGGGCTGGGCTTCAGGTCATCCGCCGCACCGACTACCTCTTGGAGAAGAGGCTGGTGCGCAAACGGAAAGGCAAGCCCATTTATCAGACCTACTGCATCCCGATCTCATCCATTGTACTGGATGAACGCCTGCTCCCTGAAAAGGCGATTCCCGCTGCGGCAAAATATCTCGCCCAGTTGGAGCGCCGCTTTGGCAGACAAGATTGGGCGATCTTCGCTTATCACTGTGGAGAGGGGGGCGTTTCCGAATTTCTTTCCCTGGCTCGAAAGGCAGAAGGATTGGGAAAGCGACCCATTACCGTTCCCAATGTGTTTTTCGGATGCAGCCCTGCTCACAATAGGGACCTGTATTTGGCCATCAAAAAGCACATGAAACGGGACTATTCTCCGACGTACTGGTTTCGCGTAAAAAAAGCTGAACAACTGTTGTCCTTATACCGGACTGACCAGAAGCACTTTGAAAAATTAGTACGAACGTATAAGCATCCGGTGGATGCGAATCGACGCCCACCAGCCCGTTTATGGGTGTGGCTTGCCTCCGGAGAGCGGTTCTATAAGAGTTACGAGGAACTCAAAAGGGTCCAAGGCACAAAGCTGGTCAAAGCCTTTGACAACCCAGACGTATTCGGTTTTGGGCTTTGCCAATCTGTCCCTGAAGCCATTGCGGAAAAAGAACTCGAGGACCCGGAGCTTTTCTTACACGCCTCCCCAGCGGCTATTGGTGCCCTGACGTATATCGCTTTTGAAACCCGTCGGCTTCATGAGGCTATGGGGAGCACCGGAGAAACCTTTGTTCCTCTGGAGGTAACCAGCTTGGTTCGGACTTTGGAATACCAGGAGCAGCTCGACAGGCTCACCCCTAATGCCCGTACGATATTCCCCATTTACTGCACGGGGCAGGTGTTCGACGTTTCCTATCTCCACCTTCCACCCGGACAAAGAGAATGCTTGGAATTTGTGGTGGATGACCTCGGGTGGCAGGGTGCCCTGGGTTTTCGACCCGACCCCCTCGCCGGAAAAATGCAGGAGGTTGGCTCTTCGCCGGCTGCTAAACCTTTTTTTGAGAAAATTTATCAGGAAGCATACACCAATCATCGCCTTGTGGAAAGCCGTACGCTCAAAACCGTCCAAAAGGTATCAACCCCATTGGAGCGGGCGGAGGAATAGAAATATACTTTGCACGGGCATAAATTGCGCTTTTCTGACAAGTAATAATTCGGCACCCAAAATGCAAGATGCAGGATTCAAGATGCAAGATACAGAAGACAAAATCGCGGTTTATGACCTTTCGCGGTATAGATGACACGCCACTTTTTCTCAATGATGTTCATCCCTCACCTGACTCTGGGATAAAATGAACCATCCTGAGTGGCTGACCTATCAATTATGGAAAATTGGGGTTGACAAGGTTGATGTTCTTCTGTAGAATTAGCATTATCACCAATTTCAACAAAGAGGAAAAAGATGTCTCAAGAAAATAGTATTGATGCAGAACTTAGCGCACAAGATAACACAACAGATGCTACCGCCCAATTGCCTGCGACTATTCCTTCGAGTCGAGCAGAAAGTGGGATAATTATCAGCGTAGACCAGGTCCAATCGATCGATATTTCAGATCAGTTCACCCGAAAAAAAACACCGGATGGCTGGTACGTTACGCTTCATCGTCCATGTAAAGTCGTCATCAATCTCACAACAAGTATGCGAAAAATCGAACTCCACTTAATCGAAGGGGATGTGATTGAAAAAGATGGAGCGGATCTGATCGTTCTCCGGAAACACCCCCTTGAAACTTACAAATCGCAGAAATCGGCGTCACCACTGGCTCGAAATCGTGAAAATCTTTTGCAAAATGAGATAATAGCAGGACAGAGATAAGTCAGTTTAAGAAAAGATTTTGCACTTTTGGCTGACGGAAATCCGCGATCCGAAATCCGAAATTTACTTAAAGGGGGTGGAATCAATTAAATCGTCACCAATATTCGATAGGATTTACACGATCATGCTCAGTCTGAGAGGGGCCATGATTCCAGCAGAGATTATACTCAGTTCCAAAACATATCATGATATGATTAAAGAACCGAACATTCAACGGGAGATCAACACCGGAAAAGAACCGCTATCGGCCCTGGAAAGTCATTTCGCAACACCGATCGCGATTCAAGAAGATAATACTGATGTTCTCATTGCGAAGGAGCTTTTCCCAAACCCATGTCCTGTTTGTGGACGCCGCATCCCTTTCCTCCGAGAGATGATTGAGCGCCTTGAATCTTCTTCCACAGACAACAAGGTCAATTGCCCACTTGGTCATCGCTATGAGGGAACAATTAAGATCTACTACCTGAATCTTTTTCAAACCCATCCACCAGAGACAAAGACCGTTCAGAACTGCCCTCAATGTGGGAGTCACAATATTCAGTATCTCAGCCCAACGGATATATTCTGTCTTGATTGTGAATGGGATAACCTGAAACGCATTTAGTGTGTTCTCGAAACCGAGTTTTTCCGAAAAAATCGGTTTCTGTATATGTCCAAGTAGAACAAGCTGCCAGCTTGTTCAAGGTTGCCCAAAACAAGCTGGCAGCTTGTTCTACGCAACGAAAATATGTCCAAATAAAAGTGCCATGCTGACACATAGTGTCAGCATGGCACTTTTCGCTTTTTTCTGAAGCATCCGATTTCGTTGATTTCATCGGAAGGTTCTATCTTGACTTTGGTAGATGACCTCGTAGCCCAAGATTCTATCTTGGCTCCACTGATGAGTGCCAACTTAGAAAGTTGGGCTACAAGAGCATCCAATTTGAATTTACCAAAATCAAATTATACGCTGGACAATTCATGACGCCGTTAGTGATGATGTCCATGATGTCCACCCATACTTGGAGCGGGTTTTTCTTCCTGTATCTCTGTGACTAATGTCTCCGTTGTCAACAGCAGCCCAGCAACGCTTGACGCATTTTGAAGAACGGTTCTGACAACCTTCGTCGGATCAACGATACCTGCTTTGAGTAGATCTTCGTACTCACCCGTTTCTGCGTTCAGACCGTAGCTTCCCTCACCAGCCTTAATTTTAGCAACGACAACAGCGCCCTCTAACCCGGCGTTTTCAGCAATCACACGGGTTGGAGATTCCAGGATTTTGCGGACAATGTTGACACCCACCTCTTGATCGCCTTCAAGATGAAAATCTGTGAGCGCAGAAGCTGCTCTCAACAACGCCACGCCTCCACCCGGAACAATTCCTTCCTCTACTGCTGCACGCGTTGCGGATAACGCATCTTCAAAGCGTGATTTCGTTGCTTTCATTTCAATTTCTGTTGCTGCGCCAACGTTGATCACGGCAACGCCACTCGTCAACTTCGCAAGGCGTTCCTGTAACTTTTCTCGATCATAGTCGGAGGTTGTATCCTCAGTCTGCCGACGAATCTGGTCAATGCGTTTCTGAATATCCGCTTTAGAGCCTGCGCCATCGACAATCGTCGTTTTATCCTTATCCACAATCACACGTTTCGCCTCTCCTAACATGCCGACCACAACATTTTCTAATCGAATGCCGAGTTCTTGTGAAATGACCTGACCGCCTGTGAGAACACCTATATCTCCAAGCATCTCTTTGCGACGGTCCCCAAAGCCCGGTGCTTTTACGGCAACCACTTTCAGTACGCCACGGAGTTTATTCACAACCAACGTTGTTAAGGCTTCTCCCTCAATATCTTCCGCGATAATGAGGAGTGGCTTCCCAAGCTGAAACACCTTTTCTAAAATTGGAACCATATCCCGCATTGCGCTAATCTTTCCGTCATGGATGAGAATCAGCGGGCTTTCCAATTCAGCAACCATCTCTTCGGGATTCGTCACAAAATAGGGAGAGAGATAGCCGCGATCAAACTGCATGCCATCAACGAACTCAAGGGTGGTGTCAAGGCTCTTGGCTTCTTCAACGGTGATGACGCCATCTTTGCCGACTTTGTCCATTGCATCGGCAAGTAATTGACCAATGGTGCTATTATTGGCGCGATCGTTGGCGGCAACGGAGGCGACCTGCGCGATTTCGTCGCGTGTGCTGACCGCTTTGCTCTGCTTTTGAAGCGAACCGACGACAACCTCAACGGCTTTGTCTATGCCGATCTTCAATTGCATCGGATCTGTTCCAGCCGTTACGTTTTTGAGTCCTTCATGAAGAATCTCTTGTGCCAATACAGTCGCGGTGGTTGTCCCATCGCCCACCACATCATTTGTTTTGGTGGCAACCGATTTTAACAATTGTGCCCCCATATTTTCATAATGGTCGGGCAGTTCAATCTCTTTAGCGACCGTCACACCATCGTTTGTGATGACCGGGGATCCAAAGGATCTTTGGAGAATCACATTTCTCCCACGCGGTCCCAGCGTAACTTTCACCGCTTGTGCAAGCAGATCCGCGCCCCGCTTGAGGGCAGACCTTGCCTCTACATCAAAAATCAACTGCTTTGCTGCCATATTTTTTCTCCTCACTTGGCCTGATTAGAGACCGAGTTTTTCTAAAAAATTCAGTTTCTTCGCACAATTTCTTAACCTGCGTGTCAAACGATAACGGTTCTTGCGCCGCAATGCGTCTTGCGATCGTGCCAGTCTATTTCAGCAAACGAATTTTGTTAGCACTCACCATTGATGAGTGCTAACAAGCGGGTGCAATTATATCATCAGAGTTTTTCAAAAGTCAACCTGAATTATCAATTATGTCGTTTCTTAATTCGATGTTGTGTTGCCTGGATTGTCTCGGATCAGGTTAAGCGTCCCAAGAGCCTTGAACTGAAGTTCAGGCTAGATCCTTCGCAAACTCAGGATGACATTGCCGAAGTCGTCTGATGGGGATTAAGAAAATAATTGGGGCACCCCCGTAGTGGCGACTTCAGTCGCTGTTTGAAGCGAATAAATTCGCCACTACAATCTGTTACCCAAATAAATATTAAATCTTCATAAGACGACTGAAACCTGTGTTGAGTCCACTTGTAGTGGACTTTAGCTATTAGCCCCGATCTTGAGATCGGGGCGGTTTGATCGCTTAACCTGATCCGTATCAGGATACTCTCCACTGCGTTTTTTATAAATCTGACGCATCATCTGGTCAAAAGCGGAATCATCTTTGAAAATCCCAAAATTCTTCAGCCAGGGGTGAGATTGCGAATCCACTTCTGGAGGCACAGGGACATCGATTGCCACGATCTTCGTCTTTTTCAGCCACGCGGTTACTTCCTGAAGGATATTGGCAATTGCCTCCTCCTCCGTTTTTCCTTGACCCATACAGCCCGGCAATGCCGGTACAATCGCCACGTATGTTCCCTCTTGATTTTGGTGGAGTAGCACTTTATATTCCATAATTTTTGCCCTCCTTAATGTAAGATTTATAGTCGCTGATTAAAGCGACGTTAAAATCCCAAGATGCGTCTCAGCCCTGTGGAGATAAGCATCAACTGTTGGGTCGTCAAGGTGCCGATGTGTCGGCCGATGCGACTGATGTCTAGGCTCCGCAACTGATCTAATAAAACCACACAATCCGTTGTGAATCCACCCACCCCCGCGGCAAGCGGTGGATACAGATGGGGAGACTGACTCGCCCAGGGGCCCACTTGAGTCGTCGTCGGAACAACCACAATTAGGGGGAAACGAGGTGTACCCAAAAGGGGTGGAAGTCCGACGACAATCGCCGGGCGAATGCCCTTCACCGGTTCGTGTCCACCGGGCCGGTGATGAGGAAGTTGAACGGTGATCACATCGCCGAGGTGGAGGGGACGTATTCTCATTCTCCACCCTTTTCGATGACAACAAACCCGATCTCAGGGTCGTATTCAATCGGGTTGCCTTCTGGTATTCCTGCTTCTCCCCACTCATACGGCGGGAGTTCTTCCCCCTGATAAAGGAACGCTGAACGCACCATTCCTTCAATACATTGGGCAACGGTCATTTTTTGCGCGGCTGCCTTCTGTGATAACCATTCATATTCTTCTGTGGTGATGTGAATCGGAATCGTTTTCATGGTTTACCTTCGTTGAGAAGGAAGTATAGCACACACCTTTTCTGCTGTCAAGAACAGTAATTCCTTATTCCGCCCCATGCGACTTCGGTTGCATAGGGCGTATTGGTGTGCTCCGATGTATCCATCTCTCTGCAAAATAGACTTGATTTCCGAGGGAACTTTGGGTACACTTACGAGGCGTGAAGAACATTTCGTTAGGCTATCGTAGGAGAGTCAACTCAATCCATTCACTCAACTCGGGGGGCCGTAGAATGGGAATCAACGTAGTGGTGCTCGTCGAAAACAGACGACAGATTTCACTTGACGAGTTTGCGGAGGGGCTTTTAGCGGATGGGTGGGGTCAACATGCGTGGAATGGGCGTAATGACAAGGTAAAAGCGTGGAAGGAATTTGAATGGGAAGGCAAAAACTATTTCTCGTGGCGATTCACGCCTCGATTCGCGTATCTTGGCTTATTTAATCCGGAGTGGGGCAGTGATTATCCGGATGTTGAAAACGTCGTCCAGGTGACTTTCTTAAAGGTGATGCGGGTCGTCGAAAGGCTTGCAGGGGGGCCAATATACATCGGCAATGATGTCGTTTCCGCGAAAGTTCCAGAAGATGCCGATTTGTACGGCACAGGTTTTTATCTTCCGGTGGAGTTAGACACCTTGCTTCCCAAGTGGAGGAAAGTCGATACAGTCGAGGTGGATGACCCTTATATGATTTTTTGACCCTCATTCGACTCCTTCTCCCTTCCATCCTTCCATCCCTGGGGTTGAGCTCCGTTCCGAGAGTGTTCCACCTGTCGAAACCTTCCAGCAACACAGAATGTCAAGAGATTTCTGAAACATGCCCCTATCTTCACACCAACAGCGAGAGGAGTTCACGCAATGTCCGAACGCAAAAAGATTGCAGCGATTATCACCGAGTACCGTCCGCACTCGCACGCGGACGTGATTGTGACCAAATTCCTGAAAGGCTTCCCCACAGATGAAGGGCTCATCCCACCGCGCGTCGACATCGCGTCGATGTATGTGGACCAGTTCGCTGAAAACGATCTGAGTCGAGGGCTTGCCGCTGAACACGACGTCCCGCTCTATCCGAGCATCGTCAAAGCCCTGACGCTCGGCGGGAAGGAGCTGGCTGTCGATGGGGTGCTCCTGATCGGGGAGCACGGCGATTATGCGTGGAACGAGAAGGAGCAACATCTCTATCCGCGTAAATACTTTATGGAGCAGATCTGCGGCGTCTTTGCGACGAGTAGGAGGTCTGTTCCTGTGTATAACGATAAGCACCTCTCCTACAACTGGCATGATGCGAAGTGGATGGTTGACCGCGCTGCCCAACTCGGTGCGCCGTTCATGGCGGGTTCATCCCTGCCGTTGGGGTGGCGCAATCCGTGGTTGGAGCATGAATTGGAAACCCCTATTGCAGAGGCAATCGCGATCGGATTTTCAGGGCTGGACATCTACGGTTTTCACACGCTGGAAACGCTTGAGTGCATGGTCGAGCGGCGCGATGGCGGCGAAACCGGCGTCGCTGCTGTGACGTGTCTGGAGGGCGATGCGGTGTGGAGTGCCGCGAAAATTGGGCTCTGGTCATACCAACTGGCGGAAGCCGCCTGTGATGCCATTGAGAATAAGCCCGCCGGACGGATGGAGGAACATTGCAAAAACCCTGCGCTATTCCTTGTTGAATATCGCGATGGATTGCGGGGCGCGATTTTGATGCTGAATGGCTATGTCGTAGACCTCGCTTACGCGGCGCGTATTGGGGGGAAGATTGATGCGACGGAATTCTATTTGCAGAACGGTCCGCCGCATTCCCATTTCAGCTATCTCAGCTTGAATATCGAAGAGATGTTTGTCACGGGTGTGCCGACCTATCCGGTGGAACGGACACTGCTCACAACGGGTGTACTCGAAGCGGCGTTGGACTCACGTTATCGTGGGCACGTTCGTCTGGAAACCCCACACCTCGACATTGCGTATCGTTCTTACGACTCGATTCCTTGGCGACCAACGGGCAGGCGGCCTACGGGGGCGTCGCTTAAACCGTTGCCACTGCTAGGTGGTGCCAATGAATGATGTAGGACTTACGCAGTTGGTTCCACGGATTCACGATTTATCTGCATCTTGCATCTTGAATCCTGAATCTGGAATGCAAGATGCAAGATGCAGAGTGCCTCTCTGTCACTCACTGTAAGTTCTATATGTTATAACGAAATCCCCCGCTTTCCGCAGACCTTGCGGATTTTGTTGATTGCCCCGCCAATCTGCTTCCCATCCCGTTTGACGCCAAAGAGATGCTGGCTGACAACTCGCCTGGAAATTCCGAGAATTGACGCGATCTCCTCCTGCGTCTTGCCTTCAAAAAAGTAGAGCGAAACGCAACGGCGCTGGATGGGAGTCAGCTCTTCCTCAATAACCTGGCGCACATGTATGGCAACTTTTTGCCTTTTCGCTTGATGAGTGTATCGTTGTTCGCGAAGTGCGGGGGATTCATACCAGATCTGGTCTTCATTACAAAAAAGGTCGAGATGCTCCGGGGGAACCGGAACCTCCCAGAAATCTGGGTTGAATTGCGGCATAGATAAACTTCTCCTCCGTGTATTGCACGGCAGAAGGATACCAATGCCACCTCCAACCCAATCGGAACGGGTGAATCAGGACACAGGATTCACAGGATGAAAGGGAATCAGAATTTCAGATTGGGGCTGGGGGCAGAAGCACCTTCGCCATGCACGGTCTGAGTGAATGTAAATTGCGTTGTTGGGTGAACAGCAAATTCGTTCATGAGGTGCCACCCCCTTTCTTTTTCGTTTTAGGTCAATGATTCTTTCTGATAAATTGCTTTCGTCGATATGATTGTGAGTCGAATCTCAACAGGTTGATGCTATATTATAACCTCAAAATTGAAAAAATGTTCAAGAAAAATCTAAAAACTCCAATCCGCTTCGACATCGGCTATTAAAGTCAAGAACGGTTCATTACTAACACTACAAGTTTTATCAGTTTTGTCTTCGCCTATCATTTTGACCTCGACCTGCTCTACATGGGCCTCCCTATCAAAACCAAACCATGCGATCAACTCACCGGATCCTTTTTTATATAAGGGCGATGGACTTGAGAAACATCCCGTCCGATCGTTTGGGACACTGGGGTGGGCAAAGATGTAGCAAGATTCAGCAGACTGGAGCTGATAGGCAATTTTGATTTTCAATACCGCTGTCTTCAGACCGCCTTCCCGTGGGTGTTTTGGAAAAAAGGTCGCTGGAAGTTCTGGCTCAAAGCCGATAATTTCGAGACTGTCACCGGCTTCATTTTCGGTTTTGTATTTGTTCACAATATAACCTCCTAACTTTTCACAACGCAACTTCACAATACCGTTCTCTTTACGTGTCTCCTCCAGAGTTGTTCAGCAAGCCTGAAGGGGTCAGCCTGCACGCCGTATTGCGCAAAGTAACGACACACATTCTCGATATCGCGCCGAAGAAGCGTGAACGTGCTTGGATTGGAGCGAGGGTCAACGGCTTGGGAGAAATCAATGACCTTCACGCTTCCTTCCCAATACAGAATGTTGAAATCGGAAAGGTCTCCATGTATCCAACCACACGATAGCCATAGCGCCACATTGCGCATGAGCAGATCGAACAACGCTTGTGCCTCACCCTGCGTAAGCGAGACGCTTTGTAACAACGGAGCGGGCATCTGGTCGTCTCCCACCCACTC
Organism: uncultured bacterium; assembly: GCA_964577695.1. GTDB lineage: Bacteria > Poribacteria > WGA-4E > WGA-4E > PCPOR2b > CAZOAL01. Next base: position 204,127 of record CAZOAL010000005.1, on the reverse strand, counting down.
CATCAGGACGGCGTTGCGAGACGATGTGACCGGTTTCGGAACATCGGCACCAGCGGCATGCAGCAGGCGGAGCGTACCAAACTCATGTTCCGCCGAAGATGTGAATTGTGCCTGCCGTTCTCTCCGTCTCTTTTTCTCCCAGGCACGGCGCGGACGGTAGACTTTGATGGCAAGGAGCTCAGATTCAGTGGAAGGATGGGCCTGACAACAGTAGACGGTTGCCTCTTTACCGCTCTTGACTTTGTAAAGTAAATGGGTCATCCAACCTTCTTCCCAGAAGGGTTCAATCTTTGACAACTCGTCAGGGAAGGGGTCTCCTGTCGGTTGGTTCACATCTTGTTTCAAATGTACAACCAACTCCCACGATCGCGAGTCGCCCAGGGCGCGTTGCCTGAGCGTTTCGATAGCGTGGTCGGCTTGATGCCGCACGTCGGGGGTGCCGCGCTCCCGCGCACGGAAGATTTTCTGCCACGCTTCATGGTCGTAGACGCGGTTGCGGCACGGACAGAGGAGCCTAAGCGCATGGCACTGCTCTTCTCTGGTGCCTTCGTCCAGTGCCCGCACCAGTTCGGAGAGTTCACCGAGACTTATTCTTTCTTTCATAAATATGCCCTCATATTCTCTTTCTGTATTTCTTTGAGTTGTTCCTTTTGACGCTGACCCCCCTTCCGGGGGGCTCGTTTCAGCACATTTTCAAAATCAACGGTAAATTGGGAGTTAGCTAGCGAGTCAGAGGAGCGATAAAGCCCCTCCGACTCCGCTAGTTCCGAATGTGCGACGCCTAAAAGTTAAGCGTCACACCACCTCGGTGATTTCATGAATCACCACCCCCTTTTCCGCAAGAGCGGTGTAGGATAAGAACATGAATCCCACAACGATGAAATCATCATCTGATCACGACCTTTCGCAATAACACAATTCCGGATGCACTTTTGGCACTCCTCGGGTGAAAAAAAGGCATGTTTCAGAAAACAGTTGACACTTCAAGCAAGTAATGCGTAATGCGTAATGCGTAAAGGATTTCACTTACGCATTACGCATTACGCATTATCTCAACAGTATCAACACATTTTTTCGGGAATTTGAAACATGCCTTCACACGGGTCTAAAACCGCGATATACGGCAGGTTGCGGTACTGTTGGGCATAGTCCAAACCATATCCGACAACAAAGACATCAGGGAGGTCGAATCCGATATAGTCAATTGTAATTGGAACTGTCCTGCATGCCGGTTTATCGAGTAAACTACACACCTTCACGCTTGCCGGTTGCAATGCCTCAATGTGATTCAGGAGATAGCGTAAGGTTTGCCCTGTATCAATGATATCCTCCACAATCAGCACATCTGCTTGACTGAGAACAACACCGTTCAGCCCCTGTATCATCTGAACATTCCCTGATGATTCTGTTCGCTCCTGATAGCTCGCCAGTTGGATAAATTCACAGCGCACGGGAATCGATATGGCGCGGAGGAGATCGGCGAGGAACACAACCGCGCCTTTGAGAACGCAGAGAAGTACAAGGTCTCGGTTTTTGTAATCTCGGGAAATCTGTTGCCCCAATTCGCGGACACGCTGGTGAATCTGTGACTCAGTAATCAGAATGGATTGCATCAGGGATTTCATTGGTATATAATTCTGGGTCAGCATACTAATTTTCAAGAATGAACGATACATTTCATCGGAAGGAATGGAAGGAAAAGGAAGGATGTACCAAATTCCTTCCTCTCCTTCCATTCTTCCATTCCTCGTTGTGAATGGTGTTTCAGCTTTTCGAGAAGATAGTATCAAACTTGCAGAATGAGGTCAAGCAAAAAAATACACATTTCCGCTTGACATTTCCCGGATTTTTTGCTAATGTATGGCGATTCAGTTGGAACTTATTTACTACCAGTCGTTGAGAAAACTCCCGTTTCTGAGGAGGCCGAGGCTTTAGCCGGGAAAAGACTCACGGCTCAAACCGGCTAAAGCCTCGGCCTCCAGCCGGGAAAATCTTCACTTTTCTCAAGTACTAACTACGAAAGGATCTGAATATGCCTATCGGAACGAAAAACGGAATTATCAAAGGGTGTGGGACGCACCACATTGCCGTACAAGCGCGCGATTGGGACGCCTCCTTGCGGTTATATCGGGATGTTCTTGGGATGCCGATTGTCGCAGAATTTGGCTCTCCAGAGTGTAAAATCATCCTGCTAGACATGGGTGATGGAAGTCATATCGAACTCTTCCAGCCCACCGCCAAGTCCCCTCAAGTAGGGAGTCCTGCAGCAAACGACCCTGTGACGCACTTCGCGTTGGCAACCATCGATACTCGCGCCGCCTTGGAACATATCCGCCAGGCGGGTTACGAGATTACGCTGGAGCCCCGTGATGTAGACCTTGGCGCATTTAAGGTGACCATCGCTTTCTTCAAGGGCCCAAGCGGCGAGGTCATCGAGTTCTTTCAGACGCACTGAAAGCGTATTGCGTTGCGTATTGCGTGCGAAGACAACACGCAATACGCATCACGCATCACACAACAGACATAAGGAGAACTATGAATCAATCTCAAGATATTATCGTTCAACCAGAACCACTTCGTGAATTTGCTGATGCGCTTTATCAGAAAGCAGGGATGAGCCAGGAGCATGCAAAACTGATGGCAGCGCTCCAGGTCGAAACAGACCTGCGAGGGGTGCATTCGCATGGGACTCGTGCGTTACCCGGATACATACGAAGCATGCTCAAAGGGGATATGAACCCGAAGCCAGAGATCAAAGTGGTCCGAGAGGGCCCTGGTTTTGCCGTCATTGATGGGGACAACGGTTTAGGGCACCCACCGAGCACCTTAGCGATGAAGATGGCGATTGAAAAAGCAAAGTCATCGGGCATCGCGGCGGCGGGGGTGCATAACGCCGGTCACTTTGGTGCTGCTGCCTGCTATGCGATGATGGCGGTAGAGGCGAAAATGATTGGATTTTCAACGACGAACACAGGGGGGCCGTCCGTCGTCGCTCCGGGTGGGGCAACGCCTGTGACCGCAAACAACGCCATGAGTTACGCCCTGCCCGCCGGAAAGGAACGACCGATTGTGCTGGACACGGCGTGCGCGGTTTCTTCGTGGGGAAAAATCAGCACAATGCGCATGTACGGGTTGCCCATTCCGCCGGGGTGGCTGTTGACCGCTGAAGGGGTGCCAACCGAAGACCCCAGTCAAGGGCGTATGCTCATGCCTGCGGCAGGCGCAAAGGGATACGGATTGGCGTTGATTATGGGCATCCTGGCGGGACCGTTGGTCGGTGGTTTAATGGCATGCCACAAGCGCGGCGAACCTTCCGAACACTTTTTCATTGCCATGAACGTGTCGAGTTTCACAGACTTCGAGGAATATGCCGCTGAAATTGATCGGGGCATCCGCACCATCCATGCCTCGAAAACTGTGGAAGGGATCGATCGCGTGTACCTGCCCGGAGAAATTGAGTGGCTCAAACGTGAGGAGTGGATTGCAAACGGCATTCCCCTTCACATTGACCATCTCCGCGGTCTCGCCAGCATCGCGGAAGAACTGGGAGTTGAGATCTGTTGGGAATGGTGAAAGAAGGAAGAAGGGAAGGAGGGAAGGAAGGGAAGGAAGGCAGGAGACAAGAAGATTGGTGGGTGGGAAGAATGGAAGAATGGAAGGAGGGAAGAAATATGCAAATGGGCAAATGAGCAAATGTGCAAATTACGCATTACGCATTACGCATTACGCATTACGTTTCACGCAACATTTTATTGTTGCCTTTTTTTGTGACTTGTGATATAGTTACGCGCCTTTCATTAGAACAAAGGAGCTCAAAACCTTGTTCTGGTGGGCAAAAGGAATAGACAGTGGTCCGCTGGCATCGTTTCACACCCACCGACTTTGAATATGACTTTGAACGGGATGAACTCGCCGCACACCACATCACATTTGATGAGGCTGTGGAATGTTTCTTCTCCAACTACGAGGTGCGTCGGAACAAGTCCTACCGTGATCGTTATCAATTAATCGGAAGAACCCTCGGTAGGCGCAGGCTCAAAATCGTTTTCCAACTTAAGCCAGGGAATGTTGTCCGTATCATTACGGGGTGGCCAATATGAGTACAAGAGGTCAGAGGAAAACACATCTATCCGAAGAAGATATTGACAAAATCGTCGCGTTACAGGCCGATGACGATTCGGCGTGGAAAAAACCCATCTATGTGTGTAGGACGAAGCCAACTTCTTTGTCTATCCCCCCGGAACTTGCTGCACGCGCAGCTTTCCTGGCCCACTTACATCAGGAAGCGGACGTTGAAGAATGGCTCACGCGCATCATCCAGGAGCGGGTTGAACTCGAAGAAGCAGCTTTCGTGGGGATGAAACATGACCTGGCTGCGAAGAACACAGGGGGTTGAGGCTTTATTTTGTTGTTGCCTTTTTTTGCGACTTGTGATATATTTATGCGCCTAAAATTAAGGTACTTTAATCAATCCATGCAATTACTGGCTTAATCTTTGCTCGAATGAGCAACCGTAGTTTAAACTACAAGGGGGCCAAATTATGAAACGCGATCTATTGACCAGGGTATTATTGGTGGTAGCAGTAGTTCTCCTGGCTTTAAATCTGATTATGACCCTAATGGGTACTTCTTCACCGTCTTACGCTGCGAAAACAACTCAATACAAAGTTGAATTTGTGCTCAATGATAATTCTTTAAATACAGGTGATATCCAACTGGTATTGGACAAATATAGCAATGAAGGTTGGGAATTAGCTGCCTTTAATGTTGATCAGGTACGTAGGTATTTAATATTCAAACGTTAGAGTGCGTTAGCAGCGCCATTGGGATAGTGAACTACAAGTTTGGCAAACAAAATGCTGCTGTATCGCTTAATATGCTTTGCGGCTTACTAATTCGCCTAAATATTTCGCTCTCTGCAAATCTCGAAGCCTTTAGACAGCACTTCGATTTTAGACGAAAAAGAGAATCGGATGCAACGCCGTGAACCGCTAGAACGTTTGGAGGAACACACCAATGAGTGCCGAAGCTGGCCGACTGAAAGAGCAACTTTTTCCCACCCTGGAACGCATCGTCCGGCGGTTGGTGGAATCCTATCAGCCGCCGGACTGTATTGTGCTGTTCGGCTCGTATGCCTACGGTGCCCCCCATCGGGGCAGCGATGTGGATTTGTTGATTATCAAGGATACCCAAGCACATGATCGGAATGCGGAGGTGCGCCGCCATCTCGGGGAACTGAATACGTTGCCGCTTCAGCTTTTCGTGCTGACGCCGCAGGAACTCAGAGCGCAACTTCGCCGGCGCAACGTGTTTTGGGCGGATGTCCTCCACAGGGGGCATCCGCTCTACAGTCGGTGGGAGTGGGCGAGCTTTTTAGAGGAGGTAGAGTATTTGATGGCAACGGGAGAATCACTGTATCCGCTGGATTGGCTGGACGGTGCTAAAGAGGACTTGGTGGACATTAGGGCGCTATTAGACGTGAACAGCATCAAAAGCGCCGCCTATCATCTTCAGCAGGCCGTCGAAAAAACCTTAAAGGCATTCTTGTTGAAGCAGGGCTGGGCGTTGGAACGGACGCACGACCTGAACAAGTTGCTCGACGAAGCCGTAATGCACAAGCCGGAACTGGAATCGTTTCGCGCCCTTTGCAAACGTGCCGACGAGTTCCTCATTGTGCGTTATCCTGTAACGCTCGCTCAAGCACCGACGAAAGATGAGTTGGAACAATTGTTGCCCCAAGCCCAAGCACTTTTCCAACAGGTCGAGTCTGCCATCCGGACGTGAGATCGACCCTTGAGCCGGTGCTTGATGCAAAATGAAAAATGAAAAATCTATGTATTGGTCAACAGCATGATAGACCGTTATTAATGTCTCCTCTTTTCTTGACTCATACAAAAATAAAAAAGTGTAGAAGATATGCAACACCCCCAAAAAATGTTGTACCATAAAAAATTCAACCAACTCTGGAATAGGTTTCAGAACGGTTATAAACCTCCCATTTACAACCCTGAACAAGCAGCAGACAGCAATGGGAGAAAAAACAGCTTAACGCTCAGTATTCACATTGATCAGCCAGACATCATCAGGCAAATTCAGAGCGTCACGGATGAGATTCGTCACATCCCTGGTGTTTATCTGATGCCTCCAGAATACTATCATATCACGGTCAAATGGTTAGGCTTTCTCACAAACCGCAAGCACCATCGTAGCGACATTGAGTCACCGATGCTCGAACGCATTCTTGAACAAGCAGATTTAATCCTTTCTCACCTCCCTGAATTTTCTATACAGTTGGGGCGAGTGAACGGGTTAGCCAGTTTCATCGTTCTGGAAGTGGAAGATAAGGGCGCAATTGCTCACATCCAGCAGCAATTTCACCAAGATGCACCTCTCGTGCCGACCTACTCCATTGAAGGTGAACACTGGTTGCCTCATCTCAGCATTGCTGGGCTGAACAACCTTGATGGGTTAAGTACACTCAAAGCGAAAATGAAGGAATTGCGTCACATTGAGATTGGTGAAATCCATGTGCCCCATGTCGATCTTTTACAAGCTGTTTTACAGAAACCGTGTCCTCAATGTCGAATCTTGCGCTCCTTTTCTCTGGCTCATCCATCCTGTGTTGGGGCGAAGCATTCGCTTGTGGGCGGTGAGATGATTAGCTGGCTGCATTGACGATGCTTCGCCCCTACTATTTTCTCTTGACAAAGTAACAACTGTTAAGTATAATTAAACACGCAAAACGAAGATGTCTCAGAATAGTTCGTAATGCAAATATGCTGGCCAATCAGAGGCAGGGGAGATTTTCCCTGCCTTTATTTTTGGGCGTCCTCTGCCTTTCTTCCTTTTCTGCCTCTCAACCCGCAATTCCGACCCCAAACTGGTATAAGGACCGTGAGAACCGTCCGCCCCAAATATTCTTGTCACGATGTGTGGGCTGTGGTATAATTTGCGTGCTCCATTCTTAGCCAGCCAAAGAACAGGACTTGCGCTTCGTCTGCGCCCCCCCCTCGTATTGCTTATGGCGTATCGGGGAGGTCTATGCAATCTTGCCCTTGAGCCTAGGAAGGGACGCAATACGCAATATCACTGACCTCAACACATCAACTACGTAAGTCATAAAGAGATTAGGACTTACGCAGTGAATCAATGAGACGCTCTCGTAGAGCGGGCAGCTTGCCCGCTTGAAACGGGCTGGCAGCCCGTTCTACTTCTGAATTGCGTAAGTCCTAGAGATAAAAGATCTCATGTATCAAGGAGACATAAAATATGACGTATGTGATTTGTGAACCGTGTATTGATGTCAAGGATACTGCTTGTGTTGACGCGTGCCCGGTCGATTGTATTCACACCTCTGAAGGTGAAAAGCAACTTTATATTAATCCCGCCGAATGTATCGACTGCGGTGCCTGTGAGCCAGCGTGTCCTGTCACCGCGATTTTCATGGTCGATGAGGTGCCAGCGAAGTGGAATTTCTTCACGGAGTTAAATCGGAATTTTTTTGAAACCTTCGTTAAACCGAAATCAACTGGTGAAGTCTCCGGAGAAGCAGAAGGTAAAAAATCGAAAAAACAGGAAGATAAAATTGGTATTGAGGAATTTGTTCAATCGTTGGAGACACCGCAATCTGCGATTCGCGCCCCGCTCCGTCCGCTTGTTATGCTTTCTCAGCCTTTACTGGGCGCATTCTCAGCAAAGTTCAAGAGTGAACTTGAGGAGATGGTTGCCAACCCAAAAGTGTTCAATGCAGCCATTTCAACAGGCATTAACAGCTTGATTAATTTGGCGCTCTATCCTTTGTTGTTTTTCCTTTTTGCTGTCAAGGGACAGGGCATCAACCTTTTCAGCGGCAAAGGAAACCTTTTTATTTTTCTTGGTGTTGCCCTCGCAATCGCTGAAGGGCTGTATCGCTTCAAGGATGAACTGGTTTCAACAACAAGTGATGAAAAACCAAAGTATGGCGCTGCGCTGTACGGTTGGATGCTCTCATTCGTTGCATATCCACTGCTATCCGCTTTGCGTCCTGTGATTGCCACGAAACCCGCAAAATTTCGGTCAACCCTACCGGGCGCGGTTCTCACGGATGGCCCCATCTATGCCGACGATGTACGAGAACGGTATCGCCGTTACGGAATGATCAACCGAGTCAAAGAATCGGTGGATCGGTATATCCTTGAAATTGAGTTTCCCCGTTGGGTGCCCAATTGTGAATACAAAACGAAGTACAACCTGCCGGATCTGATGCCAGATTATACCTATCAAGTCAACCTTGAAGGCAATACCGTGGTTGTTGAAGCCAAGTTGGAGGACGCACGATTTGCTGAAGTCGTCGGACGTAGTAGTTCGTTCCCTCATGGATTTAGAAACGTCTTCCAGATTGAAGGACAACCGGAGAACGTGCGTGCCACATATCGGGACAAACTGCTTGAGGTGATCGTCCCTAAATCAGGCAAGGTTGAAGAGCTTGTTATCGAACATAAAGTCCACTATGCGAAAATAAGGGGCTAGTAAAGCACGGCGAAAGTTTTTGCCCCCCCTGGCCCCCGTGGACGGGGGGAAGGAAACGCCCCTCCCCGCCCTTCTCCCTCCCCGTCTCCTATCCCCCGTCCACGGGGGATAATAGGGGGGTGGAGGGCCGGGGTGGGGGAGGCCGGGTGGGGGTAAACATCTGTCGAGTTATTTCTGCCTTGAAGCCCTAGTACATCATGGCAGAAATGATGAACACAAGGAGGAAGAACATGGCAATCCGACAACCGCGTTACAGTAAAGAAGAGTTCGCCCGGCGCGGGGACGCGATATATGATCGAGACATACGTCCCAACACGGAGCAAGGTAATCAAGGCAAATTTGTCGCCATTGACATTGAGACAGGCACGTATGAGATAGACACAGACGAAATAATGGCCTCCGACCGCCTCCTCGCCCGTCATCCCGATGCGCAAATCTGGCTGGTGCGAGTTGGCTCCCGCTATACCCGCCGCTTCGGCCCGCGCCGGATAGAGAGGAGAAACGATGATGACCGGCGTTGTCACCGCATACCGTGAAGCCATCATCCGCCTGCCGATACGTGGTTCCACCGGGCAGGAGCAGGGGAGCGAGGCTGTCGTCGATACGGGTTTTGACGGATGGCTGACCTTGCCGACCTCTATGATAGCCGCCTTGGGGCTGGCTTGGAGAGGACGTGGACGGGCGATTCTAGCGGACGGTAGCGAAAGCTCCTTTGATACCTACGAAGTGGAGGTCATCTGGGACGGCCAACCGCGTCAAATTCTGGTAGATGCTATCGAAGCAGACTCCCTCGTTGGTATGTCCCTGCTGTATGGATACAACCTGCACATTCAAGTGGTAGATGGTGGCAGTGTGACGATTGAGGCGTTGCCCTGACTGAGGCCTTGTCCTACTCACCAATGGGGCTCGTTCATACAAAATCCAATGCCCACAAGTCTCAAGTGCATCGCGGCCTAAATTTCGACCCCTTCCATAACATGAGGACTCGTTAACGTTCGCTTTTAATGAAAAAATCTGAAATTGCCAACGAACAACCGACTCCCAGAGTGATTGCGCTGGTCATGTTACTCGCTTTGCTTTGGGGCGGTAACTCGGTTTCGATTAAAATCGGTTTACAAGGCATCCCTCCGTTGGCGCTCGCGGGGCTGCGTTTCCTCCTGGGACTCGCGGCGATCAGCGTTTGGTCGTTGAGTCAACGCATCCAGATGCGAATGAATCGCGGTGAACTCCTCCCGTTGGTCTGCTTGTCTGCAATCTTTCTGGCGCAGATTATTGCGCTCAACGTTGGCACCTGTTTCACATTGGCATCCCATTCCACAATTCTCGTCACCACATATCCGTTTTTTACGGCGCTGTTTGCCCATTTCTGGGTGCCGGGGGAGCGCTTAACCCTTCGGAAAACGGTGGGCATCTGCATCGCATTTAGCGGCGTTCTGCTGACCTTTGCCAAACACTTGCAACCCGGGACGCACGATTTCCTGCTTGGTGACCTCATTGTGCTGATCAGCGGGTGTCTATTGGGCCTGCGGACTGTGGTGACCAAACGGCTGGTACAATCCATCCACCCGTATCGCCTGTTGGTCTGGTTGATGACATTGAGCCTTCCCTGTTTTTTCGGGTTGAGTTTTTTCCTAGAGAAGGGTGCCAGTTATCACTTTTCTGCTTCTGGTGTCACTGCCATCTGCTATCAAGGGCTTGTCGTGGCTGGATTCTGCTTTGTCGCCTGGACCTCTGTGCTTGAAAAGTATAGTCCAAGTAAGCTCGTCGTTCTATTTTTCACAACGCCATTGTTCGGTGTGCTGTTGAGTCACTTGCTTTTAGGCGATGAGATCAGCCCTAGCCTGATTGCCGGCGCGGGATTCGTCGCTGGTGGCATTTATCTGGTCAACAAAAAAGCCGAATAGATGCGAGATTTATCCACCACCGACGCCGAGCCAGTTCCGGGTGAGATAATCGCTCAAGGTCAAGCCCATCAGAATTGCCAGCCAAAATACCCCCGCTCCGGCAACGACCCAGGTGAGACGACTGCTGTAGCGGAGGTGCATAAAGTAAAGGACGACCAGAAGCGCTTTGCAGACGGCAATGGTCATAGCGAGGAAGGTGTTCAATCGCCCCAGATCGATGAAGGCCACCCAGATGGTGATGAGGGTGAGGCATAGCAGCGCAATGAAAATGAGGAAATAGATCTTTTTGGGAACGATATGTTGTGACATGAATCCTCCTATAGACTTCCGAAGTCTCAAAGACTTCGGAAGTCTATAGCCCCTTAGTGCCGGCCGATTAGATAGAGTAAGGGGAAGAGAAAAATCCAGATGATATCCACAAAGTGCCAGTAAAGCCCAGTGAGTTCGATCGGTGCGTAGTATGTGGGCGAGAAGTGACCCCGCCATGCCTGAAAAATGAGAACGATTAAAATCCCGATGCCGATCACCATGTGCAAGGCGTGCGTGCCGGTCATGGCAAAATAGAAGCAGAAGAAAAGCTGTGCCTGTCGGGCGTGGGGGCCCTCAAAGGTAAAAGCCCCGCCCAGCACCAGGTGCTCCTCGAACTTGTGAAAATACTCCACAGATTTGATTCCCAGAAACAGTGAACCTAGAAGAATCGTGAGGGTCAGAAAGATAAGCAGCATGTTGCGTTTGCCGAGTTGCGCACTGTAGACGGCTAAAGCCATGGTCAGGCTACTACAGATTAACACGGCGGTGTTGATGCCCCCGAGCATCACATTGAGATGGTGGCTCGCCTCAGCGAAAGCCACCGGGTAAGCCGATCGATACACCGTATAACCAGCAAACAGCCCGCCAAAGAACATAATCTCCGTCACCAGGAATACCCACATTCCTAGACTCGAAGCCTCACGTTGCTGTTCGATATCATCAAAATGATGTGCCAGTGTGGAATGACTGTCAGCCAATTTTAACCTCCCTATACAAGATACAGGATTCAGGATTCAAGGTTTCGACAGGCTCAACCCGGCGGATACAGGATTCAGGATTCAGGATACATTGCGTCTTGCATCTTGCATCTTGCACCTTGTTTCACGTTTCACGCACAATCGTTTTAGCCTGATGCGAAAAATCCTCCTTCGACGCATACGCATACGCCTCTTCCGTGACGATCGGCGTCTCTTCAAAGTTTTCGGTTGGCGGCGGTGATGGCGTCTCCCACTCCAGACCCTTCGCCCCCCATGGATTAGCCGAAGCAATCGCTCCGTAGCGCAGAGACCAGATGAAATACACCATGGGGATGAGATACCCGACGCCAAGAATGGACGCGCCTGCCGACGACATGACGTTTAACACCTGGAACTCCGGCGGATAAACATGATAGCGGCGCGGCATGCCGAGGTAGCCGAGCAAAAATTGCGGGAAGAACGTCAGGTTGAACCCAATAAAAATCACCAGCGCCGCGAACTTTGCCCACCCCTCTGGATACATGCGTCCGGTCATTTTTGGCCACCAGAAATGAAGTCCCCCCATATAGCCCATGATTGCCCCACCCACCATGATGTAGTGAAAGTGGGCGACGATAAAGTAGGTATCATGCACATGGACATCAACCGCCAGCGTGGCGAGGAACAGTCCGGTGAGACCCCCCGGCGTGAACAGGCCGATGAATCCGAATACATAGAGCATGGGCGTCTGGTAGGAAATTGAGCCCTTATACATCGTCGCTGTCCAGTTGAAGACCTTGACCGCCGAGGGAATCGCGACGAGGAAACTCAAGATGGAGAAAATCATGCCCGCATAGATGGACTGCCCGCTGACGAACATGTGGTGCCCCCAGACGAAGAACCCGAGCACGGCGATAGCAAGGCTGGAGAAGGCGATGAAGTTGTAGCCAAAAATTCGCTTTCTGGAGAAATAGGTGACCAATTCGCTGATGACCCCCATTGAGGGAAGGATCATGATGTAAACCGCCGGATGTGAGTAGAACCAGAACAGGTGCTGGAACAGTAGCGGGTCACCGCCCAGCGCGGGGTCGAAGATGCCGATTCGGAACAGCCGTTCAAGCCCCACCAGAACGATCGCGATAGCCACGACCGGGGTCCCCAGTACCATGATGAGGCTCGTCGCATAGTGCGCCCAGATGAACAGCGGCAGTCGGAACCAGGTCAGTCCCGGCGCACGCATCTTGTGGATGGTCACGATAAAATTAAGCCCCGTTAGAATCGACGAGAATCCCGTAATAAAGACGCCGAGCGCCGTCAGAATGACATGGGTATTCGCATAGGTGCTGCTGTAGGGAGTGTAGAAGGTCCACCCCGTATCGACGCCGCCGGACACCACCGCCGAGAGGGTGAAGATGCCGCCAAGCGTATAAATATACCAACTGGCCAGGTTCAAGCGAGGGAAGGCGAGGTCTCGCGCCCCAATCATCAAGGGGATGAGAAAGTTGCCTAGCACAGCCGGAACCACCGGTATCAGGAAGAAGAAAACCATGATCACCCCGTGCATGGTGAACAGTTTGTTGTAGGTTTCCGACTGCACGAGGTCGCCCTGGGGCGTCAGCAGTTCCAGGCGGATGAGCACCGCAAACGCGCCGCCCAGGAAAAAGAACAGAGTGACAGATATCAGATAAAGCAGCGCAATGCGCTTGTGATCGGTTGTCAACAGCCATGATTTGACCGTATAGCCGGCATTCAGGTAATGTTCGCGTTTTTCATCAGGTGCTACGTTCATCAGTTTGTCCTCTGAGTTCAATTATCGTGACCTGTCGGTGAGGCCGTTATGGGTACTTGAAATTCAGGTGGCGGAGAAACTTTTTCACCGGGCGCAGGATACATCCAGACAATCGGATCCTTTCGCAATTCCTCCAAAAGTCGTACCCCTTCCTCAAGCTGTTCTGGAGTCATTCCTTCGATGCTCCGCTTCAGAACAATACCGGCGATGTGACCAATGTATTCATCGGCTTTTTCCTGAGAGAGCAGGTGGATGGGCGTTTGTTCCACCCGTTCAATCTCCTTCAAAAGATCTAAGGCTAACCTTTTTTCTTCAATCGAGGGTTCCGTGTCAGTCCACGGCGGTTCGTCTGGGTTAATCCTTTGAATATTCCATCTGTGCTTAATGCAGCGGTTGGCATAACTAGCTGCGCTAAGTGCTTGGGATTTAGAAACTTCATAAAGTTTTTCAAACATTGCACTAGCTCCTTTCCAATGTGATAATATCGAACTGGTGTCGAGGGAGAGCCCTGAGGCGCAAGTGATTTCGAGTCGAAATAGGGCGTACACCACACATAATGGAGATCACTGTAGTAGCGTTTCGAGATGAGATAAGCGAGTCTCGTATTTGTGGAGTAAAGTATAAGTGGATTGGACATTCAATTTCTATCCTCCTGCTGCCGCCTCCGTCAGTACTTCGGCCTGGTTCAAATACACCAGCACTTCTCGCTGCCTCTCTTGCAACTCCAATAAGAATGGCTCGGACATGCGGCGATATTCCGCTGGCGGGTGTACACGGCGCGCAGCGGCAAGAAAATTCTCCAATTTGCGGATGCTCTCTTGTGCACGGTACAAATCCTCATCAGTGCGAATCATACTAACACCTCCAGAATACCGCGGGGGTGCCCCTCGCGGTCAGTTTGATAAACTTCAAGCATCATCTCGAATGCGGCAGCGTCAATGGATTCACGTACCCAAAAGACATCGCATTCGTATTCGAGACGTGCCTGTCCATGATTGAATAAATGCTGAAATGAAACGGTTAATTTCTCCGATTCAAATTCCGCTGATATAACAAGGAGAACGTCTACATCACCGGGGTTGGGTTTAGCACTTGCGAAACTTCCCCAAATGTAGACTCGGCGGAGATGCCCTGTTGCCTTTGCATTTTCGAGAAGACGGGCGAACTGTCGTCCCAAAAACACGCGACGTGGCGACCCAACACTAAAGCGCGTAGCGATTTCATCCCACGTCGCTTGATAAATCCCTACAGGAAGATACCCGTCCTTTTGCAAGGGAGGCAGACTCATTATTTTCTCTCCTTTTACTTCTTCGTAGTGTCTAAATTGGTGTGCCTAGAGTTCTGCTCAATATTCGGTGCCTATCCGCCTATTCACCCAAGGACTTGATATACGCAATAAGCTGCAACACCCCTTCTTCACTGATGAGCCCCTGATAGGTGGGCATGAGCGGCTGATAGCCGCTCACCATCCGCGCTTTCGGGTTGAGGATGGATTCACGGATGTAAGCCTCGTCAGCGGTTGTCGTCCCCCCATCCTGCAATTGCACCGCTTTGCCGAACAGTCCAACGAGCGCGGGGCCGCGCGCTTCCGGTTCGGCGCGATGACAGGTGTTGCACCCGAGTTGCTGAAATCGCTTTTCGCCTGCCGCTGCCAACGATTCGCCAGTCGCACCGCCACTCAACCAATTCTGATACTCCACCGGCTCCATCACAATCACATACCCCCCCATGAGGGAGTGTTCGGTGCCACAATATTCGGCGCAGAATAGGTGGTATTTTCCCGTCCGGGTTGCCTCAAACCAGAGGGTGGAGTAGCGTCCCGGCAACACATCCTTTTTGACACGAAATGCAGGCACATAGAGGCTGTGGATGACATCCTCAGACGCCATCATCAACTTGACGGGTTGCCCCCAAGGGACATGCAACTCGTTGATTTCTCGCTGCCCTGTCGGGTGTTGAAATTTCCACATCCACTGTTTGCTCACAACGTTAATTTCCAGGGCATCGGCAGGCGGGCGGGATACCGCGAAATAAAGCTTTGCTCCCCAGGTAAACATCGTCATCGCCAGGCCAAGCGGTATGAGCGTCCAGAGTAACTCAAGGCGAAGCGAACCATGAATTGGGGCTGGCATTTCCGCCTCTGAACGACGACGGTATTTGATGGCGAAGTAGAACACCAGCAGGAAAATGAGCGTGGAGAAAAATACGCTGACAATGACCAGGAAAAAGTATAGCGCATCCACTTGTTTGGCGACGGTGGAAGCCTGTTCTGGAAATAATGGTAAATCAGACCACATAATGTATTTAATGCGTAATGCGTGAAACGTGAAACGTGAAACGTAAAACGTAAAGAGTAAGAAACAGAAAAAGACGCAAGTCTCTCAGTTAATTCAGGGGTGTGCATAATTATCCGGGTATCCAATTGTAGCCTGCGATTCTATCTTGGATCCGCACAAGAGGGCCAACTTAGAAAGTTGGGCTACAGGTGTGTTTCCTATGAATTATGCACACCCTTCAGTTAATTTAACTGACCTAAATTTTGCATTACGTTTTACGTTTTACGCATTACGCCTTCCGTTTTCGATCTCTTCTGAACATGACAACCATGAAAGCCCCCAAAGCCAGGACGGTCCCAAGCCCCGCCAGCCGTATGACATTCATGATGATGACCCCATACTTCCCCGTTGTCGGGTCGTAGTGGTAACAGTACAACAGGAGCTGATCAACGGGCGAGCCAATCTTGTTGGCGGAGGCTTGCACCAGGCTCAAGCGGATATCCCGAGGAGAATACTCAATACCGTAGAAATAGTGAGACAGCCTGCCCTGTGGCGTCAAAACCATAATCCCGCTGGCGTGGGCGAACTGATTTTGCTGGGCGTCATAGACGTATCGGAACCCGACGGCCTGGGCGAGTTGCTGAATTGATGCCTCTTGGCCCGTGAGGAAATGCCAGCCCTGTGCCGCTCCGGCGCGCGAGTAGTGCTGAATGTATTCCGCCTTCTTTGCCGCGGCGAGCGTTGGGGTTTCGCCCGGATTAAAGCTGACCGTGACCACGTTGAATTCTTTACCCACGTCAAAGGATAATGCTCGGAGGCTCTTGAGAAGCCCGTTCAGCACAAGCGTGCAGAGCATCGGACACTCATAATAGACCAGCGATAGGATGACCGGCTTCTCGCCAAAGTAGTCACCCAACCGAACCAGTTTACCGGTCTCATCGCGAAATACGAGATCGAGCGGGACCTGTTCGTTCAAACGCTGATCGATGCCGATTTCACGAAGGATGTCGGGTTGGGCGCTGGCATTTAATCCCTGCGCCTGGACGACGCCAGAAAACCAGAGAATGTAAGATATAAGGAAAACGTAAAACGTGATTTCGACACGCTCAATCCAGCGGAAACGTGATTTGTAATCGGAGTCTATCACAATCCGCCTCCTTCCCCAGATGGAGATTTCATCTTGATTCATGCCCACCAGTGGGTTATAATTTACAATACGCTCTTTCATACGACTTTTTCAGTTATGAAGCACAAGCGATGCCCAGACTTCCGAAGTTTCAACAGGCGAACTGAACTGAGACGATGCGAAACCGTGAGGAGAATGAAACTGCACGGATGTTGCACCAAACTTCGGAAGTCTAAGTGAAAAACTCGTATCTTTCAAAGAATCCATACAGGAGTCCCTTTTGACGCTTCAGCCCCTAGACAATTCCACATCTAACGTCCAACTGGCCCCAACCGCTCCCGTTTTCAAGCAAGTCTTGATTTTTCATTGTGGTCAATGGGGCATTTGGCTACAAACCGAATTCGAGGTCAGCCGTTTGCCTCGCACTATTGATGCAATCATTCGCCTCGACCCGTCCCAAAAGGAGGAACAGCTTCAATCTCAAACGCCCTTTGGTCATTTTCGTGCACATAATTTAATTGAATTCAAGGGAAGACACGACCCGCTGACGATTGCGGAATATCATCTCATCTTGGGACGCGCCTACCTGTATCTTGGGGAACATGACATCTTACCGCATCAAATGACAGTGACGATTGTCTCCGCTCGAAAACCGAGACGGGTCCTGTCCCACCGCTTGGGTATTGGCTTTCAACCCCTTGGCGGGGGATATTACGTTCGCAACAACGGCGACTTGATGGTTTATCTGATTGTCGCCAACGAACTGTTGATTGTTCCTAAGAATTATCCACTCCTTCTGTTTGTGGCTTCAGCCAAGAAATTTCGCCAGTTTTTGCAACAGCTTGTTGAAGAAAGGAGTTGGGATTATATCCGTTTTGCTTATCGCCTTCGACCCAGAATAACAAAGGAGGTTTTAACTATGGCTGGAAGATACAGTCTACCGAAAAAGGATTTAGAATTTATGTCCAAAGATATTGGGGCAGAAATCCTGCCTTTCCTAAGCCCCGAAGAACGGCTTCAGGGACTGAGTTCCGAAGAACGTCTCCGGGGACTGAGTCCACGCGATCTCCTGATGCACCTTTCTACCCAGGCCCAACAACGTCCGCTTGATGCGGGTGAACTCAGAATGCTCAAACAGTTGTTGGAGCATCAAGAGGAAAATATGCAACAGAAGGCATGATTTATGATATGGGTGGCATGTTTCAGAAAACTGTTTACATTTTGAGAACTCCCCGATCCCTCGGGGGGCAGGCTATGATGCGTGAGGCGTAAAACGTAAAACGTAAAACGTCAGAAGAGCCCCTTTACGTTTTACGTTTTACGTTTTACGTTTTACGAAAAAATGTCAATATCCTCCAGAAATTTGAAACATGCCCTCTCGTTCTTTCATTTCCCCATTTCCCCTTCTCCTTGTCTCCCCCTCCCCTTGTCTCCGTGTCTCCTCACCGGGAATCCCCTTTCAGTGAGCACTTCGATAGCCCGGTCAATCGAGATACGCACGATGCCCCCCTCCTTATCAATCCAACCGTAACTATTCAGCGTGGTGTCTTCGGCGGCGCGCATGGCTTTCACATCTTGAGCGGGGGCGACCTGTAAGCGCGGTCCTGGAAAGGGTTCCCGGGTATCAGCCAGTGGCGAAGGGGGCACATCTAATTTCGCCCGTTGCATCGCAAAGGTGCCAAACACCCACCGTGTCAGCAGAAGTACCACAATCGCTAAAACCACCAGCCCCGCGCCGAAGAGCACAATGGGACGCATGTTAGCATCACTCTGCTCGTGGCTGCGACGCGGATTCTCAAGTGGGTCATCGTAATGTGTATTTTCATTCATGGTCAACACCTCGCGTCCCGTTGGACGGGATTCCATGCAATTTATCTCGTTCCGATCTGGGCTTAACGCGACCCAATGCCTCATCCAGACGAAGGCCGTGGAGGGGGAGGATGGGGCGTTTTTTCAGTTGCCAGATGAATGTTGCTATCCAAATACCCCCAATCCCAATGGGCGCGACCCCATCCATCCAATGGATGCGCAATCCTGTTTGATAGAAAGCTGGCGTAACCAGCCAAAATAGATCGACCAGGCGTATGAAGAGCATCGCCCCCGCCACGATCGAAATGACCTGAGCCCTGCGCTTGGTGCGACGAGATAGCAACAACAGAAAGGGGATAAAAAAATGAAAGATAATCAAAAACAGTGAGATCCATTTCCAGCCGCCAGCCGTCCGGTGCAGATACCAGGGAATCTCTTCCGGCAAATTGCCGGACCAGATAATCAGGTATTGGGAAAAGGCGATATACGCCCACAGCATGACAAACGCCAGCAAAAGGTTGCCCAGGTCATGGAAATGGTTCGGGGTGATGACGTCAGATAACGGCTTATGGTCTGCGAGTAGCCTCATGACAACGATCACAAATGCTAAGGTCGTGAGAACCTGTCCGACCATAAACAGGACACCGTAGATTGTCGAGAACCAGTGGGGTTCCAGTGACATGACCCAATCAATTGAAGCAAAGGTCACCGTTCCCCCATAGAGCACCAGCCCCGGTCCGCTGAGAAACTGAAGGCGGCGTATCAGAGCGGAATCACCTGTTCCATCCTGTTCGAGTGACCACCTGTTCAAGAAATAAGCGACCCCCGTCCAGACCGCAAAGTAAACGACTGCCCGAATCAAAAAGAATGGAAAGTTCAGATAAAGGCTTTTGTGATGCAATATCTCGTCCCCAGCGACCGCTTCAGGACGCGCCCAGAGATACAGGTCGGGCAAACTAAAGAGCAGGGGCACAAAGAGCAAACCCATCAGTGGAAATAGCCTCGTCCCTGACTCGAGGGAGCGTCGGATGACGAATCCCCAGGCACCTCCGACCAGGTAATGCAGCATCAGGAGCGCAAGGCAGCCAAGCGTCAGCCCCATCCAGAAAAGATACCCCAGCAGGTAGGAGCGAAAAAACTGCTCCCGGCTGAAGAATGCGCCCACGATGCAAAGGGCCAGGCTAACCACGCCCACAACAAGAGCCCGACGCTTTATGCGATCTAATTGCGTATGCAGCGATTCTGTTTGATTCATAGTGCGTAAAACGTGAAACGTAATGCGTAAAACGTAAAACGTGATGGAAGGATAGAAAATAGTTTCCTTCCATCCTTCCTTTCCTTCCCTTCCTTCCAACTTCTCAGTCTCTTTGTCCGCTCTCTTATTTATCCATTCTACTGCGCAAGCCACAGTTCGAGCCGATGCCGTTCATCTTCCGGGACGTCTGCAAGGGTCGCATGTTGGCTCAATTGTAGCGCACGGATGTAGGCGACAATTGCCCATCGCTTCCGTGGGGGGATACGCTCCGCGTAAGGGTACATGGCACCAAAACCATTGGTAATCACATCAAAGAAATGTCCAACAGGGGCTTCTCGCAAGCGAGCTATATGGAACGAAGGCGGCGGACGGAAACCGCGCTGCACAATCATCCCCTGACCGTTGCCGACGCG
The DNA here is from genome assembly GCA_964577695.1 of uncultured bacterium. GTDB lineage: Bacteria > Poribacteria > WGA-4E > WGA-4E > PCPOR2b > CAZOAL01. The sequence goes on along the minus strand of CAZOAL010000005.1, from coordinate 184,061 downwards.
ATCATGGCATGGCGAGCAAAAAATATTGTACTGCTCCCTGCCTTCCTCCAGAACCTCTCGTGTGATTGGAAACGGGAAGGTGTCAACCAACGTCCCACCCGATTTACCCGTATAAAGATGTGCATCGGTTCGGAGGTGCCCGCGCGCAACCGTGCCGGGCACGAGGGGTCGCGCAGACCGGCCGTCCTCGAAAAACGAACTCGCTTCGAGCGGCTCGTACCTCGGCTGATCGCGCATATCATCACGGTAGCACCCGGCCATAGATAGCAGCAAGAAGAAAACGCTATAGACGAATAGGTGATGCGTGAAACGTGAAACGTGAAACGTGAAACGTGAAACGTGAAACGTGAAACGTGAAAAGAAGGAAAGGAAGGATGGAAGGAAAGGAAGGATGGAAGATTGAAAGATAGCTTCCTTCCATCCTTCCATCCTTCCCTTCTTCCATGCTTTCCTTCTCCGTGTCACCTTGTCCCCTTGTACTATTTTTCGGATTTCTGGCGTTCTGTCTTTTTCACGGTTCAACTTCAAATACCTCCCGGGGTTCCAAGCTTTCCATGAACCGCTTTGTCCCCTCGCGATCGAATTGGGGGTCTGCGGCTTCGATGCACAGGAAAAATCGGTCCCGAGTCGCCATCGCAAAACGCGGCGCATTGAAGACGGGGTGATAAGGCTTGGGCAAACCATTCAACGCCAGCATCCCAAGAACCGCCGAAAAAGCAGCCACTAGAATGGTCATCTCAAAGGTCACCGGTATGAACGCCGGCCAACTGTGAAACGGACGGCCGCCGACGTTGAGGGGATAGTCGATGACCGAAGCGTAATATTGTAGCAGGTATCCACCGATGCATCCGACAATCCCGCCGATCAGCACAACGAGCGGTAGCCGGGTGTGATGGAAACCGATTGCCTCCGCCAATTCCTCGATGGGGAACGGCGTGTAAGCGTCCATCCGTCGATACCCTTCCTGGCGGGCGCGTCGCGCCGCGGCGAGAAGGACTTCGGGATTGTCAAATTCGGCCATCAGGCCGTAGATGGGCGATTTCGTGTTCATATTTCAGTCCCCTTCAGCGAAGATTGGCTTAACTTTACGCCAGGTGAATCGATCTACGTCTCGTTCTCCTCATCGGGATACGGTGGTGGATGTTCTCCCATTTCGTGGAGAACCCGCCGCATGTTGACTAGCCCCGCTCTATCATTCAGTTTAAGTGTTTCTACCATCGCACGTCCGGTAGATGTCAATCCGATGATGAGAGTAAAATCCTCATTCCAAGTGAAGTGATTGCGCCACCGTTGTTGTCTTGGGTGATAGAGGGGCGCGATCTCGCCATTTACAAGATCATACCCTTCGGTTCTTGTGCTCTTGTGACTGTTGCACCCCTGACAGGCTAACGCCAGGTTGTCCAAAATTGTCTTGCCTCCTCGGCTTTGAGGTACAATGTGATCAACTGTAAAATCCTGCGGTGCAAAACGCTCTTGGCTGAGGCAGTACTCACAGCAGCCTCGAGCACGTTCTACCACAGTCCGCCTTTGTTGAGCCGTCATGCGTCTTCTAGGCATAAGAAGAAGGCCGAATCTCTAACTGTTTCATCAGATCGCTGAGAGTCGCTCCACGTAAATCTGCTAGCTCCGCTAAATATTTCAGGCGTTGAGCGTGCAGGTGTTCAACCTGGTCAGTCAGGCATAGCAGTTCGTCATATTCTTCTGGCGTAAGCGTCTCCGCCTTGTGTTTAGCGATGAGCTCCTTATATCGAGTCTGAAGTTCAGAGGGCACCCCCTGATTAATCTTTAGCAAGAGTTCAGCTTCCGTTCGTGGTATACTCGGGGCTCGGCGTCGCGCCCGTAATACAATCACTTGAGACACAAACTGCTCTAACTCAGACTGGCTCAACTGTTCGACAGCTTTCAGTAATTCGTCTATCAAATGAATCTCAACTTGAACGGTAGACATTCCCTATTCCTCCATTATTAAAACAAGCCCTATTTTCTAATCCGCCGGCTCCGGCTTCGCCTGTTCGCCTTCTGCCTGATGTGGCAGAATCGTCCGCATCTCAAAAATCGAAATCATCGGGAGGAAGCGGATGAACAGGAACAGCAAGGCGAGGAACAGGCCTATTGTCCCGATGTATGTCGCCCAATCCCAAACCGTCCCCGCGTACATATCCCACGACGACGGGAGAAAGTCACGATGTAAACTCGTCACGACGATGACAAAACGCTCCAGCCACATACCGATGTTCACGATAATGGCAATGACGAAAAGCGTGGGGACGCTGGCTCTGACACGGCTAGACCAGAGAAATTGCGGCGTCACCACGTTACACAGGATGAGCGCCCAGTAAAAGGGGGCATAGGGCCCGCGCATTCGGTTCAAAATCATGAAGGATTCGTACTGATTCCCGCTGTACCATGCCATGAACGTTTCCGTCATATATCCGTAAGTGACAATCAAGCTCGTCGCCAGGAGAATTTTCGCCATGTTCTTGAGGTGTCGCATCGTGATGAAGTCTTCCAACCCATAAACAGCGCGGAGTGGGATGGCGAGGGTCATGACCATCGCGAAACCGGAATAAATCGCACCGGCGACGAAATAGGGGGGGGAAGATCGTCGAGTGCCAGCCAGGGACAATTCCTACGGCAAAGTCAAAACTGACAACGCTGTGAACCGAAACCACGAGCGGCGTCGCCAACCCAGCGAGTAACAAGTATGCCGTCTCATACCGGTGCCAGTGCATCGCCGAGCCGCGCCACCCCATTGCCAGCATCCCGTAGATGGCCCGCGCAAAGCGGTTAAACGTCCGCTCCCGCAATGTCGCAAGATCGGGAATCAAGCCGACGTACCAGAATAACAGCGAAACGGTGGCGTAAGTCGAGACGGCGAAGACGTCCCACACGAGCGGGCTGCGAAACTGGGGCCACAGTCCCATGGTGTTGGGATACGGCAAAAGCCAGTAAAAGAGCCACGGCCTCCCGAGATGAAGGAGCGGAAACATCCCCGCGCAGGCGACGGCAAACAAGGTCATCGCTTCAGGTGTCCTCCCGTAGTACAGAACATCGGGGCAGATGTCCGCGCCGTTTTCCCAAACGATGGTGCCGAGTTCTTCATCAATCTGCACGCGGCGGAACAATTCAAGATTCTCACGGAGGGGTTTAAAGACCGGCCCGTTCAGATAAGGACTGAGGTCAACGTCTTTCACGCTACCATCTGTGAAAGTCAAGCGCACACAAAACCCTTCCAGAGGTTCTACTTTGTCAATTGTCACTTCTCAATCTCCGGGTTCGGGTTTCTCAGTTTCGCCAGATAGGTTGTGCGGGGGTGCGTATTCAGCTCCGCCAACAAGCCGTAGTTCAGCACATCTGCTTTGAGCCTGGAGACATGGCTATGCGGCTCATTGATATCCCCGAAGACAATCGCCTCGGTGGGGCACGCCGCCTGACATGCCGTCACAACGTCCCCATCGCGGATTTCCCGGTCTTCCTTCTTTGCCTCAATTCGAGCAACATTGATGCGCTGGACACAGTAGGTGCACTTTTCCATAACGCCACGTTTTCGCACGGTCACGTTGGGATTTCGCAACAACTTCAAGCTGGGCGTGTCCTTATCCACATACTGGAGAAAATTGAACCGCCTGACCTTGTAGGGGCAATTGTTCGAGCAGTATCGCGTTCCCACGCAACGATTGTAGGTCATTTCGTTCAGGCCCTCGTCGCTGTGAACTGTCGCCCCTACAGGACAAACCACTTCGCACGGCGCGTTTTCGCAGTGCATACACAACACCGGCTGGTGGTAGGTTTCTGGGTTGTCCAGCTCGCCTTTATAGTAACGGTCAATACGAATCCAGTGCATCTCACGACCGCGCCCAACCTCTTTTTTGCCCACGATGGGAATGTTATTTTCGGCCTGACAGGCGACGACGCAGGCATTGCAACCGATGCAGGTGTTGAGATCGATTGCCATGCCCCACGCATAACCCTCATACTTGTGCGGCGGATAGAGCGTTAGCTCGGGTGCGGATTCATGTTCCATCTCATGCACAAAATGCGGGTGTTCGCGGTAATGGTCAATCGTACCGGAACGGACGAGGTTCCGCCCCTCCATGCTGTGGTGGTGTTGCGTGGAGGAAAGCGGATACCGCGCCCCGGTTTTGCGGATTTCCAAGCCCAAGCCGAACCAGAGGGCATCTGATGCTCGGATGGCATAAGCGTTGAACCCCGCGCCCGTGCCAACCCTCCCGGATCGCGTTCGTCCATACCCCAGATGCACGGTAACGGAATCATCCGCATGTCCCGGCAGCATCCAGATGGGTGCCCGCACAACACGTCCTTGATAGCGGAGTTCTACGACCTCTTCATTGGCCAGACCGAGCCGTTCAGCGGTGGCGGGGCTAATTAAGGCGGCGTTGTCCCATGTAAGCTTGGTCAGGGGCTTGGGTAATTCCTGAAGCCACCCGTTATTGGCAAAGCGACCATCGAAAATCGTTGGATCGGGTTTGAATACGACCTCTAAAAATTGAGGATTGCGAAATCCCCCCTCAATCCCCCCTTTGGAAAGGGGGGAAGGGGGGATTTTGGATTGAAGGCCTTCGCCCCGCAACGTCACCTGTTTGGGAGGCAGCGCGGTGTCAGCAATCAGTCCATCGTGAAGGGCAGTCTGCCAGAATCCTTCAAAATCTTCAGGTACACCCCCCCCCTTCCCCCCCCCGCGGGCGGGGGGGGGAAGGGGGGGGGGGGCTGGTTCAATTTCAAGACCGAGCCCTCGCGCAACCGCCCGCGCAAAGCCATCGATTTCACTCGCACGCAGGGGGAGTCGATGGTCGGCTATCGCTCCGGTGATGGAGGGCGTGCACTCGACGACATACAGCCGGTTCATATCGGTTTGCTCGCCCCCCCCGCCCGCGGGGGGGACCACAGGAGAAATGTCCGTGGCCCCCCCGTGGACGGGGGGGGGCGCACCCGCCGCTTCGTAGCAAAATCGCGTGCGTAACGCAAACCTCCAGGGACGCTGAAAAGGAAGTCCGCATCAAGGGAAAGGATAACGTTGGCTCTGTCGAAACGATACCGTGCATTGATTGATTCACCATAGGCGAGGCGGGCACCGGCGCGGGCATTATCGCGATTAACCGGTTCGTATTGATGCCATTTGGCGGATGGGAATTGAGTCAGCAGTTCCCGCAATTGGTGCGCAAGCGTCGGCGAAGTAATTGTTTCGGTCAAAATCCGTAATCCCGCGCCTTTGCTGAGACGTTGCGCTGACAGTTGCGTGTTTAGAGTCGTGAGAAATGCATCCCATGTGCTGATGCGTCCCGCGTTGCTGACGACCTGAGAGTGCTCCGGGTCATAAAGCGTCAGCACCGCGGCTTGTGCGAAGGCATCTGTGGCACCGAGGCTGGCGGGGTGTTCGGGATTCCCCTCGATCTTCGTCGGACGCCCCTCATGGCTCTCGACCAGCACGCCGTTGGCGATTCTGCCGAGCGATAGCACTGTGGCAAAAAACAACGGTTTGCCTGGCACCAGCTCTTCAGGGGCTTGGACATAAGACACGATTTTCTCCGTCGGTTGGCGTGTGCAAGCGCTCAACCCCGCGAGTGCCAGGGAGGCACCCATTAACTTCAAAAACTCGCGTCGGCTGACGGTGTCCAGTTCCGATGCCTGCCGCGGAAACTCGCGGTGTAAAAAGTCCTGAAATTCCTCTGTTTCCGCCAGTTCTTCGAGACTTCGCCAGTACTCCTGCCCCTTAACAGCGGCGAGACGCGCACGAATTGCTGGGAGGTCCAGATGCTCTTTTTTCATAGTTGACTTTGTTCGGATATTTTTTCATCGATGACAAATGGAACAGTTGGTGAGTTTCTTAATGTTGTATTCCTGCACCAGCCTCTGACCCAGAGCAAGTTGGTCTTCTGATGATTGCCAATCTACACTGAAAACATACTGGCGAGGCCTCACGAAGCGCTCTGGCGCGCGATGACACTCAAGGCACCATTCCATGTAAGGCGACTTCTCCCGCCACATCAGCGGCATCTGGTCAACCTGACCATGGCATGTAACACACCCGATGCCTTTCTTCAGATGGATGCTGTGGTCAAAATAGACAAAATCGGGCAGGTCATGGACGCGAGTCCACGCGATTGAGGTGTCCGTTCGGAAGCTTTCCCGGACAGGTTCCAGCATCGGACTGTCCACCCAAATCTGCGAGTGACAGGTCATGCAGGTTTGAGTGGGCGGGAGGCCAGCGAACGCGCTCTCCTCCACCGAGGTATGACAATAGCGGCAGTCGAGCCCGAGTCCGTTCACATGATGTTTATGGCTGAAAGGCACCGGTTGCGCCCGGATGACGCGCGCCTGCGTCACATAAGGTGACCGCAGGATAACGCCGAAGACCCATGCCAGTGCCGCAAGGAAAAAGACTGCCCCAAAAATACTGACTTTGGAAAATGTATTCGTGCTAGGATGAAATATCTGAGCCATCGCAACGCTTTATCTGATTTTTAAGGTTTGACGAAGCTTATACCATTTCTGAAATGAAAATGTGGCATGATAATCAGCAGATTCAGAATTCAAGATTTATACCAATTTGCGTTTCAAAAAGTAATGAGAGAGTAACCAAACTTCCGAAGTCTCAAAGACTTCGGAAGTTTATCAAACCGACTTTTTATTCCTAAAGGAAAGGCTTTAATAGCTTAAAGTCCTCTTCAGACAAAACATGCTCAATCTGATTCAGAGGAACCCATTTAGCCAATTTGACTTCTGCGCGATTCCCGATTTTGATTTGGCCTGTCCAGCGGTCCGCATCCACGAAGAATGTACAGACCAAATCCTTCCATTCATCAAGAACCGTGAAATGTCGCTCACCGAGGTCAGATTTTTTGACCCGAATTCCGGTCTCTTCTTCCAGCTCCCGGGCGGCGGCATCTTCAAAAGTTTCTCCCTTTTCGAGCCCGCCTCCGGGAAGTACATAGCCATTACCGAGCCACCACTGTTTTTTTACGACTAACACTTCTTCCATGTCATTTTTGAGTACCACAGCGACTCCAATCGTGTATGTCCTCACAAACAATATCCGCTTTAACAACCATACACCCCGTTTAAGCCCCCAGCTCATTAAATCCAACACAATGATTCCTCCGTTCAGAAATGGTATTATAGCATTTTACTGAAAAAAGATAAAGGCAGAAAAGCAACTCAGTCACGGGTATCCGCACCCATTATGCCACCATGGACATTTGAACAATAGGTATTAGCTTGACTTTGTTAAATTAGGTAGACGATCGCCCTGTAGAACGTGTCCGATTCTCGGACGAGCACGGCTCGCTCGTTCAAAGGGAGTCGGAACAAGCGAGCCGCATGTTCTACAAGTGGATCTTGAGTTGAATTTAACAAAGTCAAATTAGGTATTAACCTTAAAGTGTGTGTCCCGCCCCAGAAGAGGGCATATAGACATTGAGTACAAGGCTGACCAGGCTCAAAATGCTTCGGGGAATATAATCTCCTAGCACCAGTCCAAGGAAGAATGGCATTGCCCGTCGATAGGTTTGCCAGCCGGAAAATTTAAGGAGCAGAAACTTAATCAGCCAACTGACCATCACGGGAAACCAGAAGTAGATCATCCCGCCCCATGAGGCACCGGAAAGGACATATCCTGAAGCGTGCAGCGGCCACCATAGCAAGCGTGTGCGCATCAGATTGAGAAAGCAGACAAATAAAAAGCCGCCCACCATGAAAACGATACTGCGTCCATCCGTGTCTGTGGGATACTGTAACCAACTTTGCAGCGGATTGAAACTTTCCCAGCCGAAGTAGCCGATTGTGCCACGGCAACGTGCCAGTACGCCGTAATGATACGTTATCTGTAGATACGACCCGAACGTTGCCAACGCCCCAATCCCGATAGCCAACGCCATGCCGGTCAAGAGCATCCTTTTGGACATGCCACTCCGTTCGCCAATTCTAAGGGATTCGATCTGGTTGGGCATTGCATGCGCCCGGTTGCATCGGTTGAAAGCGTACATGAAGGTCATAATGGTTAGATTCGCGCCCCCGAGCCGACGGCTACCAAAAATCTCCACCATCATCTGGCGCGGATTGATGCCGATGACTTCATGATACGGTGGCCCAAGTTCCGCCCGGACGCGACCCAACGCCAGGGCAAAAGCCAGATAGAGCAGATAAAACACACCAATCACCCAGAGCGACATACCAGCAGCGTAGCAGAAAAAGACCACCAGGCTCATGCTCAACACGGTCAGGATGATGACCGTGCGATACGATAATGGTTCATCGGAGTCATCCATCCGTTTGCGTCCGACAATGTGCCTGGCAATTTGCACCAGATGGCGGCGCGCACTCCAGAGCGCCATCACCGCAATGCCGACCCACGCCCCGGCGGCGCGGTCATTGAGATAAAGATTCTGCCACCCCACGATGCTGGCGGAAACCCGCTCTGCACGAGTCAGCCAGAAGAAAAACCAGCAAGAGAAGGCTAAATCCAGCGGCATGAAGAAGGCCAGCCCCACAATCGCAGGATTAAAGGACATGGAGGTGTAGCCGATGGCGTTCCAAGGGCGTTCGGTGAAGAATTGATCCAAACGATAATTGGCAGGCAACCCCGGCGCGGCAGGAAAGAGGTCGTGCAACCCATTCAGCACACGGATTGCCGCCGCAATCGAAAAGCCTATCCACATCCCCTTTGAGCGAAAGAAGTTCCGGCTCATCGTCATCTGGAGGGGCAACTGGGTCAATGGGAAACTCAACTTCTCGTGCTCCATCCACTGTTTGCGAAGGATGAGGCCGAGGCATAACAGCGAGCCATAGAGGGCGAAGATAAAGCCAGACCATACCAGAACAGGCACCAGCCAAACGCGGATGTGCGCCATCAGATAGATGCTGGATTCTCCCTCAAAATACCCGCGCAAAAACTGTGGTTCGTGTACCGTCAACCAGGCGGGGATGTGACGCCAAAAGAGCTGCTCCCATTCGTTCTCAGGCGTGGCAAACCAGAAGGGTTGCGCCAGCGTCCCCATCAGAATCGCCATCATTGAATGCCCCGAAATGGTCGAGACCATCGTGACCATCACATAGATGAGCAACAATTCCGCAGATGTGAAGGCAAGACGAGGCATCCAACGGCGTAAAAAGGGGTTGACCGTCAGCAGGACGACCAGCGTGAAAATTGCATTGGAAAAGGGCGAAACCAGCGTATACACCGTATACCAAAGTTCGCTGGCAATCCCCACCCAATAGGCGTTGACGCAAACCAGAATCAGACCGACCAGAATCGCTTTTTTGGTAACAGCGTTAGGAGGATTTATCAGAGCTTTCATTGTAAAAAGAAAGGGAAGAAGGGAAGGAAAGGAAGAAGGGAAGGAAGGGAAGCAGGCGATTCTCACACGAGTTTTCCTTCCTTTCCCGCCGGATTGAGCTTGTCGAAATCTTCCTTTTCTTCCACTCCGTGCAGGTTTCCTGCTATCAGACTTGCGAAACGCAATCAAAATCAGTGGCAACTCGGGTTATATACCTTGCCAGATTTATCAGGGGGACTCACTCGACTCTCTTGATCTTTCAGTAACTTCGCCATGATTTTCGATTCCAGACTTTCGGGCTTGTACATAATCGCCTTCTCTAAGCCTTGAATTTCCGCTTCTGTTGCGGGGCGCATCGTTCCTTTATCATAAATTCGATACTTTTCAGGGTTGAGAATATCTTGGATATGTGTGGGTGGCGGCCACGCCGCTTCATCATTCTCAAACGGCTGTGCTCCAATAATCGACCAGTCGCCATTCAGGATTTTCGTATCAAAAAAGCCCGCATAAAAGGCGATTTCACGCGCCATGACCTTTTCAACTGGCTCTATGATTTTCGTGACCAGTTTATAAATGCCTATCGTGGAATCATGGAATATTTTTCCGTAGGCATAGGATTTATTGGGCAAGGGAATGGTGACAATGTCGCCAACCCTGTATCTTATTTTCTTCTTCATGGCTCTCCACTCTCTTATACCGATTTCGGCTTGCTTGTTCTCATTATTCTGTGGGAGGGTGAGGCTCCCTCCCGCAAAATGGGAAATTTCAAACCTAAATCAGTATTAGGCATTCCTCAAGTTCTTTTATCAGCCCACAACGGCTGAACGCTTACCCCGCGTTCTTTTCTTGAATTGCCTTGCAGGTTCGCAACCAGGCGTTTTTCGGGGGATTGTCATAGCCTTTCCAGGCGTAAGGATCGACCCCAGCCACGGGGATGACGCAACGCCGATCCGCGTTGGCGGGGCGCTCTCCCTCCCGCACCTGCCACGGCAGCAACGACCAGGCATTGCAGTAGTGATTGACCAGAACGCGACGGTAAACGGTCCCCCGGTTCTTGCGGGAGCGGTGCAATAAATACCCATTGAAAAAGACCAGGGCCCCGGTTCTAACCTCCACCGGAACCTCACCGGAATCATCAAACCCATAACTTTCCTCGGCAAAGTCAAATTCATCAGGATTGTTGTGAGAGCCCTGTGGGTAGAGATAGCCGGGACGGTGGGAGCCGGGAAGAACCCACAAGCAACCGTTCTCAACCGTCGCATCGTCCATCGCGATCCATGCCCCAATCAGCGAGCGGTCGCGAGTAGGGATATAAATTTCATCCTGATGCCACGCTTGCCCTTGAAAATTGGGGGGCTTGATGAAGAGCATGGATTGCATACATTTGACACTCCCATCCCAGTACGGAATATGCGCGGCGGTAATTTGGCTCAAGATGCCGCAGATCTTGAGGTGCTTGACGTACTTCTCCATCACCGGACTGACGTAATGCGGCTGATGGATGCAGAGGATATTCTGCAAAACCTCGTCATCACTCAAATCTTCAGGGAGCGGCTTGAGACTTTCACAAGGATACTCCCCCCGGGCGATGGTGATTGCATCCTGCCTGAGCTCCTCAATCTCACTTGGTGTCATCAAATCTGGAACGACAAGGTATCCGTTTTCAATGAAAAATTGGATCTGTTCCTCAGATACAATTTTCGGAACCTCAATTTTTGGACTTGCTGTCATCTTCATTTTTTGCATCCTCATCTTTTCACATAGCCCCAACGATGAATCGTTGGGCGAATGTCAAATGTCCCTACGGGACACGGGAATGGAAAGATAAGCGTCCCGTAGGGACGACGCGACCTGGCCCCACGATAGGGGAGATCACAGATTGCACGGCGTGTTGAAGTAATTGTATCATAATGATGTCCCTCCATCAATGGATGATTTATCATCTGACAAAGCGGTGTGCTGCCAAACCGGTTTTACCCGAATCTAAAGGATGGTATCACAAAATTTTTTCCGTAGACGAGATTTTTCAATTGACTTTGGCGTGTGGAAGCGATACAATGCACCAAACTGTTTTTCCCGAGGAAGAAAAATGTCTCACACTCTTTTTTCTCACTTAAAAAGCTCTCGAACCCGCACCGGGAGCGGGTTCTGTTCACCCCCCCCCGTTAGCAAAAATCGTGCCAAGTTTGCGGGGTTTGCCCGGACACGGTTTATTTTTTACCAGGCGTCTTCAAAGGGGCTTCTTTGCCGCTTTGGGGACGCCTTTTTTGTTTGAGGGATGTGGGCGGAATCGGAAAGGGGGTGATACCGTGTCAAGCTGGCTTCACGAGCCAGAGCGTAGGGTTCAATGTCTCAAGCGAATCTTCGCGGAAAAGTGTTTGAGTTGGTCATTTGATTACATGCGTATCCAAAATTCAAGGAGGTGAATACAAGAAATGAAAAGTATGAAGCGTTTGCCAATTCTCTTTTTCGTGCTTTGCACGGTAGCTTTGTTAGTTCCTTACGTTTACGCAGCTTCTATAAATACCATTAACGCAACTGCGACTAACCCAGGAACGAATACGCGGAGTTTTACGGCAACGTATAACTCTACTCATTCAGGCGGTGTCAGTCTGAGTGGAAGCGAGACCGGTAATTATAGTGGTGTACACGAACTGAAATATCCGAATCAGACTGTTAAACACAGTGCAAACGGAGTTTCAGGCTCACTCAATGTTGGCAATACCAGTTTCAACACAAGCCAAAGCAATAGCTGGACTATCTTGACCAGTGATCCAGCAGGAACTTACACTCACAGGGCATACACAAGTATCACTGTCCCCGGGGAATCAAAAAATGTGGAGAACAACAAAACGTTCTCTGTGAATTAGCAGTTCACAGCAAGCGGTGATTTGTTTTTCACCGCTTGCTCATCTTGAACCCTTAAGGAGACATCAATGAAACGAAGAACTGTTCTATGGCAAAGTGCTGTTAAACGAAAGTGGCTGATTGGGGTTATATTTGTTTTGTCTCTCGCCGCGGTTATCTGGGTACAACACGATAAGAACATACGGCATCGTTCTCCTGCCCTTCAGCAGTTTAAGACAAAACACCCTCTGAAACCTCTCCCACCTCTTTCAGCAGACATCGCTGAAAGGCACAATTCCCTCCGATCCTCATTGCCGAACGACAAGCTGCCTTCATTAAAGCAACAAGCGAAGACAAACGGGGAACAGCAGGGGAAGAAATTTGTTGAGGACTTTCCAACAGAGATGGAAGCAGAGGAAGGAACTCAAGCAGAAAGTAGAGGGACTGATGTTCACTCCTTCAACGACCACTCTGAACAAGCTGCCGCCACAGGTGACAACATTTCCGCAGAACCTCAAGGAACACCCCTCTTTACCCCCGAAGAGGAGACAATTCTTGCTGCCATTGATGCAGAATGGAAAAGTGGCAATCTTACCCATGAACGCGCTTTGTATCTTATGGCATTAGAGAAAGCAATTAGAACTCCGAAAAATTCAGAAACTCTCGTGATTGATAATTTGACCGGGAAAAGGTATCTCATGCCTGCTGGGACAGACCAACTCATAGAAATTAATTAGATAAGTACACAGAGGGACAGATGAAAACAGTTGGTGCAGTCGTACAGATTATTCTTATACCCCTATTCGCTGGTCTTTCCGTCCTTCTTTGGACAGCTTGCCAAAAGGAGGACGCAAAGCCCTCTCCAAAGCCCGCTCCGCCGGAGACAATTTTAGCGATTGACGTGAAGTGCCTCCAACCTCAGCCTAACTCCACTGTCTTGAAGACGTCACAGAATCAAATGCACTTCATCTCCCAACATCAGCTAGAGATAAGAGCAGTTGGGCAAAGCAATTTTGAATATGCCACTGTTCATGAGGTGCTCAATCCCTCCGGAGACGTGATTCATTCCGAAACCATAAAGAGTTGGATAAAGATAGAAGGAGCTGCGGATAGCACCTCCGAGTTTGACTTTCCCTGGCGATTTCCCACCGATTTAGCACCGGGGAAATATCAATACAGGATTCAAGCAATGCTAACTGAGCTTCCGTCGCAAACGAAGCAAACAGAACATGCGAAGAAAATGGCGAATACCATTGATTTTTTCATTAAATGAGCAAAGTAAGCGGTTCGCGCTATTTGGAATACGATTGTTGAGGCTGAATTCCGAATCTGCGCGAAGGCTTGCCATCTTTTTAGTATTATTTCTTTGTGTATTCGTCGCCTTAAGAATTCGTTTACAAGGCTTTGCTTCGCTGGGGGGTGAACTGCTGATTGACACTGATTCCTACCGGTTTCTACGTCAGGCGGATTTGATAGTGGCGCAGGGAGGTTTGCCCAAGCGGGATATGATGCGGTGGCTCCCTTTAGGCAGAGATTTAACTCATCAATTGAGCCTCTCTTCATACGTGATTGCTTACCTCTATCGCCTGCTACACCTTTTCCATCCACACATCACCCTTTATCAAACGGCTGTATTCTATCCTCTCGTTCTGTTTCCTTCCATTTTACTTGCTCTTTTTGCGGTCACCAAGCAGTTATTTAATCGCAACGTAGCCCTCTTAGCAGTTGCTATCCTTGGAGTACTCCCCCCCATGGTAGTTATACCATTTGTAGTTTGAAATTCGACGATGGGTCAATCCATTGCGGATTGCCAATTGCCAATTGTCAATTGTCAATTGTCAATTGTCGATTGCCCAAGAATCGTCGCATCTGGAAATCCAAATGGTATTAGAAGTATGGCTGGATTCGCTGATCGGGATGGGCTTTGCTTACTGTTAGCGTTATGTGCTTTCTATGCTTACCTAAGGGGAGTTAAAAGCAGAGGGCGATATGCTCCATTTCTCTGGCATGGACTGGCTGGGCTCTTTATGATGCTTTTAGGTTTGACATGGGAAGGTGTTGGGCTGTTCACGTCGGTGATTGTTTTCGTGCATGGAGCGAAACTACTTTTAGATGACTATACCCTACATGATTTCTTACTCTACCTTTGCTGGTTAATTCCTCTCCCCATTGGGTTACTCACGCTCACGCGAACCTACTGGGGCGGATCAAACTATGGTGCTCCATTTACGACGCTTGATTTAGGCATTCCTTTAGCTTTTGCTGTTCTCGCCTTGGGATATGTGAGCCTTTGTCGTTGGCCGAAGCTCATCTCAAGGGTGACACTCAACCATCGCATACCATTAGGAATAGGAATAGTTTTCGTAGAGCTGCTGGTCCTCTCAGGTATAATCGGCTGTAGGCTGACTTTCATGACTCAACCGATTAGAGATTGGTTATTCACCGTGTGGAACAATTTTCTTTCGCCCATGGGTCAAAGCAGACTAATGCAGACAGTCGCAGAGCTCACAGATACGTCACTGCTCCTTTGGGAGCAAAGCTACGCTGCCCTCTTTCTCTGTTTTTCAGCGGGTATGTTGCTTTCGATATTTCAACTTTGCCGTCAGCGAAACTGGAGCCCATGGCTGGTAATGGGAACAGTTGAAATCGTTTTGATGAACATCTTTTATAGTAATACATCTATGGTCATGCCTGTTAAACTTCTTGCCCCCAACCAGGTTTATTACTTTGGATCTCTTTTGCTTCTCCTGGCAGTTATACTGGGCATGCACTTTTACGCTTTCTGGAAGTTGCGTTCCTCAGGTCAGAGCCCTGTTCCTCGTCTAACCGCTGTCGACCCAAGTAGCCTGCTTTTAATGGGTTGGTTTCTCATCATGGCGTTTGCAAGTCGAGGGGCGGTTCGCTACCACTTTTTCCTCGCCCCTCCGGCCGCAATTTATGGGGCATATGCGTTATGGCGTCTATATTGTTGGCTGACATGCGGGGAAAGTCCTGAAACGCTTTGGATATACATCCTGTTTGCTGTGGTAGCATGGGAAGGTTATGTTGTCTTTGAGAATAGTCCTGTGAAATTTTTAAGTATCGGTCTAGCACTGACTACTACAGCGATAGGAAGCGCAGTAACCTTTCCCAGCTTGTTAAAAAAAATTCAAAACTATCAATTCAGCCGTGCTTTCGGCGGAATAGTCTTCTACGCACTTTTAGTCGGTATGACCAGCTTGATGCCTGCTGCTGGAGGGTTTGCGAAAGTAAGTCTCGAAATCGCTCGTACAACCACTCCCTTAGCGTCGCCTGCTTTAAGAAATGGGTTCCACTGGATGAGAGATAATCTTCCGGAGGGTGCTATCGTCGCGGCAGCGTGGGAATATGGTAGTATGATTAATGTTCTGTCGCGCAGGGGAACTATCGTTGGTGAAATGGGTTTTGATGTCAAAGGAGCACAAGCCATTCTCCGCCTTCCCACACCCCAGCGCGAGATTTCACTGCCGCTAAGTAAGGTATTTGTAAACGGCATAACGCTTATGCACAAGGGGGATAGTGAGACGTTCCCTGGGGGACTCATAGTTTTTATTCGGGCGAATGAAGAACAAGAGGTACAAGTAAAGACATTTAACTTATGGGCGATATATTTGCCTGATGTTGGCTATAATAGCCTTTTGGTGCAGCTTTATCTTCTCAATAAGAAAAGTCCTTACTTTCGACAGGTGTATCCTGAATACGATGCCTTTTTACCTAAGAAAGTTAAAATTTGGGAGATTGTGTACCCCACGGCGCTGAAGTCTAACCCAGAATACTTGGCAACTGAGTTTAAGAATCCTGCCCTTTATCGGACTTGGATGTTAGGGCTGCACAACAAGTGAACCAGGAGATGGGCAATGAATTGGCCAAGAAACGAAGATGAAGATATGAGGTACAAGACACTTCAAAGCATGCAAAAACTGAGAAAGTATAATGACTGGATTTTTGAGAAGATCCATCCTTTCTTGGGAAAGAGAATTCTGGAAGTGGGTGCAGGAATTGGAAACATTACCCAATATCTTTTGAATCGAGAGCTGGTCGTGGCTACGGATATCAATAAGAACTACCTGACATACTTGCGGAATCTATTCGGTCATTGCTGGAACGTTGAGATTCATCCGCTTGATCTAAACCAAATGGATATCATTGCTTTCAAGCAATATTCCTTTGATACCGTTGTCTGTCTCAATGTTTTAGAGCATGTAGAACACGATGATGATGCCTTGCGAAACCTGCACGAAGTTCTTTCTTCAGGTGGTCGATTGGTCTTATTGGTGCCGAGCCTCAAAATCTTATATGGCACTTTGGATAAGCGGCTTGGACATTTCCGACGATACAGCCGGAGTGAAGTTCAATCCAAATTCGTCAGGGCAGGATTTCAAATCGAAAAACTGTGTTATTTTAGTCTGCTTAGTTCCGTTGGCTGGTTCGTGAACAGTTGTATTCTAAAGAGGAAACGACTTCCCCCTTTCCAACTGAAAATTGCTAATTTTTTAGTGCCAGTGATGAAACTGGAGGAAAGGTTTGATCTTCCATTTGGAATGTCTATCATAGCAGTAGGGATTAAGGAATGAACCAATCAGAGGGTTCTCCTTGCCTTTGGCCGAAAACCTTGATCACACGCCTTTTCTTTTCCAGATTCCCCCTTCTGACCTCCATCGGACTGATCGGTGCCTGACTCCGAGCATATTTCAAATTCTCGAAAAAAAATGTTGACACGTTGCATGAACCCACCTCTAACCCCTCTACCCACCCCCCGATAGATCGGGGCAGGCTCTGCCCCTCCAAGGAGGGGAGGGGAAGGGAAGGAAATACACCCCTTCCTTTCCTTCTTCCGATCACAAAGCGTGTTAAGTTGAGCGAAGCGAAATCTCCGATCAGAGATCGGGGGAGGTTTCTGAAACATGCCAATTTACCGGCTTTCCTGTTTTCATCGCCTGCTCCATGGGACCCATCAGATGCTCCCCACCGCTGAATTCCAGGGGGGCATTCATCAGGCGATGCCGTCCAACGGGCGTTTCATGGTAGATGACGCCCTTGTTCCCGATCAATATCACATCCACGGCTGCCTCCCCGATAGAATCGGGGTTCAAAACAACCTGATGGTCTGGAATGCGATTGACGCTGAGAATCGCAATTTGCCCGCCGGCATATTGAACCGTTGCCGTGGCTTGCGTCGCATCTGCACTTCCGAGTGCATAGAGCCGTTCCGGGGACGATGGCATCCACATATTTGCAAGAGCGGTCAGTGCCGCCATCCCCTTCACGATATGTGCGCCCTCAATATGCGCTTGTACCATACAGCGCAAAAACACCGGGCTGCCGATCCGCCCATCAGCGATAACAGATTGCACGGATTGTTGAAGTGATTGTATCATAATGATGTCCCTCCATCAATGGATGATTTATTCAACGAACGACACTTGACGCAATGAGGTAATTGTGTTAAAATTCCCATTATTTCAAAACAACATAAGGAGATAAAAATGATGCGCGGAAAAACGTTAGACCAACTGGTCGCCGAAGCCCAGGCAAATATCGGACATATCTCTGCCGAAGCACTCAAAACAGCTATTGAAAACAAGGAACCAATTGTGCTCTTAGATGTTCGCGATGAGGAGTTATACGAAGCGGAGCATCTCCCCGGCGCAATCTCACTCCCACGCGCCAGCATCGAGCTAGAGATCGATGAGCTGGTCCCAGACCAGGACGCCAAGATCGTCACATATTGTGGTGGTAAAACCCGTGGCTCTTTGTCCGCCCACACCTTACGAATTATGGGATACGAGAACGCGGCTGTGTTGACAGGGGGTTTTCGAGGCTGGAAGGCTAACAGCTTGCCAACCGAAGGCGTAGAGTGCAAGTAAGACATAAGGCGTGGCGTGTTCCTACACTTCCACGCTCTAAGCACCTGGACACAAATTTTCATAAATTGATTCAAACGAGAATAAGAAATCGGGAACGGTCAGAAACCGAGTTTTTCCAAAAAACTCGGTTTCTGGCTTATCTTTATCGTAGCATAGATAAGCGATGATGTCAATCTTTCTATTGACCATTTGCAGATTTGCAAATTTCTATCATCTTCAGGAGGCAATTGATGTTAAAAAAGTTAATGCTCGGTACACTACTCACCACACTCCTGATCGGTTGTGGGGAAGGGAGACCAAAACAACTCAATGTATTTACATGGGCGAATTACGTGAGCGATGAGATTAAATCTGGATTCGAGAAAGAGTTTCACGTTCGCATCGTCCTAGACACCTTTGGGAGCAATGAAGATCTCCTCACTAAACTGAAATCGGGAGCATCGGGTTACGATATTATCATGCCATCGGATTATATGGTCGCGATTATGATTAAAGAGAATTTGTTAGCGGAGTTAGAGCTGCATAACATTCCGAACTTCAAAAATATCAGTCCCCAGTTTAAGGGGAAATATTTTGACCCGGAAAATCGATACTCCCTCCCGTACACATGGGGAACAGCGGGGATTGGTTACGACTCATCTGTCGTGAATCCGCCGCCCGAAAGCTGGTCGATTTTATGGGATGAGCGGTACAGCCGAAAGTTCAGCATGCTTGATGACCAGCGGGAGACGATTGGCGTTGCGCTGAAATTGCTCGGATACTCTGTCAACAGCACCAATCTGGAGGAGTTAATGGCGGCGAAACAGAAGTTAATCGAGCAGAAGCCACTGGTTAAACAGTATAAGAGCGAGGCGGATGAAATATTGAGCTCCGGGGATGTGATTATGGCGCACTGTTGGAGCGGAGATGCCCTCCGTGCAGCCGCCACTCGACCCACCATCAAATATGTCATTCCCAAAGAGGGCACGACTCAGTTTATTGATACCATCTGCATCCCAAAATCGGCGCCCCATAAAGCGATTGCGGAGCAGTTTATCAACTACCTCCTCCGTCCAGAGATCAACGCGAAAATTACAGAATTTACGAAATACGGAACCTGTGTGTCAGAAGCACGAAATTATGTGTCCCAAGCGTTACGTGACGAGCCAGGCATCTATCCTTCGGAAGAAGTGTTAAGCAAGTTTGAATCGCTGAGAGATTTGGGTGATTTCACCCCCAATTATGATCGGGTGTGGACGGAAGTCAAGGCGAAGTGAAAATCCTTTGCGTTCATGTCAAATGTGGAAGGGAAGCAAGCGCATGAATCGTAACCAACTGCTGAAACGCATCAAATCAAACCTCCAGACCGTTTATGATGACCGTCTTCGCGGGATAGTCCTGTATGGGTCCGAAGCGCGAGGAGAGTCCACTCGAGAGAGCGACATTGATCTTCTGGTTCTTCTTGATGGTCCCGTCGTCCTGGGGCAAGAACTGGAAGTCATTATTCGCGCGTTGTATCCGTTACAACTGGGGATGGACCGCCCTATTCACATATCGCCTGTGAATGCGGATACATATTGGGCAGGGGAATTTGCCCTTTACCGCAACGTCAAGAAGGAGGGGATTTGGGCATGAACAAAGAAAAACTGAAACAACTCGCGGCAGAAAAAGCTGTCGAGGAGGTACGATCTGGAATGGTCGTTGGACTCGGCACCGGCTCGACAATCTACTACGCCTTGCTGAAGCTCAGCGAGATGGTACGAGGGGGCCTCGATATTGTCGGCATCCCGACATCAAAGCAAACGGAAAGGATCGCGGCGGAGGGTGGCATCCCCCTTTCCACGCTGGGGGCGCATCCAGCCATTGATCTGACCATTGATGGTGCGGATGAGGTAAATCCCAATCTCGATCTCATCAAAGGACTGGGAGGCGCGTTGGTACGGGAAAAGATTATTGCGCACGCATCCAAACGGCTCATCATCGTCGTGGATGAGAGCAAATGGGTTGAGGTCTTAGGAACAAAGTCTCCGCTTCCTGTGGAGATTGTCCAGTTTGGTTGGCAGGCGACCCAACTCGCGCTCAATCAAATCGGATGTCGCTCCGTGCTGCGCATTGTCGATGGCGCGCCGTTTGTCAGCGATAACGGCAACTATATTTTGGACTGCCACTTTGACGCCATCCCCAATCCCGCACAGACCGAGTTGGCGCTCAATAACCTTCCGGGCGTAGTTGAAAACGGACTCTTTGTGAATCGGGCGGCAAAGGTCATCATCGGCACATCTTCAGGCCTCCGGAGCAAGGAGCGGTGAATTGAAAAAATCGACGAAATTCCGTTGTCTGCGGCTAGTGCCTTGTGACTTTGATTCTGACAAGTTGAGTCCCTGTAGTCACGACTTCAGTCGTTTCAGAGAGCGACTGAAGTCGCCACTACGAACTTGTCAAAAGTTGTGTAACAGGGTACTAGAGGCATTCAGTTCAGCGCGAAACGTATGGCGTATGGCGTATGGCGTATGGCATGAAAACCGGAGCACCAGCAGATTGAAAAACCGGGAAACCGGAGCAACAGATATCCAACCTTTCGGCTTTTTGGCTTTCTGGCTTTCTGGCTTTCTGGCTTTCTGGCTCTCCCCCTGTTGGGCTGCCCCCTATTTTCGGGAGAGCGGTCTGGTCGATATTCCAATAGGGAAGGTGATCGAACACGGAATCTTTAACATCGGGACTTATGCCGCTTTCCGTAACGCGGATAAACTCCCTCGCGACGAGGCCGCCCTTCGCCTGGATTTCGGGCTTTTCGATCGGGTCGAGATTGGTTTGACAAGTGTGCGGTATAATCAAGAGGGCTATCTGTCCGGGAATCTCAAGGTTCTCTTATTCCGCGAAGCTGACACAGTTCCCAACGTCGCTATTGGGATTGAAAATGTGGGGGACCAAATCACGATCGAGAGCGGTCTAAATGACCTCACACGCTACAAACGTCGTTCCCTTTTTCTCGCAGTGAGCAAGGAATTTAACCTGCCCCGCGTCCATCAGATCTCTGGACATATCGGCATTGGAAATCGCCGTTTCGTTGAGGACATTGGGATGGGTCAGGTATTGAATGGCGTGTTCTTGGGCGTCAGCAAGGATTTTCAACCTGCCTTCGCGAGGGGGAATGTGGCATTCAGCATTGAGGTCGATGGCAGAGGTGTCAACGCGGGGGTGCGCCACACGAGCGACAGCGGGCTTCAAGTCTACATTGGCGCAGAAGCGTTGAACGCTCCGGCGACGGCCGGAAAGGAGATTCGATATGTGGCTGGCGTCGCGTGGACAAACCGACCGTTGATGAAACGAATTGAGGAAGCAAAAAAACTAGCAAAACAGGCCGGCTTGATCGCGAATGAAGCGAAACGGATTGCTGAAGAGGAAAAGGAACCAACCCATCCGTAAATCATACGGCTTTTTCGGTTAGAGGGTTTTCTAAACCCCTCCCCCGGCCCCTCTCCGATTTCGACAGGCTCAATCCGGCGGAAACAGAGAGGGGAGTAAAATTCTCCCCATTCCTGTGTCGGGAAGGGGGCCGGGGGGTTAGGTTGGATGGGAAAAGACAAGCCTAAACCCGTATTAACATCCACGCCGCATCTACTGAATCTTCAGCGTAACCACATTAGACGCGAGCTCCTTAGACCCCCGGAGGGAATCGACAGGAAGGTAGATGCCGTTCGATTCTTCCTTCGCGTTGCTTTTGATAAATTCAATATCTTTCCGCAAATTGGCAATCGCTTCCTGCTTGGCATCAGCGGGGAGTTTGGTGTCTTTCTGTATTGCGACGACTTCACGCTCTAACTCAAGAACTTCCTGCGATTGATCTCCCAGGGATTCCCGATAGACTTTCAGTTCCATCATTACCTGTAGCGTGTAAGTCCCCGGTTCAAGTTTGTAATGGGTTTGGAGATCGTCCAAGAGACTTTTCTTCTCTGTACCTGCCTTCAGATCGGCACCTTGAATGCAACGGACCTCCGCCCCCTCCCGTATCAGGATTTTGGGTTTATCCGCAAATGTGATTGGATATTTGGGAGGGACAACCAAGCCCTTTGCATTTTTGACGACTAACTTTGTGAAAGCCCCCTTTCCTTCAACTGTCGCGTAAGGGACCAGCAGATCAAACTTGCCCACCTGAATCGTCAGCGCAACCGGAATTGCCTCATTCACCGCATAAGCAGGTTTTGCCAGCGATAAATGGAGGTCCGCAAGGGTCGGTGGGGCAGCCGGTTCTGTTTGCGCTGTCGTCATCTTCACCGCTTTTTCTGATTTTCCACTCAAACAACCGATAGCGGAGAGACTCCAAATAATGAGAAAAATAAAAAGTGAATTGGGGTAAAATCGATTGGTCATAGATATCCTCCTAAGTAAAGTAAATAAAGTGTGCTAAAGTGCCTAAAGTTAGGAAAGGCGCACAAAATGAGGAAATAGGTAATCATCAGCCATCATTTCTTACGCATCACGCATTACGCATTACGCCTCAGTATCCCGGGTCAATCTCAACTTTCACGAACTCAAAGCCACGCTCGCGGTAGACCTGCGCAAGTTGCCGGAGCTCCTCCCATGTACGATACATGCCGACGATTGCCCCGCCGGATCCAGAGAATTTTGCCGGACAGCACATCTCCCGCGCAATCTGAATCATCTCCAGATTTTTCTCACCAATCACCCGGTCCCCGAAGATCTTTCGCCGGAGATCAAAGTTTGTATTCATTAACTCACCGACTCGGTCATAATCGCGTCGGGCGAGCGCGTCCTTGCACTCACTGGCATATTCAGCAAAAGTTCGCATGGCCCCCACCACTTCGGGGTCACTCTGCTGATAGCGATACCTGACGTCGCTGTGAATCTTGCCAGAATCGGATGGCTTATCGATATATGCCAGAAACAGGGGAGGCATTAAGCTGGAATCAAGGTATTCGTAATTTCCGTGTCCCTGCTTCTCCATTAGCTCCTTCGAGAAGTCCATAAACACCGTGCCGCCGTACACCTGAATCACCCGATCCTGTAAGCCTGCACTGATTTCAAGTTCCTCCTTTTCGACGCTCAAAATCAGATTGGGTTGAAGCGGCGTGGGGATGTCTGCCTCCGTTAAGCCATAAAATTCCATCAATGCCTTAATAACGCCGGTGATAATTGCGCTCGACCCCCCTAAACCGACCTGGCGGGGTATGTTTGTCTGATAAGAAATGGTAAAGTTTTTCGCTTCAAGTTCAATGTTGTGGCGACGGCAGTATTCATTAAATTTCTTACAGGAGGCAAGGATGAGTCGTAGCCCGCCATAGTAACCGTCGCGGGTTGCGACCTCATCTAACATTTCCAGGGAATGGAATTCCGTCGGATCGTGGACAGGATTCGGCAGGACGCACAGGGTGGGACTCTCCCAAAGGGTCACTTCAGCGCTGAAATTCATAATGGCGCAGGAGATCGTCTTCCCAAAATAGCCGTCCGATGGGTTGCCCATGAAACCGATCCGGGCATAGCCTTTGGTGCGGATAATCATAGTTCTCTCCGTAATTTCTGGCTTGATTAAAGTATCCATTTAAAGTTAGGACTTACGCACTTCGTTTGCACCTCGTCGTATTGCGTATTCCGTGTTGCGTATCGGGGCTGTCTACGCAATACGCAATACGCAGTATCACGGCTCGCGGCATGTCAACTGCGTAAGTCCTATAAAGTATAATGATACATTGTGCACCAGTAGTTCGCCAATGTCACATTCGGGGGAATGGCACTAACTTAGGACTTACGCAATTTAGAAGTAGAACGGGCTACCAGCCCGTTTCAAGCGGGCAAGTCTCTAGCGAAGCGAGATCCCGCATAGCGGGGCTGCCCGCTCTACGAGAGCGTCTCATTGATTCACTGCGTAAGTCCTATAACTTAACGAAAAAGGGGAATCCGATGAGATTCTGAAGTCGAATTGGATCGACTCAATGCGTTGTCAGTGATAACCGCATCAGCATCAAAAAAAACAAATCAACTCTTATTTTGATGAGGTTATCACGATGAAAGAGCATAACACAAGTGGTTCTCAACATCCAGAAAAATCGAACCTATCATTCGTTGCTACCGTCGTTATAAGTCTGACTTGGCCCAGCTTTATCGTTTCCGCTGGCAGGCAGAAATTTCGCTCCGACACCTCAAAACGCGAATGCAGATGGAGTTTCTTCCTGCCAAAACCCCCGAGATGGTGCTTACGGAGTTTTATGTCCATTTGTTGGCATACCACTTGATACGCACGGTCCAAAAGGAAGCGGGCAACAACATGAAGTGAAACCGACTTCCCTTTCCTTTGCTGCGACAGTGCAACATGTTGGAATTTTCGTCACCCTGATGGCTGCTATGCCCCATGAGCGGAGGTATCAGTTGTATCCGTTGCTGTTAGTGCTCGTTGCGAAAGAGAAACTGCCAAAACGTCCCAATCGGATGGAGCCGAAGGTGAAAAAGCGGCGTCCCAAATCTTATCCCTGGATGAAAAAGCCCCGGCAAGACTATCGAAAACGGGGGCGAGCCGCTTAACTTAGTGACATTCGACTTAGGAATTAAATTTCTCGTGTCCAGACCTGACAGGTTTTGGAAACCTGTCAGGTCTGACGAATCGATATGGGAAATTAAAACCAAAATCGGTATAAGGGCATGTTTCAGAAACCGCTTGACACGCTTTGCGAGTGGAAAGCTGGAAGATTGGAAGGGCTCTATTCCATCCTTCCATTCCTCCAGATCGGCGGTGAAGTTGAACAAAGCGAAATCCTGAACATCGGGGAAAACAACGATGAACTATAACAATACCTTGGAAAAAATCAAAGAACCGTTGCCATTGTTAGCTGACTATCCGAAATATGTTGAGCCTTTGAAGTACGAGCGCCGCTATCTCGCGCCACCGGTGGTGTGTGAGGAAGATGGCGAGTTACTTGTCAGGTCGTGGCGTTATTGGTACAACGCTCGAGGCATCGTCGAGATGGAGAACCGACTTTCAGCGAAAGCGACGGCAATTGTGAATGTGCATCCGTGGGGCGTCGATGATGGGCATGGGCTAAAGACGCCAGAACCTGCGGGGTGTGCGTTCTTCTGCACACCAGAGAAAAACACGCTTGGGCTTCAGCACGTTCAGGACGTTCTCAATCCGTTCCTCCGGCGGTTGCGCAGGCATGTCGCCCTAGTGGCGCATTCGCTGCCGGGCGTGGAAGATGAGATTCGGAAGCTCCTGTATCCGTCGATTCTGAAAACACCCGAATCTCCCCCCGACTGCGGCGGGGCCGAGGGGATACCTCTCAACTCCCCGCCGTGGACCGGGGGGGTGGACCTTGAGAAAGGCGAGAAGCAACTCGCCGAATTGTTGTGTCAACACAAGTTTGAAGGGAATCCACTGATTCATCAACTCACACTTGACGCAAACCTGCCCCTCAAGAGCTACTTCGAGCAAACTCCCTCCACGGACGCCAGCGATTATTACAACGGTTCGGGATTCTGGCAGTTGCCGATGCCGCTGGTGAAATGCCTGGAGCGCGGACCGAACGACCTCGTGTTCTATGATGGCGAAGGGTATCCAAAAGTCCGCGACTACTTAAAAGAGAGAGGGGTGCGCCATATTCTCCTGACCGGCTACTGCACCGATATGTGCGTTATCAGTACAACGTGCGGTTACAACAACTTGAGCAAAGACTTCAATCTCTTTCTCGTCGGCGATGCGACGCTTGCAACGTATCCGGCGAGCACGACGCCTAAGTATGCAACGCAGGTCGCTTTGGCGAACGCAGCCTTGCGTCAGATGATTGCGCAGGTCAATTGGGTTAAGGTGGTGAATCACCCACCCCCATACGGATCAAGTTAGTGCGCATCGCGCCATACGCCATTGTCTCCGACTCCCTCTCCCGCCGTGCCCAGAGGGCGCCCAGCTTCGAGAGGGCCGGGGTGAGGGGGAAGAGGGCTTTTTTCACCTTAATCTGATTCGTATAGGCACAGCATGCTGTGCCCTTTTTTTATGAATTCGGGAGATACCGACTGTCCAGTAGTTGCTTCAGCGCAAGAATGTCTGGCTCAATCGCTGTGTTGCGTCCATCAATGTATTCAATCGCAATTGCATCGGAGTACCCGTTTCGGTCCAGCGCGCCAAGCACCCACTCAAAATCCAGAATCCCTTCCGCCATCGGTGCTTGAAAGTTTCCCACAACAGCGTTTCTCAGATGAACGTGTGCTGTGTGCGGTAGCAGAACTTCGCTCGCAGCAAGATTGTAATCCGCCATCACGAAGTGGCTTGGGTCATACGCCAGCTTGAGTCCGGGGACGGCGTTGACGAAACGAAGGGCGTCGTCATACTTTTCCGCTAACGAATTGATATGAGGCTCAATTGTTAACGTGACACCATGTTCCACAGCAATGGAAACCATTGAACCTAAGGCACGGATGGAAGCCTCCATCGCGGCATCAGCGCCAATCTCTCCTGAAACCCTGCCGGGCTGTAGAACCACAACCGGTATTGAGAGCATCTGTGCAAAGCGGATGAGTCCTTCAGCTTGCTTCTGATTACTTTCAATTTCTGCTGGGACCGGTGAGTTCAACGGACGGCTTACGTTTCCATTGATGCCGATCGCGGTGAGGTTGTATTGGTTCAGCAGGTCGCCGACCTGCTCTGCCTGTTTTTGTGGGTCTTCTGCAATTTCCGATGGATTGATATGCGCCCAGTTTTCCATCAGGAGCAGATCGACATATTTGAACCCTAAACGTGCGATGCCATCCAGGGCTTCCGCCAAATTCTTTCGCGTATAACTGATCGTTGAGCCAGCAATCTTCATGGCAACACTTGCGACGTAGGAAACGCCGCTCTCCTTAATACAGGATTCAAGATGCAGGATTCAGAAGACGAAAGTGTCATTTTTGACCTTCCACAGTAAGTAATTTTCCTGAAATCGTGTCAACTTTTTCTTGGAAAATTACTGCCATGTCAATACGACTCCGAGCGATTGGTCGCGTTCATCGCGGAGCAGCCGATACGCTTCCTGGGCTTCTGTATAAGGCATCCGGTGCGTGGTTAAGCGACCCACATTGAGTTTCCCGCGTTCGATCATTTTCAAAATCTGGCGGCGATTATACTGCTGCGTCCAGGGAAAGGCAGGCGTCGCCACCGTCGGGCATTTCGGCTGGTGACAGCCAACGAGGGTGAGTTCCTTTTCGTGGAAGGGCATGAAGTCCACTTCGACCTTGCGATGCCATATTGACCCCAATGCCATGATGCGCCCCCCAATCCGCGCCATGTCGAATGCGATTGGCAGGAGGTCTGGATAACCGGATGCCTCAATCATCACGTCCAATCCGCGTCTCTCCGTGATGCGCTCAACTTCCGCTCGCAGGTCGCAACGGCGCGGATTCAGAACGTGGGTTGCGCCAGAAGCCAACGCAATTTCCAACCGCCGATCGCTCAGATCAATAGCGATCAGTTGTTCGCAGCCTGTGTGCGCGGAGAGTTGCAACGCCAGTTGTCCGACCAGTCCCATTCCGGTAATCGCCACAAACTCCCCGAGCTCAATCCGCGCCTTTCGGACGCCGTGCATGGAGACGCTTCCTAGCACGCCGTAAGTGCCGTCATCGAAAGACACGCCATCCGGGAGTTTCGCCAGCGATGGTGGAGCGGCGGAAACGGTGACATGACTCGCATGCTGCCCCAGCGACAGCACGCCCTCCCCGATTTTGTAGCCTTCAACGCCTTCACCGAGCGCAATGATTCGTCCCGTGTTGGAGTACCCCGGCGTAAAGTTATGCGTCCGCTTTTGTTCTTGCGTGCCGAGCTCTGTCCCCGCACTAATCAGTGTGCTGACCGTCTCGACAAGCACTTCGCCCCGTCCCGGTGGGCGAATTTCAAAAGTACCTGTTCCAACGCTATTATCCGGCCTGACAACAACCTGTATGCCAGTTGCCGGTATTGTGGTTTGTGCCATTTGTTCCTCCACATTGGTGTTCTTCGTAAACCACGAAGATATGGAAAACTCAGATTATTGTATTGGGGCAGGTCATCCGAATGGTGGCCACGCCTCACTTAGACTTGCTCCAAAACCTCTTTGAACGCCTCCACCGAAGGCGACTGGAGGGCAGGCGTAATCAGCCTTGCCAACTTTTGTCCATCCGCAATGGCGCGAATGCGAGGTTCTAAATCCTCCGCGCCGCGCTTTCCGAACTCCTGCTTGACGATTTGGAGTAAAGCGTCTATATATGCTTCGCGCCGTTCTTCTAATGCTTTTACTTCTGCTTCCCGGCGTTCTTCTACGCGTGCCTTTTCGGTAAACATCTTGATGAGTGGCAAGTTTTCAAAATCAATCATGGTCTGTACCTCCTTCACTAATTTTTGCACCAAATCCATTTCATAAACCAAATTACTGAGAAGACAGAAGCTGGCAATGTAATCCCGTTTTTTCTCTTCATTTTCTAACGGAATCTCCAAAACCGTTTGAACGCATCGATCCAGCCACTCCTCTTTCGAGACATCTTCGGGACGTTTCATCAGAGAGGTAAATGGAATCAAACCGATGGGTGACTTCCGCTCCAGGGTGGTCTGTCCGTCTATCTCAGCCATTCGGATAATCTGATAACGCAATGCGTAGGCGAAGATGTCATCCCGATTGTACGCATACCCGCCGGGGTCACTGACCCCCGCCGATGGTCCCAGATAGATCACCGTGACGTACACGGGGAGTCGATATTCATGAATCAGTCGCCCGATGTATTCCGCGATGCGAAATTCCATGGGGTCATCGCTGGTCTCGGTTTGAAACTCAATATGGACGATTGCTTCCGTCCCATCAGAAAGACGCACCTTCATCGGGGCATCGGTCATTCGCATTTGAACCGACGGAAACTCGATCGGAATCGGTCCCAAGATCTCAAAATCGTATGTACCAAGTGCCAAAGCGATAAAATCCCTTTCATAATCCTGAAACAGTACCTTTGAAGAGATGTCGTATCGTGCCATAGGATGAACTCCGTGAAACAGGATGCAGGATACAAGATTCAAGATGCAAGATTCAGGATACAAGATGCAATGTGCCCTGAATCCTGAATCTTGAATCCTGCCCCCTTGTTCCTCAATGCCGAAAATGCCGGACGCCCGTGAAGACCATTGCGATGCCGTACCGATCAGCCGCCTCAATCACGGGCTGATCGTTCACCGAACCGCCGGGTTGGATGATTGCCCGTACCCCTGCCTTGCCTGCGATTTCAACGCCATCCGGGAATGGGAAGTAGGCGTCCGACGCAAGGGCAGCCCCCTTCGCTCTGTCGCCGGCTTTTCGCACGGCGATGATGCACGCATCGACGCGGCTCATCTGGCCCGCACCGATGCCGACGGTTTTGGCCCCTTGCGCAAGGAGGATACAGTTCGATTTAACGTGCTTGCACGCCTTCCACGCGAAGAGCAAGGATTCGATCTCCGCTTCCGTCGGTTGACGCACTGTGACGACGCGCAACGCATCGGGCGTTATCTCATGCAGGTCACGGTCCTGGACGAGGACGCCGCCGATGACGTTTCGGAACTGCTTCACAGAAGCGTTATGCCGTAATTCTCCCGTTTCCAGGATACGTCGATGTCGGACGCGGGAGAGCGCTTTCAACGCTTTCTCTGCATAGCTTGGGGCGATGATCGCCTCGAGCTTGATGCCGGCGTTTGAAGCCTCACGGATGGTGTTTGCCGTTTTGAGGTCAACTTCGCGGTTCAAACCGATGACGCTCCCGAAGGCAGATGTCCGATCACAATCGAGAGCGTCAATAAATGCCTGCTCAAGACTCGCGGCAGTTGCCAGTCCACAGGGGTTGTTGTGCTTAATAATCGCACACGCGGGCTCACTGAAATCCTTCACGCTCCCTAACGCCGCCTCCAGGTCGAGGATGTTGTTAAACGAAAGGGGTTGGCCGCTCAGTTGATTTGCCCACGCCGCGCACGGTTCAGGCGATGCTCCCCACCCCCCCCTTCCCCCCCGCGGGCAGGGGGGAGTGCGATAGAAAGCCGCCCGTTGATGCGGATTCTCGCCGTAACGAAGGCTCTGGGCTTTTTCATAGCGCAGGTCGAGTATCTCAGGGAATTCCGCATCCGGGGCATCCAGATTGGCAAGGTAGCGCGAAATCGCCGCGTCGTAATGAGCGGTGTGTGCGAACGCAGCCTTCGCCAGACGGAATCGGGTTTCGTCCGAAAGGCACCCATCGTTCGCCTCCAGCTCCGCGATGATTTCGGGATACTGACGCGGATGGGTGAGAACGGCAACATCGCGGTAATTTTTGGCTGCCGATCGAATCATCGTCGGTCCGCCGATGTCGATGTTCTCAATCGCTTCAGCGAGTTCGACACCCTCTTTCGCAATCGTCGCTTCAAACGGATAGAGGTTGCACACGACGAGGTCGATAAATCCGACCCCCTGTTTCGACATTTGGGCAACGTGTTCAGGATTATCGCGGATGGCTAACAATCCGCCATGGATTTTCGGATGGAGGGTTTTCACCCGTCCGTCGAGCATCTCCGGGAAGCCCGTGTAGTCCGAAACCTCACGAATCTCAATCCCCGATTCGCGGAATTGCTTTGCAGTTCCGCCGGTGGAAAGGATTTCTACCCCACTCTGGGCGAGGGTTTTTGCAAGATTCACAAGATCTGTTTTGTCGTAAACACTGATTAAAGCGCGTTGGATTTTTTTCATGATATGTCACCTCTTGTTTTATGCGTGGATGCCGACCACAGCTCATCAACCGTATCGACCTGATCGATGAATTCCTGAAGGGGGTGAGCGAGCTCTTTGCAATGATCGGCCATCTCATCATACAACTCGATTTTGAGTTGAATCAGCAGATCTAAAAGCGCCTCAATATTTGGGGGATTCACACTGGAGATTTCAAATTGCTGAACCTGCTCAATGAGATTCACAGTTTTTACGAGCGATTGGTAAAGCTCACTCAGTTCAAAGGAAAAATCATCCTTGTGTGGATAGACATCAACCTCGATATGGGGGCTGATCAATTTTCTCATTGCGTGAAGTTGGTGAAAGATAGGCTTAATCGGTTTCATGTCATTTTTCATTTTGAGGCCTCCGTACCGCTCATCACGCATCACGTCTCACGTTCGTTTGTGATTCAGATAGCGCCACCAAAAGCTCTCCATAAATTTATCAATCGTCCGAATGTACGCAAGTGACCCGTCTGTGTGTTTCGCTCTACAAGGGCATCAAAATAATATCTCTCAGTCACCGCCCCAGGCCTTGACTTGGTGTAACTGAGTTTTCTCTCACCCAGCATCTCCTTTAGATAATCCAGATGAAAATGAGCCCGAAATTCATATCCGGGAGGATAGCCCATTTCCTCTGGATCATCGACGTTCACATCATAAAAGCGTCTGAATTGTCGTAACTGTTCACTTTGCGGCTGACGGGCTAACATCTTTCTATTCCCAAGAAACCATGTCTCGATACAACAATCGTGAACAATGACGTGGAAATTCGGGAAAGCTGGCCCCCTTGAGATCTGTTCATTGATTTGGCTGATTTTTGTCTCAACACTATCCTGCTCGGCGTCGATGCAAATAAAGAAATGATCGATTGACCTGTGCCGAACAATATCCTCAAGCGCATCAAGAATGCGTTGATGATATGACGGATAACCATGACCAGCAAGTAAAAGAAAATGATTGGACATCACGGCTTCGATTGTGTGTGCTTCACTCAAGTGCGGAAATACGTGACCAATCCAGGCGCGATAAACCTTTTTCTCCGTTCGCTTTCCCTCAACGAGAAAATATAAGTTCACTGAATCCCCTCCTCATACTCTTTCAAGTTCATCAACAAGATGAATTTCTCGTGAGCAGAAGCCGTTTTGAGGGCCGGAATGGATTCCTCATCACGGACGGTAATCGTTGACCCGTGGCGGGTCACAATTTTCCACCGGCTCGGTGGGATGTTGTCAATGACATAAGGGTGGTGGCTTGTCAGGATGAACTGTAGCTCTCGGGAACGCTTGAGGATGTGCTCCGTCAGTTGCGGGAGGCAATTCACGCCAAGACTGTTTTCAAATTCATCGACAACAATAACTGTGCCTGGGGGAGCCATCGTCAACTCGATCAGGTGAATGAGTGTGCGGAGCATACCTGAAGAAAGTCTTTGATTCGTTATCCAACCGCTCACTCCATCTTCCTGGGCACCAATCGCTAACCAATCCATCGCAAATGGCGGCACATCATGGGCAGCAGAAGGATCGAGCTCACTAAGCTTCCCCACTTTGACATCGTTTACAGTGTCAAATATTTCCAAATACTCTCCTCTAATCTGTCGGAACTCGTCCGGGTAATCTTCCTGTAGAATATACGCCTTTATTAATATAGGGAGATCTGTTGCTTCACGAAGTCTATCAAGATCGCGATAGCGTTTTCGGATATTGCTCAAGTAGGAGGCATCGTATGGTACAAAGGCGAAGGCAGAACCTGTATCTGCTGCGTCACTAAAAATGACGCGGCGCAGGGCTCGATGAATAGGCGCGATGCTTTCTTCACCATGTAAAAGAGTAATTGCACTTTCAGTATTTTTAAGTTTTGGAAGGCGATCTCCGTTGAAGATAAACTCATCTTCAGAGCGCTCCACTAGAACAGTTTCACCATTACGCACGATATGTTCTCTCAAGAAACGAGGACGTGCGACATCTTGATCTTCGTCGTCCTCGTCAAGATTGTGTAATAATGACAGTGGGTTTTGAACAACACGCGAGGTTTCAGCCGTCCATAAGAACTTCATGCCTTCAGATTCAAGTTCGAGCACCCATTTACAATCATTTACGCGACGGCTACCAGAAACACCTGCGCTGCGCACTGACTGTAATGCCCATAGAATGCTAGTCTTTCCAACACCAGAGGTGCCCACGAGTAGATTAAGCGCTGAAAAGGAAACTTCTTTCAGCGTCCATCCATGAAAACGGTCTTCAAATTGAAATCTTGTGATTGCCATGTTGTCTCCTTGGAAATAGATTCATTATGCTTTAGAAACCGAGTTTTTGAGAAAAACTCGGTTTCTCCTAATCTGACATTAAATATTAAACTGATTTTACGTTTTACGCCTCACGCCTCACGTTTCACGTTTCACACATTACGACACAAACCGCGGATGTCCAAACCCATCGTTAGCGACATGGCTCCGGGCGGGTATCTCCGCCCGATCGGGAATAATCAGATCAATCGCCGAGGTATTTTCGATGATGGTGCCGTCACCGACGCGGACGCTCTGTCCCAATCGGATTTTGCCGGGGCTGATGGATTCGCTCCTGACCGTGCCGATAATCACAGAAGAACCAATATGGCAGCCCGCGCCGATTTCCACGAAACCGTAAATCTCCGCATTAGACCCAACGCCGGAATGGTCCCCAATCCGCACGGGACCGAATAGCCCCGCGTCTGTGCCAATCCGAACAAAGTCACCGATGATGGGATGGCGCTGACGCACCTTAAAACTCAAGCCGCCGAGCGTACAGGGGTAGATAACGCAGCCTGAACCTATCATGCCGGTTTGTCCTGTGGTGATACCACGATGGGGATGGTCTAGAAAATTGGCATCGCCGATTTGTGTTTCGGGGTGGAGGTCTGCCTGGTAGTAACGTCCACCAAGTTCGGAAATCGCACGGGGCAAAAGCGGAACCGGAGTTCGGTAGAGAGCAGCGTTGCCTTCGACTGCTCCCGTTCGCGTCAAGACATGGGCAGCGTCATGGTAGAAGAGCACCCGCCAGCCGGGGTAAGTGCTCATGACCAACTGCATCTGGTAGTCAAAGGCAAACTCAAGATTGAGGTTTTTTAAGAAACTCCGATACGGTTGAAACTCCCTTTTACGGATGGCTTCATCTATCTGTGCTCCGATGTTCAGTTCCGCCAGTTTTTCCCGGCATACCCCATTGTGAAGAAGGTAGGCATCCCATACGGCGGGGTCCTTCAAGGAGGCAAAGCGATTCCATAATGCCCGCGTTTTCAAGCGGGGTAACTCCCAGAGCAACGCGAATGTCGTTGTTAAGGCGCAGTCCTCCAGATGTGCTTCGTCAGCAACAGCCAAAAAGGATTGGGTGATCATCGCGTAGAGTTGATCGACAACCTCTTCGATTGCTTCTGGCAGATCGCGCTTCTGGTGTTGCGGGTAAGGCGCGTTATGCGAGCCGGGTGCCACACATTCTAGCAGATTGCCCAGTACCGTCTCAAGAATATCCCGATTGACGAACCCCCGGCCGGAACGCAGTGAGAGGACATCCCGGCTGATACTGTCGATGCGCAACACCCGGAGCTCGTCCGCCGAATAGATGGGGCGAAGCTGTTCCAGCACCTGGTTCAGCAGCGGACGTTTCCGACTTTCATAAGATGAATCAAAGAGTGTGGTTTCAGTCATAGATTCAAGGACTCCTATTTGTTGCTAATGTTTGGGGAAAAATCAAGCCTCATCCAATTGAGCGCTGATTATCCTGAGCACCTCTTCTATCGAAATGCGACTTGATGGGAACACCGCATCTCCAATATGTTTATGGTCTGGATATGTCGCGATTTCAGGATGATGGGGGGCATTATCCCATCGGAGCAGAAGCTTTCCATCAGCATTTTGCCAATGGTAAGAATACTTGCTTTCATGAGGAAACCAGAGCTCCTTGATAAAAAGCTGACTTCCATTCACGAGAGTGACTTCTACTCTTAAAAAGCTTGCAGAACTTTCTTCTATCAGTTGATGGATTTCGTAATCTGCAATGATTGGGCTAGAATCAAGAATCTCAATGATTTGACCGAACATTTTTCATCTCTTCGTATTTTTTTATCCACTCTTCATGACAACGGTGATAGGCTTCCCATTCAATCAAGTCGTCCCACGCTTGGAAATCTTCCTGTTTAGATGACTCAACTTGTTTTTTGAAATTTGGAAATGTGGTAGAATATTTCCGCTCAAAAGGCTTCATCAAGCTGCGATAATATTCGGCTTTCATCAGGGCTTCACCCATTAAAAAACGAAAAAACTGCGCTTTTACCTCCGATTCGCCAATCCAGGAAGGAACTGTCAATTCGATTTCTTTCATTTTTACACTCCTCATGAGTATGAGCCGTTATGCTAAAATCACGCAAACTTCAACGAGACGCCCGGTGCCGCAAGACCAGACTTCACCGCAAGTTCATAAAACTTCATGAGCCCCGCAATTTCCGCATCGCCGAGGTCGTAGAAGATATGATGAGTGAGGTAAGCCCGACAGAAATCTTCAGGAAAACCGAGCTTTGGAGCTTCGAGCCGTGCGATCTCAGGAATC
Source organism: uncultured bacterium (assembly GCA_964577695.1). Classification (GTDB taxonomy): domain Bacteria; phylum Poribacteria; class WGA-4E; order WGA-4E; family PCPOR2b; genus CAZOAL01. The sequence continues at coordinate 148,768 of CAZOAL010000005.1, read as the reverse complement.
TGATTGATGCCAAGTTCCTTCGCTCGCTGCAGGGTTTGGGGGACATTTCCGAGCTCGACAGCTCCCCGCGCCACCCAACAGGCATAAACGAACGGCAACCCCGTCAACGCATCCCACTCCGCACCGAGGTCTAAGGCGTAATGGGTCGAACCGAGCCGCTTCAATGCAGCATCCCCAATCAGCAAGACAGCATCCGCATCCACGGATTGGGGTTCTGCCCCCCCTTTTCCCCCCCCCAAATTGGGGGGGGATTGAGGGGGGGGAGGGGGACAAGAAGTGAATTCAGGGTGAAGCTGATATTTTTCAGCAAGCACAATTTGTACAAGGGCGCGAGAAGTGCGTGAGCTCGTGTCAAGTGCGACGCGACGGATGTCAGAAATCGGCACCCGGCTGAAGAGCTGGATGCTTTGAACCGCCCCACGCGAGGCGATCGAAATGTGGGGAATGATGCGATAGCCGGGGGCGTTCAGGCGAAAATATTCGATGATTGGAATCAATCCAACGTCAAGCGCCCCCCGCTTCAGGTCGTCTGCCAAATGGCTCGGAACATCAAGGAGCAGTTCAATCTCCGCACTGCCGGGAAATTGTGGCTGCTCCAAAAGGGGATGAATCAGTGGCTTTGTGTTGAGGTATGAAACCGCCCCAACTTTCACGCGGCTTTTCTGTACCATTGATTCCCCTTTCGGATGACTTCGTTGTAGAGTGTATCCCGTTCAATAGGGATTCTGCCAGCTTCTTCGATTAAACGAGTAATCTCTTCTACAGTGACGGCTTCAGGCGTTGACGCGCCAGCCATGTGCGTAATCTTCTCCTCTGTCACGGTCCCGTCGATGTCGTCTGCGCCGAAACTCAGAGCCACCTGCGCCGTATTCATCCCGATCATGATCCAATAGGCTTTAATATGCGGGAAGTTGTCCAGCATCAGTCGGGGAACCGCGATATTCCGCAAATCTGTTAAGCCGGATGTACTCGACAGGTACGCCATGCGGGTGTTTGCCGGGTGAAATGCAAGCGGGATAAACGTGGCAAAACCGCCCGATTTATCCTGTTGTTCGCGCAAACGGATGAGGTGGTCTACCCGGTCTGCGACGGTTTCAAGATGACCGTAGAGCATCGTTGCATTGGTTGATATACCGAGTTCGTGCGCTTGTTGATGGACATCAAGCCACCCCTCCGCGCTGAGTTTGCCGGGGCAGATCTTATTCCGCGTTTCCTCCGCAAAGATCTCCGCGCCCCCGCCCGGCAGCGAATCTAAACCCGCCTCACGCAAGGCAATCAGGACCTCCTGAATCGACAGCTTGAACAGGCGAGAAAAGTGATGAATCTCCACAGCAGTAAAAAATTTCAAATGGACTTGCGGCATCTGTTTCTTGAGACCGCGGAGGATTTCGAGGTAGTATTCAAACGGCAACTTGGGGTGCAACCCACCGACACTGTGAATCTCTGTGCAGCCGTGTCGGATGGAATACATCGCCTTATCGAGAAACGCATCGACACTCATCTCCCACGCCCCTTCTGTCTTGATGTTTTTCCGCGCAAAAGCGCAGAAATGACACCGGGCGTGCAGGATACACACGTTCGAGTAGTCAATGTGCTGGTTGATATTGTAGTATGCGAAATTCCTATTTTTGCGCTCTCGCACGATGTTGGCAAGATACCCCACGCCAACAATGTCGGGACTTTCATAGAGCGTCACTCCGTCTTCAAACGAGAGACGCCTTTCCGCTCGAACTTTGTCGTAAATTGGGTAAAGTTTTGGGTCTGTAATGGATAAATTTTTGGTCATTGGTCCCCCCGGTTTTGTTTAACTCCAGAGTTAAATCGTTTCCTCCAACTGCCCTGATTTTTTGGTAAGGTTTCCGCCCAATTGCTTGAGTCGTCTTTGCAATTTCAGGATTTTAGGGTTGTTTTCTATGTTTGGAACTGACACTTTGGTTAAGACAATTCGAGCATACACCGTTCCATTCAACTCACCTTCAAAGTAGCTGATAGTTTGGTCGATTTGCTCAACAGCAGTTAAGAGATCCTTTCCTTTCAACTCGACAAAATAAAAACGGTTCCGTTCACAGTCAATAATCAGATAGTCGCACCTTTTACCTTGCTTGCTATCAATATAGCATCCATCAATTTGTACCTTACAAAATTTTTTACCAGATGGATTGTTCAGACGATAAATACGGCCTTTCTCTTGAGCAGTGATAATCCTATTCGTATTACAAGAAGCACATTTATGATTTTCCACTTTCGCGCAATTCATCATTCGTTATCCAGATTGAATAATTTGTCAAAAGTATGATTGATTTTCTCAGAAGCACTGTCAATCGCCTCCGTCTTGATTAACGGAACATCTTCATCTGCGATATTTGTCATCACCCCTTCCGCAACCATAAAAACCCCAATTCGATTAGGGTCAATCCAGAGATGTCGGTCCACGAGGCCATCTACCTCCTTTGGTTTTTTGGAGCCAAGTAAATGGGCATAGATCAAATTGTTGAAGGATGAAAGTATATATGGGCTATGCGTTGTGATGATAATCTGGTTCTGTCTTAAATTCGCTAACAGGGAAATAAGGTCAATCGCTTCTTTTTGAGCTTCAGGATATAGATGGGCTTCGGGTTCTTCAAAAATAATGAAAACATCCTGATTTTCAAGAATGAGTAAAAAAATCAACAACAGAATCCAGATGGACTCCTGTTGACCTGATGAAGCATAATTCAGTTTGACGTACGTGTCAGAATCAATAAATAGTTTTTCTCCCTCACTGTCGAACTGATAACGCCCTTTAAGAATGGTATCGATAATTTTTCTAGCAAGAGATAGGGTTTCAAAATCGATTTTTTCGTATGTGAGCATCTTCTTGTCGGTTATCAGTTCATCAAAACTCTTTGAAAATAGCGGTTTTAATTCCTTGATTCTTTCGACGAACGCCCTCATTGGGTAATCCAACCTATGTGGATGGATATATTGCACTTGATCTGCTAGCGTTGCCAAAAGACTTCTACCTGCAGGAATAAAAATCAAGTCTTTGTCATCGTTAAACAGATCGCTCGCTAATTTTTCGATTTTCTCGACGAAAGATTGTCTTTCAGTTTCTCGTGCAAGGATTTCACTAGAGGATAGGAATTTCACATTTCGCCTTCCAGCGCTTTTATTAAAGGCCCGTGCTTCTTGGATAATAGCGGAGAATCTGTCCTTAAATTCCTTGTTAAGGTTTGGGTTCACGTATCCGTCTTGTAGATTAATACTTATAGAAACTCCGTTGTCGTAATCATACTCGAGGTAAATTTTCTTAAGGTGCATCGTTGGCCCCCAAAAGTTAAGAAACTTTTCCCTCACACGTTTCGCATACGTTCCCAACGACTTTTCAAAGTTTTGCTTCTCAACAGATTCGAGAATGTACTTCAGCAAGTCATCTTTTAATGACCGAAAAAAATAGATTGCTTTGCTAATGGTGCTTTTGCCACTTGCTTGAGGGCCGATAAACACCAAAATATCTTTTACATCCAATTCAATAGCTTGGATGGGGCCGAAGTTTCGGATGATAATTCTGTGCATATTCATCTCCAGTGTAGCTTTTTCTCAAGATTATATGAGGACCAGTCCACTCAAGTAGAGGTCGGCGGATAGAGAACGTTGTGTACGAAATCCTTTATCGGTTGGTATGAAAGGTTGATGAGATCTTCGACTTCCTTTCGTGTAAATTGGTGCATCAGGTATCTCGCTTCACGGCTTGCTCTGTGCAACTTCAAATACTTGTTGGCAATAGGCAATCCTAACCGCATCACAGCCGTATTGCGCATATCATGGGATTTAGAGTGGAAATTGTGCTGGTTATCAAAATACGCTTCAATCCAATGTAACGCTGCATAAAAAGCCGCTGTGACAAGCCATTCACGATTGATAGAAACAGTTTTGTCCAGCGATTGAAAGAATGTTTCATTCCGTTGGGCCTGTTCTTCGTGTTCAACTTGACTTGACATTATTCACCCTTTTCATAAAGTACGATTGCCTCTTGAGGGAAATGTTCTTTTTGGTCTACAATCATAAAATCGAACAAAAGATCTTCGGGGGACTCTTTCACAACCTCAATCAAATAATCGATAATTGCTGTGTCCAAATCCCAATCTCGTCGATCTGTTAATGTCCAGATATCTACATGCCCAGGGTACATCACGGCACCGATGGCAAGCACGCCGTTAAGTTGACTTACCTTCCGAGCGAACGCCTCGCACGCTTCTTTGTATACGCCGAGTTCCTTTCGGATCCAAGGCTTCAGGGCTATAAATTTTTGCAAGTCTTCAGATTTAACAATCACTGAATTATTTGACATTGTGAATCTCCTTTCTTCCTATCGTCCCCCTTCCACTCCTCCTGGCTTCCCGGTTACGTCACATATTTCTTGTACCACGCCAACTGACGTTTGAGGACATCTAGCGCATGGCGTGGCTCGCCAATCCCATGACCTTCGCGGGGGTATTTGACAAACTCGACATCGACACCGACGGCTTTTAGCACGGCGTAAAATTCCTCCGATTGAGGCAAGGGGACGCGCTTATCCTCCGCGCCGTGGAGGATAAGCGTCGGGGTTTTGACACGGTGGGTGTAACTCATTGGCGAGAGCTTGCGGTACAGTTCCAATTGTTGAGCGGGCGACCCATCTGCAAAGTAAAGCTGCATAAAGCTCGGAATATCGGTTTGCCCATACATGCTGACGTGATTGGTGATGCCGCACCCCTTCATTGCCGCCTTAAATCGATCCGTTTGGGTAATCATCCACGCGGTCATATAACCGCCGTAACTCCAGCCGCCGACGACCAGGCGCTCCGGATGGGCAATCCCCTGTTCGATAAGATTATCAACGCCGGTCATGATGTCCTGATAATCACCGATGCCCCAATCGCCAAAGTTCGCTCTGGCGAAATCGCGTCCGTATCCATCACTGCCGCGGAAGTTCGGTGCGAAGACGGCAAAGCCTTCGCCGCTGAAGTAGTGCCACTGCGGTTTGAACCCTAAATCGCGGGCACCGCCGTGTGGACCGCCGTGCGGCTCGACGATCAGCGGATAGCTTTTCCCTTCTTCATAACCAACAGGTAAACACAATAAGCCCTCAATCTCAAGCCCATCGCTGCTCTTCCACCGAATCACTCGCGTTTTACCCAAGGCGAAGTCCTCAATTTGTGGATTCAGTTTTGTGAGCTGTCTGAGTTCTCCGGTGTGAAGGGAGCCGGCCCAGAGGTCGGCTGGCGTGTGCAACGTTGCACGGGAGCACAAAAAGGTATCTCCATCATCGGCGACCGAAATTCCCCCGATGACGCAATCGCCCTGGGTGATGCGGCGAATCTCACCCACCTTTGCCCCCCCGTGGACAGGGGGTAGAGGAGAGATGGCGTAAAGATGGCGGCGGACCCCATCCATCGCCCCGAAGTAGAGGGTTGCTCCATCGGGTGACCAAACGGGCGTATCCGTATTGCGATCAAAAGCCAACGTGAGGTTTGTTGGCATTCCACCTTCTACCGGAATGATATGGGGGTCTCGCTGGCCGTAACCTTCTGGAGAATACAAAAAGGCAATCAGTGTTCCATCCGGCGACCACCGCGGCGCGCTCTCACCCCCATCATAAGGTGTCAGCTTTCGGATGGCTTTCGTTTCGACATCCAAAATCTGAACCGTTGCCTTGAACATTGTGTCATCTGATTTCGGTGAAGGCGCGGAAACAAACGCCATCTGTTTGCCATCCGGCGACCACCGTGGGTCGCTGACATGGCAACCCCCTTCTGTTAATCGCTGGGATTTGTCTTTTTGATCTTGTTCTTTTTCGTCACCCTGGTCCGATTTGCCTTCTGGTAGCGTAAAGAGGAGCTCAGGTTCCGCCTCCATCGTTTCGACATCGATGACCCACAGGTGCGTCTGCTTGAAGTCATTCTGACCCACAATCACCGGGTCGTCCTTGGCTTTCTTCCGTTTTTCCTCCGCCTCGCTCTCCTTCTCCTGCATCAGGAACGCGATCCGTTTTCCGTCAGGCGACCAGCGCGGGGTTGACGCGCCGTTCTTCGTGTGAGTCAGTTGCCTTGCCTCACCGCCGCCGATGGGAACCATCCAGATCTGATTCTTATCGCCATTCCGTTTGGAGACAAAGGCGATGCGGGTGCTATCGGGCGACCACTGTGGGTCCCCATCCCCGTTTGGGCCGTTCGTCAATTGGAAGGGTTCACGGCTCGGCAGAGCCTGCCCCGCTCCATCGGGGAGCCTCGCGCTCCCACTTACGTCAGGCAAGCTGGCAGCTTGCCCTACTGAAACGAGCCAGATGTGGCTTCGGTGTTCGCTCTTTTCCGCTTCGAGAACGGGGACGGAGCGGACAAAAGTCCCCCATTTACCATCGGGCGAGATAGCCGCCCCACCGAGTCCCTTCATCGCAACGATGTCTTCCGGTTTCAAGGTTTTCAGTTCCTGTTTTTCTTGAACGTTGTCACTCATAAAGGTCGTGTCCTCCGAATAGATTAAGATTTCTTCAATGGGCGTTAATGAATCTTGTATCCTGAATCCTGTATCTTTATACCCCTGAACTAATGGACGAATGAACCTAACACCTCTGCCAACTGCGCGAACGCAACGGATTGTTGCGCCCCACTTTCCATATTCCGCACGGTTGCCGAGCCCCTGTTGACTTCATCTTCGCCGATCATCACGACACACCGCGCATTCAGTTTGTTCGCTGTCTTCATTTGCGCCCGTAAGCCGCGCCCGTTATACTCAAGGTCGGTTTTGAGCCCCTTATCGCGAAACTGTTGCGCTAACTGGACGGCAACGGGCATCGCGGGCGCACCCAACACCGCGATGTAAACATCCACCGGTGGGTGCGTCGGAACACTGACGTTCTGGGCTTCTAAGGCGATGACCATCCGATCCACGCCGAGCGCGAACCCGATGCCGGGCGTTGGTGCCCCGCCGAGCTCTTCGACGAGATAATCGTACCGTCCACCACCGCCGATTGCGTCTTGTGCGCCAAGTCCACCCGCGGTGAATTCAAACGCTGTGCGGGAGTAGTAATCCAACCCCCTCACAATGTACGGATTTTCGTGATAGTCGATTCCCAGGAGATTAAGATATTTTTTTACCGAATCGAAGTGTTCGCGGCACGCTTCACACAGATAGTCGGAGAAGCGCGGCGCGTCAGCAACCACGGCACGGCAACCGCTCTCTTTGCAATCGAGGATGCGTAGCGGATTGCGTTCGTGGCGTGCGACGCACTTTCCACAGAGCTGATCAAGATGTTCCTTCGCAAATACCTCGAGCTCTTCAACATATTTGGGGCGGCACACCGGGTCGCCGATGCTATTGAGGTGTAGCGTCAGGTCTTTGATGCCGAGCCTCGAAAAGAAATGGCTCCCCAAGGCGATGACTTCCGCATCGACCGCCGGATGGGCTGCGCCAAACACCTCCACACCGACCTGCCAAAACTCCCGATACCGCCCGGCTTGTGGTCGGTCGTAGCGGAACATCTGGCCGATATAGTAGAGTTTCAAGACATTGGCGCCGCTGTCCAACAGGCGATTCTGAAGACAGGCACGGACCACTGACGCTGTGCCCTCTGGACGCAATGAAATGCTCCGGTTGCCTTTGTCATTGAAGGTGTACATCTCTTTTTCGACGATGTCCGTGGTATCGCCAACCCCTCGCACAAAAAGGTCTGTGCTTTCAAAGATCGGCGTGCGAATCTCTTGATACCCATAAGTCTCAAAAGCGGATCGCGCAACCGTTTCGACCCACTGCCACGTTTGAATTTCTGAAGGGAGGAGGTCTCTCGTCCCTTTGGGTGATTGAATCTGCATGTTTTTGAACTCCTCAAACGTTTCAAAGATTCAAGGATTCAAGATGCAGGATTCATAGCCTTGCGAGTATCTCTGCATCTTGGATTTTGATGTTTTTTTGAAGAATGAAAACGTGTAAACCTCACTCAAGCCGAAAATGAACCTAAAGTCCAAGTTCGTCCAGCGTCTGTGCGCGAAGGGCAAGCCGGTACAGCCTATCCAGTTCAGCCACATCACGCAGGGCTTCCAACTTCGACACAATCGCTTCTGGAAGTTGACCAAACCTACTTTCCAGAAGCAGACTGAGGTCCTCCCGTTTGGCTTGAATCAGTGCCTTCTCTGTTGCCTCCCTAGCATTCCTCTCCCCTTCCTCCAGCAATTCACGGAGGGGGTCAATCCTCCAGGCGCTTTCCGGGGAAACCTCAAGCAAGGCCGTCACGGCCCGCTCCAGATTAATTTGGAATTGTGTTCCTCGCTTTGCCATTTCTCTCACTCCTTCGATTAAAGTGTCGGGGTCAACCCCAACTTGAAATAAGACCTCCAGATACTCGGTTAATCCTCTTTTGATAATTTCTTCCAAAAATTCTTTCAGTTTCTGCCCTTTGGCAAGAATTAACAGCGGGAAGTTTTTCTCAATGACCTCCAGCTCTGTTGCCACAATAATCCGGGTTTCGATGGGCTGATTGTTGCACAGATAGACGCCCGGCTCTGATGTTGGAAAGAAGCCCAGTTCCGGTTGCAGGTCATCCAAGATCTTTGTCGGACGGACTGACGTGAGAATGGTCAACGTTGCATTCGTCGGAAGCTGCTCCGCCTCCGTCGGCTGCTTTGCCAACAATCCATACGCCCGTGAGAGGATGAGCATGTAATTGGACACGTCCAGCGCATCCTCTGGCGACTTGAGCTCCAACGAGTTAATCCGGCGGACAAACGCAAAGGCTGTGCCTGTGAGCCGGAGGCGGTGTTCTTCCGTCTCACATTTGATGACGACATCAATCGTTTTTGCTCGCCTGCCCACTTCCACCTGGGTTTCAACAGGTATCTGCCATCCCTGAAACAGTCGTTCGTAAAAAGCTTTGTAAGCGGAATCGTAATCTCGGCGCATTCGTTCCTTTCATGGGGATTTTGAATAGGAACCGGGAGGGTCGGGTTGCCTACTTCAATGAGTTCTTTCGTGCTCAGGCGAAACGGATAACCTCCATAGGGCATTGAAGAAGCGACTGAAGTCGCCACTACGAACCCATCAATTGAGCCTTGACAAAGTGCTAGCATAAGGCCCTAATAAGATGCTATTGCGACTGCTCTCTTCTGACGGCGATAGGCGTCCAGAACTAAGTTCGCTTGATGGTCAAAAAATTCTTCGCCACAAGCCAGGCATTTTCGTCTCGTTACATCAGGAACAACAATATCCCCTTTGTGTGTGTGAAAACGAACTTCCCCTTTCACAATCTTCATCTGCTTTGATTCACAGATAGGGCAACCAGAAAGTCTCATAATAACCTCCTATAACACGGTGGATTTCTTTGAAGAAACCAATATAGGACTTACAGTTGGTTCCACGGATTCATGATGTATCTGCATCTTGCATCCGCCGGGTTGAGCTCCGTTCCGAGAGTCTTCGACTCCGTTCCGAGAGTGTTCCACCTGTCGAAACCTTGAATCCTGAATGGCACAAGATTCAAGATGCAGGATTGGTGAAGCGTAGTGAAACCGCTTATGTGCTATCGGCCGTTACCCAATAGCACTCATTTCGTACAATTCTGCCGTAAACTTGCCGGATGGTTTGACTTTCCCATTTAAGATCACCTCTACCATTCTTGCTGATGACAAAGGCATCGACTCTTGGCCACAGTTTGGACAGAAATACAAGGTCAGGTCCGAAATAACGACGGGCTCGCAATGACGATGGAAGATCCTTTCTTCCTTTCTTTCTTCCATAGGGGCTGAACAGCCATTTGGACACTGCATCATAATTACCTCCTCCGATTCGCTGTAATAATAAATCCTGGTTTACAATCCTTGACTACAACCACGATACTGCCCTTTGAAAGTGTATATTTCGTGAATTTACCATGAGAACGTTCATCTCTCTCCTTTTTGTTGACTGTGCCTGTCAGAATGGTGTCTAAAACTTGATCGATTGAGATACCATTCTCCCACATTCGTTGAATCAAATGGGGGCCAAAAGCAATCCGCTCAGAATGAATATCATCATAAATTGTCTCAATTGCCATAAATCATATCCTTATGATGGCCGATAACGTCCTGCGGGTTGCCGAACCCGCAGCACGGGCGCGCCGTTTGCCCGCTCTTTGGCAAACGGCGTGGTCGGGCAAGAGTTGAGCTAAAGGAGCGAAGCGACTGAAGCCGGCAACCCGGTGTTAGGTGAAGTGGGCATTGTGTTTCTATCAGGCAGAAAATCTTGGATAGGTTCGCAATGGTCCCCCTAGCTGGTCGAGCACGATGTTGCATACTTCAATCATTGGCCTGGAATCTCCTTCACATCCAGAAAAAAGGGCAGCGTCCAGACGATCCGAAAGAACGGCATCCACACCCCTGACGAGTCTACGAAGGGCCTTCCGCTCGCCACGCCATCGATCGGCGGCATCCAGTACTGCTCGGGAAAGCTGGGTGTGAGCAATAGCGGATAGTGCCGGAAGAGCTTCCTTCGACGCGTGCTGAAGATTATTTCTCAAAAGCGTAGTGTCATAACGCACCTCGGATCGTTCCGCATCAGTGAGGGGCGTGGGGCCACCTGCCAGCACCTTTTTAGCTAATGCTCGGATCGTGTCTGCGATGCTCGGAGTTCCCTTCACAAGGACCGCATCGATCACTTGGCCTGGGACTGGGGCTGAACGATACTTTGCAGAATTCTCAAAGAAGGTCTGGACATAATTGGGAGATATGGCACACACCTCGACAATCCAACCATCAAACGCTACCCCCTCAAAGAATACTCGCTCGACACTTTCATCAATTACAACGAGGTCCAGGTCTGAATCTACATGCGCCTGTCCGACAGCCCAACTCCCGCCAAGCAGAACGAGCGACGCCTTCGGAAAGTGCTCGTGTACAAATCGGCGAGTCGCTTCCAAAGCGTTATTCAGTTGGAGTTGCTCACGACTCATTTAACCCTCCTCACAAAAGCGGTACTCACCGCTCTGATTTTTGCCCATTTCACCTAACAACGTAATATCCGAACTCTTGTTCACATATCCCGAAATCTACTGATAAATCACCTAACCGAGCGAAAAATGCCAACCCACCAAATTTCCCATCACGTTTTACGTTTTACGTTTCACGAATTACTGCATCGCCCCCTGAATCTGCCGGCGTTGCTCCTGGAAGTACGGGTCATCCGGAGCAAGACGAATGGCTTCGTCGATGGCTTTCAACGCTTCATCGTATCGTCTTTGGGCGAAGTACAATCTCGCCAGATCGCTATACGGGGTTGGCTCATTCGGAGCGAGTTGAATCGCCTGGCGGTATGAATCCAACGCCGCTTGAACCTTATTCTCAGCCGCGTAGATATTGCCAAATAGATTATGGACGCGCCATGAATTGGCATCCACCTTCAATGCCTTCTGGGCGTATTCGAGGGCTTCGGGCCCCATTTTCTTCAGCAGATAGATCGACGCCATGACGGCAAAGATTTCACTCGGGAGATTCGGTTCTAACGCCTCAAGCCTTTGATAGGTCCGCAAGGCGTCGTCGTAGCGTTCCTGACGTTCATAGAGTGGCCCCAGCAGCAAATAAACATCCGGGCGATTGGGTTGATATTTGAGTGATTCCTCGAGCGCATCCGCCGATTCAGCCAATTTTCCTTGACCTTCGTAGATAATCGCGAGTTGACGATGGCCCTCCGCGTCTCGCGGGTCTTTTTGCAAAGCCTGTTTGACAAGCTGTTCGAGTTGCACCAGTTCCTCCTGTTCCCCCTCACGGATGAGTCCAGCGGCAACCCCGAGGTTATATCGAATGGTGGCATCGTTCGGGTTGATGGCGAGGGCACGATTAAAAAATCCGATTGCTCTTTCATAGTCCCCTTTGGCATATTCGACCTGTCCCTGGATGAGCTTTTGCGTGGCATCGAAGTAGAGATTCAGTTGCTTCCGCACGTCAGTTTTCTCCGCCATCGTGTCGCCATAATTGGTTAAAAAAGGCGTCCCCCGTTCTCGATATTTTGCCATGCCCTCAATGTTTTTGTAGGTCGTATTCACGAGGTCTTTCGCACGGAAGAACTCCAGGCGCGGACGGTTGTCTGTGTGGATGGGGCCATCGCCGACATACTGTCGGACCGTATCCTCACCCATCATAAACGAATCAAGCAACGATATGCCATCAAGGTCATCATGGGCGAGCCCTTCGCGGATACTCGGTATCTGCGCTCTTGCCATGAAATCCTTATAGTTGATTTGAAGTTTTTCCGGTGTGCCAATCAAGATGACGAAATCTGGCGTGTATTTGTACCACAATGTCGTGTGTGGGAACACCGCCTGAAACGTCCGCACAATCATCTTGTAGTGGTCTTCGGGGAGCCGATGTAGGGGCACCCACTGACACATAATCCCATCTTCCGTTAAAATTCGCTTGCACAACCTGTAGAAATCTGCCGTGTAGATGTTAGAACTCCCCGAACTGACCAGCGGGTGAATGATTCCTGTGGAAATCATGTCGTATCTGTTCTGCGTCATCAGGATATAGTTTCGCCCATCATTGATGGTGTAATTGAACAGCGGGCTATCGAGAACGTTGTGATTCACATCGCTGAAGTGTTTGCGAGCCGCATCGATCACTCCCTTTGAAATCTCGACGGCATCGACATGGACGTTGTGCTGAGTAATCGAGTAGGATGTGACCCCCATGCCAAATCCGACGACGAGCGCGCGCTTGGGATTCGGGTGAAGCAGCAACGGCAGATGCGCGATGACGCGATGCGAGGGGGAGTCCCAGCGGGAAGCGTCCGCGGCTTGATTGGTGTCCACATATAGCCGATGGATGCCCTCGTCATCCTTCAGCGTTGTGACGGTGGCATCGACCTCTTCGTTATATGCAATGAGCGTATCCCCCGGACGTTGCGTGCGAAAGATTGCGCTTTTCAGGAAAAGCGGCGTGTTTGCCCAGAATAACATAATCAGCCCCACACTGCCGGTCAGAATCGCCCCGCCGATTGCTGTCCCACTGAATAGTTGCGACCGCACCGGACCTAACCCGCCCCTCCAGGGGAATTGTCGATTGTCGATTGTCGATTGTCGATTGTCGATTGTCAATTGTCGATTGTCAATTGTCGATTGTCGATTGTCGATTGCGGCTTTCTGGTCCCAGAAGATGAGCAAACACCCGATAACTGTATTCAAGACAGCCATCAGGACAATGCTCGGACGGATGCCAATCGTGGGGATGAGGATAAAACCGGCGATAAAAGACCCGAAGATCGCGCCAACCGTGTTGATAGAGTAGACGTTGCCGATACTGCGCCCCAATTGCTCTCGCCTGACGGTGTAGATGCGTGTGACAATCGGAAAACTTCCCCCCATCAGGAAGGTTGGAACGATCATCACGACGATACACGCAACAAAAGCCCAGATTCGCCCTTCACCGAAGGCGGTCTGGAATGCCCTGCTAATTCCATACAGCTCCCCAAAAGCCGGTATCAATGCGACAGCCGATAGCCCAATGCCAATCTGCACCAATCCAAAGAGGCTGACGAGCGACTTCATCCGATCCGCCATCCATGCGAACAGAAAGCTCCCGAAAGCGATTCCAAAGAGAAATGCCGCCAGCATCGTCGAGAAGGCGTAACTCGTGCTGCCGAGGAAAAATACAAGAATCCGTGTCCAGAGGACTTCATAAGCAAGGGCGCAAAAGCCGGAAACGGCAAACGCCCACAACACGAGGTGCCAAATCGGAGTGGCTTCCCTGGCATTCCCGGGTGATACAGCGGAATCGCGGATGGAATGAATCGCGCTCATAATGCCATCTTCACTCAAATCCCATTGCCGGTCTAGCACAAAAGCGACACCCGCCACAATCAAGTTAATTGCCGCCCCTAAGTAGAGAGACAGTTGGACACCCAAAAACTGGATGAGGAAGAACCCCGCCCCAATGCAACCGGCAACCGCGCCAAACGTGTTGAGCGCGTAGAGCAAACCGACGTTAAATCCAAGCCGATCCAACTTCGTTACAAAGAATTTGCTCAGAACCGGGAGCGTCCCGCCCATCAAGGTCGATGGGATAAGCAAAACCAGAAACGACAAGACGAACCGGATCAGCGAGAGCGAATAAAATTCCGCCCCGATAAGATCAGGATTCAAAGCAACATGTAACCCGCGATAGACGAGAACATAGGTTGCGTTTAATACGCTCAACAGTAAGGGGAAGATGAGCGCAAAAACCCCGATACCCACTTCGAGAATGGCGTATAATCGTAATGGGTGCGTCTCCTTATCTGCCAATCGCCCAAAGTAAAAGCTGCCAAGTGCCAGGCCCGCCATGAATGCCGTCAGCACCGTACTCACAGCAAACACGGTGCTCCCGAAAATCAGCGTCAGTTGGCGCGTCCAGATGACTTCGTAGAGCAGGCCACTTGCACCGGAAAAAACAAAGATTAACCAGACGATAGGTCTAATTTTGCGCACAATTCCCTCCCCGATTTTGTTGTCGTTTTTTCTTAGACTTCCGAAGTTTGAGATAAAACCCTTATTGTTTCAGTCACCCCAAGGTGTCTCGACTTCACTGATGTTTTGAAACTTCGGAAGTCTGCCCAATATAACCTGACTCGGCTATTTTTGGGCGAACCGTATCTCTCGATCAAGATTCATTATAACACATCTGGCGTAGGGATGTGAATATCAAAATGCGCGACGCGTGAAACGTGATGCGTGCCCACAAACACCTGAACTCATTTAGATCAACGATTACTGACGTTCAACGGCTTGTTCCCCAACTGTTTAGCGACCTGAATGAGGGCGCGAAGGTCATCTGGCGTACATTTGCGAGCGGTTGCGAGAAGGGTGTCACAGAGGAGTTCGCTCTCCTCATCATCCGAAAATTCAAACAACGCTTTGGGGGCGACGCTTAACGCCTGGGCGATCCGCTCCAACGTCTGGATGGATGGCGCACGCTGTCCCCGTTCAACGTACCCGATGAAGTTGACGCTCATATCCGCCGCTTCCGCGAGCTGCTCCTGCGTCAATCCTGCCGCTTTTCGCAGTATCCGAATCTTGACTCCCAGTTTGTATACCAGACTTTGTGTTCGCACCTCTGAGATTCCCCTTTGTATGGAGTTTGAGGTATTGTAGCACTCAGAGGGGGAGATGAACACAATCTGACGGGATCGGATCATCGATATAAAAACGAACTTATAGTATATTTTTCTGTTGACAAAAATCACCAGTTAGTGTATACTGTCTCATCTTTCACATAACACAATATGTGGGCATTATGCGAAAGGTAAGTATGTCAGTCCAAGAGTAGCAAGATGATCTTCAATTAAGCCGCGTTATTGGAAAGGAGACCCTAATATGAAACCCTTTTTTTACATTGCTAGCTTTATGTGCCTGCTGGCGATAACATTGTTTTTGTTTAGTTGCGCCACTCTTTTCAAAGGAACATCGGAAAATGTTGATTTTTCTTCAGATCCCTCTGGTGCAAAGGTATACGTGAATGGCAATTTAGTGGGAACAGCACCTGTTCGTCTTAAATTGGAATCAAAGAAAACATACAGCATCGAATTCAAGAAGGAAGAGTATGAGACACAAACTTTTACCATAACCAACAGTATCGGAGCGGGCTGGATAATACTTGATGTTCTTGCCGGGCTCGTTCCAGTCATTGTTGATGTAGCAACTGGTGCATGGTATAGTCTCGACCAGACCAACATCAACGCAATCCTAAAAACGCAACAGAGTCCAGCTAGGTGAGCGTTCAGATAGTAGGACGTAAACAGCGTCAGGCTCGTCGCCATTCTCGAATAGAAATTGTCAAGAATGGCGACGAGTATGAACACCTAAGCAGAAAGGAGGGGCTTAATGACCATGATTTTCAACCAATTAAACAAATCCACAAACTTTTCAACACGAAAGATGGTTGCAGTGTTTTCAGGGCTTGTGGGTCTTTTATTGGGATTGCTCGTTGCAGTTGGGTGTGGAGAAGATGAAATTGCTGGTCAGGTCGGATCGATAAAAATTGACATAGACACAGCCAACGAGATTAGAATTGGTGAAACAGATGTGATATGGGTGGAAGTCTATGATGACGAAGGGGTTGCGTTTGGCGTACTGCGTGGTTTTGACCCTCGAGATGTTAAGTGGAAGTCCTCGAATTCATCAATTGTAGATGTTTCCTACCTCAAAGAAACGGTGGACGTATTAAGCGACACCCCAAACGTTTCTTATGCGACAGTTGTGGGTAAAAAAGCTGGAATGGCAACCATAACCGCTACATATAAAGGCGTCAGTGACAGCGGTGAGATAAAGGTCAGATAGGGCATTGTGTATAGCATCGGTTCATGTCAAATGTAAGTGCGCCGCTTCAAGTAGAGCGGGCGGCCTTCCCGTTCATTCCAGCTATAGAAAATGGCATGTTTCAAATTTCCTCAAAAATAAGTTGACACTTTCCGGCCGTCCGGCATTAAAGAGAGCCGGAGAGCCGGCCCGGATGGGACGTATCATACCGACTCAGCACGATCATGCTTGAGGTTCGATTTGAACATACACTTGATGCGCCACAGTTGGGTGGTGTCATGACGACTATCGGAGGATATTTTAATTCTAATCTCACTTTAAGAAAGGAGCGCATGATGTGTATCTTAGTGCCTGTGTCGATTATTTTCATGTTGGTTGGTTGTTCCTTTAAGCCAATCTTGATTACTGAAACCGTACCAGAGCCTGTTGATAAATCAGTCGTGACTGCAACAGCGATTCAAGTGTTGCAAACGAAAGGGTATACGATTGCCTTAGCGAATGAAAAGATAGGAACAGTCACGACGGAATGGGCAGATGCCACCGGTTTTTGGGATCTCGGCAGCAACAGACGCAAGCAAGTAATGGTTTCGGTATCGCCCGATGGCAAGAGCGTCAACGTCCAGATGACAATGCAACTAAAGAACACGAAGGCAGGCGAGGAGTGGGAAAATGCCAGGATTGGAAAAAAAGAGACCCAACAAACACAAGAGATTCTCCGGGAGATTCTTGAGTATATCTCAGGGGCCGCAAGCACGCCTTCTTCTCAACCAACTCATGAAAACACACCTGCTCAAAATCCCTGATCTTGAGATCGGGGCGTCTGAAATCAAAAAGCCCGTATTGGACATACGGGCTTTTTTTATGCGGAGACAACAAAGATTCGCGTTCTACAGGCTGATGCAACGATTCTTCTAACGGAAGGGCAGGATTTCTGTGGCAGTGGTTTGGTTCTGGAGGAGGGTCGCATCACAGGTGTAGAGATTGAGCGTATCCACGACGCCGAAGCCTTGATCCAGCGTAACAAAGGAGTTAATCCCATCCGCCCGAGCGATGGCAACGTGATAGGCATCAGCGGCATCAAGGTTGTAGGCAGCCATCAAATCCAGCGCAACCGCGTCGGTTGTCTCATCAAGATGAATGGGAAGGTGCATGAGAAGCGGAAGCGCATCCACAAGCACCTCGACCTGTTGGATCGATTGGATGACTATCGGCATGTAACTCTTATCCCGACGGAAAAGGGCACGCCAACTCATCCGTCTCCTTTGGGCTTCTTCGTAATAAACTGCTGCAAGGATTACATGCCGTAACTCTTGGATGACCCAAGGATTGACCACCATCATAACCCCTGCTTGATACAGTCGCTCCAGAAATGCTATACATTCAGCCTGTTTAATTGCATCCGCGTGTGGGTTATGAATCTCCCAAACGAAAGAGGTATCCAAATAGACAATATCAGGGAGAGGTGAACCGAAAAAAGGGGAAATTCGTGCGCTCATGCAATCCCTCCTCCTCTCATCTCGTTGAGTGCCTCTTTTCCGCCTTCATAACTACCGACGCCGCTGCCAACCAGCTTTTTAGTAATTTCTCTCGCCTTCTGAAGGCGTTCCTCCGGTGTCATATCAAAGTAACCTTTCTTTTCCATGGCTTCCAGAATCTTGGGGTATTTGCGCCATTTGGCGCGTTCGTCTGTTGTACACATATCAGTTGTCATTCCTTTCTAAAGTACCTTTCTGAATCTTTAATATTGTCGCATGTCTTTTGCACGGTGTCAAGTGAAGATTTGATATACGGGCTTTTTTTTATGTTGAGATAACGAGGATTATGGTTCTAAGGACTGACGCTCTTTCTCATTCCACCGACTTTTTTATTTGACAACAGACGCAAGCCAGAAATATAATAGGAAGAGTGTCAAAAGCAAGAACGAGCCCGTCTTAAGAACTCCTTGAACAAGCTGGCAGCATGCTCTACTTGTGTTGCATCATCTGGAGCATTAAATACCAATCTCGGCTGAATGCTCCGAAAGCACTTTCTCCTGGGCCACCCGTTCAGCGAGCCACTGTTGAATCAGCGTTGAATAAGGCATTTTTCGTGCCGCTGCAATCTTTTTGACATTGTTGAGGACGTAAGGATGGAGACGCAGATTGACCGCCTTTTTCGGCACACGTTCAATTTGAATCTCCTCCGTTTCTTGCCAATCGTATTCTGTCATATCATTTTGATTAACAAAATCGGAAAATTCTTCATCGGATTTGAATTCTGGAATCGGTTTCTTTAACATGCGCTTATCGCCTCCTTTTTTGCTGGTATCGTCTTCGTTCGTTGGGCTTCATATCACGTGCTGTGATAATTCGGACCGTATCAGTGGCCGGTCTCACAAATGCAACCGCAAGGTACCGACCGGCGAACGTCTGCCCCAATGCCAAGTATCTTTTTTCACCCTTGCGGGGACTTTGATAAAAAACGGATTTTGCATCTGTGTTATGGCACATTTCCCACACTTCATCAACTGTGATATGGTGTCTGGAAGAAATTTTGTCTTCAATGGTGCGACTCACAAGCACTTTGATGCGAGGCATTTTATCCCTTTTTGCCCCAATTATACATTAGGTCTTTGCAAATGTAAAGAGATTTTTAAGCCCCAGGCCGTCCGGCGGTAACTTTTCAGACTGTTTCCTTTCACAGGGGATGAACTTTACGCTTTTTTAAGCCAGGTGGCAAGCGCGGAGGAATTGAAGGATTACATCATCGGGACGCTCTACTGGAACCAGGTTCAGTCCACTTGAGTGGACTTGAGTTTTTAGCCCCCCGACAGATCGGGACAGGCTGATGCAGTCGATCAAAGGGTGAAACTTATAAGCGAGTCAGTCATTATGATGAATATGGACGCATGATTGGGCAAACGCACTATACAGACCACGGTGAGCCTTCGGTACATCCGAATCCGCATCACCACCGTCGCAATCCAGTAACAGGTCAGCCGGTGAGAAATCCAGAGACAGGTAGCAATGTTTGGCCTGGTGTATCTCCAGATGAGATAAGTCAATGATTGTTGGATTATGTCATCCGGGGAGCCAGTGTATTCGATAGAGGAGAGAAACGATGATACTCGGTGAAGATGAGATTAGAAAAGTGATTCCTGACTTTCATCTATATCAGTTGGATCAGGTGCGGTGGATGACTTTGGAATTTGGAGATTCTGAGGAAAGTGGCAGCCGCCGGAGAACGAATCTAATTATTCATGCTTCGTATGCAGTACAGTGTGCAGGGGCCTATACAGTGACAATGAAGCTGGATGGCGTGCAGCAGTTAAATTTGCCAGAAATCGGCACTGAGCCCCTGGCGTTTTGTGAGTTAGCCGTTGAAAATGTGAGAGATCGCATGATGGAGGGGATTAACTTTTATGTCAATGATGAAGCTTTCGATGGCATGTCATGTTATTGTCAGAATATCGAATTTATCCAAGTGTGTCAGCTTGATGAAAGTGGTCAAGAGGTCGTTGTGTGGAATGCCAATGGAATTCCTATTGCAGAAACGAGAGCAGGCTGTTATAATATCTGATCATTCTTGTGATGAATCCCAGATTGTTTTTGCTGAAAATTCAGTGATAATCAGAAAGGGAGGGCTGACTCAAGATGACAACGCCAAAACGCAAAAAGTCTAATAAGAACAAGTGCCCCAAGAAATATTTGGTTATGGGCAAATACTATACGAGAGAGCAACTTAAGGAAAGAATCGGCATGCCTTTAGGTGAGGGTTCTGTCGATACAGTAGATCGATACCTCCAAGAGCATTATGGAAAGGGCAAGAAGTAGGTGAGACGATCAAGTTTTTTCATGGATGCTTCTGGTTGGATCTCGTTAAAAGCCACGAAGGATCGATTTCATAGGGTGGTGGTAACCGTACACCGACAACTTCAGGATGCCAAAGAAAAACTCGTGACGACAAATCTCTGTGTTGTCGAAGCGGCGAAGCATATCCAGTGAGAACTGGGACATCATATCGCAGTCACATTTCTTACAGACATCCTCGCCTTTGATAAAGCCAAGCTAATCAACTATATCCGAGTCGATGAAGAGTTAGAAAGGCAAGCGATTGAGTTTTTCAAACGTCACGCTGATAAGGAATGGGATATAGTAGACTGCACGAGTTTTGTCGTGATGCGGCGGCTTGGCATCAAGCTTTTATCTTGACGGAAAAGTCGTCTCCAACTCATCTGCCTTCTCTGAGCCTCTTTACGATAAACTCCTATGAGAATCACATGACGTAACTCTTGGAGGACCCAGGAATTGATCACCATCATAATCCTTGCTTGGGTCAGTAGATCGATAAAGGCTCTACACTCAGCCTGTCTGATTGCATCCGCAGCACTTGGATTATTAACCTCCCACACGAAAGAGGTATCCAGATAAACAATTTCGGGGAGAGGCGAACCGATAAAAGGAAAGATTCGTGCAATCATGCAATACCTCCTCCCCGAATTTCATTGAGAGCCTCTTTTCCCTCTTCGTAAATATCAAGTTCCTTAAACACTTCAAATAGTTTCCGATTGGCTTCCAACCCCTTCTGAACCCGCTCCTCCGGCGTCATGTCAAAGTACCCTTTCTTTTCCATGGCTTCCAGAATCTTGGGATATTTGCGCCATTTGGCGCGTTCGTCTGTTGTACACATATCAGTTATTACTCCTTTCTCAAGTCCTTTCCGAAGTCTTGATATTGTCGCATGTCTTTTGAACGGTGTCAAGTGAAGATTTGGGCTTTTTTTATGTTGAGTCAACACAGACCAAAACGAGTATTCACGCCACGGGTTCGCTTTTTCGGGCGTGTTGCTTTTCTGGGAGTGATGGAATGACCCGTTTTTAGGCGAGTCTCGTAAAGTGTGCGGTTTTCTGGTTCAGAAAGGGACTACGAACAGAAGGGATGGGGCGTATTGGATTTGAACCAATGACGTCTACCGTGTGAGGATAGCGCTCGTACCGCTGAGCTAACGCCCCATAACAGCATCAGTAGGTTGAGGCAGGAGAATGATGGGCCCACTAGGATTTGAACCTAGGACCGGCCGGTTATGAGCCGGCTGCTCTGACCGACTGAGCTATAGGCCCATCTGAAATTGCCCAATTATTATAAAGGTTAGCAGTGGATTTGTCAATAGAAATTTCACACATAAGTAGTTCGCCAATGTCACATTTCCCTGTAGCCCAAGATTCTATCTTGGCCCCCGCGGCTGATGTCCTCGGTTGGCCAACTTAGAAAGTTGGGCTACAATTGGATCCCATTTCTAATGTGACATTGGCGAGGTAGGCATGTTTCAAATTTTCCAGAAAATGACTTGACACGTTGGAAGAGCTTGTCCTTGAGCGAAGCGAAGGAATGGAAAGATGAGAGCAGGAAACTCCGATAGATCTGCCTGCCCCGATCCCTCGGGGAGCAGGCTCTGCACGGATGGGGAAGATCACTTCCAATCTTCCATCCTTCCAATCGCAAAGCGTGTAAAGAGGTTTCTGAAACATGCCAATTTGAATTGGTATTATCTAACCACCATACCTCACCGTTGCATGTCTACACCGCCGATGCCGCAACCAGATTCGAGCAACGCCCCAATAAACCTTCGCTTGAGGCGCTGGGTTGGGTCGTGAATAAAATGCAGACCATTTCTCGTACCGGGTCAACCCAAACCACCGTTCCGGTTGCCCCGCCGTGCCCATACGACCCGGGGGAAATCATATTCCCCAAGTAGGACCAACTGACCGCCGGTTGAAGTCGCCAGCCGAGTCCCCATGCCTGGCCGAATTTGACGGGTTGCGGAATGCCTGGCATGGGTGTGGTTTGATCGGACGTCATCGCCTGTATGGTCGCCGGGCTGAAAACCCGAATGCCTCTGTACTCCCCGCCGTTTAGAAACGTCTGGCAGAAGCGGAACATATCGCCCACCGTTGAAAACATACCTCCCCACGGCGCACCGAAATTCCACCAATAAGCCTTATTCCAGGTCCAGTCCTTACTATCCATCTCCGCTCCCACATTCACATGGGCGATCCGCTCCGTTTGAAGACCGTGCGCCCCAAGCGACGTATCGTTCATGCCGAGGGGTTGGAAAATTTCGCGGCGCAGGAATTCAGGCAGGGAAATTCCCTCGACCCGCTCGACAATCTCACCGAGCATCGCAATCCCGCAGCTTTGGTACTGGATATTTGTTCCCGGCGGAAAATCGAGCTCCAACTCACATATCCGACGGACAAATTCTTTTAAGGGGGCGTGCTGTTCGCGAAGTTGCTGGTTTTCAGGGAGCATATCCGGCAAGCCAGAGGTATGCGTCATCAGATGCCGAATTTGTATCTGTTCTTTACCTCTATTGCCAAACTCTGGAACAATTGAGCAGACGGGGTCATCAAGCAAGACCTTCCCCCGTTCCACAAGCAACATCGTTGCGGCTACCGTGACAGGCTTGGTCACCGATGCCACGAGAAAGATGGTATCCGGGCGGATGGGGGGTGAATCGGGTTTGAGGTACATTCGCCCAAAACAACGTGGCGCAACGGGTATGCCGTGCCGCGCAACCTGAATTGCAGCGCCGGGGAGCTTTCCCGATTGTACCGATTCCTCTAAAAATTGGTATGCCTTGTCTAATCGTTCTAAGGATATTTCAATGGGATTGGGTTTGAACATTTCACTTCCTCTTGTTTTATTGAATCAACGCATTAACTTGACTTTGTTAAATTCGGTAGACGATCACCCTGTAGAACGTGTCCGATTCTCGGACGAGCACGGCTCGCTCGTTCAAAGGGGAGTCGGAACAAGCGAGCCGCATGTTCTACGACTTGAATCTTGAATCCTGCATCTTGAATGTCCGCTAGGCGAGACTCTTCGACCTGCATCTTGAATCCTGCATTTCTGCATCACGCATCAAGTTTCACGTTTCAGAGATTCTAAAGCCGTTCGTATCGCCGTGAGGTGGACCTGAACCCGCGTTTCCAAATCGAGTTGCGTTGGCGTTTCGAGAACGAGGCAACACCCCGTAATACATTCCGCAAGATAACGTCCGCGTGTCCACCCCTTAGAACCAACCGTATCAATCAACGTGATGACACCATCGATGCTTTTATGCTCTTCAATTTCTGTGGCGCGATTAATAGGGCAGATCGTTTCGACGCGATGGACAATCTGATGCCCAATCGGGGTGCGACTTGAGCGACGGCGTTCCCACAGATAGAATCCGCTGCTATCACAATCCTCATGGACATCAATTGCGGTATGGACATGAACCCCTTTGAGTGAAGAAACGATGAACGACGTTTGGGGAAATTGTTCAGGTCTATCAAACGTCTGGTTGAGATCGATACCAGTTTCGTTTTCCCGCAGGTCGCGTTCATATCCAAATGGATTATCGCAAGGGGAGACCACCCATTCATATTGCGTAAAGAGCGAATCGCCGGCAGCGAGGTGCTCCATAACATGCAAAGCGCACACGACTCCCGCCGGCTCATCCCCGTGTATTCCCGCCGAGAGATAAATCAAGGGGGTATCTCTGATCGAGGGCGTATACCGCAGGCAGTACAACTCATACGCTTGAGTTGCGGTTCGGACGTTTCCGCGCCTCCATACACTGAAACGTTCGGATTGAGATAATGCGGCTTCGATCCGGTGGACAATATTGGCATAAGACCTGATAATCATCGGCCCTCCTCATCAGAGACATGAAGCGTGAAACGTGAAACGTGAAACGTGAAACGTGAAACGTGAAAAATGCCAATGGGCTTCTTATGTTCTCCGGCTTTCCGGCTTTCCGGCCTGCTGGCTTTCTGGCTCTCCGGCTTTCCGGCCTGTCTGAAGGTCGAATTCTACCATGCCCTTTGGAAACTGCTTGAGACAGCCCCCTGCGCATCGCCATGCCACTGCGCCAGAACTGACGATTACACTTTGCCACTCCTTTTGGCTACCATCCGCCGTGCGTTGTGTGAGGATGGTGCCAGGGGCTTTTAATGAATACAGCGACCTGGCGACTTGGCGGAACCATTGAAGCAACGGCTTAGAGGGAATTTCATCTGTTTGATACTCCGACGGACGCAGAATGGCGATGCGCCCTTCAAGAAGAATATGGTTGCATATCGTGAGTGAAGGCACAAACTGAATTGCCCGAGACTTCTTAAAATCGATCTGGTCACCACGCGGGGTCGCTCTCCACACCGGTGTCTCTGCTAAATCCCTGCGGCCCAGGAACAGCATGAGTTCATCCTCATTTTCACCCCCAAACTGGAGATTCTCAACGTCGCAAAGACCATCCGGAAAATAACGATACCCTTCCCCATAACGCCATACCAGCCCCCAGATGCCCGGTTCTGAAAACTGACGCTTGAGCCACTCTCGTTGCTCGCTGGGGGTTGCGTAAAACTCAAGACGTGTCTGACTCACTTTCATCACTCCTTTGACGCGATTCACCGGTCATAAGATGTAAAGCCTGGCTCCCTTCCTGTTGCGCGTTTGATGTCTTCCAGTGCTTCTCTTTCGCGTTTGACAGGAAGCCCCGAAGCCGTTGTTCTGCCTATGTTCTCATAATAAGGTTGCCCATTTGGACCAATTGTGCTGATATCAGGATAACGAATTTTCCCTTCAGGGATTCTGACGGCACGCTCAGGAAGGCGTTGACCGCCTGCCGTCAGGGTATGTCCTTCGGCTTCGAGTTGAGCCGCTCGTTGGGCAACTTTCTCACGATGGGCAGGACCGCCATGCCTCCCCCACTTACCCCTCAAAGGTTGCCCTCCTTCCAGATTACCTAATCAGACCCGCTGGAACTCTTTTGGAACTTCACACGCATTTGCTTGTCATCAGCACCTTGCCAAAATCCCAGACGCTCTAAACTGTTTTCCAACAAAGTAGACAAATCCCCAATTCTTGTCAACTGTCCACTCTGTATCAGTTCACGCACACCTTTCCAAAACGTTGTCCTCCATTCAGGAATCTGCCGAAAAAGCGCGGCATACTCGCGACATACCCCGAACCATCGTCTTTTGGAAATTTTGAAATCACGGCTCAATTTGTATATGGCATCGGTCATTTGAGCAGTCCTTCTCGACCCGTCCAACGCGGTTGAAACAGAAGGACTAAGCCTCTCTTAGGAAAGGAGCAGTTCCGTTTCCACCGCTTCTTCATAATCAACGCCATCGACTTCAAACCCGAACAAATTGCGAAACTCGCGCTTGTACCCTTCGTAATCGGAGAGCTCGCGGAAGTTATCGGTATCAATCTTGTCCCACCGATTCGTCACTTCCGCCATCACGTTGGGCCGAAGCTCTCGATCATCAAGTCGAATCTGACGATTCTCATCAAGCGACGGTGTCCCATCCGGCCCCAAATGCTCCGTGAAAAGCCGCCCCATCTGACCAATCGGGGCCTCGTTAATCCCTTTGGCATTCATGATATCGTAAAGAACGCTAATGTACAGCGGGACCACAGGGATTGCCGCTGACGCCTGCGTAATCACAGCTTTGTTGATCGATAAATAGGCATGCCCACCGAGCTTCTCCCCGAGCCGTTGATCGAGATGGTCAACCCGCTGCTTCAGCTCCTCTTTTGCTTTGCCAATGGTCCCGCTACGATATATCGCCCATGTGAGTTCATGCCCGATATAGGAGTAGGTCACGACCTTCGATTCTTGAGCGAGGAGATCTTCAGCCAGCAGGGCATCAACCCAAAATTCCAAGTCCTCCCCTCCCATCACCGCAACGGTGTCAGCAATCTCCTGCTCACTCGCCGGCTCAACAGTCACCTGGTTGATAACCTCTCGGTTCAAATCGATTGTTTTTCCGGTGTAAGTTTGCCCAATCGGTTTCAGGACGGAATTATACTCCACGCCGGTTCGCGGGTGTGCCCGTCTCGGGGCGGCGATGCTATAGACGAGTAGATCGATTTTGCCCATCTGTCCCTTGATGCGCTCGACTGCATCTCGCTTGACACCATCCGAAAAGGCATCCCCGTTGATGCTCTCAGCAAAGAGCCCATCCTGCCGAGCCAGTTGATGGAATGCGACGGAGTTATAGTAGCCTGCGGTCGCGGTACGACTCCCATCCGGCGGACGTTCGTAGAAAACGCCGAACGTCTTTGCCCCATACGCCCACGTTAAGGCGATACGGGAGGCTAAACCATACCCTCCGGATGCGCCGACAACCAATACATTGGGATGTGTTTGTTTTGGTGTGACGCTCTCTTTGATATAATTGATTTGATTCTGCACATTTTCCTGGCAACCGATAGGGTGCGCATTGGTGCAGATGAACCCTCGGATTCGCGGTTTAACGACTTGAACTGGCATGATTTTCCTCTCTGATTAATCACAGTATAGGTAATGCGTAATACGTAATCTGTGAAACTTGTAACTATTACGCATTACGCATCACGCATTATTTCTCAATCTCTACAACTAGCTCGATTTCAACAGGAATCCCGCCGGGCAGTTGGGACATCCCGACGGCTGACCGGGCGTGCTTGCCCTTATCGCCGAACACTTCGACAAAGAGATCCGACGCCCCGTTGACGACCGCCGGTTGCGCGGTGAAAGTCGGCGCGGAATTGACGAACCCCACCACCTTCACAACCCGTTTGATCCGATCCAGATCGCCGAGGGCGTTTTTGAGCGTGCTGATGAGGTTGATCGCAACCACCCGTGCCGATTGATACCCCTCCTCAACGGTTGCGTCAGTGCCGAGTTGACTCTTATAAATCTTTCCCTCGCCACTGCCGGGGCCGTGCCCTGACGTAAATACCAGATTGCCCGTCTGTACCGTCGTCACATAATTGGCAACCGGCTTTGCTGGCGGCGGTAACGTAATCCCGAGCTCTTCGAGCCGTTTTTCGATTTTCATATCAACAATTTTCCTCCTGAGAATGAAATAAATCTAATGCTTATTATGCAGTATAGCATAGTAACGCGCGTACAGTCAATGAAACTTTTAGGGTTGTATAAAACCTTCGGAAGGTTCTTTCTTCAATGCGAACCCAGATTAAAGATCGGGGTGCTTGGGGGGATTCCAATCTCACAGATGTCTTCCACCCTTCCGAAGGTTAGAAAATTTTCTTTCCATTGACAAGAAACGCCGATTCTGCTATACTAACCTTCAAAGCAGTCGAAGGTTGCGCTCCGGGTTTTTCGGAGATTCTATTTTTGGGGACAAACCGATGCCACTGGTACTCTATTCTGTCAATACTTATCTGGCGTACATGATCAACGAGCGATACTATGACAGCAAGCACTATGTGTGGTGCAGCGAAGTCTTTGATGCGCGTGCGAATCACCCCCTCGGTCGTTGCCAGCATCCCTCCCACCTCAAATCCTTATGAGATCTATCACACCCTTTACGAGGCGGTCGAGCGTGGCGATCGCCACAGCGCGAAGATTGAGGACAACCGGAAAAGGATTTTATACGGAGCGGATGCCAAACTCCAAGCCGGCGTGATTGACCAACGCCGGCATACTGAAATCGGAGAAATTGTCAAAGTTGTCGAGATTTCCGATTTTCGACCCATCTTGTATGTTATCCCTTACAGCAACGTTGCGGCAGATGTCCGCGAAGCCACGGTTGAGGAACGGGCACACCCGCTCTCTCGCGAATGGATCATCGAATCCCTTGACCGTGCCAATTTTGATCCCATTGAGGTGATGTAACTATGTTTGAGAAGTGGACACAACATTTAAGTCATATTGATCTACGCTTTGTTTCTTACAACATCGCTCGGCGGATACGTCGCAAGAGACCCATCGATCCGCTCAATCCAATCCCCCAAACGAAACCCCTGCCGTTATCTGAGGAACTGTCTAAAATTGTCGATGAGATTGTCGCCAAAATCGAAGGGCAATACGGGATACCCATCGATCAGATTGATGCGGAAACGGAACGGAAAATCCTTAACGAATTTGACGACCTCTCCTACAAGAAGATGAAAGCCTCCCCGGATTATGACCCGGAGCGTGTCAAAAAAGCAGTTGAGGCGATGAACAACATGACCCTTTATCACAAGAGCATTCGTCACACCCCCATCCGGCTGGTTGATTTCGACGGGCTCAATCCGGCGGATGACGAACGTGTAAACAAAGCGGAAGGAGAATAGCATGTTCATTCCCATCGGTCCATCTTTTATTACCAAGAGAAACGAAACGGAACGGAAACTGTTTGCCGTTGTGGAACAAAATACGCCTGAAGGGTTCAAGACACCCCTTTTTTCTCAAGATGATGCGCAAAGCTTTACTTTCCTCTTGAACAAGGAATTAATTGAGCGGTTGAAACTTTGGGAGTGGTTCCGCAATTATAAGAAAGAAGCGCAAAATTCAACGGCTGGGATTCGTGGAGCGCAAAATATTTTGTATCCGTGGGATACGCGCTTCCCAATCAACCAGGTCGGCATCGTGCTGGCAACGCTCGGCAAAAGTTTAGTTGCCAAAGAAAAAGCGCAAGGGAAACCGATTCAGAAGATTGTGGGGTGTGAAGTCCGCTACAACTCTAAGAAATATGTCGAATTGATTGCACGTATCCAGGCGGCTCAAGGTATTTATACTTATGTCCCCAAGGACTTCGACACCATCCCAATCTGGATGGTCTCTTTCCTTATCTTTAAGCTGGATTTAGATGGCGGTGAACACGTCACCTCCAGCCACGCCGTCAGTACCAAAAACGCAACCAAAGATCTGAACAACCAGGGAAGCCAGTACCTCCCCGAAGAATCGTTGGAGTTTGTGGACAAGATCGAGCAGGTTCTGAAGGAGGCAGAAATCCAAGGTTATCCGATTCGTTTCAGTGCGCTGAATGACCCGCACATCGATTTTAATTTCCTTGATAAAATTCATGACGGCGTAGACCTCTACCTACAGTACCTCAAGAGAGGGGTAGCCACCGACGCGAATCTGAATCTCATCCGGGAGGCTAAACCTTCAATCATCGTGGATTGCGTCGGCGGGTGCATGTACCGAACGATGCGAGCTGTTTTTGACCAGTTAGGGATTGCAGAAACGGTGAAGTGGATCCACATTGAAGAGGACCCCCTTTTCCACAACATCGGCAAGATTGATTATAACCCGAAAACAGGGGAGAAGGAATATTTTGATTTGAGTTGCGATTTCAGCATCCGTGAGGTTGTGGAAACAGTCGGTTATGAGACGAAACTCAAAAACGAGCCGGTTGGAACGATTATTGAGGTGACGGATGCCGATGGCGATCGGTTGATCATCTGTGAAATCGAAAGTGCCGATCGGAAGGGTAAGCTTCAGACGCTTGGGATTGATACCCTTGATATGGGGGGTGGGCGTCTCCTATGCGTCTATACGCCCAACCAGTCCTTCCTCATGAAGATGGACTTCTATATGAAGGGGCTGAAAGCAGCGGGGCTCTGGGATAAGCATCCCCGTTTCATCATCAAGACAACGCCCTCCGCCATGGCGTGGGACGAGTGGGCTGAAGCGAATGGAGTTCAGGTTGTGAATGTCCCCGTCGGTTTCAAGGAAATTGCGGCGATGATGAAAAAGGTTGAAAAGCAGATACGGGACACCCCCGATCAAGCGGTTGTGGTGAAGGACGTTTACGGAAACGCCGTTAATCTTGGTGTGCAGCCCCGGCTGGTCTTTGCAGGAGAGGAAAGTGGCGGGATGATTACCGGCCCCGAAGAGCTCATTGAGAGTCAAGGTGGGCGTGCCGCAATTGCGATGCGTGAAAAGAGCGCGGGGGAGTCGATGGTGCTAGTCACGGCGTTAGCTGCGCATTGTAAGAAGGAGGGGCTTCACCTTTCGGATTATCTGGAGACACTCTTTGCCGAGAATTCAATCGTCGGAAAGTACGACATCCGCGAGGACCTTGTCTACTACAACGAGTCGGAGCCTGACCCCGCGAAACTCAGAGCGGCGAAGGTGGAAGGGGAGGCGAAGCGGGATAAGAATGATATCTTCTTCCTTGGGCTTGCGATTGCCAGGCGTGAGGGTGTAGTCACGGTGGAGGGTGTCCGCGACATCCTTGCCGACGCCTTTCCCGCGCTCGATTTCTCCAACCTCGAAGAGGTGCGTTTTGTGGGCGATGGGACCTACTTCAAACTCAGCGATAAGTTTGTTGAAATTCGCAAATCCGGCACGGATGCAAAGACGAAGGCTTATGCATCCGGGGACAACAAGGAGAACTGCCGGGGGTTTGCCCGGGCATTTGGTCAGTACAGCGGTGAACCCACAGCGCAATACAAGCAACATATCGGTGAAGCCTATCTTGCAACGGTGGAAGGGAAGGCGCGGCAGGTTTATGATGCGTTTCAGCGAGAGGGGGTGTAGACGGCACTGTCGAGTGATTTCTATTACCGCCCGATCCAGTTGGCTATCACTTTGCCGTGGGAGCGACCTCCCGGTCGCGATGCGATGAATCGAGTCCGGGAGGACTCTCCCACAGCATTATGACCAACCCTCAATTAATTGCTATCTCTCCGGGCGACCTGTATCTCCAACCGATATCATCACGTTACGAGAACCCGCGGAAGCCGTGTTAGCATGTCACCCAGACGCTTTCGATGAAACGCGGAGGTATATTCATTCCGATTGAGCCGAAGGACAAGCAGGAAGCATCAGGTTTAGGAAAAAATGAAAATCAAGGGTTCTGCTGATGCCGAGCAATATGTGGCACATCAACATGAAAATGATAGCAGTTGGGTCATGAACGATGTTATCCATAATGGACAGGGCGGCAAAAAAGAGACGATACCCCCTGCGCCAGGCGACCCGAGAGGGACGAACAAAACGCCGGATTGGTTACCCAGTAACCCGAATGACCCCGGCACAACAGGAACTGCCCGTGAATGCGTGTGGACTCACGATTTAACCACGGATTACTTTAAAAAGAGGGCAAATGGTCATAAATATTGGCAGTTGAAAGCGATGGCTGAGTGGGCAGCTAAGGACAGACGCTCGGCGGAATTGTATATCCCCAGCAACATGAGCGATAGCGAAATCGCAGACGACATCAGAAATATGAGCGGACTCAACATCATCAGAGATCTGCCGGAAATTAAGAAAGATGGTAGCTACGAATCTGTGGGTGAAGTTGATGATTGGACGCACCCATAAGGAGACTGATACAAAATGGCGCGATATTATGATCAAATACTCCGAAACGGAAAGGTGGAATATCGTGTTTTTGATGAAACAAGTTGTTTGTACTATTCTTTTTACCACAACCAGGTAACACCTTTATGTGATGATGTGGAAGAGTGCATTGAGCAGATTGTCGAGTCGGAAGCACAATACATGAAGCCGGATAACGCAACGGCTCGAGAAAAACTCGCTCACTCGTTACGTCAGCACGGGCCCTACATGATTTATGATTTGGATGGCTTTTTTGAATGGATTGGGGTCCTCCAATCCAGGCAGATTCCTCCTGATGAGGATATCACAAAGGAGGAATTAGATACCCTCCATGCGGCAACGGACTACTTAAAGCGGGAACGCGAACTACAGCAAAAGCCTTCCGATTTTTTTGATGTCGAGGCATTTTTTCAAACCGTCCACCGTTTGACAAGACAATCGGAGGGCACTCGTGAGAGCCTGCTGCTGGGTTTTACCGCCCAATATGTGAGGGCTGTGGAAGATACCTACCGCTGTTATAAGGTGCGTAAGACCATCCCATTTTCAATAAAGGGTGTTTGTCATGGTAGAGTTTAAAATATACCCCAAAACTGTTGGGCGAATTTTAGCCATTTCGTCCTCCGGTATTTTTTCCATATCGGGACGCCATCTCACTTTTTTGACTGTCATACTCCTGCTCACGGTTGGGGGGGGTTTGGACTCGCCAAGCAATCTTGCCCAAATCCTGGCTGTGGAGAGCGCATCACGCGAGACTTCATCTGCCGTGGGGGCGCGGGGGCAGGTCGGCTGTGACCAGAACCCGAAGTCTGTGCAAAGGCTTATCATCACCGAGCTGGGGGTCTACGAAAATTTTCTGGTAGACGGCAATTGGATTAACAGCAATTTGGTGAAAATCAACGCCGACGGTGTCACGTTGCGGCATTGCGAGATACGCAACGGCCAGCATAACGGGGTCACGGTTTACGCCAGAGATGTCGTTATTGAGTCCTGTAAGATTCATCACTTGCTGAAGGGGACGTTCGCCGTGCCGGAGGATGCCCACGGAATCACCGGACGCCCCACAAACCTTGTCATCCGCAATTGTGAAATCTTTCTCGTCACCGGAGATGCCGTGCAATTTGACCCAGATCGGGGGCCATGGGACAATGTCCTGATAGAGAACTGCACGTTTTGGACGGCTCCGCTGGCGAGCGATGCGGCGGGGTTTAAGCGAGGTGAGCGGCCGGGGGAAAACGCTGTCGATACAAAGCAATACCAGGTGAACCCGCGAAGTCGGCTCATCATCCGTGACAGTCTTTTTCTGGGCTGGGGTGAGGGCTACATTCAGAATCAGGCGGCGTTGAATCTCAAGGAGAATGTGGAAGTTACAGTCGAGGGGTGCGTTTTTCGGGATAACGACATCTGCTTCCGGCTCCGCGGCGGGTCCGGCGAGCGAGGCGGTGCTCTGGTGACGATTCAAGATTGCGCCGTCTATCAGTCGAAGATTGCCATCCGCATGGAGGACAACATCCGTGACCTAAAGATCTACCGCCTCGGGTTCGGTGAGGGAATTGGGAGGAAGTATACCATCGCCGGAGGGGTCGGTCCCGGCTATGAAAACCAGGGGGAATACGTTGCCCCACCTTACGAGCAGGCGATGAAGGAAGGCGTCAGACGATAGCCTTCCCAACAGGGTAAAGAATAGTTCCATTCGGGCTGAAGATACGCTGTAGCTCTGGCGTGCCAGCTTCCCTGAAACTGAAAGAAGAGGAAAAACCACTGCAGGAGAAAGTTCATCGGACAGTCGAGAAGTTTCGAGAGGGGTTGAAGGGCATGAGAATTTGTGTTAAACTCATGTTGTGCATCAGCGATCTGAGAGAACTTTAGAGCGGTCTAAAACAAAGGGGGTTGGAAAGATGACCGAGACTTTAACCATTCAGCTAAATCCAAAACTAAAGGGCGCGCTTGATCAAAAATGCCGGGCCATGAAAGAGCCTGTGGACAAAGTGGTTGAGCAATTGATTCAAGATTTCGTGGACGGTGACGCATCCCAGACGAAAGCAACTCCTCTTGATCAGGAGAGACTTGACCCATTTATTGCCGAACTGGTCAAAGATGTCAAACTCTCTGACGACGATCTGTTTTTCGGAGACTTAACTGCCAAGGAATACTTCGCCCTTTCCGACGAAGAGCGAGAGGCGTTGTGGACGAAGGCGTACCTTGAGGAACTTGACAAAACCGAATCGAAAAAAGAGGAGGGGGTATCTCCAAATGCTGTACCTGCTGGACAAAGGCTTAGTGAGGAGATGCGTCGAAGGCTTAGGGAACATCGCAGACGGCATACGTCTGACCAGTGAACAGCGGGAGGCCATTGCCGTACTTCAACTGCCTACAGATAATCTACTGTTTGTGTCTGATGAAACGTGGAATCTCCTGATGGGTTTGCAAATTCCGCGATGGATTGTTTACATTATCACGGCTCGCGTCAGACGTTTCGTTCCAAGACGTTATCACAGTCGATGGGCACGTCGTTTACGGCAGCAATTCGGTTTTGAGCGTGAAGACGCTCATCAACTGGCTTTGGCAACCTTCGGAAGCGACAAACAAGGAACAGTCTTAGGGGGCAACTGGTTTGTCACCTTCGATAGACGCCTGATTAGCCGGTTCTATAACCAGCACTCACAGATCGATGCCAAACTTCGTCGAATGACCGCACAACTTCGCCCTCCGTATTCTCAGGCGATTCTTCCAGAGTTGGCGATACCAGGTGAAATTCTATCTGTCTCATGATACTATAACATAGGCGAGATTGGCGTGAAAATCGCTGACGAGGGTGACTTCGGTCAGAACATCAGAAAAGCCTAAAATCAGTGGAAGGGTGTCCTCCCAAATCAAATGGGCTTTCACCCGGAGGGGAGGAGAAATCGTTTGCTCGTCCCGTAAACACAACGTGACCAGCCCCAGTCGCCCGGAGACGGTGCTGCCACCGATGTCTATCGTCGTTTCCCCTGTCAGAAAAGCGTGTGCCGCGTCCTGCCAGATTGAGCGTGGAATCACGGAAACTGGACTGCCGGTGTCAATCAGAGCGTCCTCTGGTTCCGTCCACCCTCCCCCTGGAGTTCGGAAAATAACCCCGATCTATCGGGGCGAACCAGATGATGCACGATGCGGGTTTCAATGAACAGCGGCGCGTCAATCGTTGTGACGAACTTCAGTTGAACCGTGGTACCGGAACGTCTGCCATGTAAAAAAGCAGAATGGGGTTCGGTCACCAGCTTTCTGACGAGCCACCTTTTTAACTTCTGCCAAATTTTTCCCCACACAGACCACCTCCTTGTTGACCACAGCGACCCAGTGATTTGGATATTTCTCGATAAACTTGCCCATATGTTCATAAGCCCAGTTTCGATCCTCGACATATCCCTTCGGCAGGGGCTGGTGTTTTGGATAAGTGTATTCATCCCACAGAATCGGCATCGGTTCTCTCTCCTTTCCAGTTGGAAGTTTTTCGAGATGCGGCGTCGTAGCTTGTAGAGAAAATCGCGCTTCGCTCCCACAATCAAAATCGTCAGGTAGTTTAGCACACCCGGCGGTGGCTGTCAAGGTGGAAAGGCATATCGTAAATCGGAGTCGAAACCTAACAAAAAAGCCTCGAACATCTGCATACCCGCCGAAGAAAAGCTTTTCCGCTTGAGCCCTGATAGGGAGTTATGCTATAATCGTGCCTGAATTCTTCATCAATACGAGTTTACTTAGACTTCCGAAGTTTGAACGAAACCGTGACTTTCTCAGTTCCCTCAAGGGTTGGTACCGTCTCGGTTCAACCATAAGTATTGAAACTTCGGAAGTCTGGAGCTGCCTTTTGCTTACAACTGAAAAATCGTATATCAATCGAATCGGAGGCTTATGGCATCGACGCATGTTCGCATCGCAATGGCTCGTATTCAGCGGCTCAAAGGGCGGCTCGGAGCAAAATTCTGGATGTTTTGGATTTTACTGTTGTCAGGAACGCTTCTGCTGCGACACCTCGGGCACCGCGGGCTGACCTACTGGGATGAATCATTTCACGCCATCGTCGCTCGTAACTTGACAAAGCACCCCTTGAAATTTACGCTTTATGATCAGCCGTGGCTGGCTTACAATTACACCGATTGGGGGGGCAATCATATCTGGCTGCACAAGCCGCCCGTCGCAATGTGGCAGATCTGCATTTCCTATTATGCGCTTGGAATCAATGCCTTCGCGTTGAGATTGCCGTCAGCCATCATTGGGACCATCGCTGTGTGGTTGACCTATCGGATAGCGGCTGATCTGTTTGATCGGCGTGCCGGTGTCATTGCCGCATTCCTGCAAGGGTTCAACCCGTTCCTCTTCGCATCAATTCACGGCTATCGTTACTCCGACCACATCGACATCGCCCTGCTCTTTTGGGTTGAAGTCTCCTGCTGGCTTTTGTTGCGAGCCATCCGCACAGGGAAGGTTCGGCTCTACGCTCTTTCAGGGGTTGCGCAGGGACTGGCATACCTCTCCAAAAGTTACCTGGCGCTGATTACCTTTGGAGTTGCCCTTGTGGTTTGGCTGTTTGCGGTGCCGAAACTGTTAGACCTGGAGGGGAGACGGATTCGGCTACGCGACCTCGGGGCCCAGTTGCTCGCTTCAATGGTGACCGTTGCGCCTTGGGTCGTCTACTGCCTTCTCCGCTATCCCAAGGAATTCATCTATGAACACCAGCGCGTCCTCGACCATCTTGACCTGGATATTGAAAGTTGGGGTGATACATGGGATCGCCCGCTGTTTGACTATATGACCCTGTTTTACCCCGTCTTTTATGTTGCGGTGGTCGCCGCGGCCTTTTGCCTCATCTGGGTGATGTTCAGACGGCGTAAGCTCGGTAAGTTTTTCATCCTTGCGTGGGCGATCGGGGTGATTATCCCACATTCGTATGCCTTCACCAAAACGCCCTCCGCCACGATGATTGCCGCGCCACCGTTGCTTATCTGCCTTGCCGTGGTTATCAGCCGTTCGTGGGAGCGTAAGGATTGGGCGTACACAGCCGCCTGGCTGGCATCCATGCTTGCGATTACGCTGGTGAAAGGCGGGGAAAGTTTAGTGGCGGGTCGAGATCAGTTTGACAACGCGAACCAATTTGCTCCGTATATTGAGACTAATTTTTGGGTGATTCAGCAGTTGATTGCCTTCACGGTGCTCCTCGCGTTAATGGCGGGGGGATATTGGCTGGTTCGCCGGTTCGCGTGGTGGAAATGGCTGTGGTGGGGATTTCAGGTTGTCGCACTTGCGCTCTCTCTTTTTTACGCGAAGGGCTACATTGACTCGGCGATTGCCGTCACAGAGCGGAACGTCGATGACCCGCTGTATACAACCATCGGTGAACGGATTCGACGCGAATTGCCGAAGAACGCCTGCCTCTTCCTCGACGATCCAACCGTTGGCTCACACTTTTACTTGATGTATTACGCGGAGCGTTCGACCTATGTGATCCACAATAGATATATGTCCGAACCGCGTAACGTGCCGGAAGATGCTAGGCGAGTGCGTGAGGCGGGGGGCATCCCGTACCTCGTCTCTGTGACGGGGCAGGTGTATGAGTACCCGATCGTTATGGAGGGCGAAGCCCCGCTCGGAGATGGTCAGGTGAAGACGTATCGTGTTTATGAGGTAGCCAGTATAACAAAATGAACTCGAATTCGATTGAGGAGACGACTCGCAAACTGAGCGAATTTGAAGATGCCACCATCTCACCCAATAAACTCAAATACGCATTAGGGCACTATTTGCATAACCCTCAATCAGTGACCAAAGGACAATTTTTTAAAAGATTCGGGTTCGATGAATCATCCCTAAAGCAGACAGTTATAGAAATCTTCAAACAAAGTGAAGTCAAAAACATCCGGATGACAGAATATGGCGTCCAATTTAGTAAATATGCTGAAGTTGCCACCCCAACAGGGGAAATAATTAGAATCGGTACGGGGTGGATTCTCGAACCTGGTTCGCAACAACCAAGGGTCACAACGATTACACCCGCTTAATCCCAGGAGGAGGAATAATCGAATGACACGCTTGCATCTTAATGGGGAAATCTCGCTGGAAATTTCCTATCTCAATGGGGAATTGGGGGAAAAAATTTATCAGGCATACAAAGCAAAGGAAACATATCTGATTGATACGGTACAGGGAGAACTAAAATCCCCTGCATGCTTGATTTCTGGGGCTTCTCGTGGGAAACCGTTGTGGGGACTTGTCTTTACTGCGTCTGTTGCCGCCCCTCCCCACTGTATCGTGAGTTATTTTTCTGATTCGGACTTACTTTGCTGTGGCTACGGATTAAATCTATACTGCTTGAAATTTGGCAGCGGCGATCTGCTTTGGCATCATGAAACGGAGTTTCCCATCCAAGATCTCATGACTGTTACAGCAGATTTCGATACGCTTCGCACTCCATCCAAGGATTCAGCACTATATCTCATCAGTGAACTTGCCATTGAAAAGTTGCGCTTCGACGGAACTCCTGTATGGGAATACTGGCACAAAGAGCCAATCGAAACGGTGATGTTAGCGCAGGGCGGTCTGAAAATTCTCGATTTGGAAGGTGGGAAATATCTTGTCGCAAGGGAATCCGGGAAAGCGTTCCGGTTATGTCAGGTTGAGCCCTTCGTCCCGATCAGATCGGGAGGTAAACTTTGTGAAATCCCCGATCAGAGATCGGGGGAGGAAAAAAAATGAAAGTGATTCAGTTAGATATTGAGGGCTTCCGTTCCCTGAGAAAGGTGAGCTGGAAACCTGGTGATTTGAACGTTCTTATCGGTCCCAACGGGACTGGGAAATCCAACCTCCTGCGTTTTTTAGAGCTGATGTCCGTTTCTGCGCAAGGACGGCTTGGGAAATATATTCAATCGCTTGGGGGTATGGATGCGATTGTTTGGGATGGTCAGGTATCGAATATCTCGTTTAGCCTGATGTCCTCTCCTATCGAAATCCCCGCTCTCATTGAAGGAAATATAGAGCCTCAATTGGATGCGATGGACTATACATTGAAGATAGTACGTCTCGGTCAAAGTAATGCTTACCGAATTCAGAGCGAGATAGCTAAATACCACCCTTTCCAATGTAGGCGATCAGAAGATCCGTTTCAATATTTTCAGAGAGATGAGCGTTCTGCCCAGATTTTTATGCAAAAAGGACCAATATCACCAATAGAAGCTATCTCAGAAGAAGAAACCCTACTTTCAACTATGTCCACTCCCTTCGTTATTGGTCGTTTATTACCGTTTTTTCGACACCAACTGGCTTCCTGGACCATTTATCATGACCTGCGGGTTGACAAGGACGCTCCAATCCGTCAGGCTGCGATTAAGCGGCTGGAGAAACGGGTTGACGCCGATGGACAAAACCTTGTCTCCGTCTTGCATACACTTTACACCTCGGATCGATATTTCAAAAGAGACATCAACGACGCCATGTATGCTGCATTTGGAGATGATTTTGAAGGGTTGATTTTTTCCCCAGCGGCAGATAGTAGAATTCAGTTGCGGGTTCAATGGAAATCCCTGAAACGAGCGCAATCGACAGCCGATCTCTCCGATGGCACCTTGCGTTTTCTACTCTTACTAACGATACTTGCAAGCCCGTCGCCGCCATCGTTGATTGCTATTGATGAACCTGAAACAGGTCTTTATCCGACCATGTTACCCATAGTAGCAGAATTTGCCCGTGATGCAGCAGGACGGACTCAAGTGATTTTCACAACGCATTCTTCGCAATTTCTGAATGGATTCACGGAGTTCAAGCCAACAATGACTGTCGCCAAATGGGAAAATGGTGAAACCCACCTTGTTACCTTGGATAGGAAGGAACTTGATTACTGGATGGAAAAATACCCCCTTGGTGATCTCTATGAGTCCGGGGAACTGGAGAACATGGCATGAGATTTATACTCTTCGTCGAAGGACATACAGAACAGTTTCTGCCCGCGTTTCTGAAGCGTTGGCTAGATCCAAGGCTTTCCAGCCCCGTGGGAATAAAACCCGTTTGTTTTAAGGGATGGCAGAAGTTGGTGAAGAATACCCCCGATAAAGCCAAGGACTACCTCAATGGCTCCCAAGAGGACGAAATTATTGCTGTTATTGCACTCCTCGATCTTTACGGTCCCACGTTCTATCCCAAAAACAAAACCAGGGCGCAATCACGATACGACTGGGCAAAAAAACACCTTGAAGCCAAGGTCAACCACCCCAAGTTTTTT
The DNA here is from genome assembly GCA_964577695.1 of uncultured bacterium. GTDB lineage: Bacteria > Poribacteria > WGA-4E > WGA-4E > PCPOR2b > CAZOAL01. The sequence goes on along the minus strand of CAZOAL010000005.1, from coordinate 109,163 downwards.
CAATTCTTCGCGGTTCACGAAACCGAGGCGTGGCTTTTAAGTGACCCAGGTATATTTCCGAGCGAAGTCCTAAGTGCGTTGCCAGCAACCGTACAACACCCTGAAAACGTCAATTTTCACGAGCCGCCCGCGAAACTGCTGGACCGAATTTACGACCAGAAAACCGGGCGGCAGTATAAAAAAGTGGTGCACGGGAAACAACTCTTTAGCAAACTCGACCCGAACATCGCTTACCAAAAGTGTCCTCGACTGAAGGAACTTTTGGAGCAGATGTTAAAACTCGCAAAGGAGGCTGGCGTTTAATCCATTCGGTTGATGCCAGCAGTTTCAAAATTTGATTAGGAGGAAATTATCGTAATGAAAGAAATTAAAGTGGGTATCGTTGGCGCAGGTGGAATCGCCGGGGGGAAACACCTCCCGGGACATCTAAAGGTCGAAGGCGTTTCGGTGGTCGCCGTGTGCGACATCGATGAAGCACGGGCAAAGAATTTCGCTAAAAAACACGAGATTCAGTACGTCTTCACAGATTATAACGATCTTGTCGCAATGCCCGAGCTTGACGCCGTCAGTGTCTGCACGCCGAATAATTTCCATGCTGGGCCAACGATTGCGGCCCTGAAGGCCGGCAAACATGTTATCTGTGAGAAGCCCATCGCCGGGAATGCCATCGACGGGCAAGCGATGGTCAATGCCCAGAAGGAATCGGGGAAAATCCTTCAAATCGGTCTACAGTCGCGATTTGGGGCGGCGTCACGGACATTGCGGAAGTTGTACGACGATGGATTTTTCGGCGATATTTACTACGCCCGTGCGATGGCGATGCGTCGGCGTGGTGTGCCCGCTGCCCCCACATTTATCACGAAATCGATATCGGGCGGGGGCCCCCTCATCGACATCGGGGTGCACATTCTCGACGTGTTATTGTGGATGATTGGCTGTCCGAAACCGATCGAGGCGTTTGGTTCCATCGCGCAGAAATTCGGGAATCGAGATAACGTCATCAATCCGTGGGGCAAGTGGAACCCCGCCAAATTCGATGTCGAAGATTTCGCAATGGGCGCTATCCGCTTTGAAGGTGGCTTGACCGTGACGTTGGAAACGGCGTGGGCATCCCATGTCGATAAAATTGGCACGACCTTCTTCATGGGTGCTCAAGCGGGCGCAACCTATCACCCCACGCGCATCTACACGGACAAGGGGGGCGAAATGGTTGACTATGAACCTGAACTCCTTACCGGCTTGCCGGGGGAATTTGAGTCTTTCCATAAAGCCATTCGTGAAGGATTGCCATCACCCGTGCCGGCGGAAGAGGTGTTGATGGTCGCCAAGATCTTTGATGCCCTCTACGAATCCGCCCGAATTGGTCGGTCTGTGCCGATTCAGTAAGGTAAACGCTAGAACCGAGTTTTTCAGAAAAACGCAACCCAGACTTCGGAAGTTTTGGTACGCCATCCGAACTAAAACGGTGCAAGAGCTGGAGACACTTGAGCAAGCAGGGGTTTTGCGACAAACTTCCGAAGTCTAATGAAAAACTCGGTTTCTTATTCCCTAAAACTCTATGAAAGGAAAACGTATGAATCCGATTCAAACTGTTTCAGCCGAGGAATTGGAAATCCTCAGGGGTGTAGACACACCTACCATCTGCAACGTCATTGAGTTATTCGATGCCCGTCCGCGAAACGTGGGCTATATGGATGCGCGCATCAAGGCGAACTACCCAGAAATGCCGCCAATGGTAGGCTATGCGACGACCGCAACGTTCCGCTCCGATGCGCCACCGCGTGGTGGGGATGTGTATGCGGGGTTGGAAGGGCAAATCGAGGCGTTTGATAGCATCCCTGACCCGCGCGTTGTCGTGTTTCAAGACCTTGATGAACCCTCTGCGGCTGCGACATTCGGCGAGGTGATGTGCACCACATACAAGGCGTTCGGTTGCGCGGGGCTGATTACAAGTGGGACCGGCCGAGACCTCGAACAAGTGCGTGCCCTCAATTTTCCGGTCTTCACGAGCGGCACCATCTGCGCTCACGGTTACTGTCATATCATCGCTGTGAACGTGCCTGTGCATGTCGGCGGAATCACCGTGTATCCCGGCGATCTGCTCCACGGCGATTGCAACGGGGTGACAACGATTCCCAATCATATCGCCGGTCAGGTTGCCCATCTCTGTGCAGAGTTCATGGAAGCGGAAAGCTACGTCATCAATTGCCTCAAAACGGGCAGTCGGGATGTGAAGGCGTGGGCTGAAGCGCGTGCCGCATGTGCGAGGAAGATTGCCGAATTGCGTGAACGCGCCCTCAAGCAGGGATAGGTACTATGACTTTGGTAAATTAAACTGACGCTCCAGTCGTAGAGCATGTCTGATTCTCGAGCCTGCACTGAGCTTGCGAAGTGACGAGCACGGCAGGCTCTACGAGGAGATTGTTCCCCGAACTACCAAAGTCAAGGTAAGTACCTGTACAAATTTAATTTGATAGGGTAACACCCCGGTTGTCCTTTAGACACCGGGTGTGTCAATCGCAAACACCCGGTGTCCTAGTGACAACCGGGGTTTGAACAGCCAAACAGAAATGATTCTGTCCAACTACTATGAAAATTGGTTTCCTCTACGAACCTGCATACTGGCTACTCCTGGAAAAGCTAATTGGCGACCTCGAACATGAGGTTGGCCGCCTCGGTGGGCAGAGCCTGCGATTGGCCCCGACGGAGTTAGCGCGCGCCGAGGTAGACCTGCTCTATGTGTTACCATGCGAAGCCATGGAAATGTTGAAGCAGATCGAAACGCAACAGCCCATTATCAATGCTACACGAGCCCAGGAGATCGCTATTGATAAGATTGCAACGTCCCAAATCCTTCTGGACAATGGCTTGCCCACGCCTGAGACAGTCATCTCACAGGACCCAGGTCCGGTGGTGGAGATGCTGGAGCGGTTCGGGATTGTGCTGTTGAAATCGACAAATTTGTGTGGGGGAGTCGGGCATCGCATCCTGCGGCGTTGTGGCGGACAGATTACGACACGTATCCGGGAGCGGACATATCACGTTACGTTTGGAGAGCGCAATCGTATTCTTGAAGGGACGCTTGTGCTTGCGCCGCCTTATTACGCGCAACGGTTCATCGGCACGGCGGCACAGACCAATAATCGGGTGTATCGCATGTATATCGTCGGAGAGTGCGTGGTCATGAGCACGATGCGCGTGAAGGAGGGAGTTGATACCCCGGAAAAATCGATTATCAACGTTGCTACCGGAGCGCATTACGAGTTTTTGCAAACCCTCGACGATGAGATGGTGCAACTTTCCCTCCGTGTCGCGGAGTTAATTGGCTTCGAGGTCGGGGTTGTCGATCTGTTGCGAGATAGTGCTGGACGCCCTTTCATTATCGAAGCGGATTGCGATGGCTGCTATCTCTATATCTGCCGAAAGTTCCAGGAGGTGCCTGGCTATGGCGAACCTTACAATTTTAATGCGCATATTGCGAGGCGTTTGGCGGCCATTGCGCGAGGCGAATCGCATCAGTGAGGTACTTAAATCAATGACCATTCAAGAATTTCAACAGCGAATTGAGCAGATTTACTTTGAGCGCGATGCCAAACGCGGCGTTGACCACACATTCGTTTGGTTTGCAGAAGAGGTCGGCGAACTCGCCAAAGAGATTCGACGCCAGCCACAAGACATGGAGCGACTCCGTGCCGAATTTGCCGATGTGTTCGCATGGCTATCGACACTCGCGAGTTTGCTCGGCATCACGCTCGCGGAAGCGGCCCAGATCTATGCGGATGGCTGTCCCAAGTGCCGTGCTACACCTTGTGCCTGCAGCAGTTAGCGAGGGGACGCATCATGCAACACATTTAGGACTTACGCAGTTGGATCATAGACGCCCTAAGCTAAACCTTCGGGCTAATGCGGATTAAGCCCCGTAAACGGGGCTGTGGGAGGGTCATTTATGACCCTTGAAGCAATTAGCACGGAGCTTGAGCTCCGTGCATCAAGTGCGTAAGTCCTAACATTTTCAAAGTGTAAGCAGTTTTCTGAAACATAAGGAGAAAATGACAATGATTATGAGACATTGGATGGACTGCCCGATCGTCGTGACGCACGGACGATTGAGAGAGTGGCAGCTCTTCACAAAGCGCAAAGGGGAAATACCGAACAAAGACACGGGTGAAGTCACCTACGACATCGACTGCTATTCCAGAGCCGTCGTCCTCAGCGGGGTGACAACAGAACCGACAATCCACGAGGGACTGCTCGAACAATTTTTCGTTGTCAATGGCGAAGGGGCGGTCATTGTTGCAGGACAGGAGAAAGCCATTCGTTCAGGCTCTTCTTTCGTCATCCCTTCTGGTGCAGCGCATCGCATCCGCAATACGGGGGCTGATGACCTCGAATTTATTCTCGCCCGGCGTCTGCCGTGCGCGGATGGGTCTGAGGATGGCTTCGTGATACGGCATTGGACGGAAGAGCGCCCGGAATCGCAGTTTGGGGCACCGTTCCAAGGGCATTGGAATCATATCTATCGCGGCCCAGAAGCGGGCATCCATGTCGCAGACCTTCCGCCCCGCAAGATCTCCCACCCGCATAACCATGGGCCCGGACTTGACGAGATCTGGTATATCCGCAAAGGGAATGCGTATCACTGGATGGGGCGGGAATATCAGCCGCAGCCCCCCGGCTGTGCGCTATGGCTAGAGCCCGAAGAGATCCATTCGCTCATGAATCCAAGCGATGAAACGGTTGAGTATATCTATTGCAGTTCGTCACTGTTGCTGTCCAGTCGAACCTCATCCGCCTCCGAACCAGCGGCAGAACCGTCGAGCCGAGGGGAGATCATCAACGCGCTCGAGGTGAAGTTTAACGACCTCGTCACCGCTTATCAGAAAACGGGAATTAGCGTCCACGGTATCGGACAGAACATTGGGGAGGTCAGGAAATATATCAAGATGCTGAAGGAGCCGAGGTAGAGCAAATAAGCGAATCCACGAATCGGCCAATCTTGTTGTCGATTCGTGGATTCCGCGTTGAATTTCTGAACTTCAGGGGTTATAATTGTCGCAAACTGATTCAAAGCGAGGTGAACGAGATGCCTTACGCAAAACTCCCGAAAGATTTTCCGGAACCTGAGAAACTTCCCAAGCGATATTTTGAAGATTCCAGATGGGGACGCGAGCACATTGATGAGCTCGTCCAGCGATATCCGGATAAGTGGGTTGCCATCCTTGAAAAGGAGGTTGTAATTGCCAGCAAAGATTTGGGCGAAGTTGAAGAGGTTGCTCGCAAGAGAGCAGCCGAGGTTAGAAAGGGACAATGTGTCTACAAGTTCATTGAGAGTTCACGGCGGTTTCATCGTCCGGTTGGCATATCAGACGCACGTTAATTTAGATTATTTCCAGCGAGGGGTTCTGGTTCGCTATATCCGTATCCTCGCAAATGTTTCCTTTAAGACGCCCGATGGTTGGACAGAAAGCAAAGAAGCAATCATCGACACCGGTTGTCCCATCTCTATAATTCCCCGTCGTATCTGGGAAGAGGTTCGATATGGGCTCTATCCCAATGCCCAAGTCGAAATCTCTCTTGGTGGGCGTCCGGCGGTGGGCCGGTTTGGACAAGTCACCCTCCGCTTCCATGATGCCGAAGATGGGGAACGCATCCCTCCGCCGCTGGCCATAAAAGCGGATCTGCTCTCTGATGACACTTTCCCCATTATTCTTGGTTTCGAGGACTTCCTGACGGATGTCGCCTTGTACTCCAACTTCCCCACGCAAGAGGCGTATCTCGCTTTTCCGCCCTTTTCATCGGAATGACGGTTGCTTGATTTAATGAGTTAGACTTCAGTAACTAGGGCGTGTTGACGAACTGTTTCGCAATCCAACTGTAGCCCAAGATTCTATCTTGGTTGGGGACGAGGCACCAAGTTAGAAACTTGGGCTACGAGCGCATTTGCCCGAGTTCGTCAACACGCCCTATTTCAAATCATCCCGAAGGTAGCGCATCGGCTTGTACTGCCAGTTGGCGTACATCTCCAATTGATCCGTGTAGTGCGGCGATTCCGGGTCTTCGCTCTCGCCAGGGGGAAGGACGTTTCGTCCGTTGATCTTTGGCTTGGAGAGCTCGACAACCTGCATGTACGTGCCGCGTCTCGCCCACGGGATACGCCCTGCCTCCCCAAAATCGATCCATCTCTCCTGCGCACGCCATTTACCAATCTCTTTCCCCTGCTGTTCTTCTAAGGTGTCAAGGGTTTTGATCAACGCCTGTACGAGGACTTCAGCACGGCTTTTGCCATTGAGGTAATCCCGCGATGGTTTAAGGTATGATGTCTCTGGCTCGAATGCGCGGAGCATCAAGCCAGTCAGGACTAACACCGTGTCATTGTCCAGCCGCTCCGAGAATAGGAAATCCAGTTCATCAGCGAAGACCTCCCGCAGCAGCGTTTCGACAAATACGTCGTAGATGGCCTCAGCCGGGCTACCGTCCCCGCGCAGGTGGCTATAGTTTTTGATAATTTCCACCGCTTGTGCCACGCGCGCATCCGACGCCGCGCTGGGATGTTGTGCGCCTTCAAGGAGGTAGCTTTCGAGGTAGTCAGACATAAAATCATTCTGCCCCGTTTCGACGGCAATATGCTCCATCTCCTCCAACGTGATCGCGTCATCGTTCTTCAACCGTTCAAGGATGCGATGTCCCCAGAAGACGCGATTATAAAGGCTTTTCCATTTATCCCCCGGCTTGTTGTTCCAATTCCCCAAATACCCCTGCTTGGGGTTCACCGATTGGGGATGCTTTTTCCACGGCACCATTCCACGCCACTCCTGCTCGCCGGTTCCCATTGACGGAAGACGCGGGTCTGTCCCCTCCGCGTGGATGGGGTAACGCCCGACCCAATAGTAAGCGATATCGCCCTTCTGATCGGCATAGAAAAAGTGATGCGTGGATTGGATGAGGCGGCACCCACGCTCAAAATCCTTAACATCTTCAGCGCGATTGAACTCCAGAAACGCCTTGAGCATGCTGTAATCATAATTGCCCCACCACGCATGCTTGACGGTGATCGCCCGGTGGTTTTTCTCATCCCAGCCGGTCACGACGCCATGAATCGTCCGATAGAGCGGTTCTTCAACCTCCTTGAAGCTGCCATCCGATTGGCGGACGCGGATGATTTCGGCTCGGCGCTCCATGTCCAGCCACTCGCCATTGAATTTGTACTGATGGTGATTGTCGGGATTTAAGACCTCGATATAGGTATCGCTGATATCCCCGCCGCCAGAGGTTGTCGTCCACGCCATCCGTTGATTGTGTCCGATGAGCACGGTCGGGATGCCGACAAAGTCCATTCCGATGACATTCATCGTCCCTCTGCCGTCGAGATAGGCGGGGCCGTTCAGGTGAACCTCGTGGGCGATTTGCGGTGTGCGAAACCCCATCATCGGTCCCCCAAACAACATCGCATTCCCTGATGCAGACCTTTCAGGCGCAACCACCCACGCATTGCTGCCCCATGTGTGAAACAGCCCCTCGCGTTTGGCATGGTCGAGAAGGGCGTCCCAATCACGGACAGTCTGTTTCAATACCTCCCCATCCACGCGCACAGATGCAACCGTATTATTTTCATTGGGCACCCACGCTTTCTTCTTTCCCCCCTTTTTCTTTTCCGACTTCGCTTTAGGTGCGGTCGTGGGCGCATCGCGATCATCGAGCGCAATCAGGTCGTCAAAGGCCCGCATTCCCTCTTTCTCCCCATACTTCTCGATGAGCTTATCCAACGTGCTTTTCAGTCGGAGCTCCTCTGAGCCGCCCGAGCCAAAACGCCAGGTCATCACCTCTGCAATCGCTATCGAATCGATCACCGACCAGGATTCTGGCTTGATGCCGAGTTTTTCAAACATCTGTGGGAGTTTATTTCCTTCGATTGCTTCATTGATGTAATGGTTGATGCCGTCGCGCAACCGGATGAATGCAGTGCGCGTTTCTTCATCGACACTTGCGAAGATGCGCCACCGCTCCGCCGTTGAATACCCGCGTCGGCGCATCTGCTGGTCATGTTTCAGTTCCCCTTCGCCGCGGATTTCTGCCAACGTGCCCTGCGCATCGCGGCGGTACATCTCCAACTGCGTCAGCCGGTCCTGAGCGGCGACATAGCCTTGTCCGAAATAGATGCCTTTGAACGATTTTGCGTATATATGTGGAACACCGTAATTATCCCGGAAGAGCTCAATCTCCTCATCGCCCATCCGGATGTTTGACCAACCGGGGGTTTGGCTAAATCCTTGTGTGCCAATCAGACAGAGACTGATAACGATAAAGGGTATGTTCAAATGTTTCATTTTTTTCTCCTCATTTTACCTTGCCAATGTCACATTTCACTGTAGCCCAAGATTCTATCTTGGTTTCTGCCGATGATGTCCGCGGTTGGCCAACTTAGAAAGTTGGGCTACGACTGGATCTCATTTCTAATGTGACATTGGCGAATTACCTTTCAAAAGTGTAGATAAGCTAAAGTGAACTATGCTATAATTGGCCGGTAGAGTCAAAAATTTTTACAGAAGGGAATCACTTGATGAATTCAAAAATCTCTATGATTGGCACAGGAAATTGGGGAAAAATTTTAATTCAAAAATTCCATCAACTCGGTGGATTACATCTCGTATACGGGCACCAGAATCGAGCCCTGTTGGAACCGTTGAATCTGCGGTTCACAGAGGATATCGATGAATTGATTGAAGATAGCGACGCGGTAATCGTCGCGACGCCATCGGAGACGCACACAGAATTGGGGAAGCGCGTGCTATCCGCGAAAAAAGATCTGTTCATCGAAAAGCCGATTGCGCTCGCGTCGTCGGAAGCGAAATATCTCGCTCAATTAGCCGATGATTCCAATCTCATGTTAATGGTGGGTCACACCCTCTGCTACTCAAGGGGGTACGCTCGACTCAGCGAATTGCCCGGAGATGTGCTGTCCGCTCATGCAAAATTCTTAAAAACTTCGACGGAGGAAAAATACCTCAATGCCTACTGGAATTTCGGGGTTCACATGGTGGCATTGGCAGTGGCATTAAACGTTGAACCTGAGCGGCTAACACTAGAAGCCTCAGATCAAGCCCCTATCAATCAGCGAACGTTCGAGTTGCGCACCCAAACCCATTCGTTGGTTTGGGATTTTCTCGCCCCTGAAAACCGAGAAGATATGTTGATGGTTGAATGCCAGCATTTCCTAGAGTGTTTAAGGACACGGCAAAGACCACGCACCGATGGATGGGGTGGCGTTCAAACCATTCAGATTCTGGAAAAGATTCACCCGCAACAACGAAAATAACCCGAGTTGCTAGTTATCGTGAATGATGGAACGCTGGGTCTCATGACGGACGGAAAGGAAGGATGGAAGGAAAGGAAGAAGGCGACTTCAAGCAGGTTCTCCTTCCCTTCCTTCCTTTTCTTCCTCTCCTTCCAGAGTGGCAAAACGAAATTGAAATAACTGGCAACTTGGGTTAAATAGGTTCACGGATGTTTTGGCCTACTGCGCCGGAAGAAATCAAGAAATCCTTTTTGCGCGTTCGCTTCTTCGAGTTCCATGAGTTTGGCTTGTAAGGTCTCAATATGCTGTTGCAAATTTTTGTTTTGGTGTTTCAGTTGCTCATTTTGATGTTGCAAATCATGGTTTTTTTGCGTCAAGTCTGTGTTTTCTTCTTGTAGGACCATGAGATGCAACACCTGGCAGGCAAGATTCTCAATAATATCCGCTGTCGGAATATTGAAAGCGAGTTTGGTAATGAGCAACGGCAACCCCTCCAAATCCAAGAGCGGGGTAAGCGGCTGAGAAATCGGGAGATTTATATTCGCTCCCTCTCTCATCTCGCTTGAAGGTTGATAGTCAGATGGTTCGTGCAAATAGGGCACGAGATCTTCATCACGGCGTTCAAGGGTTCTTCTGATAATCGCCTCCTCGACGCCTATCATGTAAGCAATCTCGGGCACAGTGAGTGTTCTTGGCATTCGTTATTTTTCCTTACGTTGTCTGGAATTTGTTCAATTTTTACCTTTGTAGGGACGTTTCACGTTGGCTTCTGTCGGCAGCAGGCTTTACTTTCCGAATGAGATTTCTAGCACCGGGCACTTCAACCCACTATCTCGTGGGATGACTTGAACCTGCCGGACCTTTCCTCCCACGCGATCAAAAAAAGTTGTAATTTCCGCGCACATATCCATTGCGATGAGCAGCACCATCTTGCCCGTTGGTTTAAGAACGCGGTGGAGCTCAGGAAGGGAGTCCATGACCGCTTGACGATAGCGGTTACGGAAGGGCGGTTCCGTAATGATCGCGTCGAAGTAGTTCGCTGGAAATGGAAGAGATCGGGCATCGCCAATGAGATAGCGTTGGGGAGCCAGTTGCGCAAGTCCGGGGGACAAACAGGCATCAATGTCAGAAGCGAAAATCGAGAATCCACGTCGCTTCGCCTCAAGGATTATCCCACCCCACCCCGCGAAGGGGTCTAACAATCGCATCGTGTGGGCGAGTTTGGCGATATTGAACAAAAAACGAGCATCTAATGGGGAAAGGGCACGGTGGAAATGATGCCCTTTTACTAAATGGGTTTTGCCATCACGTTCGATTTGGAATAAACGCCCATCGGGAGCCTCATTTAAAAGTGCTTGCGCATTTTGGACATACACTTCCCTTTGATAGACCTTCCATTCCGCATGACGCATCCATTCGACATACCATCGTCCCCTCTCAACGGGAGAAAACGTCTCCCCGCGATAAGGCTCCGTATGGAGATGTAAGACGGCTTCCGTATACCCGAGATCGCCGGCTAGCGCTGCCACCTGATCCGATGGCACATCCAAATCGACCCACAACCGCCGCCGGCCAGCATGTTCTCGTTCGATTCGGAGGCCATATAGTTCAAAAACGGCCAAGAACTCTGTTTTGGCAAGTTCATAAGGGATACCTGTGCCGCCACGACGGATTCGGAAGTAGACCTGATACTTCATCTAATACCTACTTCTTATGGGTAGGTTCGCTCTGTTGGAGCATGCGGACCAATCGCCGACTGTAACTCCAGCTTGAAATGAGCGCAAATACCAAACCAATACATAGAATATAGAAAGGAAGGGTTGGAGGGGGCGGTGATTGAAGTTCTAAGACGTAAAGCAGCAAAGCAATTGAGAGAAAAAAAGTGGTGCATTTTCCCCATAGATCAGATCGAGCAATAATCCGCGTTTGGCGAAACAGCATGATGCCCGCGATAACAATCAGCACATCCCGGGCGATAACAATTCCAAAAGCCCAGAGCGGAAAATCTTGTTTCGATACAATGAGAGCAAGGATAACCGCTCCAATCGCGCTTTTGTCCGCAATTGGGTCTAAAACTTTACCCAGATTGGAAGGCTGGTTTAAGCGTCGAGCAAAATAACCGTCGAGGGCGTCAGATAGGACAGCCAAACTCCCCAGGACCAGTGCCAGAAGGCGGTGGTGATGAATGATACTTAAAAAAATGAATGGAATCAGCCCCATTCTCGCCAGAGACAAGAGATTGCTGACGTAGAAAACATCCCGCACAGAGATTGGGGCATCCGATGTGTCGATGGGTGGAGTTGGACTATGGCGTTTCATACGTTTATTTGTGTTTGGAAGCAACCGTAGAAACCGAGTTTTTTAGAAAAACTCGGTTTCTTAACGAAATGCTCAATTCAGGGATAAGTTTTTCCAGAGCGGTGGGTCGTGTTTGCGATGCTCGCCTAACGTTCTTCGGGCAAGTCGCCCAGCTTTTAAGTGCAGATTCTCTCGGTCAAGCAGTTTGATTTCTCTGTTCAACAGTTGATGAATGGGCAATGTTTCTAGCAACTGCTGTTTCTCTTCCAAAGGAATCTGAAGCCGGGTGCCAATCTGGTAGGACAGATAGCGTGGGGAGGTTGGAATCTGTTCCGGCACCTTCCAGTCTGCAATCAGTTCCGTCAATAAGGATTCATAAGTTCGGTATAATTGGTTTGCCTTCACTGCCAGGGATTCGAGATGTTCGTATGCGTCTATCTCTTCTACATCCAGGACTCTGACTCGGCCAACTAAATAAGGTAGGTCTCGCTTCATCTCTAAAATTTCAAAGCGAACCTGTCCGCGGGTGAGCAGGTTCATTCGACCATCTTCCAACCGCTCGACATCTATAATTTGTGCCACGGTCCCGACAAGATAGGATTCGGCGGTTTCCCCAACTTCTCTACCTTCTTTAATGAGAACCACACCGAAAGGTTGTTGGTCATCTAAGCAAGACTGAATCATCAATCGATACCGTGGTTCAAAAATATGAAGTGGCAGTATTCCCCCCGGAAACAAAACAACATGCAGTGGAAAAAGCGGAAGTTCATCTTCGGCTCGTTCGTTCATTAAATTGGTTTGCATTCTATCGCTCCTGACTCCGTTGCTCCATCTGGAAATGGTATTGCTTATAATTTCAAGTTTAGCACACAAGATGACAGGTGTCAATAGAAAGTTTTTCATCTTAACGGAAATCTTGCACATCATGTCAAGCAGACGAGTTTTTCACTTTGACTTCCGAAGTTTGAGACCAGATTTTTGCTGAATCTGTTTTTCAGGGTTTCGCATCGTCTTGGCTCAACTCACCTGTTGAAACTTCGGAAGTCTGGGCCTCGCTTTTGCCCATAACTGAAAAAGTCGTATCAAGCATGCGTTAAAGAGTTCAAAACTGTTTTCAATGCCATCACTTTGACTTGCGAGTTTGACAATATTCAACGGCAAACGCAATGATTGCCTCGGCGACCTTGATTCCCGTTACCGCTTCGATCTCCTCAAACCCCGGTGATGGATTGACCTCTAATACGATGGGGCCATTCCCCATCTGTAAGAGATCAACCCCCGCGACTTCTAACGCCATGGCTTCAGTTGCCCGGAGCGCCGTGTCGATATATTGGCCCGGGAGATCGATTTCCTCTCCCGTTCCTCCTCGATGGACATTCGCTCGAAACTCTCCTTCCTGTGCCGTTCTTTTCATGGCAGCAATGAACTTTCCCCCGACAACAATCACTCGTATATCTTGCCCTGCCGATTCTGTGATAAAAGGTTGAATGATGTAATCTCGATACAGGTCACACATCGCGCCCACCGCGGAAGTGAGCGACCTCGGCGTGTCAAGCAACAAGATCGCGTTGCCGTGAGTTCCCTCAAACGGCTTCATGATGAAGGGGTATTTGCCTGTCTCGCGCACGGATCTGTCCAAACAATCGATTGAACCGGTGGTGAAACTCGGAGGAACAGGTAAGCCATGTTGGGAGAGGATACGGAGGGTACGGAATTTATTTCGAGCGTTTTCAATTGAACGCGCTCGATTGACCACCGGCACCCCAATCCATTCAAAATGCTCGAGCACTTCCACACCGTACTTCACGGTTGCCGCACTTAAACGGGGTAGTACGACATCGAAATCTTCGGCGGGGGCATCTTCGTAATAGATACGTTTCCCTGTGCCCGAAATATGCAGATAAAACCTAAACGGGTCGAGGATGGATGGGGTGTGGCCTTCGGCTTGAGCGGCTTGCTCCAATCGCTGGGTCGCGTGATTCTGGGGGCCGCGAGAGATAATGGCAATTTTCATAGTCATGAAATGTGAAAGGGAACGGAAGGCTGGAAGCACTTGGTTGGAAGGTTGGAAGGCTGGAAGATTGGGGGGGTGCCTTCTCCCATCCTTCCACCCTTCCAACCTTCCAGTCCGCTATTGATTCATCAATTTGTTAATTCGCTGATTCTCCAAAAAAGTGTAATGGTCAAGATGATGATTGACAGTCAGTCGGTGAAAACCTCTCCCCCGGCCCCTCTCCGACGCGGAGAGAAGAGCGAACTCCCCCTTCCCTCCACTCCCTCCCCGTTCCCCCCTGTGGTCTTTCCCCCCCTATGGTCCCCCCGCGGACGGGGGGACAGGAGTGGACGGGGGACAGAAGGGAGGGTCGGGGTGGGGGGGAAGGGGGCCGGGGGGTTAGGTCCAGAGAGGTGTCAACCATCCTGTTGACTACAGATTCTCCAGAAAAGCTTCGAGTTCCTCAACGGTGTCAACGATCTGCTCGCACAGATTTTCAAAGAATGGGCTCCGGGCATGGGAGTATACGGCATAGACAGGCTTGTTGTAGCGCGATGCAAAGTTCATCTCGCTTAAGACGCCGGGGGAGAGTTTATCGGTGGGATAAATGACAACAACAAAATCACTTTGGTGGATAAATTGGTAATCCCTGGAGATGGTGCGGGTTTTAATCTGTTCACTAAAATTCCGATCAATACCACTGATAGTTGTGATTTTATCGCTCGTTTCCTCTGGCTCGGTCTCGGATGGAGAGAATTCTGCTTTTTGTGGGAGCGGTTGGACGGGACCTACCAACTCCATGTCCTTGATGTAGAGCGGATCAAACACGATGAAATTTTCGTTCATTTTCGCTCCAAAGGCGCGGATGCGTTCAATCTGCTCCGGAGCCTCCCGAAGGAGGGTGATGGGGTAGCTCAGATAAAATTTCTTCTTTTTTGAAAACAGCAGGTTATAGAAATTCTCCAGATTGTGCTGACGCGCGACAGTGTAGTGCGGTTTACCCTCGAGGTTGGCAAGCTGTTTGGTCAGAAATTCCTCTTCATCAAGCCAGACGTTAATCTCGTCCCGTCGCATACCTGCCCATTGCGGATTGTCCTGCATGCGACCCGCGATGTCCGCGAGGTTATCAACAACGTTAATGAACACATCCGCCGGAAAACTCTCAATGTCTCGAAACGAAATTCCCTCGACAAGCACACCCCGCCAACGGAAACAGGCGTGCAGCCCGATGAAGGCGTGGTCATAGCCGTGTGCAAGATTGACGATTTCATAGAAAGCCGATCGGCGAGCTAACGAGAGCACCACATGGTCTGAATCCAGCACCTTCTCCGTGAACCGGACCCCCGACTCCGCGGCGGCGCGTTTCATGAAGTCCCCAACGTTGAAGAAACCGATCCGCACCCCTTTCTTTTGGCAGAGGACTTCAAAATCTGCCATCAATTCTTTCCGTCCCGAACAACTGATGCCGGTGCAAATGATGTTCATGTGTCACCTCGTGAAACGTGAAGCGTGATGGGTAAAGGGATCCGGATTTTTTACGTTTACGCTGACTCGTTACTCATTGCGGTTAAAGCAGATTAAAGAAAATAATTCGTCCAATCGCTCCTGTTGAATTGGCAAATCCAATCAATCGGGATTTGCCAATCCCGATTGAGCGTTGGAAGGTTTTATTTCTTGGAAAAGCCTAAAGAAAATCGTGCATGATTTCAAACAGATTGCCAAACGGACAGGCGACCTCCGGGCTCACAGACGACCCGAAGTCCGCCGCTTCCAACGATTTCCCATGCTTCATACTCAGAATCAGCAGCCACAGACAGGCGGCTTCCGTCTGAAAATTCGATATAGAGTCTACCTTCCTTGCCGGCTATTGAGTGACAAACCTCTTTTTGAAACACGGAAAGCACTGGCCCTAGCGCCGCCGGCTGATCCGGGTATAATTTGTGTTCTTCACCATTCTCTTTGAAAAGAAATCCTCCTTCGATTCGAAGGGTAATTTCAGACCCGTTCTCCCAAAATTCAATCCCAAAAGCCGTGTCCAAAAAACAGCGGGACACAGTTTGTCCTTCCAGAGGGATTACCCAATGATCTTTATGTTCGATGAGTCGATAGTTCTTGTTCATCGTGGCCACCCTGAAATCGGTCCCTTAAAGTCAAGCGGAATATGGGTTAATTAAAAGATTGTCGCTACCATAAGAACAAATCAGCGTTGACTTCGTCATAATTCCCAAGCGCTGACGATGGAAGAGGGTTCCCGGTCCCAAGGGCATCAACAGAAACGCCATCTCGGACAAGAATGCGAAAGAACTCCCGGTCATCCTTCACTAAAACAGCATCCAGATCGATGACCTGGCCATCCTCCCTCAGAACGTCTAACAATTTAGCGGATGACAGGCACAAACTTCCCTCATTGTTTAATTGCCTGGTCAGGCTTCCGCCGCGACGGCCCGTTGCGTCAATGTCTGAGATTACCCATTGGCTGAATGGGTAGTGTTTCGCCAGATACTCGACTACCACAGCAACACGGTCTTCCAATTTTTCCTTTTCGCTGTAGCGTAAGGTTGCAGCCCACTTGTTCGGATTCATAGCATGTTCTTTCATCAATCATTCCCTGCTCCTCTTGAAGTTCCCCCAGCAGTCATCACTTGATAAGCCTCACTCCCAAAACTTTTTACCAGAGGTATCCAGGAATTTCTCAAGAAACTCCGTCAAGGATGCTCCACCAACGTACCAATCCTCACGGCCATCCAGTGGTAGCGCAATCAACACCGTTCCAAAATCTGGTTCCCCTGGATTGCATCTGACAACAAGCAGGTCAGAGTCGCCAAGAAACTCACCGATGATGAGGTCGCCTGGAAGGAAATCCCTTCGCCTTTCTGCGACTTTCTGCTGGTGCCGAGTGATTGCTTCGTCAGGTGTCCAAATAATCAAACCCCACTGACCATAGGTGACATCCTCAAAGAGGTGAAGGCTAGATACCTGGCCCCATAATTCTCTGAGATCGGGTGGCAAAGTCATCACTCGCAATTTTTCAAGAACGCTAAGGTCCCAAGGAGCGCTTCTGGGTAGAATTTTGCAGTACAAGTGCATCGGCGGATCTGGACCTAAAATATCGAGGCCTGGTGTCGCCTGGATTTTGTCAATTAACTGTTCGATGCTAAGTTTTTCCCTCAATCGTCTCTTTGGACTCATTTAATAATCCCTCCAGAATCGATTGAACTCCGTTTGATGGATTGTGCGTTCAACAGGCACAAGATTCCAAAAGTCGTTTGTACCACCAAACTCTCTGGGTCGAATGTGGTGGATATCATGCCTGCTCCAATCTCCTGGCGGTGGCGGAAAACCTCTCTGATGCCACTCCGCAATAAACATTGCGCGCTCAATGTTGCCCCAAGGGATACGATTTGCTAAAGGACCCCTTGTGAAATTCCCACCTGGAAAGGGAATTGGCTGACCTGTTCTTGGATCAATCACCGAGGGATAGGGCATCCCTGCGCGGTTGACTATGGGACTCACATGAACCATAATGTTTATGCGAAGGAGAATCTTTACGCATTACGCATCACGTTTTACGTTTAGAATCGCGTAATAAAAGAAATTCGGTGAGCGTCGCCCACATCCTTATCCGGGACAAAGGCATAGTCAAACTGGAAGTTGACGTTTTCGAGGGAGGCCTCCCCCTTGTGACGAAGACCGACGCCAAACGTGAGCCCCTTCCCCGGATTTTCACCCTGACCGATGTTATAACCGACGCGAAGGGCGATGACATCATAAAACCAGTTTTCCACGCCGACATGGAAGGTCGGGAAACCACCGACAATGGGGACGTTCACATCACCGACGAGAGCGAAGAGGTCCCGCGGCATCGGGTCCTCGGGACTCGGTTTGGTCCGAATCTGGTACGCAACACCGCCACGCACGTTCATCGGCAGGTCTTCCTTCGTATCCAGGAATCCCAGATTTTGTGCGGCAACCCCCACCCCCACTCGATTGTCAAGCAGCCGGAAAATGGCCCCCACATCAGCAGCCATGCCGAGTGAATCTTCAACGTCCAGTTGTTGAGAGATGGCTTTTGCGGTTGCCCCAAGCGAAAGTTCCGGAGAGACAGCATAAGCGAAGGACAGCCCCGCCGCAAAGCCACCGACGGTGACCATGCTGTCAGGTTCCTCGGTGGGGCCGATACGGCGTTCGATCTCAGCAAACGCGCCGAGGAAACTCGCTCCCCACGCCCCTTTTTGGCCGACTCGTTGCGCATAACCAACAGACTCGTTGTTGATATCCGCGATTGAGAAATTCTGCATAGCGGTTAGCTCGCGCTCCCGCACGGCGGTCAACCCCGCGGGGTTCCAAAATATCGTATTGACATCGTTGGCAAGCCCGGCAAACGCCCCGCCCATCCCGACCGGTCGGCTGCCAGCCTCAATCTTGAGGAACGCCGCTCCCGTTGTCCCCGCTTTTTCATGGATATCCGCGGCCCAACTGGAAGTAACGATAAGAAAAGCAGTCATGATAACAAAAAACAATAAATTCATTTTTCGTTCTTTTTGCATTTATATTTCCTTTTTGGATTGTTCTATTGTAGAACATGCGGCTCGCTTGTTCCATACTCATGAACCAGCCAGTCCGATTCTCGGACGAGCACGGCAGGCTCTACGGGGTAATCGTTCCCCTCAAAGTCAAACTAATTCATTGTTACTCCTCACGCATTTCGATAATGCCTCGACTGAAGAGATTATCCTCGGGTTTCACCCCGCAGGCGGCAATCATCTCCTGCACCTTTTCGGCCCCAATCGGTTCGCCATGAATGCCCATCGCTTCAAAGACCTTATCGACAATGGGACGAAGTTTTTCCTTATCGACAAACCTTATCGTTGGGGACAAAGACGCCTGCGGTGTGAGCAACTGATTGAGTTGTTCCCCTAACAGTGCCACTTCGCTTTCGAGTTTTTCAAGCCTTTCTTGTATCATCTCGATTGTCATTGCCATTGTTATCTCTCCTTTTTTGATGACTCATGGACTTTGAAATTAGAACAGACAATGCACTCAGTACCTCTCCGAAAAATCTGGCCCCCGAGCTCAAATCCTAAAACTTCTGAACTAACGAACTTCTGATCACGCATCACGTTTCGCGAGGTCACTCCACCACCAGAATCTTCCCAACCACATTGGTACGATTGTTCGTGGCGGTATCCTCCGCTTCCAAACGGAAGATATACACACCGCGGGCGACATTGGTGCCTGACTGGTTTTTCATGTTCCACGTCACGAGCTGATCATTATCTCGTCCGGTGCCGATGTTGTCAAAGGGTTCCTCATACACAAGATCACCGGCGAAATCGTAGATGCGCAAGGTCATCTTCGCTTTGCCTCCGGGGACGTTGACATCGAAGGAGAAGTGAGCGAGGTCGCCGTTTGACCGTCTCACCGGGTTGGGCCACACGTAAGTGGATCCTTTGAAGGTGAGCGAAACGGAGAATTTGACAGTCACGGCATCGACAACGGCAGAATTGCCCGCCCGATCTGTGACGCGGATATCAAGGTTGTATTCGCCGGAGCGAGAGGGCAGAAAATCAAGCGACCAGCGACTCCACGGTTCTTCCTTCGCCTCACTGTCATCTTTGGTAATGACTGGCTCGATCGACTTACCATCGGGACCTGTTCCAATGATTTCAACCAGCACAACGCCGGAAGCCGGTATCCCGCCGGAGGCGGGGTCGCTGGCAGTGCCTGTTAGTGGAATCGGTTCATCTTCGAGTATCGTATTCCCACCGAAACTGGTCAGTTTAGCGGTTGGCTTCGTCGTTTCATAGAGAAACTTCGTTGAGAGGGAGTCTGTCGGATGGAAGCCGAGATTTGCTGAATCTAATCCAACGCTGGTGATGGTGACTTGATAAAGCCCCTGTGCAGTGAGCGGTCCCGACTTAAATTCGATGCCATCCGTGCCGTTCTGCTTCAGGAGACCACTGATGGGATTTCCATCCGGGGCGCGCAGGGTAATCGACGAGCGCGCCAGATCGGCACCAAGTCCACTGCCCCCATCCAGAGAGACGTCGGTCAATTTCGCCTTAATCACCACGCCGCTTCCGCCGTTGGCAGCCGATGGATAGTCTGGGTCATTTGTATCGACGAGCAAGGACTGATCATTGATGACCAACGAGGCAGCGTCGATGATCGGCGGTTTCGTGTCATAGAAGAATTCATATTGAACGGGCGAACGCCCCCCGGGCACCCCGACAGCAATGTTCCCCGCGCGATCTTTGGGGGCAAGCGTTAAGCGGTATTGGCCATCTTGACTCCCATCACTTGCCAACGGCGTTGTCAGGCGGAATGTGAGCGTCTGCTGTTTATCGCTAGATAGGGTGCCGCTAATCTTCCGAACCGTACCGACCTTTTCGAGCGTGAGCCATGTGCCATCAATATGCTCCCAATCAATCTGTGAACTTGGTGACTTATCCGTGATGATGGCATGAATCTCGTTGAGCGAGTTGTTGACCCCCGGAGTCACCACGATTAACTGGATGGTGGCTGTATCCACTTCGGGCGGAACGGTGTCGTAGGAGAACGTAAACTGCTGGGGGGTTCCCTGACGGCCGGCGCTGTTGACAGGTGTCACTGAAATGGTATACGTCCCATCATCAGAGCCATCTGATGCGAGCTCGCGCGAAAGGCGATAGATTAACCGGCTAT
The DNA here is from genome assembly GCA_964577695.1 of uncultured bacterium. GTDB lineage: Bacteria > Poribacteria > WGA-4E > WGA-4E > PCPOR2b > CAZOAL01. Next base: position 88,896 of record CAZOAL010000005.1, on the reverse strand, counting down.
CTTCACGGATTTGCTGTCCCGGGACTGCCGTTCCATTGGGTGAAAGAAGCGTGATAGACGATCGATTGGGACCGCCACCTTCCGACTGAAGTTCGACTTCGACTTGACTGAGAGATTTATTCGTAAATGCCTTTTCTGCCGGTGTCGTCACTGGAACCGTTGAGGCGACGACAGGCACGCTCGACGAGAAAAGGAAGCGAGCCTCAAAGGGTGCATTGGCTCCATTCCCCGCGCGATCGATCGCCAGGATTCGGATGGTGTAGTTGCCATCGGTTGCGAGTCCGTTAATTTGCAGGGTCATTCTTTCCCGTCCATCGTTGTTCCGTTTCCCGGAAATAGAATTTCCGTTTGCATCCAGAAGCGTCAACTGCGATGTGGCAAAATCGATGCCGCTGCTGCCCTTATCCGCAAGGTTCGCTGTGATGAGCGTGATGTCATCGCTACGGAGCGTCCCATCGGCCGGATCGGTGCTGACAAGCGTTGGGGCTTGGGTATCGTAAACAAGCCGATGTTCAATCCGTTTTGTATTGCCAGCTTTGTCAGTGAGATTGATGATGACCGTGTATTCGCCATCGTTGCTCCCATTGGTCGCAAGCGGCTGAGAAAGGGTCAGGAAGATTCGGTTGTTACTGTCGTTTGTCAAATCCGCGGGAACAATGCCCCCAGACGCATTTCGGAGTTGGATGGTCTGAGCTCCAATCTCTAAGCCCGCGGGGCCCACATCAGCGACTTGAGCGGTGATCTGCGTAATCTGCTGACCGATGTAGGAAGCAGGCTGCGCGAGGTTAATCGGCGTTACTGTAACCACGTCAGGTTGTTGGGTATCGAATGTGACTTGATTGCGGGAAGGCGTTCCGGTTCTTCCTGCGCTATCTACAGGCGTGACCGTCACCGTGTAGATACCATCGGCAGAGCCGTCTGTCGCAAGATGCAAGGGTGTCCAACGGATGCTATTCGGAGCGCCGGAGATCTGAATGCCCTCGACCACACCTTTGGGGCCCGTCACAGCGATCGTCGAACCGTTGGAGGTCAGATTCAATCCAGCCCCGCTGGTATCAACGAGGGTAGCGACAATCTCATCTAGCCGATTCACGAATGTAAGGGGAGCGAGCCGCCCACCGATTGTCACGGCGGAAACGCTCGGACGAGCCAGCTCCAGACTGAATTTGTACTGAAGCGCGCCCCCTGAAACGTTTCCGGCGAGGTCACGCGGCGTAATTTCGATGGTGTATGTCCCAGGTTGAGGTGGTTGAGCGAAGCTAATCGTAATGGTGTCAACCCCGTCATCACGGGCGTTTATGCCAATCTGGTTATTCCCAGCAAGCAATCGGACATTCGTACCCACGAGGTCAACACCGCTTACCTTTGGTGATGGAGCAGGCACCTTATCGTTCACATCAGAGAACTTGATAGAAATCGCCGTGAACGATTGGTTGATGACTGCAAATCCTTCTACTGTAATTGGAGATAGTGGGGGCGGGGTATTCGCTGTCACCGATACGACCCGTGGAATCAGCGTGTCGTAAACAAATGTCTTTCCAGTGTCCAGAAGATTTCCTGCCTTATCAATAATCTTCAGACGGATAGTGTATTCGCCGTCTGCCTGGCCATCCCGTGATGGCGGCGTGTTCAGCTCCCAGGTGAGCGTTGATTGATTGGCTACCGCACTTTGAGGGACAAGTTGACGGCCGGCAATCTCTGCTCCGTCTGGGCGCTGCAAACGAATCGTCGATTTATCTGTGTCAATCCCCTCGCCGCTATGGTCTTTCACCATCACACTCACTGACGTGAGCTGGGTTGCGAATGAAAACTCAGCGGGGGCAGTCGAAACGATTTCCGGTTTCCGCGTCCCATAGAAAAACCGAAATTCGACAGGGCTGGTAAACGTGTTGCCAGCCCGATCTGTCGGGGTAACTTGGAGGCGATAGAGACCATCATCCGAACCATCAGCGCGTAGCGCATTGAAGGAAAGGAAAACCGTGTTCGCGCCGTCATCCTTTTGGTTCGCGCCGATCTGCGACCCGCTAGGGCCAACAAGTCGGACCGTCGTATTCGAGAGGTCTATACCGCTGCCTTCCCCATCAAAAAATTCGATAGCGATCTGATTGATTGGGGAAGTGATCAGGGTTGAGGTCAAAATATCAACGGTTGTACCATCAACCTGACTGGCGCGAATCGAACGCGCGGTCGGCACCTGCGTGTCGTAGCGGAGGGCGAAGGTTTTGTCCTCAATGTTGCCGGCTTTATCAACGGCTTTCACGCGAATCGAATAAAGCCCATCCGCGTCCCCGCTGCGCGAGAGAGAGGATGCGAGTTGCCACCAAATCTTTGCGTTATTGTCATTATCCGGTGTTCCCGCGACCGGTTCGTCGGGAGCCTCACCCTCCGTGGCTCGTAGCAACTGAATCGACGATTGATCGAAATCGATTCCGGTGCCGTTATCACTGAGGGTCGCCTCGACGCGTGTCAACAGCGCGCTGACATTGGATACATTCGCGGTGAAGTCGATGTGACTCACCGCCTGGATAACGGGTTTCAGCGTATCGTAGGTTATCGTAAACTGGCGTGTCGGGCCGATGGTTCCCAAATTATCGACGGGTTGAACGGTGACGGTGTAGACGCCATCCTCGCTCCCATCGGTCAGGAGCGGAATCTTAACCGTCAACGAGATTTCATCAACCCCGTTGTTCTGCACATCTCCATCTACAACCAGATTCTTGGAGTCACGGAGTTCAACGGTCGAACCTGTTGATGAGAAGTTGATACCGGAACCGCTGAAATCTTCCAACTTCGCAACGATACGGTTCAAACGATTCACCTTCGCCTTATTTGAGGGTGAAATGGATACCACGCGAGGGGGGTCAATACGGTAGTCATACTTAAACTTCTGTGGGAGGCCGCTGTTTCCAGCAAAGTCGGCCAGCGTAACGCTAAGGGTATATGTGCCAACACTTGGGAGGACATCCGATTTGAACGTAATCTTGTTGAGACCGTCATCCGTCTTTTTACCGTTAATTGTTGCGTTGTTCGGCCCCACTAATTGAACGGTCGAAGCGGCGAAATCGACGCCACTTCCTGACCGCCCTGGAGGGGAGGGGAGCGTATCAGTCACCTCAAATTCAACCTCAATCAGATTCTTAGGGAGCGTGTTATCAGCCGGAGGACGTGATTGGGCAGTGATCACCGGCGGCTGACTGTCGTAGGTGAAACGCCGTGTGTAATCCACGTCCGTGCCGAGTTTATCGACCAGATGGAGCTCGGTCGTATATACCCCGTCGGCTGTCCCATTGGTTGGCAGCACAACTTCGAGCGTGAGTGTCAGCTTACCGTCATTCTTCAGTCCCCCGGAAATCACTGCGCCAGCCGCGTTTTTCAAGGTGATTTTTGAAAGGTCAAAATCGATGCCTTTCCCACCCCTATCAATCAGGACCGCCTGAACCTGCTGGACACGATTGACATTCGCGTTGTCCGCTGGGGTCAGTGTGCTAATCTCAGGAACTTGCGTCGCGTAGGTAAACTCGATCGCCGAAAGGCTACCGGTGTTACCTGCCAAATCGACGGAGGTCACTTCGATGCGGTAAACGCCATCTGCGGTGCCGTCGGTCTTGAGCGAATTGAACGACAAGGTAATCTGCCGACTTCCGTTGGTCAGTTTCTCGCTTGGAACGGCGACATTTCCTGGCCCAACGAGACGGACGGAGGTTTTAGTGAGGTCAACCCCGCTCAAATTATCCTGCAACGTGACGGTGACACTGTTTAACGCCGAAACGCGCGATTGAGCGGCCGGCTTCGTGCTCACGATGGTCGGCGTCAGGGTGTCGAGGGTCAACGTGAAGGTTTGTCGAAAAGTTGTTCCAACCTTATCAACGAAGCCTACATCAACGGTATACACGCCATCGGCAGACCCATCGCGTGGAAGGCTGGAAGCGATAGTCCATATCAGTTGATTGCTGCCATTATTTTCGACAGGCTTTGAGGCGATTTTAGCGCCAGCCGCATTGGTGACTGTGATTGTCGTCCCAGCCGCATTAAAGTTAATTCCCGGCCCCACATAGTTCTGGAGAGCGGCAGTTATCCCATCCAGTTGAACCGTTGGCGATTGCGTAATCGAGCCTATAGTGGGTGTCAGCAACTCAATCCTCGGTTCACGCGCTGAATAGGTAAATTCAACGCGGAGCGGGCTTCCCGCAACATTTCCAGCACGGTCTGCGGGAGTCACTTCGATGGTGTATACCCCATCCGCCGTGCCATCCGTCCGCAAAGGATTAAAACGCAACGTGATGGTGTCAACTCCGTTATCTGAACGGTTTGTGCCAACTGCCGTGCCGCTTGGCGACAATAAGCGGACCTGAGACGCCGGGAGATCAACCCCACTCAGATCGGAGTTAAATTTCACAACGACTTGGCTCAATTGAGAGACCCTTTCGCCAGCCGCCGGCGTTGTGCTGGCGATTGTCGGAATTTGGGTATCGAACGTGAGGGCAAAATCTTTGGTGAAGGTTCTGCCGGCGAAATCTTCGTACCTGACACTGGCGGTATATTGCCCATCCGCTGAACCGTTGCGGGAGAGCGGAACATCAATCGTCCAGATGAGACGCAGGTTTGCAGCATTTGACGTCACCTCTTTGGGAGTCACGACCAACCCGTCGGGAGCTTTCACCAGAATCGTCGATTTTGAAGTCGAAAAATCAATTCCAGAGCCGACGTAATCAAACAGTTGCGCTTCAATTGTCGCCAGGGAGTTAATTCGGGTCCCGGCTGGCGTATTCAAGCGTATCTCTGGCGTTTTCGTCGCAAAGAAAAACCGATGACGAATGACACTCCCTGTATTCCCCGCGACATCCACGGGGGTAATTTCGATGGTATACTCCCCGTCGTCTGAACCGTCGATCGCAAGCGGTTTTGCCAATGTGAGACGGATGGTGTCTGTACCGTTATTGCTCACATCCGCTCCAATCTGGTTCCCGCCGAGAAGCAGTTTCACCTGTGTGCGCCCAAAATCGACCCCGCTTGTCGCATCATCCAGGGCAATGGACACCTGAGAGAGAGAAGAAACGGTTTGGTCTATCGCGGGTGCTGTAGATCGGACTGTGGGGACCTGGGTATCATAAATCACCTCAAAGTCCTTGGTTTGAGAATTGCCCGCCTTATCCGCAAAAGTGACTCGAATACGGTATACCCCGTCCTGGCTACCGTTGCGAACCTCAAGCGGATTGGTCAATCGAAACTCCAGCGTCTTTTTATTTTCATCGGGAGTCAACGTTCCTACAATCGGTGCCGCTTCCCCTGGGGCCAGCTTGACCATATCAATGGTTGTCGCGTTGAAATTAAGTCCGCTGGTTTGATCATCAAAGGTCGCTGTAATCAGGGACAACGCACTGTTCAGGAAGGTTTTCACGCCCGATATATTAATCTGTCCCAGGGAGACCAATTGAGGCACCTGGGTATCGTAAACGAACGTGATTAATCCCTTGCGTCCTGGGTTCCCTGCATTGTCCAGCGGTTCTACTGTGATGGTGTACATTCCGTCGGCTGACCCATCAGTCGCCAAGGGGGTCGCTAACGTCCAGCGGATGCGATTTTCTCCGACGCGACTTTGTGTCCCGGCGACCTCGCCCTTGGGACCGCTCAGTCGAATCGTCGAGGAATTTAGGTTCAATCCCGCTCCACTGTTGTCCTGGAGGACGGCTTCAACAAAAGTCAATTGTGTATGGATGCCCTCCTCATTACGCGGTACGGTTGAAACGATTGTCGGTGCGTTAAGAGGCGTTATGAAATGACGGAATGGGTAACGCAAATTGGGCGGGGTATTCCCTGCGAGGTCACGCAAGGAAGCAATTTGAAGGGCGTAAGTTCCTTCTTCCTGTAACCCGCCATAGTTGAGTATCATGGTGACTTTCTCATCTGTCCCCCTCTTGTTTTCCCGCGTAAACACAACCGGTTGATTGGTGGGGCTGGTCAGCGTGAGATTCGTCGCCGAAAAATCAATGCCGCTCGTCCCGTCGAACGCTTCAATCTGGATGGTTCCGTTAGCGGGCAAAACCACACTGGCATCGTTCAGTTTCAGTTCCTGCCCTTCGGCTGTAACTTTCGTCACAACCGGCGCAACCGTATCAAAGGTGAAGCGGGTCAGGCGCAGGGGGTCGGCACTTCGGACTGCGTTCCCTGCCTTGTCCAAGCCATCGGCGGTGATTGTATAAACTCCATTCTCGTCGCTGGTATCAAGGGGCTGATCGAGTGTCAGCGTGACCCGGTTCTCACTTTCAGTGCTGCTGAGGCTTCCACTGATTGACGTGCCATTCGCATTTTTCAACGTAATCTTCGTCACCGCCGCGTTGAAGTCAATCGGGCTTCCTCCACCCGGATTGAATGTCACATCAACGGTCTTAATGGGTGTGCTCTGAAAGGAGTTATGGCTCGGCGTCACCTTAGAGATCGTGGGTGGTTCAGTGTCAATTTGGATGGTGCCGGTTACAAATGTACCAGAGTTGCCGCCTTTATCCCTTCCACGCAATTGAACAGTATAAGTTCCATCTTGGAGAGGCGTTCCCAAACCATCCCCGCCATTCCAGTCGAAGGTATGGGACCCTTTCGTAAATCCGGTTAAGGAAATGACGGGTTGGTTAGGCAGATTAGCAAATTCGATCTGTAGGGTTGTAAAATCCTCGGAGAGGTTGTAGGTGATAGAAGTTGTGTCTTTCACACCATCCCCATTCGGTGAGAATTCTTTCCGGAGGACAGAGGCTGAAAGCTGCGGTGGTGTTGTGTCAATTGTTGCCGAGCGCGTGACAGCAGTGTATCCTAACTCACCCACGTTCACTGTACCATTTTGGAACGCATCAATCTCGACTCGGATCTGGTAATTCCCATCTTTCAGCAGACGTGCCGTGGGCGGCGTTTTTTGCGTGGAGGAACGATCTTTTCCATCCCATTCCTGACGAATGATTTTGGGTGCATCATTAACGGTTACTCCTGGACCAATCTTCCCGGTAGCGACCCAATCGTCATTCACGTCAAACTTCCCATCGGGGTCCCCAATTCCGCCCGGACTATGCACATCAATTGTAATCTGGAAATCTCCATTAGAACCATCTGTGACAAAGCTAATCAGGAGTTTATCTTGCACGCCATCCCCAGTTGGGCTGTTGGGGCTGAAAATGGAATCATCATCCGCATCATCAATCACTTTTGGAGGTGTCTCAAAGCCCTGCGCCCAAACCTGTGCTTGCCCTAAAACAAAAAATTGGAGCAATATGCTGAGAATCAACAAACTGAAACCGCTCCGAAAGGATGTGATGAACGGAAATTTTACGACCTTGCTCAGTTGATATAAGTGCGATTTTCTGATCATTAACACGCATTTCCCCCTATCGTTGCTATTAACTGATTTTCAATATTCGGTAAAAGTTGTTTTGAAGAACTATATTGGGTATTAGGTGTTAGGAGTTCGCTAGGGGCTGTTGACGAACTCGTGCGAATGCGCTCGTAGCCCAAGTTTCTAACTTGGTTCTTGTCTCCAGGGCCAAGATATAATCTTGGGCTACACTGGATTGACAGATAGTTCGTCAACACGCCCTAATACCTAAACCTAATTCATTTGACTATTTATTTCATGCGGCCTGTCTATTCGATTCAATAACGCTGTGATTACCGTGTCAGATTCATACGATTAAGCCGCTTTATGACCCTGCTCGATCTGTTTTAGACGCAAAAAGATAGGTTTGGTTGAGAGATTGGTTGGGTTTAGGGAAGGAAACAGTTTTGGGGAGGCCCCCCACGCGATTCAGCGTTGGCATATTAGGTTGGGAAAGTGAATGGAAGTTTCCAGTTATTAGGTAACGGATGGGGATGGGAAAGTCGTTTTTCGCGGAATTCAGAGCAGGCGGTATCGCGTCGTCATTCGGGCAGACGGTACGATGTAGGAGGGTGGAAACCGTTGATGGTGGAAATGAGAAAATGGGGAAGGGCCATGGCAGGCGGTGGTTTTTATGCGATTTTGCTACTCTGTTACTTTGATGACAACCTATCAAAACAACAGTAACAAGGTCGCAGCGCAAGTTGACAACTTGCGCTACGATTCTGCCTACATCAACGCCTCGTTGATGAAGTGTTCCTCTATTCCGCGGGTTTGCTGGCAAACACAAACTGGCCGTAGAACCCGTTTCTACCAGCCAAATCCCAGCTTGTCGCCCACTCTTTGTCATTATACATGTGAGCAGAGGCTTTCGCCTGGTATTGCACGGGGACAAACATCATCGGGACGTTTATGCGCCCTGTTCTCTTTCCCTTCTCATCTTTGATCGCCGAGATTTTAAGCGTCAGAATGTTTGGAATTTCCACTGAATATTCGTCGGCGAGTCCCTCCGCATTTGCCATATTCTTGCCAAATGAGATGGGGACATATTTCGGCCCGCTCATCTTACCGAACAGCGCTCCCAATTGATCGGTGATAATCGCCGCTAAAGCATCGCGTTGCGCTTTGTTGGCTTTTTCGTCAATGTAGAGCCCCCCTTCGATTTTTCCCATAGCGGCCGCTATATTGAGTTCGGGTTTGAGAATCATGCCAACTGCGGTGAGCCCATCCAACTTCACATCTCCATAGCTCCCGCTAACAACGTGAAGGACAATGCTCGCCTGGCAGCCCATTCCTCCTGCTGTCGCATTTTCTCCGAAGTCGCAGGCGCAACTTAACTGACAAGCGCACCCCTCAAAATAGTCACCCGAAACCTTGTAATTGACCTTCTGTTGAGCGTGGCTCAAGGCTGCCAATGCGAAGGCGACAATCAGGGCAAGCCCCATGAAAACGCTGACCTTCTTCATTTTAGATTCTCCTTTTTGTTTTCAAGGTATCTTGCACTGTAATAAAAAAACGAACACCAAAGGTTAATATCCATTGGTGCTCACGGTTTGTTTCATCATCGCGTCAGGAAACGTCAAATGCTTCCCGACGTTGGCATCGGTTTTTTCCCGATGCGAATCTATACGTGATGCACCATACGTAAAAACTTACGCATGACGCATCATGTATAAAATCTATGTTTTTCGTCATTCGTCTATTTCAGAATGACCAGTTTACGTGTGGAAGTGGATTGGCCGGCCACCAGTTGGTAAAAGTACACGCCACTCGCCATTCTCTCACCGGCGTCGTTCCGTCCATCCCAATAGGCAGCGCGGGACTTATCCAGATAATACCCGGCCGCTTTGTACCCAAGGTTCAGGGCGCGGACTGAACGTCCGGCGGAATCGTAAATGTGGATGGAAACGTCTGTATCTTTAGCCAACTGATACGGCACCCACGTTTCAGGGTTGAAGGGGTTAGGGTAGTTGGCGAACAGCAGGGTCTTCGTTGGAAGCAAATCCTGCGGTGTCAGGCGCAACTGAGCGAATGCGCGAGTGATTTCGTCAGAGGTGATTGCATGACGCATGACACCCACCAGCCTTGCTCCATCTCGCACCTGGATTTCCAGCACATCATCAGCCTCCACCACCGAACGACGACTCAAGTCTGCCCAGACCGCATGGAGTGTGCCTGGCATCTCGGTAGTAGCCATCGCTTCAACCCTTCCAGCGCGTGGATTGTGGACAGTCAGCGTCATATCTCCCGGTCCGGGGAAACGCGGGTCTCCCTGAAGGGCTTCGACATTAGCTGCGAGGATGAACGCCCAGGTGTTGGTGGGCACATCACTCGGCGGTGCTGCTTCCACGGGAGGCGTGTTGCGCCAGGGACTCCCTACGAACGTGACTGCTTTTGCTTGGGGAACGTTGACGATATACCCTTTGCCTCCTTCGATGGAGAAGCCTTGTCCGGCATCCGATGCAGTAAATCCGCGGAAACTCTGACGCTTGCTATCTAGTTCAATCGCAATGGTCGCACCGATCTCTTGCATCAAAGACCGTGCCGTGTGGGGCTTAGAGGGCTGCAAGGGTAAGCTAATCATGTTTAGCCCCGCATCCAGTTGGAGGAAGAAAACGTTGTTTGCGTCCCCAGCCGCCGGGTCGTGGGCATGTTCAAACCCTTGATGCGGCGAAGCAACATAAGGGAAGGTTTTCATAAACGGCATATCGTTTTGGTCCACTCCGTCACCGAGTAGTCCCGCCACCGGGTCAGCTTTGAAATCGGGGTGAAAGAGGGGATAGACAGCTCCTGCGACAGCCTTCAGCGCAACATCCGTGACATCGTCCGCCAGCCTGCGTCCGTTAGGGAATCCCGCATTATCGCCGCCGACCACGCCGAGGGGATGCGGCTTCGCACTGGGCGGAATCGCCACGTTTAATCTCAGTTGTTCGGATGGCTTGATGTTGGGCGGTTGATTGAGACCTGGAATACCCGTTAAGAAGATAGCGACGAGATCATCCCGCGGCGTCGGTGGCACATTGATGTTGTAGAGCAGCTTCAGCAAGTGGGCTGGCTCTGGGTCGGTCACGCCAGCAAGAAACTGCGCGTCATCTTCCGGTTTCGAGCCGTTCCATAGGTCTTTTGCCCCTAACGGCACAACTACCTCGTTGACCAACGGCATGCCCAGACGAGAGACCTGCACCCAGTCGCCCTCGGTGGTAGGAGGCTGTCCGGTCGTGCGGAGAACGCTGGTTGCCTTTCGGCTGGAGGTCGTCCAGACGCCGATGACCGCTGCGCCGTCTTTCGGGTCTTTTGGCACACTTCCATCTTTGGTCAACCGACTGATGGAAATTTGGAGCGCGATGGTGTGGCAATTGTACCCTTTGAGATCGTCTTTACCACCGCCCTGATTGCCGGGGAGTTTGCGGATGGTCAGCAGGTCAAAAACTGAACCCAGGTCAACAAAAAAGGGATCATCTCGTTGTCCTGCAAACACTTTGGTTCCGTTGCTTAACGTATGCACGGCTGCCTGCGCCAAGGCGTCATAGTTGGGAGTAGACTTGGGACCGATATTTACCGGGGGAGATGTCAAGTTTTCCCCTACCACTGTGCTGCCATTGGCATCCACGCGGGTAATTGTGTAAGTTTGATAAACATTCCAATTGGGGTCGTCCAAGGACTTAATCGGCCCCACATTGTAAAGGAAGGTATTCGGATTTCGGACATGAGTCGTGAAGCGGAAGTAGTAGGTGATGTCAGCCTTCGCATCACCGTTATTGTCAATATAGATCTCATAGCGCACATCGTCGCCGAATCCGTTGAAATTCGGGCCGCCTGCAGGCTCCTCGAAAGGGATCCAGTTCGCAATAATTGTGACGGTATCCGGTTTGTCGGGGCTGACAAACGAATATAAGTCGGTGTTATCCGCAAGTGGGTCCGCACTGATTAGCGGTGCTTCGCGATGGCTAGAGGCGTTCGCAGGTGGGAGGTTCCAGACCATCCCAAAAGCGAGTACCATCATACCCATGAGGATGGCGATTCCGCTTAACTTACGAATCGCACGTTCCCTCACCTGATTGATTCTCTTTCCCCTAAGCTGGGGAGACACTAAAGTTGTTTGTGAAGCACACATAGCTTTTTCCTTTCTCTGTCATCAGAGGATTGGTCAAAAAAACGTAGACCTTGTTTAAAGCAATCTCCATGTACCAAAGGATTGCCTTGCACAACTAAACGAGGCTTGGTCATAATTCGGATGCAATCTTCATGTAGCCCAAGTTTCTAACTTGGTCCTCATTCCAGCGGCCAAGATAGAATCTTAGGCTACAACTGGATTACCGGATAATTATGACCAGCCCTCAACTAAACCAAATATAAACGCGCTCATTATATCACACTTGCGAAATTCATACAAGTAAATTTTTAAATTCCAAAAGTTTTTAATATGTGGCTTTCCCTCAATTTTGATTGACGATTTATTTTGGGGTTGACGTTTGCAGCGGGGTTTGCTAATCTAATAGCTAAAAATTGCTGTCAGAAGGAGGAGAAAAGGAAAAATATGCGTATTATCGGCCCTCGGCCGCAAGTCACGGCCATTCCCACCGTGAGAACTGCTCGCCCGCCCAATGAGTATTTGGAGCTATTGACACAAAATGAGCAGGAATTTCAAGCACATGTCCGGAGTATCGAATCACACCCTGCCTTTCACCGATTGGTTGAGGAAGGGTACGTCCGAAAAACTAACTTTAAGGGGCGTATTCCGCGTCATCTATACGAAGAGTTTCAGGACCGGCAGTTCATGGAATTTATGCAAGCGTTCGAGATTGAGAAGCATAGCGATTGGCAGCACGACTTTTTCCGTGAGGATGCCCGTCGCCATGTCAAGGCGTTAGCGGTGAAATATCGTGTGCCGCGAGGACGGCTCATCCATGCGCTCGAGTACTGCCGCTATCTCAAGCGAGCCTGGGCGGGATATGAGGATGAGCCAGATCACTTCCTTCGCCTGGATGACCCGGAATTCCGCGAGCCCCCAACGGCGCAGACGCCCTTTGAATCACTGGAACTGTATGAGGAGATTTCCGAGTTGATGGAGGAGTACGAGGTCACGCCATCCGAATTTGTTGAATATTTCATGAGTGCGAACGCCGAGCCCGTCTCGATTGCTGAAGAGTTAGGCATCCCTCAGAATGTGGTTCGCGAAATGTGTGCGCTTGTGGAGCGGGTACAGATCGCTAGCGCGATGCAAGTGACGGTGGTGGATTCCCTACCCACGTCTGCATCCAGTCGGCACCCGCAGACCGTAGCGACGGTGGGACAACTGAGCCATCCGCCACGCGCAGAGATTCGCGTTGACTCGGAAATCGAGTATAACTCACGCTACCATATCCAGGTCCCTAATCAGGAGTTGGACAAAGAATCGGTACGCCTGATGGAGCGGCTGCGACTCATCAATCAACGTAAAAGCCTGACATTCCGGGTGCTGATGTTCATTTATGAATACCAGTATCGCTACTTTGTCAGCGGTAACGAACTGCATCTCAAACCCCTGAACCAGGCGCAGATTTCCAAAGAATTAGGGGAACATGAGTCAACTGTCAGCCGAATTTTGCAAGACAAATACATCGACACACCGGCAGGGAGCTTTCCTCTCAAGTTTTTCTGCCAGAGCAAGGGAGATGTCATCTACCGCTTGATTTCAGTTCGAGAACGTGAGGAGCTCGCATCGGGTGCCCGTCAAAAGCCGTACAGTGATGCTGAACTTTCGGAGCTTCTGGAATGTGAATATGACGCGAAGATTGCCCGCCGAACCGTCACCTATTATCGCAACAAGTTTGAGGGGACTCCCAAATTCTACACCCGTCGAAAGGGCATCAGCCAGATGAATGAGAATGAGGAGGCAGGGAAATGAGGCAATCGGTGGGAGTTTGACGTTTGACCTGTCAAAAATCTGACTTGACCCAAATCTCAAATACGGTCTCTAAAAAAGAAACCGAGTTTCTTTGAGAAACTCGGTTCATCTGCAACGGATGCACTTTGTTTGATACTTTGCATCGCATCAAATTGCGCTTTTGTGATTGACAGAAGCAGGTACCCTTGAAAAGTCGTTACTACAGACCCTATACGGACTGATGAAGCAGACCACTAGCGCTTCCGACATCGCCGCCGGCTATAACCGAAAAGTCCAAGGACACCAATGCCCAAGAGAATCCAGGTAGAAGGTTCAGGGATCGCCTGATTAAAGCCGACTTCATGAGTTGAAGTATTGACGAATATCGTTCCCAAATTTGTATTTCGGGTAAACAACGGGCTGGTATTGATAATATCCCCAGTGAAAAACATCCCCGAATCAACAGCAGGCCGAGCACGGAAGGGAGCAAGCGCATCGTTGGCAGAGAATAAAAATTCACCCCAACTTGTTGCTTCGTGTCCATACATTAATGCTGAAAACCAGGAATAGAAAAACTCAGCCTCATCATAAACGTCATTCGAGTCGTTAGTGGTGATCGAGAGGACCTTGAAGCCAAGGGAATCTTGAAAAACCTTGAGTGAATTGGCTTTGTTTTGCCAATTCGCTTCCGTTTCAAACTGCCCGAGTCGGATTTGATACCTCTGTAATTGCACTGCATTTTCGGATTGAAGAAAGAATTTAATCTCCTCATGGAACGGTCTCCTTTCGTATGTCACGTTTCAAACGGATTTTGCTGGTTTTCGGTTGACTTTGGCTACTTTAACGGAAATCGTGCAAAAGTGTATTATTAGGGCTAACACCTAACACCTAATACCTAACACCCCTTCAGTTTTTTGCTTGACCTACCTATTTCTAGGTGATATGATTTTACAAAAAAATGGAGTATACTTTCAGAAATGGCACGCAAGCAAACGAAACATACAGTACCCTCTCGAATCGCTGCCTCTTCCCAGGCACTGGATAGCCAGTCCCCAAATAAACAGGAAGGGCTGCTCCGTATTCGGCTCTATGGCGACCCTGTATTACGGGAAAAGGCGCACCCAATTCAAAAAATTACAGACGTTGAACGGAAACTCGCAGAGGAGATGTTAGCGACGATGTATGCGACATCGACGGGAGTCGGTCTCGCGGCACCACAGGTGGGTGTTTTGCATCGATTGATCGTCATTGATGTGAGCCGAGAAGACCCATCAAGCAAACCGTTGGTGTTGATTAACCCTGAAATCCAAAGCCTCGAAGGGGAAGTCATCGGGGAGGAAGGGTGCTTGAGCTTTCCCGATATTACCGCCGAAGTCAAACGGGCGGCGAAGACTGTGGTCACGGGGCTGAACCTGGAGGAGGAAACGATTTGTATTGAAGGGGACGGCTTACTCGCCCGTGTCCTGCAACATGAAATTGATCATCTCAATGGCGTGTTGTTCATTGATCACCTCAGTGGTCTGAAACGCCAACTCCTTCGTGGAAAATTGCGGAAACTCAAGCAGCAATACGTGAAGCGTGAAACGTGAAACGTAATGCGTAAGGTTTTTCACGTTTCACTTAGCGATTCGCTCAAACAACGAAAAGGAAAAAAAGACATGCAAGAGAAGGTTGGAATACCAGATATTGATCAGAAGTTAAGTCAACTTCATGAACTCTTAAAATCCTACGGACAGGTCATCGTTGCGTTTTCGGGGGGAGTTGATAGCACTTTCCTCGCTGAAGCCGCCCATCGTGCGTTGGGGCAAAATGCCCTTGCCGTGACAGCGATCTCCGACTCTTACCCCGAGCGCGAAATGAAGGCAGCCCAGGACATCGCCGGGCAACTTGGCATCCGCTACGAGACGGTGAACAGCGACGAACTGGAGATCGAAGGGTATGCAAGCAACCCCACCAACCGCTGCTACTTCTGCAAGACGGAGCTTTTCAATCAGCTCCGCCCCATCGCTGAGAAGTATAAAATCGGCACCATTGTCTACGGGGCAATTCCTGACGATGTTGGGGATTACCGCCCCGGCATGGACGCCGCGAAACGAATGGGCATCCGTGCGCCGCTCATCAATGTGAATCTCACGAAGGCGGAAATCCGTGAAGTTTCAAAGCGGTGGGGATTGCCAACGTGGGATAAGCCTGCCTTTGCGTGCTTATCCTCCCGTTTCCCTTATGGGACGCGCATCACCCGCGAAAAGTTGCGTCTGATCGATCAGGCGGAGCAATTTTTGTATGACCTGGGGATTCGCCAATTCCGTGTACGCCATCATGAGGAGCTCGCGCGGATTGAGGTTGACCCACAGGAGATTGAGCGGATTGCAACTCAACCCATCCGAACCCAGATTAACGAAAAGTTCAAGTCGCTTGGGTATCAGTATGTTGCCCTAGACCTGCAAGGGTATCGCTCCGGCAGTCTGAACGAAGGGCTTCTGCAAATTTCAACGCGGCGGCCCCAGTAGCGCACGCTGCCAGCAGCAACCCCGATCACTGATCGGGGTTTTCAACGGGTGAATTGACTGTGACCTTGGTAGATTAACTTGTAGCCCAAGATTCTATCTTGGCCTTCCGGCACAAGGGCCAAGTTAGAAACTTGGGCTACAGGCGTATCCAATTTCAATTTACCAAAGTCAAGTTACCCAAGTCAAATTATGTGCTAAATTCAAATGAGGTGTGTTATGAGCAAAGCGCTCGAATGGTTTGAGCCAATCAAGATGCCCCGATCTTTGATCGGGGTCAATTTGCCTGACGAGGATGGTGAACCCTTGGAATCCAATTGGCATCGTATTCAAATCAATTTGTTGGTGGACTTAACCCACCAATGGTGGTCTTCGCGGGATGATTATTTCGCTGGGGGCAATATGTTCGTGTATTTCAGTGTCCGGCAGGCCAGGGCGCCGGCATATCGTGGCCCGGATTTCTTTTTGGTCAAAGAAGTTGCCCTAAAATCTGAACGTCGTTCGTGGAGGACGTGGGAAGAAGATGGGCGCTTTCCAGACCTGATTGTCGAATTGCTCTCTCCGTCAACAGCGAAGGGGGACTTGACAAAGAAAAAACGGCTGTACGAGCGCACCTTTCGGACGCCGGAGTATTTTGCTTACGACCCGGATGCCCGCCGGTTGTATGGGTGGCGGCTTGGCGAAGGTGTTGTTTATCACACGCTGCTTCCCAACGAACGCGGATGGCTGTGGAGTGAAGAGCTGCAGGTATGGCTAGGGGAGTGGGAAGGAGCATACGAACGGGTGTCTGCTGCCTGGCTGCGCTTCTACACGAGGGAGGAGAAACTGGTACCGACGGGCGAGGAGGCAGAGGCTGCCTTACGCCGCGATGCAGAAACCCGCGCTGCTGATGCGGAGGCACATGCTGCCGACACAGAATCTCGTGCCACCGACGCGGAAGCCCGTGCTGTCCAGGAAGCCCAAGCCCACCGTGAGGCAGAATCCGAAGTTGCACGCCTGCTCGCCGAACTCCAGAGGCTACGGGGTGAAACAGGATAAATAGCCCCGATCTCAAGATCAGGGCTAAAAGCTGAAGTCCACTGAAGTGGACTCAAAACAGATTGCAGTCGTCTTCGAGACGACTTGAGCTATTAGCCCCGATTCATCGGGGCTAAAGTTGCTCCCTATGGTAAAGGTCGGGCTGCCCCCTGCGCCAACGGTAATAAATCCAAAAACAAATCACTTTTAACATGAAAAGGAGAGACCTATGAAAAAATTAACTTTAATCACTTTCCTGTGCCTGTTTGTCAGCTTATGTTACGCTGCGACAATCCGCGTCCCACAAGACCAACCGACCATTCAAGCGGGGATTGATGCCGCTAATGATGGGGACACCGTGCTGGTCGCCGATGGGACGTACAAAGGTGCAGGAAATAGAAACTTAGATTTCAAGGGCAAACGGATTACAGTGAAATCGGAAAATGGCCCCGACAAGTGCATTATCGACTGCGAGAGACAGGGAAGAGGCTTCTATTTTCATAGTTTGGAAAGAGATAGTTCAATAGTTGACGGATTTACCATAGTGAATGGTACTTTCGTCGGTGGTATTCGCGGTGGAGGTGGAATTTATTGTGAAAATAGTTCACCAACCATCATGAACAACACGATTAGGGGGAGTTTTCTAGACGCTGGTGGCGATGGAGGTGGAATTTATTGTGAAAATAGTTCACCAACCATCATAAACAACACAATTACAAATAATAGGACTGGCGTGGGTGGAGGAATTTATTGTGTTGGTAGTTCACCAACCATCATGAACAACACGATTACAGATAATTCTGCAATCAGGTACGGGGGTGGGATTCTTTGTGGCACGGGTTCACCCCTAATCGCCAACAACACGATTACAAGCAATTCTGCTGGCGAGGGAGGTGGAATTTATTGTGGGACTGGGAAACCAACGATCATAAACAACGTAATTACGGGCAATGTTGCCAGCAGGGGTGGTGGAATTGTGGTTTGGGGTAGTTCACCAACGATCATAAACAACACGATTACGGGGAATTCTGCTATCAATAGGGGGGGAGGGGTTTATTGTGGCGGAAGTTTAGCTATAATCACGAATACCATTGTGTGGGACAACCAATCTTCCCAAGGTAACGAGATATACAATGAAGAATCAACAATCAAAATCTCCTATTCTCTCGTTCTTGGTGGGAAAACTGGAATTGTTGTAGAAAGAGGTACCGTCAATTGGTTAGATGGCAACATTGACGCTGACCCCCTGTTCGTTGATGATTCCCGGAATGGAGATTTCCACTTAAAACCGGATTCACCGTGTATCGATGCAGGAACAGCGGATGGTGCCCTTCTGAAGATAGATATAGAAGGTAAGCCCCGCTCAATGGGTAATGGCGTTGATATAGGGGCTTATGAATATGGCGATATACCAACTCCCATCAAGGCGAAAGGTAAGCTCCCCACATTGTGGGGCAGGCTCAAAGCCGGAGACTGATTTTTGCTAACAAGAATAATCTCCACTCTTAGGGGTGTTCCTCATAGCGAATCAACGAAAATACGCAATACACAATACGAAACCATGTCCCGCCTATCCACTTCAATCACAATCAAAGCCAGCCTAAGCACGGTTTTTCATATTCTCCAGGACATCGAGAATTATCCTCAATATTTTCGGTATGTCCGCCGTGCGAGCGTTGTGCAGCGAGAAGGGAACACGATCATCGCGGAAATTGATGAGGAGATTCACGGGATGACCCAGCGCTTGCGAAACCGCTTTCGATTCCTGCCACCGGATCGTATTGAGGCAGAGCAATTGAAGGGGCCGTTTCAATCGGCGTGTGCGTGGTTTATACTTGAGGAGACAGGGGAGGGGACGCAATTAGACCACATTGCTGAGTTTGAGATCGGGCGAGGGATTGTGGGCAAGC
Organism: uncultured bacterium; assembly: GCA_964577695.1. GTDB lineage: Bacteria > Poribacteria > WGA-4E > WGA-4E > PCPOR2b > CAZOAL01. Next base: position 70,242 of record CAZOAL010000005.1, on the reverse strand, counting down.
TCATCCACCGTTTCATCGCTGACTCCTACGCGCAAGACCGAATGGCGGAGGAAATCGTTGCGATTCAGTATGCTGCTGAAGAGCGGGAACGTCACTTGAGATTGCAGGCTTGACCGGAACAGTGTAGAGGATATCAAATGTCGCTAAAGGATTATCTGAAGCAACAGCTTGCTCCCACCATTCGACTTTTCTTTGGGACGATCAATATCCTTGCTTATATTGGCTCGGCTTATGTGATTAGTTGGGCGATAAAGCAAGCCATCCCTTTGCGCTTTGCAGTGGCCAGAGAATTGATATTAGAAATAACACTTCTGATTGCTGCTTTGATTGGTGCAGTTAAGTTCGTCATCCAAGTATTGAGAACCGGAGGAAATAAGGATGAACATTAAAGAAGAATTCCGCAGAGAGGTTGACGCATTTATTCGCATGCACATAGCCACCTGGGGCTCAATCTGGCTTGCTCTACTGTTAATCCTTCAGTTTGGAGTGCCCTACGGTGCGGCAGTGTTGAGTACCGCTCTACTTGCTCTGTTGCTATACGCCTTACACCCTTACCGCATGATTAGGGCTGCAATTCGCTACAGAAAGGCGAAAAACGTGAAACGTGAAACGTAAAAAATCTGTAAGGGTCAATCGGATGATGAGCACCTTTTCAGACTTCCGAAGTTTCCCCAAAACCGTCGAGGCGCAACGTCCGGACGAAAACTTCGGAAGTCTGGGATGTATACCCTCCTCCTGACCAATACGAAAACGTAAAAAATATTACGCATTACGTTTTACGCTTCACGTTTCTGATGTGAAAGGAGAAGCCACCGCCATGATACCTTCCTTCACCGGATGGGAATGGATCTTCATTGTTCTATATCCATTGCTGTTAATCCTCATCTTGAGTGGAATGAGATTGCTAACAGGCAAGATAGACAGCGAACTAGACCACTTTCGAGAAGAAATCCCAAGCAGGAATCTGCAAATCTTTGGGTTTGAACTGCTATCCGATCAAGGGTTCAAGCTGCTTGTCAAATTTCTTCTGCGATTTTACAGAATCTTCATCTATCTTTTTACCGCCTACCTTTTCACCGTGCTCTTCTTATCGCTGTTGCCGCATACGCGAATGATTGCGCGACGGATGTTCAATTTCATCTCCGACCCCTTCTTCAGTTTTATCGTTCGGCTTTTCGATTTTATTCCGGTGCTCATCGCAGCAGTTGTTGCCTTTATAGCCGTTGGCATACTGATGAGATTTGTCGATTTTATCCTCATCAGGCAATCCCATGAATTGAGCCGACTCCCATTTATCTCGGAAGAGATGTTAATTGTGATTGACAAGCTGGCCAAGCCGATTATCCTGGTGGCTGGAATCCTTTTTGTGCTGTCTTATCTACCGGAAGTCGGCGGGAAGGTCGTCGCCTATTCTCTGGCGGGGATAGGGGTGCTGGCTATCGTCAGTCTGATACGGGTTTCGGAAAACATTGTCGCGGATATAGTGATTTCCTACTGCCATGCGTTCAAGGAAAAAGATCATATCCAGGTAGGTGAATTTTCAGGGGAAGTGGTGGAGCGAAACTTTCTGGGCATTAAGGTGCTCACTTCGACAAGTGATGAGGTTGTCATCCCCAACCGCAACTTCTTGCGTTCGAGTTTCATCAGAAAATCACCGCATCCCCAAAATTCACAGCGGATTGAAATCTATTTCAATCTTGGCAGAGATATCAAGCCCCAATGGGGCGAATCCAGCCTTCTACAATCGATTCGTCAAACGGAGGGAATAGACCTCCAACAACCGTATAAAGTTTTAATCACCGATTTGAACGACGCTCAAGTCAAATATAAAATTTCAGCGGTCTGTATGGAGTCGGCTGACATAGAAGCGGTCAAATCGAATCTATATTTCACCATTTTAACTTTCGATCGGGACCCGAAGGGTTTTGAAAACCCTTCGGGTCTATAGGAAAAACAATGCGACAGCCCCAAACTCAACTCAAGCAACATCCCCAACCGCTTATCGGCACCGAATTTTTTAGCCATCACAAATTAGACGCATGTACCCATTGCGGGCTCTGCCTGCCAACGTGTCCGACCTACCGCGAGCTGGGGTTGGAAACGGATTCGCCGCGGGGTAGACTCTATCTGATTAGAAACGCGCTCAGAGCCCAAGACCCGATTCCCCTTGACGATAATTGGGCGAAGTACATTTACCGCTGTTTAGACTGCCGCGCTTGTGAAACCGCCTGTCCCTCCGGCGTCCATTTTGGAGAGATTATTGAGGAAGCGCGGGCAATTTACGAGTTGAATAACGAACGCCCCACCGAACAGCGATTTTGGAGACATTTTGCGTTCAAAGAGATTCTGCCCTACAAAGATCGGCTAGACCTCATCTTTGAACTGATGTGGTTGTATCAACGCCTCGGCATTCGTCGGCTCGTGCAGAAGTCTGGGGTTCTCAGGCTGATGGGGAGGCTGGGCGCGATGGAATCGATGCTGCCTAAAATCCCGCATCCATCCCTCAAATACACCATTCAGGAATTTACGCCCGCGAAAGGGAAAGCGAAGTATCGGGTCGGATTTATCTCCGGTTGCATCATGAATCAGGTGTTCACAGAGACCAACCTTGCGACCATCCGCGTGCTGACCGAAAACGGCTGTGATGTGATTACGCCGCATCACCAAACCTGCTGTGGTGCGTTGCACGTTCATAACGGCGTCCGCGACATGGCACTGGAGCTGGCGCGAACCAACATTGATGTCTTTGGCGCAGAAGATGTGGACGCGATCATTATTAACTCAGCGGGGTGTGGGGCGACGCTCAGAGAGTATGAAGCCTTGATGGAACATGACCCGGCATACTCCGAAAAAGCGAAACAGTTCAGCCACAAGATGCGGGACATCAGTGAATTTCTAGCAGAAATCGAGATGAAGCCTCCGGAAGGTGAGATTAAACGGCGTGTAACGTATGATGAACCGTGCCACCTATTGCATGGGCAACAGATTCAATTCCAACCGCGCAAAGTCCTCAGCTCGATTCCGGGGTTGGAGCTGATAGAGCTCCGCGAATCGGAATGGTGCTGTGGAGGCGCTGGCATCTACAACATCGTGCAGCCGGAGATGTCAGCCCAAATTCTGGAAAGGAAGATGAAGTACATCGCCGATACAGATGCCGAAATTATTGCGACAGGGAATCCGGGCTGCATCTTGCAAATCCAACTCGGCGTTCAAAAACACGGCTTGGCGATGAAAGTGATGCACCCGATTGACCTCCTCGACTGCTCGTATCGGGGGGTCGATCCGTTGGGATAGTTCTTGGAGGACAAAAATTTGACGTAACCGTTCAGGTGGTAGGACGGGAGCAAATTTATCTTGATAGCAGATCCGTTTCGGTGTATCAATAATAAATTTATCACATATTCCAGAGGCCGAGCAATGACAAGTAAAGAAAATGCCCTTGAATCGATTCATCTCTTTGGAAAAACGTTCCATCCGGAAGACGTGAAACAGGTGATTCAGAAGGCAAGCGCCGTTCAGTGGAGTAGCCATCAAAAAAAGTGGATTTTCAGGGAAGTCGAATGGGGTGGACACGTTTATTTCAAAGGGGTTTCGATTCCAACCGAACTCTGGCACTATCTCAAGCGGGTCTATGTCGATAGAGATTGGCCGGAAGGAACAACGCTAGAGCAGTTTCGTCAAGATATTCGACGCACTATTATAGACTCAAAAACCCAGATTTTCGTGTATGGGTACTATCGCACTGCGCCTCCGCGTATTCAATGGGGGTTCTACCATCCAGATTCACGAATTGCGGTCGTTTATGACGAGGAGGCAGATGTCATTGTGACAGCGTTTAAACCGATTGAAAGTGCAGCATTTTTTACACAATATCAGGTGAATCCTCAACAGATTCCAAGAGAGGAGTGGAAGCTCTAATGTTTAATGAACTTCTCCAGCTCATCGGGAAATATGAAGGCTATATCGTTGGCATTGGCGATTTAGGCGTTGAAGCTGTAGAATTGCTGTTAGTCCGCGATAAAATTGAGTCATATCTGACACAAGAATCCAGCCCGATTCCACCGAAGCTTTTGGCGAGAGTCATGGAGTTAGATATCCTATTGAAAAAGAAAATGGACGCGCTGGTCAGTGAATTTTCTTCGGAAGAGATTACGCATTTCCAAAAAACCGTTCAGGAACCGCTAACCCATTGGTGGTGGCATATCTGTTTATCTCCTTTCTAGTTTCCCGAGCTCACACTCCCCGTGGGAACGAGACAACTCCTCGACTGCTCGTACCGGGGGTAGATAAGCCACGATCTCAGGAGCGGGACTAAAAAGGAAAGCAAAGATACCAATTGAAACCTCATCGGTCACAGTAAATTCGTTACTATCTGGTAAGGAGGATTGTACACAATGGACAAGACAAACCGTCAAAAGGTAACTATAGACGCTTTGCCACCGCGTGCTCGGAAGTTTCGTCAATGGTCGATGAAACCCTATTTTCAAGCCCAGGTAAACGCCAATGTTTATCTCGGTCAGAAGATTGGAAATATGCTTCTTGCAGGAGAACCGCAGAAAAACGGGGAGGAAATTCATATTCCAGTACACCATGGATTTATCGGTTGGGAAAAACAGGTGGGCGTACTCCGGGCAAATGCCGATACTTTTGAGATTATCGACGATAAAGAGGTGATTTCAAAGATACGAAAGGCAATTGATGAACTTTATAAAAAAGGCGCATTTCAAACAAGAAGATGAAGTTTCATGTGTTCCTGCATCGCTGGCGATGGTGCTCTCTGTGTACGATAAGGATGTATCACAATCTGAGTTGAAGAATTATATGGGAACAACGGAGAGTGGAACACAGGTTGAGGTTGTATGGGAAAGACTTCCTTTTGAAAGATGGGGACTCCAATATCATCAGCGATTTGGTTGTTCGCTTGAAGATTTAGAAAATGAGCTGGCACAAGGCGTTCCCCCCATTGTGTTCATCATATCCTCATTTCTCCCCCACTCCGAAAAAGATTTCCTGCATGCCGTTGTCGTCGTCGGACTTGATTAGGAAAGCGTCTATATTAATGATCCGCTTCTGGATGAATCATCGCCGTTTCAAATGGGGAGCAGTGCATTTCAAGAAGCCTGGCAATGGTACAATTACTGTATGATCAGTGTTGTTCCCTCCCGGGAAACGTAACCCAATCGGTAGGTATTAGGCATTTAAAAATCTGCAACCGAACTACTCCATCCGCAACGCATCCGCTGGCTGCATGTTGCCCATTCGCCACGCCGGATAGAGCCCCGCCAGCAGTGCTGCGACCAGCGCAACGACGAAGGCTTGCAGGAAATGTCCCGGCTGAAGTTGCATCTGCAACGTCCAGCCGAAAGAGCGGAGGTTGATGATATAGAGCAAGATTGCAGCGAGAACAAAGCCTGTCGGCATGGCGATCAGCCCGGCGCTGGCACCCATCAGCCCAGTTTCCAGCAGCGTTAACTTCCACAACTGTCGGCGCGTCATACCGATGGCGCGTAGCGTGCCGATTTCCCGGCTGCGCTCCAGTTGTAGGCTCATCAGCGCGCTCAGCACACCGATGAATGCCACTACGGTGGCAAGCATTTGCAAGGCGACAGTGATGCTGAACGTGCGATCAAAAATCGCCAGGGCGTTTTCTCGAAGTCCCCGGTTGGATCGAATCACCAATTCGCCCTCGCCAGCAAAGGCGGCTCGCAACTCATCCATCTTAGCGTCCACATTGACACCCGGTTTCACAAAGAGCGCGGCGGAGGACAGTTCGGGGTCGTCCCAGAATTGGCGGTAGATGCGGTTGTGGATGAGGGCACCATGTCGAACATCGAAATCGTATACCACAGCCACAATTGGAAATCGCCGTTCGCCTCGATCTGTGAGTAGCGTCACTTTATCCCCCAGGTGCAACGTGAAGCGGTGTGCCATCGGCTCGTTAATGATTAACCCACCGGCTTCTAATGCTTGCCAGGTGACGAGGTGATCGCCCACGGCGGCTTTGTAGTGACGCTTAGAACCGGCGATGTCCATGCTCACCGCGACCAGTTGGATGGTGCCCAGTTCACCTGCGCTGACATCCACCACCCGGCTCGTCGCAACCTGAGCGATGCCGGGGAATGCAGCCAGTTTCTCCACCATACCGCGCTCAAGCTGGGCTGTCGCACTACTGGCAGTCAGGCTCGGGGGCGAGACGAAAATATCCGCCTGTAGAAGGTCAGTTAGCCAACGCTCCACCGTCAGGCGGAAGCTGCCAATCATCACGCTAACACCGATAATCACGCTGACCGCAACCATCAGGGCAGCGATGGCAACGGAGGTGCGGCTGAGAGAGCGGGTGATGTCGCGGAGCGCCATACGTGTCAGAACGTGGTGCGTGATGGGTGATGCGTGGTGCGTGAAACGTAAAACGTGAAACGTAATGCGTAATGCGTAATGCGTAATGCGTAAACTGTATCCTCCATCCTTCCCTTCCCGCCGGATGGAGCTTGTCGAAATCTTCCATCCCTTCCCTTCCTTCCTTTCTTCCCTCCTTTCTTTCCTTCGCCTCCTTGTCCGCTTGTCCCATAGTCCTATAACCCTATCGATGAGGCACATTAACCCCAAAGTCAGGGCTGGCGTTAGCAGGGCAATGCCGATGATAATCGCAAAGACCCCAGCGAAAGTCATGCTCAAATGCCATTCTGGAAGTAGCAGGGCAATGCCCAAAAGCGTCATACCAACGCCAACGCCGTTGACCCAAGGCAGAGCGGCACGCGCTCGGTCTTCAATATTGCTGCGCTGGAATGCACCAGCAGGACGGACACTGGTTGCCTCGTAGGCGGGTAACGCGGCAGCAGCCAGCGCGGCGCATAAACCACCGACAGCCCCTTTGAGCATCGTCAAAGGGGAAATGTGAAACTGGCGCACCGTAACCACAAAAAAGAGATCATTGATTGTCTGCGATACGAGTTGCACAGCGCCGCGGCCCAGCAGGATTCCCAACCCGAGCCCAATCACGGTGCCGATCATGCCGAGCAGGCCCGCCTCGGCGAGAATCATCGTAAAGATTTCTGGACGGGTCATCCCCAGGGCGCGCAAGCTGCCGAGCACTGGTCGCCGCTGCACCACACTGAAGGCGACCGTGTTATGGATGAGGAACATGCCGACCACTAGAGCCAGCAAGCTGAGGGCGGTTAAGTTCAGTCGGAAGGCAGCCGTCATCTCCTCCACAGCCCCACGACGGGCAGATGGTCGCTCAATGCGGGCACCGGGCGGAAGAATGCGCTTGATGCGTTCGAGGACCGCCGTGCCGGAGGCCCCTTCAGGTACAATCAGGTCAATCCGCTCCAGTCTGCCTACTTTGTTCAGTACCTCTTGGGCCGTTGCGATGTCGGTGATCAGCAAACCGTCCAGCGCACGCCGGCTCCGTTCATCTTCTGGTTTCAGCAAGTCCACAATCTCCAAAGCGTAGCGACGGCTGCCCACGCGTACATGAATGTGGTCACCTGCGGCCAGGCCATAGTGTTCGGCAACATCGGCACTGATTAGGATTGTCCCCGGCTGGACCATAAACGCACTGAGCGCACGAGGCGTCGCAAAGCCCGTATGACCGGAACCGAAATACTTACGGAAGGGGGCTTCAGCGAAACTGTCCACTCCCAACAAACGCATGGGCTGGGCATCCAACTCTTCAGCAGTGACGTAACTTTCCACCACCGGCGCACTCAGTCGATAACCCAACTGGTGCCGCAGGATTACGTAAACCTGCTCATCCAGGCCGTATGGGCCGCTGACGATCTGGTGGGTGGCTTTGCCGGCTACGGCTTCTGTACCGAGGGCAAAAGCACGGGTCGCAGCGCTGTTGGCGAGGTCAATCGCGACAATCATCGCCACCCCCAATGCCACGCCGATGATAAAGAAGATGCTCTGAAGTGGACGACGCCAAGCGTGACCCCAGGCCAAAACAAGGGGCAATCGGCAGTTGATCCTCGTGCGAATGGAATTATGCTTGCGTTGTATAGGCTCACGAACGGGGGCGAGGGGTTTTGGGGATTGTTTGTCCATGTGGATTTGCAATGAAGGGATGGTTCACAAGCGGAAATGTGGACATGCAAAAATCAGAAGAAGTCATGCCCCTTCTCTTTATGATTTTCTTTCACACCTTGACACAGCGTAAATCGGTGGGCAATTCCGCTTGGACCAACATATCGATTTAATCACCTTGCCTTGCTAGATTAATCCGCGCAGATGCTTCCTGACGGTTGAAATCGATTTACCGATAGATTCGGCGAGTTGCTTCGATGTCATGTAATTCGTCTGCTCAAGCTATTCCAAGATTGGGTCTGAAGTCTTAACGTTTTGTTCCGGTAAAGAGGAACGATTTGTCTCTGGGCCGAAAGGCCAGTTAACTGTTCCTCGCTTTTTACGGTCAGCAAAAGGATCATTGACAATATGTCTTTCTAATTCCTCTTCGGCTTTGGGTTTTTCATTTTCCCAATTTTTCAGACGTTCCTGTGCATATTCGACGTAAATAGGAGAAATATCAATTCCAATATAGTGATGGCCCAGTATTTTTGCTGCGACCAAAGTCGTTCCTGTGCCGCAGAAAGGGTCTAGCACGATCTTTTTGGCATTACCTTCCATAGAATAGATTGCGCGTAAGGGAAGCTCTAAAGGAAATGGAGCGGGGTGAGATGGGTTTCTTGGAACCGGTTTGAACTGCCAGATCGAGGTCAATTTGGCATGTCTTGATTCGAGTTCATGACCAACAAGGTGCGTTCCTATCGGTTTATACAGCCAATAGATCCGCTCATCGACTTGCCAAAATCGCCAGCCACGCACATTCGCTGCAAGGGTACGATTCCAGATGATTTCTTGTCGCACTGTCCAAGTCGACTCAGAGACCCAAGCGTAAGGGTGGATTAACTTGCCGTGATTCCACCGGATCTTGTGATTATAGAAAGTTGAACCACCCGGCTTTGTGACTCGGAAGAGTTCATTGAGTACCTTGGTTTGCCAAGCCTGATATTCATCTTCTGGCATGTAGTCTTTGAAGTGGGTGTAAGCTTCGTTTGAAACGAGCCACCCTTGTGTCCGGTTACGCTTGTTATAAGGCGGTGAAGTGACAGTTATATCAATGAAGTTACCGGGAATTTGCTGAAGCACTTCTAGCACATCGCCAACAACCACTGTGTCCAGTAATGATTTAAGATTGCTCATCTTCTCGAAAATTGCTAACCCTTCTCGGTTTTGTGGAGCGTTTGGTGAGACCGCTGAGTCTTCGTTCAAGTTCATCTAAAGAGACGTGAATGATGATTTTTTCCTCGCGTAATGTCATCCCGCCTTGGCTTGAACTAGCGAGTTCCTTGATTGTGTTTTCAATATCTTCCCCGTGAATCTCTCGAAATTCTGGCTTTTGTGCGACTTGTGCCGCAATCATATCAACCGTACGTGGTCTATCCGGTAATCGCCCATCAAGTTCTCTCAAGGCATTTAGGATTGCCTCGTAAAGTGTTGAATAGTCCCATGTCGGTTGGGAAAGTAGTTGATTGATTGCCTGTGTGACCTGATTAGGACTGAAGTGCTTTAACACGATATTTAACAGATTCTTTGCTGTTAATTGACGTGATTCTGCAGCTTCAACAAAGTGTGCTAATTGTTCAATTGTCCAGCACGAGATCTTCTGTTGACGTGCACTTTGGGCAACTGCGCTATTTTCGCCATTACCGCCGCGATAGGCTGGAGCGACGAGTAAACAACCATCGGCTTTATAAGCTTCGACATGCCTTTTCAGACCTGCAAAGTCGAGTTGAGAAAGAGACGGGGCCTTCTCGGATGACTTTGCTTCAAGTGTGATTTTCTTTTCTCCGTCTGGATAGTCGATAAATCGAGCAATTCCATCTGGTTCTCCGCTACCTGAGATGTGGGTTGCCACAAACCCGAGAGCGCGTGCAGCGACAACAAGATTCACCTCCAGTTCATTTTCATCGGCAGCCGCATCACGCAACGAATCGCTAATTGTCGTTAAGGCGTATGAGTGATCTTTAACGAGTTTTCGCAAGAGTGCATCACGCTGTTCAAGTACCTCTCCCACGATATGGGGTGGCAGTCGGCTTTCTCTGAGATAAATTTCAAGAAGTGCCTCTGCTGTTACAAAGTCTTCAAGAAGGCGTTTGGCATGACTCTCACCTACATATTCTCTCACGAGCGCATGGTCTTCATTTATCCAAAATGTTGATGTTCCCGGATTGAACTTTACCAGTCGCGATGCTTGTCCCCTTTGAGTATATCGATAACGGTATTTGCTGCGAGGGGTGGTATACAATGATTGAATCAATGCTTTTAGATCGGTATTCGCGTCGAGTTCTAAATAGAACCACCCTTCATCTGCCTCTGTCCCCTGTGAATCAGCCGTTTGCGTAATAATTGCATCGGCTACAGGGTATTCAACAAGATAGGGGGAGACAATCTCTTTCTCCGCTTCTTTAGGTTTGCCCGTTGGTTTTGATTTCTTATAGTCTTCATAGCGTGCGGCAGTTTCATTAAATACTTCTCTGAGTAGCGTTCGGAAGTCTTCTTTAATTTCGGACTCCTCGATGGTGTCACGAGAGGCTTTCAGGCCATCGTCCAAATCATCGGCAGAAATGTCAGCACGAAAACGGTTAAATGTTTCGTGAATCAAGGGTTTTAAGCCAAAAAGTGAATCGCCCTCATTAACTAAACGACCGCGCACCCGCACAAAAAACCCGTGACTCCTTGAAATATCAACGCTCTTTCCGAGTAGTGTTTTTTCAGTAATGAAGACGGTCCCAGAGACCCCTAACTTGAAAGAGTTGGACTTCAAATGTTCTGCATCGATATACCATTCTTCATTCGTCCTCTTTTGGAGTGAATTAATCCGTTCACTCGGGAGTTCGTTCAGGTTGAATTCAACGACTTTTTCATAATCCTCTTTCGAGCTGTGTATTTCCTCGCCATTTAGATAAAGGTGAAAATCATTTTGCAACGGCATGGCTGTGCTAAGGACCCACGTCAGGTTATGCTTTGTTATCTTCCGAGCCTTCGGCTTCAAATCCTCAAGGATGGCAAAAGTCCATGATTTCGTATTGGAGAGAGCGCCAGAGTCAACTTGAGCAAACTTAAATATCTCTGGCATGTAACTTGCCTCAACAAACCGATTCCAATCATCGATACAATGCACAGGCAATTCAAGTGATCGAGTTGCTCCCGTGGGTGAGCTTGAAAATCGAGTAAAATTAACTGTTACCGATAGAATTTGTCCATCGTTTTTGGAGACATAGGTCAATTGGTTTGCAATTGCGCAAGCCGCAAGTTTACCAATGCCAAATTTCCCAATCTGTTTGCGTTTTCGCCTTGATTCAATATCCTGGTTTCTTTTGTTGCTTTGCCCGATTTGCCATAAATCCATGAGGCCATCTTGATTCATGCCAATGCCATTGTCGAACACCACAACAAAATTTTTTTGCGTATCGCTAGGTAGAGGCACGTACACTCGACATTCAGTGGCATCAGCATCGTAGGCGTTGACAACCAACTCCTCTATCGCTTTCAGAGGCGATTGATACAACTGCTCGGAAAGCAGATGAACCAGTTCATGTGACATTGAGACTTCAACTGGCTTGTCAAGTTGAGTATAACCGGAAATGGCATCCGAAATCAGTCCTGGCGATTGGTTCATGATAGCCTCCTATTACTTTTACTAACCTTCAGTGTTCTCATCACTGAGAACTGAGATATGATATTCTACATCATTACAAAAGAATAAGCAATACCTTTCTGTCAGCGAAGTTTCCTCAAGCCTGGTTGTAGCAGTGCCGTCCACTGCGTTGAGGAGATTGGCGAAACCTTATGTCCGATAGTCCGCATTAATCCGAATATAATCATAAGAATAATCACACGTCCACATCGTCACGGTTGCGTCGCCGGCATGTAAATCGACCGTGATAGTGATAGTGTCCTTAGAAAAGAGATCTGTCGCCTTTGCCTCATCGAAACCGGCGTCCATTCCCCCCTTGACCAGTTGATAATCGCCGAGCCACACATCCACCTGATACGGGTCAAATTCCGCCCCTGATTTCCCGATCGCCATCATGATGCGCCCCCAATTCGCATCGGCTCCAAAGACAGCGGTTTTCACGAGTGGGGATTCCGCTATGGCGCGGGCTGCCATCTCGCCCTGCCCTTCGTTCTTCGCGTTTTTCAAGACGACTTCGATAAGCTTAGTCGCGCCCTCTCCATCCCGGGCGATCATCTTTGCCAACTCAATGCAAACGAAATCCAGCCCTTCACGGAATGCCTCATAATTGCCTCCAGCCGCCTCCCTGATCATCGGATTCCCCGCCGCCCCGGTTGCCAGGATTAACACTGTGTCGTTGGTGCTGGTATCCGAATCGACCGTCATGCGATTGAAGGACTTCGCAACGGACTGTCGCAACGCGGTTTGTAACGGTTCGCCGGCGATATGTGCGTCCGTCGCCAGAAACGCCAGCATCGTCGCCATATTGGGCGCGATCATCCCCGCGCCCTTCGTCATCCCACCGATTGTCACGGTTTTACCACCAATCTCCAGTTGTACGGCAATCTCTTTGGGCACAGTATCCGTTGTCATAATTGCCAGCGCGGCATCGTGGCCGCCGTCCGCGCGGAGGGCATCGGCGGCGAGGCGGATGCCGTGAGCGATTTTATCCATCGGCAACCGCTGCCCGATGACGCCGGTCGAAGCAACCAACACGTTGTGCGAAGGGATGCCAAGGGCTTGACCTGCCAACGAGGCCATCTGGCGCGCATCAGCTAACCCCCCTTCACCGGTGCATGCGTTCGCATTCTTGCTATTGACAATGATTGCTTGAGCGGTATGGTCGCTGAGATGTTCTCGGCATACAAAGACCGGCGCGGCACAAACCCGATTTCGTGTGAAGACGCCGGCGGCAACTGCGGACACATCCGCAACGATAAGCGCGACGTCTTTTTGGTTATCTTTTTTCAGTCCCGCGTGGACCCCCGCGGCGCTAATCCCTGGCACAGCAGTGATTCCTCCATCGATCTGTTTCATCAAAGTTATCTCCTCTGTCATACGTTATGCGTGAAACGTGATAGATATTACCAATTATAGCGAGTCACGGAAGAATTGTCAATCGTCTATTGTCATCCATTCTCTTTTCGATTGCTAACAAGGTTCTTTGATGGTATAATGCGAATAGACATATTTTTAGGACTTACGCAGGTGACATATTGCGTATTGTGTATTGCGTAGAATCGGTCTGACGTCATACGCCACACGACAGGTTTTTGACCGATGAAGTGCGTGAAGAGGGGCTTTTGAAAGTCCAACTGACGACGAGAAGACTTTCCTTTGTGACACAATAGGCGATGAAAAAAACGATGCAGACAGATTACAAAATTCGCGTGCGACATTATACACGAAAAAACCGTGCAGACATCATTCTACAGGAGCAGCGAATCTTAGCAGGAGCTGAGAACAAAGTGTTTGTTGAGAAAGCCTCCAATAAACTGCTCTCACCGCGTGCAGCCGAGGAAAAGTATAAATTAGCTCCGGGCAAAGGGAACGCTGTTATCGAATTCGATATTCGTCCAGATGAACTGCAATCCCAATTCAATCCACTTATCAAAGGAAAAGAGGATTATCTGGAGGGGGATGTTGATTTAAGAACTCATAACCCCACACGGATACGATAATCGGGACGGGTTTAAAATTTTTGCAAGAAAGGAATTTTGAAAATGGCAAAAAAACAGGCGGAATTGGTCGAAGTCAAAAGAAACGATTTGGTTATGGCATGGTCACTCTTAGAAAATATGACGGTGTCACTAGATCAAATCTTCGGTGCTTATGCTCATGGCATAGACGAAAAAGGTGAATGGGTTGATAAAGACTCTTATCATGCGCTTTGCAAGGCGCTTTATGAATATTGCCTGAAAATTTGCGAGCAGACCAGTCAAGCTCGAATGCGTTTGCTGGCATATCTTCCTCCTGAAGAGGCCGAATATCTCAGCGAGTATGAAATCCCTTATTGGAATTACGATAAGGTGACTCATCCCTAACGATATTGCGGACGATCGCATATCACGTTTACATTCTGAATCCTGCATGGATACAGCATTCAAGATGCAAGATGCGGGGTGGTCGTGGTATAACCTTTGACCTTTGATAATATCACTTTCAGTAAAGGACTTCACTTGAATAAAATCAGCACTTTTATTTGTATCACGCTCACGATTTTGATCATTACCCAACGTGTCGTTGCAGATTCACCCAAGGTCCAGACGCGCCTGCCATCCAGTTCAGTTGCTGTCAGCAACGATGCACTGGCAACGTTTTTCAATCCAGCAGGCTTAGGCGTTGGCGGTGGTTTCAACCTCTACTACCTGCGCGCCTACCACGACGAGCCAAGCGGTGATGATGCCTTTTTTATCTCTGCCGCCAAAACGGGGTTCAGCGTGGAATTTGCCAACGTTGATGACGATACCGGCTTCACTCGATATACACTGTCCAGCGGCGACGGCATCGGTAGCTCGCTCTATTTGGGAACTAGCTACAGCTGGATTAATTCCGATGATGCGGATTACGATAAATTTAAGTCATGGTCGCTCGGATTGATGTTGCGTCGTCGATACCTGTCGATTGGAGCGATTGGGCGCGATCTCAACCGCCCCCATTTGCATGGAGACAAGCTTGGCAGAACCTACGATTTCGGCCTCGCACTCCGTCCGAGCACATCGCGCATCACCCTTTCGGTCGATGCGCGTAAGGTCGAATATGTGCCCGGTCTCGATTTCAGCTATGCGCTTGAGTTGCGCCCTGTCAACGGGATTACGTTGCGAGGCACCTTGAACGAAGATAAGAGTTTTGACATCCGTTTTGGAATCAACATCGGGCAAGTCGGGGTTGGGACGTACAATCGCTTTGATGAGGCGCGAGTGCGTCAGGAGGGTGTGGGGTATCTGTACCTCTCCAACGCGCTCCACACCACTCGGCACATTCGACACAACATCTTCCTTGATGTGCAGATGGAGGAAATAGAGGACACCCTCAAAGCGGCGAAGCGGGATGGAGAGGTCGCAGGTGCCTTGATTCGCATCACCGGGAGTAATTACGGCATTGGACGCATCCAGGAGATTCGCAATGTGATTCTCGATTTCAAGGCAAGTGGGAATAGGGTAGTCATCTGCTATATGAACACCTGCTCGACGGGAAATTACCTGCTCGCCTCCGCCTGTGATCGAATTGTTTTGTTTCCGTCAGGCGAGGTGCGTTTAATTGGGCTGCGATCGGAGGTGCCATTTTACAAAGGCGTATTGGACAAACTCGGCATTCGGGCAGACCTGGAACATATCGGGGAGTACAAATCAATGTCGGAGCTGTACACACGCACAAATATGTCGGACGCCCATCGTGAGGTACAAAACTCGATCCTTGATGACCTGTACGATCAGTTGACCCGTTCGATTGCGGATGGACGCAATTGGACGCAAGAACATCTCAAGCAACTCATTGATCAAGGCCCCTTCACCGCGAAACAGGCGTTGGAAAATGGGCTCGTCGATCATCTTGCCTATCGTGACGAACTGGAAGGCATTGCCAAATCACTGACGGGGAAAAGCCACCGTTTGGTGAAAGCGAGTGAGTATCTGCAGACCGATGTGTACGATTACGATTGGGAGATGCCGATGCCTAAAATCGCCATCATCGAAGCCACTGGGATGATGGTGACAGGCGAGAGTTTTATAGACCCGTTTACAGGGACACAGGCGATGGGTTCTACCACGATTGCGAATGCTGTCCAAGCAGTCCGTAAAGACCCGTCTATCAAAGCGGTTGTCTTGCGGATTGATAGCGGCGGCGGACTCGTCATCGCCGCGGATATGATCGCGCGCGAGTTGACCCTGCTGAAAGAGGCCAAACCGTTGATTGTCTCGATGGGAGACGTCGCCGGTTCAGGGGGATACTACATTGCCGCCCCCGCTGACGTGATCGTCGCCGAACCCGGAACGATTACCGGCTCGATCGGTGTAATCTCCGGCAAGTATAGCCTCAAGGGGCTGTACGACAAGATCGGAATGCACAAAGAGATCATCAAGCGTGGGAAACATGCCGACTTTTACACGGACTATAGCGATTATCCGCCCGAGGAACGGGAGATTATTCAAAAACAACTCCAGGAAATCTACGATGCGTTTATCGATATGGTGGCGGAGGGACGCGGTATGACCAGAGAAGCGGTGGATAAAATCGGCAGGGGACGCATCTGGACCGGAAAGCAAGCGAAGGAGAATGGGCTTGTCGATCAGCTCGGCGGGTTAGACCAGGCCCTCTCGATTGCCCGTAAGAAATCTGGCTTGGAAGGGAAAGTCGTTCAGATCGTTCGATTGCCGAAACAGAGTTGGTGGGCGCAGTGGTTGCGTGCGCTCCGCGCAGTGGATTCGGGGATTTCTCTGACGGGTTGGAAGTCCCCCACGCTTGCGGAGGTCATGATGAAACACCGAACCTTCTTGTTGATGCCTTATGATGTGCGGGTAAATGATTAGTGGATGACTATGCCAATCAATCTGAATGACTTTAACCGAATGAAACGTGCCTTTGAACGGAACGGCGGTCAAATCGATCAGTCTGATGAAATGCAAAGATATTTGTTGACTCGTCAAGCGGAGGGAGTTACATTCAATTCTAAGTTGATTGGACTGATTCGAGAACCAACTCGATCTGCTGTATTTGAGGAGTTTATTCACACATCTCAACACAGACAAGGGAAAAATTCAAGCGCAGATATTCTTCAGAATGAAATTGACACCGCCGAAAAGCTAATCCGTTGCCGAAAGGCTTATCGTATTCCATACGAAGAGACAAGATTGACAATCCGCCGATTGCGGCAGCTACGGAGATATCAATATGCAGAGTCGTAACGATTTTGTAATGTACATTGAACATGCCGATTGGCTCACACTTGCCAACACATCCATTCAAATCGCGTCAATTTTTGGCCCCTTAATCCAGGGGGAAATTTTAAATCATCAGTGGGGATATATTCTGGTGAATCGGGATGAAATTAAAAAGATTCGAGTGCGACATGCGACAATGATCAATCCTTGGGAAATTGAGCGCAATCTTTTCAACTTCATCATTGATGATGTGGACCCTGAAATCTTGGAGGGGTTTTCTCGACGTTTTTTTGTTGCTCATGAGGACTGGCTCCCTCATACATTTTCGATCTCTATACAAATGTCGAAGACTCACGGGACGGAGTTGATTCCAGTAAGGGAACATAAGTTACAGAGGCCCTATCCAGCCCGTGTCGTCGTTGATGGCGATACCTATCCCGGCGTTTACGAAATCTGCTCTCATGATAGCGATTCTGTGTATCTCGGCCAATTGCATCTCGTTACACCGCCAAATCCCTCCTCTGTCCCCTCCTTTCAAAGGGGGGAAGGGGGGATTTCCGAGGGCAGAAACTTCTGTTTGCATTGGCGGAATCAAACAATCGCCACTGGGACGTTATTAAAGGGTGGGCATGTTTCAAAAAACAGTTGATACTTCGAGAACGAAAAAGCGTCAACACATTTTGGCGGAAATTTGAAACATGCCGTGTAACGAAGGATTTGCAAATTTCTAATCGAAAGTGAAGTGATTACCATGCGTTCCCGTATCCAAAAACCGCAAAACGGAACACAGCCCATGACAGATGCTTATGTTGATTTACGAGCAGAAATGGTCCGTGAACAGATCGAGAAACGGGGTATTAAAGACCAAAGCGTGCTGGAAGCGATGCGGAAAGTGCTGCGCCATCTGTTTGTGCCACTGGGATTCATGGACAGTGCCTACGAAGATAACGCGTTGCCGATTGACCGCAATCAGACCATTTCTCAGCCCTACATTGTGGCGCTGATGACGGAACAACTTGAATTAGAGCCGACATCGAAAGTCCTTGAGGTTGGCACAGGGTGTGGGTATCAGACCGCCGTATTAGCCGAGATTGTTGAACGGGTCTATACCATTGAGATTATCCCGGAGTTAGCGGAAAGCGCGCGGAAGCGGTTAGAATCGCTTGGCTATCGGAACATCCTGATGAAGCTCGGCAATGGCTACTACGGGTGGGAGGAACATGCCCCTTACGATCGGATCATTGTGACCGCTGCTCCAAAGAAGACGCCGGATCAACTCATCGAACAGTTGGCAGAAGGCGGTCAAATGGTGCTTCCCATCGGGGAATACTATCAAGATTTGGTGCGAATCTGTAAAACGAAACACGGCATCGAACGAGAAACGATTACCGGTGTTCGCTTCGTTCCGATGACCCATCCGCCGGATTGAAACCCAAAGGAGATGAAGTGCTACAACAAACACTAAAGGAACTGCTTCAATTTCTATCCACGACGGCAGGTTTCTGGACGTTAATTGGAATTGGGGGCACCATTGCGCTCGCATCGGTTTATCACCAGAAGCGACAGATTCCCAAATTCACGATCGAAGTGATTCAAAACGATACGTGGTTTATCAACCGTGATGATAACCATCGTTTGACGATGGTTGTTTCCTTGCGCGCCATCAACAAATCCGGTGCCCCCGTCCGGGTGCGGAAATGCAAACTCAGTGGCTATTCGCCCAAGGAGAATCCACCCAAGCTGGTCCTGGATGGCTATGATAAGACAATCGTACTCGAGTATCCCAAGTATGACCTGTTCTACGCCGGGCAAGAGTACATCGTCAACCCCTATACCGAACAGCGGATGTGGGTCTTCTACGAGTCACGGGTTGTGACGATGACCAACCTGATCGAAGCTCCCATCGTCATCAAAGACGCCAACCGCAAACGGAAGTCCGTCCCGGTCTCCATCCCTCGCCATACGCAACAGATCACACTTTACCAGGAGGCAGAGATGCGATGGTAAGGTTTTGGGGAGGGTATGCGAAATGCAGGATTCAAGATTCAGGATTCAGTTGCACCTTGTCTCTTGCATCCTGCATCCTGCATCTTGCATTTTGTATCAGTTCATACTTGGTTTTGAATCAGAGTGAGTATTACGGTAAGGCAGGTTCATCCACGCCTCGGTGCAGATGTCCACTCCGACCACGCCCCCGGCGGTTGTACGCGATCCAGATCTGCTGATAAGGTGCTTCGAGAACTTCAAGGATGGCGTGCTCGTCGCCCATGCGTGAGGCGTAAAACGTAAAACGTAAGAAGAGCTCCCTTTACGTTTTACGTTTTACGAAGATTATAACACAATTCCCTAAAAATCAAACAGCATTTTTATATAGACACCAATTCGAGTTTCGGCTAAAATATATCGTAACGAGTTTTTTAGTTATTAGCCAGTTGTGATTTCCGTGCGGGAGGACCACGGTCAATATCGAAAAATAGGAGCGCAACCGATGGAAGCATACGGTTCATCAGAATGGCTATTCTCATCAGCAGCGATACTTGAGCAGGATTTTGCTACCCATAAACCCTGTTTGTCATTCGATGGGTGTACATTCAATGCGTGGTGAGATTGGCGAAAACGCTTACTTCCAAAACTGCGGAAACAACTTGGGGCTTTTCACAACAAATCCACTCCGCTGAATCCGCGAGTGGTCTCGACCCAGATATTCGACACGTTTACCCTTTACAAGGTTGTTTACTCGTCACGCCCCAACGTTCCGATTCCGGCTTACCTGACAATTGACAATTGACAATTGACAATTGAATTTGCTGGGCTCTGATCTCACCGGCTACCGGGTCTCCGATCTCATGCGAGGGGTGGATTATCTCCAAAGTCTGCCGGATGTTGATAGAAACCGCATCGGGGTCGCAGGGCTATCCGGCGGTTGCTGGCTCGGCATCGTTCACGCAGCGCTTGATGCGCGTGTGAAAGTGGCTGTGTTAAGCGGCTATTTTACCACCTTCGCGCAAACATCGTGGCTGGGTCACTGCATCTGCCATCATCCGAAGGGAATTGGGGAACTGTGTGAGATGCCAGATATTGCCGGGTTGATTGCGCCCCGCCCCATCTTTGTCGAGTGGGGAACCAAAGATGTGAGCCGCCCCGTCCATCCTGCCTTTGAGATGGCACAGAAAATTTACCGCGCCGCTGATGCGACGGATAAAATCGCTCTTCATGAATTTGACGGTGGACATCTATTTTCGGGTGAACGCTCACTGCCGTGGTTAATCGGTAGCTTGTAGCGTTACCATGTCATACGAAGCACGAGGATAACGGCGTATCGTGCGCAATGTCAACGGATATTCCAGTTCCGATAGTGAGCCTTGTAGCTGGCACCTTATGACAGATGATTTTCGTTCTCTCTCACACTCACATATACCACGACAGGTCATAGCTTACGCCCACTACTCTTCTGCATCTGGTATCTTGAATCCTGTATCGATGCCAGATTCAGGATGCAGGATGCAAAAGCGTCATTTGTGACCTTTCACAGTATATCATACCTCGCCAATGTCACATTAAACTGGCGATCCAATCGTAGAACATGCGGCTCGCTTGTTCCATACCCCTAAAACCAGCCAGTCCCGATCTGTGATTGGGACGAGCACGGCAGGCTCTACCAGACGATCGTTCCCCAAATGTGACATTGGCGAAATACAAGGAGTAAGTAACTTGACTTTGTTACATTAGAAATGGATGCTCTTGTAGCCCAACTTTCTAAGTTGTTGTCTTTTAGAAACCTAAGACAACGTTGGCCTCTCCGCTCAACAACCAAGATAGAATCTTGGGCTACAGGGAAATCTAACAAAGTCAAGGTAAAAAATGGAATCAATTATCTAGACAATCCAGGCCGGAGGTGTCATTGGGGGGATTCTGGCGATCATTGTGTTCCTCGCATTGATCTCGCTGTTGCGAGCATTTATTCGCGTCTGCCCCTCAGATCACCTCCTTGTCGTTACCGGAGGCACCCAAACCGTTGTTGGCGGTAAGGAGTACGGTTTCCGCCTCCAAAAAGGGGGATGGACAACTGTCATCCCATTTATCCAGAGTGTACAGTCGATCGATCTCACAATCATCCCGATCAACGTGCAGATTGAAAATGTGAACTCTGCCAATGGTATTACTGTCGGCGCAGATGCGACGGCATGTGTGTGCATTGATGATTTAGATCAATTGCTCCTCTACAGTGCGGTGCAACAACTGCTTGGCAAATCGCGAGCCCAGATTCAGGAACAGATTCGGCAAACGATGATCGGCAATTTCCGCGCCGCGCTCAACAAAACTACACCGTTGCAGGCGATTGGCATGGTCGAAAGCGCAGAGGGCGTAGATGATCAGGAGCTCATTCAAACCCCCGCTGTGCTTAACAAGCTTGCCCCTGAGATTTTGCAATCGGGCGGCGAGCAAGGGTTGACGACCTACATCATTGAGAAATTTGGCGAGCTGATTGAGCCGTTCGCCCAAACCTTGGATCTGTTCCCCGTAGACCACATCACCGTGATTTCTGGCGAGCATCAACCGAGGGGGCCGATCTCGGCTATCCACCTGAATGCAATTGATTCAGAGATCAATCGTCTCATCGGGGGGGTTGTTGCCGCCACGACGGAATAGAGCACTCAATTGACAAGGTGAGGGTGAATGCCAAACAAATGCTGCCTGCGGATGTCTCTTATTACACGTATTCCGGTTCGTTCACCATACCCCCTGGCACGGAAGGCGTTCAGTGGTACGTTCTCAAGCATCCGGTGGAGGTATCTCAAGAACAGATTTCCCGATTCACTTCCATCTTCAAAAAGAACGCCCGACCGGTTCACCCCTTGAATGGAAGGGTGATTCAGGAGAGTCGATGAGGTTGTCATTTTTAGTTCCGTTTACAGCAGACTTCCGAAGTCTCTGAGACTTCGGAAGTCTAAATCAGACATTTACATCTCAACCTCTGAACTGTGGGTATAGATTTCCATTCCAAGCCGTTCCGCCAGTTCAGCCGCTCCCGGTTCAACAAACGGGGAAATCACGAATTTGCGGTCTACCCGTGCCCCCGTTGTTTGTTCATAGAACGCAATCTTCCGTTGAAGCGTCGCCAGGTCACCTCGACTGATGGACGACTTGATTTCAATGGCAATCATTAAGCCGTTTCGTATCACCACATCCAATTCAACCTGGTCAGGATGACCAAAAACCGTTCCAGAGTTGTCATAGCTGTGGAACTTTTCCACTTGAAATCCCAGTTCATCCGTAAGGATCGCGGCAAGCCCACTTCGGAATGCCACTTCAGACATCAAACCCCATCGAGCGCCGAGTCCCTGAACGGTGTCCCCAAACCGTTTTAACGCCTTATTGACATCAGTGCGTAACTGAGTGAAATCTGCCCGAAGCGCTTTGAAATCCTCGCGGAGGGCTTTGATTTCTTGAAGGTATTCCATCCGGTGTTGCTCAAAATCCTGACGCAACTGCTTGAGCTCATTACCGAAATCAAGCCAGCGTTGCTCAGAATCCTGACGCAACAGCTTGAGCTCATTCTGGCCCGTCTCAAACTTAGCGTTAAACTCTTCCCGGAGGGCTTTGATTTCTTGAGCATATTCCAACCGGTGTTGCTCAAAATCCTGACGCAACTGTTTGAGCTCATTACCGAAATCAAGCCAGTGTTGCTCAGAATCCTGACGCAACAGCTTGAGCTCATTCTGGCCCGTCTCAAACTTGGCGTTAAACTCTTCCCGGAGAGCTTTGATTTCTTGCGCATATTCAAGCCAGCGTCGATCAAACTCCTGCCCTTGCTCTAGCCAGCGTTGATTGAACTCCTGCCGCATCTGCTTGAGTTCATTCAAAACTGCTGTCAGCTCATCTTTCTTAGCGAAGACTTCGGCCATGACGCCGATCAATTCATAACGGATTTCGGGGTTTTGAAGGATTAACCGAGGTAGCTCACGGCTGACCAGTCGGATGAGCTCCTCTTCGGACAGTTGAGTCGTTTTTTCTTGTGTTGTATTCATGAGCATCATCTCCGTAGAACCGCGCTCCCCTACGCAGAACAGGGCAGTTCTACAGTTATCGTTGAAGGATACGTTCCAAAATTATACCAGAGAAACGTCCGCGTGCCAATGGAAAAATTCACCCTTGCAACCGGCTGAGATCTGTGCTAAACTAGCGGTAAAGGGCTCTGAACAGAGGCATAGAATACGAGTTGTCACGGAGCCTGATGGAAATGGGGTTACGGCTTTCCCAGATCAATGAGGTCATGTGATAAGGTGAGAAAGCAATGCGTACAGAAGTCAGAGAGACAATCCAGAAATTTTATCATACAAACACTTACGTGAATCCCCTAGCAAATAACTTTGATTTCAGTAAAACATCTCAATACCTCCCGGCGGTTTTAGGTGATATTGAAACCAACATGAGAAACATTCGCCAGTCTAATGATGGTGAATATGAATTTTGCATCGAGGTAATCATTGAAGAGAGTGTTGTTCTCTATTTAAGCTGGTTGGGCCCCTATGCCACTCACCATTCCAATTTCACCAGCTCCATCAAACCGCAGGCTTCCACCTCAAGAATCGCAGCAATTAAAAGCAAGTTAGACGATATTTTAAACAAGCACCATGTTATCGTATTATCAAGAGAAGCCGTTTTGGAAAAAGTGCAGTGGATTGAGCCGGGGGATTCCCTCGTTGGTGAACACGTTAAGGTATGGAACTGCCTCTTCTGTGAGTATTAAATTAGAGACCCAGAAACCGATTGGTTCTGAAAAACTCGGTTTCTGATTCCCCGTTTCACGTTTCAAGTTACGGCATCAGGAGGATAAATATGAGTCAAATCCGAGTTGCATTTATTGGTTGTGGTGGGATGTCGTCGCAGTTGCAACAGTGCATCCCGATGGTTCCTGAATTTGAATTTGTCGCTACATGCGACCTTGTCGAAGAAAAGGCGAAAGCAAACGCACGCAAATTCGGGGCGTTACGCTATTACACCGACTACGATAAAATGCTGAGAAGCGAGGAATTGGACGCTGTCGCAGTCGTAGGGCGTCCTGAAGACAAACTGCATCGAGACATCGGAATCGAGTGTCTCACGCGTGGCTATCATATCTACACCGAAAAGCCACCCGCCACCACCGTCGAAGGGGCGAAGATGCTCGTTGATGCCGCGATTGCGTCCGGTAAAACGGGGATGGTCGGGACGATGTGGCGTCACGCCCCCGCGCATCGCATGGCAAAACGTTTGATGGCTGAGGATAGCTTCGGGGCTGTTTGCCAGTATCACACGCGCTACCTGGCACCGACGCCGCGTATCCATTCGACGAATCCTCCGTTTGCATGGCCCTTTATGTTAGACCAGGCGATTCACCCGACCGACTGCATGCGTTTCTTCATGGGGCCTGTCAGTGAGGTCTTCACTTACGGAGCTGTTGATGCGGACACAGGCACGTTGTCGCTATCCGTCAATCTCCGTTATGAGAACGGCGCGGTCGGCACAATGATGCTAGGAAATGGTCCCATTTTGGAGGCGATGGTGTTTGTCATAGGTACAAAGAATCAGGCCATTCAGGTATTCGATACGCGCAAACTTCGTCGGTATCGCGTCCCAACGTGGACTGGCGAAGGTGGCGGCTATACGGATACACCCACCGAGGAGTGGGATGTGGGGACTGGACTTCACAGCATCGGACGCCCCGGTTATCTCGAAGAGATGCGCCATTGGGCCCAGTCGCTGCTTGCGGGGAAACCGCCGGAAGCAAGCCTTGAAGATGCCTACCAGAATATGCGTGTTTTGAAAGCGATCAGTGATAGTGTCGAGAAAGGTCAACCCGTTTGTATATCTGATTAACTTATTGCGTAAAACGTAAAACGTAATGCGTAAAATGTGGGAGAAAGGGAAGAATGGAAGGAAAGGAAGGAAAGAAATATGCAAATGTGCAAATGTGCAAATGATTGAGGAAGGGAAGGAAGGAAGGATTAGAACACGGATTGACAGAATAAACGGATTTAACCCAATCCGCTCATTCTGCAAATCCGTGCTATAATCACGTTTCACGCAATACGCAATACGCATTACGCATTACGTTTCACGTTTCACGTTTTACGATACGCAATACGCAATACAAAGGAGAGGGATATGTTAAGTCAAACTCAAGTTGAAGAATTTCGCGCCAAGGGTTTTCTGCTTGGCGGGCGTGTTTTGAATGACGAGCAGGTTGATGTCCTGCGAGAGGAACTGGCCCGCGTTATCAGGGAACAAAATACCCCAACGCCTCAGCCGGTCCGGATTGTGAATCTATCCGGCAATCCCGATGCGCCAGTCTGGCAGATTGTCAACATCTGGGAAGCGAGCGAGGCGTTTCGGCAATTGGTCTACCATCCGCCAATCGTTGAGGAGGTCGCTCAACTGGCAAAGGCAGACCAATTGCGCGTCTGGCACGACCAGATTCAGTACAAGCCTGCGGAAAGGGGCGGTGTGAACAAGTGGCATCAGGATTCACCGTACTGGCCCATCCTGACCCCGAAGACCAGTCAGGTGACAGCCTGGATTGCCCTGGACGATGTGGACGAGTCGAACGGGTGCATGAGCATGGTGCCCAGTTCCTACCATTGGGGAAATCAGATTAGTTTTCTGCATACGGTGCCAGACATTGATTCGATGCCGTCCACCTTCCAGGGCCACAAAGCGCGGGTGGAGCGGTGTCCGGTGCCTAACGGAGGTGCCCACTTCCACCATTCCCTGACGTGGCACGGTTCGCATGCCAACACCAGCAACCGGCCGCGTCGAGCGATTGCTATCCACTACATGACCGGGGAAACCCGCTATGACGCCAGCGGCAATCATGTGATGAAACCCTTCGTTGAAGAAGTCGTCGACGGAGAGCAGTTAGCGGGCGAACATTTCCCGCTGGTTTGGGATAAGGGAAGGCCAGTGAATCCTTAGTGCTTCCTTTCCGTTAAATTCGACGATGATCGCAAGACTTCCGAAGTTTCGGAAACTTCGGAAGTCTGAAAGGAACTGAAAGACTGATATGAGAGTCGTCTCTCTTGACTTTGGTAATAGCAGAATAGAAATGCTTTGACAGTGGGCGGAGTGAGTGCTATGTTGAAATCGCGTCGCTACAGCGTTTTTCAATCAGCACCTTGGAGGAATAGAAAATGATCGATTCAAAACTAATGAATATCACATTTATCAAAAGGGGGCCTTGATGACATCTGTTTTGGAAAAACCTGCTGATTTATCGCTCCTGCCGCTCCCAGAAACAGCGGTGAATCTTTACACGCCAAAGCGTCCCTTTTCGGCAAAGGTTGTGAGGAAGTATCGCATTTCGGACCGGTCCAGCCCCAATCACTCCTGGCATGTGGTTCTCAGCCTTGAGGGCAGTGAAATGGTGGGGAGGTATCGTATCGGTCAGAGCATTGGCGTTGTGCCGAATGGTCGTTTCAATGATGCAACGTTCAATTACGTTCACAACGCTTTGACCAATCAGATTCGCCTTTACTCCATCGCCTCTGCCTGTTGGGGGGATGATTGGAAGGGGGAGACCGTTTCCCTGTGCGTCAAGCGGGAAGTGAAGGAGGATAAAGAGACTGGGGAACTGGTTTTGGGTGCGGCTTCAAACTTCATCTGTGATGCGAAGCCGGGTGATGAGATACTTATCACGGGGCCGGTGGGCAAGAACTTCTTGCTGCCGGATGACCCCCACGCACACAATTATGTGCTCGTGGCGACGGGGACGGGAATTGCCCCCTATCGCGGCATGCTGATCGAGCTCTTCAATCAGGGCTTTGAGCGGGAGGTCTGGCTGATTTTCGGCGTGCCGTATTCGACAGACGTCTTGTACGACGACGAGTTTCGTTATTTTGCAGACCGCCACCCGAATTTTCACTATATCACCGCCATCAGCCGGGAACAGCGCGACGCCAGGGGCGGAAAGCTTTATGTGCAGCACCGTCTCGAAGAGAATGCAGAGCGTTTGGTGCCACTGCTTCAGCAGCAGGAGACCCTGCTTTATATCTGTGGGCTGAAAGGGATGGAGTACGGCGTGTATCCGTGGCTTTATCGCGTCGGGTCGAACCTGGTCAGCCTTCCAGCGGGGCTAACTGTGGAGGACATTCAGCGTTTGCCTCGGGACGCGCCGGAGTGGTCGAAGATCGAGCGGGCGAGGGATAAGGAGCGGTTGTTCAAGGAGACTTATTGATGGGATAAGAGGAAAGTAGCTATCAAGTTAAGAAGACGCCAAGCCGGTAGTTGCCCCCCGGCCCTCCAATTCTGGGGGGAGTAGCCTCTAACGCTCTTCTCCCCCAGAACGTTCAGGGGAAAACAAGGAGACGAGAGGAGAATAATGAGGCCTCCTAGCTTGGGTCCTCCTGGGGTCGTCGTGGAGCTTTTAGAGAAGCAAAGCGGAGAAACAGTATTCCTGTTAGCCAGCAACCGAATCGCGTTTTACCGAATACTGATAGACGCGGGCGCATCCAGCCAGGTAGGATTTATGAATTTAATCAACCTGATGGCACGGTGAAAAGGATAAGGGATGACGCCACTGGTCACAGATACCCCGATGAGCCCTCCCAAGATCGTGGACCGCACTTTAATGATGATGCAGGCAACCACTATGACTATTCATAGCAAATGGGAAAAATCTTATGATATTTTTCACAACCTGGATTGGCCCCTGTTTAATTATGATAAAGGAATACAGAAGGCAGAGGCGGTTCCCGAAATCTGCATTTTGAGTCATCTCTGTTATGCTTCGGAAATTCCTGAAAATATAGGCGATCTGGATGCAGAGTGCTCGAAGCAGACCCATTCTATGATTTTCAATAATCCATTCTTAAAACCTTTTAAGGTATATCTATTTGTGGCTCATAGCTCATGGCTACAGAAAACTCGCTTATCACTGTATAAAAAGTTATGGAAATCACTTCCAGACCACTGGAATATTTTCGATCTCTCCCTGGGAAATGAGTGGCTTTTTGAATCCGAAAGCGGAATCCGATTTGCGGGTTTGTCTGAAATTGACCCGTCCATGTTTGATAAAGCCGTAACAATCTTGAGAAGTCACTTGGCGAGTGTGCTCATTATGACACAAGTGAAAGATTTCAATGAGGAGGAAATGGTTCAGCTTCTTTTTCGCACTTCCTTCCCAGAAATAGAATCCACTGGGATTGATTGGTCGAATTTAGTTCTTCACTTATGTGTAAGGGGCGATATTGTCATCAGGCTAAGTGGTTCAAATGATGAAAGATTAACCTCATTGGATTTCATCATGCTTAATGAAAAAATGACTTTATTTGATATTTAACGGAAATCTTGCAAGTTGCTGGGTTTTCGCTCACTTATCCCTTGTCTCCTTTGCCGAACCTTTTGACGGTTTCGGCAGCAGCCTCACCCGCCCCAGATACCGTGAGTTACCGAATTTAATTTTTACGCTAACTTCCATGAAGACCTCGGAAGTCTGCCAAGCCACTTTTCCCAACACTCCCTCCCTTCCACACTTCCTTTCCTTATCTATCACTGTGGATGCAGCAGCGAAGCCCATTGAGCCGATTCGCCAAAAACTGCGAAGATAGGAAAACTACGCCAAAAACTGCGAAGTTGATAGAACCCACGTCACGGCTGATTCCGCAGTATTTAATTCTCCGTTTTGGCAACACACAAACGCCAAATGTTGCGAAATCCAACGTGAAACGTGGAACGTAAAACGTAGTGCGTAGTGCGTATTCTCTCCTTGTGCCCTTGTTTTCTTGCCTCCTCTGTGCCCTGGCACGGGGCTTGCTTATACAACAGATAGATTTTGAAACACCGGGCAAAAAGTAAGTAATATCTTTGATATTGAAAATTGGTATGGAGGTTCACAATGAAGAAGCTTTGGATTGCAATTAGCACAACAGTGGTGGCTGTGCTGCTCGCGTACATCCCGCCGGCCACGGCCGCTACCGCTACGATTACGCTGCTCAACGCTCCGCCGACCGATCTGGCTGCGGGCGAATCTTACACCGTTGATATCCAGGTCGTGAGCGACGCGCCTTTCCACCTCGCCATTGCGTTGGGGGATGCAGAGTTTCCCGCCTATCTCTTGAGCAGTGTCGATGTGGCACAGAACGCCACATCCGCCGTGCTGCACCTCACCTTCACCGGCAACCGTTCAACAGCGGAGTTGCCGGGCGGCGTGACGGCGGCTGGCATCGCGGTCGGCATAATCTATGCTGGCGGGGAGCGGATTTCACAGCGGTTTGATTTCACTGTAGCTGTCCACTAATTGCCTCATGTTGCTAAGAATGGGTCTGCTAAATCGATTGTCTCGTTCCCGCGCCGAACGTGGGAACGAGATAACACATACTCAACCTGTAGTTTCGCAAAATGAATCAGGAGGTTTGAATCATGTTCAACAATCAATCACCCCAAACTCACTTACACGTTTTCATTGCGCTCTGGCTGCTGATGGCTTTGATGGCGACGCCATGCACTTGGGCAGGGACTTTTCGAGACGACTTTGAAAATGAGAAGGACTTCCTCAACGACAAACAACTCCGCGATGGAGGCGTTTGGGGGGAAGATATTGCTTTTTATACATGGGAAAAAGGCACTATCAAAGGAATCAATGTTGGGGACAACGTTTGGGGGTTAATCACCGGCGATTATAGTTGGGAAGATTACACCGTCGAGTGCAAGGTCAAGCCCCTTCAAAACAACGGTTATGTGGGCTTATACCTTCGCCGTCCGTGTATCGATTGCCTACCCTGTTATGTGTTTGCCCTTTCGGTGAGGGACGGGGCAGCGATATACCTGGACTTTTGGCAAAAACTGAATAGTTCTCCCTTTGAAGCCCAAAAGAACACCTGGCATTCCCTGAAGGCAGTTGTCCAAGGCGACTCGCTTGAATTCTACATTGATAACAAGCTGGTGGCAAAGGCGAAAGATAAGACTCGCACGGCAGGGAAGGCAGGCTTTATCATTGATAACGGTGAAGTGCTGTTTGACGATTTTGTGATGACGGGTCCCAAAGTGAAAGACGGGGGACACTGGAATCCAAAAGCGCACCCTCAACAGCAACCTGTTGAGCCCCAAAGGAAGCTGACAACGACGTGGGGGAATATGAAACGCGGTCGGTGAGAAATAGGCTGGGGTAACGGTGAGAAAGAGCAACCTCAGCGGGTGTGTGAGAAGTTCAACGACTTTTCACACACCCTCTAACAGAGGAATTGATTCCCCTTTTCGGCTGTGGTATAATGTCGGCATCAAAAAAGGCGAAGACAACGTTCAGGTCAAGCAATCAAGGAGAAAACCGACATGAAATTCACACCGCTTACTCTCAATCCGCTGATTTCGTCTGTAGACGGTGCCACCGAGCAAACGCATGCCCCAAACCACGTCCTTTCCCTCTCCGGTGACGGGGCCTATGTGGAAATCACCCAAAACGACGGCTTCAACGTCACCGATGCCGTGACGGTGGAAGCCTGGATCAGACCCACCCGATTCACCAACACATGGATACCCATCCTTTACAAAGGAGACCAGCGAACCTCGGATGCGTGTGAGAATCGAAGTTACACCCTTTGGTTAAACAGTTCCGGTGTGATCTTATTCGCCTCGGCCCCCAGCGGTCAAGGACAAATGCGGATTGTTTCGCCTACAGGTTGGATTGCGCTGGACAGATGGTCTCATATCGCAGGGGTGATTGACGCCCAAGGTGGAATGATGAGACTCTACATCAATGGCACGGAAGTGGCAAGCGGGTCTTATGGGAAAGGGATTCATCAAAGTGCGCTTCCGTTGAGGATTGGCTGGACGCATGAGGAAAATAAAGGTGACTTTGGTGCTTTCGCCGGGGAAATCGACGAAGTCCGGATTTGGCGGATTGCCCGGACGCCAGAGGAGATTGTGGAGACAATGCACACTTCCCTTTCAAGAAAAGAACCGGGCTTAGTGGGATACTGGCGATTCGAGGATGACCCTCACCCCCGGCCCCTCTCCCAGAGGGCGAGGGGAGAGGAAAACGTGATTGACGTCACAGGAAACGGGCATGATGGGCGATTCATCGGAGACGCGAAGCGGGTCATCAGCGAGTTGCCCACGCGCGAACAGAGTTATCAGGACTATCTCCAATCATTCAACCAATCGCTGAGACTGGAACTTTCCGTGCAACGACGCCAGTTGAGCCCCGATCAGAAAAGTGGGGCGACATCCGGAGAATCGGAACCGGATGCGCTGACGGATATCCTCTCCATCACCGCGCGTTTTGTGTCTCCTCTGCAAAGCACCGTCTGGACAACACCTTCTCAACCTTCTCTACCTGTGCAGATTGAAATCCGAGATGAAGCACGCGCACAAGTTGAGCGAAGCGAAATCCCGCGTAGCGGGGGGGCTAGACTACTGGCAACGCTGCAAACCCGCACAGATGAGCCTATCGACTGGGCCGTACCGAATGAGGCGGTGGGGACACTTGGGATAACCGCTAAATCTACGGATGCTCCAGGCAAGACACTTTCGGCACAATTTACCTGTCAGGCGCACAACATCGTCCCCTTCACGCGCCAACTGGGGCACTGGGAGACAATTGATGTCACCGATGGGTTAGGTAGCCCTTGCGTAATGTCAATTGTGCAGGATAGGAAGGGTGCCATCTGGTTCGCCCTGCGGGGTGGAGGAGGCGTCTGTCGATACGACGGACACACCTTCCGAACGTTCACAACGGCTGATGGCCTGCCTTCCAACTATGTCTGGACGATTTTTGAAGATAGCAGAGGGGATTTGTGGTTTGGGACAGTGGACCGTGGCACATGGCAAAAAGGATGGGGCGTCTGCAAATACGATGGGGCGACCTTTCGGACGTTCACAATGCAGGATGGATTGGTCAACGATGCGGTCACCGCGATCTATGAGGATAAAAAGGGGCATCTGTGGTTTGGCACCATGCAGGGTGTCAGCGAATTCGACGGAAAGAGGTTTCGCAACTCGACAGATGAGAACGGCTTCCCATCTGAGATTTCTCGCGCTCTGGTTGGCGCAATCACGCAAGACAAGGCAGGGAATTTCTGGTTTGGGCATGGGCTGAGGACACGGATCAACGTCGGACGTGGCGCGACTCGATATGATGGGAAATCATTTATCACTTTCACAACGCAGGATGGGCTCGCCAGTAATGATGTGACCTCCATCGCAATGGATACTCAGGGGAATGTCTGGTTTGGAACGGAAGGCGGCGGTGTCAGCCAGTATGATGGAAAGACGTTCCAGAATTTTTCCATCGCAGAAGGATTGCCTCACTACGCCGCAAAAGATGTGTTTCAAACGAAAGCCGGAGATTTGTGGCTTGCGCTATCGGGTGGGGTTAGCCGCTACCGCAAGGAAAAATTCCAGCATTTTACCACAACGGACGGATTGACACACAATTGGACGATGTGCATTGCAGAGGATAGTGAAGGGGACGTCTGGTTTGGCACAGCCAGCGGGGTCAGCCGATATGATGGCAGTGTTGAGAACATCCTCATCGACTTCGACAATATCCCCATCAGGGATACACAAGGGAATTTGTGGTTTTCTGTGCCGGGGGTCGGGCTGGGCAGGTATGATGGCAAAAACCTTCAGACTTATGCGATGGAAGATGGGTTGCCGGATAATGGAATTCGAGCCATTTATCAAGACCGCCAGAGTCATATCTGGATTGGCACATGGCGCCGTGGTCTTGTGAAATATGATGGAAAGATATTTCAAACGTTTACACAAAAGGATGGGCTGTCGAGCGATGCGATTACGTCAATTTATGAAGATCGGGTGGGGGGTTTATGGATTGGGACGCAGGGCGGCGTCTGCACGTATGACGGGAAACAGTTCGTCCAGGTGGCGAGTTATCAGGAGGTTGGTGGCGGTTGGGGGTCATCCATCACCGAGGACAGGAATGGAGTGATGTGGTTCGCCATGTATGAAGGCGGAGTGTACCAATACGACGGGAAGAAGTTGACCCGGCGGACGACGGCGGATGGGTTGCCCAACGACGACTTCAGTAAACACATCCTGGAAGACCGGGGTGGCAATATATGGATTGCGACCAACGGCGGTTTATGTCGCTACGACGGGAAGACCTTCCGAACGTTTACCACGAAGGATGGTCTGGCTGGAAATCAGATCGACTCTCTGTTTGAGGATAGCTGTGGGAACTTATGGTTTATGATCAGTGCAGGGGGAGTCAACAAATTCGATGGGGAAAATTTTCAGCATTTCACGACCGATGACGGGCTGTTGAGCAACACGGTCAGTGGGATGCTGGAAGATGAGGTGGGGAACCTGATCTTTGGCACCAGTCGCGGCTTCACCATTTATACCCCGCCGGTGGAGAAAATCCCCCCGCCCGTTTTTGTGACAGAAGTGGTTGCGGATAAGGTGTATTCTGTGGATGCTTCCGAAAGTTCTCAACCTTCGGAAGGTTTCAAAATCCCCTCGACAGCAAAGCGCATTAGCTTCAGCTATCACGGCATGAGCTTTAAGACGAAGCGGCTGCGCTACAACTACATGCTCGAAGGCTACGATACAGAGTGGAAAGCGACCTGGGATGAACAGGTCAGTTACGACAACCTCCCGCCGGGGGAATACGTCTTCAAAGTCATTGCCATCACGCGCGATCTGGTCTACTCCGACACCCCGGCGACCCTCCACCTTCAGATTGTCCCACCGCCCCATGAAGAACTCTTGCGACAAACGCGGGAAGAACTGGAAGCCGCCTACCGTGACCTCGCTCAGAAAAACACCCAACTAGAGGCAGCCAAAGAAGCCGCCGAAGCCGCCAATCGCGCCAAGAGCGTTTTCCTCGCCAACATGAGCCACGAGATTCGCACCCCCATGAACGCCATTTTGGGATATGCGCAGATCTTGCAGCAGAAACCCGATTTGTCAACCGATATGCGGGACGCGGTAGAAACCATTGAGAATAGTGGAAATCACCTTTTAGGGCTAATCAACGACGTCCTGGACATCTCGAAGATCGAATCCGGACGGCTGGAATTGCAAAAAACGGACTTTAATCTCACCGCCTTGATTGACGGGCTTTCCGCGATGTTCCAGATTCGCTGCCAGCAGAAGGGACTCAACTGGAAGGTGGAATGGAGTAGAGCGGGCGGCTCGCCCGTTCAAATGGAAGGAGGGGAAGAAGAGGAAGAATGGAAGGATGGGAGGATGGACGAAAGGACAATCTCCCACTCTTCCCCTCTTCCACCCTTCCAACCCTCTCGCCTTCTGGTTCACGGCGATGAAGGCAAACTCCGTCAAGTGTTGATTAACTTGCTTTCCAACGCAATCAAGTTCACCGAATCCGGCGAAGTCATCTTGCGAATCAGCAAATCAAAACAAGATGCAAGATGCAAGACGCAAGATGCCAGTGAATCTCCGCTACGCGAGTGTGCAAGCACCTGTATCCTGAATCCTGAATCTTGTATCCTGTTTGAGGTTATCGACACCGGTCCAGGTATTCCCCCCGAGGAGCAAGCGGTAATCTTTGAACCCTTTGTCCAGAGCGAGGATGGAACGAGAAAAGAGGGAACCGGGCTGGGGCTGACGATCGCCCAAAGGCATGTCCAACTGATGGGGGGAGAATTAGGGGTGGAATCGCCCCCCATCAATCCCCCCAACTGTGGGGGGAAGGGGGGCGTTGGTTCACGCTTTTTCTTCACCGTGCCGCTACCCCTCGCCACAGAAGAAGCTACCTCGCACGCGGGGGATGTGGGGCCGGGCGGTTTGAAGGCCGTTCCGAATCGCTTGGCGGAGGGGTATCAGGTCAAAGCGTTGGTGGCTGACGACAAAAAAGAGAACCGAGATGTCTTATCCCAGATACTATCCAATATCGGTGTTTTGGTGGACACGGCCGAAAATGGAGGTCAGGCGTTGGAGAAGGTACATGCAGAGAAACCTTCGATTGTGTTCATGGACATCTGGATGCCCCAGATGGACGGTCTCGAAGCCATGCAGCGAATTCGAGAAGCATTTTCGGATGACCCGCCGAAACTGGTGGCGGTTTCCGCCTCTACCTTTGCCCACGAACGGCAAAAGTATCTTGATGCGGGTTTTGACGAGTTTATTTCCAAGCCCGTCCGCGCCGAACGAATTTACGAGTGCCTGGCAACCCTTTTGCGCGTTGAATACGAATACGCCGATGAGGGTTCGCCACAAGTAGATCTCTCAAAGCTTACGCTTCCTGATGACCTTCTTCTGCGGCTGAAGGAGGCAGCGGAGTTTGGCAAAATGACGGAATTGAGAGCGTCGCTTGACGAGGTCCGCCAGAGGGGTGAGGATGGGTGTCGGTTGGCGGAGAAACTTCATGAATTGAGTCGGAAATTTGACACAGAGGCGATTCTTGAGATTCTAAATCATATCAATTCCATTTAGGCGAGGGCGGGTCATAATTTGGAACGAATACGCCTGTAGCCTAGCCCCTTGTGGGCGTTAGGCCCTTCAGACGCCCACGAGGGGCTAAACTACAACTGGTTAGCCGGATAATTATGACCAAGCCTCATTTAAGTCAACATCAAGACGGGTGCGGAGGGCACCCACTCCGTTTTCTCATATTCATCCGGTGTGAGTGCCATCGTCAGACTAAGGTGAACGTCATGCTCAGAGGGCAGGTGGGCTTTCAGATAGTTGTCGATGACATTTATCCTTTCGGTGATGCCCAACGGCGCAAATTCCGGCATCACGATGACCGACTGCACGCTCCCCGTGATGGGGTGGAGCCACGTTTCGACGAGCCAACCCGTATCACGACCTGTGTGTTCGCGACAAAATCCTTCCAATGCTCGTTTGATGGGTTCTCTGTGTGGGTTCATAATCTTGCCTCCAACCATGGCACAACCCCACTCATGGGGTCGTTTAGCCATAGATTCAAATTATTGCATTCAGCCGCACTGACGGCTAACGGATCTGTGTACCGCCGTTTTTCGTTCCAGGTCATCTGAATGTTTCTGAAAGAGGTCCAGACGGCGGCATCAACCTGGATCTCTTTGTACCGCCCGGAGAAAAACAGCAACACATCCAAGTCATGGATGTGAAAGAGGACCGGCAGTTCGTCCAGATTCAACGCCTGGCAGATGGCGCACTTCAGCAACGCTTCGACAGCGTAACCGGCCAGATACAGAGCTGCCGCATAGTGCGGCGGCGTTGCGGTGCGTAGCGTGTCAAACTCCGCGAGGCGTGAGTCGGCCAAACGGCGCAGGACGTCTTGATGAATCTCAGTTTTCATGCTCACCATGGGCATATCTTTATTATACCTGCTTCCGCGCGAATCCGCAAGTGCTTCAAGACACGTTGAAGATTGTCTATATGCTTAACCCTGTTTTGAAAGGCAGCAAACCATTATGAGTAAAGACCCAATCAATTCGATGGGACCACAGGTCCTTATTGTCGATGATGTTCCAGCGAATCTAAAGATGTTATGCGATGCGCTGGAGCCGGAGGGCTATAGCATCTTAGGGGCTTCCGATGGCAGGGCAGCCTTGAGAATAGCCGCCGGTGCGACCCCCGATATCATCTTACTGGATATCATCCTGCCGGGGATGGACGGGTACGAGGTGTGCCGGAGATTGAAGCAAAATGAAGCCACACAACACATTCCGGTGATCTTTATCACGGCTAAGGATGAAAAAGAAAGTCTGATTGAGGGCTTTCGTGTGGGTGGCGTGGATTATATCACCAAGCCTTTTGAAAAAGAGGAAGTCCTCATTCGCGTCCAAACGCACTTAAAAATCAGTCATCTGACGCAAGAACTCCGGGAGCAAAACCACAAATTACAGCTCGAAATCGCTCGGCGCGAACAGGCAGAGAAAGCACAGCAGCAGGCTGTTGATGCCCTGCAAAAGGCGGATGAACAACTCGATCTCATTTCCGAGCGCGAAGCATCTCGCTGGGGAATTGGGGGCTTTGTCGGGAAAAGTAAAAACATTCAAAGCATCCTGGAGGAGGTCCGTCAACTTCAGAGCGCAGGCACAACCAGCGTTTTGATCACGGGCGAAAGCGGAACGGGCAAGGAGCTGATTGCCAGGGCGATTCATTTTGGAGGGACGAGAGCCAAGGGGCCATTTATTCCGGTGAACTGCTCGGCAATTCCCAGTGAGCTGGCGGAGTCTACCTTCTTCGGACATGTTCGTGGGGCATTTACTGGCGCGAATACCAGCCGCCAAGGGTATTTTGAAATTGCCGATGGCGGGACTCTGTTTCTCGACGAGATCGGCGATATGCCAGTTGGATTGCAAGCGAAGCTTTTGCGGGTCCTGGAAGATGGCACTGTTACCCCTATCGGTGGGACGCATCAGAAGCATCTTGATGTCCGAATCTTAGCCGCCACGAACGCCGACCTCCAGAAAAAGATCGCCGATGGCACATTTCGGAGAGACCTCTACTTCCGGCTTGCACGATTCACCGTGAACGTCCCACCTTTGCGAGAGCGGCCGGAAGATATTCCGTTGTTGGCAGAACACTTCCTCAACATGTTTGCGGCTGAGATGGGCGTAGGAAAATGGAAGAATGGAAGGACAGGAAGGATGGAAGAGCAGGAGGCAATCTTCCAATCTTCCACCCTTCCAGCCTTCCAACTGCCTAGTTTGAGTCCCGAAGCGTTAGAAGCGTTGATGACCCACGACTTCCCCGGCAACATTCGAGAACTGAAGAACATCATCGAGCATGCGCTTATCAAAAGTGGTGGAGGGGTCATCCAGCCGGAACATCTGCCCTGGATTGGCGTCAATGAATTTTCCACTGCCCACACGACAGCGTCCAAGATTCCCACCTCCCTCACATTCGATGGCAAACCGCCATCCCTTCCGGAGTTAATCAATGAATGTGAACGAGCTTTAATCCTTGATGCCCTTTCTCGAACCAAAGACCAGAAGGCGGCAGCCGCTCAACTGGGCATTCCGGAGTCAACCTTGAGACATAAAATGGATCACCATCACATCCAGAGAAAACGGTTCGAGCCGATTCGTCAAAAACTGGAATAAAGGAAGGGCAGAAAGGGCACGATGGGGCTCAAGAGCAGGAGAGCATGGAAGCAGGGGCCGTTTTATGTTCCTATCCAACCTCCTGACCGTCTAACTTGCCGACATGCAGGTCAATCTCATCGCGTGACTCAATTTTCTGGACCTTTCCATCGGCCATGTGGAAGATTCGATCGGAGACATCAAGCATCTTCGTATCGTGGGTTGCGGTAATAATGGTCACTCCGTTTTCCTCATTCATGCGTTTCAGAAGAGCAATGATCTCCAATCCCGTCTTGGTGTCCAAATTTCCTGTGGGTTCATCCGCCAGAACAATCGCCGGATCGTTCGCAAGGGAGCGAGCAATCGCAACGCGCTGTTGTTGACCACCGGACAGCTCAAGCGGTTTATGCTGTACCCGATCTCCCAACCCCACAATGGAAAGCAATTCTATTGATTTTTGCCGGCTCTCATCAGCGGTCATACCAGCAAAGATCATAGGCAAGGAGACGTTTTCGAGGGCGGTCATCACCGGGATGAGATTGAACGACTGGAAAATGTAGCCGATTTTGCGACAGCGTAACCACGCCAGTTCATACGCATCTAACTGCGCAATATCCACCTCATCAATATACACCCGGCCTTCCGTTGGCTTGTCTAATCCGCCGATCATGTTGAAAAGCGTCGATTTCCCAGAACCCGAAGGTCCCATAATCGAAATATACTCGCCTCGACGAATTTCAAAATTGACGCCTCGCAACGCCTCGACAATCGTGGTGCCCATTTTGTACCTTTTGATCAGGTTTCTGACCCGTACCGTATTTTCTTTTGGCAAGTCCCGCTTAAATCTTGGGGGTGCCACCGTTGGAACAACACCTCCAATCGGGGTGCTCTGTTGAAGTTCTGCCATCTATTTTTTTCCTCCCTTTGTTTTTTTTTGGGGAACCGCAAATCCGATGATGCCGCGTTTGCCCAACTGGCGCATAAAAGTAAACAGAGATGTTTCGGCTTCTTTCCTCGTCATACGGTATCGTTCACACAGGCTTTTGACAATGTGGCTGATCGAGTTTTTACCGTCGCACAGTTGCCAAACGTAAGAACCAACATCGTCTAAGACAACAACGCGCTTGCCAGGCAACATGAAAACCTTTGAAACGATGCGTACCCACAGTTTCTGTTTCTGGGGAATGACGAGTGACACTTCGTTTTTATCATCAACTTCCCATTGGATTAATTGGTTCCGAAGCGGCAAGGCAGTCAGAATATCCGCTCGGTCAAATTGGGAATCTGGACGTTTCTTGAGTTTGAGTTTGTAAAGAATTGCGTTGATCATGGTAATGTATGAAGCGTAAACCGTGAAGCGTGAAATAAAATATCATGGAAGAAAAGGAAGGATGGAAGAAGGCAATCTTCCATCCTTCCCTTCCTTCCCGTCGTTCAGGACTCGCTCTTCTTGATTCCTTTCACGTTTCACGTTTTACGTTTTAGTGACACCGGATACTCGCCGCAATCCCTTCAGCGGTCTTGGCCGCATCGCGCTTTGCGACGGATTGGATGACATAGATTCGATTGGAATGGTGACACCGCCACAGATGAACGGCGAAGGTTTTGCGGCGTAACACCTTATCGATAACCAGCACCGGCGCGAACGGGATATGGTCCGTGAGACGTGTACCCTCACCAACGAGCGTTAACCTCTCATCGGCATCGTCTTGGAAGGATTCAATGGAGAAGCCATATCCCCGAATGGCTTTGGCATATTTTGCCCGGAACCAGGATTCGAGGTCATGTTCTTTGAGGGCGACATCTGCGAGACCATACCGCTCGACGCTTACTTTGCGGCTGCCGTCAACAAACGAAAAGAGCAGATAGCCTGACAGCAGATGGTGTTTTTCCAGACGATACCGACGCGGTACCTGAACATGGAGCTGATACGCACTCCAGAGCGTCATCTGTCCGTTGGGGTGGTCTTGAACCGATTCAAGGATGCGAGCCGTTTTCTCGCGGAGATTCTCTTTAATGCCCCCAATCATCTGTACAATCGTAATTCGCTTGCATGCCTGACAATGGAAGATAACGCCGTTTGCACGCACATTCCCCTTCCAACTAAAGAAGACAGCATCTCGCCCCTTGAGAAACTGATCATCTTTGATTAGGTTGACGTTGCGTTGAACATGGAATGGCGTATCTTTGCGTTCAAAATTTTTGCGGACGAGCTTGAAATACGCATCAAGGACGCGATGAAGGTCGGGCTTCTTCTGCTTTGATTGAGACCACTTCAACTCAAGGCGCGGCATTTCCGAATCATCCAGGCGCAAATAACCGTTTTTATCGTCACCGGATAATCCGCTCAATTCCCAGTCGTCGGGAATTTCCAGCGTAATCCCTGCCCAACCAAATGTTGTCCATGCCATAGCGTATTGTATCTTGCGTTCAAAACGAGATGAGGTTCTTGACACCAGTGGGACTGTATGCTATACTCCCTGGTGGCAGGAAAACGTATTACCTACTTTACCTCTAAAAACAGGAGTCCATCATGAACCTGAAACGCATAACCTGTTGGCTTCTCCTTTTCCTCTCGCTCTCGACAGCGGCTTTCGCTCAACAGGCAACCAAAGCGGATATTCAAGCTTTAGACTTAAAGTTGACCACCCAGATTAACGAACTGGACAAACGCCTCATCACTCTCGAAATCAAAGTCACGGAGATGGAAACCCGCCTGACGAACAAGATTGAGGAGTTGGACAAACGTCTGACCAATCGAATTGAAGAATTGGATAAACGCCTCACCATTGCGATGAGCATTCTGGTTGGCGTTGTCTTAACTGCCATTGCCTTGCCGCAGGTACTTGGGTATCTGATTAGTCGGCATGAACGGCAGGAGCTCCAGCGACAGCTTCAAGACCAACGGGCAGAGACCCAGCAACAAATTCAAGACTTGCGGGCAGAGATTATGAACCAACGGGCAGAAACCCAACAACAGATGCAAGACTTTCGGACAGAGATGCGAGACCAACGAGCAGAGACTCAACAACAAATTCAAAACTTGCGGGCAGAAACTCAACAACAGATGCAAGACTTTCGGACAGAGATGCGAGACCTGCGAATGGAAATCCGAGACTTCAGTGACCGTCTTGACCGCCAATTCCAGGTGGTGCTGGAGAAACTGAGCCAGCACCAACAGGAGATCGATGAACTCAAAGCCAGCCGAAGCGTGACGCCCTCCTGATTTTTGAGAACGTTGTTGTAAAACCTGCTTCCTGATCACGCTTCACATTTCACGCCCTAGAACGGCTTCACAATAACAGCCTTAGATACCATTGCAATGGCAACCGTCCCCATACCGACGAGCCCGACGCCACAGGAAAACCCTGCCGCCAGAACCGGGTTAAACATAAACCACCGTTTCAGGCCAAACCGCTTGATCATATAAAATCGACCAATCACCGCCCCAAGCAAGCGCGGTATCATACTGCCAGGGTCGCCTCCAATTCCACCCACGATGCCATAGAACCACATGCTTGGCAGCTTTGCTATCCAGAGCAAAGCGTAGATGGTGAGGGATGAGGTGAAGCCCGCCGCCACATAATTGCCACGAATCGCCTGTAGCATTTGGCTGTTTCCGTCACGGAGCGAGGTTTTCCAGAGACATTCATTGGTCGCCCAGATTGGCCACCAGGTTTGTGCATACGGGTACTGAGAGGAGGGGATGGGGGCGATTTTCCAGATGAAATGCCACACCACGATCCCAGAAACGATCAGGAACGGCATGATTAACAGACGCGCCGCGACGTCACTCGTGAACGTGGTGCCGGTCAGTTCCAGCACCCGCCAGTGCTGCGTCCCTCCGCCGTAGTCTTCATCCGGGAGCGGAACAAACCAGATGTCGATCTCCTCATAGCGACTTAAAATAAACGTCGTTTCGTGGATATAGGGGATGTCAAAGAGACCTCTTCCTAAAACGCCAAAGGTTCGGGCGTTGATGTAGGAATGCAGTGGGGTATACAAAAAGGCAAAGCCGAGAAGGAACGCCAGCGGAAAGTTGGGCACCATCCAATGCACGATCCAGACAAAAACTCCCATGCCAAAGAGCCAAAATGCTCCCATCAGCCAGAGTGGGAAATCCCCACGCCCTGGGGGAGTGCTCAACGAGCCGCGTGTGCCTGCGCTTTGCTGCTTTTTTCGTCGCATCTGCAGCAGCATCGGAATGGAAGCCGCCAGCCCGACGATGGCAAAACTAAAAGACTTTCCCATCCCGAAACTCATCCAGAAATCGAGACCATTAAACAATCCAACCCCGCGCACATCCAAGCCGGGACGCCATTGATGCAGAACTTCAAAACGATACAGGATCTGCGGGTTCAGGATAAACTGGCTAAAGATCGCCGTCAAAAATTCGCTCATAATGATTGGGAACGGCAGCACAAAGCCGGTTAAGATTTGTCCGAAGTCGGTGGAAAGGGCAAACACGCCCGTCGGGGCAAAGCCTTCAATGCTAGGGGTAAAATCAATGAATGGGATTTTCAAGATCTGAATCGGCTGTGACATCATCACGCCGGTGAGGGAAGGGATGCCAATATAGAGAAATCCCCAGATTAACCCCGCCATCGATCCAATAGAAAATACCCGCCAACGCCACGTTTCCGCCCGTCCAGTTGTTTCTGCTAATGCCGTTGCGCCCTGCGCAGAAATGGGTGCCATCGGGAAAGGGAGCCGTTCCAAATCCGC
Organism: uncultured bacterium; assembly: GCA_964577695.1. Lineage (GTDB taxonomy): Bacteria > Poribacteria > WGA-4E > WGA-4E > PCPOR2b > CAZOAL01. The sequence continues at coordinate 27,649 of CAZOAL010000005.1, read as the reverse complement.
AGTGAGTCGGAACAGAAAATAGCCCGCACTGATGCTCCGGATGGTTCCAAGCAACTGCATAATTAGAAAGATGGCGATCGGCCAAAACCAGTCTGAGTGTAAAAGCGATCTTTCTGCAATCGCAATTGAGTCCTTCGCGGGGGCAACCCAAAAGGGAATCTTGTCGGCAATTTCATACGATGCCGCTTGAGGCGTATTGATAAAATAGGAGTACCAGATAAAGCCCCGGTAATTCATCCCGGAACCCACTGCTGCGCCGGTGAGCCCAAGCAACATGTAAAGTTCCTGTCGTCTGGCTGTCGAAAAGGACCTGCGGGCTAATTCCGTGAACAGGATGACAGCCACCCACGGCGCAGCCCCTGCGCCCGATTGACCGGAAACTAACGTCAGATAAATCGAACCCGGCATCATCAATAGCCCGATAAAGAGGGCACCTAAAAAGACTTTCAGGGTTAAGCCCGATTCAAAGGTCCTGATACCGCCCTCAATATCATACCGTTGCGCCCAGACTTGCCACTCCTCGGCTTGTGTTATTCTCTCTCTCGCCAATTTTTTCTCCTTTCAAAACGTGATGCGTGTTGCAGATTGCGTTAAATTGTTTGGGACGTGTCTTTACTCATTAAGTCCAATTAACCGTTGTCGTTCGGCAACGCGCTCTTCATCATTCAAGCGTAGAATTTTGACTGTGACTCGCGCCTCGGCCGTAAGTGGACGAATTATCTCGTCCTCTAACCGAAAATGGTCTGTCCACTTCTGAGTCCGAGGATGAAAAAATGGAACCAATTTTCCAGTTTGAGGGTCAAATGAACCAACGTTTGAGCCCTTGTAGCGATTACAGCGCATACAAGATAGCGCAAGATTATTTGCCTCCCCCGCTTCGCTCCCCGCCGTGCTGACGCGGCACAATGTGGTCTGGCTCGTGTTTGTGTAGAGACACCCATTGTGGTAAAAGACAATACTCACACCGGCTGTTTGCGCGTTCTTCGACAAGTTGCCGTAAACTGACTGACAGATCGGATGACAATTAAGACTCCTGCCTCATCTGGGCGGCAATCTGTGCTTTGAGCATGATGACGATATGCTCAATCTGCTCTAACTCATCCAGCTCCGACTGCTTTGTTTCTGATAGCATCCCAGCTTCATTTAATGCGAGTAAACGTTGTAGTCGTTTTTGAGCTTGCTCGGACACATGATAAGCGAGCACCTCTTGAGGAGAGGGGGCTTTTGATAAAAACTGGATGACCTCCGTTGCAATGGCGGTAGCCAGGGTCTTAAATCCAATGAGACTCAACTCAATGACGGTTGGCAACCAGGAGCCAATCGGCTGAATCCGTTCTGCTAATCTTTCAGGAACTTGCATTGTCAGTTGAACCATATCACACTTCTCCTCATAGCAGGCATAGTCCTTTCCCCCTTTATCTCCTGCCAGTAACGGATGCTTTCAATCCTCTTTGATGGCAGTACAAACTTTTTTCGCATGACGCGCGACGCAATCCGTATCATTTCTTCTCCCAGAACACCTCTTCCCAAATGTGAGCGAAGAAGATTCCGACGATCAGGATCGCCGCAGCTAACATTTGCGTCTGCCATCGCCCGTCCATAAAGAGGATTGAAATCACCCACAAAACGGCACCAATAATGAGTATCATACTGGCTAATCTTTCCATTGGTTTTGTTGTCTCCTGTGCGTGATAAGTGATCGGTATACAGATGTTCGTAACACTTCCCATCCGCATCGTACTCCTTCCCCATGACCTGACGCGGGTTGTCGTACTTCTCCGCACGATTCCACACACCGGCATCGTATTCGTGCCGTACTAGGACATTGCCTTTGTCATCCGTCAGCAGCACGCGCTTGGGTGTGTTGGGGGAATTTTTCTTTCTGAGTTGATAATGGTACAACAATTTCAATCGGACCAGATAGCGGCCATTCTTCTTGTGAAACAACAACAAAATTAATGACCAAGTCGGGCCTTGAAGGCAAATTACAGAGAAAGTCTCTGGCACGTTGATGGCACGAATTTCTGTATGCTTCCCAGTTCAATGCCTCAACATCAGAATAGTCCTCAATGTAATCCATTATCGGTTGTATCCACCCTTCTTCATCATTAGACAGAAATCCTTCAACACCTATAATTGCAAGGTTGTTTTCTTGACACGTTGTCAAGAAATTCAAGGCAATTGGGACCTTCAAGTAGAGTTCATGACCTTGAAACATTCCATGCTCACGAAAACGATGGATTATCTCATTTTCAGCTAACATATTCCACCTCACTCATCGAAAACGAAATCATCTGGAATACGCCAGTTTGGATTATTTTTGCTTGATACCTGCACGATACTTCCAGCCCTGTCATTTACGACAACATAATTGCCGTCTGTGTCGAAATAAGCTGTAGCCGGTTTACCCGTTCCATCCGTATAACCCCTGCGATCTGTTGCTCTCGCTGTCTGGTGGGGGTGAGCAACGGTTCTTTGAATCTCGGTTTCTGTCCATCCTCGTTTGCTCATTTGTCTTTGAATCTTTGCATCCGTTGTCAGTGTACGCGGATGGGAGACCATCTGGACTACCTCGTCTTGAGATGCTAAAAGATGCAAGAGTCAAGATACAAGAGTCATCAAAAACTCCTTACATCAACACCGACGTGACCTTGCCGAATTTGGGGATGGTATAGTTGAAATTGTACAGCCCCGTAATCCAGCCGTAGTCTAGCCCCTTGTGGGCGTTAAAGAAACTCAGACGCTCATTGTAGGGGCGGTGCCTTGTGCCCGCCTTTGGCTAGGCTACAGGTGCAGTGGTTCTGAATGATGACCCAGCCTTAGCTAAGAGGCTATCTAATCCGCCGGCTGCGGCACCAAATCCGCGACACCCGGGACAGCTTGCGCTTCGCGTTCCTCACGACCGCGTTCGTGGAATTCACCCCGAACGTCCGCACTGAACGTTCGCCAGATCAACAGTTGTTTCCGAATCAGGTTCAAGAAGCGACGGTTGACGCGCTTCCATGAGGCAATTTCCCCACTCTCTCGGTGGACATCAAGCGTAATCTTGTAAAGCTCTTCCTCCTCCCCGCCAACCTGTGAAGTCATCAGTTGAATCGATTGGCTGACACCCAGATCATAGGGCGCGAGCCAAACCATCATACCGATGCTATACGCTTCTTCGCTCCTCCCTTCGGCTGAGGCCCCCTGGGAGGGCGAGGCTCCTGCCAAGCTAGGTTCGGCAGGAGCCTCACCCTCCCACCCGGCGGGTGGGGACGGAGCCGCCCCCCGACTAAAGGTGACTTGGTCAGTATAGAAATCGCTGGCAGATTCGTCCGCGTGGGCTTCAAAGTAGTCTCGCATGAAGATATTTAAGCCCAGCGCTTCCTCCGACAGCACGGTGAAGGGGAGGTCAAAGTGCCATTCATCTCCGTCAGGCTCCGAGAGTTTCCATTTCCGCTCAATGTCGGGAACTGCCATGCGCGACGCTTTGATTGCCGGATAGAGGGTACTCCCAAGCACGACAATCATCACAACCACGGTCGCCACCACCGTTGACATTGACGAGTAGTTCAAAGTCAACCCGGCGAGCCAGCCGAAGTGGACGAGCGCCGTCGCAACCACTTGACCGAGCAGGTATCCTAAGACCGCGCCCACAATCGCGTACACGCACGCCTCCGCCATGAACAGGAAGGCGATATGCACCGGCGCAAGTCCCACAGAACTGTAGATGCTGATTTCGCGCACCCGCTCGTAGACCGCACCGAGCATCGTGTTCAGCACGATGAGCGACGCGATGAGAATCGGTACGAACAGATTCCCCATCCCAGCGAAAGAGGTCATCCCGATCGAGCTGTAAAGGTAGGTATCCTTGTCACGACCGATGAAAAAGTCAAGCGCGACCCGGTTCATCAGCGGTGCCATAATCAGATCCAGTTTATCCATCCCGCGCAGGGTGGAAGAGTTGGTGTCGTGCGGCTCCATATTGACCGCCACCGATCGCAGCGTGCCGCCCTGATTCATCACCACCTCATACGGCAGGATGGCGACGCTGTCGGGAGTCAGGTGGAGGTATTTCTGCAACTCCCCTTCCAGGGTCTCATTCCCCTGCCCACCACGAGAGCGTTGCTGCTGCATCAGTTGGTAATCGACAGGGGTCAGTTCCTCACCATCGTTATCCGTCAGGTCTTTGAAGCCGATGCCCAAGACCCCTGTGACGGTGAAATCCGCCCCGTAGACTGAAATCGTGGCTTTCCCGATATCCGCCTCCGTGATGCCTAAGAGATCCGCCATCCCTTTCGGCAGGACGCACGCATACGGCCACTTCGTCGGCCACTCCCTTTCGTCAGCGGGAGAAAACCACTTGCCGTACTGGAGATACCGATCGATTCCGGTGATACTGGTCTCCTCTGGGCTCATACCGACAAGCATGTTGGCGGAGAAGGTCAACGGCTGACCGGTGGCGGTGTTGAGCGGCGGAACGGGGTCTTGAGGGTTGGCAATGCGCGTCAACTGCACGAACGACTGATCACCGGTGCCGGCCGATTGATACCATGACCGCGGACCCACGACGTTTTGAACCGTCAACATCTTCTCAGCACCGAGTCCGGTGATCGCTCCGGACTTCTGCAACTGGCTCACGATGGCATTGATGGCGTCGGAAGATTTCCCCTGCTTTTTCAGCATCGACCGCAGGTCTGCTTCAGGAATCTGGGTTTTCCGCAGGTCATTCATGATGGAGGTCAGCACCGGTTCCTCGAGCGGACGCCAGTATTGGTCACGAATCAGCATCCCGGTATAGCGCGGCGTCACGGAGGGCAGGCTCGTGCGGTTGGGGTGCATGAACGTCCGCACCGATGTGAAAGAAATCACCGTGAACGTGAGGATCACCAGGGTCACACACGTCAGGATGGTGCGCCCCTTCCGCTTCCGCATGTTGGAAATCCCTAACCTGAATGCCGCTGCCGAAGCGGAGAGCCGACCCACATCGGCTTTATACACTTTAGAACCCTCCTGCTTCATCTTCTCTAGTTGCTCCTCGAACTTCCGCACAATGATGCTGATGACGATCACCGTCAAGGCGAGCACCACGAACGCAATGAGGATGATAATCGGTGTGGTGGTGATCTGGAAAGCAGGGTGCACCTGAGAGAGGAAGAAGAACACGATGAGGAAGATCGCAAACGTCGCAAGGATCTGCTTGTGAACGCTCGGAAACGCGAAGAGCAACCGTTCCATAAAGTAGGCAAAGGGCATCAAGAGGGCAAGGTAGAACATCACCCCGTTGACCACATCGTTGCCCGTCTGCTTCACATCGGGATAGGCGCGAGATTCGTAGCCCCACGCCGCGCGCGCCAGCTTCATCGCCAGCGAATAGTCCTGTTTCGCCAGGGCGACTTCTGCCTGTTCAAGGTGTTCGTTGGCAAATTGGTGGAGTTTATCCAGCCGATCACTGGAGATGCCAAATCGCTTGTAAAGCCCATTCCGGTTCTCGTCAAGCCACCACATATCGCGCACGACGACATAAGGCGTGACGCGAATACTGCCGTTCTCCCGGACCACGAAGCCTTCCCCCGTATAGAGCGTGGGGTTCTTCGTCCCGCTCTTGGTGGCTTTAATCAGCAGCAACCGCTTGCCGATCTGTCCATAAGACATACCAATCTTGATGCGCGTATTCGGCTCGGAATAGACCAGCGCAATCGGTTCCGCAGCCGAAACCCCTTCTTGCTGCCACGGCTTGGAAATCCCATATTTCTCCGGCGCACTGTCGGTGCCCGCGTCGTAAACCTCAAGCTCCCGCAACGTGCGGAGGTATCGCTGGTCTACCAGGTCGTAGATGGTGGTGGAAACGCACGGGAACACCACAATCCGACACCCGCGACGACGGGTGTTAATGGCAATTTTATTGGGCAAGAGCTTCGCCCCAAAGTTACCGAGGTCGGGGGCGTAGACAATATCCCCAGAATCTGGGTTCAAGATATAGGCTTCCACCTCCTGAACCCCACCGATTCGATACGTGGCGCGACCTTCCATCGCAAGCCCTGCGACTTCAAAGATCCCTTTGTTGTCTCCCATCGTATACAGGTCACCGCGGACCCCCATCATCGTTTTGTGCTTTTGCCGGAGCGCGATGACAGGATAGGGAACGGGTTTATTGGGTAAGGCACTTTCGCGGGCGTCGTACTCCACCACATCCCCAAACAGGTTGCAGTAGAAGTTTCCCACCCGGGCGGCAGTGGGCATCTGAGAGTCACGCAGGGCTTGAATCAGAACCCCTGCAAGGGTCTTGATTTGTTGATGCAGATTCCCATTTTCCTTGAGATCCATCCGATTGATCGTATCCAGCGGCGTATCCGTCAGGATTCGCGCATCTTCGATCGTGGCAAAGGCAATCCCGGTTTTCCCAGCGAGCGTGGCCACTTCGCTATCGAAGGCGATTTTGCCGGGGATGTAGGTCTGCCATGTCTTCCCACCGCTTGCAGAAATCGCGTTGACAAAGTTCGTGCTCCCCCCTAACCCCGCGATGCTGATGAGCGTATTGATGTCGTCGATCTCATCGGGAGTCAACGCGGAGGGGTCTTCGTGCCGCAACGCCAGCATCGCATTGAGGCGATTCATCAGACGGATATCACTCTTGCGGTCTTTCTTTGCCTCACGGAGGTCATTGCGGATAAATCGCTCCACCTCTTTGCGGATATAGTCCATATCCTTGAGCATATCCTCGGAAGGCTCGCCACGATTGCGCATATTTTCAAATTCCATCTTCATCAAGCGAGAAACACCGGACAGCCCAACCAGCGTCCCGTAATGTTCCGTGATGAGCGTTTCCAGGGTTTTGCCTTCGATCGCTTTTTTCGCCTCGACGGAGGCAGAAACTCCCCATTGGCTCGTCAGCACCGCTTGCCGAATCTGGTCATCGGTGAAGGTCCACAGTTTCTGGATGCGCTCGCCGAAATCTGCTCCTTCCGCGTATTCGGCGAGCTTATTGCCGATGGAGGCGAACTCCCGACGCAGTACGAACTCGGGCTCCTGGTCGTAGAACCACCCTTTGTTAAAAACGCCAAATTTGTCGCTCTGGCTGGAGAGGTCGATAGAAATGAAAAGGGAGGTGTAGTAACGATTGAAGAAGTCTTGCAAGGTGATTGCCTGGTCGATGGCGCTGATTTTCCGCGTATATTCCGGCAGGCTGATGCGGGAGATGACCTCCACCCGTTTCTGGAGGTTGCGAAACCGGGCATTGCGCATCGTCAGCAGGTTATCCCGCAGGAGGGTTTTTGTATCTTCGTCCAGGTCCCGGTCAAGCCCATCTAGGCGATTTAACAGGTTCTGGAGGTCGACCACATCGTTTTTGGCTCGCTTCTCGATCACTTTGAAAAGCTGGGCTTCTTCGAGATGGGCGGCGATTTGTGCCCGCGCCTCGATCGCCTGGTCAACTTCAGCGCCAGACAGGTAGTGGCGCAACACCAATTCCTCTTCTGCAAGGTAGAGACGCGCCAGCGAGTCATGGCGGGCAAGCAATGAAGAAATCCGCTGCCGCTCTAGCCGGGCGTTACGCAAGGCGATTTCCAAAAACCCCTGTTTGTCTTTCGTGAGGTCTTTAATGAGGATGGCAGCGCTACTGGAAGCCCCACTGTCTCCTGTGTCTTGACTGTGCAATTTTCCAAGTTCCGTTTTCAGTTGCTCCTGAATGATTCCGAGTTGCTTTAAGGTCGGTTGGCTCAGAAAGAACGGAAGCATCCTAGACAGCTCTGAAGGGTAGCTGGCCGGATTCGTTTCCAACTGGGTGATGGCAGTTTTGATGCGCGTTTCGTAACCCCCATCGGTGGAAATCTGGGAGAGGGCGCGTTCCAAGAGTTGCTTCTCTGTGGCAATATACCCTGATAACGGTTGGGTCGCCCGAGCCACTACTTTGCGGGCTTCCTTGATACGGGCTAACCCGTCAAAATCGAGGTGACGGTCCAGCAGATGTTCTTGAGCATATTGTAACGTAAATTTGCGATCATCCGCAAATTCCCAATCCGCCAGCGTGTTATTGAGGAGCTTGATATCAGCTTCCAGAGGGGTTCCGACCAAATCCGGGGGAGTTGGCAGAGAATAATGCCCATCCGCCCCTTTTTGCGGTGGCAAGTAGGAGCTCGCCGGTGTCCGATCGTAGCTTGAGCCAATCTTTTGGTCCGCCAGGTCTTTTTCCAATTGGCCAATTGCCCACTGGTCCAAGCGTGCCATTGGCAAGGCTATATTTTCGATGAGCCCCCGCTGGGCGGACCGACATTGGGTTAAAGCCTCTGAACGGAGCCGCCCCACTTGGTCGACCAGCGCCCCCAGAAAGTGTGTGGTTTGCAGGGCGTCTTTCTTAAACGTGGCAAGATTCGCTTCCAGACGGGATTTTTCCTCCTCAGTGAAGCCTTGCTTTTCGCGCTTCTTTGTTGTCTCCTGTTGTTTCTTCTGCTTCTCTTTGTCATCTCGCTGGGCATCCCGCAACCAGTTGATATTCCCCTGCGTGGTTTCCAGGTCTGCCAAGGTGGTCAGAAGCGAGTCGAGGTCGGCTTTAATCTGATGAACTTCGTAGAAGAAGTCAGGCGGGAGATCGACCAGGACGCTTCGGTCAATCGAGAGCAACAGCTTTCGCCCTAACTCCTCGAATTCAAAAATATCCGTGCTCAAGCCTCGACGAAGCCCGCGTAGCGTTGGAGTCCCGGGCGAATCCGTTTCGCGTCCCACAATGTCCTGCCCAATGCCTTCCATAAAGGCGCGCATCCCCGCCAGCCCTTGAAAATGCGCATCGGTCGCTACAAACAGAATCGAACGACCAGGGCGAAATTCCGGCGTGCTAGAGATGCGGGCGAGCTCCAAAAGCGCAGCGATGCCTCCGGTGGGGTCTGCGCCGGGGGCAATTGATGGGATGACCGACATCGAATCGTAGTAAGCGCTGATGACAACCAGTTCATCTTTCAGTTGCGGGTCTCCCCCTTCGAGGAAGCCGCGAATATTCTGCCCCATCCGCTGTTCCCAGGTAATCGTTGAGGTCAAACGAGCGACGAGCGCCCCCTCACCCCCCCGATAGATCGGGGCAGGCTCTGCCCCTCTCCCCAAGCTTGGGGAGAGGGAAGAGGGGTGAGGGTTAAGCATGGCAAGGACTTCAGCGGCATCAGACTTAGAAATCCAAAAACGGGGGATATTGGCAGGAACAGTCAGGAATTTATTCTCCGCCTCGCCGCGGATGGTGCTGTCTGGCTCAATAAAGAGGACCACTTTGGCACCGAGCATCGCGGCGTTAATCCACTTCGTGCCGGAGTTAAAATCGATGAGGACGACACTGCCCTGGGGGATAAAAAAGCTCGACTCGGAGGCGGCGACAAACTCGCCTTCTTCATCAATCTGCCCATTGTGATTATTGTCGATGCCATCGGTTGCATCGCCGGGCTGTTCATCAATGAAACCGTTGCCATTGTTATCGATGCCGTCATGGTCCCACTGGCTGATTTCGGAGAGCGGAGGAATTTCTCCATATTCATCAATCTGCCCATTCTCGTTATTGTCGATGCCGTCTTCAGTTTTTTGGAGGTGGCTGTTCAGAATATCATCGGTGATACTCCCAGCCGTCACGCGAAAGCGATGGGCAATATCTTCAAGGGTATCGTCGGGCTGGACTTTGTACCAAAAGCCACCGATATTTTTGCCATTAAAGTCAGCGAGCTCGCCACTGCCGCAGTAAAAGAGGGGGACAGTCAAGCCGCCGGTGGGAAGGAAAACTGTGTTTCCTTCGACGAGGGCAAATTCACCTGGCTCATCAATTTCGCCATTGTCATTGTTATCCCGTCCATCGGTCGCCTGATTGCGAAGGTATTGATTGTGTGGGTCATTGAGAATCGATTGAACCTCCACCTGGTAGGATTTGGCGATCCCTTCGAGCGTTTCTCCTTCTTGAACCCGGTGCTCAATCCCATTGGAGAGGAGGGAGGTTCGGACGAGATTGGGCCAGAGCGGTGAGATTTTGAAGGTTTTGAGGACCTTCCCATCCGGGGAGAAAACTTCCAGCTTTCCGTCGCCATGGTCAACGGGGACGGTGATGGGAAATTCGCGGCTTTCGACGTTCTGTAAGCCAATCTCGACAAACCGGTCGAAAACATACTTACTGGCGTTAGCGGCTTCGGGGTAGCCGGTGACACGGGTAGATAAGTTGGAAAGCCGAGCAATATCTTTTCGCACGCTGCCGATATCAACCTTGTCACGAATCTTGACAGCGGTTTCAGAAAGTCCGAGCGAGAGTTGGCCGTCGGCGGCGAGGACAGCATGTATAGAGAAAAGAGTGAGCAGGCAAAGCCAGAAACTGGTGTAAAAAGATCGCTTTATCCTTGGATTGAGTAGGCGAAGCTGTATCGAAATCATAATCGGTTCCCTCCGAGAATATTTTGATTATACATCGTATGAGCGAGCCGCTGGCTCGTTACCTAACGGGCGAGCCGCCCGCTCTACACTGATAGGCACAGATGGATGGCGTGGTACAATTTTGGGCAGGTGTTTCTTTTTCCTGAAATTTCCTTCAGATTCTATCATAGTCCGTACATCTTGTCAAGATACAAATCGATATAAAATGGATCTAATTTTGCTGATTGGGGAGATAAATATGGCATTTAGCGTAAAACGTGGGATGCTCGTTTCTCAATAACTTCCATCTCAGCGCAAATCAATTCGAGCCAATACACCGGCATGGGATTGTGCATTGCTTGGAACCCAATGTGGAGTTTATCGGGGTCTTCAGGGGATTGAAGTGATGGACGAATTATATCGACTTTTCTCACATCTCCCCACCCGATAATTGTGAAAGTAGATTCCCAGTTGAAGGCTTCAGCATCAGATTGGTCCGCAAATTTGAAAGATGTCGCGTCATTCACCAAGGAAACCTGTTGGCAATTCACGAATCGGATGCCCAAAAACCTATCACGATTCGCAGGCCCCCCCCCAGAACACTCCCAGTAGTAGTTGACAATCAGGACCAGATCTTTGAAGTGGTTCTCCCAGTAAATATCATGAACGGTGCTTTCTGTGAAGTCATATTTGTTTTCAATTTCCTCAAGCTTCATATCGCAACTCCTTCCCTTTCTAGCTCAAAGTGGGTTAATTCCTGACGTTGAGGTCGCCCGAATACATCGACGGGATGAACGCCTCTATAAAGCCGTACATATTGACTTCCATCCGGGCGTGTCATGAGGCGGACTTCTGTCATCCCATAAGTGCCCGAAGAACCCAACGGCGCGATATATCTAGCGCCTGTTCCGCTAATCGTACCCCCCCTCGCTGGAACAGTCGTCCAGTGGTTCGGAATTCTCGCTAACACTTCACTTGAAATCCTCTTGAGCCTCGCATAGTTTGCCACATTATGCGCTTCACCCATTCTCATTCCTTCCTTTTTACGACAACTCTTCAAGCAACGCCTTCGCTCTCTTGAGGTCTGCCGTATCAAACCCCTCCGTGAACCAGCCGTAAATCTCCGCAAGCATTTTTCGGGCTTCCTCCCGCTTGCCCTGCTTCTGCCACAGCCGACTCAAGCTCATCGCCGCCCGCAGTTCCACGGGGAGAGAAATCGTGAAGCGCATTCGATGGTACATCATTCACGAAGCAATGTCAATTAGAAAATTTCTATCACACCTAAAAATCCTTGCATAGCATTGACTTATATGTTAAGATTTATATCACAATCGTTAGGTGGGCAATTGACAATTGACAATTGACAATTTTGTCCGTTTTCCTCAAAAACGCCTGACGTGCGTAGGGCCTCCATCCCATTCAGCATTTAGCATTCAGCATTTCTATTTTTCTCAACCATCCCAAAACGGAAGGAGATCGTCAATCATGTCTGTCGCAGTACGCATCAAGGACCGTCGGCTAGACCTAAAAATAACTCAGACACAACTCGCAGAGCGAGCGAAACTCACACCCGCGGCAATCTCACAGTTTGAATCGGGTGCTCGTAAGCCATCATTTGATACCCTCTCGAGTTTAGCCGATGCGCTGAGAGTCACAACGGATTATCTGCTCGGCAAAAAGAAACAGAACTACGATGACCTTTTAGTAGACCCGCGGGTCAGTGTGATGTTTAGAGGCATCATGGAACTCTCGGAAAAAGATAAGGAAACCATGTTCGAGTTTTATGAATTTCTGAAGAGTAAAAACCACAAGAGTTGAAAAATGAAGCATCTGGGGACTGAACATGCACCCGCCAATTCCTTTCAATCCTCGTTCCTCAGTTCAACTGTCATCGCGCAAAGCGCTCCATCCTGCAGAATGTGCACGGCGTCTGCTGCGTGAATTAAATGTACAAGCCATCCCGATTCAACCGCGAGAGGTTGCAGAAAAACTTCAGATCGTCGTTTGGGAACGTGAGATGGAGCGTCAGTATGATGGTTGTCTGATGAGAGTCGGAGAGGTTTGGGGTATCCTGCTCAACAGCCTGATTCAATCGCAACCTCGAAAGAATTTTACCATCGCTCACGAGTTGGGACACTACCACCTCGACGGGGGACAAACCAAACAACATCGCTGCCTGCGCGAAGATCTGCGGGGGTTTGGTTCTCATCAGTTGGATGAACAGCGTGCCAATCAGTTTGCGGTTGAGTTGTTGATGCCTGCTCCGATTTTTCAAGCAGACGCCAACGAAATCCCGGAAGTTGGTTTGTCGGCAATCGATGCCCTTGCGGCGAAATATTCGACCTCTTTGACTAGCACAGCCATTCGCTACATCCGACTGAGTCAACACATCTGCGCGATTGTCTTCTCCGAGAATGACCGGATTAAATATTTTGCTTATTCAAAGGGCTTTCGTCGAAACTGCGATTGTTATCTTGTCAAAGACAAGCCACTTCATCCACATTCTTTGGCGCGCCTTCTCACCGGGCGTAAGTCCAAGGAGATCGAAGACGCTAAAGGTGAAGTGCCGCTCTCCTATTGGTGTTCGACACATTCAGACGGCATCATCATTGAACATTCTCGCCGCTTACCCCGCATGAACCAGATCCTCTCGTTCCTTTGGCTACCGAATCCGTGAAACGTCGGGCGTAACAAGAAACCGAGTTTCTTCGAGAAACTCGGTTTCTTTTGTACAAATTCCTAACAAGGGCCTTATTTTTTCGTCTTCCGCAAGCGCTCCTCCAGCACTTCCAATTCGTCCTTCAATCCCTGCGGGAGTCGGTCGCCAAAGCGGAGGTAATATTCTTTAATGCTTTCCACTTCCCCAAGCCACTCTGGTGCATCCACTTTCAGGAGGGCTTCCATATTCTCCTGGGGGATGTCCAATCCGCCGGTATCAATCGCCTCTGGTGTGGGAAGGTAGCCAATCGGTGTTTCCACCGCTGCTCCCGCCCCGGAAACGCGCTCAAAAATCCACTTGAGGACGCGACTGTTTTCGCCATAGCCGGGCCACAACCATGAACCATCAGGCAATTTTCGGAACCAATTCACGTAGAAGATTCGCGGTAATTTCTCCGCGTCCGACATCTTGCCGATGGAAAGCCAATGCGCCAAATAATCCCCCATATTATAGCCGCAGAAGGGCAGCATTGCCATTGGATCGCGTCTTAACTCGCCCACCTTTCCAGCCGCTGCTGCTGTTCGCTCGGAAGCGACAATTGAGCCTAAAAACGTGCCGTGCTGCCAATTAAATGCTTCATAAACGAGGGGGACAGTCGAAGGACGGCGACCCCCAAAGAGAATCGCTGAAATCGGCACGCCTTTGGGATTTTCCCAGTCCGGATCGATGACGGGACATTGCGCTGCCGGCGCGGTAAATCGCGCATTGGGATGGGCGGCGGGTTTACTGCTGTCGGGCGTCCACATTTCACCCAGCCAATTGGTAAGTTTCTCTGGCTTTTCCTCAGTCATCCCTTCCCACCACACATCGCCATCCGGCGTCAGGGCAACATTGGTAAAAATTGAATTTTTTTCCATTGAGCGCATCGCGTTGGGATTGGAGCTCATGGAGGTTCCAGGGGCAACCCCAAAAAATCCAGTTTCTGGGTTAATCGCATAGAGCCGACCATCGTCACCGAATTTCAGCCACGCGATATCATCTCCCACCGTCTCGACTTTCCAGCCGGGCAGCGTCGGAGTCATCATCGCCAGATTGGTTTTCCCACAGGCGCTGGGAAAGGCGGCGGCGATATATATTTTCTTTCCCTCTGGTGAAGTCAGCCCTAAAATCAGCGTATGTTCCGCCATCCACCTCCGTCCCGTGAGTCTTCGACCTTCATCGCGAGCCATGCTGGAGGCAATTCGCAAGGCAAAGCATTTTTTACCTAACAACGCATTCCCACCGTAGCCGCTTCCATAAGACCAGATTTCCCGCTCTTCGGGAAAGTGCACAATGTACTTATGTTCAGAATTACACGGCCAGGGAACGTCCTTTTGGCCCGGTTGGAGTGGCATTCCAACGGAATGAAGTCCTGGAACGAAATGTCCATCTTCTCCCAAAACATCCAGCACCGCTTTGCCCATCCGGGTCATAATACGCATGCTGACAACCACATAAGGGGAATCGGTGGCTTCGACGCCGATATGGGCGATTTTTGACCCCAGCGGCCCCATGGAGTACGGAACGACATACATGGTGCGCCCCTTCATGCTCCCCTTAAAAAGCCTTCTTAATTCCGCTTTCATTTCGTCCGGGTCTCGCCAATTGTTGGTCGGCCCTGCATCGACCTGCTTTTTAGAACAGATAAACGTTCGCCCCTCCACACGAGCGACATCTGCGGGGTTGGAACGGGCTAAATAACTTCCTGGCCGTTTCTCTCCGTTCAAGCGGATAAACGTTCCCGTTTTGACGAGAAGTTCGCATAGTGCATCGTACTCTTCTTGTGAACCATCACACCAGTGAATGTGATTCGGTTGACAGAGCGCCGCCATCTCATTTACCCAATTCACCAGTTTTTTGTTTTTGGGCACAATTGTATCCTCCTGTACGGGAGATGTTTCAATAAAAGTTCGGGTGATTTTCTTGAGGTGTGCGGAACTGGTTCTGCCTCAGAATGGCAAAACCAGTTGTGCACTCCAAGATTTGTTAAAGGTTATAACAACTTGATGAATCCCGCCTGCTCAAAGTGATGGTCTGAGGTGAACGCTTGTGTGATTTGCCGTTGCGTCATCACGACAAAACTGGTGCAATCAGTCAGACTCCACTCTTTATCGGGACGTTGGCAGTAAAGCACCCACCCCTCGGCGAATAGGCTCTGACTGATTGGAACGATTTGCAAGCGAGGTAACTGCCGTAAACCGTTGATGAAAGCGATAGTTTGTGCGCGAAGAGGTTGTGTGCAGAGGGCATCAGCGACTTCTAGCAGTACGAATTCTGTTGTTACAAGCGGTACTTTCTGTTGCTGTAACCTCGTCATCTCCTGCCATGCCCGGACATAGAGTCTATCTCTGGCATTAATCATCGCAATCCACGCTGCGGTGTCCACGAATGCCTTGAGCACGGTATTACTCCTTCCTTTTTGGGGTACCGTAAAGATAATGGTCATGCTGATGCGCCAGATCGGGTATGCCCGTATCCACAGCGCAATCCCTCAATAATTTTACCAAAGCGTCCCAATCTTCCTCGGTCATAGGAAGAGACGAATCATCCGTCTGGCTTTCCTCCAAGAACGTGATGATAACCGGCTGCCCCTCTCGCCCTTCGACAGGCTCTACAGGTTGAACAACGCCGTTTTGAAAGATGCCTTTCACAGCTAACATCGTATATGCCTCCTCTGTTCACCGTCTACCAAATCCTCTCCGTTCCGTGAGTCTTCGACCTTTTGGAGGATTGAAGAGGGTAACTTATCGAACATTATATGTAATCTTGAGATAGGATTCAATGAGAAAGTTACGTTTTATGCTATTGACGCAACATCCAAACCTGTATTATAATCTCTGTAAATTCAATCAGCAATGGAAATAAAGCATGAAAAAATGGAGATGGTTCATTTTCTTGTACTATCACTCAATACAGAATCCTCATTATTGTGACAGGGCAATGTGCCTGAAACGTGATGAGAACACGGATTTTCAGAATTGATGGACAAGCGTCAGGACTTCATCCGTTCATTCCGTCAATCCGTGCTATCATACGCTAGATGCAAGACGGCTCGCGCCCCAATCCATCGGGGGAATAGAACGAATTTCTCAATAATTTAGTAATAGTACACCATCCCACTTTGCACATACCAAACAACCTGAAGGAGGATACTCACATGCAACGGTTCATCAACGCATCAATTCTTGTCGCGCTTCTGGGGTTAGCCATTTTCTGGGCGGGGTGCGGTGGCGGCGCACAAAATGTCGCGCCCCTCTCACCCGCTGCTCCCAACCCCAATAATCTGTCGGCTCCGGACTGGTACCTGAATCCACCTGAAGACCCGAACTATCTTTACGCCCCTGCAACAGCCACCTCCAAAGACCTGCAACTCGCGGTGGATACCGCGAAGCATCAGGGACGGGTGGATGTCACGTCGCAGATGAGCACCAAAGTTTCCGGGCTGTTCAAGCGTTTCCGGGAAGAGGTCGGAGCGGCAGAAGATTCCGAATTGCTGGCGATGACCACTTCTGCTTCCAAAGAAGTGGTTTCGGAAGTCATCAATGGTTGCAAAGCCTCAAAGCAAGACGTCAGGAAGGAAGGCACCATCTACCGTGCCTACGTTCTGATGGAAATGCCCATCGGGGCAGCGAATGCGGCCTTGATGTCACGAATCAAAGCCAATCAGAATATGTACACTCGCTTCAGAGCCACGGAAGCATTCAAAGAGCTCAATGGGGAAGTCGAGAAGTACGAACAATTCAAGAAAGAACAGGGTCAGTAGCTGTGTCGGTGCCAAGATTGGGACACAGTCGCCTGATCTAAGAATTTCTTCCCGTAGGTCGGGTTTCCAAACCCGACAGTTCCTTCGTGTCGAGATTGGAATCTCGACCTACAGTTAGTAAGTTATTTCGTGGAAAGATATAATTCGCCAATATCACAAGTCAGGGGACTCTTGTAGCATAAGTCTCCTGACTTGTGATCGGATCGGTACGCAAGTCGAGAGACTCCGATAGATCGGCCTGTCCCGATCCATCGGGGGGCAGGCTATGCGCTACAATTGGATCTAACTTCTAATGTGACATTGGCGAGATAACTTCCAATTATTTTTTATGTTCCCTATGAAGATCACCTTATTAAATCCAACCACTTTCAAACAGCGAAACCTGCTCCCCATCTCCAGACTCATGATCTTACTTGTTACCGTGTGGGGGTGTGCTTCGCCCTCGGTCAGACAGCCGTCAGAATTGAGCCAGAGCGGGATGCATTTAACGACCCCGTCTCAACCGAAAGAGGCATCGTATCCAGCCTGGTTCTGGAACATGCCCGATACGGAAGATGGGCTGTTCGCTGTCGGATTCTCTGAGACTTATGCCCATGCCGAGACCTCTGAGCAGGGTGCCATCGCAGATGGCGTGGAAAATCTGGCGAAAGCGCTGTCTGTGCGCATCAAGGGGGAGGAGGGAGTGCAGCGCGAGGGAGGGCGCGTGGTGTATTCAGGCAATGACCTGCAAGAAGAGGTGTCCCCTGACACGCTTGCCCTTGTCAAAGAGAATCATCAGGTGGTTGCCAAATATGCCTCCGCTCAATCCACGTTCGTGTTGCTACGTTTCGGTAGAAATGTCGAAGGTTCGTTCGGGGGTTCAACCCCCGAACAACGGAACGGAGAGGCGTCAACCCACGCTGTCCCGGACGCTGCAACGCCTCTGCCCCAACAGCCGCGTTGGGTGACGGCGCTTCCTTCGGTGCCGGGGTATCTGTACGCCTGCGGTCAATCCAATCCATACTATCGGGAGGCGAACTCCTGGCGCGCTGCCGAGAAACATGCTCGTATCGCGCTGGCTTTGAGTCTGGAGTCGAAGGTGCGAGGCTTGGCCAAAGAATTGGAGACCCAGATGGGCACGATCTCGACAGTTAGCACCGATGTCCAACTGAACCGGATTCAGGTCGTTGCCCGCTGGAAGCACCCGGTATACCACACCTACCATGTCCTCGTCCGGATGCCACTTTCCGCAAACAGAGCAGCAGTCACGAGCCTCGTCAAGTCCATCCTGCCCCAAGCGCAGGAGAAACCCTCGCAGGAGGAGATCATCCAGCGGGCGTTTGATGAGCTGGAGCAGGAGTTTCGTAAAGGGGCGGCAACAGGGCAGTAATACCAATTTGCATTCTATATGGTAACATTTGTAGCCCAACTTTCTAAGTTGGAAATCGCTGGTGCCAAGATAGAATCTTGGGCTACGATTTTACTTTTTCAATTGCAAATTGGTATAAGACGTGTTGTCTACCACCTTCAAAAACACCAACCCGTCCGTTCAAATGAAGTGAGGTGAAACATGCGAAAGCAGTCATCGAATCAATTGCCCGCTCCCTTCGACAACGCCGCGAAGCTGGTTTTTCAGCAGAGCCCGGCGGACGTGATTCAATTCGCCACTGGCTACGAGTCGCCAATCATCGAGCCCTTACGCGGGTCGTTGGAGATTCGGCGGAAACGCGAAGTGGATGTGCTGGCAAAGATCAAGATCCCATCTGCTAGAAACCCCAAGCGGCTCATCTGGGTCATCGTTCACATTGAGTTTCAGACAGAGCCAGCCTTGATCATGCCTTACCGCATGACGGAATACATTGGGCGAATCATCAGAGTGTATCAGTTGCCCGTGATTTCAGTCGTGATTTATTTGCGAGAAAAGAAGATTCGCAAGCCGGATGCGGGCTTTTTCCAACAAACCTATCCCAGACGGTTTCTCGCGGAATGGGACGTGATGAGACTCTGGGAGTTGGATGGGCAACACTATCTTGACAACCCAACACCGGGGAATTTACCCTTTATTCCGCTCATGAAGCCACCCACCGGCTACAATCGGGAAGCGTGGCTTCAAAGATGCGTCGATGTCGCACAGGAACGTATCCCACTTGACCAGCGAGCGGATGTGTTCTATAGCATGGATGTTCTTTCGGGTTTAGTCATCAAGAATCAACAAACCGTTAACCTAATCATTCCGGAGGAGATTATGAAAGAGTCAGTGACTTACCAATATATGGTCAATAAAGCGAAAACGGAGGCACTTAGCAGTGCTTTGCTTTTGACCCTCAACACCCGTTTTGATTCCATTCCTCAAACCATCTCTGACAAGATCCAGACGATCGACGATCCACAGCTCTTGTTAGAGAGCCAAAAACTAGCGGTGACTGCTCAAAGCAAGCGGGAATTCCTCAAGGCATTCCGTGCTTTGACGAAAAACGGATCGTGAAATTCCAGAGAAGTCGAGCCTGTCCGATTCTCGGACGAGCACTGCCAGCTTGTTCGAGACCGGCAAGAAACCAGCAGCAGGCTCTACCCAAACCACAAGGTCGAACCCACGCCGTTTGGGAGAACGCTCAACCGACCTTTTAACACAACCCATTCAGGTTGAAAACTCACGGAACGGAGAGGTGATCACAGATTCAGCGGATTTCACGAATCGGATCGAAAGCGGATCCGCGTTATCCACTGAATCCGTGTTAGCACATCACGTTTCACGCACACCGCAAAACGAACGGAGAAGATCCGGAATGTTCAAACGGGTTATCACTTTCATTACAACCACGCTCTGGTGCCTCGCGCTTGCGGGGAGGAGGTCTGATGCCTGCTGACAACAAAACCCAATCCGCCGAACGGCAAGAGATTGACCCGGTTTTCAAGGTAGTCGTGACGCACAATTTCGGACAGTTAAATATCCTGGTCCAAACCCAGGTCGAAGTGAGCCGACTTCCTCGCACGATGGACGCGCTTGTTATCCTGAAGTCGCCCGGCGATGTCGAGAAAGTCAGAGCGGAAACGGCTTTTGATTATTTCCGCATTCATAACCACCTTGAACTCAAGGGAAAAAATGATTCCTTAGACTCGTGCGGGGTATCACCTCATCCTGGGACGCGCCCATCTTTATCTGGGGGAAGCGGATGTGTCGGCGAAGGAAATGACAGTCACCATCATCTCCGCTCGCAAACCCATCCATGTGTTGCGCCACAGCCCTGATGATGTCCGATGGGAGGAGATCGAGGTTGGGCATTACGTCAGCACCGACCTTCTACCCATTCACCTGTTTGTGTGCAACGAACTGCCGATCGAACCGAAATATTATCCATTGCTCCTATTTGCCGCTTCCAAGAAGAAGTTACGTCAGTTTTTCGAGCGAATTGTCGATGAGGACAATACGCTTTACATCTACTATGCTCACTTTGTGGACTACGACCTGATAGAGGAGGTGTTAACAATGGCTGGAAAACAGAGCACATACCAAAAGAATCGGGAACGGACAATTAACGATTTGTTGTCTGTTGCGAGCCCTGAAGAGCGATTGCGCGGTCTGACTCCCGAGGAGCGGTTGCGTGGACTTCATCCAGAAGATTTGTTGCGCGTCCTGACTCTCGAAGATCGGTTACGTGGGCTGACTCCTGAAGAACGAAAACAACTCAAGCAACTACTCGAAAATCAGGATGGGAAAAGGAACCCCCAATAGCTGAAGTCTTGCCTTTCGTTGTGCTCAACGCTTGTCTTTGAAGGCAACAAAACTGACTCGTGCTGGCTATCATCTCATCTTGGGACGCGCCCATCTTTATCTTGGCGAGGCGGATATGTCGGCGAAGGAGTGGACTACGACCTGATAGAGGAGGTGTTAACAATGGCTGGAAAACAGAGCACATACCAAAAGAATCGGGAACGAACGATTAACGATTTGTTGTCTGTTGCGAGCCCTGAAGAGCTTGCCCGCGCACTGAGTTCTAAAGCGCAATTGCGTGGGCTCGATCACGAAGAACAAGAAAGGCTCAAGCAACTGTTACAAAAACTACTCGAGAACAAATGACACCTGAAACGCGGATTCAGCGGATTTTACGGATGCAACCGAAAGCCAATCCGCGTCATTCTCTGAATCCGTGTTATCACATCACGTTTCACGCACACCGCAAAACGAAAGGAGAAAACCCAAAATGTTCAAAAGAGCCACCTATAATTTGTAGCCCAACTTTCTAAGTTGGAAATCGCTGGTGCCAAGATAGAATCCGCCGGATTGAGGATTGAGTTTCTTGGGTTGAGCCTGTCGAAACCATCGAAATCATCGAAATCTCGAAATCTTGGGCTACGATTTTACTTTTTCAATTGCAAATTGGTATAAGACGTGTTGTCTACCACCTTCAAAAACACCAACCCGTCCGTTCAAATGAAGTGAGGTGAAACATGCGAAAGCAGTCATCGAATCAATTGCCCGCTCCCTTCGACAACGCCGCGAAGCTGATCTTTCAGCAGCGCCCGGCGGATGTGATAAAATTTGCCACTGGCTACGAGTCGCCAATCATTGAGCCCTTACGTGGGTCGTTGGAGATTCGGCGGAAGCGGGAAGTGGATGTGCTGGCAAAGATCCAGATTCCCTCCGCCAGAAACCCCAAACGGCTCATTTGGGTCATCGTTCACATTGAGTTTCAGACAGAGCCAGTTTTGATCATGCCCTACCGCATGGCGGAATACATTGGGCGAATCATCAGAGTATATCAGTTGCCCGTGATCTCTGTCGTGATTTATCTGAGGGAGAAGAAGATTCGCAAACCAGATCCCGGCTTCTTCCAGCAGACCTATCCGACGCGGTTCCTCGCCGAATGGAAGGTGATGCGGCTCTGGGAGTTGGATGGACAAAACTACCTTGACAATCCGACGCCGGGCAATTTACCCTTTATTCCACTCATGAAGCCTGCCCCCGGCTACCATCGGGAAGCGTGGCTTCAAAGATGTGTCGATGTGGCACAGGAACGCATCCCGCTTGACCAGCGAGCGGATGTGTTCTATAGTATGGATGTGCTTTCGGGTTTAGTCATCAAGAATCAACAAACCGTTAACCTGATCATTCCGGAGGAGATTATGAAAGAGTCAGTGACTTACCAACATATCGTCAATAAAGCCAAAACGGAGATGGGGAGCAGTCTTCTGCTTTCCCATCTTGGCAGACGCTTTGATTCGATTCCCAAGACCATCTCGGACAAGATCAAGACCATTGAGGACGAACAGATCTTGCTGAAAATCCAGGATCTGGTGATTGATGCCGAGAACAAGCAGGAATTCCTCAAGGCATTCCGCGCTTTGACGAAAAACGAATCGTGAAATTCCATAGAGGTAGAGCCTGCTGCCAGCTTGTTTGAACCAGCCAGCGGCAGGCTCTACCCAAAACAACAAGGAGGAGATCTTATGTTTCATAACATGCAAAAACCGCCCCGCTTTGCGGGATTTCACTTCGCTCCAATTGCAATGTTGGCACAGGTCAAGATGAAAGCCAAGCGTGTTTCTCGATTCTTTTTTGACATACTGTGCTTGTTCATGACAGGTGCGATGATTTCTTGTGCTGTTTATACACCGACAGTGACAAAACAACCACCTCCCAATTCTGACCAAACAACTTATGTTCATCAAGGCACTTTTGATTACAGCCCCACCAAGGACTACCAGCGTCGTCTTGATAGAGAGTTGCCCCTATACCCTAGGGATTTCCCTGCCCGGAACCATGGTTTGATGAACAATGACATTATTGATATATTTGAATGGGCATTGGCAGGGGGTACCGCTGGTTTTCTTTTGTCTTCGGTTGTACCGGAAGATCTTGCTGTACCTATTACATTTATATATGGTCCCGCTGTAGGTGTAGTCGTTGGCGGAACCTATAGATATGTGGAAGCTCGTAAATCTTTGCCTCCCCGAAATCCCATTCTTCAAGGTCATCTCGTTTTTTTACACAACACACTCAGAGCTGGCAAAGACACACCAATCTCTGTTCAAATTACTAATGAAAAGCATGTATATGAAAAGTCTGCTAAAAACGTTTTGCTAAATATCTCCATATCTGGTACCGCCGCCCGCTATGTGGCCCTATCTCAACCAGAGAAAATCGGTAAACTCAAACCCGGCGAATCCAAAACACTCTCCATCCCCATCAAGGTTTCACCGGAAGCGACGCCCGGCGAGATTACATTGACTCTGACCGGCTCAGACAAAGCCGGAAAGACATTCAGCGACACATTGACCGCCTCGATCGAAATGATTCCCCCCACCCTCGCAATCTCCCCAATCCAGATCGCCGACCTGAAAGGCTCAATCACTCAGGGAGAGCTCGGATCCAACGATAAGGGCTCGCTCTCCCTCACGGTTGCCAACAGTGGGGTAGGCTTCTCACACGGGCTGAAAGTGCGTGCCACGTCAAATAACCCCGATGTGACCGTGCCAAAAGTAATCAATGTGGGACAACTCCGCCCCGGCGAATCCAAATCGATTGAAGTGCCGATCAGCACAACCCGTAACGCGAAATCGGGTTCGGTGCAGTTCACGATCGAAGCGATTGATGAATACGATTTCAAAGCGACTGCCCAAACGCCCGTCATCCCCGTGGCGCAAGGCAAGCCGAAGCTCGCCATCAGCCCGCCTAAGTTTGCGGAGAGCACCCGCTATTTCGACAACAACGCCCTCGATGCGGGGGAACGTGGCGAACTCAAATTCACCGTCGAAAACAGCGGGCTCGGCACGGCGTTTGAGGTTGGGCTGGATGTCACCGTCGATCACCCCAATGTCTCCGTAGACTTCCGAAGTCTCCAAGACTTCGGAAGTCTGCAGCAAGAACTGGGCACGCTCTATGTTGGCGAACCAAAAGAGGTCACGATTCCCATTCGCACCGGTTTCGACGCGAAAGATGGGCCTGCGACATTCCGCATCACCGCCAGGGATCGACTGCTCAACGGCGATGTCAAGGATGTCCGCCTCAACGTCGTCGGATTGCGTAAGCCCCAACTGGATTTCGTCACCGTGCAGCTCGATGATACACCCGGTGGCGCACGGATGGGCGATGGGAACGGGATTCCTTCCAACGAGGAAACCGTCGAAATCGCGGCGATCATCCGCAACAGCGGGGTCGGGGATGCGCTCGGTGTCACGCTGGAATTGGCAGCGATCAACGAAGGGCTGGAGGTGCAGGTCAAGAAGGTTGAACTTGGTACGATCCGGCCGAATCAAAACGTCGAAGGTCGCCTCCGATTTCGCGTGCCGCGCACCTACAAGGCGGACGCCCTCGAATATCAACTGGGCGTCGCTGATCTGCGCGGTCCTTCCGTCGCTGTGAATACAGTAACGAAGTCGGTGGGGATGCTCCAAAACGTTCCGCTCCTCGCGGTGAATCTGAAGACGCAGGAGACCTTGATCAACAATGAAACACCGATCCATTTCACGGCGAACGTCAAAAATATCGGTGAACTCGCGGCAAACGGCGTGAAACTCACGCTGTCCTCCCCTCTCCTTGTAGGGGAGGGGCCGGGGGAGGGGTTGACAATCTCTCCGTCATCGGTGACGATCGGAACGCTTGGGGTGGGCAAGGATTTTGATCAGTCGTTCAACGTCACCCTGCCGCGCCGCTTCAATCGGGAGGTGCTCGAAATCACGGCGATCGCCTCCCAAGCGACCTTTTCGGGGAAAACGATCGCGCAATCCTTCCCCGTTTCGCTGCACGCGCCGAAACTCGACATCGTAGTGAGCGATGACAAAAATGGCAGGGTCAAACTCGGTGATCGGCTTCGGATGTCGGCTCGCGTCGCAAACAACGGAAATCTCAATGCGCTTGACACGGTGGTAACAGCCTCGACAACCCATCCAAGCGTCCGCATCGTGCCGTCCCGTCAACCGCTCGCCACGATTGCGCAGGGACAAACATCGCCTCAGGTGGATTTTGACATTGAAGTGGAGCGACTTGGAACGGCGGGGGAATTGCCGATGACACTGACCGTGTCCGAAAAAGATTTTGGTGATACGGGAAAAACAATCCATTACCAAATCCTGGCCGCTGCACCGGATCTGAAGTTGACGGCAGCGATTAAGGAGGGACCGGGTCAAAACGGCAATGGCGGAATTGAACAGAACGAACGCGCCATCCTGACAGTTGTTATCAATAACACCGGTGATATGCCTGCAAAAGGGGTCAAGGTTTCGGCAACGACACAGGTTCGTGGGGTTTCGATCGAGCAACCGACACGAAACGTTGGCCCCATCGCCACCGGTGATTCAAAAACGCTGGTATTCACTGTCGATATACCGCTGGTTGACATCCCGATCGGACAGCAATCCATTCCGTTTCCGATCCAAATCGTCGTCGAGCAGGACGGTTTTGAATCCCGTCAGCAGACACTCCGCTCTCAGGTCTACCAGGCAGGCGTTGAACAGGTCACTATCGATCGGGATAAAGGAAAAAGGGAAGAGCCGTATCAGCCGACTCTCAACCGACCGCCAACGATTAAGGTGGACGGAATTGTGGACGGTCAAACGTTCTACAGTTCTCCCATTCAGTTTAGCGGTGCTGCATCGGATGACCGGGAACTCAACCGGGTGTATGTTCAACAGGAGAGTAACGGCCCAACTGTTTACGATTCAGGGCTGATCGCTGAAACCTTACTCAATTTTCAGACGAGGCCGATTTCTTTGAGGGAAGGGGCAAACACCTTATTTGTTACAGCCATCGACAATCTCAAAGAAATGACACGACTTGAATTACACGTTACCTATCAAAAGCCAAGGGGAACGATTGCCCAGCTTGATAACCTGTCTGATGTGGATGTAAACATCCCGCAAGGCGTGAAAAATACGAATGCGGTTGCGCTGGTGATCGGCATTGAGAAATACCAGAACGTCCCCAAGGCGGATTACGCCGACCGCGACGCGATTGCGTTTCAGCAGTACCTGGTCACACTGCTAGGGGTGGACGAGTCCAATGTGATTCCCCTGATTAACGAACGTGCGACACTTGCAGGTATCAATACAGGGCTGCGGCGGTTGGAAAACATGATCACCCCCGGTCAAAGCGACGTCTTCGTGTTCTATTCAGGTCATGGCGTGCCGACGATAGACGGCACACAGAAATTCCTCATTCCCCACGATGGCGACCCCAATTTCCCACAGGATTCCGGCTATCCGCTCATGCGTTTATATGAGCGGCTATCCAACCTGAACGCCAGCTCCGTGACGGTGTTTGTGGATGCCTGCTTCAGTGGCACGGATAAAAACAACACCCTGATCATTGCGTCCGCCAAACCAGTGCTAAAGGTTATCGAGGGGCCTGAGGCATATCCCAACCTGGAGATTTTTTCGTCGTATTCCGGTGCACAGATCAGTTCCAGTTACGATGACAAACGGCACGGGCTGTTCACCTACTACTTACTCGAAGGCATGCGGGGCGATGCAGATCGCAACACAGACGGAAAAATCACGCTTGAGGAATTGGAGGTGTATATCAAAGCGAACGTCTCCACCCAAGCCCGCCGCATCATGGGGCGCGAACAGGAGCCGATGCTCACCGGGCAGAAGGAGCGGGTGCTCGTGCAGTTTAAGTAAGGCGTGGTCATCATTATTCGGCCATCCAGTAGCCCAAGATTCTATCTTGGCCTCTTTCACTCAAACCAAGAAGGAGACATACATGAGTAAGCCGAAGGACAATAAAAAAACAGGAACAGTGATGAGCAAGCAGCATAATTTCAACTGGGAAGCCCTCGCTCGTTCCCTTGGCACGATTCAAGAGACTGACGGAGGTTTCAACGAGTCGGGTGGACTTGACATTGCCAAAAAGGCGCTCGCAACACTTCTGGACGACTCTTTTTTCCATTCGGCGGTGCATGCCGCCATTGCTGGCGTTCGTGGAGGTGAGCTTGCACTTGCTATTCTCAAGTTGATTCGCCCTTCTGCTGCCTTCGAGGAAACCCGACGAATCTTACAAGGTGCAGATGTTGACACTCGTCGCAAATGTGCCTGGCTCCTGAAGCACATCGGCGGGAGAGAACAGCTTCCCGACATCGGAAGATTGTTGGCGGATGAAGATGAGGAGGTCAGGGTCTGGGCGATAGAAGCAGTGGATGGGATGCTCTTCACTGGAAACGTGGAGCCAGAGGAGATTGAACGTTATCTTCAAGCCGCCGAAGACGACCCATCGGCGCTGGTTCGTCAAAAGGGAAACGAAGTGCGATGCTTCCTTCAGGTCGAAGACTCTCGGAACGGAGAGAACGAATCTGAAATCTAAAAGAGGACTGCTTGGAATCCGCTCAGAGAGGAAGTGTTAAAGATGGCTGGAAAACAGCGTCAATACGAAAAGAACCTGCGGCGAATGGCCGAAGATTACGGACCAATTCTGCTGAGTGCGTTGACTCCCGAAGAGCGGGTCCGCGGACTTTCTCCCGAAGAGATTCTCCGTGGACTCGATCCAGAAACACTGGAAAAACTCAAGCAACTCCTGAACGGTCAGGGGAAACAGAACTAAGAGGGATGGTCATCATGATTCGGCCATCCTGCCTCCCCTACGAATGATGACCCACCTTCAACTCAGTTCAGAACACGACAGCGAATGGAGGAGCGAACGAATAGATTTTCTTTCCCATTCGCTGATTCCTGAATTCGTTGTATTTCGCCAAGGTCACATTCGGGGAACGATCACCCCGTAGAACGTGTCCGATTCTCGGGTGCGCTTTGACAGATAGTAATGTAATTTTGGTTGAATTCCAAAGGGGCGAACCGTCCGCCTAACCCACAGACCTTAACTGCATCACTTGAAAAGGTGATGTGGGAAGCAAAGGGAAAGGGCGCATGAC